>NZ_PKUS01000022.1 GCF_002866825.1 Pseudohalioglobus lutimaris | reverse complement strand
ATAGGTCAATCCTCTCATATAGAGATTAGTGGATTGACACAGAATTTCTAACACTCCCAATCGCAATAAAACCAGAGCAGGAAACATGAAAAACCCACAACGTCATTCTTTAGCACCACCTCTGAATGCAGCAGCCTGGCTCAATACAGCCAGGCCTCTTACCTTGTCTGAGTTGAGGGGGAAGGTTGTGGTAATTCATGCCTTTCAGATGCTATGCCCGGGCTGCGTCACGCATGGCATACCTCAAGCAAGCGCCATTTACGAACTCTATCGACAGGAGCATGTTCAAGTTATTGGCCTGCATACCGTCTTTGAGCACCATGAAGTAATGACACAAGCAGCATTAGCGGCTTTTATCCATGAGTACCGCATACCGTTTCCGGTAGCGATTGACAGGCCATCAGCTACGGGCTCTGTTCCTCACACAATGGAAGCTTATCAAATGCAGGGGACGCCAACGCTTATCGTATTGGATAAGCAAGGCCGGGTGAGACTTAATCAGTTTGGCCGAATGAGCGACATGCAGGTGGGCAGTTTTATTGGTCGCTTGCTGGAAGAAGAAACCCAGGCAGTAGACCACTCTGGTGAGCCCGATCCTGTTCACGATACAGGTACACATAAATGCGATGAGGGCGGATGCTCTCTATAAGCGCCCGAGGCCGCATACAGTGGATAGCGGTAACGTATCCTGTCACGCTGTGAAGATGCCACCTTGGCTTCCTAATACTTCTAGTGACCCATTATCTTGAGCGCTACGAATGGAGCAACGCTAAGGACAGAGTCCTGGAATTTTCCAAATAGGTAAAGTAGGTAACGGGTAGACCATATTCTGGATTGCCAAACGATTACGACTGCCGCCACTCAGCCGTGCTGGATCCCTTGTGGACAAGGATCGGATCCTCCCAATACGCAGGGGTTGCTGATAGCTTTACCGCTGGCGCAAGGCGTTGTACCTCGCCAAATGGCGTTTGCCGCGTAATCATATCGGGGGCAGGCAGCCGATGAGGTTTATCGCCAAACTCCTGCAACAGCGCTTTCTTGTTCATCATGCCCAGACCTTGATACCACATCGCTGCGCGGGTAAGGCTGACCGACACATGATAGCTACCACCTTCCCGCGCACGGCGGGAGACCGCAGCCATCGCGCCAGCAGCACCGAGATAACCCGCGACATGATCGTTGATAAGTAGCGTTGATGGTAATTGCGGCTTTCCGTCAATCGCTTCAAGCATGGTCAACCCCGAAGCCGCACAGCCGAGCATATCGAAACCGCCTCGCATAGCCCAGGGGCCATCCCAACCGTAACAACGAATAGTGACAACAATGATGCCAGGCCTCTCTTTGGCGAGGTCCTCTGGTAGAAAACCGAATTTGCCCAGAGAGCGGCCTCGATAATTATCAACAAAGATATCGGCATCACGTAGTAATTCGTGCGCCTTTGCATGCTGCTTATCGACATTCAGATCAAGAATGGTTGAGCGCGACCCGACATTCGCATCGAGATAGACCCACTCGTGTTCGAAGTCGTCAGGCTTATTAAACTGCAATACGTCCGCACCGTGCTGTGACAGACAACGCCCAACAGTAGGACCGGCAATCGCGTGAGTAGCGGCCAATACACGGACACCCGAGAGTGGTCGACTGCCGGAACCTAATGGCTCCACAGGGCTATCGCCAAGCTTGCGTATCTCTATGAGTGGCGTTTGCGATAGTAAGCGACCTTGCGGATGAGCGAGCCACTCTTCTGGCGTGCGCGCGACACAGGCTGTTAACCCGACAGCGTTCGCGGCATCCTCAAGTGCCTGGGCATCCCACTGGCTAATCGCAGCGCGCACGCTTTCACTGTTTCGATCACAATCCAGAAACTTCAACCACGCTTTGATCTGGTGCGGATAAACCGATGCCACATAGATATGGCGCCCGTCGCGTGTATCGTAAGCATGACTCTGTTCGATTGGATTGTCGGTATAAAAACCAGGATAGGGACCACCGTTAAGAGATGGGTTCGCGGTCATCTCGGGGAACACGCCATGGGCAGCCTGCTCGATGTCGATGCTGATATTTTGCCCGGCGCCACCGCGCTGTCGCCAGTTGATCGCCGCGCCGGCGCCACAAGCCATCGCCGGTAACGCAAATGCAGTTGCCAATGGTGTCGCGCTAGGAAACAATGGCTCACTACCGTTGAACATTATAGTGCCGCCTGTTTCTTCCAGATTGAGGCCAATGCCATGCATCAAGGCGCCGAAATGTCTATCGATAGCTGATTTTTGCGAGGCAGCAATTGCCGGGCTTAACGCTGCCATGCCAGCTGCGGCAACTGCGCCAGCTATAAACTCTCGTCGTGTTGTCATTTAAGCTGAGCTCCTGTCCGCATACAAATGCGGTAAGACTAATTATCGCTTCAATACCTGGCGCGTTATAGCACGTCTGGCTTTGTGGGCGGGTAGTTGACTGACTTGTTAGGCACCTTGGCCACCAGCGTATTGCTTACAAGGACACTCTATATCGAATGCACATCAAGGTTCCAGGCTGCGCGACACCAAACACTGTATTTCATTAGGTCCCCCAGGCATACCCACCAGCTCTGGATCAAAAGCTTCTGGAAACCCGCTGATATCCATGCTGAGAACGCCTGACCCCTGAGGTTCTTGCTGCAGCTCGCCATACGCAACTCTACCTGGTTAATGTAGATTGGCACCCATCCCCTGCAGCACGCTCACGCAGCCCACCTACCCCGATTATCGAGCCAATGGCAGAGATCGATCTTGCCCGAAATCTCCGCGGAGACGTTTTCCAGTTATAAGCCTAGGAATGATAGAACAGTTGGCTATAAGAACCGTATGGCACACCCAGGGCCACAGATTCTGCTTCACCGTTGTTGCGTCTTACCTGGACCAGTATTGCTTTCAATCCTCCAAATGCGCTTCAACGCCTACATTCAACTGCCCACTTGAAGACGCTGACCGCCGGAAGCAGTTTATAGCGGACCGACCGCAAGGCATTGCCGGATGCCCAACCTCAGGTGTGCGGCAACTAATTCAATTACCACAGCCGGGCGATAAGACTGATTCCTTTCTGGCCAGGATGTGAACATGTTCGGTGACAACTCAACATTTGGACGCTAACCCGGTGGCCCTTTCAGCTAGCTCACCTCTTTCCCCGTTCGAGCTTCAAACGCTCAACGCAGGGGTCCATAGCAACCGTTGTCCATTCTTATTATGTGTTGTCATCAAGCACTGCCACTGCTGATATTTCCACTAACATCTCCGGATCGCCCAATGCTTCCACGCCAATCAAACTGGAAGCATTTGCTGGAAACGGCTTACCATCTAGCGCCACATTCATAGCTTCAATGAATTGCCCTGTTACTTCAGGGCAGAGGCCCTTAACAAACATATGACTGCTAACCACATCTGCGGGGGTTGCTCCAGCCGACTCAAGAGCTAATACCAGGTTCTGAAAGGCCTTAATGGTTTGTGCACGGTAATCCCCAACACCAACCAAATTCATCTCATGATCATAAGCACCTTGCCCGGCAATATGAATCGCCTTGGTCCCAGTGCTAGTGACCACCTGGTGAAATCCACGCATCTTGAACAAGGTGTTGGGATTGAGCGGCTGATTAGGCATCGAATGACCCTCTTCCAATAACTATTAAAGCAACGCCAGTTCGTCGCCAGCAGATATGACTCCACCCTTCTCAACCATCACGTTGACCCCCAGGTGACGATCACAATGATCGACCATGGCTCTGGCCATTTTCGCCTCAGCTTTGATACCGCACCATTGTTGTTCCCGCGAGGGCATACTGCAACGCACAGTACGGCTATGAATACGCAATACCGCCTCACCCACTTGCACCCGGCAATCCAACCAGGAATTTTCTGTCAGTTCCGCAAATTTCTTCGATGGTTCAATCAACAAATTGGGCCTGAACCGCCCCTTCACTGCATCGACTTTGCCCAACTCGGAAAGATACTGAAGGGAATTTGTCGTCACCATATGCAGCGGATAAGCGTCGACGTAAGTCCCCGGTGGCGTGACACATTCGGCTAGTGCATTCATCAATTCATCCGGGGTACTTGAAATATCAGGAAATGCTTCCCCTTCAAGCAACTGCATCTCCATTGCCATAGATTCATCAGTACGTGCTTTCGCAAGGCGATAGTGGTCCTTATCACTGGGATGGACCAGTGGAGACAGACAAACTTGTTTGCCCATCTCCGACGACAAAAAAGCCTCGGCATTAGACTCTCGTCCTGCTATCACTTTCCCGCCTGGGCAGTGGATATGGACATCAGGCACCTCATCGGAGAACCCGCTAGACTGTAAATCTTCACCTGCAAGAAGTTCTGCCCGGTAGTTTAGTAAGTCTGGCCAACGCTTGGCGAGGCAAATCTCCCTGGTCTCACCATTGAGGACTGCCCAGCAACGATCTCCAGCAAGGCCACTGCTGTTGACTACGGCAGAATTCAAGCTCTCGCCTCCCATGCTTTTCACCGGATATCGCCAAATCTCTAACAGCTTTCCTAATATCACAATAATCTCACTGGACTAAAATAGTGGAACTCGTCTGCCACTTAACACCTCGCCACGGGGCGCTGCACGTGCTTCCCATGAGTGCCTGGCGAACTGGAGCAAACCAGGGCGATTGTTGTGTTGCCGTGGAGTTAATTCGCTGCTGGACACAACGCTCGACAAACTTTTGATACTGCCCTTTAGTGATAAATAGACGATGAGTGTCGTGGTCCGTCTGACGCCCTTTGTTGAGGTATTGCTTCTGTTCAAAGCTATGGCCGACGACTTTCATTGAATAACGATCAATAGTAAGAAAATATCGAGTATCTTTATCCTGAATTCGATTCACCTTCAAAGGCCCCCTCAGAATGCTAATGCGGCGCTGCGAGGTGACAGAACGCTTCATGCTGCGGCCCGCAACCTGTGTCCCCGCTTACTTGTTTAATGCTCTACAGTGCGTATGCGCATAACCTTTTGAGAGCAACCCGGAAGATGTCTACATAGACCGGTTTTTCGATAGCAACGCACCAAAGAAACCCAAGAGACCTAGCGTGGCCCGATTTATCGCCAATACTTATTGGCAATCGCAATAGTTCTAAACTCTATAGCGACCAATTCTGCTGCATACATCAATAATTGCGGATCATCTTCATATTCCTTTCTAACCGTTTGCTTGATTTCAGGATCTCGTTGAATAGTCCCTATGGTTTTTCTCACCATTTTTATAGCAAGCAAACGCCCTTCAAGAGGCGTTTTGGTAATCAGACTTGGCATGTAGTCTTCAACTTTCGCCTCTTCTGACGCATGTACGGACTGGATAAGGCCAGTTGATAAGAAGGATAGCAGCAACACTGCCTTAAATAGCGTATTCATGATAATTCTCCAATAGCCTCTATGGATGGAAAAGCCGGATTCTTGAAGAGACTAACAAAAATCCAACGTGAGAATCGCTGGCAACTAAAGCGCCGTTACGCTTTAACACTATTCTGCGCTTACCCATAAAATGATCTTCTATACTCGCCCGCACCACAGCGCATTGCCTGACAAGTAGTATGAAATTCTATTTTCCTTCATTAGCGCCAAGACTGAATCTACTTCAGAATCCTACTTCTAGCGTATCATCGAATACGATTAACACTGTAACCAGAGGCGACTAGGAGCCATCCGGTGGACGGCCTCCAACGAGTCTGATTGGCTGGCTAAATGCCGTAATCCCGCTCTACCTTTGCGACGCGGACCCTGAATTCGGAATACCAGGCTTTATGGCCAAGGCGCTGGGCTTCGAGGTGCTCAGCATTTCGCTTCCAGTTCCTGATCGCCTCCTCGCTCGCCCAGTACGAAACGGTGATACCGATATCCTCACGGGCTGACTCGACACCAAGAAACCCCTCCTGCTGGGCTGCCAATTCAACCATTCTTTCGGCCATAGCACCGTATCCATGATCACCATCCGTGCGGACAGAGCTGAAAATCACTGCATAATATGGTGGACTCGGAGTTTTAGTGATCCCTGACATAACTTCCTCAAAGACGGCGCCTGGCGCGCACTTTGGTCAATCCGCATGTGCTGGATAGATCGCATGTGCATCTACTAAATCGTTCCTTATGCACACTGATGACTGTTTGATTAGGCGTATTCAGTAACCGTTACGAAGCTTTTCCCAGTATCACAGCGGATACTCAATTGTTCAAATTCAAATTGGCTGAGCATCCCGGGGTTGCAATTCTCGACCCAAGATTACGCAACTGGGCTACACATGCCCCCGTCGCCGCAAGCTGCTGTCGGGCTATAACGACTAGCTGTGGGGCGCGAACGCGCGGGCTAAAGTACGAAGCAACCCATACACTTTCACCGCGGTGACCAAAGGAAAGGACTACAGCGATTTGTTATGCGCGTTTGTCAACTTTCCACGGAGGGCTTAGCCGATTTTCTCCAGCCCAATACAATTTAATTTTGTTGCCAGATGGATCTTTGATTATCGCTTCTTTCCATAAATAGGGCTCTTCAGTCGGCTGTTGTTCAAAACTGATACCTTTCTGGGTCAGGCTATTACAAAGCTCTTCCAGCATCTCGTGCTCGAAGTAGATAACAGAATGATTTTCAAATTCACCGTATTCCAGCGAAAGAGAAAACGTGGAATCGCCGTCCGGGCAGCTGAAACGAGCATAATGCGGCGTATCCACGATTTGTGTGAAACCCAGTGTGAGGTAAAACTGGACTGCGTCTTCCATGTTCTTAACGGGTAAAGTTACCTGGTTAAGCTCCATTTATCCTCCGGGTGCATAACGTATGCGACAAGGGGGAATTTCGGCATACTGTCCTTCATCGACTACTGATTTTACGCCGAAACTCCGCAAACTTGTCCGTTGAGCGTAATCTTATACCAGGATGAGCCAAACTTTTTGCTGGCGATCCTGTCTTCGATCTAATTCCTGGTTGAAACAACATCCTTAACCAAAGACGCCCAATACAGCTACTTCTCAAGCATTTCACGATCAGTTTCGATAAGACCGTAAATTTCTTCAGCGTCTGTATTGGACAACTGCTCCAGATGGGCCTCTTCAGAAATCTTGATATTCATTGCGATGGTGGCCTGTGAACATAACGCACCCGGTACTGGCGACGGAGCTGTGCTGCGTTTTGCGAGTCCAGTGCGCGGAGGTGCCCGTCCTTGTTAAGTTTCAAACTCGATGCGCTCAAGATCCACAACCTGTGTACCGTCATACGCACAGATCGTAGCGCTCTCCAGCGTCCCACCGATACTGAATGAACTGGCATTTAACTCATCGCAAAGAAACTGAATCCTCCTGGCATCGGGCATGGTGGCAATACCAATATGTGGAATATAGGGTATTTCAATGCGATGAAACTGTTTCAACTTTCCGCTATAAAGCTTGTCGTGAAGTCGACAAATATCACTAAGCCCCTCATCGGGTGTCAGGAAAACATAAAAATCATCTGAATCGGAGTCATCTCCTAAAGCGGCATAGCGGCAAACGAAATCGATGCTTTTCTGATCTTGCAGAATAGTTCGAACATGCTCTGAATACGTATCTTCGGGAAAATCGGAAATCCCAAACACGACGGTGAAGTGGTGATCGACGACATCACGAAATGGAAGGTCGTGCTCGCGCCTGAAAGAACGGATAAATTCATGATCTTTATCGGAAAGCGTGGGGTAGCAGAGAGTGTAGAGCATGGCGAGAAGCTTAACACCCTGCCATCCGGTGCGCACGGGGTATGCGCCCGCTATAGAGAAGCGGAGCGCACTTCAACTTCTTGTTATGCATCGCTGCGCCTGGCGATAAGTATAAGTAGATGCATAGCCTCTCAAACACTGGTGAGCTGAAACTGGCGGCTTCTGAGCTTGCTTTTGCTCAGAAGATAAAAGCATTGCCAAACCCGCGAGCGTTGATTTGTTATCTGATGGTATCTCAATCCGGCAAACCCTCGAACTCTGGCAATACCCCTAACTCTCTATCCCAACAAGCTTTGCTAGATGTAAAGATGTGAGCTGTTGGCAACATAGAGAATTCCGTGTCCAAACACCCTGCGGGAATAACGAGCAGACCTGCGCTATGAGTGCCTGGCAATGCTGAACCACAAAACTTACAGAAACTTTTTCTATGGCGAGTACCTGGAAGCGTAAAGGTGGTCACAGAATCGGCACCCGCCAACCAGGTCAATCTAGCTGACTGCGAAAATAAGTTAGCCGCATGAGCAGACCCGGTATCTTTTTGGCAATGCTGACAGTGACACAGGTAAAAGCTGTCGAACTCCCCTTGCACCTCAAACTTCGCAGTGCCACACAAACAAGATCCAAAGTAATCAGTCATCAAACTCCCTTATTCTGTGGCATGTAGGTGACGCACAGATAACGCCTTTTTCGGTAATGGCTGTGAGTAGAGGCCGAACACCGGAGATGACAGGCATAAACTACACTAACTGTTATGTCGCTTCTAGCCTCTTCCTGCTCTCTGCTGGCCACGTACTTTCAAGATCATACATGCCTTCAAACTGAGGGGTATCTTCTGGTAACAAAACCCAGTCTTGTTTGAACTCAGTAAATATATGTGCGAGCGGCCTTATGTCTTTGGTAATTTCCAGCGTTCCAGACCGGACAAAAGTAATATCTTTGACTGACTCTCTTGGTTTTCCCCACAACCCGTTGCCGCAACACCTGCATGAATAAATATCGTATAGTGCGCCACTGCCACCTTTAAATTCGAAAGTTGTTATATCTCCAGATAAAATCGTAAATTCCTTATCTTCAATAACCATTATTAAATTGAATGCTGTTCCCGTGATGCGCTGACAAAGTGAGCAATGGCAGGCTTGAACGAAAAGAGGTGATTTTTCTAGTTGATACGTTACCTTTCCACAAAGGCACCTTCCCTTTTTGTACATAGTATTCCCCCAAATATTCAAATAGCACCGTTGCTAAAAAAAATTAACGCCGCGTTAAGCGTCCGACCGTGGCTGACGGCTTTTCTGCGCACTCAGAAAAGAGACAGGTAGGGCTCGCTACACCTCCTGTTAAGCGCCATCGACCCCTCCGGGTTTCGGTACTTGATCAAACGTTCCAAGGACGATTCGTCTGTCTTCTTCATCGGAGATATTGTCTATCGCTTGTTCGGCAGTTCGATAGCTAGCGTGATGCTTTTCTGATTCCCCGGCAACATACGAAGCATGTGCATGAACCGTATGCACGAACGCGAGTTCCCAATCTTCCGTCGGGCGGGCGAGGAAATACTCACGTATCTCTTCGGCGAGCCCAAGCGCTAGCCGTCCGGAACCTGCCAGTGCATGTACTTCGGCCAGTAGAGTTTTGGCTCGCATGAAGTTGAGTTCATTACCCACAACGCCCCAATGAAATGAGGCAGCATGTGCTGCATCGACCATTCTTACCGTTTCGTCCGGTGTTCTTGAGGGGTTAGACACCAGACCCCAGGCAAGATTGTTGCTTTCAATCGCAAAGTACCGATGCCAGCTCTCGGGTTTCAGGTCAGATGGTTCGTTTGCCATAATTGATTACACCTAACGCCCAGCTCACTGGCGGAGAAAATTGGCACTTTTTTCTTGCACAAGCAAAAAGCGGCGGTTTGTGGAGTCCAGTGCAACTGCTTTCTATGTGATTGATGCATATCACCTCGTACGAATTTTGGGACGCACTACAAACCAACTAGCCACAACCAAACTACCAAAGCCTGTATACAATACAATGAAAACCCATTCCGGAGCACTATAGTAAAGCAAGCTTTGCAACCAATGCTGAATAAGCGAACCCGAATATGTTTCTGCCTCAGCTTCAGCTCTTAACTTCATTTCCCAAACCGTTAAAGGACAAATAACCCCAACCCATGACTGAACAACAACAATACCGATTGAAACTAAGTGGAGTATTCGGAAGACTCGATTTCTAACCCAGTTCCACTCTAAAAAATACCCTAAATAAATAGCTACCAGCCCAAAAACCACGAAAAGGACAATAAAAAAGTGTACGATTAAAATCGCATCGGCCAGAAATATTAGTAGCGATTCTTTCGACACACCTTTTCACCTATCGCCTAGCGCAGAGGCGAGGCACGTAGTGCTGAGTCCTACACGCGGAGCGCCCGCACTGCCACGGCTTGCTAAGTGGCACTTGGAACCACAGTTGCCTGGTGGTGTAAAAGCTGCCACGAGCTGCTGGCCTTCACCCAGATAGAGCTCCGTAGACTCTCCTGATTAGAAACAACAGCCTTATACTTTACTAAAACCACTCCCTCGGCAAGATCTGTAAAGGTGAAGTCGGATAGATCATAGGCTGCTCCAAAATCTGGAGCAGAGAGAACATCAGATTTGTAGAATACTCTGCCCGAGCTTCCGTACTCTTCGAAATCATCAGCGAGCAGCTCAGTCATTCGCGCTCGGTCATTTCTTATTTCAGGAGAGACAAGATCTCTTTCAAGCGCTTCAAGCATCTTGTAATGAGTCCGCGTCATGCCACATAACGCTTCAAGCAGAGGCGCGCTGTAAGCGCGTCCTGCGAAGAAGGCGCTGTACCGGCTTGACTTGTTAAGTGGCTCACATGCCCAACCCCTTTTCTTGCTTACTCGTTTCGGGTGCATAGTATTCTAGACCACAACTTGCGCAAACCGCCTGCCCTCTAGACATGCGGGTGCTGCAGCGAGGGCATCGCTGAAAATACTGCAAGCTCATCGCGGACACGCCAACAATACAGGTACTCACGCCGACAAGGGCCATCGCTAACGGCGGAATATCGTTGGGAAAGAGAAACGCAAGGCTTGCGATACAGATCAGTACGACCAGGAGTATGAAGTGGATACGCTTCGCTCTGGGTAGCTTCCCCAACTCCTCCCTTTCTTTAGCAGTAGGCACAGTGCTCAACTTAGACATTCAACGCTTACAACACGGGCCGCCGCTACGGCGATCCCGATTGTTCCTACTGGTTAATGGAGCGCGATGTCGGAGACGGCGAGGCATTGCCGACAACGCGACGGCCAAAAAGGGTGCGCCGCGTTTCCGCGGAAACGTTTTGTGGTTATAAGCAGCGCCCTGGTAATTATGACAATGGAGCAGATTCGCAGAAATCACATTTTTCCACAGCGGATCTGTAGATTTCCATGCATACATAGTCGTTGTAGTGCCCATTAACGCCTTGGTAAACGACTGTGCGGTAGCGCAGTCCGACGACCGAGAAGAGTGGAACTAGCCATTTTGTCAGGTTTGCCGCTATCCATGAACACCCAGTAGCAATTCTCGAGGTTTACCACTAGCTTGAAACGTGGCGTAGATAATATATGGAAAGCTGAACATTCCACCCATAACGACACTCAGAAACCCAAACAAATACGCTCTTGAATTCCCCCCCTCACGCCAAACGACCCAAGAGCCCAGAAGCAACAGATGGATGATGAAATCAAAATCAAACTGCGATCGCCAGTTCAGAGCAAGTAGATCATTGATAGCGATAAGAGGCCAGTTCCAACCATGTGCGACTATTGCGATTACAGTAAGCGTGTAAATCGCGATAGTTGATACAGTCAACAGAATCCTTACTTCAATCATCGTGTAGCTACTCCGGCCTGAGGTGCTAAATGCGAACCTAACGTCCGCGTAACCGGACGACAGGGAGCGACCAGCGGAATGGCGTTCCAGGTTGATGCGCTTGTCAGGTTTCTTTCACCTGCAGAGAAACCAATTTCTCATTACTAACAAAATGGCGCCCGACTTCTGTAAACCCATATTTTAAATGCAATGCCTTGGACGCTGTGTTTAGTGGCTCTAAGTTATACTCGCACGCAATAGTATTAACACGCGATTTCGAGAAAGAGAATAAGTCTGAATATAGCGCAGAACCTAAACCTTTACCGTAGCAGCTACTGCTGACAACAATCCTATCTATGTAATGAAACTGCTCATATCTAGAACTGAACCAAGAATAGTTTTCATTGACGTAGTTTCTGCCAGATGGGATTGCTAGCAGAAACCCCTCGACTTCACCATCAATAACTATGGCTTTGTGATAAACAGCCAAAGCGTCGAGATCAGTGACTTTTTCTAGATCCATCTCACTGGTATTTTCGACTTCACTAGAATTCAGTTCAACAATTCGTTTAAAGTCATTCTGAGAAACGTTTCTAATTTTAAAATTAGTCACCTAGAAACCTAACGCTGATGGTAACCGGTGCCGAAGCGCCAGTGGAGGAAACCAAAAGCGGTACGCTTTTGGCGTCCGATTGACCGCCTTGTTATAGCTGTCAGGTGAAAATTTCATAGGCTGCCGATATTCCACCATCGAGAAAGGTCGTCACGAGAAAAGGTACAATCGCTCCTATTACTAGCCCCCAGAATAATGAGAATACCAACGAGTTTTCCCTTCTCGATTGTGTTGGCCAAATAGACTCCATGTGCATTGCGACGATGATCATCACGAGCGCTGACAAAGCGAAAAAATAACCGAACACAGGGGATGCCAGTGACCCGAGCATGACCAAAACCACAACGGTCAACGCGCCAAGCAAAGACTTCACCTGGGGCTTTCCAGGACCCTGACCTCTAAACATACTTGCATCCACCTTGCGGCAATGTGCCATAAGGCGTACAACATGGGCCCGCGGTACACCGGTCCCAATTACTTGTACCTGTTAAGTAGTCTGAGTCATGAATAGAGCCTGATTTCATTTGAATTTCCTCCTTCGCCTGAGATATTCCACGACGACAAGCACAACTAGAACAATTATGGCTATCGTGCCGATTTTGTCGGCTAGAGCTTTAATGTCCACTCCAAATGCTAGAGCTAGAAGAGCGCCTATTTCCGCAACACAAGCTAGAAGAACGTGCATCATTCAAGGCTGCAAAGGTGGTCCTCTTTCTTTTGTCGATCTGTGAACACTTAACGCCTACAACATGGGCCGCTGGTACGGCGGCCCCAATTTCTTGTAACTGCTAGGTGCGATTCTGCACAAGTTGCACGTACCTCCAGACTAAGTACATTATTGCAAAACCAGACAGAACGGCACCAGTTTGCGAGACATAACTTATCGCTCGCGCGACGAACATATAAGATTCGGAAGCCTGAAAAAAACCGTCCCTCGTCTCAGATAAGCCTCCATGGGGTAACAGAAGCAAAAGATAGGGCCCCAGTAGCGCTGGTAGGGTACCAATTGCCATTAGAAGTCCCGCTATGGATTTGCCACCCCACCAAGCGTAAATGCCAGCAGCAAAAACTGACCCAAAAAACGCTAGAGACGAAATTTCTAGAACCATGTCTAAAGTACCTAACGCTTCAAGCAGGGGCAAGCGTAAGTCTGTCCCGGCGCGACGCGCCATTGCTTCTTTGGCTTGTTATGCTGCGGATTCAGCACTGACATCCCAACCAGGAAATACAAGCACTGCTGGGTGGCACTTTAGCGCTCTGGCCAGAACCTTTGCACGCTCCACCCCAAGATTTACTCGCTCTCGTTCGATGGCAGAGATTGTAGATTGGGGAATACCAGCCGCTTCCGCTAGTTGATTCTGGCTGAGCTCTTGTAGCTCACGCATAATGCGAACGGATTCTCCGGGAGATATCCGGACGCGGGATTTTGCTTTTCTGAATTCGCTCATTAGGATTTCCTCCTATAGTCGTGAGGAGTGACCTCTAGTACATAAACTTTGAGTCGATCTCCTTCAGTCTGATAAATCACCCGATACTGTTGATTAAGACGTGAAGAACGATAGCCTTTCCAATCGCCTCGAAGCGCCTCGTCTCGAAAGCCGCGGACGAGCTTCAGCCCAGCAGGACCGGAAATCTCTACCACATCCTTCCATTTCTCGTAGCGCTTCTGGACCTCGATTGGCGCCTTGGCCAACTGCTTATCCAGTCGCCGATGTTCAAATATCGACCACATATATTAAATCGTATATATATCATATTTAGTATATCAATACTTAGACTGCATAACGCCCAAGGCTGAGGCGCGCGTCCTGCGCCGAATGCACCTTGCAGCCCTGACTTGTTATGTGGCGGATAGCCTTAATCATGCGCTAGTCTCTCTTGAATATGGTGTACTGAACTATTGTCCCCAAAATTCCGCCGGCAAGGGACGATTCCAATACTATGAGGATATCTATCTGTGGCGCTAAGAAGAAGCAGTAAGACCAACCCAGAAGTCCACCGACCAAGAGGCCCAGAAAAAGACCTGGAATAAGTAATACGTGGATTAGCCCAGCCACAATTTCTAACATTCGTGTCTCTTCTAGCAGTCGGTCACATAACGCCTAAAGCTGCGGCGGTGAAACCGTCCCTAGCCTTTACTTGTTAAGGGCGGGGCGTTCAAGACGTTCTGCCAACCAAACTTTGATAATAGACTGGCGCGTAACGCCGAGCCTGGCAGCTTCCTTGTCGAGAGACACAATCATCCATTCAGGAAAATCTACATTAACTCTCCTAGGCGTCTGATTCGGTCGCTTTGCAGTAGACAGATCAAGGTCTTCGATAATATCGTCTTTTCCTTGGTCGAATTTCTTGTCGAAATCTTTAGCTTTCATAAAGCTCCACCTCGGCTGCACGCGATCGCCTGACCGAGATAATTCGAATTTCGTCATCTCGGTAAGTAACAACGGCAGACCAATAATTTTCATTGAGACGAGCGATTATCAATGACCTCGGCTCATCATCAGATCTTGCGTTCACTTCCAGTAGGTTGGGGTCATCCCAAAGGATTTGAGCCTGCTTAAAATCTATCCCATGTTTCTTGAGATTTGAGAGGCTTTTCTTTGGGTCATACTGGACCTTATGCATGGTATAAAAAATATACCATTATAGATTGCATGGCAAGTGGGTAGCCATTAACGGGGCGGCCGTTAGGCTGTCCCGGCGCGAGGCGCCCTTGCTGCCTTGACTTGTTAAGGGGAGCGGGGCACGATGTACCAATATGTAATACAGGGTGATAACCATGCCTCGAAATACTAGCGTAACGATCGGAAACCATTTTGAGACCTTCATAGCAGAGCAGGTCGAAGACGGCCGCTATGGAAGCGCCAGCGAAGTCGTTCGGGCCGGATTGCGGCTTTTGGAAGAGCATGAATCGCGGGTACAGCGACTGCGCGCCGCCCTGATTGAAGGCGAGCAGAGCGGCTTTGTGGAGTATAGCCTCGAAGAGTTTATGGAAAGCCTGGATTAACACGGGTGAAAAAATTCCGACTTTCGGCCGCAGCAGATGCTGATCTGAGAAAAATAGCAGAATACACCTCGCAGCATTGGGGACAGCCGCAGCGTGACGCCTATATCAGTGAATTGTTCGATGCGTTTGGTCGTCTTTCGGATACTCCCGAAATCGCAACGAGAGCCGAAGGCATTAGAGCGGGCTACAGAAAATTTCCTCAGGGCAGCCACGTAATTTTCTTCCGGGACTCTGATACCCACAGCATTGAAATAATACGTGTACTGCATAAACGTATGGATGAAGACGCTCACTTCAGCTCCCCTTAACGCCGCCAGCAGCGAGCGCGCTGAAAGCGCGTCCGGGAGCGAACTGCCTGGCCTTGTTACGCGGCCTCAATGACGGCGCTTTGAACTGCTTTGGGGAGATTAGCTTCAACAAAAAGCGAGGATGGATAGAGGTAATCTTCGCCGGACTCATCAATGATCCGAACTTGGCCAATTTTTTCAGCCACAGGGTCAGGAAGTAACTCATAGAGTTTCCTCTTCTCCAACGAAGCCGGATAATCTGAATTTTCTATACAAATCACTAACTTAGAATTTCTCATATCTTACTCTAAGATTCTCTTGATCTTGTGTTCCTTGCGGCCAATTCCTGTAGCCTCATACCAGTGTAACTCTACCAGTACAGTAGTTCCATCTTCGAACTTTACCGTAGCTTCGCCCTTTCTCTTACGCCAGCGACCCGTGCCATAGGCCTTCCGTAGTCGCGGCAACTCCCTGATACCAGAACCTGAAGCGAAGGTCTCTTCATTCTCGATATTGCCAATGATTTCAAATTTCATGCGCGATTCGGAGGGAACGCGTAACGCTTCAAGCAGGGGCGCGGTTTACCGCGTCCCGGCGCGATGCGCCCTTGCTGCCTTGACTTGTTAAGTGTTGTCCTCATGCGGCCGCCATTTCGGTTAGCATATCTTTCAGGTACACCTCTAGATTTGCTGCCAGCGTTCCAATATTGTGTTTTTCTTCATCAACCGTACCCGAATGGACCAGTTTGCTTCTCGCCTCGTAGCACTTCTGAATAAACTTGTGTGATGGGAGATCCTGATAGGTTTTGTTTGGCAAATGAACCAAAGCCATTTTCCTAAGGCTTTGAGATATCGAATCCTTGTAAAGCCAGTTCAATGTACCGAGGATCGAGCGTTTTTCTTGATCTGATAGATTGGCTGACTTGGCTACGTTTCGAAGCTCATCAACAACACTGTGCACCTCAGTAGACCTATCCTCTGGCGATAAAATCGACTCCGCCGCCAGCACCAGGGTCAAGAATCTTGCTCTAGATGATGATTCAAAAAATGACGAGGTCATTAATTCCATTGCCAGTTTTAGCTGTTCGCTCAGTGCGTAAGATTCACTTATCAGATCTATTAGCTTACCTGTGAAGAATTCAGCGTTACGAACATTTACCAGCCCCGTTGTAAATATTGATGAACAAGTAGTCGGATACTCTTCACTGTATGCAGTTACACCATGGACGTCGTCGATCATCACTACCCCATGTTCATCAAACACCTTGTCCTTTACATAGTTCGATACAAACCCGCTAGCTTTATCTTTTCCAACGTCCACTCCGATCCTAAATACTGTCCCGTAACATAGGACGGCGTCCTTTAGCCTAAAGCCATAATCTAAGGCCTCTTTCTCGGTTGAATAGCCTCCGGACAAAATGACAAACGAATTTGCTTCACAGAACCTGCTAGCTCCGACCGCGTGTAAGGTAGCTACCCTCCCATTCGGGAGAGCAAATTCGTACTGACCCTCATCTCCAGAGATTATGCCTTTGTGCGCGATATTGAAGCGAAATCTGAATCTGAAAGTTGGCATGGCGCTGTAGACACTTAACGCCGTGCTCTGGGGCAAACCGAAGCGCAGCGTAGGTTAGTCCCTAGCAGCACCTTGTTATGCCAATTTTCTTGCTTTAGAAATATCCAACTCATATTTCCCTACACTCTCGTAAAATCTTGCGGCCTCTGTTGCCTTGGATATTTCTCCGTAATAGACAATATTCAGCGTGCCTTCGGTAAACTGTAGAATCATTACATCATCTGCTTTATCGAGTGTTGATGCCGAAATAGGAACAAAGCCGGTTATCTGAGCGGTAGTTTTAACACTAATTCTACGACCACATGAAGACACAACGTCAAAGCCATGCTGGTTAGCTGTGTGTGCCAATGTTCCGTTAATTTCTAACGCACAGAAAAACTCTCCGAGTCTTCCAATTAAATGCCGGACTTCCGTAGGCTTTACACCAAACTCACGAATCTCGAGATCTATAAGATCAAGGTACTTATCGTAAAGTATTTTAATTTGGTCTCGAGAAATCACGACTTACTCTCAAAGGGCATAACGCTTCAAGCAGGGGCCGCTGTTAAGCGGTCCCGGCGCGAAGCGCCCTTGCTGCCTTGACTTGTTAATGCGCATAGCACTAGTAGCAAAGCGCACTCTCGATACCCTCGTCTTCAATTAGCCAATCTAGCATTGCAGTAAAGCCATCTTCATCGAATGGGACTCCCCCGGCAGCCTTCATCTGAACCAGAGACTTAGCGATTGCGGCTGCAAAAGAATACGGGATCAAAAACCAGCCAGTCTCCTCGCCTTGCCAGGGTTTGACATTCTCGTTGCCCTCACACCAACGAAGGGCCATAGCGGTCCTTTTGCCATCGCTTAGCAAAGCTACGGCGGTCTCTCCGTATCCTCCGGCGTAAACAAGATGCTGGAGGTTCCATTCTCCTGGGCCAGATTTCGGGTGTATAACCATACGCTTTAACAGCTTAGTATTGGGATAGGACTAATTCTCATGTTTTCTCTCTATCACTTCAATTTAACCTCTATACAAACCAGTTAGTGCCAATCTAACAACAGCTTATACAATTACGCTATTCAAAAAACCGTTATACGAGAAAAATCGCAACGCCATTTTCATCAAATGCGTTCACCACGCAGCCATCCGTTCAACGAAAACGGAATAGAAATCAAATCGTTAAACTATTGAAGGATAAGCGCTGTCGATAATTCCTCTGAAAAACCGGCTTGAAAAGCACCGCTACTCGAATACTGTTTACTCAAGCAAGCTTACCTCAGCCGGTGATTCTTATGTCCAGGAAAGGATCCAACAAAGGGAATGATATTCCGCACCACATTCCCCCCCAATCGCAAAGATTCACCCATCAGGTCAGGCGGCATATGCGGGGTGCCGGTTACGCGTATCAAACCGAGAAAACCTATATTCACTGGATCAAGCGTTACATTCTTTTCCACAAAAAGCGCCATCCCAAGGTGCTTGGTGAACAACACATTGAACAGTTTCTGGAGCACCTGGGAACAGATCTGCAATGTTCGCCGGCCACGCAGCGCATCGCGCTCAACGCCTTAATCTATCTGTACAGGCGATTCCTGGGCCGGGAGCTGCAGCCGCTGTCGTTTGCCCACGCAGCACCAAAGAAGCGGCTACCGGTTGTGCTTGGTCACCAAGAGGTAAAACGGATTCTGGCGCACCTTGATGGCAAGTATCGACTGATGGTGGAACTACTCTACGGCGCGGGTCTGCGCCAGAATGAACTGCTTTCGCTGCGGGTAAAAGACCTGGACTTTGAGCTGGACACAATCACCGTGCGGTCAGGCAAAGGCGATAAAGACCGTACCACTCTGCTCCCCACATCACTCGCGGCAGCGTTAACTGAACAGATCGCCGCTGTATCGACGCTACATGCGCGCGACCTGGAAGACGGTTTTGGTGAGGTGTACCTGCCGCATGCGCTAAGTCGCAAATACCCCACGGCGGCGATAGAACCCGGATGGCAGTTCCTGTTTCCGTCCAGCCACATCGGCGCAGACCCGCTCAGCGGTGTCTTGCGCCGCCATCACCTGCATAACACCAGCCTGCGCAAGCATATCCGTCGCGCCAGATTGGCGGCGAACATACATAAACCGGTGAGCAGCCACACCTTCCGGCACAGCTTCGCCACCCGCCTGCTGCAAAAGGGGTACGACTTGCGCACCATTCAAAAGCTGCTGGGCCATGCCGACGTCAAAACAACCGAAATCTACACGCACGTACTGGGCCGCGGGGCCATGGGCGTTATCAGCCCGGTGGACGACTGACTGCACGCTGATATTTGACGAAACCGGAATACTGTATAAATATACAGTATATGCCAGACTATGCCGAACTTCACTGCCTGAGCTGCTACAGCTTCCTGCGCAGCGCGTCTCACCCCCATGAGTTGGTGGAACGTGCGTCTCAGCTGGGTTATGCCGCGCTGGCCATTACCGACGAGTGCTCGCTGTCGGGCATCGTGAAGGCCCATGTGGCGGCCAGGAATGCGGGGCTGCAGCTGATTGTAGGCAGCGAATTCCGCCTTGAGGAAGGCATTCGCCTGGTGGCGCTGGTGCCATCACGGGCTGCTTACAGTGAACTGTCCGGGCTGATCAGCATGGCCCGGCGGCGCAGCCCCAAGGGGGAGTATCGGGCCAGCCTGCGAGACGTGGTGTTTCACCTCAAGCGATGTCTGTTGATCTGGCTGCCCGGCGGCAACGACGACCACGACCTCGCCTATGGCCGGCAACTGGCACGCCTGTGCAAGGACCGGGTGTGGCTGGGGGTCAGCCACCTGCTGGGCAACGATGAAGCCAGTCGTTTTTTGCGTGCCTGCAATTTAGCGGCGCAGCTCAATCTTCCCATGGTCGCCTGTGGGGATGTGCGTATGCACATTGCCTCGCGCAAGCCGTTGCACGATGTTTTCACCGCCCTGCACCACAACACCAGCATTGAGCAGCTGGGCCGGCGGCGTCTGGGTAACAGTCAACAGCACCTGCGCAAACTGGATAAAATACGCGGCCTCTACCCCCCTGCCCTGCTTGAAGAGACTTTGCGCATTGCCCGGCGGTGTGACTTCAGCCTGGATGAATTACGCTACGAGTACCCTGAAGAAGTCGTACCTGCGGGGCAGAACGCCACCGGCTACCTGCGCCAGCTGGTAACAGAAGGTGGTGCACGCCGCTGGCCCGCCGGCGTACCCGCTGCGGTGCAGCAACGCATTGAACGTGAGCTGGCGTTAATTGAAGAGCTCAACTACGAGTATTACTTTCTCACCGTGTACGACATTGTCGACTTCGCCCGCTCACGTGGCATTCTCTGCCAGGGCCGCGGGTCCGCCGCCAACTCGGTGGTGTGCTACTGCCTGGGCATTACCGAGGTATCGCCGGAACAGATATCCCTGCTCTTCGAGCGCTTCATCTCCAAAGAACGCGACGAACCGCCGGATATCGACGTGGACTTCGAGCACGAGCGCCGTGAAGAGGTCATCCAGTACATCTATCGCAAGTACAGCCGCCGTCGCGCCGCCCTGGCCGCCACCCTCATCACCTACCGGGCACGCAGTGCAGTGCGCGATGTAGGCAAGGCCCTGGGGCTGGACCAGGCGTTCGTCGACGACCTGGCCAAGTCCATGGCCTGGTGGGACCGCACCGCAGACCTGGCCAAACGCTTCGAGGAACAGGGCGTGGCAGGGCACGGCCGCCAGGCCGAGCTGTTCTTTTCCCTGGTGCAGCAGATTCTCGGTTTCCCCCGCCACTTGTCCCAACACGTGGGCGGCTTTGTGATTACCCGCAGCCCCATCTCTACCCTGGTACCGGTAGAAAATGCCAGCATGGCCGACCGCACCGTGATCCAGTGGGACAAGGAGGACATCGAATCCCTGGGTCTGTTGAAAGTCGACATTCTCGCGCTGGGCATGCTCTCCGCCATCAGGAAGAGCCTGCAAATGGTCAACCGCTATAATCCCGCCATTGCCAGCATCAGCGATATACCCAAGGAAGACGCCGCCACCTACAAAATGCTGCAACAGGCAGACACCGTCGGGGTCTTCCAGATTGAGTCACGGGCGCAGATGACCATGCTGCCGCGACTCAAACCCGCCTGCTTCTATGACCTGGTGATAGAAATCGCCATCGTCCGCCCCGGACCCATACAGGGCGACATGGTCCACCCCTACCTGCGCCGCAAACAGGGCAAGGAGGCTGTCACCTACCCCAGCGAGGAAATCAGGAGCGTACTGAAAAGCACTCTGGGCGTGCCCATTTTCCAGGAGCAGGTGATCAAGCTGGCCATGGTGGCGGCAGGGTTCTCCGGTGGCGAGGCGGACCAGCTGCGCCGGGCCATCGCCAACTGGGGCCGCCACAGCCGACTGCTGGAATTCGAACACAAACTGACCCGCGGCATGGTCGAACGCGGCTATGACGAGGACTTTGCCCGCCGCCTGTTCAACCAGATCAAGGGCTTTGCCGGTTACGGCTTTCCGGAATCCCACTCGGCGAGCTTCGCACTGCTGGCCTATGTATCCTCCTGGCTCAAGCGCCACCACCCGGCGGCTTTTTTCACCGGCCTGCTCAACAGTCAGCCCATGGGCTTTTACAGTCCGTCACAACTCATCCAGGATGCAAAACGCCACGGCGTCACCGCATTACCCATAGACGTTAACCAGAGCGACTGGGATCACCGCCTGATGGATTGTCCCGGCAGCACCCGCCACCCGATCCTGCTCGGGCTGCGCCTGGTAAAGGGGCTTGGCCGGGAGGGCGCGCAACGCCTTGTCGAGGCCCGTCGTCAGGCGCCGTTCCGCCAGGTCAGCGACCTGCGCCGGCGCGCGCAACTGGACAAACGCGACATGGAGGCCCTCGCAGACGCCGACGCCCTGGCCTCACTGACCGGACATCGTCACCAGTCCCAATGGCAGATCATGGCACTGGAAGAGGCGCGCCCGTTATTGCAGGGTGAACAGTTCCAGAACGCGCGCCACTTCGACGACGGGGTGGCGTTACCGGCACCGGCTGTTGCCGAAGAAGTGCTCGCGGATTATCGCGCCACTGGCCTGACTCTGCGCGCCCACCCCATGAGCCTGCTGCGTGACAGGCCGCCTTTCAATCGCTGTGTATGCCAGACCGACCTGGCCGGCATCAGCAATAACCGTTTTGTGCGTATTGCCGGTCTGATCACCTGCCGCCAGCGCCCCGGCACCGCCTCGGGCGTGCTGTTTCTCACCCTGGAAGACGAAACGGGCAGCAGCAATATTGTTGTCTGGAAAAGCACCCAGGCCCATTTTCGCCAGGCACTGATGTCGGCAAAGCTGCTGCTGGTCACCGGCACCGTGGAAACGGTGGACAATGTGACCCATGTAGTCGCCGGCGCACTGCAGGACTGCACCCAGGCGCTGGAAAGCCTGCAGTTGAAATCACGGGATTTTCACTGAGCGTCGAACCACACTAGCCGGCTGGCAACCTGCCTGCCGGCAACTGATCTACACTACAGTTGCCAACCGCAGCACCAGACCACGTCGACAACAAGAGGCAGCGAGCAGACGATATGGCCGCAAACGAAAACACCTTCGACCAACAACAGATGCTGGAGGCTATACGCCAGTCGGTTCGCGAATCGGCGAGCTACACCGGGCGCGACGCCTTGAGCGAGCGGGTGATGGACGCGATGGCGAGGGTGCCCAGGGAAGCCTTCGTACTGCCCGAATACCGACACCTCGCCTACCGCAATACGCCGCTGGCCATCGCCGCTGGGCAGACCATCTCGCAACCGCTTATCGTCGCCCTGATGACCGACCTGCTGGACCCGGGAGCCGACGACGTTATTCTCGAAGTGGGCACAGGCTCAGGCTATCAGGCCGCAGTGCTCGCCGAACTGGTGCGCGCTGTCTACTCCGTTGAAATTGTCACCGAGCTGGCCGATTCCGCTGCGGCGGCGCTGGCGAAGCTGGGCTATGACAACGTCCAGGTTCGCGCCGGAGACGGCTACGCCGGCTGGCCAGAGCACGCCCCCTACGACGGCGTGATCGTCACCGCGGCGGCGGAGCACATACCCCAGCCATTGCTGGATCAACTGAAGCCGGGAGGAAAGCTGGTAATACCCGTGGGCGAACACCGCGGAGTGCAGGAACTGTTACTGCTGCAAGTGGGCGAGAACGGGGATATTGAGCAGCGTTCCATATTGCCGGTGCGCTTCGTGCCGCTCACCGGCGACCACGGCAGCCCGGGCTGATCCTGCAGGCACAGGATGTACCAGATGCCGCTGTGCGGCCAATAGCCTCGCACTTTCGAGGGCAAGGCCAGCAGCCGGCCTGCGGCGGAGACACTGGATAAGGAAAATGGCGTCAACAGGCCGACCCGGATTGCAACCCGGGTCGGCACAGGGCTTACAGGAAGCTACGTCCCT
Source organism: Pseudohalioglobus lutimaris (assembly GCF_002866825.1). GTDB lineage: Bacteria > Pseudomonadota > Gammaproteobacteria > Pseudomonadales > Halieaceae > Halioglobus > Halioglobus lutimaris. Next base: position 82,987 of record NZ_PKUS01000022.1, on the reverse strand, counting down.
TGTTGGCGGCGATACGCATACGCAGGGCATTGAGCTTGATAAAGCCCTCCGCGTCCTTCTGGTCATAAGCGCCGGCATCTTCTTCAAAGGTCGCAATGCTCTCATCGAACAGGCTGTCTTCAGACTTGCGCCCTGCCACAATCACATTGCCTTTATACAGCTTCAGCCTGACCACACCATTCACCACCTGCTGTGAGTCATCGATAGCGGCCTGCAGCATTTTACGCTCGGGGCTCCACCAGTAGCCGTTGTAAACCAGTTTGGCATAACGCGGCATCAGTTCGTCCTTGAGGTGAGTCGCCTCGCGATCCAGGGTCAGCGACTCAATGGCGCGGTGCGCCTTGAGCAGAATGGTGCCGCCGGGAGTCTCATAGCAGCCGCGTGACTTCATACCCACATAACGGTTCTCGACAATATCGTCACGACCAATGCCGTTGGCACCACCGACTTTGTTCAGGGTTTCCAGCACGGTTGCCGGGCTCATGGCCTCACCGTCAATGGCGACCACGTCGCCCTTCTCAAAGGTCAGCTCAATGTAGGTCGCCTGGTCCGGCGCGGCCTCAGGGCTCACGCTCCAACGCCACATTTCTTCCTCAGGCTCCGCCCAGGGGTCCTCAAGCAGGTCTCCCTCGTAGGAAATGTGCAGCAGGTTGGCATCCATGGAATAGGGCGATTTCTTCTTCGCGTTGGCGAAGTCCACGGGGATATCGCGCTCGGCGCAATATTCCATCAGTGACTCGCGAGAATTCAGGTCCCACTCACGCCAGGGGGCGATCACCTGAATACCCGGCTTAAGGGCGTAGGCACCGAGCTCAAACCGCACCTGGTCGTTGCCCTTACCGGTGGCGCCGTGGGAGATGGCGTCAGCGCCGGTTTCATTGGCGATTTCAATCAGCCGCTTGGCGATCAGCGGGCGGGCTATGGATGTGCCCAGCAAATACTCGCCCTCGTAAACGGTGTTGGCGCGAAACATGGGAAATACGTAGTCGCGAACAAACTCCTCGCGCAGGTCATCGATATAGATTTCCTTCACGCCCATTGCTTCTGCCTTGGCTCTGGCCGGCTCCACCTCTTCACCCTGCCCGATATCCGCGGTGAAAGTCACCACTTCGCAGTTATACGTATCCTGCAACCAGCGCACGATGACCGAAGTATCGAGACCGCCGGAATAGGCCAGTACGACTTTATTCACATCTGCCATGTCTTGCTCCATTGAATCCTGCTTGAGAAGGGCGGCCATTCTACTGGAAGCGGGCGAGGAATTCACCGATCCTCGTCAACTGTAATCCATGCGCCAGACCTGACCCGCAGCGCGTTTTACGGTAGCATGCTCTTTTGTCCACCCCGCTACAGGCTCCACGTGAACGAACTGACTATCACCCGCCCCGACGACTGGCATGTGCACCTGCGCGATGGCAGCGCACTGGAACAGACCTGCGCCGATATGGCGCGCTATTTCAATCGCGTCATTGTTATGCCCAACCTGACACCACCGGTCGTTTCTGTTGCCGATGCGGCCGCTTACCGGGATCGCATTGTCGCCGCCATGTCGGGTCTGCCCCGGCAGTTCGAACCGCTTATGACCCTGTACCTGACCGATCGCACCGACGCGGCAGAGATACAACTGGCCGCAGCGTCAGAGTTTGTTCACGCGGTAAAGCTCTATCCTGCAGGTGCCACCACCAACTCCGACGCCGGTGTAGCGGAACTGGATGCTTTATTCCCGGTACTGGCAGCCATGGAGGAGGTAGACCTGCCACTGTTGATTCACGGCGAGGTCACCGATCACGAAATCGACATCTTCGACCGGGAAAAAGTCTTCATCGACCGACACCTGGCACCGATCGCGGAGCGTTTCCCCGGGCTGCGAATAGTCCTGGAGCACATCACCACACGCGATGCGGTACAATTCGTGCGCGAGGCCGACAGCCACGTGGCGGCCACGATTACGGCCCATCACCTGATGTTTAACCGTAACGACATGCTGGTTGGCGGCATCCGCCCGCACTACTACTGCCTGCCCATACTCAAGCGCAATGTGCACCAGAACGAATTGATGGAGGCGGCCACCTCGGGCAGTCCAAAGTTTTTCCTGGGCACCGACTCTGCACCGCACGCGACCGGGCGTAAGGAAGCCGACTGCGGCTGCGCTGGCATCTACACCGGTCACGCCGCCATCGAGTTTTATGCAGAGGTATTCGAGCAACTGGGAGCACTGGATAAGCTGGAGGGCTTTGCCTCACACTTTGGCGCCGACTTTTACCGCCTCCCGCGCAACAGCGACAGCATTACCCTGCGCAGGGAGAGCTGGACGGTACCGCAACAGCTGCCCCTTGGAGAGGACTACCTCACCCCGCTGGCCGCTGGCGAGTCCATAGCCTGGCGAGTGGCCAACTGAGGTGGCCGAGTCGATGCAGGACAACCCTCACCAGATCAGTGATCGCTTCCGCGGGTTCCTGCCTGTGGTCATCGACGTGGAAACGGGAGGATTCAACGCCGCCACCGACGCCGTTCTGGAGATAGCTGCCAGCCTGGTACGCATGGACGCAGATGGCATGCTATCGGTGCATCGCACGCTGGATTTTCACGTCAAACCCTTCGAGGGGGCCAACATCGAGCAAGCGGCCCTGGACTTTACCGGCATAAACCCCTGGCACCCTTTCCGCGAGGCCGTTAACGAGGAAGACGCCCTCACAGACCTGTTCCGCGCGGTACGCAAGGAAATTCGCGAACAGGGTTGCAGCCGCGCAATCCTGGTCGGACACAATGCCCACTTCGATGCGGGGTTCATCAATTCAGCAGTGGAGCGCTGCGAAATCAAGCGCAATCCCTTCCACCCGTTTTCCTTCTTTGATACCGCAACGCTGTCCGGGCTGGCCTACGGTCAAACGGTACTGGCCAAGGCCTGCGCGGAAGCGGGGATCGCCTTCAATAACGACGAGGCACACAGTGCGGCGTACGACGCCGAACGCACCGCGGAACTATTCTGCGAGATCGTCAACCGCTGGAAGGAATCCGGAGGCTGGATGCCAAGCTTCGACTAGTCCTCGCCGCTGATCTGGTTGAGGATAAGATCCAGTTCGCCCATCAATTCCTCGATGTCATCCAGGCCCAATAGCTCGTACTTGATGTACTCGTCCAGCGGCAGCAACTGGGTCAGCGTCCAGCCGACCTGCCAGGCATCCTGATAATCAACCTGCAACTGCATACCCTGTACGTGAGGGTGGGTCTCCAGACTCTGCAACACATCGCTCATCGACTGCCACTGGGGCAACATCCCGGCGGCGACAGGTTGATCACGATACTCCACCTGCCCCAGCACCAGGCCATTGCCCTGCACTTCCGTCTCGAACAGGTCAAAGCGGCCCTCGCCCTGAATGGTAATCCCCAGCAAGCCATTCGGTAACTGGTCCCAGTCGACAATACGCGCCAGGGTTCCCCAATCACCCAACTCGGGCGCCGCGCGGCCCTTCTGGGGTACCTCGGCACCACGGCGAATCCACACATTACCGAAAGGCTGGTTGCTCTTCATGCTGCTGCGCACCAGGTCCAGGTAGCGTTGCTCAAAGATCTGCAAGGGCATGCGACCATAGGGTAGCAACACACCGGAGAGCGGAAACAGGGGAATCGTCTCCATTATTCTATTCCGGTTGCGGGGTTACTGAACACTTCCAGCTCACTGATATTTCTCAGCGCCTGTTCGCGGTTGTCTCCACAGATTGCCGGCTCCGCCCGGAAGGCTGCACACAGCGCGGGTCGGCGGGGGTCCCCAAACAACTGGCAACCCATGTCGCGGTCGAGGTGCACGCAGGCAATGCCCGCAGGCTTGCCCTGCGGCATACCGTAAAAAGCCTGATGAATAGACGGCGCTATGCAACACGCACCGCAGGATGCCCGGCAGTGCATATCAGTCGGCCTCTGGCCCCAATGGCTTGAATATGATGATGAGTTGCGGCAGTAACAACAAGGCACCCAATACGGCAGCCACCATGGCCAGCACCGTTAGCAGGCCAAAATAGATACTCGGATTGAAATTGGACAGCGTAAGCGTGCAGAAACCCACCACGATAGTCAGCGTGGTGTAATACATCGCACGGCCGATACTACTGTGACAGCGGTACATGGCGGCGCGGTAATCCCGGTCTTTAGGGAATTCACGCAGGTAGCGATGCACGTAGTGAATACAGTCATCCACACCGATACCGACCACAATCGCAGCGATAGTAATAGTCATGATATCCAGGGGAATTCCCACCAGGCCCATCACGCCAAGCACCAGCCCGGCGGCCAGAATATTCGGTGCCAGGGCGATGAAGGCCAAAGACAGGGAACGGAAAAGAATCAGGAACATCACCAGAATCGCCAGGAACACCGCACCCAGCGTGAGAATCTGTGATTTGAACAGGCTTTGCAGCACGTTGTTGTACAGCACCAGCATGCCCGTGAACTGCACCCGCTCTTCAGCAAGCCCCATCTCCTCTACCAGGTGGCTGCGCAGGTCTGACAAAAACTGATTCCGGCGCAGGTTGCGGCTGGTCTCCTTCACCCGCACGTTAATGCGCGCCTCTCCGTTTTCCAGGGAGAAATAAGGATCCACCATCATGCCCTTGATGCTCTCGGGAAGGCTTTTTTGCACCAGCGCCAGCTCAACGCTGCCAATGTCCTCGCCCATCAGCTTCTTGACCACAGCGAAAACAGTGGACAGCGACAGGACTTTACCCGCTTGTGGCAATGAGTCCACGTGGGCATGCACGGCATCCAACTCGCGCATACCCGCAAGGCTGAACCAGTAGCTGGGCTTGAAATCTTCCTCACCGGACGCGCTGAAGCCGCCAAAGCCCGAGTCGAAGTCATCGCCCCACTCCTCGTCGGAGAAGCCGTCGTCGGAGAAGCCGTCATCGGCAAACTCATCGTCTGCAAGCGAGTCATCGCCGGGCAAAGGCTGAGGGGACGAGGCCACGGACTCCAGCCCCGGCAATGGCGCATCCTCGTCCGGAGCGCTGATCACGATATCCAGGGGAATCGTGCCGCCCAGTTTGGAGTCCAGCAACTCCATGCCCTGGTAGATTTCAGTGGACTCGTGGAAATAGTCGATAAAGCGGTTTTCCACCTGAAGTCTGCTGACACCAAACAGGATGAGCATGATCGCGACCAGAGTGACGGCAATAATCGTGCCCCCACGGCGATCTGTTATACGGGCAAACCACGCTGTCAGTGTAGGATCAGCGCCACTATGGCGGTGCGACCGCCCCTCGGGCCAGACCAGCATCAGACAGGGTACAAGCACAAAGGAGAACAGCAGCGCGACACCGATGCCTACCGTCATCATCCAGCCGAAATCAATGACCGGCTGAATTCCCGACACCACCAGCGACATAAAGGCCACGATGGTCGTGATACCGGTATAGAAACAGGGCACCGCCATCAATTGCACCGTCTGCGATACACGCTCGTACAGGTCGCCATCCTCGTCCAGGGCGTGCAGCTCCCGGTAGCGAACAATAAGGTGAATACAAATCGCCAGGGTGATGATCAGCAACACAGCGACAAAATTCGAAGAGATTACGGTCATGCGCCAGTCCAGCGCTCCCAGTAGCCCCAGCATCACCAAGACCGTGGCACTGCAAGTCACCAGTGGAATCACCACCCAGCGCAGGCGCCGGAAAATGATCGCCAGGATCACCATCATCACCCCGAGAATAGCGCTGCCGAAAGTCACCAGGTCACTGCGCACAAAGCCCACCATATCCGCCGCGATCATCGGTACCCCGCCGACAAACAACTTGGCATGCTGCTGGTATGCGGCGGCTATTTCACGAACCTCACTCACCAGTTTACTCTGGCTTTCCAGCATGACTGAAGTGTGGCTTTTAAACGCCTGCTCCACACGCTGCAGTCGCGCGGACTCCTCAGCGTCCAGGCCTTCCTGCTTGCGCTTGATACGCAAATCCTCACGCTGCGACAGCAGGTCAAAATAGACCTCATCGCGATCCAGGTTGATTTGTACGGCGGTAACGGACCCGTCGCGACCAGCGAGAAGGTCGGCGTAGATGGGGCTGGTGGTAAATTCCTGCAGAGCCAGTGTCCGGTCAATGCCGGGCTGCGCCAGGCTGGGCAATGCCTCGCCCGAGGTAATATCGGACAGGCTGAGAGGGGGACTCTCCAGTAAGGGCACATCCCAAACGGTAACGACCGACGAGACGCCTCCCAACTGGCGTAATTCATCCGCCATGGCCTTGAGCGGCTCAAGAGATGCATCACCCAGCAGTTCTCCCGCGGGCTGCCAGGTGATCAACAGGAAATCTTCCGAAGCGTAACGACTGCTCACTTCACGGAACACATCCAGCGCCGGGTCTCCCTGCAGCATCAGCGAGTCAGCCGAGGCATCCAGTTTGATTTTATCGAGTTGCGTGGCAAACGCGGCAACCACCAGCGTGGCCAGGAACAGGGAGAACCAGGGTGCCTTGAGCACCAGGCGCTGATACAGGGGCAAAAGCGCACTACTCATTGACTGTCTCCAGGGCGCACAGCATTTTGTCGTGAATACCGCCAAAACCGCCGTTACTCATAATCACCACCTGGTCCCCCGCGCCGAGCTCACTTTTAACGGCGGCGACGAGACCGTCGATATCGCTGATCACCCTGGCAGGCACCGGGCTTGCCGCGGCGACGTCTTCCAGGGACCAGTCCATGTTCGGCGGCTGGAACCAGTAAACCTGGTCGGCGCTTTCACAGGAGGCCGCCAGTTGATCGCGGTGCTGCCCCTGGCGCATGGTATTGGAGCGCGGCTCGATAAGGGCGAAGAGGCGACCCTTGCCAGCCCGCGCGCGCAGACCCTGCAGGGTGGCCGCAATAGCGGTTGGATGATGAGCGAAGTCGTCATATACCGATACGCCGTTCACCGTACCCAGCAATTCAAGGCGCCGCTTCACTCCGCCAAAACAGGCGAGCGCTTCAGCAGCGACCTGTGGCAACACACCAACATGTCTTGCCGCCGCCATGGCCGCAATGGCATTGGCCACATTATGTCCACCGCAATGCCGCCAGCGCACGGTAACCGGTGCGTCGTCGCCAGGGGTCACTGCGAATGCGGAGCCGTCGGCTTCCAACAACCGTGCCGACCAATCCGCGGGCAGGTCAATGCCGGTGGTCGCACAGGGGGTCCAACACCCCTGGGCCAGGGTGGCGTCGATCTCAGGCACCGACGTCGGGTGCACGACAAGGCCCTCCGCGGGGACTGTGCGGATCACGTGGTGAAACTGACGCTGTATCGCAGCGATATCGGGAAAAATATCTGCATGATCATATTCGAGGTTGTTGATAATCAGTGTGCGCGGGCGGTAGTGGAGGAACTTGGAGCGCTTGTCGAAAAAAGCCGTGTCATATTCATCCGCTTCCACCACGAAGAAGTCAGTATTGCCGATGCGCGCAGACAACCCGAAGTCTGCCGGCACACCACCAATGAGAAACCCCGGCGCCATGCCCGCGTATTCGAGAATCCAGGCAAGCATGGAGCTGGTGGTGGTCTTGCCGTGCGTACCGGATGCGGCCAGCACCCACTTGCCGGCGAGCACATTCTCGGCCAGCCACTGCGGTCCAGAGGTATAGTTGAGTCCGGCATTGAGCATGTATTCTACCGCCGGATTACCGCGACTCATGGCATTACCCACTACCACGCAGTCCGGGGCCGGCTGCAAATGCTCGGCTGCATAGCCCTCCATCAGGTCAATACCTGCAGACTGCAGCTGGTCGCTCATCGGCGGGTACACGTTGGCGTCAGAACCCGTCACCTTAAAGCCCAGTTCCCTGGCGAGCAGGGCAATGCCGCCCATAAAGGTCCCGCAGACCCCAAGGATATGAATATGGCCTTTCAAAAATCGTCTCCTCAAATCAGCCGCCAATGGTATCACGGCCGTCTATCGCTACCAGCGTTGATCGGTATCATTTCCAGACCTTAGAATCCCACCGAAAATTACCGTATGATTCGCCTCCACGGACCTTAACCGGGCACCGCATACCTTCGCCAAACGGGAAACCAACTGCCAATGTCAAAGAAGAATGCCTTTTATGCACAGTCGGGCGGCGTGACCGCTGTCATCAATGCATCCGCCTGCGGTGTGATCGAAACTGCCCGCAAGCACAAATCGGTAATCGGCAAGGTTTACGCCGGTCGCAACGGCATTATCGGGGCGCTGCGCGAGGAATTGATAGACACCAGCAAAGAAAGCCGCAGCGCGATTCACGGGCTGCTGACCACACCCTCCGGCGCCTTCGGCTCATGCCGTCATAAAATGAAGAGCATCGAGGAAAACCGCGCCGAGTATGAGCGCTTGATCGAGGTCTTCAAGGCGCACAACATCGGCTACTTTTTCTATAACGGCGGCGGTGACTCGGCGGACACCTGCCTCAAGGTGTCGCAGCTCAGCGAATCAATGGGCTACCCGATACAGGCTATCCACGTGCCCAAGACCATTGACAACGACCTGCCTTTCACTGACAACAGCCCCGGCTTTGGCTCGGTAGCCAAGTACGTGGCCATTTCAACCCGCGAGGCGGCCCTTGATGTTGCCTCCATGTGCGAAACCTCCACCAAGGTTTTTATTCTCGAGGTGATGGGCCGCCACGCCGGATGGATTGCCGCGGCCGGTGGCCTGGCCGCGCAGGAAGATGGCGACGCGCCGCACATCATCCTGTTCCCGGAAATTGCTTTCAACCGGGAGAAATTTATCGCCAGGGTCAAGCGCACGGTGAAAAAGCAGGGTTACTGCGTCATCGTCGCCTCCGAGGGCACGCAACATAAGGATGGTACCTTCCTCGCCGAATCGGGCCTGAAAGACGCCTTCGGCCACAGCCAGCTGGGGGGGCTCGCGCCGACCCTGGCACAGATGGTGAAGGACGAGCTGGGCCACAAGTATCACTGGGCTGTTGCCGACTACCTGCAGCGCTCGGCGCGCCACATCGCCTCGCAAACGGACGTGGACCAGGCTTTTGCCCTCGGCGAGGCGGCGGTGGAAATGGCTGTCCAGGGCAAGAACTCCGTCATGCCGTGCATTGTGCGCGGCAAGGGCAAGCGCTACAGCTGGAGCATCGGCGAGGCACCTCTGGATCAGGTGGCCAACGTGGAAAAGATGATGCCGCGAAACTTCATTACCCGCGATGGCTTTAATATCACGGATGCTGCGCGTGAGTACCTGCAACCGCTGATCCAGGGTGAGGCCTATCCCCCTTACAAGAACGGCATGCCGCAGTATGTGAAGCTTAAAAATCAACTGGTGCCGAAAAAGCTCAAGAAATCATTCAAGGTCTGACGGCGATTCTCTAGCCGGGCGCCGCTCGATTCAGAGTAGGCGCCCGGCAGGTGCGCCAGGCCCCTGTAGCCGACGCCACGGTTTTAATAGTAAGCCCACCCGAGACCTCCATCACGATTTCGACCTTGGTGGGAAGATTCCACCGATCAATCCCTGTACAATGCGCGCCTCCATAGTGAAGCAACCCATTAGAGAGGATCGAGTATGTACAGTAATCGCGACTTCAATCGCTGGCGCCGGCATCCCTGGCACGGACTCCACATCAAAGCCGATGAGGCAGCCGAGGACATTTACCAGGTTTATATCGAGATGACCCCCGACGACGTGGTCAAGTATGAGCTGGACAAGTCTTCAGGCTTCCTGATGGTTGACCGCCCGCAGCGCACCACCTCCAGCCCCCCGGCGCTGTACGGTTTCCTGCCACGCACTTACTGTGCGGAAGAAGTGGCCAAGCTTTGCCCCGATGTGGACGTAGCTGATGGCGATCCGCTGGACATCTGCGTATTTTCCGAAAGACACATTACTCGCGCTGACATTGTACTCAAGGCACGCGTTGTGGGCGGCATCCAGATGATCGACGGCGACGAGGCCGACGACAAAATCATCGCGGTACTTGAAGGCGACAATATCTGGGGCAATGTACACGATATTGCCGACCTGCCGAACATCAAGACCGAGCGTCTGCAGCATTACTTCTCAACCTACAAGCTGGTACCGGGTAAGGAAGTGAACATCAAGGTGGATCACGTCTACGGTCGCGACGAGGCGTTGCGCGTTATCGCCGCAGCCGAGAAAGACTACTGGAATCACTACGGCCACCTGCATGAGCAGGCCAGGGCAGCTGAGGCTGAGTAACCCCTTTTTCCCGGCGCAGCCGCGCCGGGATCTTCCCCCTACCCGGTAGCCCGGGGGCACCACCCCTCTGCAACACGCACATAGCGCGCGAGAATCTCGTCAACGCTGGCGGCAATCACCTGGCCCAGGGCCAGGCTATCTCCCCACAGCTCAAGAAGATCATTTGCAGTCACGCGACCGTCACAGGGGGCGGACAGGGGTGCATAACTTAAATGCCAGCGCTCCGGCGCCACACCACCCAGATCCTGACCATAGGGACGATAGAAACCACAGCTATCGTCAGCTGCCATACGCGCATCCAGCCAGTCATGTAGCGCACAGAATGGGCCACCTGCGGTCACCTCGTCAGGCGTCAGCTGGAGACGATAGTCCTCAGGCACTGCCCCGGCATCGAAGACATCGAGGTCGGTGCCCCAATGGTGGCGAGATGTGCCCGGCAGCGCCGAGAAACGCAGGATCGCTGCAAGTTTGTCAGCATCGGTTAGCGCCTGCAGATTCACCGCTGCACCCGCGTCATCGTGAACCGGCCTCTCACCGCGAGCCTTACCATTGAAGATGGCGAGCTGGCGCTGGTAAGAGCGATAACTACTGGCAATAGCAAGCTCGAAACCCGCCAGGCGCGCTTGTGCCTGCAGGCGAAGAAAAGCCTCTGCCGCCTGTGGCTGCAGATGATGGTCGCCCGTTACTGCGACAAGGTGAGAAGCATCCTGCCCGGTCAGCTGCTCTATGGTGAGATCAGGCATTATTGCCGGGCTCCGGCGCATCGACACTGAACGGCAGCGGCCGCGCCAGCACGACTTCCTCTAATGAGATATCAGCACCCCAGGCCAGCACTTCCACACCCTGGCGGGTGACCTCTGCCAGGGTATCGCGATAGCGCGGATCTATCTCTGCCGCTGCACTGACGCGTTGCACACCCTCATGGAAGGAGCAGTAGAACATCAGCGCCCGGGTCTGTTCATCGCGAATGGCCGCCAGCTCCAGCAAATGCCTGCGGCCTCGATCACTGACCGCATCGGGAAACAGGCCCTGGCCGTTCTCAGTGCACAGTGTCACGCACTTCACTTCAACAAACACGCGCCCGGCGGGCCCTTCCAGAAGCAGGTCTGCGCGGCTGTTTTCACCGTACTTTACTTCACTGCGAATCTCTGGATAGTCTTCAAACCCCGGGATAAGTCCTGCTTCGAACGCGCTGCGAACGACTTTGTTGGCGCGGGCAGAGTGAATACAAGCCATGCCATTGGCGGTCTCCACCAGCTCCCAGGTATGCGGGTACTTGCGCGTCTTTGACGTGGAAACGGACAACCATACCCGTGCGCCGGGGTCGGCGCAGCCCGTCATTGCACCCGTATTGGGGCAGTGGACAGTGATCTGCCGGCCGTCAGCCAACTCCACGTCGGCGAGGAAACGCTTGTACCGCCTGATCAGGCGCCCCGCTATCAAATCGCTCATGTGCGCAATACGCCGGCAAGACGGTCCACCGCCACTTCCAGCCGATCCATCGAGGTGGTGAACGAAAACCGCACCGTTTCATTCGCCCGGTGGTGGCCAAAGTCCACACCCGGGGTGAGCGCAACGCCATGTTCTTCAAGCAGGCGCAGGCAAAATGCCTGACTGTCGTCGGTGAAGCGGCTGGCATCGGCGTAAATATAGAAGGCACCCTGCGGCTCACAGTGCACAGTAAACCCCAGCTCCCTCACCGCCGGCAGCAGGAAATCGCGGCGCTGGCGAAACACCTCCCGGCGCTCATCGAGAATCTCGCGAGTCCGCGGCTCAAAACCGGCTAAAGCTGCGTACTGCGCCACAGTGGACATGGAAATGAACAGGTTCTGCGCCAGTTTCTCCATCTCGGCAACGGCCTCTTCCGGCGCGACCAGCCAGCCCAGCCTCCATCCAGTCATGCCGAAATACTTGGAAAAGCTGTTGATCACAAAAGCGTCCGGGTCAATCTCCAGGACCGAAGGCGTGTCTGTGCCGTAACTGAGGCCGTGGTAGATTTCGTCGACCACCAGAAACCCGTTGCGCGACCTGACCGCGCGGGACAATCCGCAAAGCTCATCCCTGGACAGTACCGTACCGGTCGGGTTGGCAGGCGATGCTGCCAACACACCAATCGTATTGTCGCGCCAGTGCTGCGATACCAGTGCTTCGGTGAGCTGGTAGTGGGTATCCGCAGCCACGGGCACCAACTGCCCCTCCCCTTCAACCAGCCGCAGGAAATGCCGGTTACAGGGGTAGCCGGGGTCGGTCATCAACATGCCAGCGCCGGGATCGGCCAGCAGCGCGGAGATCAGCAACAGGGCCCCGGATGCTCCGGGTGTGATCATAATTCGCGACGGCGCTATATCCAGGCCGTATTCGGTGGCGTAGAAGCTGGACAGCGCCTCACGCAGTGCGGGGATGCCGGCTGCGCCGGAGTAATAGGTTTCACCGCGACCCAACGAGGCCTGACCCGCGGCAATGATGGGTGCCGCCGTGGCGAAGTCAGGCTCGCCCGCCGCAAGATGGACAATGTCCCGACCCGCCGCCTCCAGTGCAACGGCACGTTGCAATACCTCAACCACATGAAAGGGCTGGATTTCCTCTACCCGCCGGGCGAATCGCTTTTGCTGCTGACCGACTGCCATGTTGAATCTACTCAAAGGTGTGAAGCCACCATTCTAACAACTGCCAGTCGAAGGAGAGAAGTCGGCTTAAAAGGGTGGCATCGCGGGAATGAATCTGGTAGTTTCTCCGCCCTTGGTCGCAGGCCACTTTTGCCTCCTGCCATGAAACTGTGAGTATTGTGTCGTTTGTTTTACCGTATGGAACCAAACCATGCCTAGAGCAGCAAAAAAGCCAGCCAATAAAGCAGCTACTGAATTCAAGAACTTTGAGCCCTATAAACCCAAGCGGGGCGAAGAGTACATGAATGAGAAGCAGCGAGAGCATTTCAAATCCATTCTGCGAAACTGGAAGTCTGAGTTGATGCAGGAAGTGGACCGCACCGTCAGTCATATGAAAGACGAGGCAGCGAACTTCCCTGATCCCGCGGACCGTGCCACGCAGGAGGAAGAGTTCAGCCTCGAGCTGCGCACGCGTGATCGCGAGCGCAAGCTGATCAAGAAGATTGACTCCACCATGGAGCGCATCGAGCAGGATGACTACGGCTTCTGCGATGCCTGTGGTGTGGAGATCGGCATCAAACGCCTGGAAGCCCGCCCCACTGCGAACCTTTGCATCGACTGCAAAACACTCGATGAAATCAAAGAACGCCAGGAGATGGGCTAGCAACTGCCAGGGCCGCCGGGTATCCACTCGCCGGCCAGGCGCTCTGCAGCAGACAGGGTTTCTGTTCCCTGCCCCGCCTAGCGCCTCGTCCTACTTAGTAACATGCTCAGCCCCCCCTCTGATCGCAACCAAAGCAGACACGCATGGACGTTGATGCCGCCTACCGCGGCCGCTTCGCCCCCTCCCCTACCGGTGCCCTGCACCTGGGCTCATTAATTGCTGCGCTGGCCGGTTATCTTGATGCGCGCGCCAACCGTGGTCAGTGGCTGCTGCGCATGGAAGACCTGGACCCACCCCGTGAAGAACCGGGTGCGGCGGACCGCATACTGTCCAGCCTGCTGGAGCACGGTCTGCACTGGGATGAAGCCGTTTTGTGGCAGAGCAGCCGCGCGCAAGCGTATCAGCAGGCGCTGGATAAACTTGCGGCGCAGCGTCGGCTGTTTCGTTGCGACTGCACCCGGGCCATGCTCGGCCCCGGAGGCGCCTGCGCAGGACGCTGCCTGCCCCGGCAGGATGACATTACCGAACCCTGCGCGTTGCGCGTACAGGTACCCGCTGATTGCCGCATCACGTTCATTGACGGCATTCAGGGCAAGCAGTCCGAGGCACTGGGCCAGTCCCTGCCTGACTTTGTCCTGCGGCGAAAGGATGGCCTGTATGCCTACCAACTGGCGGTCGTCGTCGATGACGCCTTCCAGCAGGTGAACCATATCTGGCGCGGCTCCGACCTGCTTGATTCGACGTGCAGGCAACTATACCTGCAGCAGCTGCTGGAGCTCGAGCGGCCCCGCTATAGTCATCATCCAGTGATTGCCAACGCACAGGGGCAGAAACTCAGCAAGCAAAACCACGCTCCGGCCCTGCGTAAATGCGACGCGCCGGAAAACCTGCGCCAGGCGCTGGCATTCCTGCAACAACCGCCGCCACCGGGGAAGTTAACGGATTGCTCACAAATTCTGGGGCATGCGGCAGAAAACTGGTCCGCCACTGCCATACCACGACAGATGAGCATCATCGCGACCCAACCCTGACCCGGGAGCGCTTTACCCGCCCGCGCCCCTTAAGTACTATCCCTACAAGTCTCACGGACCTTCGCCCCATGTATATCAATCGCACCCTGATGCTGGGCATCGTACTCGCGCTCATCGCTTTCCCGGTACTCAGAGACTGGCTGACCAGCGACTATAGCGCCTGGTACCGCCCGTATGTCATCTGGTGCACCATCATCGTTTTCACCTGGTGGGGACATCGTTCAAGGTACCCGGATGAGCTTTAGTCTGGCGCAGATACTCCTGTTTGTAGCCGGTTATCTCTTTGTACTGTTCACCGTGGCTTACCTGGCAGACCGGGAAATCATCCCGCGGCGGGTGACGCACCACCCTGCCGTATACGTCCTCTCCCTTGGCGTCTTTGCCGGTGCAATGGCCAGTAACGGGGTAATCGACGTCGCCTACCGCTACGGTTACAACTTTCTGCTTTATTACGCCGGCGCGGGCCTGGTGTTTGTGCTGGCAACCATGCTGTTACTGCCGCTGCTACGGCTGTCCCGTGTCTATCAGTTGGCATCAGTCGCCGACATGCTTACATTCCGTTTCCGCAGTCCACGTGTTGGCACCGCAGTCACGGTAGCCATGTGCCTGGCACTCCTGCCCATGCTGGCACTGCAGATACAAGCGGTGGGGGACAGCGTGCACATTCTCGCCGGCCATACGCAATCGATGGAAGAGGAAGGCTTCCATCACCAGGGCGTGGCCTTGCTCACCTGCCTGGTCATCATAGTTTTCGCGATTCTCTTCGGCACACGTCACCGTTCCTCGCAGGAGCGAAATACAGGACTGGTAACCGCCATGGCATTCGAGTCGCTGGTCAAGCTGGGTGCATTGATGCTGCTCATGCTGATCGCGGTATACGGCGTCTTTGACGGACCGGACAAGCTGCAGGAATGGCTGCAAAGCCACCCACCGGCGCGGACGCAGATGACGCAAACAATGACCATCGACAAAGTACATACCATGCTGATGGTATTCTTCGCCGGTGCGGTATGCATGCCCCATGTGTTCCATATGCTGTTTGCCGAGAACACCGACAGCAAAGACCTGCGCAGCGCGGCCTGGGGCATGCCCATGTACATGATGCTGCTGAGCCTGCCCGTGCTACCCCTGGCCTGGGCCGGCATGCACCTGGGTCACAACCTGCCGATGGAGTACAGTGGCCTGGCCATCGCCGCCAGCCTGTCCTCACCCACCGTCAGCGGCATTGCATTTGTCGCCACGCTGTCTGCTTCCAGTGCCACTATTATTGTCGCGACGCTGGCACTGGCAAACATGTGCCTTAACCACCTTGTACTCCCCTCCAGGCAGCTCAGCCTGAGCCAGAACGAGAATATTTACCGTAACCTGAAATGGTTGCGTCGCGGGCTGATCGCCGTTCTTATTCTCGCGGGTTACCTGTTTTACCTGGGACTCAACGGGCGCCAGAGCCTGGTGGAACTGGGATTTGTTGCCTTCGCCGGTACCTTGCAATTCCTGCCGGGCCTGGTGGCGACCCCGCACTGGCCCAGCGCCAACCGTCACGGCCTGCTGGCGGGACTCTGGGGGGGGCTGATCTTCTGGTTCTTTACCATCATGCTGCCCACTACACGCGGTTATGTCCCTGAAATCGGTCAGCTGTTTACTGCACTGGTGGGCGATTCCGACAGCATATGGACCATAGCGACCATGCTTGCGCTGGCAATAAACGTGGCCCTGTTCATTGTGGTCTCGCTGCTGACCCGCACCAGCGCAGAGGAGCGCGTGGCCGCCGAGATCTGCTCTATGGATGACCTGGCCAGACCGATAAGACAGCGCCTACCACTGCAGGACGCCGCTGAATTCGCCGAAAAGCTCGCTCCCGCACTGGGTAAAAACACGGCACAGGCCGAGGTGCAGACAGCCCTGCAGCAGCTGCAATTCACCTCCGACGAGAAACGCCCCTACGCGCTGCGCCGTCTGCGCAGGCGAGTGGAGGCGAACCTCTCCGGCCTGCTGGGCCCAGCGGTAGCGCACAACATCATCGAGCGATGCATTCCCTTCCAGGCCGGAGGAACCGAGGACATCAACCTGATCGAGCGCAGCCTGGACGCGCCGCATATCCAGTTCACCGGCCTGGCCGCCGACCTGGACGCCCTGCGCAGGCGCTACCGGGAGACCCTGGATACTCTGCCCGTCGGCATTTGCTCCCTGGGCGCGGATGGCGAGTTGCTGATGTGGAACCGCTGCATGGAAGATATCACTGGCGTAGCCGCCGCAGACATACTGGGCTCACTGCTCTCCGCGCAGAGCGGACCCTGGCAGGACCTGCTGGATGACTTTCGCTCCAGTAACAGCGATGCCGTACTGAAAACGGAAATTATCGGCCCGGAGGATGCGCCTAGCTGGGTCAGCCTGCACAAAACAGTTACTGTCGAAGGCGACATCATCATACTGGTGGAGGACATCAGCGCATACGAGCGCATGGAAGAGGAGCTGCTGCACAATGAGCGGCTGGCCTCTATCGGCCGGCTCGCCGCAGGCGTCGCCCATGAAATTGGCAACCCGATCACCGGTATCGCCTGCCTGGCACAGAACCTGGAATACGCGGAAGAGAAGGATGAAGTCAGCACCACAGCCAAGGACATACTAAAGCAGACAGAGCGGGTCACCCGCATTGTTGAGTCACTGGTGAATTTCTCCCACGTTGGCTCCAGTGCAGAACAGCTGGAACTGATGCCCTGCAACCTTGCGGACTGCGTGGATGAGGCCATTCACCTGCTGAACCTGGACCGGGAAGCACGGCAGATCCGCTTCAGCAACCATTGCGACAGGGAGGTGCTGGTGCTGGCGGACAGCCAACGACTGTTGCAGGTGTTTATCAATTTGCTGGGCAACGCCCGCGATGCCTGTGACGAGGAGGGCCATGTGCAGGTGCAGTCGTACACCAAGGGCGAACGGGTGCTGATCGATGTGGATGACAATGGCTGCGGTATTCCCGCTGGCTTGCGCAGCCAGGTTTTCGAACCCTTCGTCACCACCAAAGAGCCCGGCGCCGGCACCGGTCTGGGCCTGGCAATGGTGTACAGCATTATGGAGGACCTCGGTGGCTCTGTGCAGTTAACCAGCCCGCTGCATTCCGGCCCCCGCCCGGGAAGCCGCTTTACCCTGGAGCTGGCCGCAACGCAGTACGAGCAGACATTCGCCGTGACACCCTGAGCGCATCGCCGGGCACTCAAACTGGAATAATCTTTACAGTAACGGTATGTTGTGTAGTAACTACACACTTGGCGGAAACTCATGCAGAAAGTCCTCGTCGTCGAAGATGAATCCGTGATTCGCACCGCATTGCGCCGGCTGCTGGAACGGAACGGGTATGAGGTGAGTGAGGCAGGCTCAGTGCAGCAGGCGGAAGCGGACTTCAACCTGGGAGACTACGACCTGGTTATCTCCGACCTGCGCCTTCCCGGCGCGCCGGGCACCGACCTTATCCGCAAAGCGGGAGACGTGCCCGTACTGATTATGACCAGCTATGCCAGCCTGCGCTCAGCGGTAGACTCCATGCGCATGGGCGCCGTCGATTATATCGCCAAGCCATTCGATCACGGTGATATGGTCAGTGCCGTGGAACGGATCATTGCCGACCACCCCACGGCGAAAGCGCAGGAACGCAAGACATCGTCGCCACCGGGGGCGGATGCGACCGGCGGCGAGAATGGGCTCATCGGCAACTGTCCGGCGATGCAAACCCTGGGCAACCATATCCAGCGCATGGCGCCTACCGAGTCCACTGTGCTGGTACTCGGCGAGACCGGCACAGGTAAGGAGCTGGTCGCACGCAGTGTTCACCAACAAAGCAAGCGGGCTGACAAAACACTGATCTCCGTGAACTGCGCAGCGATCCCCGACACGCTTATCGAGTCAGAACTGTTCGGCTATGAAAAAGGAGCGTTCACCGGCGCCAACGCCAGCCGCATGGGACTCATTGAGGCCGCCGACGGTGGCACCTTGTTCCTGGATGAAATCGGCGAGTTACCGATGGAGGCGCAAGCGAGGTTACTGCGCTTTATACAGGAGGGTGAGATTCGGCGTATCGGCTCGGTGCATTCACGCAAAGTCGATGTGCGCCTGATCTGCGCCACCCATCGGAACCTGCAACAATTGTCCGCAGAGGGCCAGTTTCGCCAGGACCTTTTCTACCGTATCAATGTGCTGTGCCTGTCATTACCCCCGTTGCGTGAGCGCGGCAAAGACATTCTCCACCTGGCCGAGAGCATGCTCAGGCGACAGTCGGCAACGTCGGGCAGGCGGGCAATGCACCTTTCGCCCAGGGCCATCCAGGCAATCACCACCTACCAATGGCCGGGTAATGTGCGCGAGCTGGAGCACGCCATTGAGCGGGCGGTGATTCTCTCTGATAGCGACGAAATCGACAACGCATGCCTGGGCATTGATCTCGAACTGGTGAATATCAACCGCATCCGCGGCCAGGACGGCATTCAGGGCAACCCGGCATCGACACGCGGCAACAATAACGACCCGCAGGAAGACCTGTCACTGGAGGACTACTTCCAACGCTTTGTGCTTGAGCACCAGGACTCTATGAGTGAAACCGAGTTAGCACAAAAGCTGGGCGTCAGCCGCAAGTGTCTTTGGGAGAGGCGCCAGCGTTTCGGGATCCCGCGCAGCAAATCGGGCGCCAACCCGCGCCGGCGCAAGAGCTCTTCCCAGTCCGGGTAGGCGTTACTCTGAGCGACGGAAGTTACTCAGCCGGGGTAATAAGGTAACAACTAACCACTAATGATCGCTAACGAATAAGCCGTCAAAACTATATCTCATTGTTTTTACTAAATATTTTACTTGCTGGCACAGCCCCTGCATTAATTACATGAGTACCGCCAATAAAAATAACAGGTACGGCAATAAAAATAATATGCATCGCTATGGACCTGGATGGGGAAGACTTCTTCCCCTTCAATTTCATCCATCGGCAGTAGGGTTTGGCGGAGCAGAAAGAATCCGCAAAAACCGCCCGAAGATATAAGTTAATCACTGCTAATCGGTGTGGGCATTTAAACAAAACTCTGTTTTGATACAGCCTATAAAAATAATAGCATCAGAGAAATAACAATAACTCCTGAAGTGAGACCTGGATGGGGAAGACATTGTCTTCCCCGTCATTCATCTGCCCCTGCATTAAACGCCTCGCAGTGCGACTGTGATAAACTTCCCCGCTGTTTTCATAGCCACATATACAGGCGAACTGCTTCTTGAACGTCATTCCCCGAGACCAACACTGCATCTCACGTAAAAACATCAGCGACGGCGCGCTGAAGGTGATGTCGCGCCTGCGCTCCCAGGGCCACCAGGCCTACCTGGTAGGCGGCGCTGTCAGGGACCTTTTGTTGGGCGGACACCCCAAGGATTTCGACGTGGCAACGGATGCCACCCCGGAGGACATTCACGGGCTCTTTCGCAACTCACGCATCATCGGTCGCCGTTTTCGTATTGTGCACGTGCGCTTTGGCAGAGAGATCATCGAAGTCACCACGTTTCGCGGCCACCACGAGAGCGGCGATGAACGCAGCCCTGCCAAGGGCGGCAATCACTCACGCCAGTCAGATAAGGGGTTGCTGCTACGAGACAACGTATACGGCACGCTGGAAGAGGACGCTGTGCGCCGCGACCTCACCGTCAATGCGCTGTATTACGACTCAGGCAAGTTTGAGGTTTTCGACCAGGTGAAAGGCCTGCAGGACCTGCAGGCCAGGCTGGTACGGATTATCGGCGACCCCGCACAGCGCTACCGGGAGGATCCGGTGCGCATGCTGCGCGTTGTGCGTTTCGGCGCCAAACTGGGTTTTGATATCGAGAAACGGACCGCCCAGGCGATACCCGCCTGCGCCCCCCTGCTGGGCGAAATTCCACCGGCCAGGCTGTTTGATGAATTCCTCAAGCTGTTCCTGTCCGGTCACGCCAGTGCGACACTGGAGGCGCTGCTGCGCCACGACCTGCTGCCTTACCTTTTCGATGAAACCAGCCACGTATTGCACGACGACGACCGCGACCTGGCACTGGTGCGAGCGGCCATGGCCAACACCGACCAGCGCATTGCCGAGGACAAACCGGTGACACCCGCCTTCCTGCTCGCGGCCCTGCTGTGGCCCGTGGCCCGGCGCGCTGCCACGCACCTTGAAAACCAGGGTGAACCGCCCATGGTTGCCATGCACAACGCCGCACAGCAGACCATTGGCGAGGCCTGCCAGCAGATCGCCATACCCCGACGCTTCAGCCAGCCTATGCGCGAAATCTGGGAATTCCAGCTGCGCCTGCAACGCAAACAGGGCAAAAAGGCGGCGGAGTTGGTGGATCATCGACGCTTTCGCGCCGCCTATGACTTTCTCCTGCTGCGCGAACAGGCAGGAGAGGAAACCCACGGCCTCGGGGAATGGTGGACGCAATACCAGACATTACCCATGGAGGAGCGCTTGTCCGCAGCCCCGGCAGAGAAAGAGGGCGAAGGCGCGGGTGGACGCAGGCGGCGACGCCCACGCAATCGGCGCAGTAACGCCAGAAAATGACGACTGTTTATATTTCCCTGGGTAGCAACCTGGGGAAACCGTTGGCACAACTGCAAGGTGCCGTACGGGCCCTGGATAACTTACCCTCATCAACAGTAACCGCGGTGTCCAGCGCGTGGCGCAGCGCGGCCGTGGGCCCCGGCGAGCAACCTGATTACCTCAACGGCGTGGTGCAACTGCACACCGCCCTCGCGCCCCGCCCACTACTGGATGCCCTGCAGGAGATCGAGAACCAGCACGGGCGCGAGCGTATCGTGCGCTGGGGGGCAAGGACCCTGGACCTGGACATTCTACTCTACGGGCAGGACCAGATTGCGGACGAGCGACTGGTTATCCCTCACCCCAGGATGACTCAACGCAACTTTGTTCTCTACCCGCTGCTGGAGGTGGCACCTGCAAATTTGATGCTGCCCGGTGGCGAGGAACTTGGTACATTAGTCGGCGGCTGTCCACCAGAAGACCTGGAAAAGACGCCATTCCAGCTTACCCCTGCCCGATGGCGGGGGGATGACAGCAGAGACAGGCCCTGACACGGGAGACCGAGGCCATTAACATCGACCTGAACGGGCGCACACCCCCCTCATACATTGCCGTGGAAGGCCCTATCGGCGTGGGCAAAACCACGCTGACCAAGCGCCTGGCCACGACGTTTAACTACCAGACGCTATTGGAAGAGGCTGAGCAAAACCCCTTCCTGGAAAAGTTCTATCGCAACCGCCAGCAAGCGGCCCTCGCCACGCAGTTGTTTTTCCTGTTCCAACGGGCGCAGAAGCTCCAGGACCTGCGCCAGGCAGATATCTTCGAACCCGTGCGCGTCGCTGACTTTCTCATCGAAAAGGATCCGCTGTTCGCCCGCATAAACCTCGAGCGCGATGAATTCCAGCTGTATGAAAAGGTTTACCAGCAACTCACCATTGACGCACCGCGCCCGGACCTGGTCATCTATCTGCAGGCTTCTACCGACGTCTTGTTATCGCGCATTGAAAATCGCGGAATCGCAGCCGAACAGGCGATTGAACGCGACTATCTGGAGCGTTTGAACGAAGTGTACAGTGAGTTCTTTCTATATTACGATGGCGCCCCTCTACTGATCGTGAATGCAAGCGAGATTGACCTCGCGGGTAGCGACAGAGACTATGACCACCTGGTGGACTACCTGCTTGATATCCGCAGCGGCCGCCACTATTTTAATCCGACGTTTTTTGGCTAACCTACAAAAGGTCGCCCATGGGCAAGGTTACAATCAGCACCCTGGACAAGATGAAGGCAAACGGGGAAAAGTTTGTCTGCATCACTGCCTATGATGCCACCTTCGCACGCCTCGTCAGTGAAGCCGGTGCCGAGACCATACTGGTGGGCGACTCCCTGGGCATGGTCCTGCAGGGGCACGACAGCACGATCCCGGTAACCACCGACCATATGGCTTATCACACAGAATGCGTAAGCCGCGCGGCACCCCATTCGCTGGTTATCGCAGACATGCCCTTTATGAGTTATACCGGGCCCGAGCAGACCATGGAGAACGCGACTGCATTAATGCAGGCGGGCGCACAGATGGTCAAGATGGAAGGCGGTACCTGGCTGTCAGACAGCATCAGCATGCTGGTGGAGCGCGGCATACCGGTTTGTGCTCACCTGGGGCTGACACCACAGTCGGTCAACCAGTTTGGCGGCTTCAAAGTGCAGGGGCGCACCCCCAAAGAGGCCAAATCCATTCTCGCCGACGCGGTGGAAATCCAGGACGCGGGGGCAAGCCTGCTGGTGCTGGAGTGCATCCCCTCTACACTGGCCACTGATATCAGTTCCAAGCTGGATATTCCGGTGATCGGCATTGGCGCCGGTGCCGGCACAGACGCCCAGGTACTGGTGATGCACGACATGCTTGGCCTGTCTGAACATACAGCCCGTTTCGTGGAGAACTTTATGGAAGGACAGACCACGATACAGGGTGCACTCAGAGCATTTGTCGAGGCCGTAAAAGCGGGCGAATACCCCCGCGAAGAACACACCTACACCTGATTCGCGCTGCCCTCAAGCTTCCCACGCCAGGGGCATCTTACGGCGTCCTCTCGCACAAAAAAACAAAATATATCCAATAGTTTCAATAACTTATAGGCCCTCGCTTCGTCGAAAAAACAGGCCTTGACGGGGCGATTCCAGCGCCGCTGACCCCGTGAATTTTCCCTATTATTTCGTTGCCCGCTATCGGAGCATGGGGCATACTTCTCATCCCCGAGTTCACCACAGGGGGGGTATAGCAGTACGTGTTATCACCCGTTTAGCGTCGCCATTCCATCCGTGAGGGACAGGGAGCTATGCGAACTTGCAACAACAAAGCCCAGCTGCAGGCATTCGTGCAGCAATACCGCAAAGAAGGCCTGACGGTGGCGTTTGTTCCCACCATGGGCAACTTGCACCAGGGGCATCTGGATCTGGTTCGCAAAGCACACAAACTTTGCGATGTGGTCATTGTTTCCATTTTTGTAAACCCGCTGCAGTTTGGTCCCAATGAAGACCTTGATGCCTATCCGCGCACCATGGCCGCGGACAAGGAAAAGCTGTTCAGCGAAGGCGTTCAACTACTCTACGCGCCCTGCGTGGAGGACATCTACCCACAAGGCATGGAGCAGCAGACCGTAGTCAGCGTGCCGGACCTGGGAGACACCCTGTGTGGCAGCAGCCGCCCCGGCCACTTTGATGGCGTCACCACGGTTGTCAACAAACTGCTCAATATTGTCCAGCCCGACTCGGCCATTTTCGGGGAGAAGGACTTCCAGCAACTTTCTATTGTGCGCAAGATGGTCGACGACCTGTGCATGCCGGTTACCATCGTCGGCGTCGCCACCACACGTGACGAAGACGGCCTGGCGCTGAGTTCCCGCAATGGCTATCTCAGCCCCGAAGAGCGCAGCATCGCCCCACTCCTGCACCAGACACTGAACACCTGCCGGGAAGCCATCGCCTGCGGATTCGATAACTTTCTGCAGTTGGAGTCCCACGCCCGCATGCAGCTGCTGCAAGCGGGGTTTGAGCCGGACTACTTTGCCATTCGCGACGCACGCACCCTGCAAACCGTGACCGAAGACTCGGAAGAGGTGGCCATTCTCGCAGCCGCCAGACTGGGCAACACACGCCTGATTGACAACGTGCGCCTGTCCCTGAACCCTGTGGGCGACTGGCGGATGCTGGCCGACGGCTGAGCACTTAGCCGAACGCCCCGGGTGCAGGCCGCCCCCCCGATTGCACTCCCGTTTTCAAGCCAACAGTCTATTATTAGACCTTGGTCGGCTTGAATCAGCGACACAGCACCGTATTATCGAATGCCCAACACCATCATTGGAGCGGTAGTCATGTCCGAGTTTCCCACCCACCCGGTACCAGCCAATTTCAAAGACGCGCACATCAATCCGCAGCAATACCAGGAGATGTATCAACGCTCTATTGAAGACCCCGAAGGGTTCTGGGGCGAGAAGGCTGTCGAGTTCCTGACCTGGGACCAGCCCTGGGACAAGGTCATGGAGTATGACTTCGTCAAGGGCACCGCAGAGTGGTTCGCCGGGGGTAAGCTCAACGTCAGCTACAACTGCATCGACCGTCACCTGCCCGAGCGGGCCAGCCAGACCGCACTCATCTGGGAGGGGGATGACCCCGCCGACAGCAAGCACATCACCTACGGCGAGCTGAAAGACCACGTCTGTAAACTGGCCAACGCGCTCAAGGCGCGCGGCGTGAACAAAGGTGATCGTGTGTGTATTTACATGCCGATGATTCCCGAGGCCGCCTACGCCATGCTCGCCTGTACGCGTATTGGTGCTGTGCACTCGATCGTATTTGGCGGCTTTTCGCCCGAGGCGCTCAAGGATCGCATCATCGACTCCGACTGCCAGGCCGTTATTACCGCCGATGAAGGCGTTCGCGGTGGCCGTACCGTGCCACTGAAGGTCAATGCCGACAAGGCACTGGAGGCATGTCCCGGCGTTCATACCTGCCTGGTGGTCAAGCGCACCGGCGGCGATGTCGCCTGGAACGATGAACGTGATGTCTGGTACGAGGAGCTGGTAGACCAACAGAGCACCGACTGTGCACCGGAGATGATGGACGCCGAAGACCCGCTGTTTATCCTCTATACCTCGGGGTCCACCGGCAAACCCAAGGGCGTGTTACACACCACCGGCGGCTACCTGCTGCAAACCAGCATGACCTTCAAGTATGCGTTCGATTACCGCGAGGGCGAGATTTACTGGTGCACCGCAGACGTGGGCTGGGTCACCGGGCACAGTTATATTGTCTATGGCCCGCTGGCCAACGGTGCCATTACCCTGATGTTTGAGGGCGTGCCAACCTACCCGGATGCCGGCCGCTGCTGGGAAATCGTGGACAAGCACCAGGTGAACACCTTTTATACCGCGCCGACAGCCATTCGCGCACTGCAGGCCGTGGGCGACGAACCGGTCACCCGCTCCTCCCGCGCCAGCCTGCGACTGCTGGGCACCGTGGGCGAGCCCATCAACCCGGAAGCCTGGGAGTGGTACCACCGCGTGGTCGGCGACGGGCGCTGCCCCATCGTCGACACCTGGTGGCAGACTGAGACCGGGGCACACATGATCACTCCCCTGCCCGGCGCCACGCCGCTTAAGCCCGGATCGGCCACCTTCCCGTTCTTTGGCGTCAACCTGGCACTGCTCAACGAAGACGGCTCGGAAATCGAGGGCCCCGGCGCCGGCTACCTGGTGGTAAAGGCCTCCTGGCCCAGCCAGATCCGCAGCGTCTATGGCGATCACCAGCGCATGATAGACACCTACTTCAGCAACTACCCCGGCTACTACTTCACCGGTGACGGCGCCTCGCGCGACGAGGACGGCTACTACTGGATTACCGGCCGGGTTGACGATGTACTCAATGTGTCCGGCCACCGCATGGGCACAGCCGAGGTGGAGAGCGCCCTGGTGCTGCACGACGATATCGCCGAAGCGGCGGTTGTCGGCTTCCCCCACGATATCAAGGGACAGGGGATTTACGCCTACGTGACACCGATGCAGGGTGTAGAGCCCAGCGAAGAACTGCTCCAGGAACTGATACAACTCTGCGTAAAAGAAATCGGGCCGATTGCCAAACCCGATGTCATCCAGTGGGCACCGGGCCTACCCAAGACCCGCTCCGGTAAAATCATGCGCCGCATCCTGCGCAAGATCGCCGAGAATGAACTGGACAGCCTGGGCGATACCAGCACACTGGCGGACCCGTCGGTGGTGGAGAGCCTGGTTGAGAACCGGCCTGGGTAAGCAGGCCTTCCAATACCGGGGGTACTCGCAGCATAGCGACTCGACGAATTTTTGAGTTCGTCAAAGCACAAAAAAGGGGAGTGCCCTGCGGCACTCCCCTTCGCTTTTGCAGCAGTAAGGCTAGTCAGCAGAGCCTTCAGCCTTGGCCGGTTCTTCAACGATTACTTCCTCGTCGGCAACCACTTCGTCTTCCAGCAGTTCCTTGATGGAAAGCTTGATGCGGCCGCGCTGATCCACGTCCAGCACCTTTACACGAATCTCATCGCCTTCGCTGAGGTGATCGGAGACGTTCTCCACACGCTCGTTGGCAATCTGGGAAATGTGCACCAGCCCGTCTTTGCCTGGCAGGATGTTGACGAAAGCGCCGAAGTCGACGATACGCGCCACCTTACCGGTGTAGATCGCACCCACTTCTGCTTCAGCCGTGATTTCTTCAACCATGGCAACGGCTTTGTCGCGGGCCATCTGGTCCTGGCCGAAGATGCGCACGGTGCCATCGTCGTCGATATCAACGGTGGCGCCGGACTCCTCGGTGATGGAACGGATGGTTGCACCGCCCTTACCGATGATGTCGCGGATTTTGTCGGAATCAACCTTGAGCGTCACCATGGAAGGTGCGTTCTCGGAAGTCACCTGACGGCCTTCGGCAATGACTTCATTCATCTGGCCGAGGATGTGCAGGCGAGCCTGCTGGGCCTGTTCCAGCGCAGTTTCCATGATCTGGGAGGTAATGCCCTCGATCTTGATGTCCATCTGCAGGGCGGTTACACCCTCGGCGGTACCCGCTACCTTGAAGTCCATGTCGCCCAGGTGGTCTTCATCACCCAGGATATCGGTCAATACAGCAAACTGGTTGCCATCTTTAACCAGGCCCATGGCGATACCCGCCACCGGTGCCTTCAATGGCACGCCAGCGGCCATCAATGACATGGAGCCGACACAGACAGAGGCCATGGAGCTGGAACCGTTGGATTCGGTAATCTCGGACACGAGACGCACGGTGTAGGGAAACTCTTCGTTGTTCGGCAGTACCGCAGCCAGACCCCGGCGCGCCAGGCGACCGTGGCCGACTTCACGCCGACTGGTGAAACCAACACGTCCGGCCTCGCCCACTGAGTAGGGAGGGAAGTTGTAATGCAACATGAACGGATCACGACGCTCACCTTCCAGGGCATCGATAATCTGCGCATCGCGGGTGGAACCCAGCGTGACCGCACCAATCGCCTGGGTCTCGCCACGGGTAAACAGGGCGGAACCATGCGCCTTGGCCAGTACGTCAACTTCACAGGCAATGGGGCGAACGGTGCGGGTGTCGCGACCGTCTATGCGTGCCTCACCGGCGAGAATGCGCTTGCGTACCAGGTTTTTCTCAACCTTTTTGAACAGGTCCTTCACGTCGTCCTCTGAAGGGCCATTTTCAACGGCCAGAGCAGCTACCGCGGCATCGCGGATTTCACCGACGCGAGCATAGCGCTCGGCTTTCTCGGTGATGCGATACGCTTCGCCCAGCTCGGTCTTGCACTGTCCTTCAACAGCGGCCAGCAGTTCTTCGTTGACCGCGGGTGCCTCCCAGTCCCAACGGGGCTTGCCTGCTTCAGCAACCAGTTCATTGATCGCCTGAATAACCACCTGCATTTCCTGGTGGGCAAACAATACGGCGCCCAGCATCTGGTCTTCGGTCAGTTCCTTGGCTTCAGACTCAACCATCAGCACGGCGTCTGAGGTGCCGGCTACGACCATGTCCAGCTTGGACGAACCAAGTTGCTCATAGGTGGGGTTAAGCACGTAACCCTGGGCTTCATTGAAGCCGACACGCGCTCCGCCGATAGGACCGTTGAAGGGCGCACCTGAAATCGCCAGGGCTGCCGAGGTGCCAATCATCGCCGGGATATCGGGGTCGATGTGCTTGTCGGCAGACATGACAGTACAAACTACCTGAACTTCGTTCATGAAACCGTTGGGGAACAGCGGGCGGATCGGACGGTCGATCAGGCGGCTGGTCAGGGTTTCTTTTTCACTGGGGCGGGCTTCACGTTTGAAGAAACCACCGGGGATCTTGCCCACTGAGTAGGTTTTTTCAACGTAGTGCACGGCCAGGGGGAAGAAGTCGCGACCGGGGCGCTGGGTCTTTTCAGCGACAACGGTGCACAACACGGATGTATTTTCGACGGTAACCAGAACCGCTCCGCTCGCCTGCCTGGCGATACGACCGGTTTCCAGAGTGACCGTCTGGTCACCGTACTGGAATGTTTTTGTTACTGGATTCACTATATTTCTCCAATTCTAGATATGACAACCGGGGCCTTTGGCCCCGGTAGTTGGTAAAGCTTATCGACGCAGACCCAGTCGCTGGATCAAACCGCTGTAGCGCGTTACATCTTTGCGCTTGAGATAATCCAGCAGCTTGCGGCGCTGGTTTACCATGCGGATCAGGCCGCGGCGGGAATGGTGGTCGTGCTTGTGCGACTTGAAGTGCCCCTGCAACTGCTCAATATTTGCGGTCAGCAGTGCTACCTGTACTTCCGGGGAACCGGTGTCGCCTTCACCCACCTGGTAATCTTTTACGATTGTTGCTTTCTGTTCAGCATTCAAAGCCATTTTCTATTCCTCTTGAATAATCTGCCTCGGGTGGAATACCACCCTTCATCAATAAAAGAGCCTGTCCGTGCAGATTAACAGACAGGTTCGCGTCACCCTCCGGTGACAATCAGTCGACGCGGCGCTACGCGCCCATCGTCCAATATCTCTCCAACACCCAGAAACTCACCGCTTTCCAGGGCGATGCGCACCATACCATCACAGGGCGCATTTGGCACCAGCAGCGGTTGCCCCTGGCGCATGTAAAAACCGCCTGACTCGCTCAGCTCCACCAGGGGAAGCGCCTTCACTGCGGTATCTGCCGGCAGCAGCAGGTCATCCATCTGCGCCAGTTCCTCATTCTGTTTCAACGCCTCCAGTGTGGACAGCGTGACACTGTCTTGCAGGCTGAAGGGGCCTGCCCTGGTGCGTCGCAGTGCACTGACATGCGCGCCGCAGCCCAGTGCCTCGCCGAGATCCTCGGCAATAGAGCGCACATAGGTGCCCTTACTGCATTCGAGGTAAACATCCACTTCCGGCGCTTCACCGCCCCGGAAGTCACGCAACTCAAGTAACTTTACGACAACCCGGCGTGATTTGCGTTCCACCTCAAGCCCCTGGCGAGCCAGCTTATACAGTGGCTGACCGTCCTGCTTGATCGCCGAGAACATCGACGGTACCTGCTCAATTTCGCCTCTAAAGGCCGCCAGCGCCTGCTCCACATCGGCTTCACCGATATGCGAGGCATCGCGCTGCTCGCGGATCTCGCCTTCCGCATCGCCACTCGCTGTCGCCGTGCCCAGTACAAACGTACTTTCATAGGCTTTATCCGCGTCCAGCAAGTACTGGGAGAACTTGGTCGCCTCACCAAAGCAGAGCGGCAGTACCCCTGTTGCCAGGGGATCCAGACTTCCGGTGTGGCCCGCCTTCGCCGCAAAATACAGGCGCTTTGCGGTCTGCAGGGCCTGGTTGGAGCTCAATCCCCGGGGTTTATCCAGGACCAGGATGCCATCAACTGGGCGACCCCGGCGGCGCCGGCCCACTGCTCAGTTCTCCTCGGCGCTGTCGTCGCGCAGACCAAGGTCCCGGTCTGCATCGGCAGCACGGCGGATCAGGTCTTCCAGCTCCCGGCCACGGCCAACACTGGCATCAAAATAAAAACGCAGGTTGGGCACACTGCGCATGTTGCTGTCTTTGGAGAGCTGGCTGCGCAGGAAACCCGCCGCACGATTGAGGGCTTCGGAGGTTTCATTCGCATCCTCCGCCGAGTCAGTCCCCATCTTTGTATAGTAAACACGGGCGTAGCCAAGGTCACGACTCACATCCACGCCCGTGATGCTCACCATCCCCACCCGGGGATCGCGCACCTCGTGCTGGATCAGCGCCGCCAGTTCGCGTTGCAGATAGTCCGCAACGCGCTGGGTTCTGGCATACTCTTTGGCCATTGCCTTGTTTTCGCCAGCCGCTGATTACAGCGAGCGAGCGATCTCCTTCACTTCAAATACTTCGATCAGGTCACCGACCTTCACATCCGTATAGTTCTTCACGCCGATACCACATTCGGTTCCACTACGTACTTCGGTGGCGTCATCCTTGAAGCGTCGCAGTGACTCCAGCTCGCCTTCATAGATGACCACGTTGTCACGCAGCACACGGATAGGTTTGGAGCGGTAGACAGTGCCCTCGGTGACCATACAGCCCGCAATCTGGCCGAACTTGGGCGAACGGAATACATCGCGCACCTCGGCGATGCCGACAATTTCCTCGCGCAACTCTGGCGCAAGCATGCCTGAGAGTGCGGATTTGACGTCGTCGATCAGGTCATAGATGACGTTGTAATAACGCAGGTCGACGCCTTCGTTCTCAATCAGCCTACGTGCGGCGTTGTCTGCGCGCACGTTGAAGCCGAAGATGACCGCACTGGAGGTAATTGCCAGGGTTACGTCAGTTTCGGCAATGCCGCCTACGCCGCCCGACACAATGTTCACCTGTACCTCCTCATTACCCAGATCAAGCAGGGCCGATTGAATCGCTTCCAGGGAACCACGCACGTCTGCCTTGACCACCACATTGAGCGTCTTCTTCTCACCGGCAGTCATACTCTCGAACATGTTATCCAGCTTGGCCGCCTGCTGACGGGCGAGCTTGGTATCACGGCTCTTTTCCTGGCGGAAGTCGGCAATTTCCCGCGCACGTTTTTCACTCTCAACCGCAGCAAACAGATCACCGGCATCGGGTGTACCGTCGAGGCCAAGAATCTCTACCGGAATGGAGGGGCCCGCCGTATCAACAGGCTGGCCATTTTCATCGAGCATGGCGCGAACACGACCGGACTGCAGCCCGGCAAGAACGATATCGCCTTTGCGCAGGGTTCCGCTCTGTACAAGCAGGGAGGCCACAGGACCACGTCCTTTATCAAGCCGGGACTCAATCACGATGCCCTGGGCAGGCACATCGCGAGCTGCCTTCAGTTCCAGCAGTTCAGACTGCAGCAAGACCGCTTCCAGCAGCGCATCAACACCATCACCGGTGTGCGCAGAGACAGGAATAAACTGTGTATCGCCGCCCCAGTCCTCGGGAATAACGTCCTTCGCGGACAATTCGTTCTTCACCCGGTCAGGATCAGCGCCTTCCTTGTCCATCTTGTTGATGGCCACGATCAGCGGCACACCGGCAGCACGTGCATGCTGCACAGCCTCTTCGGTCTGCGGCATTACGCCGTCGTCTGCTGCAACGACCAGGATAACGATGTCCGTGCTCTTCGCTCCCCGGGCGCGCATCGCGGTAAACGCGGCATGGCCAGGAGTATCCAGGAAAGAGATCATGCCGTGATCGGTATCCACATGGTAGGCACCGATATGCTGGGTGATGCCGCCGGCTTCGCCCGAGGCCACGTGACTCTTGCGAATATAGTCGAGCAGTGAAGTCTTACCGTGGTCTACGTGACCCATAACGGTAACAACCGGGGCCCGAGACTCCTGGGTGCCTTCGTCGGAGTGCTGGGCCAGCGCCTCTTCCAGGCTCTCTTCCAGCGCGTCGGCGCTGACTGCTTTAACCTTGTGACCCATTTCCTCTACGACCAGCGTAGCGGTGTCCTGATCAATCATCTGGTTGATGGTAGCCATCACACCCAGCTTCATCAGCTCCTTGATCACCTCACCGGCCTTCACCGACATCTGCTGTGCGAGCTCGCCGACAGAAATCATATCGCCCACGGCCACTTCCGCTGACTTTTTCTCGGTGGGCATCTCGAAGCCATGCCGGCCATGCTCTTCGTGCGTCGCCTTCAACTTCTTGCGATTCCGCCGGCGTGCCATGCCCGACTCAGCGCGATCCAGGTCGGACAGCGACAGGTTGTGGCCGCGCTGCTTACCGCGACCCGCGGGGGAGTTGCGGTCCAGGCGACCTTTGCTCTTCTTACGCTGATCGGCAGCTGTGGGGGCGACCGGGGCATCGTGCAGGCGCTTGGGACGCTTGATCGTATCGCCAGAAGCCTCGGTCTTCGCCGCGGTGGCGGCGGCAGCCTCAGCTTTCTTACGCTCTTCCTCGAGCTTGCGCGCTTCCACAGCAGCCTTGCGCGCAGCAGCCTCCTCTGCCTCACGGACCTTGCGACGTGCCGCGGCACGTTGGCGCAACACTTCCGGATCCATATTCGCAAGATCTTCTTCCGTTTCAGGCTCCGGCTCCGGCTCAGCCTGGGCGGCAGCCTCTTCAGCGGCCTTGGCAGCGGCCTCAGCGGCGGCGGCCTCTTCGGCGGCTGCAGCGGCTGCAGCCTCCTCGGCCTCGCGCGATGCTTTTTCCGCGGCGGCAGCTTCGATTACCTGCTCTTCATCAGCCAGTTCTTCGGTATCGCGCTTCACATAGGTGCGCTTCTTGCGCACTTCCACGTTTACCGTTTTCCTGCCCTGGGAGCCGGCTGTTTTCAAGGTACTAAGCGTCTTACGCTTCAACGTGATGCGTTTAGGCGCGTCAGTTGACTCACCGTGACTACGTTTCAGATAGGTCAGCAGTGTCTGCTTGTCCTCATCAGACACAGCTTCTTCCGCAGCACCGTGAGGCAGACCCGCTTCCTTCATCTGTGTTAACAGACGTTCTACGGATGCACCCACTACTTCTGCGAGTTGCTGTACTGTCACCTGCGCCATGCAATCTTCTCCTTGCTACCCTGTTTCTGTATGTCTGCCCTACCGCGACCGGCTTACTGCTCGGCCTCGGCAAACCAGGGTGCGCGTGCGGTCATGATCAACTCACCCGCCCGCTCTTCTGTCATGTCTTCAATATCCATCAGGTCTTCTACACCCTGTTCTGCAAGATCTTCCATGGTGACGATCTCGCGACTGGCCAGAATGAAAGCCAGGTGACGGTCCATGCCGTCCATCGTGAGCAGGTCTTCCGCCGGCTCATTGGCGCCAAGCTGCTCCTCTGACGCAATCGCCTGGGTCAGCAGAGCATCCTTCGCACGGGCGCGAAGTTCTTCCGCGATATCCTCGTCGAAGCCCTCGATCGCCGTCATTTCCTCAAGCGGCACGTACGCCACCTCTTCCAGTGTGGTAAAGCCTTCTTCAACAAGGATCTCGGCGACTTCCTCGTCCACGTCAAGCTGCTCGCAGAACACGCCTATAACCTGCCCTGCTTCAGCTTCGTGCTTGTCCGCAGCTTCTTCCAGACTCATCACGTTGATGGTCCATTTGGTCAGCTCACTGGCCAGGCGCACGTTCTGGCCGCTACGGCCGATTGCCTGGGCAAGGTTATCTTCAGACACCGCTACGTCCATGGTGCCGGAGTCTTCATCTACCACGATAGACTCCACTTCGGCGGGGGACATGGCGTTAATCACCAACTGTGCGGGGTTGTCGTCCCAGAGCACGATATCGACGCGCTCATTGTCCAACTCGTTCGACACTGCCTGTACGCGCGAGCCGCGCATGCCGACGCAGGCGCCAACCGGGTCGATACGCTGGTCGTTAGTCTTCACCGCGATTTTGGCGCGCGAACCGGGGTCACGCGCAGCAGCGCGGATCTGGATCACCTCTTCGGAGATCTCCGGTACTTCAATCTTGAACAGTTCGATCAGCATTTCCGGGCAGGCGCGACTCAGAATCAACTGCGGGCCACGGGACTCGGTGCTGATTTCCTTGAGAATGGCACGCACGCGATCGTTCACACGGAAAGTCTCGCGTCCCACCAGTTCGGAGCGGGGCAACAGGCCTTCCGCGTTGTTGCCAAGGTCAACGATTACGTTGTCACGGGTAACCTTCTTCACACTGCCGGCAACCAGTTCACCGACACGATCCATATACAGCTCGACTACCTGCGCGCGCTCTGCGTCACGGACGCGTTGCACGATGACCTGCTTGGCGGTTTGCGCAGCAATGCGCCCGAAACCTATGTTGTCGATGACTTCTTCGTAAATATCACCAGGCTGCAGGGAAGTGTCTTTCTCCGCGGCTTCTTCGGTAGTGAACTGTGTACCCAGCAGGGCCAGTTCATCGTCGGGCACAACCAACCATTTACGTCGCGTGACGTAATCACCGGTTTCGCGGTCGATAGTGACCTCGATATCCGACTCCTCGTCGTAACGTTTCTTGGTTGCTGTTGCCAGCGCCAACTCTATCGCTTCAAAGATAATATCCTCTGATACGCCTTTCTCGTTGGATACCGCTTCCGCTACCAGCAGAATTTCCTTTGTCATCTCTAACCTCGCCAGTTCACAAACCGCATTCAGATGCGGGGTTGCACACGTGCCTTCTCAATCACGCTGTGGGGTAACAGGTACTCATGGTCGTCTACGTGCACCACGACATCCTCACCCTCGATGCCCTTGATTATTCCCTTGAACTTGCGCCGCCCCTCAAAGGCACTGCGCAAACGCAGTTCAACCCATTCCCCGACATAAGCAGGGAATTGCTCCAGTTTGAACAGCAGGCGGTCCATACCCGGGGAAGATACTTCCAGCGTGTACTCGCCGGTTATCGGGTCTTCCACATCAAGCACACTGCCTATCTGCTCACTCACCGCGGCACAGTCGTCCACGGTGATGCCCTTGTCGCTCTCGATATAAACACGCAACACGCTGTGCCTACCCTGCGACAAATACTCCACGCCCCATAGATCAAAACCCAGGGCCGCTACCGTCGGCTCCAGCATTTGCTGAATCTGCTGCTCTTTACTGGCCACGCCGGTACATTTCTCCAAGTGTGAAAAAGCCCCTTTTCGAGGGGCTTAGGTCACAAACGAAAAAGCCCCTTGAAAAGGGGCTTTTTCTTCTACACGTCGCTGTCTTGGAGCAGGCGACGTATTGTTGGTAGCGGGGGCCGGATTTGAACCGACGACCTTCGGGTTATGAGCCCGACGAGCTACCAGGCTGCTCCACCCCGCATCAATACTCTCTCGTAGTGAAAGCCCCTTGGCATCCACATTGGGTCGGTCTCGTCATCTCGACCCAAATTCGAGGCTGTGCATTATAGGTACCGACCCTAGCCGGGTCAACCGTATTCCACTGCCTTTTTATCGGTAAATTCTGCGTAAAACAAAAGCAGGACTCAGGGAGACCCGCAAGGTCCGCACGAGCACTTCACGACAGTGAAGCCTCGTCTTTTCTAAGCTGGTGCCGAAGGCGGGACTTAACGCGGCCCGCACGGTCCGCACGAGCACTTCACGACAGAGAAGCAACGTCTTTTCTCAGATGGTGCCGAAGGCGGGACTTACCGCGGCCCGCAGGGTCCGCACGAGCACTTCCCGGCAGTGAAGCCTCGTCTTTTCTAAGATGGTGCCGAAGGCGGGACTTGAACCCGCACGAGCATAGCTCACTACCCCCTCAAGATAGCGTGTCTACCAATTCCACCACTTCGGCTAATTCGTTATATCAATCCAGCGCAGGGAGATCGCCTTCCACTGGTTCAGTCCCGGTGCTTGTCGCGGCAGGGATCTCGTCATCCAACACCGGCAATTCCTCTTCCACCGCCGGCTGGGCCTGCATCGTCATCGGAGGAATATCGATACCCAACTCGTTGACAGGCTGGGATGCATTCTTGGCGATCAGCGCCAACCCGAAGCTAGTGGCAAAAAACAAGGCAACCAGCCAGGCTGTGGAGCGGGTCAATATGTTACCGCTGCCGTCTGAACCAAAAAGGGTCTGCGAGGCCCCGGCACCGAAGGACGCACCCATGTCAGCGCCCTTACCCTGTTGCAGCATGATCAGGGCGATAATAGCAAGAGCAACCAACAGGTGCCCTATAAGAATAATCTGTTCCATTTGTTTTCAGTCCCTCCGAGGGACGTTCACCATTTCGAATCAGGTTGCCGCGTCGACAATTGCCTGAAATTCCGCGGCCACCAGAGCCGCACCGCCCACCAGGGCGCCATCTATATCGGGCTGGGCGAACAGCTCCGCCGCATTACCCGCCTTTACGCTGCCGCCGTAGAGCAGGCGTGTATTAACGGCATCTACCCCAAGCGCAGCCAACTCATCGCGGATGAAGGCGTGCATGGCCTGGGCCTGCTCCGGCGAAGCCGTAAGGCCAGTGCCAATCGCCCACACCGGTTCATAGGCAACGACCAATCCCTTCAAGTCGGGCTGGCTTCGCAGCGCCCCTGACAACTGGAGAGCCACAACGTCTTCGGCCTTATCTGCCTCGCGCTCTTCGCGGGTCTCACCCACACAGAGAATCGGCTTTAATCCTGCTTCCGCCGCTGCCGTCAGCTTCGCCGCAATCGCCTCATCACTCTCGCCGTGATAGGCGCGTCGCTCAGAGTGGCCAAGGATAACCCACTCACAACCAACGTCAGCAATCATTGGCGCCGCCACCTCGCCGGTGCGCGCCCCCGTTGCAAGGTGACTGCAATCCTGCGCGCCCACCGCAATCGGCGAATTAGCGCAAAGGCTTACTGCCTGGGCCAGGTGCACATAAGTCGGGCACACCGCGACATCAGCCGATTCACCGGTACTGCCGGTGACCAAACTCGTGAGCAGTTCGGCAACGCTTTCCCGGGAGCCGTGCATTTTCCAGTTCCCGACAATCAGTGGCTGACGCATGTTATCTCCCGGGCAAAAAAGCGGCCGCAATCTTAACGAAGTTACAGGGCATAGGCAAGGTATGGCAGATCAAGCGAGGCAACGCTCGACATCACCCGCCAGTTGCTCACAAAGGCGCTGCACTTCCGCGCCATCTTCGCCTTCAACCATCACCCTGACCACAGGCTCGGTGCCGGATGGGCGCAGCAACACTCTCCCCCGCTCCCCAAGCGTCGCTTCCACGTCAGCTACGGCAGCCGCCACCTGGGGATAGTCATCCAGGTCAACCTTGCCGTTTGCGCGCACATTGATCATGGTCTGGGGATACTTGCTCATCCCGGAGCGCAGCTTGCCCAGTGATTCGCCGGAGTCACGCACCGCGCGCAGAACCTGCAGCGCAGCCACGATACCGTCACCGGTTGTCGTGATGTCGCTACAGATTATGTGGCCGGACGACTCACCGCCCAGGTGCCAGCTCTGTGCCTCCATCATCTCTTTTACGTAGCGGTCGCCGACCCTGGCGCGACCCAGTTGCAGACCAGCCTCCCGCAAGGCCATTTCCATACCGAGATTGGTCATCAGGGTGCCGACCACACCGGCCTCAATGGTGCCACTGACCAGTCGATGCATGGCAATCACGTAAATAAGCTCATCGCCATCGACCAGTTCACCGTCCCCGTCGACGAACAGTACACGGTCGCCGTCACCATCAAAGGCAATACCCAGGTCGGCCTGCCGTTCGCGGACCAGCGCGGCCAGCGCGCGTGTGTCCGTGGAACCTACGCTCTCGTTAATATTGAAGCCGTCAGGCTGCACTCCCAGGCTGATCACTTCTGCACCCAGTTCAGCGAACACGCTGGGCGCGATGTGATACGTGGCGCCATTGGCACAGTCAACCGCAATACGCATGCCGCGCAGATTGAACCCCTCGGGCACAGTGGACTTGCAGAACTCAATGTACCGGCCCGCCGCATCCACCACGCGCAACACCTTGCCAATCTCACGGGAGCTTACAGTGACCAGGTCCTGCTGCAATTCCGCCTCGATAGCCAGTTCCACCTCGTCAGCCAACTTGGAACCGCTCGCGGAAAAAAACTTGATGCCGTTGTCGTGGAAAGGGTTGTGGGAAGCACTGATAACAATGCCGGCATCCGCTGACTGCGTTTGCGTCATCATCGCCACAGCCGGTGTGGGCATAGGCCCGAGCAACTTTACATCCACGCCCGCGGCCACCAGGCCCGCCTCCAGGGCAGACTCAAACATGTAACCAGAGACCCGCGTATCTTTGCCGATAATCACCAGGCAGCGGCCCTCGCCACCGGCCTGCCGGGAGAACACGCGCCCACAGGCCCAGCCCAGCTTGAGCATAAAATCAGGCGTGATGGGACCCTTGCCCACCTCTCCACGAATTCCGTCTGTGCCAAAATACTGTCTTGTCATGATTCCTTCCGTTCAATCAGTGCGGCATACATGGCCAGGGCATCAGCAGTTTCGACCACGTCGTGGGTACGTATGATGACAGCGCCGCGCTCGGCCGCCAACACCGCCAGTGCCAGGCCGGCAGGCATACGTTCGTGCACCTCTCGGCCAATCAGTTTGCCAATCAATGACTTGCGTGAAAGCCCCGCCAGCAGAGGCAGGCCCAGTGCCTTCAACTGCGGCAGGCCAGCGAGTAAGTCCAGGTTATGCTGCACAGACTTACCAAAGCCAAAGCCGGGGTCCAGCAACAGTCGACTGCGGGCTATACCTGCAGATACACAGGCCTCGACCCTTGCTTGCAGGAATGCCGCTACTTCCTCGACAACGTTCTCGTAGCAGGGAGCGTCCTGCATGGCAGCAGGCTCGCCCTGCATGTGCATCAGGCATACCGGCAAGCCGCTGGCAGCAGCGGCCTCCAGCGCGCCGGCACGGCGCAGTGCGCGAACATCATTGATCAGGCCCGCCCCACACGCGGCCGCCTCGGTCATCACCGCTGGCGAACTGGTGTCGACAGATACCACCACATCCAGCTCTGCCGTGATGCGCTCTACCAACGGCAGGACACGATCCATCTCCATTGCCGTGCTTACCGGCTGTGCACCGGGGCGAGTAGATTCCCCACCCACATCCAGGATCGCCGCTCCACCGTTGACCATTTCCACGGCGCGGCGCAGAGCGCAATCCAGATCAAGGCTCTCTCCACTGTAGAGTGTGCCTCCATCGGAAAACGAGTCAGGGGTGGTGTTAATCACCCCCATAACGCGGGGGCGGGAAAGGTCCAGTTGTGTCCCGGCGCAGTTCAGCACCGGGGACAGGGGGTCGGGCGGGGACAATGGCGGCTCAGTGTTCGCCGGCGGGGCCACCAATTGGACTGCTGGAGTCCTGGCTATCATCAGCGGTCGTCTGTGCGCCGCCGCCTGACGAGTCGTCCCAACCACTGGGCTGGCGCGGCTTACGCCCTGCCATGATATCTTCGATCTGCTCCGCGTCGATGGTCTCGTATTGCATCAACGCTTCGGCCATCACATGCAGCTTATCGACATTTTCCTCAAGAATACGCTGAGAAGTCTCGTAGCACTCGTCGATGATACGGCGCACTTCCTGGTCGATTTTGCGGGCTGTATCGTCTGAAATGCCCTGGTGGGTCTGCCCTGCACTACGCCCGAGGAACACCTCTTCACCACCCTCGTCGTACATCAGCGGGCCCATCGTCTCCGAAAGCCCCCACTGGGTGACCATCT
Organism: Pseudohalioglobus lutimaris; assembly: GCF_002866825.1. GTDB lineage: Bacteria > Pseudomonadota > Gammaproteobacteria > Pseudomonadales > Halieaceae > Halioglobus > Halioglobus lutimaris. Next base: position 43,373 of record NZ_PKUS01000022.1, on the reverse strand, counting down.
TGCGCGCGATTTCCGTTGCTCGCTGAATGTCATTGGAAGCGCCGGTAGTGATGCCGTCACGCCCCAGGGTCATTTCCTCGGCAATGCGTCCACCGAATAAACTGCAGATCTGACTGATAATGTGACGACGGCTGTGGCTGTAGCGGTCTTCCTCAGGCAGGAACATGGTCACACCCAGGGCACGCCCACGGGGAATAATGCTCACCTTGTAAACCGGGTCATGCTCCGGCATCAGGCGGCCGACGATGGCATGGCCCGCCTCGTGGTAGGCCGTATTACGTTTTTCATTTTCAGACATGACCATGGACTTGCGCTCTGCGCCCATCATGATCTTGTCCTTGGCCAGTTCAAACTGCTGCATGCCCACGGTGCGCACGTTGGCCCGCGCTGCGAACAGAGCCGCCTCATTGACCAGGTTGGCCAGGTCAGCTCCGGAAAAGCCCGGTGTACCGCGTGCAATCTTGGATGGCTCAACGTCTTCCGACAGCGGCACCTTACGCATGTGTACTTTAAGAATGTGCTCACGGCCACGGATATCGGGCAGACCCACCACAACCTGCCGGTCGAACCGGCCCGGCCGCAACAGCGCGGGGTCCAACACATCCGGCCGGTTGGTGGCGGCGATAACGATCACACCGTCGTTAACCTCAAAACCATCCATCTCCACCAACAACTGGTTGAGGGTCTGCTCGCGCTCGTCGTGACCGCCGCCCAGCCCCGCACCACGGTGGCGACCTACCGCATCGATTTCATCGATAAAGATAATACACGGCGCCTGTTTCTTGGCCTGCTCAAACATGTCACGCACACGCGATGCACCGACACCCACGAACATCTCGACAAAATCCGAACCCGAAATAGAGAAGAAGGGCACCTTCGCTTCACCGGCGATGGCCTTGGCCAACAGGGTTTTACCCGTTCCGGGCTGGCCCACCATCAGCACACCACGAGGAATACGTCCGCCCAATTTCTGGAAGCGACTGGGGTCGCGCAGGAACTCCACCAGTTCCTGCACGTCTTCCTTAGCTTCATCTACACCTGCAACGTCGGCAAAGGTCGTGGTGATCTGGTCCTCACCCAGCAGTCGCGCCTTGCTCTTGCCGAAACTCATCGGGCCGCCGCGACCGCCGCCACCGCCCTGCATCTGGCGCATGAAGAACATAAATACGGCAATAATAATCAGTATGGGGAATGAGGCCACCAGAAGCTGGGTCCAGACGCTCTGTTGCTCGGGCTTCTTACCCTCTACAACCACGTTGTGCTCCAGCAAGTCGTCCATCAGCTTGGGATCTTCGACCATGGGACGGATGGTCTCGAAGCGACTGCCATCGAAACGCTCACCAGAAATCGTCAAACCATCCACGGTGACTTTCTGCACCTGGTCGCTCTGTATTTCCTGGATAAAATCGGAGTACTGCAGCTGCTCCGTAGGGCTCTGCATATTGAAGTTGTTGAAAACCGACAACAAAACTGCGGCTATAACCAGCCACAACAATAAATTTTTTACCATATCATTCAATGCTGCATCCTCACGGAGACACCTTTGCAGGCCGGCCAGACATCTGGCCTAAACAGCCTTACTCCTTAATTATAGCCTGTCGCCCGACAAGCGAGTGGGGTGGTAGAAATATACGCGCCCCCGGCTGAAGTGGACCTACGTTAAAAACAGGGCGATTCCGGGTGCAATGTACTACAAATGGGGGCACGCGGCCATGTTTCAAGGGCGCGAGCCACGATTGCCGTCCCGCCGGAAACACCACAGCAACGCCAGCCAACAGTCGGTTAGCCCTTGAAGCCGCTGGCCACCAGGTACACCTCTCGCGAGCGGGGCCGCGATGCCTTTGGCTTGCGCGTCAACACACGGTCGAAAGTGCTGCGCGTGTCGCGAAACAGTTCATCAAACCCCTCTCCCTGGAACACTTTGGCGACAAATATGCCACCTGGCGCCAGCACACGGCGCGCCATATCCAGAGCAAGTTCAACCAGATACATGGACTTTGGCTGGTCCACGGCGGTCACGCCGCTCATATTGGGGGCCATGTCAGATATCACCATATCGACCGGAGCCCCCTGCAGGGTCGCCAGAATCTGCTCGAACACTGCATCCTCAGTGAAGTCGCCCTCAATAAATTCCACTCCCGCAAGGCTGTCCATGGGCAAAATATCCGAAGCCACTACGCGGCCATGGTGACCGACCAGTTCCACGGCCACCTGTGACCACCCCCCGGGAGCGCTACCCAGGTCGACGATGGTCATCCCCGGCTTGATCAGGCGGTCTTTTTCCTGCAATTCCAACAACTTGTAGCAGGCACGACTGCGGTAACCCTCGCGCTGCGCCTGCTGCACATAGTGATCTTCCCGGTGCTCCTTTAACCAGGCCTTGCTGGATGAGCGCTTCTTTGCCATAACGTTAGATTCTTGCCGTGTGAGTATCGGGGCCGCTGGGCCTTGTGTAGAATACGCGCCCCCGAGAGGCGCAGGCGCCCATTGTACCGTGGATTTACTATGAGCAAGAAAAGCAATCAGAACATCAAACAAATGCGGGCTATTGGCCACAAGCTAAAGCCCGTGGTGACGGTAGCCGGCAACGGACTGACGGAAAACGTCATCGCCGAAATTGAGCGGGCACTGAGCCAGCATGAGTTGATCAAGGTGAAGCTGGCGGTTGGCGACAGGGAAGCTAAAGCTGCCGTCACTGAAGCCCTGTGCGAGACCTGCGGTGCAGAACTGGTGCAGAGCATAGGCAATATGATCCTCATTTTGCGGCGCGCTCCGCAGCCCGATCCACGGTTGTCCAACCTGCTTCGCCCGCAATAGCGCCAGAGCACAACCGGCTTGCACCCCACACGCCCGCCCGGTATTCCTCTGCCACCGACTTTCTGGTTATGATGGTCCCTTCATCAGGGAGCGAAAGGTAGCAGAGCATGGGAGACGTTCTCGAGTTCCCGTCACAGCAGACCAAGGGTCTGGCCTTTCTCGACCGTGAAATACGGCAACTCCTGCTCACCAAGGGCGCTGATGACGAACTCATGGACTTCGCGGCGCAGCAGCTGAAAAAAATCTACAGCCGCATCAAGGATTCCGAGCAATACTGCTTTTCAATCCGCTTGCCCGAAGGACTCAATGCCGACCAGCAGGCCGACCTGCAAGCGGATATAGAGGCAGGGCTGGAGGGTGTTCGCAAAGACAACCACCGCCTGCTGGTGGAACTGGTCGCAGAACTGGTGCTGGCAGAAGTGAAAGGCTTCCAACTGGCGCGCCGCTGAGGGCAACACCTGTCGGGGCGATCAGCCCACAACCCACCCGGTTACCTGATACACCAGAACTGCCGCAACATAGGCCAGTAGAAAGTAGCCGACGAACATCTTCATGGTGAGACTGCGCGACGCACTCTCCTTGGCCAGAATGGCCACGGTTGATACACACTGCAGGGCGATAGCAAAGAACACCAATAGCGCCAATCCCGAGCCCAGTGCAAGGTCGCTAGCCTGTATATGCTCTACCAGGGGAATCATATTCTCGTCGGCCCCTTCAATGCCGAAGATCGTACCCAGGGTCCCCACAAACACCTCGCGCGCCGCGAAGGAGGTGAAAATCGCAACGCCATAGCGCCAGTCCAGCCCCATAGGCGCGAACACCGGCTCCACAATGTGTCCCAGATAGCCCAGCCAGGACTCCCCGAGATCAGCGCCATAGTTGGGGAAGTACCCCAGCACCCAGATCACCACGGTCACCGTGAAAATAATCTTTCCCGCCTTGGTGACAAAGTGCTTCGCGCGGTTCACCGAGTTGCGCAGAATAGGTATCAGCCCCGGCATCCGGTATGGCGGTAGCTCAAGCACAAAGGGCAGATCGGTGTAATGGTCCTCGGCGGCCCTTGACACTATTCCGGTAATAAGTAGTCCACAGAACATACCGAAGAAGTAGATGCCAAACATGGCCAGGCCCTGCCAGCCAAGCAGCCCTCCCATGGAGGTCTGGGCAGGTATAAAGGCCGCAATCAGCAGGGTATAAACCGGCAATCGCGCGCTGCAGGGCATCAGCGGAATAGCCATATAGGTCAACAACCGCTTGCGCGGGGAATCGATAGCACGGGCTGCGTAAATAGCAGGAATGGCACAGGCCGTACCGGAGAGCAGCGGAATGAAACTCTTGCCGGTAAGCCCGAAAAAGCGCAGGGGCTTATGACAGATCAGGGCCGCCCTGGCCATATAGCCGGAGTCTTCCAGCAGCCCGATAATAAACGTCAGCACAAAAATCTGCGGCACGAAAACAAGGAAAGCGCCAATACCGCTGAACAGGGCATCCGCGGTGAAATCTGCCACAACGGTATTGCCCAGCATGGGAACCACCCGGTCCGCCGTCCACGCCAGGGCGGTTTCTACTGCATCCATAGCAGGGGCAGACCAGGTAAAAATGGACTGAAACAACAGGTACATGATGGCAAAGAAAGAAACGCCGCCGGTGAGCGAGTGCAGGAAGAAACTATCCAGCCTGGTCTGGGTCCTGACCAGGATATCGCCCTTGGGGCCGTAGCGGTGCGCCAGGGCGTGGGCCTCCCCACGCAGAATAGCGTCCGCCGTATCGATGAGGTGCTTGCGCGGCTCCCTCTCCGCGGCCGCTGGCTGCGCCAACAGTGAAATGAGTGTGTCGACCCCCTTGCCGGTGCGCCCCGAGATAGGCAGCACAGTGGTGTGCAGCGCCTTTGCCAGCCCCTCCACATCCAGTTCCAGGCCATGCTTGTCGAGTATGTCGATCATATTGGCCAACACAATCACGGGCTTGCCGTGGCGTTCGCAATCACGAATGATCTGCAGCGTAAAGTACAGGCTCTTTTCCAGGCGCGTGGCATCAATCAAGCACAGCACCTGCTCCACTTCCGGGTCGGTTAACGCATCTTCAAAGTAGCCGACGGCGACCTCTTCCTCCGCGGAAATCGCCTGCAATGAATAGGTGCCCGGGAAATCGACCAGCCGCTTGCCGGGTAAGCCCTGCAGCTCACCGCTACCGACGTCGACAGTAATGCCGGGGAAATTGGCCACTTTGTGGGAGAGCCCGGTAAGGCGGTTGAATAAAAGGCTCTTGCCGGAATTCGGGCTGCCAATGAGAATAATCTTACTCACGCAAACTGCCCGTCCTGACCAACACATGGGTGGCCACCTCGTCATCGAGGGAATAAATGGTATTGCTCACCTGGTAAACCTTGGGCGCGCCGAAGGCGGGTGATTGCAGACAGGTGACGCATTCGCCCACATGGAATCCAAATTCCATCAACCGAATACGGTACTTTTCAGCCAGGGCATCGTCATAGCCCAAAATTTCGCATCGGTCGCCTGCCTTGAGGGACCACAGGGTTGGGTTCACGGTTGGGAAGAGTCCATAAGTGCTTGAATTTACACGACGAGCATAGCACTAATGAGAACGATTTGCATTAAATCCCGGGGCAAATTCGTCGCCGTGAATAGCAGTGGACAAACACCCGGGGATGTACCACCTTATCTACACCTAACCCTGACGACCCGCGAGGAACTGCGACATGACAAACACCCTGATATCCCTACTGGCGACTGCGCTGGTTCTATTCTCTTTTCACAGTGCCCAGGCAGATGAGTATACGGACACCAAGCAGGTCTTTATGAATGCCGGCGAAAGCGCAGCCTACTTCGAAAACGCCTACGGCTACGCCCTTTTCCCTACCATTGGCAAAGGCGGCATGGGTATTGGCGGCGCCCACGGCTCTGGCCGTGTATTCGCTGGAGGAGCACATGTAGGCAACACTAAAATGACCCAGTTATCTATCGGTTGGCAGCTGGGTGGCCAGGCCTACAGCCAGGTAATCTTCTTTGAGGACAAGCGCGCTTTCGAGGACTTCACTTCCGGTAACTTTGAGTTCGGCGCCCAGGCCACGGCTGTCGCCATTACGGCCTCCGCCGGCGCACAGGCTACAACGGGAGGCGGCGCACAGGCCGGCGCTGCAGGCGGTAAAAACGACGCCAGCACTGTATCGGGTGGTTACCGCAAAGGCATGGCTGTGTTCACGGTTGCCAAGGGTGGGCTGATGTACGAGGCCACTGTAGCCGGCCAGAAATATAGCTTCACGCCGCTATAAAACGCCTTTCCCTCGTCGTCACCGCTGCCTGCGGCGGCGACGAGAGACAAGCTTCAGATATGGTGTACCTGGTCAATTTCGTATTCGATTTCACCGCCCGGTGCTCTCACAACCACCACATCCCCTTCTTCCTTGCCAATCAGCGCCCTGGCGATAGGTGAACCCACAGAGATCAGGTTGTTTTTCACGTCGGCCTCGTCTTCACCGACGATGCGATAGGTCACGGTTTCGTCGTTGTCGATATTGACCAGATCAACAGTGGTGCCGAAAATCACCTTGCCGGTTTTGGTAATCTGGGTCACGTCTATAACCTGGGCACCGGCGAGCTTGCCTTCGATCTCCATGATCCGGCCCTCGGCAAAACTCTGTTGCTCACGAGCCGCATGATATTCCGCGTTCTCTTTGAGGTCGCCGTGTTCGCGCGCGTCGGCAATGGCTGCGCTGATGCGCGGGCGGTCAACTTTTTTGAGTTGCTCCAGTTCTTCACGCAGGGCCGCTTCCCCCGCCACTGTCATCGGAACCTTGTTCATGCACTTATGCTCCCGTGCAGATCCTGCAATCTGCGTACTTTTTTATCGCCTTCCTGCTGCAGCGACATGGTGATCGCCTCCGCTGCCGCCAGCGTGGTGGTATAGAACGCCCGGTGCGCCTCGGCGCTGGCCCGGATTGGCGCAGAGTCCTCGATGGCCCTGCGCCCCTCTGTGGTATTGATAATAATATCGGCTTCGTCGTTTTTGATCATGTCGACGATATGCGGCCTGCCCTCCAGAACCTTGTTCACCCTGCGCACCTCAAGGCCCGCTGCTTCCAGAGCCGTGGCCGTGCCGCCGGTCGCCGCCAGCTTAAAGCCCAGAGCGACCAGGTCCTTCGCCACCTTGACCGCACCGGGCTTATCAACGTCACGCACACTCATCAGCACCGTGCCCGAGGAAGGGGGAGCTGAGCCACCGCCTAACAGTGCCTTGGCAAAGGCGGTGGCGAAGCTGTCTCCGACACCCATAACCTCTCCGGTGGAGCGCATTTCGGGGCCGAGAATCGGGTCAACGCCGGGAAACTTGTTAAAGGGCAGAACGGCCTCCTTCACACTATAGTAAGGCGGCACAATTTCCCTGGTATAGCCCTGGGATGCCAGGCTCTGCCCGGCCATACAGCGGGCGGCAACTTTAGCCAGGGAACGCCCGATACACTTGGAAACAAAAGGCACTGTGCGCGAGGCACGCGGGTTCACCTCGATAACGTAGATCTCGTTATCCTGCCAGGCCAACTGCACGTTCATCAGGCCGCGTACGCCAAGTTCCAGCGCCATTTGCCTGACCTCCTCCCGCATCTGGTCCTGGACGGCGGGGTCGAGGCTATAAGGTGGCAGGGAGCAGGCCGAATCACCGGAGTGCACCCCGGCCTGTTCGATATGCTGCATGATAGCCCCGATGACCACTTGCTCACCGTCTGACACCGCATCGATATCGACCTCTACCGCGGCTGAGAGGAAGCTGTCCAGCAACACCGGGGCGTCGTCGGAGGCCTGTACCGCGTGGGTCATGTAACGCAACAGGTCCTCTTCCCGATACACAATCTCCATGGCCCGGCCACCCAGCACGTATGACGGGCGCACCACCAGCGGATACCCGATCTTTGCCGCCGCCTCGATGGCCTCACCCGTACTGCGCACGGTGGTATTGGCAGGCTGCTTCAGGCCAAGTTTTTCAATCATCTGCTGGAAGCGTTCGCGATCCTCTGCGCGATCGATAGCGTCCGGAGTGGTGCCGATAATGGGCACACCGGCAGCCTCCAGGGCCCGGGCCAACTTTAGCGGGGTCTGCCCACCGAACTGCACGATGACTCCCTTGGGCTGTTCCAGCTCGACAATAGCCAGCACATCCTCAAGGGTTACTGGCTCGAAATACAGCCGGTCAGAGGTATCGTAATCGGTAGAGACCGTCTCCGGGTTACAGTTCACCATAATGGTCTCGTAACCGTCTTCGCGCATGGCCAGCACGGCATGCACGCAGCAGTAATCGAACTCAATCCCCTGGCCGATGCGGTTTGGACCGCCCCCCAGCACCAGTATCTTGTCCCGGTCTGAGGGCGCCGCCTCGCACTCCTCTTCATAGGTCGAGTACATATAGGCTGTGGCAGATGCAAATTCGGCAGCACAGGTGTCAACACGCTTGTATACCGGTCGAATACCCAGGGCATGGCGATGGGCGCGCACCGCATCTTCAGAACTGGCGAGTAAAACGCCAAGGCGCTCATCAGCAAAGCCCTTGCGCTTGAGGCGGAACATCATGTCCGCGTCGATATCTGCCAGTTCAACGGTTTTCAGGCTGTTCTCGGTGTTGACGATGTCCTCGATTTGCACCAGGAACCACGGATCGACACCGGACAGTTTGTGCACTTCGTCGATGCTCATGCCAGCGCGGAAGGCATCGGCGATATACCAGATGCGGTCGGCACCCGGGTTGACCAGTTCAGAGATCAGCTCATCACGCAGGTCGGGGTCGTCAACGTCAATCTTGTGCTCGAAACCCGCTGAGCCCACTTCCAGGCCGCGCAGGGCTTTCTGCACTGACTCCTGGAACGTGCGACCGATAGCCATCACTTCCCCCACCGACTTCATCTGCGTGGTCAGTCGCGCATCGGCGCCGCTGAATTTTTCAAAGGCGAAACGCGGGATCTTGGTCACCACGTAGTCGATAGAGGGCTCAAAAGAAGCCGGTGTGGCACCGCCGGTAATGTCGTTCTGCAGCTCGTCCAGCGTATAACCGATCGCCAGTTTCGCGGCCACTTTGGCGATAGGAAAACCGGTTGCCTTGGAAGCCAGGGCAGATGAGCGCGATACACGCGGGTTCATCTCAATGATGACCATGCGGCCCGTTTCAGGGTCCTGACCGAACTGCACGTTAGAACCGCCAGTCTCTACGCCGATCTCGCGCAACACGGCCAGCGAGGCATTGCGCATGATCTGGTATTCTTTGTCAGTCAACGTTTGCGCCGGCGCAACAGTGATGGAATCACCCGTATGCACGCCCATGGCGTCGAAGTTCTCAATGGCGCAGACAATGATGCAGTTGTCGTTCTTGTCACGAACGACTTCCATTTCAAATTCCTTCCAGCCTATCAGCGACTCGTCGATCAGCAGTTCGTTGGTGGGCGACAGATCCAGGCCGCGCGTGCAGATCTCCTCGAATTCCTTGCGGTTGTAGGCGATACCGCCACCGGAGCCCCCCATGGTAAAGGAAGGCCGGATAATGCAGGGAAAGCCGATGCTGTCCAGCACCTGAAAAGCCTCTTCCATGCTGTGGGCAGTGGAGGCCCTTGGCGTCTCAAGGCCTATCCGCTTCATCGCCTCGTCGAATAGCTGGCGGTCCTCTGCCTTGTCGATGGCCTCCTTGGTCGCGCCGATCATCTCCACACCGTACTCTTCCAGTACGCCTTCCCGGGCGAGGTCCAGTGCACAGTTCAGGGCTGTCTGGCCACCCATAGTGGGCAACAGGGCATCGGGCCTCTCATCGGCGATGATGCGGGCCACGGTGCGCCACTCTATCGGCTCGATGTACGTCGCATCTGCCATCGATGGATCAGTCATGATGGTCGCCGGGTTGGAGTTCACCAGGATGACCCGATAACCCTCTTCACGCAGTGCCTTGCAGGCCTGGGCTCCGGAATAATCGAATTCACAGGCCTGGCCGATGACAATGGGGCCGGCGCCGATAATCAGGATGCTTTGAATGTCGGTTCTCTTGGGCATGGCGTTCTACTTTCCTGTTGCTGCTGCATTTCGGCGGGCTTCGATCAACTCGATGAAATGATCAAACAGTGGCGCGGCGTCATGGGGGCCGGGGCTGGCTTCCGGATGACCCTGGAAGCTGAAGGCAGGCTTGTCTGTGCGATGAATGCCCTGAAGGCTGCCGTCGAACAGTGACTTGTGTGTAACCCGCAGCGTGTCCGGCAGGCTCGCTTCATCTGCGGCAAAGCCGTGATTCTGGCTGGTGATCAGCACCGTGCCATCGTCGAGGTTCTGTACGGGATGATTGGCGCCGTGATGGCCGAACTTCATCTTCATGGTGCTGGCGCCAGAGGCAAGGGCCAGCAGCTGGTGACCAAGGCAGATACCGAAAACCGGAATCTCAGTGTCGAGTATCTCGCGAATGGCTTCAACGGCGTAGGTGCAAGGCTCAGGGTCACCGGGGCCATTAGAGAGGAAAATACCATCCGGATTCATGGCCAGCACCTCTGCCGCTGGCGTCTGCGCTGGCACAACGGTCAGGCGACAGCCACGGTCCACGAGCATGCGCAGAATGTTGCGCTTTACGCCATAGTCGTAGGCGACGACGTGCCAGCCAAGCTCCTCTGCGGGGCGCTGGGCGTGCCCCTTATCCCATTCCCAGCTTCCTTCAGTCCAGCTGTAGGCCTCGGCGGCCGAGACTTCCCGGGCCAGGTCCATGCCCTTCAAGCCCCCGCAACCTTTTGCCAGCTCCAGAGCCTTGCCTTCATCGAGCTCTTCGCCGGCCATCAGGCAACCGCTCTGGGCGCCCTTTTCACGCAGGATGCGGGTAAGGCGGCGGGTATCAATGTCAGCAATGCCGATAATATTGTGACTGCAAAGATACTCCGACAGGCCCTGGGTGTTGCGGTAATTGCTGGCCATCAGGGGTAAATCACGGATAACCAGACCGGCGGCCCATATCCCTCTGGACTCTTCGTCCTCGGCATTGGTACCTGTATTACCGATATGCGGGTAGGTCAGGGTGACAATCTGGCGTGCATAGGAGGGGTCGGTAAGAATTTCCTGGTAACCACTCATGGCCGTGTTAAACACCACCTCCCCAACGGACGTTCCGCTGGCTCCGATCGCTAAGCCCTTGAAAACGCTACCATCTTCAAGAACCAATATGGCAGGACTGGACAAGCAAAACCCTCCGTCAAAGTCGCGCAAACAACTGTTTTATGGGCCCGATTCGGGCGCTCGCAAAAAGGCGAGATGGGTAACCACATCTCGCCTTGTCGCATTAATCAACTCTGGTTTTCACTGGGATACACGGTGCCCGTTGCGCAGTACGGGCAGGTGAAATCTAGCGGGTGATTTTAGGTGAATGGGCAATTCCTGTCCAGTTAGTTTGCAGTTCGATAAGCGGACTGGCCGCAGTTGAGGACGCCGGCACCACTTCCGGACCGGCTCCGTGCGCCAGGCAGTGTAGCGAAGCCGTCGTTTCTCTCACCTGGCGCGCAAAAGTCGTGAAAAGTCTCCCTTCGCGCATTACCATACAGGCCATCGCAAGGCAGCGACGATGCACCTCAACAGGACCAATAAGGACAAAGCATGGCCTATACCAGCGGCAGATGTGCAGTGATTACCGGCGCCGGCTCGGGGATTGGCAGGGCACTGGCCCTGCAACTCAACAGGGAGGGCTGCGAGCTTTTCCTCTGTGATATCAATGAAACCGCATTGCAAGAGACCGCAGATCAGCTGACACGCAGTGACGTGCCCTGCTCCGTACAGAAGCTGGATGTCGCGGACCGCCAGGCCATGCATGACTGGGCCGGTCGCATTGATGCAGCCCGCGGCCAGGTAGACATTGTGGTAAATAATGCCGGAGTGGGTCTGGGCGACCGCGTAGAGGAGATGAGCTACGAAAACCTGGACTGGCTGATGGGTATCAATTTCTGGGGGGTGATCCAGGGGAGCATGGCTTTTCTACCCCTGCTGAAGAAATCCGAGCAAGGGCACCTGATCAACGTCTCTTCACTCTTTGGCATTATCGCCGTGCCCAGCCAGTCCGCGTATAACGCCGCCAAGTTCGCCGTGCGCGGGTTTACCGAATCCCTGCGCCAGGAAATGAAAGGCAGCAACGTTCACGTCTGTTGTGTACATCCGGGCGGAATCGCCACCAATATCGCCCGCAACTCACGTGGCGGCGACAGCAGCCCGGATGACCGCGATGCCCTCTTTCAGAAGTTCGCCCGCACCACCGCGGAGTCAGCCGCCGCACAGATCGTGCGCGCAATAGAAAAACGCAAGCCCAGGCTGCTGATAGGAGGTGATGCCAGGTTCGTCGCGTTTCTTTCGCGCTTGTTCCCGGTGCGTTATCCTGAGATATTGCGCCTGGATGCCATTATCGACCAGGGCAGTCCGGACTAGAGCCGCTGCCGCCACCAAGTGGATTAATTCAATAAGATCGAACCCCCTTCGGAGAACAGCACTATGCCACACGCTTTACAGATCACTTTCATCGCCCTTGCGGCCTCTATACTGGTTGCAGGTTGCGCCAGTTCGGGGAAGCAGGCGACATTTGAAGACGTACCGGAGGTTCGCCCCGGCATCCTTCAGGGCTATCTGCCGATGAAAGATCCACTGCGCACCGTGGAGATCGTGCCCCCTGCTCCGGAGGCCGGCTCTCCGCGCCAGGCCCTGGATGACGAAGTCGCTCGCCGAGCCATTGCGCTCAGGGGCACAGCCCGCTGGGACCTGGCAACCAAGGACGCCCACCTCGCCTTCCCGGGTGCCCAGGACGCGTTTACGTGCGCCACCGGCATCCCCATCAGCGAAGCGACAACGCCGCAGCTCTACATGCTTATGCGGCGCACTCTTGCCGACGTCGGCCTGGCCTCATATTCCGCCAAGAATGCCTACCAGCGAGTCCGTCCCTTTATGGTCAACGGTGAGCCCACCTGCACGCCTGAAGAAGAAGGTATGCTGCGCAAAGACGGTTCTTATCCCTCCGGCCACACGTCTATCGGCTGGGGTTGGGCGCTTATCCTGGCAGAACTGATGCCCGAGAAAGCCGAGGCCATTCTTGCCCGGGGCCGCGCCTTCGGCGAGAGCCGCAATGTTTGCAACGTACACTGGCACAGTGACGTTGTGGCCGGCCGCATGGTCGCGGCGTCCGCCTACTCACAATTGCACAACAATGAGGACTTTCTCGCTGCCATGGAGGCAACCCGGAAGGAGCTCGCCGGCCTGGACATGGCCGCCCTGTCACCCAGTCGCGATTGCGAAGAGGAAGCAAAGGCCTTGTCAATCACCACCCTGGGAAAGTAGGTCCCTAGGCCAGAATTTTTTCCAGGGCCGCGCGCAGGCCGGTCGGTACCGCTACTGACCGGTTCGCTGCCCGCTCAACAAAAACATGGACGAAATGGCCGTGAGCGGCGGCTTCTTCTTCTCCGCGCCTGAAAATAGCGATACCGTACTGCACAGAACTGCCGCCCAGACGATCGACCCTGAGACCCGCCTCCAACCCTTCTGGATAGGCCACTGGCGCATGGTAGTCACAACCTGAGCTGACCACATAGCCGACGACACTGCCGTCGTTGATGTCCAGCCCGCCCTCCTCGATCAGGTAGCGATTTGCCGCACTGTCGAAATAAGCATAATACGTGACGTTATTGACGTGCCCGTAAATATCGTTATCAGACCAACGTGTGTCGATCGGGTAGAACACCTTGTAGTCACTGCGCAGGGGTCGCTTTGGCTTGCTCATCGGACTTCTCCATATGCGCTGCGATAAATACCCAGTGCGTCCTCGTAGGCTACGTCCCTGGGGTTGTTGACCAACAGGCGCTGCTGCAACATGGCGTCCTGCGCAAGCATCTCAAGATCACGCTCTGCGACACCGGCCTCACTCAACGTGGACGGCAGGCCCAGCTCGTCAATGAGCTCAATGAGCGCCGCGATCAAAGCCGCAGTGGCCGCTTCCTCACTGCCGGGCACGGGCCGTCCCACTACCAGCTCTGCCAGTTCCGCGTAGAGCGGTGCCGCGCTGTCTGCATTAAAACTGAGCACCGAAGGCAGAACCAGCGAATTACTCAGACCATGAGGAATGTGATAGTGGCCGCCCAATGGGTAGGCCAGCGCATGCACTGCCGCGACCGGCGCATTGGCGAAAGCCTGTCCGGCAAGACACGCACCCAGCAACATGTTTTCCCTTGCCTCGCGGTTGTTGCCGTCAGACACCGCGCTGCGAATATTGGCCGCCAGCAGTGACAGTGCCTGCCTGGCCAGATTGTCGGAGAGCGGGTTCTTGCGATGCCGTGATGTATACGCCTCGATCGCATGCACCATCGCATCCACCCCGGTCATGGCCGTGATTGCAGGCGGCAGCCCCAGGGTGAGGCCTGCATCCAGTACTGCGACATCGGGCAACAGCACAGACGACGACACACCGGCCTTGGTCGTCTCTCCCGTGGTCACCACCGCCACCGGCGTGGCCTCGGAACCGGTGCCGGCCGTCGTCGGCACCAACACCAGCGGCAGACGCGGGCCGGACACCTGATCCACCCCATAGAGCTCAGCAAGTGGCTGGTTGCCACCCAGCAGCACACTGACAACCTTGGCGACATCCAGTGAGCTGCCACCGCCGACGGCGATCACCCCGTCTACACCCTGCACACGGCCCAGCTCCGCCGCTGCCAGTACGGTTGCTTCCGGAGGGTCCTCGCGCACCGCGTCAAACAGGGTGACGTGCGTACCCGCCGCAGCAAGGGCCTCAATAACCGGCTGCACCAGGCCTATGCTCACCAGCCCGGGATCGGTCACCAACAGGGGGGAACGCACGCCCAAACGGCGACACTCCTCCGACAGCTCAAGTGCGCTGCCGAATCCGCTGACAATCCTGCCAACAGTACTGAATTCGAAACCCTGCATCGCGTTCTCCATTAGGTTCAATGCCAGCTGCGAAGCTAATGCATGCCCGCAAACGCCGCAACTGTTTTACCTGAGCCACCGCCCTGCTATGCTCAAGTGCGGTTACGGACGTATGAAATCATCATGAATTCTTCGCATCCCCGGCAGATGGTACAGCAGTTAGCGCAGCGCTTTGCAGGACGCGCCAGTGGCCCCGCCGCCATGACTGAGCGCGTACCGGTCAGCCATTACACTGACCCGCAGCACTTCCAGCGTGAACTGCAAACGCTGTTTCTACAGCGTCCCCTGGTATTGTGCCACGAAACACAGCTGGCGCAGCAGGGCGACGCCATTGTGCAGGACTGGCTCGGCATCCCCATGATTACGGTTCGCGACAAGCAAGGCGCTATCAACACCTTTATCAACGTCTGCCGCCACCGGGGAATGCGCCTGGTGCCGGAGCAGGGCCAGGCCTGCCTGCGGTCACTGGTCTGCCCCTACCATCAATGGACTTACGGTCTGGATGGTGCGCTGCGAAACATCCCCAGACAAGAAAGCTTTGCGGATCTGGACAAGAAACAACTCGGCCTGGTTACGCTACCCACCGCCGTGCGCAATGGCCTGGTATGGGTACAGCCCACCCCCGGCAAAACAATGGATATCGACACACACCTGGCGGGGTTGGGCGAAGACCTGGATTTCTTTCAGCTGGGCGCGTTCAGCTACTGCCAGCAAAGTGTGCGCAACGTGGACGCCAACTGGAAGCTGATTCAGGATGCCTTTCTCGACGGCTACCACGTCGCTCGCCTGCACAAACATACCGTGGGCCCTTTTTTCCCCGATGCACTGGCGGAGTCGAACTTTATCGGCGACCACCTGCGCAATGCGGTGGCACGCAACGAGATCGAGGAGGCCGTGGACCTGCCTGCGGAGCAGTTGGGGGACCTGCGCCGCTACGCCACCTTCTCCTACACCACTTTCCCGAACTCCGTGCTGATCTTCCACCCTGAATACATCAGCATCATTGCGCTATTCCCCCAGTCCGCAGATAGCACCGTGTTCGTGCATACCATGCTCACGCCAGACGTGCCGGCCGACGAGGCGCAGCGCGATCACTTCCTGCGCTCGTTCCAGCTGATTGATGAGGGGGTGTTTGCGGCAGAGGACATTTTTGCCGCCGCCGGCACGCAGCAAGGGCTGCGATCAGGCGCCAATGACGCCTTGATCTTCGGGGGACTGGAAGAAGCTGCGGTGCGCTTCCATAACCTGATCGCCAGGGAACTGGCCTAGCGACCTGGGTTCAGGGGCAAGGCAGCGGCCCGCGGCCGGCCGCCCTGCCCTGACCACCAGTCAGCTTTCAACCATCGCGGAAAGTGGCATTGACGCTGTCCATCGCACTGGCCATATACGGTTTCAATTCGTTGCGCCCTACCACCATACGATGCACCTCGTCCGGGCCGTCCGCGAGGCGCAGCGTACGTTGCGCCATGTACATGGTTGCCAGTGGCGTATCCTGGGAGACGCCCAGCGCACCGAACATCTGAATAGCCTGATCGACGATGCGAATAGAGACATTGGGCACAGCGGTCTTGATCATGGAGATCCACACCCGCGCTTCCTTCGCATCCACGTTGTCCATCATCCACGCGGTTTTCAGCGTGAGCAGCCTCGCCTGCTCTATGTCCATACGCGCATTGGCAATAATATCCACATTGCCGCCGAGGCGGGCCAGCTGCTTGCCAAAAGCCGTGCGTGAAACAGACCGCTCGCACATCAGCTGCAGTGCTTTTTCCGCGGCGCCAATCGCGCGCATGCAGTGATGGATGCGCCCCGGGCCGAGACGGCCCTGTGAAATTTCAAAGCCACGACCCGGCCCGAGGATAATATTGTCTTTGGGTACGCGCACATTTTCGAACTTCTGGTGCATATGTCCGTGGGGCGCGTCGTCCATGGAGAAAACATTCATCGGCCTGACATTGGTGAACCCCGGGGTGTCTGTGGGCACCAGAATCTGTGACTGCTGCACATGCTTTGCCGCATCCGGATCCGTTTTAACCATGACGATCATGATTTTACAGCGTGGGTCGCCGGCACCGGAGACGTAGTGCTTTTCACCATTGATAACCCATTCATCGCCATCCAGAACGGCAGATGTGCAAATATTAGTGGCATCAGACGAGGCCACGCCGGGCTCGGTCATCGCGTAGGCGGAACGAATTTCGCCATTCAGCAACGGTTTCAGCCACTGTTCTTGCTGTGCAGGGCTGCCGTATTTGTGTAGCACCTCCATGTTGCCAGTGTCCGGTGCAGAGCAGTTGAACGCCTCGGCGGCGATATGCGACTTGCCCATCTCTTCGGCGAGGTATGCATATTCAACGGTGTTCAATCCGGAGCCAGCCTCACCGTCGGTGAGGAAGAAATTCCACAATCCGCGAGACCGTGCCTCCTCCTTGAGAGCGGCCATGATCTCACTCTGCCTCGGCGTAAACTGCCAGCGGTCGCCGTTACCCACCTCGGCCAGATACTCTCCTTCTACCGGCAGCACTTCTTCCGCCACAAAGCGTTTTACTTCGGCAAGTAGTGGCGCCAACCGTTCGCTGATACCCAGATCCATCATCTTTTCCTTATTGCGTTACACATCAACCTGCATTCTAGCAGGCGAACAAGCACCAGTGTGTCGCGCGGGCGACAGCGCGGGTGGTATCTACCACAGGGCGATGCCCGGCAAACTCAACCTCCGCTTTTTAAGGACAAAAAAAAGCCCCGCGCTGCGGGGCTTTTGCCTAACGACTGTCAGGACCTAGAAGTTCAGGCGAACGTCAAAGCCGTAAGTGGCCGGGTTGCCAAAATAGGAAGCCGTCCAGAAACCAAAGGGAATCGTGTGTTGGCGATACTCCTCGTCGGTGATGTTCTTGCCCCATAGACCGAACTGCATGGTCATGTCGGCACCGATCTCAACATCACTCAGAATCAGGCTTGCGTTGACAATCTCATAGCTGTCGATCTGGCTGGTGGCATTCTGTGACTTCTCGATATAGGGCACGTAATCATCGTTGAAGTTGTAGTCCACATGGAGGCCGAGGTTACCCCAGTCTCCGGAATACACGTTCCAGTCCAGCGCCAGGCTGTAGTTGTTCTCTGGCGCGAAAGGCAAGTCTTTCGAGTCCCGCACGTCCTGGCCAAGCTCCGTGAACTCGTCGTATTCGGCGTCCAGATAGCCGTAGTTCGCCGACAGGCGAAGGGCATCCACCACCTGCCAGATAAACTCCACTTCAAGGCCCTGGTAAGTTGCCTCACCCGCGTTCTCTACGTTGGAAGCAGCACCGCCTGAACCCTCAAGGAACACGGAAACCTGCATGTCCTCGATATTATTCTGGAATGCGGCAACGTTGAGCTGGATGCGGTCATCCGCAAGACGTGACTTCAGGCCAATCTCGTAGGACAGGACCTGCTCCTCGTCGTAGCTATCGCGAAATGCCTCCAGGTTGGGAGCCTCGCCATTGAAACCGCCTGACTTCCAGCCCTGGGCTACGCGGCCGTAAATATTAATGTCATCGGTCAAGTCCCAGGCGGCGGTAAAGGCCCCGGAGGTATTATCCCAGCTGTCGTCATCTTCGCCGGCAAATGCATTCGCGCCACCCATGGAGGTATCGGGCCTGTCTATATACTGCTCCCGGTCTTCCTGGGTGTAACGCAGGCCAAAGGACAGAGTCAGCTGTTGCACGGACTCCGGTGTCCAGTCCGCCTGTCCGTATAAAGCGATGGATTCGTTGTCCAGGCCATAGCGGTTGACGTCATCCGGTGCACCGAACAGGCCAAAGAACGTGATCGGGTTGATCACGTCAGCTTCTTCGCTGAAGTAGTAGGCACCCAGCACGTAGTTCAGGGTATCGGTTGTGCCCACCAGTTGCAGTTCCTGGCTGGTCTGCTCGTACTCAACATCCCTGGAGGAGTGGAACAGGTCCATGTTGGTACCATCAATGTCGATGTAATCATCCCAGTCCAGCTCACGATAGGATGTGATGGACTTCAGGGCCACGTCGCCCATGAAGCCCCAGCTGCCTGCATCCCAGTCCAGGGTCAGCGCGTGCCCCTGCGTATCTGATATTTCGTACTGTGATGAATCATTGCTGATTTTGCTGGCGTTCTTGTCTTCAGAAACCACGTAGGGGCTCATCAGGTCAGCGAGGAATGCCAGCTCTGGCCCCAGTTGCGCGGCGAAGAGCTCCGCGTTGACATCGGTCAACTGAGCCTTGGAGGGCTCCTGATCGCTCTCACTGGAATCGTAGGCATAGCGTGCGCGGAAGCTGTCTGTTACATCCCAGATGGCGTCGACGCGCCAGGTTTCGCTATCGAGGTTGCTGAATTCATCGCTTGAGCGAGGCATAACAAATGGGTTGAAGCCCCCGCTGGGATCCGCATCCACATTGTCGTAGAAGCCGTCGCGCTCTGCCATGGCGTAAGCTATCGAGGCACGGAAATTGCCCAGGGCGCCGGTATCGATACGCAGTTTGGCTCGCTGATAACCCTCGTTACCCACAGAGACATCGGCCTGACCGCCAAACTCCTCGCCTGGCTGCCGGGTAATCAGGTTTATTGCGCCGCCAACCGTGTTTTTACCGTAGAGCGTGCCCTGCGGCCCCCGCAGTACCTCCACCCGCTCCAGCTCGGCGATATCAAAAATTCCCCCCAGGTTCTTTCCCAGGAAGACTCCGTCAAGGTACAGGCCTACAGTCGGCTCCCAGGTAATTGCCGGGTTGATGGTGACCGCGCCACGAATGGCAACGGTAGCGCCCGTGGTGCCACCGGGAGACTCGACAATCAACGTATTGGGGACAAATTGTGCGAGGTCCTTCACATTGAATATACCCTGGGTGTCGATTGCTGATTTGTCGAAAGCAGTGACAGCAATGGGCGTATCCTGAAGGGATTGTTCGCGCTTCTGCGCGGTTACAACCACTTCTTCCAGTTGGGCCATGGCATTGCCGGCCAGGATGCTGGACGCAAGTAACACTGCGGTGGGCATTAGTTTGCGAGCGCGGTAACAAGGCATGATGTTTCTCCGTACGTTATCAGAATAGTTATTTCTTGCGGGTGATCCCTGTCGCCAACTATACGAAATCCCTCATCCTTGCGGGTGTGAATTAATCACAAGCACGATGGGTTTACTTTCCCCTATAAAAACAACAGGTTGGCAAATCAGGAATACCGGCAGGCGCGCTGGTCAGCATATTTATACCGCGCTGCGACCGCCGGGGTGCGACATCTTGTCCCACGCCAGCACTCACTCCCTTCTATACAATGCGCCCGGCAAAACGACAGGATTAAACCGGAGCCGCCACAATGCGCAGCAATCTCTATCTGGGCCTCGCCGCCGCCCTTGTTTCCCTTCACTCCCAGGCGGACCACATCGAAGAACTGGTGGTTACCGCCAGCCACGAAACCAGGACCATCGACATCACCGACGAACTGGTCATATCGCCAGATGTCGCCCAGTTGCTGAAAAAGGCGCCAGGCGCCAACGTAAACGCCAATGGGCCGATCACCGGGATACCGCAGTACCGCGGTATGTATGGACCGCGGATCGCCACATCCCTGGACGGCACACAGTTGGCCCCTGCCGGACCAAACTGGATGGACCCGCCTCTGTCTTATGCCCGCAACGGACACCTGCAATCACTGGAAGTCTACCGCGGCATCGCCCCGGTGAGCGTTGCCCAGGAGTCCATTGGTGGCGCCATTGATGCACGCACCAATAAGGGAGAGTTCACCACGGGCAAGGACTTTACGCTTAGCGGCCGGCTGATAGGCAGTGCGCAGTCAGTAAACAACGGCCAACAACTTAGCGGCGCACTGTTCGCCACCAATAACACCCACAGACTAAAACTGGCGGGCGTTATCGAACAGGGCGACGACGCAAAGTTCCCCGGGGGCGACCTGTTGCCCACCGAATACCAGCGACAGCGCTATGACCTGGGCTACGGCTTCAGGACGGGCAATCATAGCTTGCAGCTTGGGTATGGTTATAACGATACCGGTGAGTCGGGCACTCCCGCCCTGCCTATGGATATAGACTATTTCGACGGCGACCTATACGACCTCACCTATCGCTTCGAACTCGCGGGAGAACTTGAGATTACCGCGGCAGTTTTCGCCAGCGAACTCGACCATGGCATGACCAACTACCTGATGCGCGCTGCCCCGGAATCCGGCGCGCGCTGGCGCCGTAATATCGCCGACAGCGACAACGTTGGCTTTCGCCTGCATAGCGAGCTCTTTGATAACCAGGGCAGTTGGGTATTTGGCTTCGACGGCATCCAATCGACCCACAACTCGGATATCGATAACCCCAACAGCCCGATGTTCTTCGTCGATAATTTCAACGATGCTGAACGCGAGGTGCTGGGCGTTTTTCTCGAGCGCCAGCATGACATCAACGACCACTGGCGCGGCGAATTCGGCCTGCGTTACAACCAGGTACAGACTGACGCGGATGAAGTGAACGGCACCCCGGCAATGATGATGCCGCCAGCCCAGGTGCTACGCGACAACTTTAACAATGCAGATCGCGCCCGGACAGACAACAATGTCGATCTGGTTGCGAAAACCTGGTACGAAGCTTCCCCCACCACCAGTTGGTATCTCGGGTTTGCGCGTAAAAACCGCTCCCCCAGCTACCAGGAGCGCTATCTGTGGCTGCCTCTGGAAGCAACTGCGGGGTTGGCCGACGGCAACACCTATACTGGCAATATTGACCTGGACGTGGAGGTCGCAAACCAGTTCGAGGTCGGCGTGGACTTCAGCAACGACTCCCTGACCTTGTCGCCACGTTTCTTCTATAACGACGTGCAGGACTACATTCAGGGCACACCCAGCGATATCACACCCGCGGTGATGTTTGTGCGCATGATGAACCAGGTGAACGGTACGAATAACCCCGATCCGCTGCAGTTCAGTAACGTGGATGCCAGGCTCTATGGCTTTGACATGGACTGGGCCTGGCGCCTGGGAGAGCACTGGTCAGTATCAGGTATCGTCAACTATGTTCGCGGTAAGCGCGACGATATCGACGATGAGCTCTATCGAATTGCGCCGCTTAACGCGTCATTTCGTCTGGACTACACCACGGCGTCATGGTCAGTGGGTGTAGAAAACGTTCTGTACAGTGCACAGAACCAGGTTTCAGCAACCAACCGCGAACAGGAAACCTCCGGTTATGGTCTGCTAAACCTGAGTGCGACCTGGCAGGCCACCGCCAATCTGCAGTTGGCAGCCGGCGTGGACAACGTGCTGGACAAGGAGTACCAGGACCACCTGGCGGGATACAACCGGGCGAAAAACCCGGACATCGCGTTGCGCGAACGCCTCTACGGCACGGGCATGAATGTGTTTGCGCGGCTGAGTTATAACTTCTAGCCGCGCGGCGAACTCAGAACCGCTGGCGAGCCCCCTCGCCCACGATTGAAACCGGGTCAAGGTGAATGATCACCTCAGCTTCCGGATAGGCCGCGACCACAGCGGCCTCCACTTCCTCGGCAATCCTGTGCGCATGCATCAGCCTGAGATCATCATCGAGCTCAATATGCATCTGCATAAATGTGTCGATTCCCGAGCGCCGTGTGCGCAGGTCGTGGACCCCGAGGACCTCGGCGTGTTCCAGCGCGATCTTCTGAATCGCTGCACGGTCCGCATCGGGCAACTCCCGGTCCATAAGATGATCAAAGGCCTGGGTAATAATCTCCCATGCGCTATAAAGAATATACACAGCGATAGCGGCAGCAAACAGCGCATCAAACCCTGGCCACCCCCAACGGGACAACGCCAGGGCGAGCAGAACACTGGCATTAACCAGCAAATCTGTGCGGTAGTGCAAGGCGTCAGCACGAATAGCCGTGGAGTCGGTCTGCATAATCACATGACGCTGAAATGCGAGCAGCAACAACGTCATGACAATGGAAAACACCATCACCCCCATACCGTACACGTGGCCCTGGATCTCCACCGGAGACAGCAGGCGTTGTATGGATTCAGACATGAGAAAGAGCGCAGAGCCCGTGATCAGCGCGGCCTGACCCAGCCCGGCCAGGGCTTCTGCCTTACCATGCCCGAAGCGATGCTCCTTATCCGCCGGCGACAAGGCGTGACGTACCGCAAGAAGATTGACCAGGGAGGCCAGTACATCCAGTACCGAGTCCACCAGGGTAGCGAGCAAACTGACCGCTCCCGACTGGCTCCAGGCCAGCAGTTTGACCAGAATAAGTATGGTTGCCACGGACACCGAGGCATAGGTGGCGATCCGCATCAGACGACCGGCTTCTTCCGGCGTTACCCGGGAGGGAGATGTATCCTCACGCATGCGCCAAAACCATCAGCTGCGCCGCGATGAGGCGGGGAGTATGAACAAGCCCTCGGCACTGGCAGTCACTTTTCCGTCGACGCGCATTTCGCCGCGGCTCAACTGTTTGCGCCCCGTGTTCCTCTCGTTCACCGCCCAGAGTTCAATCGGCCGGTCCAGTGGCGTGCGGCGGTGATACCTTATCGTCAAGGTCCCGGTAAACCCGGCTGCGCCGGAGACCACATTGGCCATGGCCAGCAATTCGTCAAATACCGCAGCAATAACACCGCCATGCACGCTGTTGGGTGGACCGGCATAGGTGGGTGAAAACGTGGTTTCCCCGCGCACTTCGTCGCCGTCTCGCCACAAGCGTATGGGCGGTGCTACCGGATTGCGTCGCCCGGATACCGGACTGAACGGCATACAGCGGGTAAGATCCTCTTCCAGCCAGCCCGGCCCGGGCGTATCGCTGGCAATAGAAACTGCTGACCACTCCTTTCCGTGCTGCAAATAAGGAGACAGTATCTCCATGGCAGCCTGGATATGATGGGTGGCATCGGCCAGCGCTGAGTCAGGGGCATCACTGCAGCGCAATAGTTCGATGAGTTTGCCCGCCTCCTGGTTGACCGCCTCAATCAACGCCTCTTCGCCGCGCTCTGTATCCTGCTTGAACATTGTCTTCTCGACCCTGGTAGCAATACCGCGTGGCGACCCTAGCTACGAGCGGTTTTTTGGGGGAACAGTGGAACCGGCGGCTCTGTCGAAACCGGCGGCGACTGCTGCAGTAGCGGCTCCGCCGAAGAGTGCACGAAGCGCAGCACCTGACGCGGGAACTCACCAAGGTAGACGGGCCTGGTCTCAGGGCTCTGGTAAGGCTCTCCACGGATTTGCTGATACTGCTCCTGCATTTCTTCAATCAACAGGGCACGTACGTCGCGGGCTTCGCCGCCGGTGGTCACACCGCCATGGAACTGGTGAAACGTTCCTTCACCAAGCAGTACGACATGCTCGACCCCATTGTATTCACAGGCTCGCTTATAAAGATCGAGATTGACCAGACCGCCGCCACGAAGATTGAAGCGGGTGTCCAGCCCCCCTAGAGACGCCCAGATGGCCCGGGGAATACTGATACAATTACTCTCACTATTGGCCCGGAAAAAGCCAGCCGCGCAGGAGCCGCTGAAACAGGCAATATCAAAAAGCCCGTAACCGTTAGCCGGCCAACCACAGGACGCGATCAGCGCCTGATCCTGTTCCACGCCATAGCCCTGGTCTACTGCTTCCTGCTGCAACTGCTCCCCAATATGATAACCGGGAACCGTAACCACCGCGGTATCCTGAAGGCGATGCCCCCTGATGATGTTACGCACTACACCGGGCGTAACCATTCGCGCGCCGTCTATCATCACACACAGATAGCGCCCCCGGCTGATGCCCGCGCCATGATTGATAGCGTGCACCGGTGTGGGCTCACGCTCTGCACGCAGGTGATAACTGAAGTTGGCAGGAAGTTTGGCAATGAACTCGCGCGACAGCGTGTTGGCTGACTCATTCTCTACGACGATGACTTCGTAATCTGACGCATCGACCCCCTGCTGATACTCAGGCATCAGCGAATAAAGGGTTTTCTCCGCCTGCTTGGGCATATCGTAGAGGATGACAATAAAGCTTACCGCCGGTCCGTCAACAGCCATGGGTTGCGGCGTACTGTTACCTGCACTCATCATTCTTCTGATATGCGTCAGCATAATATCCCTACCTCACACAGCCAGTCGCTGCAATTTGCGATACAGGCGGCGAATGTGCCAGGGCAGCTGATCTGCCGCATTCAGCTGCGCGGAACGCAGGCCCTCGTCGTAGAATTCGCCCCGCCACTCACTGCTGTCAAAACCAAGCGAGGCGAGCACGCCCTGCAGCTTTTCCTGAAACAAAGACTGCTCGTCATCGAAGCACAATATTGGCAGCGGGGCCCTTCTGTACTCCTGCAACAGCCTACGGTTATAGGCAAACCAGAGATTCAGGCCCTGCGCCAATGGCATACCGCTGCGCTTGTGCAACGATCCGGCTACAGCCAGTGGATGGCGAAAAATACCGACGTACTGCATATGCGGGAACAGGCACTGCCAGCCGGACAACACCAGTAAGGTTCTCGGGTCCTTGAAACCAAAAGGTGAGTGCTGTGCATAGGCTGCGAACAGCACTCGCGCCGCCGCCAGTTCGTCCTGCGGCCACGCCACGCGCCCGGATGGCGGGTTGTCCCAGGCGCTATCGACAGCACCAAGTACACGGTCGTTGATATCGACAATCTGCTGGTTCTCGCGATTACCCTTGAGGTTATGCGGATTCCAGGTATGCCGGTCCCCCAGGAAAAGACCTGCTTCTTCCAATGAACCGGTCAGGCAACTGGTCCCGGACCGGTGCATGCCCAGTACGCAAAGTATGCGTTCGGGGGCCGGGACAGGTTCAGCTTCGCTCTGTATGCTTGATGTCACGCAGCTAGGCACTCGTTCCCGCCCTCATAGGGGCGAGAATCTTATAATTTCAACTACTTAGAGCACCGAGTATATAGATTGAGCGAGAGGGGTGCCAGCGGGAGCCTAGGCGCCCCGCTGCTGTGCCAGAATCAGGTCTACCACCGGCTGGAGGTTCTGGGCAATGGTCGCTTCGATCAGCCTTGGTCCTTTCACGGCCATTGCCTGCTCAAACTCGCGATGGAAGTCTTCTGCAGTCTCCACTGCCACGGCGGGAACCCCCATTCCCTCAGATATCTTCACCCAGTCAATACTGGGGCGATCCAACTCCAGCATCGACAGCATTTTCGCAGTAGGCTCGTCCTCGCGGACACGCGCTAACTCAATATTCAGCACTGCATAGGCATCATTCTTGAGAATGACGATGGTGACATCGCATTCCTCCCTGGCAATGCTCCACAAGGCCTGGTTGGTGTACATCCCACTACCATCCGCCTGCAGTGCAACAACTTTACGCTCGGGGGCAGCGATGGCTGCGCCAAGCGCCACCGGCAGGCCGTTGCCGATAGCCGCTCCGGGGATGGCATAGAGATATTCATGCTGGCGCGCACCTGCGGTGTGCATGTACAGATCCAGCCCGGCAGTGGCACCCTCATCGACCAGTGCTGAACCCTCCGGCATCAGCAGACTAACGCTCTGGCCGATGCTTGCCGCTGTCAGCGTGCCAGCAGGCAACTCTGGTTCAATGCGAGGGCTGCGACTAACCTCCTCTCCGCTCGCACCCAATGCCGCCTCCAGGTCGCGCAGACCGGCCAGGACGTCGTGGTCAGGGGAGGCAAACACACTGATGTCACAGCTCGGGGGTACCTTCGATGTCGCAGAGTGCTGGTAGGCGAAAGTCGACACCGGAGGCATGGCGCCAACCAGGATAATTTGCTCATATTCGGCAAAGAACCCCTGGGCCATCTCCAGAAAATACGGTACCAGTTGCACCGGCACACACCCCTCACCGCGAGCCAGTCGCGCGGGGAACGTTTCACCCAACAGTTGTACGCCTGTCCTGGCTGCAATACGGCCAGCTATCTCCAGGCCGTCGTTGCGCAGAGCGTGATTGCCCAGCAGAAGCCCCGTTTTGCGACCATTCGACAACAGTTTGACCGTCGCCTCGACTGTGTCAGGTGCAACACAAGGCGTAGCGATAGGGGTGACATCAACCGGGGCGTCAGGAGCAGGATCCCAGTGACAATCCGTGGGCGCGATCAAGGTACTGATTTTTCCACAGCCGGTCATCGCCTCGCGTACCGCCTCCGCTCCCAGCAGTCCCATCTCCGAGGAAGACTTTGCCTCCCGGGTCCAGTGAGACACAGCCCTGGCCACTTCGGTGATCTTGCCACCAATAAACTCATGTTCGGGGAAATTAGGCTGATGATAGGTGGCGTTGGCACCAACGATGTTGACGATGGGGGTGTTGGCGCGCCCGGCATTATGCAAATTGGCGATGCCGTTGGCGAAACCGGAGCCAACGTGCAACAGGGTAAACGCCGGTTTTTCCGCCATGCGCGCATAGCCGTCCGCTGCGCCGGTCACCACGTTTTCCTGCAGACACAGAATCGGCCGTACCGCGTCAGATTTACCCATTTCGTAAACCAGTTGCATCTCGGATGTGCCTGGATTGGCAAAGCAGGTATCCAGACCTGCACTGGTCAATGCGTTAAAAAGTGCCTGTGCTCCATTCATGGGAGATCCTCTGAAAAATGATTCTGACGCAAGTATAGCCGCTCACCGCGCCAGTGATTGTCGGCTAGTTGTCAGTTGACAAAGAATCTCACCCCAGCGCGCATATTGGTGGTGGAGCTTGCCTGACATTCGGATGCGGAGGTGCTGCGAACAGCGGTGCCGCCCCTACTGCTTGATAGCAAAGATTTTCACACTGGCCGCGTAATCATTGGCGTCAATGCTATCCAGCAGCTGACTCATGGTCTCGTGAAAATTGGCAGGCGCCTCGTCAGGCTCCACGCTGGCGGCGTCACAGCATGAAGTCTGTAGCTTTACGCTGGATGGGGCGGGGCCACAGCAAGCCGCACTGCCGCCCTCTTTGTAGATATTGAGATCCGCATTACTGTCCTGAATGACGACTTTGGTGAAACCCGCGCGTTCCAGTGCAGCAAAATTTTCGTCTATCGTCAGTGCGCCGCCTATACAACCATTCCAGGCTGCCACCTCATTGCGGAACTCCTCGGGCAAAGCCCTTTTCAAGGCAATATCCGAAATCGCCAGGCGCCCGCCGGGTTTGAGCACGCGGAAAACCTCAGCGAGTGCGGCATCCTTGTCGGCACAGAGGTTGAGCACACAGTTGGAGATCACGCAGTCTACTGACCCACTATCAATGGGCATGGATTCTATTTCTGCCAGGTGAAATATCACATTGGCATAGTCACCCTTCTGTGCATTAGCCCGCGCCAGTTCGACCATATCGGCGGTCATATCGATGCCTATGGCAAGGCCTGCAGGGCCCACTTCCTTCGATGCCAGAAACACATCCAGACCACCGCCTGAGCCCAGGTCTACGACGGTTTCACCGGGACGCAGCGTGGCCAGCGCAATAGGGTTGCCACAAGACAAGCCCATATTGGCCTCATCCGGAATACTGGCCAGTTCCTCGGCAGAGTAACCGAAAGCACTCGCGATGCTGCGCATACCTTCCTGATGCGACCCAAGACCCTGACGGGCAACGCCGCCATAGCCATCGCGCACGGCATTCTTTATTGAATCAGACATTTCAGACTCCCAGGCAATGTGTTGTGAGATTACGTCATGAAAAGTCGCAGCACAAATCCCCCGCCGCAAGGAGATGTGGGTACGTCATCCATCGCGCAACGTCAGTCGTAACAAATACACCCCTGTACAGAGACACATCACCCATGCTCGCCACACCACCCGAACAATCGCGATCGGCGCAGGATAAGACGGGCTGCCTGCACCTGCCTGCTTTCAACGCTGTGATAGTGGGCAATGGAGCCATTGGTGGGGCACTCCTCGAATGCCTGCTGGCGAACCCCCGCCTCAACCGGGTAATGGTACTGGGACGGCGTCGCAGGCCTGCCGATATAGACGCCAGCGTTGACTACCTTCGTTTCGACGCGCTGGACCCGAACTCCATCTCCAGCGCTGCCGCAAAGGTGCACCAGCAACTGGATCATGTGCATTTACTCATCAACACCGTGGGCATGCTGCACAGCACGGAGCAGCAGCCGGAAAAACGGTTGCGCGATGTCAGCGCGAAGAGTTTGCAGCAGTCATTTATGACCAACGCCGTCTTGCTGCCCCTGCTGGCACAGTCCTTTTCACCGCTGATGCGACACGCCGATCCGGCTGTATTGGCGTCCCTGTCCGCACGCGTTGGCAGCATCGCTGATAACAGACTTGGAGGCTGGTACAGCTATCGTGCATCCAAGGCGGCCCATAATATGCTACTGCAGACCCTGTCCAGGGAGTGGAGCCTGAGCCACCGTAATGTCAGTGTAGTGGCCCTACACCCGGGAACCGTTGAGTCACCCCTGTCTTCGCCCTTCATATCGACAACCTACGGCAAGCGAGTTCTAAGTGCCAAAGAAAGTGCATCTGCGCTGCTTGCGGTAATAGAGGGTCTGCGGCCTGGGGAGACCGGTGCCTTCTATGATTGGCAGGGACACTCTATCCCCTGGTGACCAACGGGATTCAAACTGTGCCTAACAATCACTTTAAGTACGCAACAGCCTCGCAGGCCAAGGAAAAGATGATCGACAATACCCTCCAGGGCCATTCCAGAAAAAGAGCGCTTCTGGCTGGCCTCAGGGGGTAAATCTTCTTGATTTTCAGAAACGCTTACGCAAGCCAAAGCCAGCCAGTTCAGTGCGCGGACTCTCCCGGCAGGAGAGTAAAAGGTCGCAGGCCTGGCCAATGCACATTGCCTACGTGAATTGCCCGGACGGGAAGTCGGGCCGGTACACGTGAACCGTGGCAAGGGCTCAGCCGTAACATCTTGTAAGTACACGCGGAGCAGTAACATGAAACACACGCTTTCCAGACTCTGGAACAGATTCAGACAACAGCCCGAGAAACTGCAGAATGCGGGTCATCGCCCGCACAGCACGGCGCGTCCTTTGAGTGCCGCCTCGCGCTGCGTCTGGCAGTTGGACAGCGAGGCCTGAGCGCCTTACGAACCCCAACGGCAA
The DNA here is from genome assembly GCF_002866825.1 of Pseudohalioglobus lutimaris. Taxonomy (GTDB): domain Bacteria; phylum Pseudomonadota; class Gammaproteobacteria; order Pseudomonadales; family Halieaceae; genus Halioglobus; species Halioglobus lutimaris. Next base: position 13,624 of record NZ_PKUS01000022.1, on the reverse strand, counting down.
CTATGACAACCAACCGTACAATGGGTCACCTTGAGCTTCCCACCATTGCCACGTGGCTGGCCCGAACTGGTCTGTTGCCTTTCATCACGCTGCCATTTTTGATCGCTTTTGACCTGACGCGAGCAACACTGTGGTTAGAATTGCTGCGTTCTTACAGCCTGGGCATTCTGTGCTTCTTGCTCGGAGCCTGGTGGGGCCTGGCATTGATACGCCGACACACCTCAGCACTCTGGCTCAGCAACGCGTTGTTCCTGGTAAACTTCTTCGGCTACCTGATTCTGCCAGCGAGCGGCTACCTGGTTTTGGCCGCGATGCTATTCATTGCACTTGTCATAATTGAAAAGCGACACCCATTGTTCCACTTACAACCCCCTTACTATGCCCACTTGAGGTTGATGCTCAGCGCAACAGCCAGCCTGGCGCTGTTAGCAGGGGCAGTCCTCACCGGCGCGGCCATTGACTGAAACCAATACCCGAAGAGACACCGATGAAACTGACGTTCACTGAATTTGCAAAACTGAAAGAGCCTGCTGACGTGGTGATACATTCGCTGGAGCAGGCGCTTTATCAGGTGACGGTTGATATCGCCGGCAAGCGTCACCTGTTAATTGAGAACTCCGGCAAGACGTTTCGCTGTCACAGCTTGCAGCAGGCGCGAGAGGCACTGCAATTGCTCCCGGTGGCGTCACTCACCCTGCGCCAGCAGTCGGCTTATGATGAGATGGTAGGCCAACCTGTGAGAGAACAGGGCAACGCCCTGCAGGTGCCTCTGTCACTGAAGCAATACCCATCACCGGTTATACACTGACTCATAATCAGATAGATAAAAGGAAAACTTACTGAATTGACCCTGGTCCCGCGTCCTGCCTGAACGGGCGCAGGCAAGGTCAGGGCCCTAAACTACTGAGTTGATGTGATCTGCCAGACGCAGCGTCATTTGAACAATAGTTAACGTTGGGTTGGCGTGGCCACCTGTTGTAAAGACACTGGATCCCGCCACATATAGATTTTTTGTCCCGAAGACTTTCTGGGTCGAGTCCACAACGCCTTCGCGAGGAGACTCCCCCATTCTCGTTGTGCCCATGTGGTGGTGAACAGGCCTGACCCGGGCAGCTATTTCGTCCGTAAGCAGCCAGTCTGTCATCTTGATTCGACCTAATTCAAGCCTGGCGAATGCTTCCCCGAACCGGATGATCCCTCGCCTGATGGTTTCGATGTCTAGCGCTGAAACCTTCCAATCCAGCTTAACCCTGCGCATGCCAAATTGATCAAGGTCATCACCAAGCATAATTCGGCTGAGAGGGTTGGGGGCCTGCTCAGAAGACATAATTATTCTGCCGTCCGTCAACTCGCCATGACCCGGTGTGCGCACGCGCATACGCACGTTAAAATTCAGCACCCGCTCTGCCTCCAGTAACTCAAGCGAGGGAGAAAAGAAATTTCGAACGCTACTCAAGCAATCTATATCTCGCTCCCGTAAGTCATCTATCACGTCACGAATCCACTGATTTTCGCAGATATGCTGTCGCAGCCGCCCCTTGAAGGAATCGCCAAAAGGATTACTGTCGACATACTCGCTAAAAGCATCTTCGAAAATAAACTCTGCAGGATCACAAAACAGGTGATCCATGAAATACCGGCCCACAAGTTGGTTCTGGTTACCCACACCACCGGGCACCTGCCGGTCAGAGTTCAACAGCAGGCGTGGATTCTCGATGCCACCCGTCGCCAGTACGAATATGCGCGCCTTGGCTTGAAATTCCTTTCCTGCGTAATTGCGCACCCTGAAATGATCAAGCGAGGAAGGGTCCTCTGACAACTGTAAGTCAAGGACGCTCGCATTCAGATAGCACGAAATATTCGACCGCTGCTCCAGCTCGCTACGATATCTGGTCCCGAAACGGGTAGGAGGACTTACCTTGAAATTGATGCTTTGGAAGCTCGGTGAGGCATCAAGCCTTTCCTGAAGTGGCCCGCTGGGCTCAACCCAGGGATCATCATGCGAGAGCTCCAGCATCGTTTCAGCCGGCTTAAGGTAAGGCTTGAGATCTGATGCCTGAATAGGCCAGCCACTATCTGGCAAGTAAGCTTTTGGCTGAAAATCATAACTATCGAGCGGCCTACAATCGCCACCCCAATGATTGGAAGCGCCACCCAGAAAACGCAACCTGCCTATGCTCGGGTCAACATAGTCATCGCCTACGTTTTCTCCCTGGTACACTGACTGTGATTCCGATGAATAATCAAACCCGCCACCCTCCAAAAGCAATACATTTAATCGCTTGGACAGTTTCAGCGCCAGGGTGATACCTGCAACCCCTGCACCGCAGATGCAAACATCATAGTTGGAACCTGCAAACGGATCCTGCAGCGCATCATTGAGGTCGGCGATCACTGCAGAACGTCCTCAAGGTCAGATTTCTTCAAAATCCACCCATTGACGATGACACAGTCATTGCTCATATCGGGCTCCGCGAGTACTTTGCGCGACAACAACGACCCGCATGAAAATAAGGGAATTAACGAAAGAAACCGAATAAACTGCCGGCGGGAGTTTTGCAAAACCAATACCTCGAATTAGTGGCCTTATAGCGGACCTACCCCGGTGAGACATGGACCCTCCGGGGTGACCAATGGCGAACTCCATCACTAACCAGCCCCGCCCGTGCAAGCAGGGGGAGCCGCGCATCCAGGCCGCCGTTTTTAAATACTCCCATCAAATTTCGGGTCGAACAAGTAAAAACCAGCAACTGCTGACATTGACGTTAAGCTCACAGCAGGTCGGCTCATACCATGTGGGTCACCGATCTCAGCTCACTCAACAGGCATGCCCGGGCCGTAATCTGCCTGTGGACAACTCTTGAAGTATAAAGAAGACCCCCGGCACAGCGTTCCATGAACGCTGCCGTAACCGGGAAAAATGGAACGGGTGTGCCTCAGGCTCGAATTTGGTAAGCGCCACTCATGTAAACTCCAATACGTCGGCCCTACCCCGCTCGGCAAACTCCCGCTCCCATTGCTCGATACTCTCTGCCGTCATCAAGCCCCAGGGAGCCGACTTGTTCGACTGCCACCAGATGGGATCAGCGCAGCGCCATTTCTCCTGTCGCAGGGGTTGCTTGATCACTTTCGATGTTTGCGTCAGTGGCAGCGCATCGGCGATCCTGAAAAAGCTTGGCATCCATTTGCTGCCGAAATCATCCTGGTCGCGCAGGAATCCCGCAAAAGCGCCCGCGTCGAATTCAACACCCTCGCGCAACTGTAACGCCGCCATGACCCGGTCTCCCAATACCGGGTCCGGCACCGCATAAACAGCCGCAATGACCACATCGGGATGCCGGCTCAGCACCTGTTCGACCTGCGAGGTACCAATGTTTTCCCCGTCCACACGCATGCCGTCACCGTCCCGACCGACAAAATAAAAGTAACCGTCCGCATCCCGATAACCACGATCGCCCATCCAGATGACACCGCCTCGAGTACGCTTGGCGTTGGCCTCTTCATTTTTCCAGTACCCTTCGAAGGCGGGCACTCCGTCGGTATTGACCAGTTCACCAATCGCTTTATCAGCGTTGAGCAGACGCCCTTTTTCATCCACTTGGGCCCGCTCGCACTCCGTCATGGTTTCGGGATTCATGACCTTCATGCCGGAGGTCATCGCCAGCCCCAGGGAGCCCGCCGGCGTGTCTCGATCACGCACAGTAGCCACCCCTCCTTCGGTGGAACCGTAGGCATCCCGCAATGCGCAGGCGAAGCGACGCTCGAACTCCTTCAGGTCGGCGTGAGCGGCCTCATTGCCCAAGCCGCGCCGCAGCGTATTGTCAGCATCATCGGGTTGCTCCGGCGTTGCCAGTACATAGGCAAGCGGTTTCCCGACATAGCAGAAATACGTTGCGCCGAAGCGGCGTACATCAGGCAGAAACCCCGATGCAGAAAATTTGCGCCGCAAGGCGATGGGTACACCCGCCCCCAGTGAAGGCAACACGCCGGTCATCAGCGCATTTGAGTGGAACAGCGGCATGGATATATAAGTGACGTCCCCGGAGGTGAGCACATGGTCATCGATTACACGTTGCACGTTCGCGGTTACTCGACCGTGAGAGCAGATACAGGCTTTGGGCGCACCCGTGGTACCCGATGTAAATATCAGGCAAAACATGTCTTTAGGAGACACTTCCACATCGGGCAAGCTGGCGTTTTCGAACGTTAACAGCCCTTCACGGTACGCCTGCGAATCGGTGTTAAGACAACGCGCCCCACCCAGATCCAGAGGCTGCAATTCATCCCAGTAGTTGTCGTTACTGATGAGAAACTGGCATTCAGTGTGACGGATGTCCCGCGCCAGGTCGTCCCCACGACGAGTAGGATTGACACCCACCAGTGTCGCCCCCGCCACCGCACAGGCACCCAGCCACATCAGGTACTCCGGCTCATTATCGAGCAGCAAGCCGACATGGAATGGCCCATTGCGAGGTTGATCCAGCAAAAAGGCTGCACGCTGGGCGCAGGCCTGCACGAACTGGGCATACGTCCAGCTCTGATCCTCAAACAACAGGCCAGAATTGTGATTATTGACCTGCGCGCGTATCAATTCAGCTACCGTACTCATTATTATTTCCTCTGAAAATTGATTGCTATCGACTCAAGAGACGCCGGATAAAGCTGTCATTGCGTTTTTCCTGCGCTCGCAATACCAGCATATCTCGCAACATGGTATCGATACTGGCAGCGGTTTCATCACGTACACGGTTCAGGACAGATTTAGGAACGGTTTTGCCATCCGGGTAGTGAGGTACCGAAACCGGTTCGCCAAAGGCGAGATAGCAATGCTGCGGTTTGGGCAGCAGTGTAGACAGTGCACCTTTGGGTATAAAGGGCATCATGTCGTCGCGCCAATCGTCCGTGAGCACGCCGGCCTTTCTCAGCAGTTTGCCTGGCAAACTGTCGGCGAATTCTCGGCTCTCTATCACCTGGTCGTAGAACTCATCAGCACCGACCAGTGCGAAGGGTGTAATGGGGTAACCATGCCTGGCCGCCATGCGCACAAAGCCGTACCGTTCCTTCCACAGCAGGGAATATTTGTCCGCCTCAGACTTAATCGCCTCATGCGCGCCACCGGGAAACACCAGCAGGTCTACGCCGTCTTCCATCATGGCACCGCACACTTCGGGGTGAGCAGGAATCATCCCGCTTTTTATCAGCAGGTCACCCACTTTGGGATTCTGCAGCAGGGCATTATCACCCATGGCGCGGACGAATCGGCCGGCTTCATGGTAAAGGATGGGGCAGATCACGAAACCGTCCAGACCAAAACCACTGTGGTTACCCACGAATAGAGCGGCATTATGGATAAGGGCGCGCAACCGGGTTTCGGACCTAACTACTCCCGAATCGACCGCTGTCGACCATCTGCTGAAAGAAGTCGTTCATCGTTTCCGCAAGCGGGCGATAGGTCACACCCAATTCAAGGACACTTCTGGAACTGTCGCCCCTCCAAGGGTAGCCGAAGTTCCGCGACACGATTTTGCGGGTTATGCCCGGAGCCACCATTGGTGCCACCAGCCAGATCAGCCATTTCGGCAATAAACGCCGGGGGATCGGATAGTCATTACCGTACTTCGGCAACAGCGTTGCTGCCATTTCAAGTAAAGTCGTGTCGTGAGCGGATATGATATAGCGACCTGTTGCTCCAGGGGTATATGCTGCCCCCACATGCGCTTCAGCCAGGTCTCGCACATCCACAACGCCAACACCCGCGTCAGGTGTACCTCTTTTTTGGGAGCCATCTCCCATTTGCATAATCATGTTGAAGCTTTCCGAGGTCGCGTTGGGGTTCAGGCCCGGCCCCATAACCAGCGACGGGTTGATCGTCACCAGTTCCCATTGGCTTTGGCTGCCGGCGATCTTCCACGCTTCTTTTTCGGCTTCTGTCTTGGAATAGGAATAAGGGTTGTGAGTGAGCGATGATGTCGTGTTCCAGTCGTCTTCGGTGAAAACGCCGCTTGCTGTGCTTTCTATATCCGCGTTGTCCCCGTAAATCGCAGCGCAGCTACTGGTGACTACCACACGCCTGACCGACGGCGTCTCGCCTGCCTGGGCGAGTACGTTGCGGGTACCGAGTTTCGCCGGGTCGACCAACTCGCTCTGCGGGTCGTTGACATCAATCACAAAGGGGGATGCAGTGTGGAAAACCACCGAGCAGCCCGCCATCGCCTCGGCATAAGTCCCCTCGTCCAGCAGATCCGCCTTGAAATACTTGATCTCACCTGGCGCTGAGGCCGCGATTTCATCGAGATGCCGACATTTTTCGGTTTGGGAGGGGTCTCGCACGGCAGCATGCACCGTTACGCCGGCTTCCAGTAAAACCTTGACGATCCACCCGGCAACATAGCCGGTGGCACCGGTCACCAGAACCGGGCTAGACGTGTCGATTTCGTACATGATAACTCTCCTGCGGTCATTTCAGCGCTCTGAGGAACCTGAAGCGTGACAGCACCGGGCGCCTGAATTTGGAGCACCTCCGATATTATTATCGCAATATCTGACGATAGTCCCAGTGTAATGTAACAGATAACTCCTCTGCTTCCGCTCACCGAAACCTGGAGAACTACCGAATGCGCGTCCTAACCCATTGTGGAGGGGATGGCATTATCAATCGCGTTTAGTGGATTCCGGTCCATCCCCAGTGTAGGAGGCAGAGGCGCAGAGAGGCGAGGAACGGCAGTAGCCGGAACTGCCCAGCACCTTGCCCATGGCCTGGGGGGGCGAATGAAATGACCGACTTTCATAAGTAAACGTCCGAGGAACACATTCTCCGCAAGCAAATCCTCTACTACAGTCGATACTGTTAATCCTTCGAACGCATGGGATGGGGTGAAAAGCATGACGACAGAGCGCAGAGTGTTGGTGTACGGAGCGAATGGCTATACCGGAAAGATCGTCTCCGAGAGCCTGGCCAACCGAGGTATTCCTCACTATTTTGCAGGCCGCAACAGGGAAAAACTTGAGGCAGCGCTAAGCATCGTGGCCGAGCGCTTTGGCAGCCCGGTAGACGCCGAGATCGCGGTAGCCTCGAATAACCCTGACGAATTGCGCCCACTGTTTGCAAAGGTGGATGTGGTGATCAACGTGGCGGGGCCCTTCATGCAAATGGCGTGGCCGGTGGTGGAAACCGCACTGGAGTGCGGCTGCCATTACACCGATACCACCGGAGAGCAGGACTGGAGCCGGGCTATCGCGGAACAATACGGCCAGGCATTTGCGGACAAGGGCTTGCTGCTGGCACCCGCAACGTCTTACATGTGGTCTGCCGGTGCCCTGGCGGCCGAAATTGTCCTGGAGAACAAAGGCGTCGACAGCCTGGATATCATCTACCAGATCGATCGCGGTCTGCCGTCAGAGGCTTCTACCAAATCCTTCCTGCGCATGGTCTGTAATGACCAGCTCTACCTGGACCTCAACGAGTATGCAGCCTGGGATTGGGACACGCTGGTTGATGTCCATGTGCCCTATCGCGGCGCAAGCATCCGTGCCTTTCCCTGGGGTGGTGCCTGCGAGCCGATCTGGTACAAAGATGACCCGCGTGTGCTGAACTGTAAAGTACTGACCGCAATGGGTGAGCACCTGATTGATGGCGTAAAAATGGCCATAGACAAGTTCCACGAAGAGGCTCTCTCGCTGTCACAGGAAGAACGCGAAGCCTGGACCAACACCGTCGGAGACACCATGCACCAGGGTGAGCCCCCGAAAGATAATGTGACCGCACAGCGCAGCTGCATCATTGTCGGTGGACAGGGCCAGACGACTACCGTGCAATACGTAATGAACCTGTCTGCGCCCTACACCTGGACCGGTGAGGTCTCTGCAGAAGCGGCAAAGCAGCTGCTGGCCGGCAAGTTACTGAAACCGGGTTTCCAGTCCGTCGCCACCGCATTCAATCACCGCGAACTCCTGCAGACGTTCCACGAGCTGGGGTTCACCAGCGCGCCGCCTGCGCCAGGCACACTCTAAAAACGAGGCTAGCCGATGAAAATGAACGCTTATGTCGCTGGAGTGGGAATGACCCGTTTTGGCAAACACATGGACCGTACGCTGAAGTCACTGGCTGGCGAAGCGATCCAGGCGGCTATTGATGATGCGGGCATTGATAAGCGCGATATTCAGGCGGCCTGGATGGGCAATGCCGCAGGGGGTGTGGTGCAGGGCCAGGAGATGATTAGCGGCCAGGTTGCACTACGCGAACTGGGCATAGGCGCGATTCCAGTGGTCAACGTGGAAAATGCCTGCGCCACATCCGCTACCGCATTTAACCAGGCATGTGCCATGGTCACCGCCGGCCTCTACGACGTGGCGCTGGCGGTCGGTTTCGAAAAACTGTTTCATCAGGACAAGCTGCGTACGTTTGCCGCTTTTGACGGAGCCGTGGATACCGAGGCGCCGGACGGGCCGATGGGCGCACTGCAGGAACTGGCGAAACGATCCAGCGAGCCGGTTGACGAGGAAAACGCCGGTAAAACACGCTCCCTATTCATGGATATCTACTCCCATATAGCCATCGCGCACATGAAGCAATACGGCACCACCGTGGAGCAGTTTGCCGGCGTTACCGCCAAGAACGCTTACCACGGAAGCCTCAATCCCAAGGCGCAGTTTCGCGCAGAAATGACGGTAGAAGAGGTACTGGCCTCCCGCAACATCATCTATCCGCTAACCCTGCCCATGTGCTCCCCGGTAGGTGATGGTGCCGCGGCAGTGATCGTTGTCAGTGAACGTAAAGCGCGGGAGTTGCAGCTTGCGCAGCGTATCAGGGTGCTATCGTCTGTGCTGGTGTCCGGCAGCGACGACATCCCCGACCTGTGCGGTTATGCCTCGGGTATTGCCTATGAAGAAGCCGGTGTTGGCCCTGAACAACTGAGCCTGGTTGAGCTTCACGATGCCTCCGCGCCTTCTGAAATTCTCGCCTATGAATACCTTGGGCTTTGCGCCAGGGGTGAAGGTGGTCGCATGATCGACGAGGGCACTACCCGGTTGGGCGGACGACTGCCGGTCAATGTGTCCGGCGGTTTGTTGCGCAAGGGACACCCGATAGGCGCTTCCGGCGCGGCCCAGATAGTTGAGCTTACTGAACAGTTGCGCGGCGATTGCGGTCCCCGTCAAGTGGACGGTGCCCGCGTTGGTTTGGCGCATAACGGGGGCGGCCTGATCGGCACTGATGCGGCGGCTACCGTCGTTTCCATCCTCGCGAGAGAGGGCTGACATGAATCCAGAGGACTTCATTATAGCCAACCTGGTCAAGGCCTGGACGAAAAAGAACCCCGACCTGGATGTCCTGACCTTTGTCGATATCGACGCAGACGGCAATTTTGTCGATGAAAAGCGTTCATATCGCCAGCTATGGGAAAACGGCCAGCGCCTGGCAGCCTGGTTGAAAACCCAGGGCCTACGTAAAGGCGACACCTTTGGCATGGTGATGATGAACCACCCGGAGTTTGTGGACTTGATGGTGGCCAGCTCGATACTGGGGACCATTTTTGTCCCCATCGACCCACGCATCAAGGGCGACAAGCTGCAGTACATGCTGGCATTTTCAGAGTGCAAGGGCGCCGTGGTGGCAACTTACGCCGCAGAAAGCGTGCACAGTGCATGGGGCGCAGCCGGTAGCGATGATCACTGGGTGCTGCCACTTCACGGCGACGAGAGCGTGGCTTCCATCCTCGCCGGCCCACGGCCAGATGTCGAGCTTCCGATAGCGAACACTGACCCCAATGCACCCATGCAACTGCTGTTTACGTCTGGTACCACCGGTGATCCGAAAGCCATTATGACGACCCATATTCGCCTGGCAGCGGTACCCGTTATTGCCGACATAATGGGCCTGGCAGAGGGAGATCGCCCCTACACCGGACTGTCACTAACGCATGCCAACGCGCAATTGATCACCCTGGGTGCCTGCCTGGTGCTGGGCTTGCGCGGCGTGTTCAGTCGTAAATTTACCAAGTCTCGCCTGTGGGACCTGTCTCGCGAATACGGTTGTACCTGGTTCAATCTGCTGGGCGGCATGACCAATGCCATTTTTGCAGAGCCCCAAAAGGAGAATGACGCCGACAATCCCGTACGCAAGGTGCTTTCTGCCGGCATGCCGGCAGCGATATGGAAGGATTTTGAACAGCGTTTTGATCTTGAGCTAACGGAGTTTTACGGCGCGGCTGAAGGCGGCCTGACCTTCAATCCGGCGGGAATCGGGCCGGCTGGCAGCTGTGGCAAGCCCCCTCCGAGCCTGGAGCTAAAGATTTTTGATGACAACGGTAACGAATGCGCCGCGGGAGAACCCGGTGAAATCTGTTTTCGCAACGCCGATGGTTCTTCACCTGTTGTCAGGTATTTCAAGAATCCGGAAGCCTCGGAACAGAAAACGCATGGCGGTTGGTTGCGCATGGGGGATATTGGCCATGTGGATGAAAACGGCTGGCTGTTCTTTCACTATCGCAAAGGCGGTGGCATCCGCCGCAATGGCGACTTTATCAACCCGGCCTTCGTAGAAAAGGCACTGGCTGAGAACGCTATGGTCGATGATGTGTTTGTCTACGGCGTGGCATTACCCGGTATGGCTCCAGGAGAGAAAGAAGTGGTTGCTGCAGTGGTAGCCAACCCGGATTTGGAATTTGACGCCAATGCGGTGTTTGACTCCTGCAAAAGCCAGCTCGCCGCGAGCTTTATGCCCACCTTTCTGCAGGTAGTGAAAGACATTCCGAAAACCGTATCGGAAAAACCCCAGGAGCGCTTCCTGCTGGAAGACTTCTCCGTAGACGCCGCGAATGTTCACAGAATTGCCCACAGACACTAGCTGTCCAGCCACTTAAGTATGGAGATTGCCTGAATGCATAAATATATCGACTTACCTGTTTCTGGACTGGAAGGCCCGCTGTCGGAAATGGAGCAAACCATACAGGACACGGCACACAAGTTCGCCGCAGATGTACTGCGCCCGGCAGCGGAACAAATCGACAAACTGACCGCGGAAGATGCGGTGGGACCGGATTCTCCCGTCTGGGAGGTATTGCAGCAGGGCAAAAAGCTGGGGCTGACCCTGTCGGCGATGGCCGAGTTGTCCCCGGCAGACGCCTCGCGGCTGATGTTGATCGCCGCAGAGGAGTTGGCCTGGGGTGATGCCGGTCTGGGTGGGGTATTGCTCTGCAATAACTTTCCCGCTATGTACTGCCATCTGGCGGGTCGCGATGATTTGATTCCCTACTGCGAACAATACCTGGGCTGCTGGGGAATTACCGAACCCGATCACGGTACTGACATGCTGGACGCCAGTGGCGAATTGCTGGCAGCGGATGGCGACTACGGCAAGCCCAACTGTACCGCGCGTATTGAGGGTGACAAGGTTGTCATCAACGGCCAGAAATCGGCCTGGGTATCCAATGCGATAATAGCTGAGCTCTGCGTTTTGTATTGTCACGTGGAAGTAGACGTTGAAACCCGCCCTGGCATCACTGTTCTGGTTCCGCTGGATCAAGCCGGCGTCAGCAAAGGTAAACCACTGGACAAGATCGGCTTTCGCGGCCTGAGTCAGGGCGAACTGTATTTCGACAATGCGGTTGCATCGGTGGAGCACATTATCGCCGGCCCGGATCGCGCCAGTTACGAAGAACTGGTCTATAAAACACTGGCCGAGGCCAACGTGCATGTGGGCAATATTGCCGTGGGCGTTGCCCGTGCGGCCTACGAGCATGCACTGGCCTATGCGCATGAGCGCAAGGCGGGCGGCAAAAAGATCATTCTCCACCAGAATGTGAATTACCGCCTGTTCCACATGTTCCGCAAGATTGAAGCGTCGCGGGCCCTGGTGCGCCGTGTCGCACAATACAACGCTACCGCGCCGCAGATGGCATTGCAGGGATCGACAGCCGCAAAAGTGAACGCTACCCAGGCGGCGTTTGAGGTCGCCAGCGATGCGGTACAAATTTTTGGTGGCAACGGCGTCACCCGGGAATACCCGGTTGAAAAACTGCTGCGTGATGCGCGCTCGGGTTTGATTGCCGATGGCTGTAACGAGATGCTCGCCCTGAAAGGCGGTGCGCAACTGATCAACCCCGAGTTGCTGCAGGGCTGAAGCGCAGGCTTTCGGTAATCCTGGAATGAGTACACGGGGTCATTCGATTCACCCCGGCATGAAAGCGACGCCAAAAACGTGACGAACAGACTAAAAGGAAGCCAGGACATGAAGAAAAGCGTTATGGTGTTCAGTGCGACGGGGGTGGCCGGTACCGCCTGTGTCGATGAAATGCTGCGTATGGGCAGCTACCAGGTCGTCATCCTGCAGCGGAGCAGTGGCCAGCTTGAGAAAACCTCTTACCGGCCGATCACGGACCAGGATAAAAAGCAGGCACAGCTGGACAAGTGGTTGGCTCAGGGGGTGGAAATTCGCACCGCCGATGCGACCAGCGTCCAGGCGCTTATTCCCGCAATGGCAGGAATAGATTATCTGGTGTCCTGCGCACCGATGACCGCGACAGAGTCTCAGTATCCGCTTATCTGGGCGGCGAAAGAAGCCGGCGTAGAGCGTTTTATTCCTTCGGAATTCGGCAATATCTATGAGTGGGAGCAGTACTTGCCGACTGACACCATTCACCGGCAGGTTGCCAGGCAGAAAGTGTTTATCAAGCGTGTCATTGAGCTGGCGGGGTTGGACTACACCATCATCCCGGCGGGCTTATGGCCAGAATTTTTTATGCTGGAACCCGTTGCCATAATTGGCGACGCAGATGCCAGAACCGCCTGGTCCACTGGTGCGGATCTGGGCCGTATTATTCCGCATGTACTGGCTCATCCAGCTTCCCGAAACGCCGTTTGCCCCGTTGCCGCTACTGCCTACTGTTCCTGGAACGAGCTACTTGATGCGCGGGAAAAAACGCTGGGGCGCAAGATCGAAAGGCATTCCCCAAGCCCGGAACAATGGCGGGCCGCTTATGCACAAGAGACCAATGAAGCAATGAAGATGTTACTGGGAATCGGTGTCGCCGGTACGGAATGCCCGGAGGGCATGCCATTGTCGGCAAACTGGAATGGACTCCACCTGCCCGAGTTCAAGGGGACGCCGCTGGCAATGCTGTTCCCGGAATACATAGAGCCTTTCGTGGCAGCGCTTAAAAGCACTCTGCAAGCCGACAGTGAAGCACAGGACTGATGAAACCCCTGTTCTACAGTGCCGCAGCATTCAACATGGTGATGTCTTTCCTGTTCGCCTTTTTCCATGTCGAGACATTTGCGTTCTTTTCTATAGTACCGGTACCGGCTCATCCGATGATGACCCAGCTGTTTGCCGTACTGGTGCTGGCCTTTGGTATCGGCTATTTCTGGATTGCACGCGACCCAGTGAAAAATCGCCAGATCATCCTGTTGGGTGCGCTGGCCAAGATTATGCTGGTACTGTTTGCGGGCTTTCAGGTTATCACTGGCATCGCCAGCTGGCAGCTTCTGATTCCGGTGTCTGCCGACCTGATCTATGCGGTATTGTTTGTGCTGGCCTACCGCACACTGCCCGCCTCAGTGTAGCGGTCTGGCGGGATAGCAAAAAAGCTAATCTTCGCTGCCGCAAAAAAAGGGGAAAATGGTGGGT
>NZ_PKUS01000021.1 GCF_002866825.1 Pseudohalioglobus lutimaris | reverse complement strand
CCGGGTTTAGTGAATATCGGTGCATCCCCCCTTAATGGGGAAGAGCCGTACTGGATTGATCACAACGCGGTTGCCTCCCGCGTTGTGCCCCCTGCGGGGCGCTGCGGCGTCGAAAACGCTCCTTTGGTCGCGTTTTATCGAACAGTGCTTCGCCCCAGACGAACCAACCCCATAAACAAAAACGGCCACCCGATGGGTGACCGTTTCCGTTTAAATGGTGGGTCGTACTGGATTCGAACCAGTGACCAATTGGTTAAAAGCCAACTGCTCTACCAACTGAGCTAACGACCCTCAGAAGAGGAGCGTATCTTACGGATTTGTAGATAAAACTCAATACCGGGGGCCATTTTTTTTCGCGCTGAAAAGCGACCGGAATCAGCAGCTTAGATATACCGGGTGGGGTCTTTCACCCCCGCATCCACGAAGCCCTGTCGGCGCAGACGGCAGCTGTCGCACTTGCCACAGGCAAAACCCTCGACGCTTGCCTGATAGCAGGAAACGGTGAGCGAATAATCCAATCCCAGGTCAAGGCCCGCGCGGATAATCTCGCCTTTTCCCAGTTTCATCAGCGGGGTGTGAATCGTTGTTTTGCGCCCCTCAACGCCAATTCGCGTGGCCAGGTTAGACATGGTTTCGAATGCGGCAATGTACTCGGGCCGACAATCAGGGTACCCGGAGTAATCCACGGCATTGACGCCGATAAAAATATCCTGCGCACCCAGCACCTCGGCCCAGCCCAAGCCTATGGACAGGAAAATCGTATTGCGGGCGGGCACGTAGGTCACTGGAATGCCCTCGGTCAGGCTCTCGGGCACATCGATGGCCGCATCGGTAAGGGCGGAGCCGCCAATACTGTCCAGGTTAAGCCTGACTACCTTGTGCTCAACATCGCCCAACGAGGCGGATACGCGCTCCGCCGCCTGCAATTCGGCACGATTGCGCTGGCCATAGTCAAAGCTCAGGGTATAGCAGGCATATCCCTCGGCACGCGCCATGGCCAGCACGGTGGCCGAATCCAGACCACCGGATACCAGGATTACGGCGCGTTGCTCACTCATGTTCAATGTCCGGGTTGGTCGTTCCAAAGGATTTTGTGCAACTGCAGTTGCAAGCGCACGGGCAGGTTGTCTTCCAGTATCCACTCCGCCAGTTGTCTACCCTGGAGGCTGCCGTGACTGGGAGAGAACAACAGCTCAGACACCCTGCCCTGCAGTCCCAGTTCATCCAGCTTGAACCGCGCCCATTCATAGTCCTGGCGATCACAGATCACGAATTTGACCTGGTCGTGCTCACGTAACAGGGGGATATTGGCGTAATCGTTACGCTGCATCTCTCCCGAACCAGGCGTCTTTAGGTCCAGCACCGTGATGACCCTGGGGTCTACCCCGACAAGGCTGATGGCGCCGCCGGTTTCCAGCGAGACTTCGTAGCCCGCATCACAGAGGCGCTCCAACAGGGAAAGACAGTTGGGCTGGGCAAGTGGCTCCCCGCCGGTAACCGTGACATAGCGCGGGTTATAGCCGCCAACCGTATTGAGAATGTCCTCCAGCGCCAACAGCTCTCCGCCACTGAAGGCGTACTCGGTATCGCAGTAGGTACAGCGCAGGGGGCAACCGGTGAGACGCACGAACACAGTGGGCAGACCCATGGTACGGGTTTCGCCCTGCAAGGAGTAAAAGATTTCTGTGATGCGCAGGGCATCGTCGCTGTGAACCAGGCTGGGGGACATGCTCTACTCCGGGCGCGGCCTAGAAATTCTCTTCGAGAAAATCTCTGGACAGCTTGACCGCCGAGCTATTGGTGTTGCCGTAGTCCCGCACCACCCGTTCAAGATACTCGCGCGATTTTTCGCGATTCCCCTTGAGATACTGCACCTTGCCTAACTTGTACATGGCGTCCGGCGCCTTGGCGTTGTCCGGATACTGGCTGAGCAGCAGGGAGAAAGACTGCCGTGATGCCTCCAGGTCTGGTGGATCAATAACCAGGTACAACTCACCAAGCCAGTAATGGGCGTTGGGAGCATACTTGCCGTCTGGGAAATTACGCAGAAACTGCGTGAAGGCGTCTACGGCCTGACCGAACTGCTGACCGCGCACCAGCGAATAAGCACTGCGGTAAGCGTCAGACTCCCCCGGAAGCGATGCGCCCTGGCCTGAAGCCATTGGCTGCGCCGGCGCGGTGGCCACGCTGGGCGTATTATCGCCAGAAGCCACCGATGCGGCTGAGCCTGGGCCCATACCGCTAATCCGCTTATCGAGGTCAACATAACGTTCCAGGCTTTGCGCCTTTAACTTGCGCAACTCGTTGGCCTGCTCTTCAACCATCCCGTTAAGACGCATCACCTCCTGTTGGAGCTGTTGCATCTGCAAGAACAGAGTGCCCACATTTTGCCCACCAGAGGTGGCCGGCGCGGGAGCACTGGTGGTAGCCGGCGCGGCCGGCGCCCTGTTCAGGCCATAGCTGGTTGCCGGATAAGACCGTGTGGGCTGAACGCCATACGGGTCGCTTGCGGGGCCAGGAGAAGACTGGGGAGTGACCGCAGCGGGCGCAGAAGATCCCGCCCTGGCAGCACGCTCCGCTTCCACGTCAACATAGTCCTGGCCCTGGGCCATGAAGCAGAACGGGCCGGTCAAAAGGACCAGCCCGCTTGCCATAAGCAGTTTGCTCATGTTTGCCATAGGCGGGTTACTTCAGTTCAACGCGCCGGTTCTGAGACCAGTTGGACTCGCCCGAACCGTATGCGATCGGGCGTTCTTCACCGTAGCTCACCGACTCGATGCGATAGCTGGGAACACCATTGACCACCATGTAGTCGCGCACTGCGTTGGCACGGCGCTCACCCAGGGCCATGTTGTACTCGCGCGTGCCGCGCTCATCCGTATGCCCTTCCAGGCGAACGGTGGCTTCGGAACCCTGCAGCGCAGCGATATGGGCATC
The DNA here is from genome assembly GCF_002866825.1 of Pseudohalioglobus lutimaris. Taxonomy (GTDB): domain Bacteria; phylum Pseudomonadota; class Gammaproteobacteria; order Pseudomonadales; family Halieaceae; genus Halioglobus; species Halioglobus lutimaris. The sequence continues at coordinate 20,972 of NZ_PKUS01000021.1, read as the reverse complement.
CAGTGCTTCCAGCGCCTCAGGCTTGAGGTTGTAGCTGTCAAAGTCAAAATAGAACACATTCCCGTAAGCGGAAGCAGCATCAAGCAGACGCTGTTGTTCGGCTGCGGCGGCGGCACTGGCAGCCTGTTGTTCAGCCTGGGCGGCAGCAGCAGCGGCAGCAGCAGCGGCAGCGGCTTCTTCCTCTTCCTTCTTGGCGCTGCCGGAACAAGCTGCCAGAAGCGCTGCGGCGAACAGCACAGATACGGTTTTACCGGCAACAGGTAGATGTCTCATATAACCCTTCCTTCAAGTACGTAGTTGTTAAAATCTTTCATCACGGGCCGGACTATCGGCCCATATAAGGTGACCAAGCCGGCTCGCGCACATCGCCTTCTCGCGAGGGCAACCGGAATTTCACTCCCCCATCAACCGAAACCGCAGCAAGAATGCCACGGTCTCCGCGTTTCGTTGCGTACAATACCATAGAGCCATTGGGGGCGATACTGGGACTTTCATCCAATTCAGTGGAAGTGAGCACCTGCAAGCGATTGGTCACGAGGTCGAGAATTGCGATGTGAAAACGGCCGCTCTGCTGATGCACCATCACCACATTACGACCATCCTGCGCGACCCGGGCGCGAGCATTATAGCCCCCCTCAAAGGTGACGCGCTCGGTGGTGCCAGTGCGCAGATCATAGCGGTAGATCTGCGGACGACCACCCCGGTCAGAGGTAAACAGCAGCGAGCGCCCATCCGGCATCCAGGTCGGCTCGGTGTCAATCGCGTAGTGGCGCGTTACTCGTGTGAGCTTCTTGGTGGACAGGTTCATCAGGTATATGTCGGGGCTGCCATCCTTGGACAGGACCATCGCCATGGTGTTGCCATCCGGCGACCAGGCCGGCGCACCATTCAGGCCCTTGAAATTGGTCAACTGCTCGCGCGTACCCGTTGCCAGATTCTGGCGGTAGATGGCCGGGCGACCGGTTTCGAATGACACATAGGAGATCTGCGAGCCGTCGGGTGACCATCCCGGTGCCAGCACCGGCTCCCTGGACTCAAGCAGAACAATGGGACGCGCGCCATCGGAGTCCGCCAGCGTCAGGCGATAGTAATCCTTGCCCCCCGGTACGCGCGTCACTGAAACGTATAGCAGGCGTGTCGCAAAGGCCCCGGTAATACCCGTCAGTTTTTCGTACACTGCGTCCGACACCCGGTGAGCAAGCATGCGGGCCTCGTTCGCCGGCCCAGTCTCAACACCGCTGTGCACCATCTTCTGGCGGTTCACGTCGTAGAGTTCATATTCAATGCGCATCTGGGCGCCCTCTGCCGAGGCCCTGCCAATGAGCAGATACTCCGACTCGATCGCACGCCAGTCCCGATAGAAAATATCCTTCTGGGTACTCGGGCGGCCGAGCATGTCGGACCTTGCGACGGGCGCAAACTGACCGCTGCGCGCCAGGTCGGAGTCAACCACCCAGGCAACGTCTTCAGGCGCGGTGCCAGAGCCCTGCCAGGCAAAAGGCACCACCGCTATCGCTGTAGGGTTATCCATACCCTGGGTGATCTCAATGGTAAGTTGCGCCCGGGCATCCAGTGCAGCAAGGGCAAGCAATAATGGCGCAATCGCCAACATCAGCCGTTTCATCAGTAACGCAAGTCCTCTGGTTTGAATCGCAGGTTGAATCTTCTGAACATTCTCTCAAATTCCCGGGTGGGCAGGTTGCGCAGCTCCGGGAAGCTTCCTGCTTTTTCCACCGCAATCATGGCCGATCGGTCAAATGCCATATTACCACTGCCTTTGAGCACCTTAACGCTCACCACCTCACCTGTAGGCACCAGCTGTACTTCCAGGATGGCCTCCATGCCGTTGCGTGCACTGGGCGGGCGGCTCCAGTAGTTAACGACGGTCTGTTGAATCAGCGCTGCATAACTGGCGGCCATTTCCTCCGCCGTAGCGGTTGCCTCCAGCACCTCTTCCTCGGCTTCGAGGTTGCGCAGCATATCGGCGCGGGTTATCGCGGCCAGTTCTGCCTCAGTTATACGCGGCTCCGGTTTGGGCTCGACTTTCGGTTCCACCTTCACCTTGGGGGCCGGTTTGGGCTTGGCCGGTGCCGGTTTTGGCTTGGGCTTGGGCTGGGGTTTCGGCTTTGGCTTCGCTACCTTTGGCTTGGGTTTGGCAGCCGCCTTGGGCTTGGGCGCAGGTTTGGGTTTCTGGAATTCACTGACGTCTACCAGGCGGGCATTGATGACCTTGGGCACGGGTTTGACCTTGATCACCTCTGGCTCAGCACTGATCCAGTTCAGGGTGAGTGCTGCCAGCAACAGGCCGTGCAGGGCCAAAGACGCCAGTGCCGGGCGCACCACGATTCGCGGCGTCACCGGCCTCCCGTATACAGAGTCCGAGCTCACTGGGGGTTCTCGGTTACCAGGCCAACGCTGGGGGCACCAGCCTGCTGCAGGGCCACCATGACCGTAACCACCTGGCCGTAGGGCACTGCCTCATCACCCCAGATCAGCACCGGCTTCTGCGGATTGCGCTTCATCACTTTGGCGACCCGGTCCTTGATGGTGGCCAGCGCCAGCACCTGCTCCTCGTTTCCGAGGTTCAGAAACAGTTGCCCACTGGCGTTAACGGAAACAATCACTGGCTCGCTATCCTGATTCTCCACCGGGTCTGCCGAGGCCTCCGGCAGGTCTACTTTCACCCCCTGCATCAGCATGGGTGCGGTGACCATGAAGATAATCAACAGCACCAACATCACATCAATGTAGGGCACCACATTGATCTCGGACATGGGCTTGCGCTTGCCGCGACTCCTGCTCACCTGTGCTTACTCCCCACGCTTCTCACGGGCCCGCAAGGCATAGGCCTGACGGGAAAGAATGCTGGAGAATTCGTCGACAAACGTGTCGTAGCGGTTACTGAAAACCTCCACCTTTGCGGAATAGCGGTTATAGGCCAGGACCGCGGGTATCGCGGCAAACAAACCCATAGCGGTGGCTATCAGTGCCTCGGATATACCGGGTGCCACCGTGGCAAGGGTTGCCTGGGTGGCATTGGCCAGGCCGCGAAAGGAATGCATAATCCCCCAGACCGTGCCAAACAAGCCAATGTAAGGGCTGGTAGAGCCGACCGAGGCCAGGAACGGCAAATGACGCTCCAGACGCTCCTCCTCGCGCATCAGTGCCACGCCCATTGACCGGCGCGAGCCCTCAAGTATCGCCTCGGAGTCCATTTCAGACTGCTGGGCCAGACGAGAGAACTCCTTGAAGCCGGCGCGAAAAATACTCTCCATTCCCAGGATAGCATTGCCATCCGCCGCCTTCTCGTTGCCTTCACGATAGAGCTGCGCGAGGTCAATCCCCGACCAGAAGCGCTCTTCAAAATCATACATTTCTTCGCGCGCAGTGCGCAGGTAGATAAACCTTTGCACAATCATGTACCACGAAAGAAACGATGCCCCCATCAATATAGCCATCACCAGTTGCACGGTGATACTGGCGTTTATCACCAGGTCTATCAGGCCTAATTGCTCTTCCAATTCAGCATCCTCTATTGGTCTATCGTGCCAGCGGAGCAAGACGCTCGCGCATATCTTCGGGCAGGCGCCGGGGTCTCACCCCCGCACGCTCGACGCAGGCGATCGTCACCTGGCCCCTGGCGAGCACTTCATTGTCCCGCCGTATCGCCTGCTCCATGGTCATGGAAGCCCCGCCCAGCATGGTGATCACCGCTGTCACCCGCAATTGATCATCCAGCTGCGCCGGCTTGAGATATTTCACCGCTACATCACGGACTACAAACATCAGGTCGTGAGTAAAAATGTAATCCTTGCCAAAACCAAGCGAACGCATCAGCTCGGTTCGCGCTCGCTCCATGAATTTCAAATAATTGACGTAGTAAACGATGCCGCCGGCGTCAGTATCCTCGATATAGACTCGCAGCGGCAGGGAAAATTCCTCGCCTGCCATCAGGCCTGACCCTCTTCACCGGGATTCAGTGGCAAATTACCGTTTTCTCGCCCTCCGGGCTGTGGCAATCCAAAGTGCAGGTAGGCATTTCGCGTCACCATACGACCGCGGGGTGTACGCACCATGTATCCCTGCTGTATGAGGTAAGGCTCCAGTACGTCCTCAATCGTGCCGCGCTCCTCAGAAATTGCGGCCGCCAGGCTGTCCACACCCACCGGACCACCATCGAACTTCTCAATCATGGCCAGCAGCAAGCGCCGATCCTGATGATCGAAACCCTGCTGGTCCACGCTGAGCATATCCAGGGCACGGTCAGCGACTTCAGCGGAGATATGTCCATCTGCCTTGACCTCGGCGTAATCCCGAACCCTTCGCAACAATCTGTTGGCGATTCGCGGCGTCCCCCGTGAGCGGCGGGCAATTTCCGACGCACCCCGCTTGTCTATTCCTATCTGCAGAATATTGGCCGACCGCTCTACAATATGGGCAAGATCGGCCACTTCATAGAATTCCAGGCGCTGCACAATGCCGAACCGGTCCCGCAAAGGCGAGGTGAGCAGTCCCGCCCGGGTGGTCGCACCGACAAGGGTAAAAGGAGGCAGGTCGAGCTTGATCGAACGCGCCGCCGGCCCTTCGCCGATCATGATATCCAGCTGATAGTCTTCCATAGCCGGGTACAGCACCTCCTCCACGAAGGGGCTGAGGCGGTGAATCTCGTCAATAAATAGCACATCGCCGGGTTCCAGGTTGGTCATCAGTGCGGCAATATCCCCGGCCTTCTCCAGCACTGGCCCCGACGTTGTCTTCAGTGCAACGCCCATTTCGTTGGCGATGATGCTCGCCAGGGTGGTTTTGCCCAGCCCGGGCGGGCCAAAGATCAGGGTATGGTCCAGCGGTTCGCCACGGCCACTTGCCGCCTCCAGAAAAATCGCCATCTGCTCCCGAACCACATTCTGTCCGACATATTCGGCCAGCGTCCTGGGTCGGATAGCCCGGTCCTGGGCCTCCTCGCGGGGATTTTCAGGCTCCGCTGCAATCAGGCGATCGGTTTCGATCATGCGCTGACCATGGACTTGAGTGCGCGCCGAATAAGCTCTTCACTATCGCTCACCGAGTCATCATTAACAGAGGCGACCACCCGCGCCGCATCCGCCGGCTTGTAACCCAGCGAAATCAGCGCGCTCTCTGCGTCAGCGATCCTGTCTGCGCCGGGCTCACCCGGCTTTTCAGCACCGGCAGGCAGCTCAGTCTGCAACTGGCCAAGCCAGTCTTTCAACTTGTCGCGCATTTCAACCAGCAGTCGTTCTGCCGTCTTTTTACCAACGCCCGGCAGCGCCACCAGGGAAGAAATATCGTCGCGCTGCACACAGCGTGCAAAACTTGCGGAGTCCATGCCGGACAAAATAGTCAACGCCAGCTTGGGACCTACCCCACTGACTTTAATCAGTTGCCTGAACAGCGCCCGGTCACGCTCATCTATAAAGCCGTAGAGAAGCTGTGCGTCCTCCCGAACCACGAAATGCGTCACCAGGGATACTTCCGCCCCCAGTTCCGGCAGCAGAAACAGCGTTGTCATGGGTACCTGCAGCTCATAGCCGACACCCCCAACCTCCACCAGGATATCCGGCGGCTGCTTATGTACCAGGTTACCTCTAATTCTACCTATCATCTGAACCTGCCTAACGCAGCCTGCGCCGACGCACTGACCTGGCACCGGCAATATTGATCATACTTTGCTGGGTATGGGCGTGACACAAGGCTGCAGCCAGGGCGTCCGCCGCATCCTCCTGGGGCTCCGCCGGCAGCTTGAGCAGTACCTTTACCATATGCTGTACCTGACTCTTGTCTGCGGCACCGGTGCCGACTACCGACTGTTTTATCTGCCTTGCGGAGTACTCTGCCACATCCATCCCGCGAGTTGCACAGGCAACGATGGCGGCGCCGCGTGCCTGGCCCAACTTGAGCGCGGAGCCCGCGCTTTTTGCCATGAACACCTGTTCAATAGCCAGCTCCTGAGGGCAATGAAGCTGCACCAGTTCAGTGACGCTGTCGAAAATAATCTTAAGTCGCGGCGCGAGATCACCCCCCGGCAGGCGGATGACGCCGCTGGTGACATACTCACTGCGGCCGGACACATAATTGATAATGCCAAAGCCGGTTTTGCGGGAACCCGGATCGATTCCCAGAATCAGCGACATTGAATTTCCGCGCACTGTGCCCCGTTAACTTATTATGTACAAATTTACAGGCTGGGTCAGCATCGAATGCTGCTATTGTCAGCGATTGATCGCCGGTCAGGCAAAGCACACTGGTAAATCACCGCTGTCCTGGGCCACTGAGGACATACAAGGTCAGAGCAGGGCGAGCACTTCATCGGGGATATCCGCATTGGTATAAACGTTCTGCACATCGTCCAGCTCTTCCAGTGCGTCTACCAGGCCTATGACCTTCGCCGCGCCGTCGGGGTCCAGAGTGACCAGGGTGGCTGCAACCATGGTTACTTCTCCGCCTTGCGGCACCAGGCCGGCCCGCTCCAGCGCTGCTTTCACCTCGGAGAAGTCTTCCCAGGGTGTAATTACATCAATGGAGCCGTCGTCATGGGTGACGACATCCTCGGCCCCGGCCTCCAGTGCGGGCTCCAGGACCTGCTCCTCGTCCACTCCGGGCGCAAAGGCAATCTCGCCAACCCGGCTGAACAGGTAGGCGACGGAACCGTCAGTCCCCAGGTTACCGCCGCGCTTGCTGAATGCATGACGCACTTCAGCCACTGTGCGGTTCCGGTTGTCTGTCATGACCTCAACAAGCACAGCGACCCCACCGGCGGCATAACCTTCATAGGTCAGCTCTTCCATGTCATCGGCGTCGTTGGTGCCCGCGCCTCTAGCGATGGCGCGATCGATGGTGTCCCGGGTCATATTGGCGCCCAGCGCCTTGTCGACGGCGGCGCGCAGCCGCGGGTTATCCTCGGGGAGCGGACCGCCCTGTTTTGCAGCGACCACCAATTCGCGAATCAGCTTGGTAAACACCTTGCCGCGCTTGGCGTCCTGAGCTGCCTTGCGATGCTTGATGTTCGCCCATTTACTGTGACCCGCCACAAATACCTCCAGTCTCCGCCTGACCTCAGGGGTCTACCACAACCTCGGTAGTCTGCCGCAAGCGGATATTCAGATCGCGCAGCTGCTCTGCGCTCACATCGCCGGGGGCGTCGGTCATGGCACAATGGGCAGTCTGCGTCTTGGGGAAAGCAATCACGTCTCGTATGGAGCTGGAGTCAGTCATCAGCATGACCATCCGATCCAGACCAAAGGCGAGCCCCCCATGGGGAGGCGCACCATACTGCAGCGCCTGCAGCAGGAAACCAAACTTCTCATTAGCTTCTGCGTCATCGATACCAAGCACACGGAAAACCACCTCTTGCATGTCACGTTGGTGGATACGCACGCTACCCCCGCCAAGCTCACACCCATTCAGGACCATATCGTAGGCGCGCGAGAGCGCCTCTGCAGGGTTGGCCTGTAACTCTTCGACTGTGCAGGAGGGGGCGGTAAAAGGATGATGCAAGGGTGTTAACCCTCCTTTGCCATCATCTTCAAACATGGGGAAGTCCACCACCCATAGCGGCGCCCAGCCCTCGCCAACCATGCCCTGGTCCTCAGCCACTTTAATGCGCAGCGCACCCAGGGCCTCATTGACGGTTTTGGCCTTGTCCGCGCCAAAGAAGATAATGTCGCCGTCGCCCGCATCCAGGCGGGTCATCATTTCCATGACCACTTCATCCGGCATGAACTTGAGAATAGGTGACTGCAGTCCCTCGACACCCGCCGCCAGATTGTTGACCTTGATCCAGGCCAGCCCCTTGGCACCAAAAATAGAGACATAGCGGGTGTAATCATCGATTTCCTTGCGGCTGATCGACGCCCCACCAGGGACGCGCAAAGCGGCAACCCGGCCTGCGGCGTCATCGGCAGGCCCACGGAACACCTTGAAGTCGACCTGTTGCATCAGGTCATCGACGCTGACCAGCTCCATGTCGATACGCAGGTCCGGCTTGTCCGAACCGTATCGCTCCATGGCCTCGCTATAAGGCATGTGCGGAAATTCAGGCAGCTCCGTGTCAAGCACCGTGCGGAATACCTCGCGCACCATACGCTCGGTAATATCCATGATCTCTTGTTCACTGCAGAAAGACGTTTCAATGTCAATCTGGGTAAATTCCGGCTGCCGGTCGGCGCGCAGGTCTTCATCCCGGAAGCAGCGCGCTATTTGATAGTAGCGATCAAGCCCCGACACCATGAGTAACTGCTTGAACAACTGGGGCGACTGAGGCAGCGCAAAAAACTGGCCCGGATGTGTGCGACTGGGGACCAGGTAGTCACGTGCGCCCTCCGGGGTGGCCCGGGTCAGAATAGGTGTCTCGATATCAAGAAAGCCTTCGCTGTCGAGGAAATTGCGCACCGAGGAAGTGATGCGCGAGCGGGTGATCAGTTTTTCCTGCATCTCCTGGCGACGCAGGTCCATGTAGCGATAGTGCAGGCGCACTTCCTCGCCCACGGCCGTATGCTCGTCGAGCTGGAAAGGCGGTGTCGCCGCACTGTTGAGAATTTCCAGTTCCTTGCCGAGGATCTCGATCTCTCCCGTTGGCATATTGGGATTCACTGTGCCCTCGCCGCGTGACCGAACACGACCGGTGATTCTTAAAACAAACTCACTGCGCACCCGGTCTGCCCGCTGGAAATGCTCTTTCGTATCCGGATCGAATACGACCTGGACGATACCTCCCCTGTCCCGCATGTCCAGGAAGATGACACCGCCGTGATCACGGCGACGATCCACCCAACCACAGATGGTGACCGTTTCGTCGATGTTGGCGGTGCCCAGGGCGCCACAATAATGACTGCGCATAATTCGATTCCGTAATAATGGCTGTCCGGCACCAGGGCCGGCCTTCAAGCTGACGTTTTGCCGTCGCTCTTACTGTCTTTCTTACTATCTTTCTTGCTGTCACCGGCAGCGGAGCCGGCAGATTCCGCCGCGCCGTGCAGGTTCTTCTTGCTGCCAGTTTTAAAATCGGTCTCATACCAGCCGCCGCCCTTCAGGCGAAAAGCCGCTGCCGAAACCTTTTTCTTTAACTCCGGCGCACCGCACTCGGGGCAATCTGTCAGCGGCGCATCACTAATTTTCTGCAACGCCTCGATCTCCCCACCACATTTCTGGCACTGGTACTCATAGATCGGCATGGTATTACCCACCAATAAAACAATCAGAAGGAAAAATTAAGGCGCGGATTTTAACCCAAGCGGGTTGGCAGGCCAAGCTCAGGAGCAGCAAACTCCAAGGGAAAGAAACCCATGCACCGGACGGTGCAAACGATGTGGGACTTCTCCCTGACCGCCCCGGAAGCCTCCCGGGGCAATCAGGTCAGGAAACAGCGCTCAGGAAGCCGCAAATTCCTTCAGCTTCTTCAATGGGCGAATTTTGACTGCCGTGCTGGCAGGCTTCGCTTTGAAGACGGTCTCTTCACCTGTGAAGGGATTGATGCCCTTGCGCGCTTTGCGGGCAGGCTTCTTCACTGTGGTGATTTTCATAACGCCCGGGATCGTGAACTCACCCACTGAACGCTTCTTGATGCTGCGCTCGATCAGTGTATTCAGATCATCGAGGACGGCATTGACCTGCTTCTTGCTCAGATCAGTGCTCTCCGCGAGGCTGGCAACAATCTGGCTCTTGGTCATTTTGTCCTTGAGGGCCGGGGCCTTCTTCACAGGAGCCGCTTTCTTGGCTGCCACCTTCTTCTTGGCGGGAGCCTTTTTCGCCGCTACTTTCTTCTTGGCCGGAGCCTTCTTCTTCGCTGCTGCTTTCTTAGTCGCCATTTTATTTTCGACCTTCCCTAATAGTGAACGTGAGTCTTGGATATGATCTGCTGCACTGCAGCCCCTAAACCACCGGCCTGACAACACACCACAGGGCAAGGTATAACTAATAATATGCTGCAATACAAGTACTTTCCCGCATCGAGGGTAAAAAAAACCCTTTTTTTTAAGCGTCGTGGCGCATTTTAGGGAAACCGGACACCGAAGCCGCTGTAGCGTCGACGTTTACCCGAGCAGACTTCGCCACTAGAATAGAGCCCTGTTTCCCCTATCGGATCAAGCTGCCGTCATGCGCACCAGTAATTTTCTTATCGCCACCCAAAAAGAAACGCCTTCCGACGCCGAGGTTGTCAGTCACCAGCTGATGCTGCGCGCAGGACTCATCCGCAAAATCGCTGCGGGGCTCTATACATGGCTTCCACTGGGACTGCGGGTGCTGCGTAAGGTGGAGAACATCGTGCGCGAGGAAATGGACAGTTCCGGCGCCCAGGAAGTATCAATGCCCGTGGTTCAGCCAGCGGAGTTGTGGGAAGAGTCCGGACGCTGGGAGCAATATGGTCCCGAATTGCTGCGTATCCAGGACCGTCACGACCGTGATTTTTGCCTGGGCCCGACCCACGAAGAAGTGGTAACCGACCTGGTCCGCAATGAAATAAAGAGCTATAAACAGCTACCGCTCAACCTGTACCAGATACAGACCAAGGTGCGCGACGAAATACGACCCCGCTTCGGCATCATGCGGTCACGCGAGTTTCTCATGAAGGATGCATACTCCTTCCACGTGGACCAGGCCTCACTGGAAGACACCTACCAGGTCATGCACGCCACCTATACACGTATTTTCACCCGCCTGGGACTGGACTTCCGCCCGGTAATTGCCGATACAGGGAGCATCGGCGGTAACGCCTCCCATGAATTCCATGTACTTGCGAATTCAGGTGAGGATGATATTGCCTTCTCTGACACCAGCGATTACGCAGCCAATGTCGAAATGGCCGAGGCGGTGACGCCGGCCACCCCTCGCCCCGCCCCCGGCGCAGAACTGCAAGAGATCGCCACACCCGGGGTGAAAACTATCGAAGAACTCGCTCAACTGCTGTCCGGCGACCCCTCCATGTCGGTGAAGACCCTGGTGGTCCACGGCGAAGATGAAGGCAGCCTGGTGGCCCTGGTACTGCGCGGAGATCATCAGCTCAACGCCATCAAGGCGGAGAAAATAGACGGCATCGCCGCGCCACTACAAATGGCCGACGAAGAAGCTGTGCGCAAGGCCTGTGGTGCCGGTTTCGGCTCACTCGGGCCGGTTGGCCTGGGTATAGAAGTGGTCACCGATCGCAGCGCCTCGATCATGGCGGACTTCAGTTGCGGCGCGAACAAGGATGGCTTTCACTATACGGGCGTAAACTGGGAGCGCGACTGCCCGCTGGGCCGCGTGGAGGACTTGCGCGATGTCATGGAGGGAGATCCCAGCCCTGACGGCGAAGGTCTGTTGCAGATCAAACGCGGCATCGAAGTAGGACATATTTTCCAACTGGGGACAAAGTACAGTGAGGCAATGAAGGCGCAGGTACTGGACGAAAACGGCAAGAGCGCCACGATGACCATGGGATGCTACGGCATAGGCGTGAGCCGCGTGGTGGCGGCGGCAATCGAGCAGAACCATGACGACAGGGGCATTATCTGGCCCGCGGCCATGGCACCCTTCCAAATGGCGATCGTGCCACTCAACATGCAAAAGTCCCCGGCGGTAGCTGCCTGCGCAGAGGAAATCTATCAGCAACTGCGCTCTGCCGGTGTAGACGTGTTGCTGGATGACCGCAACGAACGCCCGGGAGTCAAATTCGCCGATATGGAGTTAATCGGTATCCCCCACCGCATCGTCATCGGCGACCGTGCGCTGGCTGAGCAGAACATCGAGTACAAAGGGCGCAGTGATGGGGATTCCCAGCTGATCCCGCAGGCTGAGATCGTCGACTTCCTGCTGGAGAAGCTCAAGGGCTGACCCCATGAGGCTGTTACTGAGTCTTTTCCTGTCTCACCTGCTGGTGATCAGCGCACTGGCACAGCCGGCGGATGAGCAGGAACGAGAGGAGTTGCGCAGCTTCCTTGAGCAGGCCATATCCAACGCAGACAGTTTCGAGGACCGCTATGATGCAGAGGTCTGGCTGGTCGACATGTCCGCAAGACTCGCCCGCTTCGTTGACGACCCGATCCATAGGCTTGAACTGCTGCGCGGTATCCACGCAGCTGCCGCCCGGGCAGAACTGCCGCCCGAGCTGGTCCTTGCAGTCATCGAAGTCGAGAGCCATTTTGATCGATTTGCAGTATCCAGCGCGGGCGCGCAGGGCATGATGCAGGTGATGCCATTCTGGAAGGATGAAATAGGCCGGCCCGATGACAACCTGACGATAAACGAGACCAACTTCGCCTACGGCTGTCGGATCCTGCAGTTCTATCTGCAGCGCGAGCAGGGAAAACTGCATAAAGCGCTGGCACGTTATAACGGAAGTGTTGGCAGGCGGGTGTATTCGGACAAGGTCTATAGGGCCTGGCGCCGGCACTGGCGCACCGAACCGCTGGACTGGTCAGAATAAACGGGGCAATTCGGGACGACTGGACAATACCGGCTGTGGCGCGCACATGTCCTGCATCAGGCTTAGCGGTAGGAGCCTGGCGACAGCCCTGTCCACTTTTTGAAAGAACGGTGAAACGCAGAGGGGTCCGAGAAACCAACCCGCTCGGCGACCTCACTCACGGTCAGCCCATGACGACTGAGCAGGGTAATCGCCTCATCTCGCCGTGCGTTGTCTTTAATGCGCTGGTATGACGTACCCTCTTTCTCCAACCGTCGGCGCAGCGTTCTCGCAGACATGTTGAGCAAACCGGTCAACTCCTCGAAGCTCGGCAGTTCACTGCAAAAATCGTTTCCGAGAATCGCCCGGATGCGACAGGTCACACTGAGATGGCTGACCTGAGGCTCGATAACAATATGATAGGGAGCCAGTTTGAGAAACTCGTGGAGCTGCGCCTCATCACGCACTAACTCCGCCTCCAGGTGCCGAACACTGAAGGTGACCGAGTTGACCGGCTGCTCATAAGCAACCGGACAGGGAAAGAAGTGCCTCACGCCGGCTTTCATTCCGGGCTGGGGACCAGCGCAGGTCGCTCTGGCGATATCAATATGCTGCCCGATCAGCCAACCACAGACGCGTATCCACATGGCCAGGTTACACAGCACGCTATGCTGGACGTCAGGCGCATCGTCACCGTGCAAATAGGAAAGGGTCGCTTCTTTGTGCTCGTTATCAACAGTCAGCTGATTGACCAACTCCGCGCCACGGCGCACCCGGCAAGCGGCATTGAATTCGATAGCACGACGTATCGCCGCGGCCAGGTCGGCACTATTGAGCATACTGAGCAGAATGAGCCGGGTCGTCCCCACAGGAGTCCGTACATCCGGCATCACTCCGCCTGACTCATCACCCAGCGCCCTCACCAGTTCCACACACAGGCGACTGTACTGTTCCCTGGAGACGAAGGCCGTCTGGGCACTCTGGCGCAAAGGGTCAAAAGGGAAGCGCGCCGCCTGCAAAATCGCCTCTACATTCTTGTCATACGCGCGGGCCTGCACCAGCAAGGCCCTGGTGAACTCCATAGGCACGGTGTCGTTATAGCTGTGAGTTGTGCTCTTTTTTACTCGCAAGTGCTGAACTCCTTGATACCGCGCCATTATATAGGAAAGACCTTTACCCGCAGCATTGCAGAAGACGAACTGGCAACAGGCGAAGCGGGATTTCGGGTGACGAGACTGCAGCGGCCAGCGCGCTATCGCGCAAGGTTTGACAACGCCGGGCTGCCTGCCCAATATGAGCACGGGGTCGCACTAAGAACAATAAGCCTAACTATGAAAAGCATCAACCAACTGAGCCAATGGAACAGAGACGTTTCTCGCGCAATCGCAGCACTGGGACAGGAAGAATTCTTCCCCGCCCTGATTGATGCGATCAACGGCCAGGTACGGATAGACTATCCGCAGGTCTGGCTGTACCACCGCGACCTGCCACCGCGTGTGCTCTATCACCGCATAGCCCGTTCTGCGATCCACTCCCAGATAGATGAATACCTTGACGGGCCATACCGCGAAGACCCGTTCTACCAGACCTCCATGCAGAATCCCAGGTCGCGTTTGTACCGGCTGTCCCGTATCACCCTGGGCAAACTGGAACGGACCGAGTACTACCAGAACTACTATTCAAACACCGGCACGGTAGACGAAGCCGTTTATCTGGCCAAGTTGCGCGGCGGCAGCGTGATCAACCTGAGCATGATGCGCCTGCCGCAGCACGGCATTTTCAGCGAAGAGGAGTACGAGACGCTTTATGTGCTCGCAGACCCCATATCGGAGCTGCTCAAATCCCACAGTGAACACGATGACTTCGCCATTACCCACCTCATTCAGCCAGGTATAGACCACCAGATTGATCTTGCCTTTCGCACGTTTGGCGAATCCATGCTAAGTCCCAGGGAGAAGGATGTGCTGGAACTCATGCTGCGCGGCTATGGCACTGACACATCCGCAACCCGCCTGTCCATTGCCGTGGAAACCGTGCGCAGGCACCGGAAGAGTATTTATCGCAAGCTGGACGTGAATTCCCAGACCGATCTTTTCTCTCTCTTCCTGAACGCCATGTCGTGCCTGGGGGCAGCCGGCGGAGAGGACCCCCTAACGGTTTACATGGCGCCGCGATGATCATGGTTTCGCCTAGCGCGGTCAGTTATTTGCTGCCCCATCGGGGGCATTGCCAAACGGCCTGTCCACGGGGATAGTGCTCGATTACATCACAATGGAAATCGCCGCATGTCGCTAGAAGCCGACTGGTTCCTGCGAGCGCACCCGGAAGTCACTACCATCGAGGCCCTGCTACCTGATTGTAATGGGGTTATGCGCGGCAAGTGGGTACCCAGGCATAAGCTGCCCAAGATTTTTGATGGTGAGCTAAAGCTTCCCAAAACTGCCCTAAGCCTGGATATCTGGGGCCGCGACGTCGAACAACTGGTATTTGCCACAGGTGATGCGGATGGTGTCTGCCTCCCGGTAGAAGGCTCACTTCTACCCACCCCCTGGTCTCCACAGGGGCAGCATGGCCAGATAATGCTTTCCATGTATAACGCCGACGGCGCAGCCTATATGGGTGACCCGCGCCATGTACTCAGAGCGGTCACCGAACGCTTCAAGGAAATGGGCTGGACGCCGGTGGTGGCTGCAGAACTGGAGTTCAGCCTGGTCACCTGGGACAAGGATATTCCCAGCCATACTTGCCCGTCCCCTGCAGGCAGCGGTCCGGTAGGTGGTAATACATACGGGCTCGATGTGCTCAACGATCATCGTGAAATGATGGAAGACCTGCGCCTGGCCTGCGAAATCCAGGACCTGCCCTTTGACGGGGTGGTCAAGGAGTCTGCTCCATCACAATACGAAATCAACATGCAGCATGTCGACGACCCGCTGCTTGCTGCCCGCCAGATCATGATGATGAAGCGCCTGATAAAAGGTGTCGCCTCAAAACACAACCTGATTGCCAGCTTCATGGCCAAGCCTTTCGAGGAAGAGGCAGGCAATGGTATGCATGTACATTGCAGCGTACTCGACGATCAGGGCATTAACATCTTTAACGACGGCACGGAAAAAGGTACAGCACAATTGCAGCAGGCAATCGGTGGCTGCCTGACCTACATGGCCGAGTCGGTGGCGATTCTGGCGCCCACCTATAACGCTTACAGACGATTTCAGAAGGGCTGCCACGCACCGACCTTCCCCAGCTGGGGGTACGAAAATCGCACCGTTGCGGTACGCGTCCCCGCCAGCAACCCTCCCGCAAGGCGGCTGGAGCACCGGGTCGCCGGCGCTGATGCCAACCCTTACCTGTTATTCGCAGTGGTACTGTCAGCAATGCTTGAGGGAATCGCAGAAAACCTTTCCCCGGGGGACCCCATCTCAGGTGACGGCTATGCACAGGAGGAAGCAAGCCTGCCTGTCTATATGCCGGATGCGGTCAACCTGTTCAAGGAGTCAGACTTTATCCGCAACGCCCTGGGTAACGAGATGCAGCGGATCTTCACCCTCAGCAAAGAACAGGAAATTGCCGAATTCAGGCGTCGAATCACCCTGCTGGAATATCAATCCTTCCTCGAGAAGCTATAGCCTCTGCCCATGTCCCGCGGCGCCACTGTCCGGGCGATTTCTGGCGTAATTTGTCATGTACCTGCGAGAGTTCAGGTGCCAGACTGCACAACATGGACAAAAGCAACCAAAAGACAGACCCGCAGCGCCTTAAGCTGGCAGCCTTGTTACTGGCCGTTCTGCTGGTTGCCAGCGATCCCGCCGGCACCACAGACCTGGCAACGAAAGCCCGCTCCTGCTCCAATCACCTGGGCCTGTTGCCCGTCGCCGAGGGGCAGGCCCTATCCCCTCCCCTGGAAATCCTCAGCTGGAATATCCAGAAGGCCAGCAATCAGGGCTGGATGGAGGACCTGTTGGCCCTTGGTGGTGACCGCAACCTGACCTTTATCCAGGAGGCTGCACTGCATGCACAACTGGGCGAGTTGCAGCCAACGGGCCCCCTGTACCAGTCTTTTGCTGAAGGATATATCACCAGCAGTCAGCGCACCGGGGTCATGACCCTGAGCACCCATGCACCCACCATGCAGTGCAACTTCACCCGCTCAGAACCGTGGCTGGGAACACCCAAGGCAGCCGCTGTTACCGAACATGCACTGATCGGCAGTGAGGCACGCCTGCTGGCGATTAATCTCCACGCTGTGAATTTCACCTTTGGCATCGCCGACCTCAATGCCCAACTGAGCCCTTTGGCGGAGCTGTTGTCCAGCCACCACGGCCCGGCAATTCTCGCTGGCGATTTCAACACCTGGAGTGACTCTCGCCAGCGGCTGGTGGACGAAACACTGTCCGGGTTGGGGCTGGTACCGCTGAGCTTCGAACCGGACCTGCGCACTACCGCCTTCGGACGCCCGCTAGACCACATATATGTGCGTGGCCTGATCGCCGAGCACACAGAGGTAGTCCCGGTTACCAGCTCGGACCACAACGCCCTGCGCGCTCGATTGAGCCTGAGGATGTAAGGGGATGAACCTGCTTGGATCACTTGCCGCTACCCTGGTATTGCTGTTTTGTGGCGCCGCGATGGCAGATACAAGCGCGGATACTGAAGTTAACTACCTGCTCGAATTTGTGGAAGCCAGCGGCTGCGTCTTTCACCGCAATGGCAGCGACCACGACTCAGCGGATGCGGCTGACCATTTGCGCCTGAAGTACCGTCGCGGCGGAAAATACGTCAATAACGCTGACCAGTTCATTGAGCGCCTTGCGAGTGAGAGCTCGTGGACCGGCAAAGCCTACACTGTCACCTGTGATGGCGTTACGCGGCCCTCCGGAGAATGGCTGCAAGAGGCACTGGACGCCTACAGGCAAGGCGCTTCCTGACAATCCATGGCAGCAGACCGGCCTAAAGCGGCGGCTGGCGCTCAGTCACCAGCCCCTCGGGGCTTGCTGTCTCAGGCAGGGCAACGTGCTCGCGCTCCAGCCGGTCGGTCAACCTGAACGCAGCGAACACAGCGAGAAAACCGAATACCAGCGCACCCAGCGCTTCCCCGGCAAGAATGCCGGTGGCGCCGTACCACTTTGCGCCGAAATAGACAGCGGGGATAGTCCCCAACAGTGCACGGCCAAAATTAAAAC
This sequence comes from Pseudohalioglobus lutimaris, assembly GCF_002866825.1. Taxonomy (GTDB): domain Bacteria; phylum Pseudomonadota; class Gammaproteobacteria; order Pseudomonadales; family Halieaceae; genus Halioglobus; species Halioglobus lutimaris. The sequence continues at coordinate 3,395 of NZ_PKUS01000021.1, read as the reverse complement.
CCGTGGCCCAGTGTGGGTGATGAAGATTGTTAAAACTGGCATTGGCCACAAACAGCGCACCGTTGAACACAAACGCGCCCACCAGGAAGTCACAATAAAACCGAATCAGCTCTGCCGCATCAGTAGAGGCGGAGAAGGCTTGCACAATCGCATCACCCAACGTCCACAGCAACAGCCAGACCAGCAATACATAAACAGCATTGAAAATCATTGCGTCGCGCAGGGTAGAACGTACCCGGTCATAGCGCCCTGCACCGGCGTTCTGCCCGATAATAGGACCAACGGCACTCGACAGCGCAAATATCGCACAGAAAGCCACCGGTGTTATACGCCCCATAATCGCAGCACCGGCAACCGCGCCGTCACCGAACTGGGACATTGTGCGCAACACAAAACTGCCGCCCAACGGGGTCGCCAGGTTGGTAAGAATGGCAGGCGTGGCGAGACGCATCAGCGGACGTAAGTCGCTGATAAATTCCTGCAGCGAGATTCGCCTGGGCAACCGATGTACATAGAATATGGCATGCCAGGCCACACCCAGTACGACCATGCGAGCGACAACAGAGGCCCAGGCAGCTCCCTCCAAACCCCAATCCAGAGTGAAAATAAAGATCGGGTCAAGCACAGCATTGACCAGGGATCCGGCCACAGTAGCCCACATTGAACGCCGCGCGTCACCCAGGGCCCTGACCCCGGCGGCAACACTCATTCCCAGCACCAGTACCGGCATATTTGGGAGCAGTATTCCCGCGTAGCGAATGGAGTAATCCAGCGTGAGGCCCGAAGCACCAAGTAATTGCAGCAGTTCAGTAAGGTAAAGCCAGCCAAGCAGGCTAATGGCCAGGGACGCCAGGAAGCTGAATAGCAGCCCGCTACTGCAATACCGGCTGGCCAGGTCCCGTCGACGGGCACCCTCGGAACGAGCGACCAGGGCGCCCAGGGCGATCTGCAGGCCGATGCTGACGGCTACCAGAAAAAAGATCAACGTCCCGGCAAAGCCAACTGCAGCCGCCAGTTCTTGCTCGCCCAGCAAGGTCAGAAAATACATATCTACCATGTCCACCCCAAACATGGTCAGCAATCCGGTAGCCGAGGCGGCCGTCATGGCCAGCACATGCCGCATGGTTGAACCCTGGGTAAAGACGGCCTGGCTGGACATGGGGGGTTTTCAGACTGGTTTAAGTGGAGGGCATAATACTTCAGTTTACGCCAACTGTGTTCGCCTATCCGCCAAACCCTGCGGCGGCCCAAAGCGAACCCGCGGGCTGGACCTGCCCGGGCGACTTTTCGCTCAGTTAAAGTTAATATACACAACCTTTTAGTGCCCAGGAGGCCTGACCCCAGCTATGACAACTACCCCGAACAAGCCTTCGCTGAACCCGGTTAACGTCATTATCTTTGTCGGCCTGCCTATTGCCGCCCTGATTCTGGTGCCCGCCTGGGGTTTTTATCACGGTTTTAGTGCCGCACAGTGGCTATGGGCTCTGGTTTTCCTCTACCTGAACGGCCTGTCCATTACCGGCGGTTACCACCGTCTCTGGTCACATAAAGCCTATCAGGCACACCCCGCTCTCAAATGGTTTTATGCACTATGGGGCGCGGGCGCGTTACAGAACAGCATTCTCATCTGGTCCGCTGATCATCGCCGGCACCACCGCTACGTAGACGACAACGAACGTGACCCCTATTCCGCAGGGCGTGGCCTCTGGTTTAGTCACATGGGCTGGATGCTGCGCGACTATCAGACCAATGACCCCGATTTCAGCAATGCCAGGGACCTGCAACGCGATGCCGTGGTGATGTTCCAGCACAAGCATTACATCGCTCTGACCGTGCTGATGAACGTAGGCCTGCCGCTGCTATTGGGCTTCTACCTGGGGGACGTCATTGGCACCCTGCTGCTGGTTGGCCTGTTTCGTCTCATCGTAAATCATCACGTCACATTCTTTATCAACTCATTGGCGCACTTCTGGGGCAGAAGACCCTATACGGAGAGCAATAGCGCCCGCGACAATGGATTCCTGGCATTCCTCACCTATGGCGAGGGCTACCACAATTACCACCATATTTTCCAGACTGACTACCGCAACGGTATCCGCTGGTGGCAATGGGATCCCACCAAATGGCTGATCTACGGCTGCTCGCGCATCGGACTGACCAGGGACCTGGTGCGCATACCCGACTTCAAGATACAGCGCGCCATCCTCGACACGCAGTTCAAACGCGCGCGCTCAAAACTGGAGGCATCCGCAAACCCCGAATCCCTGCGTGCAATACTGGAGCGCGAGTACCAGCAATTTACTGATTCCATCAATCAGTGGACCTCATTGCAGGCCGAACGTTACGAAACCAAGAAGGCGGAAATCGGCGGCGCCTTTAGCGAAAAGAGGTTCCACCTTCAGCAAAAATGGGAAAGCGCTGCACTGCGAACCAAGTTCAGGGAACTGGAGTACTCACTGAAAATGCAGCGCAAGCGCCTGGAACTGCTGATGGAACAGGTAAACCTGCAGGCCCAACCCGCGTGAACACAGCCGGTTGACCGACAAAGGGGTCCTGGCAGCATTTTTTTCGGGTTATGGCTATGATCCCCGGCCAGCAGTTTTACGTATATTTGCTTTACTTGGCTGCATGAACGCCACTCGGCTATATGCGGCCTGTTAACAACAGTCAGCAGCAGACTCACCACTGTGCAATGAGGTAACACCATGACAAGCGTTTACGACTTTACCTGCCAAAATCCGGCCGGCATAGACCGCCCTCTTGAGGAATTCAATGGCAAGGTTCTGCTCATCGTCAATACGGCCTCAAAGTGCGGCTTCACACCGCAGTTCGCCGGGCTCGAGGAGATGTATGAGAAGTATCGCGACAAGGGCCTGGAGATACTCGGCTTTCCCTGCAATCAGTTCGGCAAGCAGGACCCCGGAACTAACGACGAGATACAGGAGTTTTGCCAGCTCAACTACGGCGTTTCCTTCCCCATGTTCGGGAAAATTGACGTGAACGGGGCCGGTACAGATCCCCTTTTCAAATACCTCAAAGACGAGGCACCGGGCATCCTTGGCGGACGAATTAAATGGAACTTCACCAAGTTCCTGGTCGATTCTTCAGGGAAGGTGGTCAAGCGGTATGCCCCCACTGCAAAACCCGGGGACATAGAAAAAGATGTGGCCAGGTTGCTAGACTGAAACCGGCGAGGGTCCTCGGCGGCGATTGATCGGCCTCGATCCGGCGCGCCTAACACCAAAAAGCCCGGCACATGGCCGGGCTTTTTTGTTTCAGCTACTCCCGTGAGAGGGAGGAGACTGGGACATTACTCGATGATTTTGGCGACGACACCGGCACCAACTGTACGGCCACCCTCGCGAATCGCGAAGCGCAGGCCTTCTTCCATCGCA
>NZ_PKUS01000020.1 GCF_002866825.1 Pseudohalioglobus lutimaris | reverse complement strand
AAAAAAGGCGAACCTCAAATGAGATTCGCCTTGTGATCCCAAACTGTGGGACAGCAGTGGAGCATCGCTCCCTTTAGACTCGTACTGCAGCTCAATCGCCCAGTTCAGCAAAAACTGCATCACGTATATCTTCAACGCCACCCACGCCGGGTATTCGATGATAGTCGGGAGCATCCTCGCCGACCATGTCCTGATAAAAATCGATCAACGGGCTGGTCTGCGTGTGATAAATCTCCAGCCGTTTACGCACGGTGTCTTCGTGGTCGTCGTCGCGTTGCACCAGGGCCTCGCCGGTTTCGTCATCGCACCCTTCGCGTTGCGGCGGATTGTAGACAACATGATAAACGCGACCAGAACCCGGGTGCACTCGGCGACCGCTCAGCCTGGCGACGATCTCCTCATCATCGACTGCAATCTCTACCACGTGATCAATCTTTACACCCGCTTCAACCATTGCCTGCGCTTGCGGAATGGTTCGCGGAAAACCATCGAAAAGGAAACCGCGACGACAGTCGTCTTCGGTGATGCGCTCTTTGACCAGGCCGATAATGATATCGTCAGATACCAGGCCTCCGGCGTCCATCACCTCTTTCGCCTGCAGGCCTAACTCAGTTTGCGCCTTGACGGCCGCGCGCAGCATATCGCCGGTCGATATTTGCGGGATGCCATATTTCTCGGTAATGAACTGGGCCTGGGTACCTTTACCAGCGCCCGGGGCGCCCAATAAGATCATTCGCATAAGTACGCTACCTCATTATTCTCGAGATGCGGTCTGGCCGCATGGGAAATTGTGAACAGGGAACTGTGGAGGGACGCTACAATACACAGCGTATCATGAGGTTACAACCCCTACCTTTGGCGAGGGTCATGGCTGTTTTGCGCGCTCCCAGAGCAGGTCCAGTGCGGTGTCATCCAGTTCAGTAAGAGAGGTACCCTCTTCCGCGGCGAAGGCCTCCATGCAACGAAAGCGGCGCTCGAACTTGCTCGATGAGTCACGCAGGGCACTTTCCGCATTCACGCTCAGGTGCCGGCATAAATTGACGCAGGTGAACAGCAGGTCGCCCATTTCCTCGTGAATTGCCTGGGAACTCTTATCTGCAATCGCGCTGCGTAATTCTGTGATCTCCTCATCAAGCTTGTCTATTACTGACGCCCGCTCTCGCCAGTCGAATCCGACCCGGGCAGCTCTCTTTTGCAGTTTCTGCGCTCTGGGCAGAGCAGGCAAGGCGACCGGGATGTCATCAAGCACACCATGCTGCTCCCGTTGTCCACGTTCCTGCTGCTTGATGGCCTCCCAGGTCGCGTTGACCTGTCCAACCGCAATCCTGTCATCGCCGACAACGCCCTCGATGTCGCCTCCAGCAAACACATGGGGATGTCGACGAACCAGTTTCTCCACCAGCGTATCGACAACTTTCCCGAAATCGAATATGCCTTGTTCTCTGCCCAGCTGGGCATAGAAGATCACCTGGAACAGCACGTCACCCAACTCTTCCGCCACATGCTCAAAGTCGTCATGCTCTATGGCGTGTGCCAACTCATAACACTCTTCCAGAGTCGAGGGCACAATGCTGCGAAAGTCCTGCTGTAAATCCCATGGACAACCGCGTTCCGGGTCGCGCAGTCTTTCCATTACCCTTATCAGGTCATCGATGGTGTAAGTACGCTGGGTCACTCGCTAACCCTCACGGCTGAGATCACGTTGTTCAAACGATTCATTCGCTCCAGCAACTTGGACAATGATGCCAGATTAGGCACCTCAACCCGCAGGCGCATCGTCGCTGTATGACTTTTCTTGTTGGTCTGGGTGCTGATAGACAGGACATTAATATGCGCATTGGCAAACAAGCCGGTGATATCACGAAGGAGTCCATGACGGTCATAGGCTTCAATGGCAACATCGACTTCGTAATTGTCGGTAGGCGATGTGCCCCAATCCACGTCAATCACCCGCTCGGGCGAGCTATCGGCCAACTTGATCAGCCTGGCGCAATCCGAACGATGGATGCTCACTCCCCTGCCCTGCGTAATGAAGCCGGTGACAGCATCACCGGGCAGGGGCTTGCAACACCCCGCCATATGATTGAGAAGGTTTCCCACGCCCTGTACATGGACTTCACTGCGGTAGCGTGTGGCCCCGGGTCGGGCTAACTTCAGCTGTGGCTCCTGGCGTCGCTCTATCAGTCCCTGTGCGGCATTGAGCACCTGGGCTGAGGACAGGTCACCAGAGCCAACGGCCGCATACATGTCGTCCACGGTCTGCAACTGCACCTTGCGCGCAATGCGCTGGTAATCGATGCTGGTCAGAGCCAGGCGCTTGAACTCACGCTCAAGCAGGTGACGGCCGGCGGCTACATTCTCTTCACGCGCCTGCGTCCGGAACCAGTGCTGGACCTTCGCCCTCGCACGCGACGTGCGCAGATATCCCAGTGCCGGCTGCAGCCAGTCCCGCTTGGGCTTTCCCTCCTTGCTGGTAAGCACTTCTACCCGCTCGCCCATTTTCAGGGTATAGGTGAGCGGCACAATGGATCCATTGACCTTGGCTCCACGACAGCGGTGCCCTACCTCCGTGTGCACGTGGTAGGCGAAATCCAGAGGTGTTGCGCCATGAGCAAGATTGACCACGTCCCCATGGGGCGTGAACACATAAACACGGTCCTGGGCCACGTCGAAACTGAACTGTTCGGCCACATCGCCGGCGTCACCTGTTTCCTCATGCCAGTCCAGCACCTGGCGCAGCCACGCCAGTTTCTCTTCGTATGTGCTGGCCATGCCCGAAGCGGCATCAGAGCCCTTGTAGCGCCAGTGCGCGCAGACGCCGAGCTCGGCCTCCTCGTGCATCTGCCGGGTGCGTATTTGCACTTCCAGTATCTTGCCTTCAGGCCCGATAACGGCAGTGTGTAAAGACCGGTAGCCATTTTCCTTGGGATTGGCGATGTAATCATCGAACTCATTCGGAATGTTTCTCCACAGCCCGTGCACCAGCCCGAGCGTGGCATAACAGTCCTTTATTTCGGGCACGAGGATGCGCACGGCGCGGATATCATAAACCTGGGAAAAGCCAATGCCCTTGCGCTGCATTTTGCGCCAGATGCTGTAGATGTGCTTGGCGCGCCCCTCAATCGTAAACGCCAGGCCGGCATCACCCAGGACACGAGTGAGAAGCGCTGTCACGTCTGCAATGAACTGATCGCGTTCCAGACGTTTACCATCCAGGAGGCGGGCGATCTTGCGATAGGCCTCTGCATAGATGTAGCGAAAAGACAGGTCTTCCAGTTCCCACTTGAGATGACCGATCCCCAGCCTATGGGCCAGAGGCGCGTATACGTCAAACACTTCACGGGCGATGGGCTCGCGACGCGCCTCGTCATTCTTGACGGCCCGAATCGCACAGGTGCGCTCAGCCAGCTTGATCAGGGCAACGCGCACGTCGTCCACCATGGCGATCAGCATTTTGCGCACATTGTCTTTCTGGGCATGAGCCTGCCCCAACACCGGGTGGTCCTGTTGCAGGCGCAGGTCACCGATAGCCGCCATACGCAGCACACCATCGAGCAGATCCGCGGCCGCAGCGCCGAACTTTTCCCTGGCCTGCTGCTCTGACATACGCTGCTCGCGCACGACACGGTAGAGCAGGCCGGCGACCAGGCAATCCGTGCCCACATGCAGCTCCGCGAGTATCAGGGCGACGTCGAGACCGGCACGAAAACAGTCGCTCTCCTGTGCCCAGTCGCCGCTGTCGACAAACGGAACCGTGGCCAGTTCACGCACGCACTCAGCGGCTTCCAGCAGGCGCTGGCGCTCACCGGCCTCAAGCTCGACGGGGAGGCTGTCCAGCCATAGCGACAGGTCAACCGCATGGGCTTCGGCCTCATGATGGGACTGGTGCCGGACGCGGACCATATCAGTCCGCCGCGAAAACGCCGGTAGACAGGTAACGGTCTCCCCGGTCACAGATGATGGCAACGATCACCGCGTTTTCCAGCTCTTCTGACAACCTCAGCGCGGCCGTGACCGACCCGCCGGAGGACACGCCGCAAAAAATGCCTTCCTCGGCGGCGAGACGACGCATGTTTTGCTCAGATTCGGCCTGGGAAATATCCATGACGCGGTCCACTCTTGCCGCGTCAAATATCGACGGCAAATAGGCCTTGGGCCAGCGCCGGATACCGGGGATGCTTGAGCCGTCTTCAGGTTGCAAGCCGATTATTTCGATCTCGGGGTTCTTCTCTTTAAGGTACGCTGAACAACCCATAATCGTGCCGGTTGTACCCATGGAACTGACAAAGTGCGTCACCGTGCCTCCTGTCTGTTGCCAAATTTCCGGGCCGGTGGTTCTCATGTGGGCCAGTGGGTTATCGGCATTGGCAAACTGGTCCAGCACCTTTCCCTCGCCGCGCGCCTGCATCGCCATCGCCAGATCCCTGGCACCCTCCATACCCTCTTCCTGGGTCACTTCTATCAGCACTGCTCCGTAGGCTGACATAGCCTGTTTACGTTCATCGCTCATATGGCTGGGCATAATCAGTAACAGCCGGTACCCGCGGATCGCTGCAGCCATGGCCAGCGCGATTCCTGTATTACCGCTGGTGGCCTCAATCAGGGTGTCGCCGGGCTTGATCTCCCCACGTTCCTCCGCCCGGACAATCATACTCAGGGCCGGCCTGTCTTTTACGGAACCCGCGGGATTATTGCCCTCCAACTTGAGCAGCACGGTATTGCTGGTCTGGCCTTGCATACGCTGGAGTCTCACCAGGGGCGTATTGCCTATGCAGGCCTCGATTGTGGGGTATTCGCGCATCTCTTCTCTACATCCAGGTGCCCGGGGGCAGTTTAACGGTTCGGGGGCGACTGTGCATGCGAACTGCCGTGGCGCAAGGTCGCGCGCCGGCTTCAGGCCAGAACAGCAAAAGCAACCACGCAGTCCACCTCATCGGCAAGGCTTAGCGCCACCCGGGTACCACCCAGTTCCCGGGCGACGCGCAGGGCACCACCCGTGAGTTCCACAACCGGGGCGCCGTGTGCGTTGTGGGCAATGCGGATATCCTGCCAACTGACACCGCGGCCAATACCGGTACCCAGCGCCTTGGCCACTGCTTCCTTGGCCGCAAAACGCTTGGCGAGCAAATTTGCGGGCCTGGCGCTATCGGCGTATTCCTCACACTCTTCAGGGCATAATATGCGCTCGACAAAGCGCAGGCCCTGCCGCTCAACCACCGCATCGATGCGATCGAACCGGAGGATGTCTGTACCCACTGCTATCATCGCTGCTCCCCAGTTTGTTTTAGCCGCCCCCGGAACAGGTCACGACTCTTTAGCGGCGCATCACCCAGGTGCTGTGCCAGCGCCTGCCGCATCAATCGCCTCGCAGCGAGTCTGGCATCACCGGCAAACTCGCCCCTGGACATGGCCAGCAAATCGCCGCCACTATAGGCCGGGTGCGATGGGTCTACGCCCTGCCCGCCCCGGATCAGACCAAAATCGGGATGAAAATGATACCAGCCTTCAGCCTCGATGGCGTCACCGCTGGAGCCGTCCTGCTGCAGCGAAAAACCATAGCCCAGCGCGTCCAACAGGCCCAACTCAAAGCGCCGCAGAACGGCCTCAAGTAAAGGCGCATCGGTTAAATCCTGCAGCACCTGCCCATAGGCGGCAAAGAGCAGTGGGTGTGGGTCGTGACGGTGTAACAGGCGCATCAGCACCTCATTCACATACATGGCGCTGTAGAGCTGCTCGGCGCGCAGGGCAACGGGCGCTGCGGCGGACTCCACCTGTGTGAGGGTTTTCATTTCACCGCGACCACTGAATGAGAGCAACAAGGGGATAAATGGCTGCAGCAGGGCCGCAGTACTGCCGCCCCTTGCCCGCCTGCGAGCCCCCTTGGCAACCAAGCTGAGCCTGCCGTGCTCGGCGGTAAAGACTTCGAGAATCAGGCTGCTGTCGCGATAAGCACGGCTATGCAATATGTAGGAAGGCTGTAAGTTGACGCGCATGATCGCGGACGACGTCAGCGGTCTTCGTAGCCAAGGCTGCGCAGAGCTCGCTCATCATCTGACCAGCCACTCTTCACCTTCACCCAGAGCCGCAGCATCACTTTGCAGTCAAACAGTTTCTCCATATCCTTGCGTGCCTCGGTGCCGATCGAGCGCAGGCGACTGCCTTTTTCGCCGATGATGATCTGCTTCTGCCCCTGTCGCTCCACCAGGATCAACGCGGAGATATGCGCAATGCCATTGTCGAAGCCAAATTCCTCGATCTCCACGGTGACTGCATAGGGTAACTCCTCACCGAGTTGCCGCATGATTTTCTCACGCACTATCTCTGCCGCGAGAAACCGCTGGCTTCGATCGGTAATCTGCTCTTCCGGGAAAAAGTGATCGGAGGCGGGAAGGTATTTGACAACCTCCTTTTCCAGCGCGTCTATGTTGCGCGCGCGCAGCGCAGAAACCGGCACAATCGCTTCAAAAGCGCCGCGGTCCGCCAACGCCTGAAGGTGCGGCAACAGAATATTCTTGTCGTCCAGCAGATCAACCTTGTTGACCACCAGTATGGTTGGCCGCCGCGCCTGTTGTACCTGCTCCAGGACCATCTGGTCTTCCTCTGTCCAGGCGGTCCGGTCAACGAGGAAAAGCACCAGGTCAACGTCTCGAATAGCCGAGCTCGCGGCCCTGTTCATAAAGCGGTTAATCGCTTTTTCCGCACCACGGTGCAAGCCAGGCGTGTCGACAAAAATGATCTGGTGATCACCCTCTGTCTTGATACCGATCACCTGGTGACGTGTTGTCTGCGGTTTGCGCGAGGTAATGCTGATTTTTTGCCCAAGCATATGGTTAAGCAGCGTTGACTTGCCCACATTGGGACGACCAACGATGGCGACGTAACCACAGCGCTTTTCGTTACTCATCTAGGCGACTCCGAGGTGTTCAAGCGCAGAGCTGGCGGCGGCCTGTTCAGCCTTGCGGCGACTGCTACCGGAGCCCTCTACGACCAGCGTGGGCTTAACCAGACGGCAGGCTACCTGGAACTGCTGGTTGTGGTCCTCTCCCTGCACGCCTAGCAACTCGTACTCCGGCAGTGGACAATTACGACCTTGCAAATATTCCTGCAACCGGGTTTTCGCATCCTTGTCGGCATTCTCCAGACTCAGGCCTTCGAGTCGCTGTGCGAACCAATTGAGCACACACTGACGACAGGTCTCGACGTCAGAATCAAGCAGTATAGCCCCCGCCACTGACTCAAGAGCATCAGCGAGAATGGAACTGCGACGGCGGCCGCCACTCTTGCGCTCGCCGGGACCCAAATGCAGATGTTCTCCGAGTTGAAGCTCGCGAGCCACCTTTGCCAGGGTATCACCCCGCACCAGAGAGGCCCGAATACGGCTGAGTTCGCCCTCGCGAGCCTTCGGAAACTGATGGTACAGCGCCTCAGCTATAATGTGATTTACTATGGAGTCACCAAGGAACTCAAGACGTTCGTAGTTCCGGCCACCCACACTTCTATGGGTTAACGCCAGATCCAGCAGACCGGGGTCAGAAAAGGAATGGCCCAGCGCACGCTGTAGCCGCGCCGAATGCGCCTGCCGATCGTTCACCTGGCTCCGGGGTTTCCCGCTTCAACCAGCAGGTCATCGAACTTCAGCAAGGCGTCGATACGACCGGCAATAGGCACACGCGCCTCATAGCTGGCGTCAATATAGGTCTTGCCTTTTTCGCGATATATATCCACGTCGCCGATCTTGATCGCGGAGATCTGGTTAGTATTGAACATCGCATCGATACGACGTCGAACCTGCCCCACCGTCGTAGTACCCGGCTCATGCTCATCTGCCACTGTCTGGATAATACCCTTGATGGCGTTGTACTCGAAATAATGCGGAACCATCTTGACGAAACACATGACGTAAAAGCCAACCATAATGGCAATCAGCAGTATGCCCGGAATAGACATTCCCCTCTGACGTTGCGGTGTGCGCATTTCCCTGCCCCCAAAAATTCCAGTTATTTCATTCTATGTAGCCGACGCGAGCGAAGCTGGGGAAGCTCAGGAAAGAATCCCAGTGCATCCAGATCGCGAAGGCCTTGCCTACTATATCCTTTTCCGGGACCTGACCCCAAATACGGGAATCTGAACTGTTATCCCGATTATCGCCCATCATAAAATAATGTCCGGGCTTGACCACCACCGAGAAATTGATGGGGCGCCGGGCATCATTCACCTGCATCATAAAGCGCGCCTCTCCCAGGGCCTCCAGCCCCAGGCGATAGCTGGCATCGGGGCCGGGCGCAACCGCAACTTCGTCGCGATCGACCAGTTCACCGTTGACGTACACGCGCTTGTCCCGGTAAGTGACCTTGTCTCCCGGTAAACCGATTACCCGTTTGATGTAATACGTGTCATTCATATGCGGCGGGAAGAACACCATCACGTCGCCGCGCTGTGGCTCATTCAAAGCCATCACCTTGGTACGAGTAACGGGCAGGCGAATTCCATAAGTATATTTGTTCACCAATATATAGTCTCCGACCTGCAGTGTGGGGACCATTGATGAAGAGGGAATCTGGAACGGTTCGACAATGAAAGAGCGCAGGACAAACACCACGAACAAAACGGGAAAAAACGACCTGGCGTACTCTACAAGCACAGGCTCGGCGGCACTATCCTGAACCCGGGCGCTGAACTGCTTATGCTGGGGATTGTCCTCCTGATCCCAATTCGGATACTGCTCCTGAAGCTCAGCGATAACTTTCTTACGCCCCGGAGCAAGGAACAATGCATCCAGCAGCCAGATCAGGCCTGACCCACCCACAAGAATAACCAGAATCAGGGGGAAATCTATGGTTACACCGCTCATTAACTGTCCACCTTCAGCACCGCCAGGAATGCCGACTGTGGAATCTCCACACTTCCGACCTGCTTCATGCGTTTCTTACCTTCCTTCTGCTTCTCCAGCAGTTTCTTTTTGCGCGATGCATCGCCGCCGTAGCACTTGGCAGTGACGTTCTTGCGCAGCGCCTTGACAGTAGTCCTGGCAACCACTTTCCCGCCCACAGCGGCCTGGATGGCAACATCAAACATCTGCCGCGGGATGAGTTCTTTCATTTTTTCAGTCAGGGCGCGTCCCCGGTACTGCACCTGATCGCGATGAACAATCACCGCCAGCGCATCCACCCGATCGCCGTTGATCAACACATCCAGTCGCGATAGAGACGCGGCCTGGAAGCGCTCGAAACCGTAATCCAGCGAGGCATAGCCGCGGCTTACTGACTTCAGGCGATCAAAGAAATCGAGCACCACTTCCGCCATGGGTATGTCGTAGGTAACCTGCACCTGAGTGCCAAGAAACTGCATGTCTACCTGGGCGCCACGCTTCTCCGAACAAAGCGTGATGACATTCCCCAGGTAATCCTGGGGCACGAGGATATTACAGCGCGCAATAGGCTCGCGCATTTCTTCGATATCGCCCACGTCAGGCAACTTCGAGGGGTTATCCACCTTGGCCACTTCACCGTTTTTCTTCAGCACTTCGTAGATAACGGTGGGTGCCGTGGTGATCAGGTCGAGGTCGTACTCTCGCTCCAGTCGCTCCTGGATAATCTCCATGTGCAACATGCCCAGAAAGCCACAACGAAAGCCAAACCCCAGCGCGTCAGATGTCTCCGGCTCATAGAACAGCGAAGCATCGTTCAGCGTCAATTTACCCAGGGCATCGCGAAAGTCCTCGTAGTCGTCGGAGGAGATGGTGAATATCCCTGCGTAAACCTGCGGCTTCACCCTCTTGAAGCCGGGCAGTGCGGGGACATCCGGACTTTTATCGTGGACCAGTGTGTCGCCTACAGGCGCGCCGTGAATGTCCTTGACCCCGGCCACCACGAAGCCGACTTCACCGGCTTGCAGGCAATCAGTCTCACGACGTTTGGGCGTAAAGATACCCACACTATCAACCTGCTGGGCCTTACCAATTGACTTGGCAACGATTTTGTCACGCTTGCGCAGCACACCTTGCTTGACCCGAACCAGCGACACCACACCCAGATAATTGTCAAACCAGGAATCGATGATAAGCGCCTGCAGCGGCGCATTACGGTCACCCTCCGGAGGCGGAATCTCCTCGACCAGGTATTCCAGTGCATCCTCGATTCCCAGCCCGGATTTGGCACTCACCAGGCAGGCCTCCAGCGCGTCAATCCCGATGATATCCTCGATTTCCTGCTTGACCCGGTCCGGATCAGCCTGCGGCAGATCCATCTTGTTGAGTATCGGCAGTACTTCCAGTCCTTGCTCTATCGCCGTGTAACAGTTGGCCACGGACTGCGCCTCAACTCCCTGCCCGGCATCCACAACCAGCAATGCTCCCTCACAGGCGGCCAGCGAGCGCGAAACCTCATACGAGAAGTCGACATGCCCAGGGGTGTCGATGAAGTTGAGCTGATAGGTTTGACCGTTGCGCGCCTGGTAGTCCAGGGTCACGCTCTGGGCCTTGATGGTAATGCCCCGCTCACGTTCGATGTCCATGGAGTCCAGCACCTGGGCATCCATCTCCCTGGCGCTGAGACCGCCACAATGCTGGATAAAACGGTCGGCCAGGGTCGATTTGCCGTGGTCAATGTGGGCAATAATGGAAAAATTGCGGATGTGCTGAAGATCGCTCAATGCTAGGGCCCGGACAAGATCAGGCGGCGATGAGTGACCGCCCCCGAAAAACGCGCGATTGTACCTGAAAGCATTGGCCCCCGCTATCACAGCGGGGGCCAGACCTGCGGGCTAGTCAGCCAGTTTCAGACCGATAAACATCGGCGAGCCCCGGCGCATCAGCCGAAGCGGGACAGAACTGCCTGCGCGCAGCTTCTCTGCGGCATCCGCGAAGGCGTCCACAGACTTCACCGGCGAATTGCCGATCAGGGTGATTATATCCCCCGCCAAAACACCTGCTTCAGCCGCTGGCGAGCCCGGTACGACCTCACGCACCTGCACCCCACCAGACAACCCCCAGCGCTCCAAATGCTCCGCCGGGGCCTCTCCCACGATCAAACCGAGGCGGCCACCCTCACCGTCATCGACGCTCCCGCCGCGCAATGAGTAACTATCATCCGCATCAAGGCCACCTATCTTTACCTTGATCGTCTTGCGTTTCTTGTCCCGCATAATCTCTACAGGCACACGCGTATCTGGTGCGATCAAGCCTACGACATGGGGAAGGTCGGAGGACGCGGGTATGTCCTTGCCGTCGAAACTGATAATAACATCGCCCTCGCGCAGGCCGGCATCGTCTGCCGGGCCATCCTTTGCCACCTGGGCGATCAACGCACCGCGGGGCCTGTCCAGACCGAAGGACTCTGCCAGGTTCTTGTCCACGTCCTGAATGGTCACTCCAAGCCAACCTCGAGTCACCCTGCCATTTTCTTCCAGCTGGGTAACCACGTTACGGACAACACTCACCGGTATGGCAAAAGACAGGCCGATAGAGCCGCCGCTGCGGGTAAATATCTGTGAGTTGACGCCTACCACCTCGCCTTCAAGGTTGAATAGCGGCCCCCCTGAATTCCCGGGATTGATCGCCACGTCAGTCTGGATGAAAGGAACGTAGTTCTCGTTGTTCTCCGTGGGCAGGCTGCGTCCTTTTGCTGAAACAATACCTGCGGTGACGGAATAGTCGAGACCAAAGGGAGAGCCGATTGCCAGGACCCATTCGCCCACGTCCAGCTCTTCATTTTCTGCAAGGCGAAGCGTTGGCAGGCCAGAGGCATCAATTCGCAACAGCGCCAGATCAGAACGCGGGTCGGTACCAATAACCTCCGCATTAAACTCTCGGCGATCGCTCATCCTTACCAGCACGCTGTCTGCGCCATCGACTACATGATTGTTGGTAACAATGAGCCCGGTCTCGGAAATGATAAACCCAGAGCCCATGCCCATTCGCTGGTGGGGTGCCGGGGGTCCACCGCGATATTCGAAGAAACGCCGCAAATACTCGGGCATTTCCTCTGGACCGGGCTGCCCTTGCCGACCGCGAGGCGAGCTGGATTCAACTATGATCTTAACCACAGCGGGTGAACTTTGTTTGACGATGTCCCGAAATTCGGGCAACTGCGTGCCCTGTGCGTTACCTGCGAGTAACAGTGCAAAGCTAAACAGGAAGATGGAGGTAATACGGGTCAATACAATCATTCCACATGTCCAAATAAGCGTGTAAAAAAAAAGCCGGCTGATTCAGCCGATTCGCAAGGCTTGCGCCTCGCGGGGGAGGATATCTACCAGAGTGGGCTGCAGCGAGCGATCATCTCGATGCCGCCACGCATGCACCCTCACCAGGCTGAAGCCCACAATAAACCCCGCTGCGGCACCCAGTGCACCGCCCAAATCGGCATTGCCAGCACTCTCTGAACCAATAATGGTGCCGAGCATCATAAATACAAGGGGTACTATATATACGATAAAGGAGCCGCGAAGGATGACCTCGTCAGGAATGGATATCTGGACCTCGTCGTCAACGCGGCATTCCGCCGGATCAAGTTCGCCTGGCAGTGCGCGAATCAGTGAACGACGACCTGAGGAGATACTATTGAGCAGGCCATGACCGCAACCTTTCTGCGCGGCGCAGCTACCACAGGTGGTCTTGCGAATCGTCTCTACCCAAATGCCGTCGGGCTCTATGGCCACCACACGCCCCGTCTCCAGCAACATCTCAACGCACCCAATCGACCGAATCAGCGACCATTCTAGCGGTATTCACCGGCACCTCGCCAACCACGGTTACCAGCAGGGGCGTACCGGAGATGGACAGCCCTCTACTGTAAGAGGTTGTGCTGCCCTCGCGGACCATGCCTTCGCCGGGACGGATTTCCCGATCCAGTTCCTCTACAAACACAGAAAACACGGCCAGGCCATCAGTAAAGGTTCTGCGCCCGGCGTTGGCGGGTTGTGTATCTGTGGCCAAAAAGCCGCTGGGTACCCAGCGCACCCGCCAACCGTTAGCAAGGCGCGTGGGCTCCGTGGAAACCCCGGGCACCGGGTGCTCCGCCTCATGCACCACCTCGATTTCTATACCGTCGGGCATGCGCTTGTTAAAAGACAGCTCAGCAAACTGGAACTTTTCCAGGACCACGTTACCTCTACCGATTGTTGTGGTCTTCAACAGCAATCCGGTCTTTCGATCCAGGTCCATGACATAGCCGAACCGATACATGTCTCGCGGCGAGACCAGCACACGCACGGTTTTGCGTCCGGCGACGCGATCGCCATCAGTAACGCTGAATCGATAGTGGCCGGCTATCCCGCAATAGCCGCCCTGAATATGCTCACTCATGCGCAACAACTTGTGACCGGGATGAACGCAATCGAGGGGGTGATCAACACGCACCACCTGCGCACCCTGACCAGTCAATTGAGTCAATTTTTCAGAACTGCGATCACCCTGGACGAAGTGCGAGACCTGCATAACCTGCATATCTGCTTCTCCGCGCTGGTAGGTGACCACGCCGTGATAACTCACCTGATGAACGCTGCGCGACATTTTATCCAGCCATCGCAGTGCCTCTGGGTCGGCATCCGGACAGCCGGAGCTCTGGGCCAGAGGCGATAACAGCAATGCCAGAAGAAGGATCGAGAGCCGGGAAACCGTGCCGTACCGCAAGCCGCTCACCCCTCGATCACTCTCGGATTTCCGGGACACGCGCAAAGGGAATCAGGCCGTGGGGTGAATTGAGCGCTGCGTGCTCCGCATGTTCCTGTATGTACATCTGCATCCGTTGCCGGGCTAACTCTTTATATGCGGTACGCGCTGCCGGCTGTAACATCGGGACCGCTTCCGCTCCATAACTGGCCTGCACTGTCGTCGCGCCGAGGCTATTCACCATGCCCACGGGCGACACTCCGCCTGCAGCGATGGCGCCGGGCGCGTAGATATCCTTGCCATTAATCTGCGTCAGCTGCTGGCCACCAATCACCACGGTAGCCGCGACAGACGCGGCGACGGCGAAGCTCGCGACCGGCCGGAACAGCCGATCGCGCAATGAGCGCGCCTCGCCTGGCGAGCCGTCTATGGCTTCTCGAACCCTGGATGAGATATCCAACTGCATGTGACTGACCTCCTGCCCCGACATTGCTGAGCGCGCGGCGTTGTAGCGCACCCACGTTGATCGCAGCTCGGAATCCTCATTCACCTGCTTGAGCAGACGTTGCAGCTCCAACTCATTGGCCTCATCATCCATTAGGGCTGACAGTGATTCCCGCAGTTGTTCGCTCATCTTTGTTCCTCCGCACCAGGTGCGTTTTCTCTGTACTTTACGGCCCGCGAAAGCTGCCGTCCGGGGTCGCAGCCGCTAGCCGTCGACCTGTTCTTTTACCTTGATATCAATCGCTTCACGCGCCCTGAAGATTCTTGAGCGCACGGTCCCGACAGGGCAATCCATAATCTCTGCGATATCCTCATAACTGAGACCATCAAATTCACGTAAAGTTACCGCACTGCGTAAATCATCGGGCAAATCACGTATTGCCGATTCCACTACCGCTTTCAGTTCCGCGCCGAACAGCGCACTTTCCGGGGTTTCGATGTCCCTCAAGGCGGCCCCGCCCTCATAGTACTCCGCGTCCTCGACCTCTACGTCAGAGCCCGGCGGGCGACGCGAACGCGAAACAAGGTGATTCTTGGCTGTGTTCACCGCAATCCGATAGAGCCACGTATAAAACTGGCTGTCTCCACGAAATTTGGGCAGCGCTCGATAGGCCTTGATAAAGGCTTCCTGCGCGACGTCCTGCACCTCGTCAGCATCGTGCACATAGCGACCGATAAGGCTGAAAATCTTGTGCTGGTACTTTAATACCAGCAGATCGAACGCCCGTGAGTCACCCTTTTGCACCCTGGCAACGAGCTGCTGGTCTGTTTCGGCAGCCGTCACTCCCCTGTCCCCTCCATGGCCAACGACATTACCGCGCTGACATTCTTTTTAGTTCCTGCGGAGTAGACCGCAGCGGCGGCCGGGAGTTCACAGCGCCGCCGTGAAGCCCGCAAATATGCGTAATAATGCCGGGATATGTCCCCCACAAGGAAATTCCTTATTCAGACAGAGGTCGTATACACTACCTCCAGATAGATGCCCAGTAGCGCTAAGTGATTGAGGCATATAATATAATTCACTCCTCACTCCGGCAAGCGAGCAGGCCAGTGCCAGAAACATTCCAACACGACGTTCTAGTTATCGGCAGCGGCGCAGCCGGCCTGAGCCTGGCCCTGCAATTACCCGACGACTGCCGCGTTGCCCTGTTATCCAAAGCAGACCTGAACCAGGGGTCAACTTACTGGGCCCAGGGCGGCATGGCCGCGGTTCTTCATGACCGCGATACGGTGGATGCACATGTGGCCGATACCCTCGCTGCCGGCGCCGGACTTTGCAACCGCGAGTCAGTTGAGTTCACCGTCCGCAACAGTCGTCGCTGTGTGGAGTGGCTGGTGGAACAGGGTGTGGATTTCGACCTGCGCGAAGACCAGCCAGGTGCCGGTACGCGCGAGTTTCACCTGACCATGGAGGGCGGCCACAGTCACCGCCGAATTATCCACTCCGCTGACCGCACCGGGCGTGCTATTTCCGAGGTGCTCACGGAAAAGGCCCTTGCCAGAGACAATATAGAAATTTTCACCCATAGGGTGGCCGTTGACCTGGTTCACGAAGACGGGCGCTGCCAGGGCGCATACGTTCTCAATCAGCAAACTGAGCACGTCGACCTGTTTCAGGCGCGGGCAGTTGTATTGGCAACGGGCGGCGCCAGTAAAGCCTACCTCTATACCAGCAACCCCGACGGCGCCAGCGGCGATGGCATCGCCATGGCCTGGCGCGCGGGGTGCCGGGTCGCCAATATGGAGTTCAACCAGTTTCACCCGACCTGTCTCTACCACCCCAAGGCCAAATCGTTCCTGATAACCGAGGCCATACGAGGCGAAGGCGGACACCTGCTACTGCCCGATGGGGAGCGCTTCATGTCCCGCTTTGACGAACGCGGGGAGCTGGCGCCCCGGGACGTGGTCGCGCGGGCGATAGACCATGAGATGAAACGCCTGGGGGCAGACTGTGTCTTCCTCGACATCTCGCACCAACCGCGGGACTTTCTCGAAAGCCACTTTCCAACGGTGATGCAGCGCTGCCGTGAATTGGGCATGGACATGAGCACCGGCCCTATTCCCGTTGTTCCCGCCGCCCACTATACCTGCGGCGGTATTGTCGTTGACACCGCGGGACGCACGGACCTGCCAGGCCTTTATGCTATCGGCGAAGCGTCCTGTACCGGCCTGCACGGCGCCAACCGCATGGCCTCCAATTCCCTGCTCGAATGTATCGTCTATGCTGAGTCCGCTGCACAGAATATTGCCTCGGGCCTGCAACACGTTGCGCAGCCCAGTCCCCCCAGGCCCTGGGACGAAAGCCAGGTCACTGACTCGGACGAGGATGTAGTGATTTCCCACAACTGGGACGAACTGCGGCGCTTCATGTGGGACTACGTCGGCATTGTGCGCACCGATAAACGCCTGCAGCGGGCAGCACATCGGGTCGAGCTGTTGCAGTCGGAAATTGCGGAGTATTACGGCAATTATAAAGTTAGCAACGACTTGCTGGAGCTGCGCAACCTGGCCATGGTCGCTGAGCTGATGATTCGCTGTGCCATCACGCGTAAGGAGAGCCGCGGCCTGCACTACACCCTGGACTATCCCGATCAACTGGAAGATGCAGTCGATACCGTGCTGGCGCCGTCAAACTCCCCGCTCAAGCCTTAGGCGCACACGCAGTCGGCGCAGCTGATCACGCTCACTATCCCCGTTTAGCAACCATAGTCGCAGGATGGTGCCATCTGCCTGTCGCCACTGGGCAAAGGTCAGCCAGGATAAACAGTGTGCTCGCTGCAAGTGCATTTCCACTGCCTCAGAACCGTTCTGCAGTGCCCAACGCCCCTTATCCCAGCAGACGACTGCCCCCGTCAAGCGTTGTTTTGCAGGCAGGTAATGCGCTACGAGGATCGCCGCTAACACCAGGGCCGCCACGCCGGTGTGGCCTGCCCACAAAAGGTAGAAAAGGGCTGCGCCCACCAGCAGCCAGAAGCTGCAAACGGCGGCCCGCAGTAGCCTGGACTCAGCGATCCTCAGGTGGAGTGAGGGTGAATTCGAGTATCTTGCTGACAATGGCGAGTAGTTCTCCGTCGGCAGGCTGCTCGCGACGCATAAACCAGGCGAACAAGTCCTGATCTTCGCAAAGCATCAAATTCTGGAAGCGGGACCGGTCAGCCTCGTTGAGCGTCTCGTAGCGACTCTGCACGAAGGGCTCCAGCACCAGATCCAGCTCCAGCATGCCGCGGCGGGCGGCCCAGCGCATGCGATTCAGTTCTTCCTTGGACACCATGCCATTCTCGCTTTCAGGGGTATACATCGGGGCGCAGCATTATAACGTCATCTGTAAGCAATTGTGATAATGCTGACAGGCCGGGGCGCAGGTCCTATCATTGGCGTTTACCCGACATGAGGATCACCCCTTGCCCGCACACTACGCGCTGCTCAAAGACGAGGGACTACTGCACATCAGCGGTCCCGATACATTGAAATTCCTACAGGGCCAGACTACCTGTGACACACGTAAGGTCGATGCTGGGCACGCGCTCCCAGGTGCTTTCTGTACGCCCAAGGGCAGAATGATCTGCGACTTCCTGCTGGCGCAGGTGAGCGCAGATCACTACGTCCTGCGCATGCGTAATGACACTGTTGCGCTCGCTGCCACGGCGTTTGGCAAGTACATCATGTTCTCCAAGGCCACCCTGGATGGCGATCGCCAGGATTGGAAAACCGTCGCCTGCTGGGGAGAAAATGTGCGGTCGGCGTTGGCCGGGCTGAAGCTGTCTGTGCCCTCTGCGCGCTACGCGGCGACAAGTGGCGAGGGATATATACTGATCCAGATGGATGATCAGGGTGAGCAGTTTGAGGCCTACCTGGATATGCAGGCATTTCCGCAGCATTTCGAGGCGCTTGCCCAAACAATGGATGCTGGCGAAGAAGAAGACTGGCGGACCCTGCAGATCGAGAGCGGCATTGGCAGGGTCGAAGCTCCCACTTCCGGGGAATTCCTGCCACAAATGCTGAATTACGATGTAACTGGCCACGTCAGTTTCAACAAGGGTTGCTATACCGGCCAGGAAATCGTCGCTCGCCTGCA
Source organism: Pseudohalioglobus lutimaris (assembly GCF_002866825.1). Lineage (GTDB taxonomy): Bacteria > Pseudomonadota > Gammaproteobacteria > Pseudomonadales > Halieaceae > Halioglobus > Halioglobus lutimaris. The sequence continues at coordinate 6,607 of NZ_PKUS01000020.1, read as the reverse complement.
CTACCGGGGCAAGTCGAAGCGACGGCTCTACCTTGCAAGATTCGGGGCGTCGGTACCGCTACCGGCAGGCACCGACCTGTTTTCGCCTGGCACAGATCAGGCTAACGGCACCGTGGTCAACAGCGCAGCTGCAGACGGAGGCCATGTCTGCCTGGTCAGTGCCACTGAAGCAGGCGTTGCAGCAGGGTTGCACCTGCGTGGACACGACCAGGCATTGGAGATCGAGCCCCTGCCCTACACACTACCAGATTGAACTGCAGTGGATGCCCGCCCGAGCGGGAATGCCACCCTTTCAAGGTCACCCTGATCCAGGTGGACTGCAGCTAGAGATTTGATTCTACTGCATCAAGGAATCCACACATATCAACCAGGGTCTCGCTGGATGGGTCAGCGGTCTTCCCCTTCAGGTCGCCGGTGATCGTGCCCTGGGCCACCGTCTCAATCAACGCTGTTTTCAGTCGGCAAGCATAATCAATTAGCGCTTCATTGTTCTCTCTGCTGCCGAGTTCTTCCAGCGCATTGCCGACAGCAAAAATCAGCGCTGAAGAGTTGAAATTAGCCTCTTTCCCATCCGTTTCGAGGTAGCGCAAGAACAAATCATGGGCCGTACCGTGGGGGGCTTCATAGAGCATGGTGCCGTCCTTGCTCTTGATCACGGAACTGGCGGTGGCCAGGCTACCGCCCAGAGCGGCGGAGATATCCGAGAAAATATCGCCGTCCAGGTTCTGCGCCGGATACAAGCCCCAGCGTGGTGGATCGCATATCATCTTACTGAGCTGACGCGAGGGCCGCATAATCATGAAAGACGGCGGAGGTGTATCCAGCGCCGCCAGCTCTTTGCGAATTTCAAGAATGATGGAGCTGTAAACCTCGTCATAGTCGACGAATTCACGTTTGAGGCCGAAATAGACCTCTTTCTTACTCAACGAGGCGTCACGAAATACCTGCTTGACCCAGTCCTTGATCGCATCCCGGTCATTGGACATGAACAGAATCGGGTCGCTGGCTTTTACAAACCGGGCGTGCTTCTCCTGCCCATCTACCAGCACCTTGATAATCCCGTCTTCGATCGCGGGAGCATTGAAGCTGCCATACTGGTCACCACCACCGGCACTCATTCGCGAGATAGAGACATGCGCCTTGCGCTCAGGTAGACCGTAGCGCTTAAGCTGTTGTACCAGCTTATAAAGCTTCATGCCGCTGACATTGTCGGGCACACCCCATAGCGCCCGTTCAGGCGGGTTGGAAATAATGCGCGCCGCCTGTGCGTCGATCAGTTCATAGTGATACTGCAGGCCTGCAGCCGCCACCGCCTCGGCATAGTCACTCTCATAAATTTCCTCAATGGCAGCGCGCATGACGCCATCATAGCCGGGAACGACAGTGTCCTTGAGGCCCAGGTAGATATCGCGTTTCTCCTTCAAGGCACGCTGGAAAAAACGATGCGCCCAGGCCTGCACTTCCTCAAGGCTATTGGTGGCCAGCATCCAGGGGTCGCCCTTTTTCAGGGTTCTGCGATGTAATTCCTGTGGATCACCACTGCTGCCCACAAAGACGATCTTGGCAACGCCAGTTGCATTGGAGAGCTCGCTGTAACTGAAGTCGAGACCGCCGCTGTCCATGGTGTCTACTTCGATATCCCGCCCTTGCCACTCGGGTCGCACACTTTTCAGATTGCGAAATTCGATGTCCTCCCGGGTAATATTGCCCCCTATGCCCTTACGTATTGCGCCGTTGGGTGACTTGGTGGCCAACTTGTCCAGGTCTGACTCCTGAATATCCGGGTGCTTGCTCAGCAGTTCATCCAACTGTGCGCGATTCACAGTCATACCCGCATTCTTGACCCCCACTCCGTGGGCTTTGAGCGCATCGATCGCTTCACGCACAGCGCGTCCATTGGTGACCAGGCGGTTCTCGGCAGTCAGGTCGATCTCGACCAGGTCGATATCGAGGCGAGACTTGACGAACTGTTCCAGAATCTGCTCAAAGGCTATCTGCGCCATTTCATCCCCGTGCAGAATGACCAGCGGCTTCTCGACTTTGATCTTTGAACTCATACGTCCTCCAATGGGTGTCCGGCAGCGCCCGGCGAATCAGTCGGGGGGCGGCATAAAAAGCGCAACTGTAGAGCCTTTGCCGCAGTTAGGCCAGTCGATTTTAGTCTATACAGCGCTACCCGCCGCCCTGCGCCCCTGCCATAATCCGCGACCATGAAATCTTTCCTCCCCCTGATCCATAGCGAATGGCGCTTACTGCTGTTCGGTTTTGTCATGACCTTTGGTTCCAGCCTGGGGCAGACTTACTTTATCGGCCTGTTCAGCGGCGACATTCGCGTTGACCTGGAGCTTAGTCACGGAGACTTCGGCGGCTTGTATTCAGCAGCCACGCTTGTCAGCGCGTTGCTGCTGCTATGGACAGGCTCAATGATTGACCGGATGGAGTTACGCCGCTACGCCTGCCTCATCAGTACAGGTCTTGCACTGGCATGCGCATTGATGGCAGCGAGCACCACGCCGATCATACTGTTTTTAGCACTGCTGGCTCTGCGGCACTTCGGCCAGGGCTTGATGAGCCTGGCCAGCGCCACCACGCTGGTACGCTACCTGGATCACCACAAAGGCAAGGCCAACGCACTGGGGGGAATGGGCTATTCAATCTCCGAGGCACTGCTGCCATCACTGGTCATCGCGCTGCTGGCGCTACTTGGATGGCGCGTGTCCTGGCTGTTCTGGGGTGGGCTGCTGTTGGTGACGGTTCCACTGCTCACGGTCTGGTTGCTGCGCGGGCACGAGCATCGACACGGCGATTACCTTCGGCAATTACAAGCTGGCACCAGCGCTGGCGAGGCTGATCAACGTCGTCAGTGGACTCGTGAACAGGTAGTAATGGACCCCTGTTTTTACCTGTTCATGCCGGCTCTGCTGGCACAACCACTGTTGTTTACCGGTTTTATGTTTCACCAGGTTCAACTGGTGGACGAGAAAGGCTGGAACCTCGCCGCATGGGGCGGTCTGTTTCTGTTTTATGCACTGGTGAATACGCTGTGCAAGCTCTTCGCGGGTCTGCTGGTCGACCGCTTCAGCGCTATCCGGCTTGCAGCACTGGTCTGCCTTCCTCTGGGCGCAGGCCTACTGGTGCTGTCCTCTGCGGACCACTTTATTGCAGCGGCTATATTTATGGGATTGATGGCCGTTTCCGTGGGCTTCTATTCCACGCTGTCTTCGCCATTCTTTTCGGAAATGTACGGCACCCTGCACCTGGGGTCTATCAAGTCGCTGACAACAGCGGCGATGGTTCTGGCAACCGCTATCGCACCTGCTGTTATGGGGTGGCTCATTGACTACGGCGCGAGCATGGACGCTATGGCCCTTGGCGGCGCTGCCTACACCATACTGGCCAGTGCACTGGCTCTCTGGGGCCGCCACCGCCTGCGCACATCCGCAGAGCGCAACTGACGGTGGTTGCCGTGCTGCGCTGATCATACAGCGCGGGCAGGAAAAACTGCCAACTGGCGACTTCTCCTATCTACTGCCCCTGCCATTAGTCCATCATGTGTGGATGACAAAAAGCGTCGTAGACATCAGTTAAAAAGTCGACCCGCCACAGGCCAGTCCACGCCGGCCAGGGCGTTCACTGTAACGAATACCAACGTTTCCCCCGTACCCGTCATGCTCCGCCCTGCCTACCGCAGGGCCGACAAACTGGGCGCTCGCCAGCAGGACCTCCTCGCTCTTGCTAAACGCGCGCTGAAGTCAGCCTTTTGCTAGACTGCACGCCCTGTCGACAGCCCCCCCTGGGAATAAGCCATGGCCCTGCAGAAAACGTACATTGACGCCAATCAACTGCTGCTGGATTCATATGAGCTGGCACTGCAGGTGCTGGAGAGCAACTTCCAACCGGACCTCATCGTCGGTGTCTGGCGAGGCGGCACACCGGTGGCAATTGCCATCCACGAGCTACTGCACTTTCTCGATGTCAGCACAGACCATATCGCTATTCGCACGTCTCACTACACGGGCATCAAGCAAACCGCGAGGACAGTCACGGTGGAAGGGCTGGACTATCTGCTGCAGCGGGTGACCGGGGCCAGTCGTGTGCTGCTGGTGGATGACGTGTTCGACACGGGTCGCAGCCTGCAGCAGGTGGTCCATGACCTGGAGCACGAGTGTGGCGCCAGTACGCCCACAATCAGGATTGCCACGCCCTACTTCAAACCTGACAACAACACCACCTCACTTATGCCTGATTATTATCTGCACAAGACGAGTGAATGGCTGGTTTTCCCGCACGAGCTGGTTGGGCTGTCTGTCGCGGAGGTTGCCGAGGAAAAACCGGGTCTGGGGCACTTACGCGAACGCGTACTGCGTTACCGCAAAGCGCTGTGAATGGCGTGCAATCAACAGGCGGGGGCGTCAGGCAGTGACCAGTCGATAGGTGTTTCGCCGCGCTGGGTCAGGTAGTCGTTGGCCGCCTTAAAGTGACCGCAACCAAAAAAACCCCGATGTGCGCTCAGCGGTGAAGGATGTGGCGCTTTCAGCACGCAGTGGCGCTGTTCATCAATCATCGCCCCCTTGCGCTGGGCGTAACTGCCCCACAGCAGAAAGACCACACCTTCACGTTCGTGATCAATGACTTCGATGACCCGGTCGGTAAACGTCTCCCAGCCCTGGCGCTGATGCGACGCTGCGCAGGCGCATTCAACGGAGAGTACACTGTTAAGCAATAACACGCCCTGGTCGGCCCAACTCGTCAGGTGACCATGCCGGGGAACATCCAGACCCAGCTCGGCATGAATTTCCTTGAAAATATTCTGCAGGGAGGGCGGGACTCTCACCCCGGGCTTGACCGAGAAACAGAGCCCATGGGCCTGGCCCTCTCCGTGATAAGGGTCCTGGCCGAGAATAACGACCTTTACTTTCCCCAGGGGCGTATGCGTGAAGGCATTGAAAATATCCTCACCCGCGGGAAAGATACGCTTGCCCTGCTGTTTCTCCCGACGCAGAAACTCGCGTAGCTGGAGCATGTACGGCTGTTGAAACTCATTCTCAAGTTGAGCCAGCCAACTGCCCTCCAGCTGTATCGCCCGCCCGCTCATGTCAGTTGCACGCGGCCATCAGGAATACCTGGGCATTTTCCGCGTCGAGCCCCATACCGGGCTTGCGCAAAAAGGGCTCTATTCGCGCCACAGGAATCAACTTGCTGCGCTGTTTCTTGCCGGCGCTGGCGTTTTCAGGAGCAGCCAAGGAAGCGGCGTCAAAGGCGGAGATACGCTGTGCCCCGGGCGCGTCTGCATACAGGGTAGTACGCATACGCGGCAATCTGCCCGCCCGCAGGATTTGCGCTTCCATTCGTGCAGGCGACCACTCCTGACCATGATCTGACCCTGCGGCACGGGTGATGCTTTCATTCATCAGCGTCCCGCCCAGGTCATTGGCACCGGCGCGCAGGCAGGCTGCCACGCCCTCCTCCCCCATCTTCACCCAGGAAGTCTGGATATTATCGATCAGCCCATTAAAGACCAGTCGCGCTACTGCGTGCATCAATACTGCCTCGCGGAATGTCGGGCCGCGTCTGGCGTTGCCCTTCAGGTACAATGGCGCCTCCATATGCACGAAGGGCAGCGGCACAAACTCGGTAAAACCGCCGGTGCGTTGCTGCAATTCACGCAGTCGCAACAGGTGGCGGGCCCAGTGACGTGGAGCATCGATATGGCCGTACATGATCGTTGCGGTTGTGCGCAGGCCGAGCCCATGGGCCGTCTCCATCACTTCCAGCCACTGCGCGGTATTGAGCTTATCCGGGCAGAGAGTGGCGCGCACCTCGTCGTCAAGAATTTCTGCAGCGGTGCCCGGAAGCGTTCCGAGGCCCGCGTCCTGGAGTTGCTGCAGGTAGCTGCGCAGGTCAGTACCCAGAGTCTGTGCACCCTGCCAGACCTCCAGCGGTGAAAATGCGTGTATATGCATTGCGGGCGACGCCGCGCGAACAGTGCGCAGGATATCCAGATAGGTCTGACCGGTGTAATCAGGGTGTATACCGCCCTGCATGCAGACTTCGGTTGCGCCGCGCTGCCAGGCCTCTTCGCAGCGCCGGGCAATTTCTTCACCGCTTATATCGTAGGGGCGGCCACGCAGGTGCTCACTCACTTTACCCTTGGAAAAAGCGCAAAACTGGCATTTGAAATAGCAGACGTTGGTGTAATTTATATTGCGATTAACCACAAAGGACACTGTGTCGCCAACGGTGATCTCGCGCAGCGTGTCGGCGGCGTCCACCACAAAAGCAAAATCGGCTCCGCGACTCTGGAACAAGCGCTCCACATCGCCTTCATTCAGCGCCTTTGCGCTAACACAACGCTGCACAATCTCGCGCACTGACGCCGACACATTCTCCGCCAGTGGCGGCGCCAACATCAGGTTATTCTCCACGGCAGGCACCGGGCGTTCTTCGCCCGGCACCCAGGCGTCACGACGTGCATACCCCATACTGTCACTGTGATCCAGCACCGCGCTATGCAGCGCTCTATCCAGCCAGCGGCCCGGCTCGGTCGCGTAGGCAGGATAAATTGTAAGACGCTGATCGAGGAACTTTCCAGCCGCCGCCGTTTCCC
>NZ_PKUS01000002.1 GCF_002866825.1 Pseudohalioglobus lutimaris | reverse complement strand
GTACCGTGATAGCTTGGGTTTAACGAACTAAATAAGTCCAAGAAAAGGGCCGCATCCCCAGGGGGTCAACTTTCGGTGCAAATCAACAGTCCAATGGCAAGAAAGCTCGGTACGGCCAGTATGAGGCTGTTATGAAGGGTGTTAGCGACCGAAGGGAGATAGGGCTGACCTTCATTTTGGTGAGCGCAGTCTACAGCGAAAACACCATGTGCGGATCTATGAGGTCGAAGGGCGGGTCATATTCCTGGCCCAGGCAGCCACCCCAGAACTGGTTGATGAACTGACCGTAGATCAGTTGGTAAAGCTGACTTGGCGGCGCAACCAGAACATCGATATCGTGGAGTTCATGCTGGATGAAGACATGGCCCTGCAGGGTAGGGCCATTCATCCGGTGGAGGGTCTCAGCTATCATGAATTTGTGTACTGCGCCTATACTCTTGCGGCGGCGACTGATCGACTGGAGTTCCTGCTGCAGGTGCCGGATGTGCACTGAACCGCAGCTTTCGTTAGAGTAAAGTCATGTCTGAGTAGGCTATCCTTCGACAACTAGAGGGCTAGTACGAATATTTTGAGTATTTGAGGTTGGACCCAATATCAGAACCTGAAGACTAAGACACAGCAGTAGTTCTGAATTGGTGATAGGGTAACTGATTGATGGAAAATACAGACTGCCTTTTCTGTAGAATCGTCCGAGATGATTCGCTGGGCCGTATTATTGAAGAAAACAGCGATGGATTCTTGATGGAGGATGGCTATCCAATAACTATGGGCCATAGCCTCGTCATTCCCAAGAGACATGTAGAATCGTTTTTCGATACGACGCCTGAAGAAAAGGCGTCTCTTTTCCTGTTGGTGGAGAGAGCCAAAGGCATATTGGACAAGAAATATCAGCCCAGTGCTTACAATATTGGTATCAATGACGGCTCGGCGGCTGGACAGACTGTTCCCCACCTGCACATTCACTTGATCCCCAGGTATGAAGAAACAGGCTCTGACCCCCGAGGGGGGGTGCGTTGGATAATACCCGAGAAGGCAGACTATTGGGGTGATAAATGAGCTTGTTGGATTACGAGAGCCATTTTTCGAATTTGAAGATGAACAGCCGTGGAGGTTCGGAGAAGAGCCCCCACAAAGTGGCGATGCTGCTAGCCATTATTGACCTGATTGAAGCGGAAACCGTAACCGATAACCGTATATATTTTGATCAGAATCTCAGAGACAAATTCAAAGACCATTTTGATCGACTCGCTGGGCCCCAAGATCGAAACAATCCGCATCTGCCGTACTTTCACCTCCGCAGTAGTGGATTTTGGCATCACAGAGTCAAGCCAGGTAGTGAAGCCGAATATGCAGCCCTCACCACGCCGAGTGGCCCTGGCGCGGTAACGAATAACATTAGTTTTGTTCAGCTGGATGATGAACTCTACGAACTACTGAGTTTCGGTGTGGCGCGGGAGCTTCTTCGCGCTGCGCTATATCGCAATTTGTCTCGCGACGATGTGTCTTCCCTGCTTGAGGTAGGCAATGGCTGGGATTGGTTAGAGTGCGAGGCGATTGTTCGTGATTACTTTGCCATGCTTAATCTTGAGCTGGCGGGCGAGTCCTACAACAAAACCGAGCACCGTTCTAATTTGAAAACACTGCTCAATGGTCGCGGCGACGGCTCGATCGAGTATAAGCACCAGAATATTAGTGCTATTTTGCTGGAAATGGGGCAGCCCTACATTCAGGGATATAAGCCTGCCTACAACTATCAAGCCCAGTTGAAATCGGTTGTCTTGGCCTATCTCGCCGGGCACCAAACCGAGCTAGATTATATGCTCGAGTCAGCGTCGGAGGCGGAATTGGCTGAGCCTGCGGCTATAGATTGGTCTATAGTTCTCGATGCGGAGATTCCGGAAAAGCTGGCCACTATTCAGGAGCCTAAGCGCAAGTACGCCGCAGTTAAGTTGAATTTCTCTGAGCGAGAGCAGGCCAATCGGAGCCTTGGTGAGAATGGGGAAGCATTCGTGATTGAGTACGAACGGCATCGACTGAGGGCGCTGAATCGAGCAGATTTGGCCAAAGAAGTTGAGTGGAGTAGTAGGGATCGTGGTGATGGCCTTGGGTATGACGTGCGATCGTTCAATCCTTCACAGGATGAAGAGTTATTTATCGAGGTCAAAACTACGAATAGCGGAAAATATCAGCCGTTCTTCATAACGGACAACGAATTGGACTTCTCCAAAGAAAAATCAGCGCAGTACTCACTCTATCGAGTATTCGACTTCAAACAACGCGCCCGCATTTATCAATTAAATGGCGCAGTTGACCAGTATGTTCACCTTCAGCCAAAGAGCTTCAAGGCCAGCTTTTCTTAGCTTCATGACAGTCTAACTAAGTACCTTAGCTGAGCCGCTAAATCGTACTGGAAGAGTTTCGAGGTGAAATGTAGATCGCCGCACTGTCCCGCATGAAGTCATGGATCTACAGGTGGAAGACTTTTGCATCTCCCATGACCGTGGACTAGAGATTGATGAAGAGGCCAGTTTTACTTTGCAAATGTCCGCGCCGAGATTCTACGGAAAGCTGTCCGGCAGCTGTAACTAATTAATTTATATAGGGGCATGCGCGAGATTCCACCATAAGGCGTCCAGTACGGACACCTTATGGAAGCATCTACATCATGATGTTGCTAGGCGTGTAATTGTTGGAGGCGGCGGGTCTCGCGTCTATGCCGCCCCTTCGGGACGTCTTCGACAGACCTCGCTGCGCTCGGCCACCCGCGCCCTGTGGGCTGCCGGTTCAATTCCGTCCGGAATACATACGAGAAAGGGCCACCGCTGGGGTGACCCTTCTCTGTATTGGTGGAGGCGGCGGGTCTCGAACCCGCGTCCGCCAGACCGCTGCCTTCGGCTCTACATGCTTAGATTCCGTTAATTAATTTAACCGCATACAGCCCAACGGGCAGGACGTACTTGGCGAGTTCTGTTCAAATTTAGCTGCATGGCCCAGAACAAACCCTGCTGCGATCCAGTTCTATATGACAGTCAGTAGCGCGGGGCTGGAACCTTGCTAAAGACCGCTAGGGCCGAAGCCACTAGAAGTGCTTTTGTGACTGCTTACGCAGCCAGTTGGGCACCGTAGTTGTCGTCGTTGGCAACTATAAGTTTACAGCTTTTGATTTACGTGATTGGCTGCCATCACGGCATGCACCTAAGGGTTTGTATCCGTCGTCGAATCCAAATCGCCCCCGTGTGACTTTCCATTATACGCCATTAATGGGGCTGCAGGTGTATATTTTCAAGGGGGTTTGTACACGCTGTCCGGGGGGGGCTGCAAACGCTGGGCACTGCCCACGATTTGTAGAATAGTGCAGAAAAACAGCGCTGTGTTCTAGCCTTGTGGCGCCATGGCAGGGCAGTATTGTGATTTTCGGCATCAGTACAGGCGAACAGGTCTCCAGCATGGGCAATCAGGTAAAAAGCATCTCCTCAAAACACATCAACCCGATCAGGGAGGACGAGGAGGAGGGCCTGCAAACGGCTGAGGAATATGTGCCGGATGTGGCCATACGCGAGTTCGTGCAGCAACTCGCCTCAGACCTGCAAAAAGGCGAGTTTGAGCTGCCGCCGTTTCCCGACACCGCCATCAGGGTGCAGGAGTGTATCCGTGACCCAAATTCAGATATCCAGTCGCTTGCCGCTATCGTGGCAACGGAGCCGGCGCTGGCCGCGCGGCTGATGCGCATGGCCAACTCGGCGATGATGCGCCGGGGGCCTATTGAGGTGACCGATATCCCCACGGCCATTTCGCGTGTAGGCATGGATATGGTGCAGAATGCAGCCGTGTCCTTTGCCGCCCGCGAGGCATTCAAGGCGCCCAAGGGCAGCCCCTGCATTGAAGACCTGGTCAGGTTGCGCAAGATCAGCATAACCGTGGCGGCTATCTGCTACATAATGGCGAAGCATTCCGGCGGTGAAACCAACCCGGACGAGGCCATGCTCGCAGGCCTGCTCAATTCCGTCGGCAAGTTCTATATCTTCACCCAGTCATCGGATCATCCTGCGTTGTTTACCGACAGGAAGGCGCTGGACCAGCTGCTCGCCCAGTGGCACACGGGGGTGGCCCGGGCCATTGTTGAGTCGTGGAGCTTCCCGGACTCGATCGCCCATGCGGTAGACGAGCAGGAACTGAAAGAGCGGGACCGCCGGGTCCCGGCAGACCTCAGTGACCTGCTGTTCGTTGGCAATCTGCTGGGCAGGGCCGGAATCGGTGCGGCAGCGCACCTTGGCGACCTCGATGCGCTGGCCCGTATGGGCATGGACGCGGAAACACTGCACACCATGCTCTGTGAAAACGAGGAAGAAATTCAGTCCCTGGTCTCCGCGATGACCTGAGTGGTATTGCGCTCGCGCATTTCCTGGTGCGTTTAACCTGCTGTTCTATTGCTGTGGCGGCACCCTGCCGCCCGGGTAGACGGCGTTCCTGCACATAACGCGAACCCCGGGTCAGTACCCGGCTGGCGATGCTTTGTTCTTCACGCTGGCTTTGCCCCGGCGCGGCATTGTATTCTGCAGGGCACTACAGACGGAGAAATCTATGGAAGGCTTGCTTCCCCTGGTGTTCACCATGCTTGCCACGGGCGTGGTAGCGGGCCTGATCGCCGGCTTGCTCGGCGTTGGCGGCGGCATTGTCATCGTGCCGGTGCTGGACGCGGCCCTGGCGATACGCGGGGTGGACCCGGCGATTCGCATGCACGTAGCGGTGGGTACCTCCCTGGCGACCATTATCTTTACCTCTATGTCTTCGGCGCGAGCGCACCATGCCCGTGGTGCGGTGGATATGAAGCTGGTGAAGCAATGGGGCCCGTTCATCTTCGTAGGCTCGATGATGGGTTCCGTGGTGGCCGCAGCGGTAGACAGTTCGGTGCTGGCGGCTATTTTCGGGGTGGTCGCCCTGTTGATCGCCATTCAGATGCTGTTGCCGCTGGAAGACTACCGCCCCTGGAAAGAAGTGCCCCGCGGCCCCGGGGGCATTATCACCCCGTCGATGATTGGTGGTCTCTCGGCAATGATGGGCATAGGCGGCGGCACTTTCAGTGTGGCCACGCTCACCATGATGAGCCAGCCCATCCACCGCGCGGTGGGCACGGCGGCGCTGTTCGGCCTGCTGATTGCTGTGCCCGGCACCCTGGGCTTTATCGTCAACGGTTGGGGTGACCCGCGCCTGCCGGCGGCCAATATCGGCTACGTGAACCTGGTTGGCGTGGCGCTGATAGCACCGATGACGGTGATGATGGCGCCGCTAGGCGCGCGCCTTGCCCACAAGCTGTCCAGGCGTCAACTGAGCCTGGCCTTTGGCGTGTTCCTGGGGATTGTGGCGCTACGTATGTTGCTGCGCGCCACGGGCATACTGACATGAGACCGGGGCGGTAGGCTGGCCCGGCCCCGGTGCGAGACTTACTGTTTGACGTTGTCGCGCACAATGCGCTGTTTCTGGCGGGCCCAGTCCTTGTCCTTTTGCGAGTCGCGTTTGTCATGGGCCTTTTTGCCCTGTGCCAGCGCAATACGCGCCTTCACCAGGTGCCCTTTCCAGTAGATCTGCGTGCACACGCAGGTCTGGCCTTTCTGGGTGATGGCCGCGAGTATGCGCGCCAGCTCCTTTTTATGCAGCAGCAGCTTGCGCGTGCGCGTGGGGTCGGGCACAAAGTGGGTGGAGGCGGTGTCCAGCGGAATGATATGGGCGCCCAGCAGGTAGGCTTCCCCGTTCTTCATCAGCACGTAGGAATCAGCCAGGTCGGCCTTGCCCATACGCAGGCTTTTGACTTCCCAGCCAGACAGGGCGATGCCCGCCTCGAAGGTTTCCAGCAGATGGTAGTCAAAGCTCGCGCGTTTGTTCTGGGCGATGATGTTACTGGATTTGTTGGATTTCTTTTTTGCCATGGCGCGCATTATACGGCCAGCCGCCAACACATAAACGGTAATCTTTCCCTTTTCTACCCCGATGGGCTGGGGCAATCTGAGCCCATGATAATTACAGGTATTTCAGGGTGATACGCGCTGCCGTGCCGGTCATGCCGCGCTGGCGCAGTCGCACCACTTTTGTGCTTGCCCTGTCGGGCGCTGCGCTCGGCCTGGGCAGCCTGTGGCGCTTTGCCTGGCTGATGGGTGAGCACGGTGGTGGGGCCTTTATGTTGTCCTACGTGGTTTGCCTGTTCCTGCTGGCCGTGCCCCTGCTGACGGCCGAGGTGGTGCTGGGCAGTTGGGGCAGGGCCAGTCCCATGCTCAGTATCCGCCATGCCTGCGACCGTTCGCTGCGTTCCAGGCACTGGCAGTGGCTGGGGCTGCTGGCGGTGCTCACCGGGGTGTTGCTGCTGGGTTACCAGGCGGTTGTGGCCGGCTGGGTGTTTTCCTACGTGCAGAGCATGGCCACCGGGGAGCTGTCCGCCGCGAGTGTGCCGGTGGTCGCCGAACACTTTGAAGAGCTGCTGTCAGAGGCGGCGGTGCAGTTGCAATGGCAGAGCCTGTTTATCGCAGTGGTGGTCGTGGTGCTGGCCCTGGGCATTTCCAACGGGCTGGGCATATTGGTGTGGTGGCTGGTGCCGGTGGTGATTGCCGTGCTGGGCATCCTGGTCAAGTTTGCGCTGGACAACGGCGACCTCGAGGCCACGCGCGACTTCCTGTTCTCGGTAAAGCTGGTGGACTTCAACCGCGAGTCTATTCTTGCGGCAATGGGTCATGCGGCCCTGACCCTGGGTGTGGGAGTAGGGGCGGGCATGATCTACGGTGCCTATACCCCACAGCGCATACCCCTGGGTCGTTCGGTCATGGCCGTGGCGGTGTTCGACACCATGGTCGCGCTGCTGGCGGGCATAGCCATTTTTCCGGTGATTTTTGCCAACAACCTCGAGCCTGCCGTGGGGCCGGGCCTGTTGTTTATCAGCGTGCCTTACGCCTTTGGCAACGTGTCGGAGGGCGACCTGTTCGGTGCCCTGTTCTTCGGCCTGGTCGCCGTGGCCGCGTTGGGTTCGGCAGTGGCGATGCTGGAGCCGGCCGTGGCCACGCTGCAGCATCAGTTACGCCTGCGCCGCCCCATTGCCGCCCTGGTTGCCGGGGCAGTGGTGTGGCTGCTGGCGCGTACTGTGTCCGCCTCCGTGGCAGAGGCGCAGCTCTCCGGGTCGGTAAGCCTGCTGACGCAACTGGACGCGTTTATCGCCAATCTGCTCCTGCCCCTGGTCGCCTTGCTCACCGCCCTGCTGGTAGGCTGGATACTCAGACCCGCCGTTCTGCGGCCGCAGTTCTCACGTGAACTTAACGCCTCCTTCTCGCTCTGGAGGGCCCTGTTGCGCTATATTGCGCCTCCCGCCCTGTTGGTTCTGATGTTGGTGGGGCACATTCTGTAGACAAGTATTTTCATGACGAGTATCAATCGCAGTGCGCTGCTGCCGTTTCGGGCACAGCAAATGTTCGACCTGGTGAACGACATCGAGGCCTACCCCAGCTTTATGGACGGCTGCGTCGGTGCCGAGATCCTCAAACGCGAGGAGGGCCTGGTAGAGGCGCGCCTCAACCTGTCCAGGGGCGGGGTATCGAAGAGCTTCTCCACCCGTAACCGCATGATCGACGCCCAGCATATCTCCCTGGAACTGGTAGAGGGGCCGTTCGAGCGCTTCCAAGGCAGTTGGGAGTTCACTCCGCTGGGGGAGGCGGCCTGCAAGGTCAGCCTGAACCTCAGTTTTCGTGTCAACAATTCCCTGCTGGGCGCGGCGGCAGCTAAACTGTTCGACGGGGTCACCACCAACCTGGTGGCGGCGGTGGAAAAGCGTGCCAGACAACTTTACGGATAACGGCCATGGCAGAGCAGAACACAATCAGCGTTGAAGTGGCCTTCGCGCTGCCGGACAAGCAAAGCATAGTGGAAGTGCAGGTAGCCGAGGGCACTACCGCCCTGGAAGCGGCGCAGCAGTCAGGTATTGCCGGCATGTACGAAGAGATTGACCTGGACAATGCCAAGCTGGGCATTTTTTCCAAACCGGTGGCACCGCAACAGGTGTTGCGCGAGGGTGACCGGGTAGAGATTTATCGCCCGCTGATCGCGGACCCGAAAGAAGTGCGCAAGGCGCGGGCGGCCAGGGCGAAAGCGCGACGCGAGGGCAAGGAAGAGGACTAGCTCTCTGCCGGCTCCGTCTCGGTTACGGCTGCTTCCTCTACGTCGTCCGTTGCAGTGTTGCTCTCGCCACCGAAGGCAGAGGGCACGTAGTCACCGGTCACGCTGGACAGCTTGTCGCCCTCAAAGTGGACGGTGACAGACTCCTCGGCCAGTACCTCCAGCCCATTGCGTTTGTTGTAGAGGTAGTCCCAGCGATCGCGGTTGAAACTGTCTTCCACCAGTGGTGTACCCAGGATAAAACGCACCTGCCGCTTGCTCATGCCGGGCTGCAGCTGGTCTACCATCTCCCGGGTAACAATATTGCCCTGTTCCACGTCGATGCGATAAACGCCGGGAAAACCGACGGCGCTGCAGGCGGTGATACAGGTAATCGCCAGGGCGACCAGAAGCATACGCATGGGGGAAAACTTCCACTTCAGTTGATGGGGTGGCATCATACCGCTACTGCATCCCACAGAGAACCCCCAGCCAATGGCCGAAGAAAACCAGGAATTGCGACGCGCCGGTCTGAAAGTGACCCTGCCGCGCGTGAAAATCCTGCAAATCCTTGAGTCCGCCGGCGTTGAGCAGCAACACCTCAGCGCGGAAGAGGTCTACGACGCCCTGCGCGATGCCGGGGAGAACGTGGGCCTGGCCACTGTATACCGGGTGCTGACGCAGTTCGCCGCCGCAGGCCTGGTCACCCGCCACAACTTTGAAGCGGGGCGCGACGGGTCAGGCACTTCCCATTCGGTTTTTGAGTTGGCCCGGGGTGAGCACCACGATCATATGGTGTGTATGGAGTCAGGCGAGGTCGTTGAGTTTCACGACGCGGTGATAGAAGAGCGCCAGCGGCAGATCGCCGAAGAACAGGGCTACGAGTTGGTAGACCACTCCCTGGTGTTGTACGTGCGCAAGAAGTCCTGAGCCGCTTTACACGTCACCCGCTCATTCTCCTGGTATGGGGAAACCGGCTTCAGTATATGCTTGCAACGCTTCCGCCGGCGTGGGGCGCAGACGGCGGAATCAGTCGCAGGCCAGCATCTCCCGGGCGTGCGCCAGGGTTTGCCGGGTAATCTTCACCCCGCCCAGCATGCGGGCAATCTCTTCCACTTTACCTTCATCGTCCAGCGCGCACAGGCGGGTCTCCACCGACTTCTTGTCTGCGGTCTTGCTCACCTGCAGGTGCTGGTGACCCTGCGCCGCTACCTGCGGCAGGTGGGTTACGCACAGTACCTGGGCGCGGGCGGCCAGGTCGCGCAGAAGTTTGCCCACCACCTCGGCCACGGCGCCGCCGATACCAACGTCCACCTCATCGAAGACCATGCTGGGCACGGTGCCGGCGCTGGCGGTCACCACCTGGATCGCCAGGCTGATACGCGACAGTTCGCCGCCGGAGGCGATCTTGCCCAGCGGCTGCGGCGCGGCGCCGGGATTGGTGCTGATCAGCAGCTCTATGTCCTCAAGGCCGTGTGGATGCGGTGAGGGGTTGTCGCGGGGGCTCAGTGCCACCGCCAACTGGCACTGGCCCATGGCCAGGGTGCCCAGCACCTTGTGCGCGGCGGTCACCAGCTTTTTACCGGCTTTCTGCCGCTGTTTGCCCAGTTGCGCGGCGGCCTTCTGGTATTGCGCCTGTAACTGCTGCATCTCCGCCTGCAACTCGCCAACGCGCTCGCTGCTGCCGGCCAGGCTTTGCAGTTCTTCCTGCAGGCGTGCGTGGGTGGCAATGACCTGTTCCGGCATCACCCGGTGCTTGCGCGCCACATCGTAGATGGACTCCAACCGCCGCTGTACCTCACCCAGGCGCTCCGGGTTGATCTCCACGCCGTCGATATGGCGCTGTATTTCACTGTGTGCTTCACCCAGCTGAATGGCCGCGCTGTCCAGCAATTCGCGGGCGCCGCTGGCGACGGGGCCGCTGTGGGTGTCCTCGCTGAGCAGCTTCAGCGCCTGGCGGGCGCCATTTTCCTGCTCCTCGCAGAGGTCCAGCGCGGCGTGGGCTGAGCTGAGTATCTGCTCGGCATTCTCCAGCTGCTGCTGCTCCTGTTCCAGCGCTTCCAGCTCGCCGGCCTGCAGGCCCAGGTCGTCCAGTTCCTCCACCTGGTAGGCCAGGAGCTGCGCGCGGGCGGTGTGTTCGTCCTGGTTGCCGGCAAGCAGTTCCAGCTCGCGCTGCGCGCGCAGCCAGTCCGAAGCCAGCTGCTCAACCGAGGCCGCCAGCTTCTGGTGGCCGGCGTAGGCGTCCAGCATCTGCCGCTGCACCGCCCGGCGCAGCAGTGACTGGTGGGCGTGCTGGCTGTGAATGTCGATGAGCAGCGCGCCCAGTTCGGCGCAGTCCTGCAGGGTGGAGCTGCGGCCATTGATATAGGCGCGGCTGCGGCCCTCTGCTGTCACCACCCGGCGCAGGATGCACTCGCCCCCGTCGTCCAGGTCGCGGCCCTTGAGCCAGGCGGTGGCGGCGGGTATGGCGCTGGTGTCGAAGGCGGCGGCTATTTCCGCACGCTCGCAGCCGTGGCGCACGGTTCTGGGGTCGGCGCGGTCGCCCAGGCACAGGCCCAGCGCGTCCAGCATGATGGACTTGCCGGCACCGGTCTCGCCGGTGATCACGGTCATACCCGGGGCGAACTCCATCTCCAGGTTGGATACGATGGTGTAGTTGCTGATAGTGATATGGCTGAGCATGGTGATTCCTGGCGCTTTTGCCTGTTATACCGCAGAAGCGCGGCAGCATAAACATCTGCTGTATGCAGTGGCTGGTTTTGCGATTGCGCGCCGCTGTGATAAAACATGGAGGAGAACATAGCAGGCTGATATGAGTAGCGACGCAATTTCGGAACGGGCCAGTATTCTGCTGAAGACACTGGTACAGCGGCACATCCGTGATGGGCAGCCGGTGGGGTCCCGAACCCTGATGGAAGAGGCTGGCTTGCCGGTCAGTGCCGCGACCGTGCGCAATGTTATGTCAGACCTCGAAGAACGGGGCTTCCTGATCTCCCCCCACACCTCAGCCGGACGTATTCCCACCGCCATGGGGTACCGCCTGTTTGTCGACTCCATGTTGCAGGTCCAGCCGCTGCAGCAGGAGGCGATGTCGGTATTGCGCAACGAGCTTCACCCGGATAAATCCTCCGCTGAACTGGTGCAGAGCGCCTCGACCCTGCTGGCCAGTATCACCGCCCAGGCCGGCCTGGTGACGGTGCCGCGCCAGGAGGCCGGCCAGCTGCGCCAGGTGGAATTCCTGCCCCTGTCCGGCGACCGCGTGCTGGTTATCCTGGTGATCAACGAGCGCGAGGTGCAGAACCGCATCATTCACACTCAGCGGCCTTTTACCGAGGAGCAGCTGCGTGAGGCGGCGAATATGGTGAACCAGCGCTTTGCCGGTCATCCGCTGCAGAACGTGCAGGCGCAGATCCTCCATGAGATGGAAGAGGCGCGCAGCCAGATCGACGGTTACATGCAGGCGGCACTGGACCTGGCCAATAAGGCCCTGGACCAGGACGCGCCCGAAGAAGAGTACCTGGTCGCGGGCGAGTCCAGGCTGTTGGATAACGCCACCGCCGAGGAAATGCTCAAACTGCGTGAGCTGTTTGATGCCTTCGAGCAAAAGAAAGACCTGCTGCACTTGTTGGAGCGCTGCTCCCAGGGCCAGGGTGTACAGGTATTCATCGGTGAAGAGGCCGGCTACGAGGTGTTCGGTGACTATTCCGTGGTGACCGCCCCGTACAGCGACGGTGCCCACACCCTGGGCGTGCTGGGTGTCATTGGTCCCACGCGGATGGCTTATGACCGGGTTATTCCCATCGTCGACGTCACCGCGCGCATGCTCAGCTCCGCCCTCGCCAAGTAGTTTTCAGGCCGTGATCACGGCTGCGCTGTAAAAACCCTGCCAGGCGCGGGTAAATTGCCCTTCGTTGCACTTGAATCCCCCTGATCCGTCCCCATATCGCCGGTGAACCTCTAATTTTAACGCCATATGGAGCGCAGACGTGGCCGAGCATGATCCCAAGCAGCCTGAAGCTGAAATCCAGGAAGAAAATCCAGTTACGCCCGAAGAAGAGACCGCCGCTGACGTAGCGGGAGAGGCGCCAGCCGAGGGGGCGGAGATGTCCCCGGAGGAGGAAATCGCCCGCTTGCAGGAAGAAGTGGCGCAGGCCCGTGACACCGCGCTGCGCGCGCAGGCCGACGCTCAGAACGTCAAACGCCGCGCCGAACAGGATGTGGAACGGGCGCGCAAGTTCGCCCTGGAGCGCTTTGTTGGTGAATTGCTGCCCGTGGTGGACAACCTGGAGCGCGCGCTGGAATCAGCCTCCGGAGGCGAGGAAGTGGTCAAACCCATCGCCGAGGGCGTGCAACTGACCCTGAAGAGCTTCCTCGACGCGCTGGGCAAGCAGAATATTGAAATGGTTGACCCCCAGGGCGAACCCTTCGACCCCAACCTGCACCAGGCCATGAGCATGGTGGAAAACAACGAGGTAGAGCCCAACACCGTGATCGCGGTGATGCAGAAGGGCTACACCTTGAATGGACGCCTGGTGCGTCCGGCCATGGTGATGGTCAGCAAAGGCGCGTAACGCCTTGAATTGGCCGAAACCGGCCCCACATACAGAACATCGCAATTGACACGGCGCCTGAAGCGCCAGAGAACTGGAGACAAATTATGGGCAAGATTATCGGAATCGACCTGGGTACCACTAACTCCTGTGTATCCGTGTTGGACGGCGACAAGCCTCGCGTTATCGAAAACGCCGAGGGTGATCGCACTACTCCTTCTGTTGTCGGTTACACCGAAGACGGAGAAATCCTGGTTGGCCAGAGCGCCAAGCGTCAGGCGGTTACCAACCCGCACAACACCGTTTACGCGGTAAAGCGCCTCATCGGCCGTAAGTTCAAGGACGATGTGGTACAGAAAGACATCAGCATGGTTCCCTACAAGATCATCGAAGCCGATAACGGTGACGCATGGGTAGAGGCCAAGGGCGAGAAAATGGCTCCCCCGCAGGTGTCAGCCGAAGTCCTGCGCAAGATGAAGAAGACCGCCGAGGAATTCCTGGGTGAGCCGGTTACCGAGGCTGTTATCACCGTTCCCGCCTACTTCAACGACTCCCAGCGCCAGGCGACCAAGGACGCGGGCAAGATCGCCGGTCTGGACGTAAAGCGCATCATTAACGAGCCCACCGCGGCGGCACTGGCCTATGGCATGGACAAGGCCAAGGGTGATCACACTATCGCGGTCTACGACCTCGGTGGCGGTACTTTCGATATCTCCATCATCGAGATTGCCGAAGTCGACGGCGAGCACCAGTTTGAAGTGTTGTCCACCAACGGTGACACCTTCCTTGGTGGTGAAGACTTTGACATGCGCCTGATCGAGTACCTGGCGGAAGAGTTCAAGAAAGAGAGTGGTATCGACCTGCACAGCGATCCCCTGGCCCTGCAGCGCCTGAAAGAGGCTGCCGAGAAAGCCAAGATCGAGCTGTCCAGCTCACAGCAGACCGAGGTGAACCTGCCTTACATTACTGCTGATGCGACCGGCCCCAAGCACCTGGTGGTGAAGCTGAGCCGCGCCAAGCTGGAGTCACTGGTTGAAGAGTTGGTCAAGCGTTCCATGGAGCCTGTGAAACTGGCACTGAAAGACGCTGGCCTGTCTCCTTCCGAGATCGACGACGTGATTCTGGTAGGCGGTCAGACTCGCATGCCGATGGTACAAAAAGTTGTAGCGGACTACTTCGGCAAAGAGCCGCGCAAGGACGTGAACCCCGACGAAGCCGTTGCCATGGGTGCTTCTATCCAGGGTGCCGTATTGTCCGGTGATGTGAAAGACGTACTGCTGCTGGACGTGACTCCGCTGACCCTGGGTATCGAGACCATGGGTGGCGTGGCCACACCGCTGATCGAGAAGAACACGACTATCCCCACCAAGAAGTCGCAGACCTTCTCTACCGCGGACGACAACCAGACGGCGGTAACCATTCACGTGGTACAGGGCGAGCGCAAGCAGGCGGGACAGAACAAGTCGCTGGGTCGATTCGACCTCGCCGACATTCCCCCGGCACCGCGCGGCATGCCGCAGATTGAGGTGACCTTCGACCTGGACGCCAACGGTATCCTGCATGTCTCTGCGCAGGACAAGGCAACCGGCAAGGAGCAGTCGATCCGCATTACCGCTTCTGGCGGCCTGTCTGACGAAGACATCGAAAAGATGGTGGCGGATGCCGAGGCCAACGCCGATGCCGATGCCAAGTTCGAGGAGCTGATCACCGCGCGCAATACCTGCGACGGCTTGATCCACGCTGCCAAGAAAACCATCGAGGAAGCGGGCGAGCACGCCTCTGACGAAGAGAAAGCGGCTATCGAAGCTGCGATCACTGAAGCAGAAGAAGCGATGAAGGCTGACGACAAGGACACCATCGACGCGGCGGCCACCAAGCTGACCGAGGCGACAAGTCCGGTAGCGCAGAAGATGTACGCTGCCCAGGCTGAACAGGCTCAGGCGGGTGCCGCTGAGGGCGACGCAGGCCAGGAGTCCGGCGGAGCAGCTGACGACGCTGTCGATGCCGAGTTCGAAGAGGTCAAGGAAGACGATAAGAAGTAAAATGCTGGGCTTCGGCCCACCATGGTCATCGCCGCGCCGGGCGCAAAGTCACCAGACGATGCGCTAACGCGGGGATAAAAACCTCGTCATTCCCGCGTAGGCGGGAATCCAGCAGCCTCGGCACTGGGTTCTCACCTTCGCGGGTTTAACGGTTTCTAGAGACGAAAAAAAAAGCACCGAACAGCTATGTCAAAACGCGACTATTACGAAATTCTCGGGGTCGGTAAAAGTGCCGACGAGAAAGACATCAAGAAGGCCTATCGCCGCGAGGCGATGAAATACCATCCCGACCGCAACCCGGACGACCCAAAGGCCGAAGAGAAGTTCAAGGACGCGACCGAAGCATACGATGTCCTCATGGACAGAGAGAAACGCCAGGCCTACGACCAGTTCGGTCACGCTGGTGTAGACCCGAATATGGGCGGCGGTGCCGGCGGCTTTGGCGGCGGCAGCTTCAGCGACATCTTTGGTGACGTGTTCGGCGACATCTTCGGCGGCGGTGGTGGCCGCGGAGGCCGCGGCGGTCCGCAGCGCGGCTCTGACCTGCGCTATACCCTGGACATCTCCCTGGAAAATGCCGTCAAGGGCACAACGGTCGAGATTCGTGTCCCCAGCCTGTCCAACTGCGAAACCTGCGACGGTTCCGGTGCCAAGAAAGGTTCCAGCCCCGAGACCTGCACCACCTGCGGCGGTGTGGGCCAGGTGCGGATGCAGCAGGGCCTGTTCCAGGTGCAGCAGACCTGTCCCGCCTGTCGCGGCCAGGGCCAGACGATTTCCGACCCCTGTAATACCTGCCACGGCCAGGGTCGCGTGGAAAAAACCCGCACACTTTCGGTGAAGGTTCCCCCCGGTGTGGACACCGGTGACCGTATTCGCCTGTCCGGCGAGGGTGAGGCTGGCCCGCACGGTGGTCCGGCCGGTGACCTGTTCGTACAGATGTCCGTCAAGCAACACCCCATTTTCGAACGCGATGGCAAAAACCTGTACTGCGAAGTGCCGATCACCTTTGTCGATGCTGCGCTTGGCGGTGAATTGGAAGTGCCGACCCTGGACGGGCGGGTGAAATTGAAAATTCCCGCGGAAACGCAAACCGGAAAGCTCTTCCGCCTGCGCGGCAAGGGTGTAAAGCCGGTGCGCGGTGGCAGCGTGGGCGACCTGCTCTGTCGGGCGGTGGTGGAAACCCCCGTCAACCTGAACAAGCGACAGAAAGAGTTGCTGGAAGAGTTGGCCGAGACCCTGGGCAAGGACGGTAAACGCCAGTCCCCTCGCCAGCACAGCTGGTTCGAAGGGGTGAAGAATTTCTTTGACGATATGACATCATGACGACACGAGTAGGCATCACCGGCGCCGCCGGACGCATGGGTAAAACACTGATCGAGGCGATTGCGCTTGCTGCTGGCGACCTCACTCTTGCCGCCGCTATCGAACGGCCCGAGAGCAGCCTGGTCGGTGCCGACTCTGGCGAACTGGCCGGGCAGGGCCGCAACGGCGTTCCCGTTGTTGGTGCGCTGGAGGAGGTGATAGCTGATATCGATGTACTGATTGACTTCACGGTTCCCGATGCAACCACCGCCAACGTGCAGACCTGTGTAGAGCATGGAGTGGCCATTGTTATCGGGACCACCGGCTTTACCGCCCCGCAGCAGGCAGTGCTCGATGCCGCTGCAGCGCAGATACCGATGTGCAAGGCATCCAACTTCAGCACCGGGGTGAACCTGTGCTTCAAGCTGCTGGATATGGCGGCAAGGGTGTTGGGTGACGACGTGGACATCGAAGTCTACGAGGCACATCATCGCCACAAGATCGATGCACCCTCCGGCACTGCGCTCAGCATGGGGCAGGTGGTTGCCGACGCGCTGGGACGTGACCTGGACAAGGTTGCGGTGTACGGCAGGGAAGGCCAGACCGGCGCCCGCGACCGGGAGACCATCGGCTTTGCCACGGTGCGTGCCGGCGATATCGTTGGCGATCACACAGTGACCTTCGCCGCTGACGGAGAGCGTGTGGAGATTACTCACAAGGCCTCCAGCCGTATGTCATTTGCCCGCGGTGCCGTGCGCGCCGCCGGCTGGTTGAAGTCCGCGGATGCGGGCCTGTACGATATGCAGGATGTACTGGGATTGAAATGATTCCGTTCTCCCCGTGAAGACGGGGAGGCGATGCTGGCCAGTAAAGTGCCGGTGATAGCGACAAGAGAAGGCCTCTTGGCAAGAACAAGGTAGCAGAGAAGGAGCGACAGTTGAGCGAGCATATCGTCAATATCGATGAAACCAACGCCGCGGCGTTGTTGATCGACGAATCCCACAAGCGCCCGGTTGTGGTGGACTTCTGGGCGGACTGGTGTGAGCCCTGCAAGGTGCTGATGCCCATGCTGGAAAAGATCGCCACAGAATATAACGGCGCCTTTCTGCTGGCCAAGGTCAACGCGGACGAGCAGGGCGGGATCGCCCAGCAGTTCGGCGTGCGCAGCCTGCCCACGGTCATGGTGATTCAGGATGGCCAGCCGGTGGATGGCTTCGCCGGCGCCCAGCCGGAGAATGCGGTACGTGAATTACTGGGCAAATACCTGCCCAAGCCCTGGGACGGGCTGCTGCAGCTGGCCCAGGAAGCCATCGACGAGGGTGACTTCGCCCGCGCCCTGACGCCTCTGCGCCAGGCCTGGGATGAGTCCGGGCAGCTGTACGAGATCACCGTGATGTATGTCCACGCCCTGATCGAGTGCCTGCGCCTCGACGAAGCACAGACCCTGCTGGACGGCGTGCGCATGGCGGACCAGGATGCGGCCTTTGAACAATTGAAAGCGCAGCTGGAAATCAAACGCGAGGCGGCCAAGTCGCCGGAAATCGACGCCCTGGAGCAGAAGCTGGCAGCCAATCCGGACGATCTGGATGTGCGCCACCAGTTGGCCGTGCAGTTCACCAACGCCGGTCAGTTCAAGGAGGCCATGGAGCACCTGGTGACGATTCTGCAAAAGGACCTGGACCACGCTGACGGCGCGACCAAAAAGTCATTGCTCGACACCATCGCCAGCCTGGGCAAAGGCGACCCCCTGGCTGCGGAATACCAGCGCAGGCTTTACAGCCTGCTTTACTGAGCGGCAACGGGTAATTCCCCTGGACACCGCGCCCTGCACCCTCTCGCTGTGCATGATCGTGAAGAACGAATCCTTCTTCCTCCGTGATTGTTTGCGTCAGGCCGCGCCCTATGTAGACGAAATTGTCGTTGTCGATACCGGCTCCGAGGACGATACCCGGGCAATCGCCGGGGAGTTTACCGACAAGGTATATGACTTCGCCTGGCAGGATCACTTCGCCGATGCGCGCAATTATTCACTGGACCAGGCCAGTGGCGACTGGATCATCGTGCTGGACGCCGATGAGGTTATTGCCCCCGAAGACTGGCAGGCCTTGCGCGAGCAGATCAAAGACGCGGCAAACGACGCCTACTTCCTCTGCCAGTACAATTACAGTGTTGAGCCCCTGGACAAGAACTGGGTGCCGCTGGCAGGCAAGACCGCCTATTCCCGTCATTACAGCGGTTACCGTCGCAACCCCATCGCCAGGCTGTTTCGCAACCGCGATAGCATCCGCTACCAGGGGCGCGTTCACGAGGTTATCGATAAGACCCTGCCGGCGGGTCGCTTTCGGCATCTCGACATTCCCATCCATCACCATATGGATGAGGACCCCACCAAGAAGCAGGCCCAGCGCCAGCTCAATTACCTGCGTATTATCGAGCAGGACCTGGAGAACGAAACCGACGGTCGCCTGTGGACTGCGGCTGGCAGTATCTGCCTGTATTACGCCGATGACCTGCCCCGGGCGATACGCTACCTGCAGCGCGCGGTAGATCTGGGTCACAAGGTGAACGAAAACCGTGAGTTCATCGCCGAGGCGCGGTACCGGCAGGGCGAGCTGGACCAGGCCTACGAGGACTATCTGGCGTTGTATCAAGCCGGCTACCGGACCCTGAATGTGCTCAATAACCTGGCCAATCTGGCAGTAAAACGTGGCCGGCACGGGTTCGCCGCAGACCTGCTGGAAGAGGGGCTCGCGCAGGGGGTCAGCGACTACCAGGTGCGGATGCGTCTCGAACACAATATCCGCTACCTGCGAGAGCAGACCAACGACGACACCGGCACCGACAGCTAGAGTGCGCTGCGGTCAATTTTCGTGATCGCTGTCAACATTGTGCCGCCGGGCGGCTGGGGCTAGGGTAACTGACCCAAATTTGCGGCTTTGCCGTAACTTAAGTAGTCCAACAGCCAAGGAGTAAGCGCAGTGGATACCGCATTTGCACCGGAAGATATCGCCTTCCGCGAGGAAGTCATCGAGTTCTTTGATTCAGCCTACGATGACGAGCTCGACGCCCGCCTGAATAACCCCGACCCGGCTATTTTCCAGCCGGCGATTGTTGAGTGGCAGAAGCGCCTGAACGAGCGTGGCTGGATCGCCCCCGGCTGGCCCAAAGAGTATGGCGGCACCGGCTGGGATGACACCAAGGCTTTTATCTATGAGAGCGAGCGCGCCAGCCGGGGTATCCGCGACGTCATACCCTTCGGACTGAAAATGGTCGGGCCGGTCATCTATACCTTCGGCACAGACGAGCAGAAAGAGCGTTTCCTGCCCCCCATCCTTTCCAGCGATGAGTGGTGGTGCCAGGGCTATTCTGAGCCCGGCGCCGGTTCTGACCTGGCGTCACTGAAAACCCGTGCGGTGCGCGAGGGCGACGAATACGTGGTTACGGGCGCCAAGATCTGGACCAGCTATGCGCAGTTCGCTGACTGGATTTTCTGCCTGGTCCGCACCAGCACAGAAGGCAAGAAGCAGGCTGGAATCAGCTTCCTGCTGATCGACATGAAGAGCCCCGGGATCAAGATTAACCCTATTGTCTCCATCGACGCGCACCACAGTCTCAATGAGGTGGAATTCAACGACGTGCGGGTGCCGGTCGCCAATCGCATTGGTGAGGAGAACCAGGGCTGGACCTACGCCAAGGCGCTACTTGCCCACGAGCGCACAGCAATTGCCGGTGTTGCCGATTCCAAGCGCGGGTTGGAGTTGATCAAAGGCTTTGCCAGAGAGGAAGTGAACGCGGGTAAGCGACTGATTGATGACCCCTTGTTCCAGAAGCGCCTGTCGGATATTGAGATAGACCTGATGGCGCTGGAATTCACCGAGTTGCGCGTCCTTGCCTCGGTTGCGGCCGGTGGTGCGCCGGGGGCGGAGTCATCCCTGCTCAAGATTCGCGGTACAGAAATGCAGCAGGCGGTGCAGGAGTTGATGATGGATGTCGCTGCGCACTACCAGGGCGTGCTTCCGGGTGGCCCGGATCCAGAGGTGCTGGGGCACGGCTTTGGTACCAAGGCATTCAAGAGCTACATGTATGGTCGTGCCTCCACCATTTACGGTGGATCCAACGAGGTGCAGAAAAATATTATCGCCAAGGCCGTTCTGGGCCTGTAACACGCGGAGATAGAACATGAATTTTGATTTTACAGAAGAGCAGGTAATGCTTCGCGACAGCGTGGCGCGCTATGTACAGGACGATTACGACTGGGAAACGCGTGTCGCCATCGCCAATTCAGAAGAGGGCATGGACCGCGCGCGCTGGCAGACCTTTGCCGAGCTGGGCTGGCTGTCCATCCCCTTTGCCGAGGAGCATGGCGGCTTTGGCGGCAACGCTGTGGACGTGATGGTGGTGATGGAAGAGCTGGGCAAGGGCCTGGTGCTTGAGCCCTACCTGGCTACCGTGTTGCTCTACGGCGGTCTGCTGCAGAAAGGTGGCAGTGCCGAGCTACAGGCGGCGCAGATCCCCTCCATTATTGATGGCAGTAGCCTGGGGGCTTTCGCTTACCTTGAGCGCCAGGGTCGCTATGAGCTTGCCGATGTGAAGACCAGTGCGACCGCCAGCGATGACGGCTTCGTGCTCAATGGCGAGAAAGTGGTGGTGTTGAACGGTGCCAACGCAGACCAGTTCATTGTTTCCGCGCGCACCAGCGGCGAGCAGAGCGACGAGCAGGGTATCAGCCTTTTCCTGGTGCCTGCCGATGCCGCCGGCCTGGAGCGCATTGATTACCGCATGATGGACGGCCAGCGCGTGGCCAATGTGGTGCTCAAGAACGTCAAGGTTCCCGCCGGCAACCTGGTGGGAGAGCTGAACGCTGGCTACTCATTGATTGACCAGGTCGTGATGGAGGCCAACCTGGCGCTGTCCGCAGAAGCCCTGGGTATTATGCAGCAGCTCAACGCCAAGACGGTGGAGTACACCAGGACCCGCGAGCAATTCGGTGTTGCCATCAGCAGTTTCCAGGCGCTGCAGCACCGGATGGTGGATACCTTCATCAGCTACGAACAGGCCAAGTCCCTGCTGTATAGAGCGGTGTGCGCACTCACCGATGATCAGGAAGACGAGGCGCAGGCTATTCACGCTTTGCGTGTGTTGCTGGACAAGGCAGGCAAGCACATCTTCGGTGAGGCCATTCAGCTTCACGGCGGCATGGGCATTACCGACGAGCTGGACATCGGCCACTACGCCAAGCGGCTGATGATGATCAACACTACCTTTGGTAATGGCGACTATCATCAGGCACAATTCAACGCTCTGCGCTATAACTGACAGACCCCTTGCGAGCGCCCTTTCGCACTGCGGAAGGGTGTCGCCTTTTGAGGAGAAGTGATAAATGAAACTGGGTATTCTGCTGGGCTATTCCGGCAAGCAAATTCAAATCCCCATGGACCTGATTCGACATGCCGAGTCACTGGGATACGATTCCGTATGGACCGCTGAGGCCTATGGTAACGATGCGGTCACCTCGGCCAGCTGGGTGCTGGCGCAGACCGAAAAGATCAAGGTAGGTACCGCGATCATGCAGATGCCGGCACGTACCCCGGCGATGGCAGCGATGACCGCCATGTCACTGGACCAGCTCTCCGGCGGGCGCTTCATTGTTGGTCTGGGTGCTTCCGGCCCGCAGGTGGTCGAGGGTTGGCACGGCGTGCCCTACGGCAAGCCCGTTACCCGCACCCGGGAATACATCAAGATCATGCGTGCGATCATGGAGCGTGAAGGCCCCGTGGAGTTCGATGGCAATATGTACCATTTGCCCAACAAGGGCGAGGGCACCACGGGACTGGGCAAGCCGCTGAAGTCCATTCTCGACGCCAACCCCAATATTCCAATTTATACTGCCTCCATCACGCCCGCCGGCCTGCGGTGTGCCGGTGAGGTGGCCGACGGTGTGTTCCCGGTATGGATGGATCCCAACAAGTACGGGATCATTGGCGAGCATATTGAAAAGGGCTTTGCCAAGGCAGGGGGTGGCAAGGGATTGAGCGACTTCAATATTGCGCCCTTTGTGTCTGTGGCGATGGATGACGACCTTGATGCCGCTTTTGATTCGCTGCGCCCGTGGTTGGGCCTGTACATCGGCGGCATGGGTGCCAAGGGCAAAAACTTCTACCATGATTACGCCACACGCCTGGGCTACGGCGAGGCGGCCGACAAGATTCAGGATCTGTACTTGTCTGGTAAGCAGGCTGAAGCCTGTGCCGAGGTGCCGCGCGAGCTGATTGACGAGGTTGCCCTGGTAGGCTCCAAGGACCGCATCCGTGATCGTCTTGGCGCCTGGAAGGAAGCCGGCGAAAAAGGTCACGTCACCACCATGCTGCTGGGCGTTCATGATCCGGAAGTACTGGAGCTCTTCGCCGAGGAAATGCTCTGATGGATGTAGCCGGTAAGGTAGTGGTTGTTACCGGCGGCGCCAACGGCATAGGGCGTGCACTGTGCGAGCGATTTCATGCCGCCGGTGCCCGCAAAGTGGTGGTTGTTGACCTCGAAGAGGACAACGCCCGTACCGTGGCACAAACGTTGGATGGCGACGCATACGGCGTCGACGTGCGCGAAGAGGCGGCGATAGCCGCCATGGTGGCACAGGTTGAAGCAGACCACGGCCAGATAGACCTGTTTTGCAGTAACGCGGGCATTATCGCGCTGGACGGCGAGCCGTGGTGGGCGACGTCTGCCCCTAACGAAACCTGGCAGGCAATGTGGGATATTCACGTGATGTCCCATGTGTACGCGGCGCGCGCCTGCCTGCCCGCCATGCTGGCGCGCAGTGACGGCTACTTCCTCAATACCGCCTCAGCAGCGGGCCTCCTCAACCCGATCGGCGACGCCGCCTATTCCACCACCAAACACGCGGCGGTGGGTTTTGCCGAGGCATTGGCGATCACCCATGGAGATGATGGCATAGGTGTGTCCGTGCTCTGTCCGCAGGCGGTTGCCACGCGGATGATCGGCGATACCGGGGACGGCGGCACAGCCGGTGTCGACGGTGTGCTGACCCCGGAAGACGTTGCCGAGGAAGTGATTACCGCGCTGGCGGAACGGCGTTTCCTGGTCCTGCCGCATAAGGAGGTGCAGGCCTACCGCGAGCGCAAGGCCGAGGATTATGACCGCTGGCTGAGCGGCATGCGTAAACTGCGCCGGGCCACAGGCAACCCGGCAATATGATGAGTAAAAATATCCAGGGTCTGGAACGTAAGGAACGTTTCGCCAGGACCATCCTCAATGGGTTTGAGGCGTTCTTCTGCGAGTTCCAGAATATTACCCTTGCCGCCAAGACGCGCTTTGAAAATGCCGATTGGCGGGGTATGCAAGAGTCGGCCACCCGCCGTATTGACCTGCGTAAGGAAAAAACCGCCGAGATCATTCAGTACGTTGAGCTGATCGCCGGCGAATACCTCAAGGACTATGAGTTCTGGAAGGAGGTACGCGATATCTATGCGGACATGATCGAGGGCCACAACAACTTCGAGATTGCCGAAACGTTTTTCAACTCGGTTTTCTGCGCCGTGTTCGAACACCGCATGATTCGCAATGACTACGCCTTTGTGTTTTCACCGCATGGTGATATGCCACCGGCGGATGTCAGTTCCGTGTATCGCACCTATCAGGTAGAGGACTCGCTGGATACAGTGTGGGAAGCGATCCTCACTGACTATTCCTTCGATATTCCCTATGAGGACCTCGGCCGCGACGTACGCAATATCATGCAGGTGGTGGACAGTTACCTGCGTTTGCACTTTACGCTGGATGGCGATGAAGTGCAGTTTCAGGTGCTTGAGCATCACTTTTTCCGCAACAAGGGCGCCTACATCGTTGGCCGTATCGTCAATGGTGAAGATTCCATGCCGTTTGTGCTGCCCGTGTTACACAACGAGGAAGGCGCGGTTTACGTAGACACGGTGCTGTTTGGCTCCGACAAGATCAGCGTGGTCTTCAGTTTTACGCGGTCCTACTTTTTTGTCGATGCGAGCATTCCGTCTGCCTACGTATTGTTCCTGCAGCAGTTAATGCCCGCCAAGCCCATCTCCGAGATCTACAGTGCGATGGGTTACAACAAACACGGCAAGACCTACTACCACCGCTGTGCTTACCGTCACATGGCCAGCACAAAAGACAAGTTCATGATCGCCCCAGGAATCAAAGGCATGGTGATGTGCGTATTCACCATGCCGTCCTACGACTTTGTGTTCAAGATCATCAAGGACCGGTTCACGCCACCCAAGGAGATGACGCGACAACAGGTCAAGGACAAGTATGCGCTGGTGAAACGCTGGGACCGCGCCGGCCGCATGGCCGACACCCAGGAATTTGCCAATCTCGCTTTTGCCCGTGAGCGCTTTTCTGACGAGTTAATGGAGGAACTGTATAAGGTTGCACCCTCCATGATTGAAGAGCACGGCAAAGTGCTGGTCATCAAGCACGTTTACGTGGAGCGACGCATGACTCCGCTTAACCTGTATCTGCAGGATGCGACGGACGAGCAGGTCAGGGATGTGATGGACGAGTACGGGAATGCGATCAAGCAGCTCGCTGCTGCCAATATTTTCCCCGGCGACATGCTGTTGAAGAACTTCGGTGTAACCCGTCACGGCCGTGTGGTGTTCTACGACTACGATGAGATTCAACCATTGACGGAGTGTAACTTTCGCAAGATACCGGAGCCGCGTACAGAGGCCGAAGAGATGTCCAGCAAACCGTGGTATACCGTTGGTCCCAACGATATTTTTCCGGAAGAGTTTCGCCTGTTCTTCTCCGGTAACCAGCGCGCTCGCGAGGTCTTCGACGAAATCCACAGCGACCTCTATGAGGCGTCTTTCTGGCAGGGCCTGCAGGAACAGATTCGCAGCGGCTACGTGGAAAGCTTTTACCCCTACCGTCGCAAGCTGAGTTTCGATCGTGCGGAGCATGCCTGATGGCCACGATATACCTGATTCGTCACGGGCAGGCGTCTTTTGGCGCGGCTAACTACGACCAGCTTTCCCCCCTTGGGCAATTGCAGGCGCAGCGGACCGGCCAGTACCTGGCGCGGGCCGGCGTTGATCTGGATGCAGCGTACAGCGGCGACCTCTCGCGCCAGCGCGAAACCTGCGAACGGGTTTGTGCTGAGCTGGGCGGCGGCATACCCCATACCGTGGATGTGCGTTTCAATGAAATTCGCAACGACGAACAGGTAAAGCGTCTTGCCCCCGTGGTTGCCAGCAAGGACCCGGCGATTGACGCACTGCTGCAGCGTGGACTCAGTAGTAGCAAAGACTACCAGAAGGTGATCGAGGCGGTTTTCAACCATTGGGTCAGTCACGATTGCAGTGAGTACGGTATCCAGAGCTGGGAGGAGTATTCCGCGCTGGCCAGTGACGCCCTGCTTGAGGTGATGCGCAGCGAGGGTGGCGGAAAGACCGTCGGAATCTTTACCTCCGGGGGCACTATCGCGACGATCGTCGCCCAGGTGCTCGGGCTGAATGGCGCGCAAACTTATCGCTTTTACGAGCCAATTTTTAACTGCTCGGTCACGCAGCTTTTTTACAGTGGAACGCGGGTGTCCCTCTCTTATTTCAACGACTGTTCTTTCCTGCAGATGCTTGGTCAGGAACACGGGGAAAAGCTGATCAGTTATCGTTAGCTGCTGTTCGGCATGATCCGCAATGTCAGCCATTTTCCTGAGCGATAACGTCGCAATATCATCGCCGACTTGATGACATAGTCCAGCAGCATCACTGCGAATAGCCAGGTAATCGACAAGTCCAGCGCCAGGATGATCAATGCCGGGATCAGTCTCCCGAAAATAATACCGCACAGTGTCGCTACCAGCGGGTAGCGGGTATCGCCCGCTCCGCGCAGTGCTCCTGACAGCGTTATCTCAACTGCCATGACTGGCTGCGCCAGGGCAATGAGATAAATGAAGATGACGGTGAGGTGCTGGGTCTCCGGGTCATCGATCATGAACACGGCAAGTTCGTTCGCATATGATGCCAGGAAGATGGAAAACATCGTCATGGCTGCAACTGCCATGCGCATGCCGCGCCAGCCCGCCGCTCTGGCCATTTCCGGCTCGCCGGCGCCAAGCTGTTGGCCTACCAGTGTGGCGGCCGCAATGCTGAATCCGAATCCCACCACGATCGAAAATGAAACCAGGCTGATGCCGATGCCATAGGACGCATACGCAGCCGTGCCGTATTGCCCGACGATGGAAAAGAAGGCGATAAAGGCGACCTGAATAATGCCTTGCTCCAGGACTGAAGGCGCGCCGATGGTGACTAACTGGCGCAGGGTGGGGCGGTCCAGGGTGAGCCGTTTCAGTGCCTGCAGCTTGAACTTGCCACGCCACCAGATGTAGGCGAACAGGCATGAGACCATCGCACCGGCGAAGCCGCCGCCCAGGCCAACGCCCGAGACACCCAGGGCGGGGAGGCCCGCCACGCCGTGAGCAAGCATATAGCCAAACGAGACATTGAATGTGGAGCTGAGCAACAGGAACCAGAGCGGGG
Source organism: Pseudohalioglobus lutimaris (assembly GCF_002866825.1). GTDB lineage: Bacteria > Pseudomonadota > Gammaproteobacteria > Pseudomonadales > Halieaceae > Halioglobus > Halioglobus lutimaris. The sequence goes on along the minus strand of NZ_PKUS01000002.1, from coordinate 504,250 downwards.
TGATCACGTCCCCGGTGGCACGTAAGGCAGTGGACAAAACCATATTTATGGCCGTGAACACATTGAACAGGCCCAGCCAGAACACGAACTGCGCAGCCTGATGGGTGGTTTCGGCGTCCAGACCGAACAGTCCCGCGACGGTTTCAGGGAACAAAAGCGTGGGTAACGACAGGGTAGCGGCTACCGCCATACCCAGAGCCAGGGATGTCCAGGTGACCAGTTCTGCCTCCGCGATGCGTTGCGCTCCCCAGCTACGTGCGACCATCGCTGTGGTGGCGACAGAGACGCCCATGAGCACAGCCTGGATCAGGAAGAAAATTCGATGGCCGCTGGTTACTGCGGCCACGGCGGAATTGCCCAGACCGGAGACAATCTTGATGTGCATGAAGCCCACGGTGGCAAACAGCAGGTTGGAGATAATCGTGGGCCATGCCAGCTGCCAGACCCGGCGGCTGGTCGAAGTAAGGGAGGTCATGTTTTATCGGCCATGGCCCTGCATTCCCTGTGGCGGAAACAGTCGACGGTATGATCATTGACCATGCCGGTGGCCTGCATGTGCGCGTACATTATGGTGGATCCTACAAAGGTGAAGCCGCGCCGCTTCAGGTCCTTGCTCAGTGCGTCAGAGATAGGGGTGGTGGCGGGCACCTCTGCCATGCTCTTCCACCGGTTCTGTATCGGCACCCCATCCACGAAATCCCAGATGTAGTCAGCGAAGCTGCCCTTGTCGGCCTGGACTTCCAGAAAGGCCCGCGCGTTCTTACGAGCCCCATATACTTTCAGCCGGTTGCGGATGATGCCGGGGTTCAGTAGCAGTTTATCCAGCTTTTTGTCGCTATAGCGGGCTATCTTCCGGGCGTCAAAACCGTCGAATGCCTTGCGGTACGCTTCCCGTTTCTTGAGCACGGTGATCCAGGAGAGCCCGGCCTGCGCGCCTTCGAGAGTGATAAACTCAAACAGCGTCTGATCGTCGCGCACCGGTACTCCCCACTCTTCATCGTGGTAACTGACGTAGAGAGGGTTATCCCCACACCATGTGCAACGCTTTGACAAATTTCCGCCCCTGTTTGGTGAACACCGAGTATGGGCCGGGCGCCGAAACCTGTCCAGCGCAGCCAGGCGACTGGAACACCACAGTGTGCTGTGCCAAACTCTGGCCGATTCTATAGTCAGGAAATCTCATGAGCGAAACGATTCTGTACGAGCAGGCTGGCCACGTTGGCTTGCTGACGCTGAATAATCCGGCCCGTCACAACTCACTTGGCCAGGGTGAGCTGGAAGCGATACAGGCCCATCTCGGCAAGGTACGTGAGGATGCCAATGTCAGGGTGCTGGTAGTGACCGGTGCCGGCGAGAAAACCTTCTGTGCAGGCGCCTCCCTGGGCGAGTTGGGGGCAGGCAAGATCAGCGGTGATTGCTTCCAGGCCACCACTGACCAGTTAGCCGAGCTGCCGATACCCACCATTGCCTCACTCAACGGCAATGTATTCGGCGGCGGCGTGGAATTGGCACTGTCCTGTGACTTCCGTGTGGGTGTTGAGGGCAGCCGTATGCGAGTCCCCGCTGCGGCCATAGGGCTGTGTTATCCACTGCGGGGTATCAACCGTTTTGTTGAGCGCCTGGGGGTAAACCTGGCAAAGCGTATTCTTGTAGCCTCAGAGACATTTGATGCCGAGGCAATGCTGGAGATCGGTTTTCTCGATCACCTGGTGCTCCCTGCGCAACGCGAGAAGACTACCCACGACCTCGCGCAGCACATTGCCGGGTTGGCTCCACTGGCAGTGCGCTCCATGAAAACGTTACTGCAGCAGGCCGCTGCCGGCGGGATAGACATGGAGGCAGCGGGTAAGCTGTCTGAACTGTGCCTGGCATCGGAGGATTTGCAGGAAGGGTTCAGTGCCCAGCGCGAGAAGAGAAGACCGTTATTTAAAGGCGTCTAGTATCCGCTATTTAGGGGCCAGCGGGCCATGACATTTCAGCTGCCGGTCTATTGCCATCCAGGGCAGGCCCAGGCGGTCCAGCCAGTTGACAGCCGCCTGCTCCGTTTTCAGGCGAGCGATGCTCGCCGCACTGCAGGCGTTGAGGCAGGTGTCGGCGATCACCGAAACACTGAGCATCCCGGGTACAGGAAAACCGTCCACAGGGCTCAGGCCGCGACCAAAGCTCTCTCCATCAAAGGTAATCCGGCGCTCAAAGTCGCCGCGCATGGCAAAGCCACGGTTGTTGAGCTTTACCCGGTTGATGGCCGTGCGACGGCCGTGGGGATGCCGTAAGCCGAGCAGCCAGTTAGCACCATCCGCCTGCTTGCCAATGGTGACCGCGTCGTGATCCAGCTCCAGTAGCGCATGCTCAACACCTTCCTTCACTAGCCGCTTACGCACGGTGTCCAGCGCGTAGGGGCGTATGCAACTGTTGAGGTCGATCAGCATGCCCTTCTCGGGCAGGTAGGCGCCGTCGCTGTCCAGTTGGAGCTTGTTCCAGCCCACCAGGCTGACCATTGCCTTGATTTGTTGTTCCGTGGCCTTGAGCCTGCCATTGTCGTCGTAGCAGTCCTGCAGCAGCCTGGTGGTGGGGTCGAAGAGGTGGTTGCTTTCTTTCCAGAGGGCCGCCACGAAGTCGAACAGGCTTCTGGCTTCGCTGTCGAGTTCAGTTGAAGAGCCTGTCCCCGCTGCCTGATTGACCCGGCTGATCACGCTGCCAGCGTCATAGACACTGAACTTGGCCTCTATTCGTGAGAGTTCGGTAAGCGCGAGATCAAAGAGGCGCGCTGCCTCACCGGGAGTAGCACTGACCGTTAGCTGGCAGGAACTTCCAAAGCAGTGAAGACGCTTTCTTGGCATCATCTTGGATTGTCCCTTTCTCTCTTGCGCTCGGATAACGGCCTTATAGTAGTAACACCTGCGGCCAGAGGCAACGTTCTCTGCCATACGGTGGTGCTTCAGGCAGTCTCCTCAGCCAGCGGCAGGCTCACAGAAATTGTGGTGCCCTTGCCCAGTTCGACATCAATGTTGCCATTCAGGCGCTGGGTGAGTGCGTTAACGACCATGAAACCGTGGGAGCGTGCGCTCTGCACTATCAGCCCGGGAGAAAGACCGACGCCATCGTCCTGGACTGTAATGGTGAGTACATCGGGTGCCTGGGAGATTGATGGCTTGATTTCCGCTGAGACCTGGATGAAATTGGCTGGCGATGTTTCCGGGAAACCGTGCTGCATTGCGTTATCCAACAACTCGTACAGAATGATCGCCAGGGGCGTGGCAATCTGCACCGGTATAAGCGACGAAGTTGCCAGGTTAATCGTGGTGATTGTAGCGGGGTCCACCGCTGCGCGCGGCAGCAGCAGGTTGCATAGGCCATCTACGTATTCATGGAGGTTCACCGTGAGTTCAGCGTTCTGGAAATAGTAACTCTTCTGCAGTACCTCCATGGCAGCGAGGTCACCGGGCAGGTGCTCATCACCGGACGACTTGCCGGTCACCGCGGTAAGCTGCTTGATCAGTGCTATCGTCTCGACGTTGTGGCGGTAAGCCGAGTGAACCAGCCCGTCCTGCAATTCCTGACTTTCTTGCAGTTCGTCCCGAATCGCATCCGCCAGCGCATGCATCTCATCGGCCCTGCGCTCAGCTTCCTGCCGCAACAGTTGAGCACGATACAAACGCATCACGCTCCATACGATGCACAGCGCACAAAGGACATAGAAGGCATAAGCCCACTGGGTTAGCCACCATGGAGGCAGCACCCTGACCCGCAAAGAAACCCCTTCCTCGTTCCAAACACCGGCTGCATTCGCACCCTTGGCCATGAAGGTATAGTCGCCTGCTGGCAGGCTGGTGTAGGTGGCCTTATTGTTGGTGCCGTTGTCGATCCATTCTGGGTCGAAGCCTTGGAGTTTGTATGCAAACTGATTGTGAAAGGGGTCTTTGTAGTCCAAGACATTGATAGTAAAGGTAACAGCCATACTGTCGTATGCCAGATCAATAACACTCAAAGCTCTCAGTTGCTCGAAACTAATGGGCGAGGCCTTATCAACCTGAAGGCTGGATATCAGAATTTCAGGCTGTTCCCGATCTAGGAAAACATGCCTAGGGTCGAAAGAAGTGTAGCCCTTTGTCCCCCCGAGGTAGATAACACCACTGTCTGAGTAATAGTGCGCACCAAAATTAAAGTTTAAACCATGAAGGCCCTGGGATTCACCGTAACGTTGTAGAACTCTTCCAGTGCGGTCCAATCGGAAAACGCCGTTGTTAGTTGAAGCCCAGAAATCGCCCGATTCGTCCTCCACTAACGCGTATACCGAAATATTTGGTATACCTTTATTCATTCCAAACTTTGATGCTGTGTAGTGCGACCCATCAGCTGACCTTTCCAGTAAAAGTGCTCCATGATCCTTTGTGCCAACTATGAGCGTTTCTTGGTCCACAATAGTCGTGGTGAAAAGGGTAACGCGACCCATTTTTACTGGAAAGTCGATAGACAGCTTATCAAAAGAATCTTGGTGTCGATCGAACGCGTAAATATCGCTCTCAGTGAAGGCTAAAAGCTTTCTATCTTCGCTGTAAGCAAGCCCCGTTACAGATAGCCTATCAAACGCTGAGAAATTTTCGATTGAATCGGTTTCTATTCTCCATAAGCCTTTATCGAAAGTCGCTACCCAAACACCGTCGCCCTCCGTTGCCAGTATCTTGGTTATGGAGCTGTCTTTAAGTTGAGGAATGGTATCAGGTAGAATGTTCCCAGAGCGCAGATCAAGGAATCGGACTCCATCACTCCAGGTTCCTATCCAAAGTTTGTTTTCAGCCGCTTCTAGCGTCATGATCCGATTGTCTTTTGAGACGGAATTTGGAAAAGATGTGGCTACACTCTGGTGGCCGGGTTCCTCCTGAGTGGAAACGAATAGCCCTCCAAAGGTTCCAACCCATAGATTCCCATTTGTATCTACTTCAAAGCTCATTACATCGTCGTAAACTCCACTGTTTGAAAAATATTTATTCTCAAAGGACGTTATACCGATCTGATTTAGGCCCTCATAGGTTCCGACAAAAAGCTCTTCGCCTACCTCGGCGAAAGTTGTCACATGATTATGTGAAAGTGATGAGTCTTTTGAGTAGTGAGCGAGAGGGCTCTCCATGTCTTCGCTGAACGAGAAAAGACCCGTCGTTGTCCCAACCCAGATGCGAGACTCGAAGGTAGCCAAGGCTGTAATCGGCGATTTCATGCTATACAGCGCCGTATGTGGTTCGCTTAACTGTTTTTTGCCGACATCAAACAAGTACAGGGCTCCATCATCCGCGCCCGCCAAAATCTCGGTGTCAGAATACTTGGCTATCGCGGTTATAGTTTTGTACTTTGATGAATTTGAAAGAAGCGTGACGGACTCTGAGTTGACGTCAATACTGAAAATTTTGCTTCCAGAAGTGATGATCAGAACGCCTGGTGTGAGTTCTACAAACTTAGAAGTTGGTTCAACTGGGTTTAGGGATGTGCTTCTCTCTAGCCAGTCCAGGTCCTCACCAGATGGCAAAGTGATTGCTTTTAGACCTAGCGTTGTTGCAAGCCACACCGTTCCCTGAGAATCTGCAAAAGAGCCAACAATATGCTCATGCTTTGGCTCATTGCTATTTGAGGTAAAGAGTTGTTCAAATTGCAGCGATAGTGGATTCCACTCGAGTAGGCCTGCACCGTAAGTAGCTATGTACAAGGTTTTAGATGAAGACTCAAACACCCCCCGAATGTCAGAGACAGGCAGTTTAAAACCCCCTTCGCTAGTTGATGAAAATACTTCGAAATTCTTTCCCTGAAATCGATAGAGGCCTGTTTGAGTGCCAACCCATAGGTGGCCCGCGCTATCTTGAAAAATTTCTGTTATGACCGGCGCAGCTATCTCGTATGAGATAGGGGATGGGAACAGCTTCAGCGAACTTCCTGCAAACGCCCAGTTTGTCGAAATGAGAAAAAGGAGCTGAAGAACAATGCCTGAAAAACCAGCATAATATGGCCTTACAAAGACTCTAGTCACGTTGAACTAAAAACACGCGCACTAACTGTACTTCTTTAACTCTACGCGTTGCATTTCTTGTGAAAACTCTTCCTTCGCAAGTTCCAGTTCTGAGAACATGCCGTATATTGAATCTACATCCCCCAAACGGCCAAAGCGCTCCATCTTCTCTGCTATTTTTTTAACTCTTTCCGCGCCGATATTAGCGCTCATGGACTTTATAGCGTGAGCGCTTTTAAACGAAGCTTGAGAGTCTTTTCGACTGATGTCGTCTTTCAGTTCAAGCAATTTGGTGTTGAACTGCTCTTCGTAGCCTAAGAATATTTGAGGTAGTAAGGGGTTCCCTGTTTGGCTTTCTACCTCTTGAATATTACTTATAGCAGATTGGTTGATAACTATAATTGCATCATCTCCGATTATTTCTTGCGAGCTGTCGCTAGAGGTTGCATCTTTTGGGGAAGCAGCCACCCTTTGGGGGAGGTTTTTCTCCAAGGCCGACACGATATCAGTAAGTCCAAAAGGTTTGGAGAAAAAATCGTCCATTCCTGCCGATCTACATCTGTCTGCATCATGCTTGGATGTGCCTGCAGTTAGAGCAATAATCGGTGTCCTTTGCTTGCGTGCCTGTGATTCGTAGGCGCGAATAGCTCTGGTTGCCTCAAAACCATCCATTCTGGGCATCTGGCAATCCATTAATACTATATCGAATTTATTTTTTCTGAATAGTCCCACTGCTTCAAGCCCGTCCGATGCTATCGTTATTTCGCAGCCCAGCATCTGCAGCATCTCTCTGGCAATTCTCTGATTTACTTCTACATCCTCTGCGACCAAAACGCTGGCGTGAAACTTTGGAGAATCTTCTCGTTTTTTTGTTTTTTCGATGTGGACAAGTTTTGATCCAGGAGTCTCGTTAATGTTTTCCAATAGCTCGTTCAGAGAGAGTGGTGAAACAATTTTCCTCCAATGATCGGGGCATTCATTCGAACTATTGCTGGGCAAGCTATCAACTATCAGGCCTGGTTTTGATTTTAGTTGGTTCATCTTTTCTTGTATGAAGGGCTGAGTTCGCAGCCAAGCTCCGTTGACCACGATCAGGTCTGCGTTGGACCGAGCTCTTCCAATATCATTGCTTACCTCGCACTCGAAACCGGCTCTGGTTAAATGGGATGTGAGCATTTCAGAGTGAAGTGAGCTGTCGGAGAGAACGATTGCCGATCCGTTTTTTATTGCTCTTGTCGATAAGCGGGTTTCTCCAATAGGCAAGTCTAGTTCTACGGTGATAGTTGTCCCTTTGTCGACTTCGGATTCTACAGAAAGGGTGCCGCCCATCATTTCAATGAATTTTTTTGATATAGATAGGCCAAGGCCTGTCCCCCCGTACTGGCGAGTAGTGCTAGCATCTGCTTGGGTGAAAGCGTCAAAAACTCGCTCTTGCGTATCTTCGTCCATTCCTATTCCGCTATCTTTTACTGACAATGCGAGCTTGTAGTTTCTCGCTTCTTCATCTTTCTCAAGCAAGTTTATCTTCACGACAATTGCGCCCTGGTGAGTGAACTTGATCGAATTGCTCACTAGGTTCATAAGGATCTGCCGAATCTTATTTGGATCTCCGATCGTCTCAAACTTTATTTCCGGTGCGGTAATATTAGCGAGCTCAATTTCCTTTCGGTGAGCGGGTTCGCTTTGGAGGTAACAAACCTGATCTATAAGGTCCAATAGATCGAAACTCACATTCTCGACTTCGACTTTAGACGCCTCAATTTTTGAGAAATCAAGAACGTCATTGATAATGGACAAAAGCGAAACACCACTACTGTGCGCTGCCTCTGCAAATCTTCGCTGCTCCGATTCCAGGTCGGTATGCAGCAGGAGCTCAGTCATTCCTATCATTCCATGCATAGGTGTCCGAATTTCGTGACTCATCGTGGCAAGGAACTCGGATTTGGCCTTGTTTGCTTTTTCTGCAGTTTGTCGAGCTATTTCTAAATCGGAGGTTCGTTCCTCAACCTTTTGTTCTAGCTCCTTTTGCCTGAGATACGCCAGTTCTGTTTCCTTGCGTTGCCGCCGTATCATTATCATGATTATAGCTACTGCGGTGGAGGCATAAAGAGCGTACGCGTAACCGCTAAGCCACGGTGGCGGTGCTACAGATATTGGAAGTGATATAGCCTCCCAGTTCCAGCTACCGTCAGGCGTTGCCGCGGCCATTTTTAATTCATATTGACCAGGTGGAAGGGTGGTGAATGATGCGACTCTTGAGTCGGTTGATATCACCCACTCCGAGTTTATTCCTTCTAGCTTGTAGGCATACTGAAGTGACTCGGGTTCAGTATAGTTGGCTGCAAATACCTCCACTGAAAACATTTTGTCTTCGTGGCCTAGTTCGATGTGATCTAACCTATCGTATGGTTCTTCAAATATTATTTTCTCATTCATGATTTTAATTGAATGAATGCTTACTTGTGGAGGCGCTGAAGCGCCTCCAGCTTTTCTAGGGTCCACTGTGTTGTACCCGCGTATTCCCCCAAAATACAGAATGCCATCTCTCGCCCTAAGAGAGGCACCCATATTGAATTCTAGCCCCTGTAGGCCGTCGCGCGCGCCGTAATGGACGACACTTTCGAGTTTATTGTCTACTCTTGATATGCCCCTATTGTGAGACAGCCATAGATTTCCCCTGTCATCATTTTGAATCCCATATATGTTTGAGCTAGGCAAGGTGACAAACTCTGAGAGTTGCCGGAAGTTGACTTTCAGTTTTTTTCTGTCTTCAATTGGCCAGCCAGTTAAGCCACCACCTGCGCTGCCAAGCCAAAGTGTTCCGTCTAGACCTTCATGAATCGCCCATACGATGCTTTTAAGTGTGTCCGTTTTGATTCCTGGACCAGTTACTCGAGAAAATGTTCGTCTTTTGAGGTCTAGTTTGTTAAGCCCTGATTCTGTTCCAACCCACACGTAGCCCAAAGAGTCTTCATGCAATGCAAGCACATTGTTGTTGCTTATGCTTAGTGGGTCGAGAGGATCGTTTTTGAAGGAGATGAACGAGTCGCTGGCCTCGTCATATAGATTGAGCCCGCCACCATAGGTGCCTGCTAATACTTCCCCTGTGGAGGTTTTTAAGAGTGAAGTTATTCCATCGTCACCAATCGAGCGGGGATCACTAGCAGAATGTCGGAAAGTTTTTACTCTGTTGTTGCTGAGGTCGAGTAGGTTCAGGCCAGCGTTAAAAGTACCAACCCATAAATGATCGTTATCCGCGAGCAGGCTCATTACAACATTGCTAGATATTCCAGGGTCAGTGTATTGATTTATCCATTCGAAGTGCTCCTCTCCAGGTCGTAGGCGATTTAGCCCATCATCTGTGCCGACCCATAGGCTGCCATCCTTTGTTTCGCTAAAGGTGTTGATTGAGTCGTTGGATAGTCCGCTGTTAGTGATATCAAACTTGGAAAATTGTGTGTGCCTTCCCGAACTCAATCCATAGTGCGTACCAACCCAGTAGACCCCTTCTCTTGACTGATAAATGCTTAGGATAAGATCACCTGGCAGGCCGGAGCTATCTGTGTTGTATCGTGCGAAGCTCCTGGTCGACTCTAAAAGTAAATTCAGGCCTTCGTGGGTGCCTACCCATACATGACCATCGCTATCTTGATAAATAGAGGCGACATTGTTAGACGAAAGAGAAGACCGATCGTTTACCTTATGAACGAACTGTTCTTTTTCATTGGTTTCAGTGTCAAAGAGAAGTACGCCGTGACCTGCTGTTGCAATCCATAGCTGCATTGATGAAGCTAGTAGCCTTTTTAGTCGTATTTTACTTCCAGTTTCGTCGACTATACCGATCGGAACTCTTGATGGCTCAAGAGTGCGAATATCTATTTTTACTAGCCCTGAATTACTTGTTATCGCCCAAATTGTGCCATCAGCGGTCTCACTGAACTCGACGATATCACCCACTTGGAGTTCGTCCTCAGTATCCGATTGGTAGTGCCTGTATTCGAGATTTGCCGGGTCGAAAATGCTGAATCCGTTTCGATAGCCTAGCCATAAATGGCCGGTCGAATCATAAAAGAGAGTCGTAATGTAGTTGGAGAGTGGTGAGTTGCGGTTATTTACATCGGCTGAAAAATGCTCGAAGTTCTCAAGTCGTCTGTCATAGCGGTTGAGCCCTCCACCGGCCGTGGCTACCCATAAGTTGCCGTCGCTGTCCTCTGCAATTCTTGTTGCTATGTTGCTCGATATCGTTCCTGGATCAGTGGGCGAGTGTATATAGTGCTTGAGGTATTTTCCCGTATATTTCCCCAGTCCCTCTTGAGTTACGAACCAAAGCGCCCCTGTTGAATCTTGGAAGGTTTGGAGTACGCTTTGCTGAGTTAGTTCTTCTGATAATGGCGAGTGGAGAAAGGTCACGCTGATATCGTCAGCTGGCTCTGCGGAAGAGAGGGCTGAGAAGATCGCGAGTGCGATGATTAAGCTTAGTGATCCTTTTTTCATAGCCAAAAGAAGGTCCCAGGGTGCCAGGGTCTTTCCGAAAGGCTAGGGTAGCTCAGTTTGTAGGAGTTAGAGAAGGTTGAACGAGCGAAAACCAGAAAATAAAAAAGGCGTAAACTTCTTGCCCAGAAGGCGGATTCAAGAAGTTACGCCTGTTAAATCTATTGCTTGAGGGAGTCAGGCTTTACCGAACGCCCCAGCGGTAACCGGACTGGTCAGCGAAAGAGCGGACACCCCAGCGGTAGCCGGACTGGTCAGCGAAAGAGCGGACACCCCAGCGGTAGCCGGACTGGTCAGCGAATGAGCGAATTCCCCAGCGGTAACCGGACTGGTCAGCGAAAGAGCGAACTCCCCAGCGGTAACCGGACTGGTCAGCGAAAGAGCGAACTCCCCAGCGGTAGCCGGACTGTTCCGCGAAAGAGCGGACTCCCCAGCGGTAGCCGGACTGGTCAGCGAAAGAGCGAACTCCCCCGCGGTAGCCGGACTGGTCAGCGAACGAGCGAACTCCCCAGCGGTAGCCGGACTGTTCCGCGAAAGAGCGGACTCCCCAGCGGTAGCCGGACTGGTCAGCGAAAGAGCGGACTCCCCAGCGGTAGCCGGACTGGTCAGCGAATGAGCGAATTCCCCAGCGGTATCCGGACTGGTCAGCGAAAGAGCGAACTCCCCAGCGGTAACCGGACTGGTCAGCGAAAGAGCGAACTCCCCAGCGGTAGCCGGACTGGTCAGCGAAAGAGCGGACTCCCCAGCGGTAGCCGGACTGGTCAGCGAAAGAGCGGACTCCCCAGCGGTAGCCGGACTGGTCAGCGAAAGAGCGGACTCCCCAGCGGTAGCCGGACTGGTCAGCGAAAGAGCGAACTCCCCAGCGGTAGCCGGACTGGTCAGCGAAGGAACGGATCCCCCAACGGTAACCAGACTGCTCAGAAAAACTCATGCTACCCCACTGATAACTGGTGTTGTCAGCATATGACTCTGTCTCAGCCTGGGTATCAGCGTTCCCCCACTTGTATCCGGCGCGAACGGGCGCATTGTCAGCCCAGTTTGTGGTGCTCGAGGAGGTTTGTGGGCTTTTGCCCCACTTGTAACCAGCGGTGCCACTTCGTGTGTAGGACTGGGCGTCCGCCAGAGAATGACTAACTGTGTGAACAAGTCTTGCGTCGACGTTGTTCGCTGATGTTTGGGTTGCTCCAGCCAGGGCAAGAGAAGGATTCAGCAGCGCCATTGTCAGGCCACCGAGGGTTGCAAGCTTTGCTACGTTATAAGTATTCATATCGTTGTCCGCCTTCAAAAAAATTCTTTGTGCTGCCGTTTAATGTCACTTGGTGTGACGCGCTTAAAAGTTTGGTGATCCCTACTGAGATCCAGTTCGCATCTTCTTGATTGGACGCTTGACTTTATTAAACGGGCGGAATTGATGAAGTAGAAGGGATGTACATAACCAGTTTGGGTTACTGGTTTGGGGTCGTGCGGTCAGGGATGGTGTTTATAGCAGCGAGAATTGCATAACTGCCCGGGGTGATTACGCGCAGTTGAGGTCGTTTCTCTGCGCAAGGCCAATGCCCTGAGCAGGGTCAATGGATTTCGGAGAGGCTTTAACCGTATATATAGTAGGGGATTTGCGGATCAGGAGCTAGTCTGGTTTGGAAAGTTCTTCAATTTTCTGTCGCTCCAGCTCATACATTTCCTGCCACGGAAACGGATGATTCAAGGGAGGCCGGTAGCTCTCGGGGAGACGTTCGATGTGGCCTTTCACACCCCACACCCTGTCTTCACTGTATCCCTTTTCTGTCGCCTCTGTAGCAAGCATGTCTGCCAGCCCGGGCAGGCTGATGTTGCCCTGCGAGTCGATGATTGCGGGGCCCTCGAAGTGTTCCTGCAGGGCCATGTCCCGACTCAGGTCAAGTTGTTGATTGCCGCAGCCACGCTCTCCCAGGGTGATGGCTCGTGACAGGTTGACGTAACCTTGCCCCTGCGTAAACGGGCTGTATGCCAGCAGGCCATCAGCATTGATGGCGGGTTCCGCCGTACCCAGCAGCTTGCACTTTACGTCGTCAGGGCTGAGCTCCGGTTCAAGTTGCAACAGCAGGGCGACCAGGCCAGACACAACTGCCGCAGCTTGTGATGAGCCGGTCATGACGAACTCCCCTCCTGGAAGTGCGTATTCCGGGTTGTCCCGGGTCAAGCTGGATCCGGGTCGGGTGATGCCGGTGATGTGTCCGCCGGGCGCCACGATATCGGGTTTGATATGTGCGGCTGGCGTTGGCCCGCGTGAAGAAAAATCGGGAATGTAGTCATCTTCCCTGGTATCCGCGGTCCACGAGTCAGTGACAGCACCCACGGTAATGATATAGGGCAGATTACCGGGAGAGCCGACTGTCATATTCTCTGGCCCCTCGTTACCGGCCGCGGCAATTACCGTTATGCCGGCAGCCCAGGCTCGCATGACTGCCTGGTTTATCGGGTCCAGGTAGTATGGCCATCGGGGTCTCGCCGCGAAAGAAAGGTTGAGCACGCGTATCTGGTATTTCTCCCGGTTGTCGACCGCCCACTGCAGGCCGCGCACGATGTCCAGCATGCCGCCCTGGCCGGTCTCGTTAAACGCTTTGATTGCGACGATGCTGCTGTCGGGTGCTATGCCCTTGTACCCGCCGGAAGCCTTGCCCTGTCTGAAGGTTTGCTCGCTGTGCGCGATCACGCTGGTGAGGTGTGTGCCGTGGCCGCTCTCGTCGAAAACGCCTTCATGCTCGCTGTCGCCGATGGCGTCATAGCGGGCCAGTACCCGGTTCTTGCCCGTGCTGTCCAGGGTCAGCGCAGGATGGTCCCAGAGGCCTGAGTCCAGCACCGCCACCGTGACGCCGCCACCTTTTACACCATGAATGTGCAACTGTTCTGCGCCAGTGACCGTGCTGTAGTAAAAGTCTGTGTTGTTTTCCGGATACCCGGGGAGCAGCTTCGTTTGGCACTCCGCGCCGAAGTGCGCGACAACGTGATAGTCGCTTTGCAGAGGCGTATCGGCGACGGGGCTGGTAAATCGCACATCCAGCGCCTGGCGGTTGTTCAATCCTGGAGCGCTCTCGGGCTGTAATTTGATGTGAGCATTTTGCGCAGCCTGCGTTTCCCATGCGGAGGATGGCAGTACTTTTTCACCCAGGCGGATGCTGCGGATAGCGCCCAGGGCTTCGGGCCAGCTGATTTCCAGCTCTGTCAGTTGCGCCGCGTGGTCTCCCTTGTTGTAGAGGTACCACTCAAAACCGTCATTGCCGCGCACAATTTCTACAGAGCCTGCCACATCGCAGGTGTCAGCCGGTTCCTCGGGTCCATCGGGCTGGTCGTTCAGGGCGAGATCGTCGATATGGCGCTGCACGTCGTCGGAAGCCAGCACAGCGTCGAGTTGAGCGCGGGTCAATTCGGCGCCCACCGCGTTGATGATGGGCAGGTAGTGGGTAAGTTTGCCGCCGTGTGTTTCTGCGAGAGAGCGCATACTGGCAGCGGAGTCACCCTGTAGCATCACGTGCAGGAGTGGCTCGTCATCCGCCATAGGCCTGAGGCTGGTGAGCAGGATTACCCCGAATAGAGCAATATGAAACAAGGCCCTCATATTTCGGCGACCGATGAGACTGCGATCATTCGATCTGCAAGTCCTTGCTGAAATTGTGCCGCAGCATGTCGGGCACGTCCTCTGGATAGAGTGGATGAGAGAAATAGTAACCCTGCAGCAGGTCGCAGCCTCGTGCCACCAGGTATTCGAGCTGCTCCTTGTCCTCAATGCCCTCAGCAATCACACGCAGGTTGAGAGTCTTGGACAGCGCAACGATGGCATCGACGATGGCGGCGCCGTCGGGCCGGTAAAGGTCGGCCACAAAGCTCTGGTCGATCTTGAGTGTGTCAATTGGAAAGCGTTTCAGGTAACTCAGCGATGAATAGCCGGTGCCGAAGTCATCTACGGCCAGTTCTACACCGAGTTTTTTGAGCAGGCTGAGCTTTTCGATGTTGGTCTGGGCATCGGTCATAATCGCGCTTTCGGTCAGTTCCAGCTCCAGTCGTTGCGGATCAAGCCCGGAGCGCTCCAGGAAGCCCGCGATCCACTGTGGCAGGTTGCTCTGGTTGAACTGCAGTGGTGAGATGTTGACGCAAACTCGAAAGGACTGCAGGCCGATTGCGTCCCAGTATTGGCAGTGACGCGCAACCTCACCCATCACCCATTCGCCCAGCTCGATGATCTGGCCGGTGCGTTCAGCAACAGGTATAAACTCCAGTGGTGACACCATGCCGCGCTGCGGATGCTTCCAGCGTACCAGTGCCTCCATGCTCACAACTTCGCCAGTGCGCGTATCGACCTGCGGTTGATAGCGCAGCTCCAGTTCGTCATTGCGCATGGCGTCACGCAGCTCTTCTTCCATCTTCAGTTGTTCGACGGCGCGGGCATTCATGTCCTCGTCGTAAAAGCGGTAGCAGGCACGCCCGCTGGCTTTGGCGGCATACATTGCGGTATCCGCATTGCGTACAAGCGTGTCCGGGTCCTCTCCATCCTGTGGATACAGGGCAATACCCAGGCTGGGCGTCACCACCGGATTGTGCGACTGCAGCGGTATCGGTTCGGACAGTGTGTCCAGTAAGCGCTTGGCCACGCGCTCCACCTGCATCGCATCGGTGATGTCTGAAAGCACAACGGTGAATTCATCGCCACCCAGTCGGGCTATCTCCGTGCCGGCGTCTGTAGCCTCGTCCTCGGCGTTGTTGTCGGTGTAATAATTGATGGCGTCGTCTTCGCGCAGTTCCACGGTCAGGCGCTTGGCGATTTCTACCAGCAGGCGGTCGCCGCGTCCATGGCCGATAGAATCATTAATGCGTTTGAAATGATCCAGGTCGATAAATAACAGCGCGGCGTTGGTCTTGTGGCGACGGCAGCGTTTCAGTATGCGGTTGAGCTGCTCATTAAAACTGCGCCGGTTCGGTAGGCTGGTCAATGGATCGTAGTAGGCCAGGTAGCGAAGGCGATCCTCCTGGCGCTTCAGTGCATTAAATGCATCCGAGGCGCGCAGCATGTACAGCACGTCTCTGCCCAGTAATGACCAATTGACCGGCTTGGTTTTGTACTGGGTCGCACCGGCCTCAAAGCCGTCGTCGATGGACTGGCGATCATCTGACCCGGTAACAATCATGATGGGAATAGACTCGCCCTGGGGCAATTGCCGTAACCGCTGGCAAACCTCAAGGCCTGTCATTCCCGGCATTTCCACGTCAAGAAATACCAGGTCTGGCCGTTCGCGGATGAATACATCGATGGCTTCGGCGCCGTCAGCCGCTTCCACTACCACCATGTCTTCGGCTTCCAGGCACTGCCGGGTGAGCAGACGGACATTGAAGTCGTCATCGCAAACGAGAATCTTGGGCCGATGGTGTCGTCGGTCTTCGCTGGACATGAGAAATGGAGTAATGCTGTTATGAGAGTTCTAGGCTATCATCACTCGAACTTCCCGCCTAGCAGGAATAGGTCAAACCGGCAGATTGCTTGGCAGGGGACGTGGAATTGTCGAATTGGGGCGAGCGAAAGGCGTGATGCATCTTCACTGGGCAGCGCTGGTCAGGCTGTTGGCACCGACGTTAATCGTCGGCGCAGCGTTGATTGCGCGGGAATATATGCCTGATCTGGGTGGTGACGCCCGGGTTATACTCGTCAATCTCCCGTATTTGATCGCCGTGGGCTGCGTCGTCATGGCGTACCAGTTCCGCCGCCTGCGCCTGATGCTCGCTACCCTGGGCATCACTGCGCTCTACTGGTTGATCCAGACCCATTTGCAGGTCAGCCTGGCGCAGCCGGATGCGGCGAGGTTGTTCCTGGTGGCGAGCCTGGCCTTGCCGCTCCTGTCCCTCTACCTTTTATTGATACCTGAGCGCGGTATGTTCAATACCTTCGGCCTGTTGTTTACCGTTGTTTTTCTGGGTATTGCCGGTATCTGTTTTCCATTGGCCGACGTTCTTGTCGAGGCTGCAACCACTGGCGATAGCGCCTTTTCCGCGCGTCCCCTGGAGGGCTATGTTCTTTCTGTGGGCGCGAGCAAGCTGGCGCTGGCCGTCGCCATTGTCGGCCTGGGCCTGGTGGTGATGCGCAATACCGTTGCAGAGAGCGTTTTGCTGGGTGTGCTGGCCTCGGGGTTCTTCTCTCTGGCACTGTTACATTTGGAGGACATCTCCGCTGCCATGGGTATAGCCGGGGGGCTCTGCCTGGTATGGGGCCTGTTGCGCAGCTCCTATGCGATGGCCTATCGCGATGAACTCACTGGCCTGCTCAGTCGTCGGGCGTTGAACGAGCGACTCAATACGCTGGGTCGTCGCTACAGTATCGCCATGCTCGACGTCGATCATTTCAAGCGCTTCAACGACAAGCATGGGCACGACGTGGGTGATGAGGTATTGAAGCTGGTCGCTTCCAGGGTGAACCAGGTGGGTAACGGTGGCATTGCCTATCGCTATGGTGGCGAGGAGTTCTGCATCATCTTTCCGCGCAGGTCTTCGGAAGATTGTGCTGCTGCACTGGATGACGTGCGCGCGCGTATAGCGGATTACAAGATGTCCATACGTGACCGTCGCAGTCGGCCGCAACGTTCAAAGGACGGTGCGCGAAGGCGTGGGGCTACCAGAGTCGGTACCGACGAGGTCTCGGTTACCATCAGTGCCGGGGTGGCAGCGCGAGATGAGGATTGCCCGGACCCGGAAGCGGTCATACTCGCCGCAGACAGCAAGCTCTATAAAGCCAAGAAGACGGGCAGGAATCGCGTTATTTTCTAGGGCGCGGTGGCGTCAGGAGAACAGGGGGTCGCGGCGTTTCTGGTTCAATTCGCGAACGAAGCGCGGGAGTTGCTGCAGGGGTATTGCGGGGCTGTAATAGAAGCCCTGTACCTGCTGACATTGTTGGCCGCGAAGGTATTCAATCTGCTCGTAGGTTTCGGCACCCTCAGCCACGACCACCATGCCCAACCGGCGGGCCATCTCGATGATCATCGTGCAAACCGCTTCCTGGTGTGGATTGGCGGGCAGTTCCCTGACGAAGCAGGCGTCTATTTTCAGCGCAGAAATGGGCAGCTCGGTCAGGTGTGATAGCTGAGAGAAGCCAGTACCAAAGTCATCCAGCGAAAACGAGATGCCCAATAAACGCAGTTGCTCCATGCGTTGTTTGACCTGTTCCGGGCAGCTCAAAATGGTTGTTTCGGTCAACTCGAACTCTATCTGCGCCGCGTTGGTGCCACAGCGGGTGATTATGTCCTTAACAATGTCTACGAAGCGGTCATCCTGGAACTGGCTGAAAGAGATATTCACGGCAACGTCCACGTCGCGAAAGCCCTGTTCCTCTATCCATACCTGTGCGGAACAGGCGTGCTGAATGACCTGGTAGCCAATGGTGCGCATAAGACCCATGTCTTCACAGGCCGCGATGAACTCGCCGGGTAATACCATGCCGCGCTCGGGGTGATTCCAGCGCAGCAGGGCTTCCAGCCCCACCAGTTCACCCGTGGCCAGGTCGATCCTGGGCTGATAATGCAGCTCAAACTGATTTTTGCGTACTGCTGTGCGCAATTCCGCTGCCAGGGATGTGGCGCCGCCGTGATCAAACGACAACTGTTCACTGTAGCGCACAAACTTGCTGCCGGTGATGGCCTTCGCCTGCTGCATGGCAGAGCGAGCGAAATCGACCAGGTCTGAAAACTCAGTGCCGTCGTCAGGATAGATAGCCGCGCCGATACTGGCATCAATAGAAGCTTGTTGCTCGCTGAGAATCATTGGCGCGGTAATCGACTTGAGCATCTTCCCGGCGATCATCTCCACGTCCTTAAAGCTGCTGACGTCTTCCAGTACGATGGCGAACTCGTCACCGCCAATGCGCGCGATGCTGTCTGTGCTGCGCAGTTTGTTAATCAGTCGACGAGAGATGGTTTTAATCAGCAGGTCGCCATCGGCTTCACCGTAGTGGTCGTTGACCTGCGAGAACTGGTCCATGTTGATATACAGTAAAGCGGTGTTAAAACCGTAGCGTTCGCTGCGCTCCATGGCGCGC
Organism: Pseudohalioglobus lutimaris; assembly: GCF_002866825.1. Taxonomy (GTDB): domain Bacteria; phylum Pseudomonadota; class Gammaproteobacteria; order Pseudomonadales; family Halieaceae; genus Halioglobus; species Halioglobus lutimaris. The sequence continues at coordinate 485,714 of NZ_PKUS01000002.1, read as the reverse complement.
TCCATATGCGCCCTGAATCCCACCCGGTTGAGTGCGCCGGTGAGCGTGTCGCGATTCGATAGCTGCTGTATGCGGTCACGCGCTGCCTTAAGCTGAATCCCGTAGTCCAGTACGCGATGCACCAGGCCATCCTGTAACTGGCTACGCAGCAGGTAGTCCTGTGCGCCGAGTTCGCGCAGTTGCTCGGAGCGGTTCTCATCTGCGTCATCCAGCAGCAGAATAATGGGCACCGTTGCCTCATTCTTCTCTGCAAGCCGCAGCAGGTATTCTGTTTCCGGGCCAAAGGCCATGATGACTGTGTCGATCAGGGGGTCCAGCAGGGCTTCCAGCGGACGCTCCATGGAGGCGATTGTGGCCAGTTTGAAGCGGTCAGGCACGGCGCGGCCGAGGCAGTCAGACAGGATCAAATGATCTGAATTGCTCTCTGAAATGATAAGAACCGTGTGTTGTTGCACCATTTACCTCTGCTGCACGCCGGGCCCGGTGGCCTAGTGGCGAAGTACTGATTAGTCTCGCGCTCGAGCTAATTCTTTATATAACATGAGGTTATACGGAATAATTCAATGAAATTCTACTCATAGTTTATTGAAAATTACCACTCGAGCGCGCAATGAGCAGTTGTGTCGGTCATTCATGGCCCCGACAGGCATTGGATGGACGGCAGGTTGTACTATGGTTGTTGGCCAGGTCAGTAGCAGGAACAAGGATATGGCAGAGGAAGTGTTGGTTGAGGCTTATGGCCCCGTCGCCGTTATCACGCTCAATCGTCCGCAGGCGCACAACAGTCTGTCGCCGGGAATTATCCAGGGTCTTGGCGAGGCGTATCAACGCTGCGATACCGACGATAGCGTGCGCGCCGTGGTTCTCACCGGCGCCGGAAAGAGTTTCTGTGCGGGTGCGGATATGAGTGCGGGCGCGCAGACATTTGATGGCGAGGCGGTGAGTGTAGAGGTGGACTCCTGTCCGCTTGCGATGCAGGCGTTTGAGGTGCGCAAACCGGTCATTGCCGCCTGCAGCGGCCATGCCGTGGGTGCAGGTCTGGGTATCGCCATGCAGACAGATATCCGGGTTTTTGCTGACGAGTGCAAGTACGGTTTTTTGCAATCTCGCCGGGGAGTGGTCACCGATTTTGCCATGGAGTTTATCCTGCCACGGGTAGTGGGCATGGAGAAGGCGCTGGAGCTGTTAATGCGCGGGCAGCGCCTCAGTGGGCAGGAGGCGGTTGCGTGGGGACTGGCGGGGCGCAGTGTCCCGGCGGCGGAGGTGTTGGCAACGGCCCTGGAGATTGCCCGTGATATCGCGGTGAATTCGGCACCAATGGCGGTGGCCATGCACAAGCGCCTGCTCTGGCAGGGGCTGCATATGACGTATAACGGCCTGGCTGAAAAAGAGAGCCGGGCACTGAACTTTACCATGAGTAAACCCGACGCCATTGAGGGAGGCATGGCCTGGTTCGAGCGGCGCGAGCCGGTCTGGCAGGGTAGTCTGGCAGAGGACTGGCCTGCCTGGATGGATGAATAAAGTGATCAGGGTCCCCGCCTTTTTACTGTTACCTGCCGGCCTGCTGCTGAGTGCCTGCGGCGGTGTGGAGCCGCCGGCGGAGAGCGCCTATGCGGCACGCGAATTTGCACCCGCTATCGCCCGGGCGCCCTGTAAGCGAAATGAGGAGACGCGTCAGGCTCTGTTTGGCGACCTGCACATTCACACCTCTCTCTCCAACGACGCCTGGAACTTTGATGTGCGCGTACAGCCGGACGACGCGTACGCCTACGCGTTTGGTGAGCCCATTCTGCTGCCCCTGGGTGATGACTACCGGGCGCGCAGGGCGCAGATTGACCGACCACTGGATTTCGCCGGCGTGACCGACCACGCTGAATTCTTCGGTGAGCAAGCGGTCTGTCAGGACCCTGATGCTGCCGGCTATGCAAGTTCGTTCTGTGAGGTTATGCGCAGCGGCGAGGGAAGGGCGCCGCAATTGGTCATGCAGATTATGTCACCCTTCTCCAAACGCAAGCAGTCGGTGTGCGGCGACGCGGGCGCGGATTGTGCCGTACGCACAGGCAATACCTGGCGGCACATGATCGAGGCGGCTCAACGCTGGAATGACACCAGCGACAACTGCGAGCGCACCACCTTTATCGCCTATGAATACAGCTCCTTTCGCCTGGGCTCCAACTTGCATCGCAATGTTATATTCCGCAATACGGCGGTACTGCAGCGCCCGGTTTCCTATCTGGATGTGCACCGGGAGTGGGATCTCTGGCGCATTCTGAAGGAGCAGTGCATAGACGGCGACACCGGTTGTGATGTGCTCGCCATTCCACACAATTCCAATATCAGCAACGGACGCATGTTTGCGGTGGACTACCCCGGCGCGAGCAGCGTAACCGAGCAGGCCGCGCGCGCTCGCCTGCGCCAACAGATAGAGCCAGTGGTGGAGATCATGCAACACAAGGGAGATTCCGAGTGTCGCAATGGCCTGCAGGGCGTGCTCGGCGCAGAAGATGAATTGTGCCGATTTGAGCGGTTCGAAGAGCTCGCCTTCAGTCGCTTTGTGGGTGAGGGTGAAGAAGTAGGGCAGTGCTATGACGGCCCGCTGGCAGACTGGCTCCCGCATCTGGGCCCCAACTGCCTGGACCGCAAGAACTACGCCCGTTATGCGCTGGTGGAGGGGCTGCGTGAGCAAAAGCGGTTGGGGGTGAACCCATTCAAGTTCGGTCTTTCCGCGAGTACGGATACGCATAACGGTACCGGCGGTGGGGTGCAGGAGGCGGATTTCCCCGGACACCTGGGCAACGGTGATTCGATGCCGCAGCAGCGGGTGTCCTTCAGTCCTGACAACGCAGGCAATGCCTACAATAATCCCGGCGGCCTGATTGGTGTCTGGGCGGAGGAGAATAGTCGCGACTCCATATTCGATGCCTTGCAGCGCAGGGAGGTGTTTGGCACCAGTGGTCCGCGAATCAGGCCGCGCTTCTTTGGCGCCTGGCAGTTGGATGCCGCGCTGTGTGAAGGGCCTGACGGTACCGCTCGCGCCTATGCGCAGGCAGTGCCCATGGGCGGGGATTTGCCCGCTCGGGCGGGTGACGCGCCTGTGTTCCTGGTGGCGGCGACGGCAGACGCCGGTAGCGACCGGTTTCCGGGAACGCCCCTGCAGCGACTGCAGGTGATCAAGGGCTGGGCTGATGAGGAGGGCAATCACCATCAGCGCGTATATGACGTGGCGGGCGAAGCCAATAACGGCGCCGACGTCGATCCGCAGACCTGTGCGCCGCGAGGTGACGGGTTTGGCCAGCTGTGCGCGGTGTGGCGCGACCCGGAATTCGATGCCGGCGTCGCCTCCGTCTATTACCTGCGTGCGGTGGAAAACCCCAGCTGTCGTTACACCGCGCACCAATGCCTGCAACTGCCTGCAGCGGAGCGCCCTGGTGATTGCGAGCAGCCATTGATGGACCCGGTGATACAGGAGCGCGCCTGGAGTTCGCCGATCTGGTACACGCCAGATGTGAGCGGCTAGCGTGTCTGCCTGACGCGGACCTGCCTGTGGCCAATGCGGCAGCGCTGGTGGCGTGCTCAGCAGGTGTTGGTGCCCCGGGTTTGGCCGCCTAGTTATTGCCTGTTGTTGGACGATTCCAGTGCTGCCAATCTGTGCTAGAATCCCCCGCTCCTTTCAGCTCTCCCCCTTCCGAACAGTATGAGCATCGCCACCGACAAACTGGAAACGATCCGCCAGCAGGTACAGTACCACCTGGACCACGCGGAACGGCATCATCACAACCCTGAGCAGGAGCGCGCGCTGAAGGCGCAGATCGCTGCCCGGCTCAAGGCTGAGAACGCGGTGCTGGTTGCCCACTATTACACCTCTCCTGCGGTGCAGGCACTTGCCGAGGAAACCGGCGGCTGCGTTTCCGATTCACTGGAGATGGCGCGATTTGGTCATGATCACCCGGCGCAGACCCTGATAGTTGCCGGCGTAAAGTTCATGGGTGAGACGGCAAAGATCCTCACCCCGGAAAAGCGCGTGCTTATGCCCACCCTGGAGGCTACCTGCTCCCTGGACCTGGGCTGTCCCATAGAAGAGTTCTCCGCTTTTTGTGACCTCCACCCTGAGCGCACGGTAGTGGTCTACGCCAATACCTCAGCGGCAGTGAAGGCCAGGGCCGACTGGGTGGTGACGTCCAGTATCGCCCTGGACGTGGCCGAGCATTTAGCCGAGCAGGACAAGAAAATCATCTGGGCCCCTGACCAGCACCTGGGGGACTACGTTCGCCGCCAGACCGGCGCTGATATCCTCATGTGGGATGGCGCCTGCATCGTGCATGAGGAATTCAAGGCCCGTGGGATCGCCGACCTCAAGGCGGTCTACCCTGACGCCGCGGTGCTGGTGCACCCCGAGTCACCCGCCGCGGTGCTGGAACTGGCGGATCGGGTGGGTTCGACTACCCAGATCATCAACGCCGCCAGGGAAATGGACAACCAGCGCTTTATCGTGGCGACCGACCAGGGCATTTTCTACAAGCTTCAGCAGCAGGCACCGGACAAGGAGTTCATCATTGCGCCTACGGCCGGCAACGGCGCCAGCTGTCGCAGCTGTGCCAATTGCCCGTGGATGGCGATGAATGAACTGGAGACACTGGCGACGGTATTCGATCGTAATGATAACGAGATTTTCGTTGATCCTGCCGTGGGTGAGCAGGCCATGGTGCCGCTGCGGCGTATGCTTGATTTTGCCGCGGAATTGAAAGTGAGCGTTAAGGGTAACGCCTGAACCGCGGCTAAAGGTTCTCCATCTGTTCGCGCATCGCCCCGATGTCCTGCAGGCGCTGATTGATCTGGGCGCTGGTCAGATAGTCATTCTTGACCAACTTCAGTGCGTAGGCGAGCTGTTTCTCCGCCTGGTCGAGAATACCGTTGAGAATAAAATATTCGGCCCGGGACCGATGCAGGCCGATGATGTTTCCGGAAAGTCCCTGCACCTCAGCCAGCAAATACCATAGCCCCGGGTCGTTGGGTCGCCGCTTGCTCTGGCTTACCAGGACCTCCTCGGCGATATGGGGTTTCTGGTCTTTCATCAATGCGTTGGCATAGGTCATGGTCAGCGGGTGGTTGCCTGGTGATAGCCTGAGCTGCCTGGACAACTTCTCCGCGGCCTGGTCTGCGTGACCCCGGCGGATGTCGATTTCTGCATCGGCAATCAGGTACTCCAGGCGCTCCGGGTCGCCGGACCAGATGGTGTCCAGTTCCAGCGCGGCCTCGTCTACTCTGCCGGCCTCGGTTAATGCGAGCACCAGGCCGTACTGTGCCGCTTCCCGTGAGCGTGGTTTGCCTTTGAGTTCGCCGCGAAAGCGCTGCACCGCCTCCTCGGGGGTATCGGCCAGCTGATTGACCACCCGGGCGCGCATCATCTGGTACTCCAGGTTCACCGGGCGAATTGACTTGGGGTACTGACGCGCGCGGTTGCGGGTGTCTGCAATCCGGTTTTCCGACAACGGGTGGGTGCGCAGAAACTCCGGGATACGTTCGCCGCTGGTGTAGCGCGAGGCCTGCATCATGCGTTCAAACATGGCCGGCGCTGCATGTGGGTCCATGCCCGCATCGACCATGGTCTGCATGCCCACGCGGTCGGCCTCCTGTTCGTTTCCCCGGCTGTAGCGCAGAGCGTTGTCCTGGGCCATTGCCTGCGTCGCACTGAGGGCGGCAAGGCCCGCATCGCCACCTGCCGTAGCCATGATCACCAGACTGGTCAGCATGGCCGCGAGGTTAATGGGCGCCTGGCGTTTCTGGAATTCCACCCCGCGCGAGAAATGACGCTGGCTGAGGTGGGCAATTTCGTGTGCCAGAACCGTAGCCAGTTCATCTTCGGTTTCGGCATATAAAAGCAGGCCGTTGTGGACGCCGATGACGCCGCCGGGCACAGCAAAGGCGTTTATGGTCGGGTTGTCCACGACCACCAGTTCCACCCGCCGGTCCTGAAGCTGGCTGTGGGTGACCAGTTCATAAATCAGGCTTTCCAGGTACTCGAAGAGCAGTGGGTCGTTTACGGTTGTGACCTGACTGCGAAAAATACGCAGCCAGGTGCGCCCCAGCTGGTATTCAAATTCAGCAGAAAACATGCTGGTGCTGGATTCGCCCAGGTTAGGCAGCTTCAGGTCTTCAGTCTGGGCCGTGGCTAGCGGGGCACTCGCCAGCAGGAGAGATAGCCCCAGCACTGATCTCCACTGACTGGCTGCGGCTCGCAGTTGTTTCAACACCGGTTCAATTCACATCTCGTCTCAGAAACGGCCACCATTGTACTGCATGGTGGCCTGGCGGATAGTCCATTTGGTTACTTCGAGCAAATGCCTTGAGTAAAGTTCATTCGGCCACAGGTAATGCGTATACTGTGCCGCGTTATAGATACGGTGGATCCGCTATGCCAGATGTTACGGTGACAGAAGTCGATGCCTGCGGGCTGGACTGCCCCATGCCCCTGCTGAAGGCGAAGCGGGCCCTGAACACCCTGCAGTCAGGTGACCGGCTGCGTGTGCTGGCCACTGACACAGGCTCACAGCGGGATTTTCAGGTGTTTGCGGAACAGTCCGGCCACCTGTTGCTGGACGCCGACCAGCGTGACGGCGTCTTTTGTTACCTGATTGAGAAGCGTTAATGAAAGGAAGAAACCGACGATGATGGAGGTTTTTGAGAAGTGGTACCGGCGCTACCTGTTCGAGGAGGAGTCAGTACTGCTGCTGGTATTGCTGGCGATCTCCGTCGCCTTGCTGATGACCATTGGCGATATCCTCGCGCCGCTGTTGGCCGCTATCGTACTGGCCTATCTAATGGAGGGCCTGTCCTCGCAATTGCAAAGTCACGGCGTGCCTCGTTGGCTGGGCGTGACCGTTGCCTACCTGGTATTTATCGGTATCTTTTTTGGGGTGACCCTGTGGCTGCTGCCGCTGGCCTGGCGCCAGTTGCTGGGCCTGGCTTCCGAGTTTCCGGCGATGCTGGACAGAGGCAAGCAGCTGCTGGTGTTGTTACCGGAGCGTTATCCAGAGATTTTCAGTGTTCAGCAGATGAACGAGTTGGTCAGCATGGCGCAGGCCGAGGCGGCGAGAGGCGGGCAGATGATCGTGACCCAGTCCCTGGCGTCTATTTCGGGCCTGTTTACGATCATGGTCTACATGATCCTTATCCCTATGCTGGTTTTTTTCTTTCTTCGCGATCGCGACTCGATACTCGCGTGGCTAGCCGGATTTCTGCCTGAGAACCGACCCCTGCTGCGCAGAATCTGGGCGGAGATGAACCTGCAGTTTGCCAATTACGCCCGGGGCAAGGTCGTTGAGATTATCGTGGTGGGCGCGGCCAGTTATCTGGCGTTTGCCTGGATGGACCTGAACTATGCAGCGTTGCTGGCACTGTTGGTGGGCCTGTCCGTGATTATTCCTTACATTGGTGCCGTGATCGTCACTCTCCCGGTTGTGCTGGTGGCATTTTTCCAATGGGGGTTCACCAATGAATTTTATACGTTGTGTGTGGTCTACCTGATTATCCAAGGGTTGGATGGCAACGTGCTGGTACCGCTGTTGTTCTCTGAAGCGGTCAACCTGCACCCGGTTGCCATTATTCTGGCGATACTTTTCTTTGGCGGAATCTGGGGTTTGTGGGGTGTGTTTTTTGCCATTCCGCTGGCGACCCTGATCAAGGCTATCATTTATGCCTGGCCTTCTCGCGATGTCGAGCAGCCCGCTCCAGTAGCGCCCCCCGAAACAACAATTTCAAAGGAGTAATTCATGTCCGTGTTGCGTTCGCGGCAGACGCCATGGCTTCTGTGCGGCCTGTTTCTGACTGCTATTCTCGCTGCCTGTGCCTCCGCGCCGGAGTCGGTGGTCCAGCCGGTACAAAGTCCTAACGATGATAAGGCTTACCGCCTGCTGACGCTGGACAATGAGATGCAGGTGCTGCTGGTCTCGGACCCTGAGACACCCAAGGCGGCTGCGTCACTGGACGTGCATGTGGGCAGTGGCGACAACCCCGAGGGCCGTGGCGGCCTGGCTCATTTCCTCGAGCATATGCTTTTCCTTGGCACTGACAAGTATCCCGATGCGGCTGAGTACGAAGAGTTTATTACCGAGCATGGTGGCAATCGCAATGCGTACACCAGCTTTGAGCACACCAACTATTTCTTCGACATCAATGCACCCTATCTTCCGGAGGCGTTGGACCGCTTCGCGCAGTTCTTTATCGCGCCGCGTTTTGACGCAGAGTACGTGGACCGGGAAAAGAATGCGGTAGAGGCAGAGTACCAGATGGGGTTGAAGAGCGACGGGCGTCGCGGACTGGACGTTCTGCAGGAGATAATGAATCCGGGTCACCCCTTCAGTCAGTTTTCAGTGGGCAGTCTGGAAAGCCTGGCGGATCGCCCCGGATCCAGTATTCGCGACGAATTGCTGAGCTTCTACGACAAGTACTACTCCGCCAACCAGATGCGCCTGGTCGTGCTGGGTGCCGAGTCACTGGATGAATTGCAGTCGCTGGTAGCGCCTATGTTTTCCCAGGTGCCCAACAAGTCCTATGAACTTTCAGGGATAGATGAGCCGCTTTTCAACCCCGAGCAGCTGCCGATGATGGTGCAGATCCAGCCGCAGGCTACCCAGCGGCAGTTGCAGCTGCTGTTTCCGATAGCTGACTACCGGGCTGACTACCATGCAAAGCCGCTTTCCTATCTTGGGAACCTTGTTGGACACGAGGGTGAGGGTAGTTTGCTGTCGCGGTTGAAAGACGAGGGGTTGGTGGAAAGCCTCGCCGCGGGTTCGGGCCTGGGTTGGCGTGGTGGAGCCTTGTTCAGCGTGACGGTCACACTCACCGAAAAAGGGGTGGCGGAGCATGATCGCATTGCACAGATGCTGTTCGCCTACATGGAAATGCTCCGCGCCGAGGGCCCCAAAGAGTGGTTGTACGACGAGCAGTCGCGTCTGGCGGAGCTCTCCTTCCGTTTCCAGGAGGATTCCAGTCCCATGGGATACGTGAGTCGCCTCGCCACGGGCATGCACGACTACCGTCCCGGGGATGTGCTGCAGGGCCCCTATATCATGGATGATTACCAGGCAGAAATGCTGGCTGGCCTGATGGAAAGTATCGTCCCCGGGAACGCCGTGGTGATACTGGAGGATGCTGACGTGTCCACGGATCGGCGTTCCCGGCATTACGACACGCCCTACTCGGTGCAGTCTCCCACTGCTGAACAACTTGCCATCTGGCAGAACCCGGTGGCGGAGGACGCATTCAGTCTCCCGGCCCCTAACCAGTTTATCGCCGAAGATGTTTCTTTGGTGAAACTGGAGAAGGATTACGTCGCGGCGCCGGTGCGCGTGCTGGAGGAGGGTCGCAAGACGATCTGGTTTGCCCAGGATGACGAATTCCGTTTGCCACGGGGCGTCACCTATATCAACTTCCGCTCACCGCTGGTGGGAGAAAATGCCCGGCAAAGCGCCAGTGCCGTGCTGTACACGGCCATGCTGAAGGACAGGGTCAATGAGTTCACCTACCCCGCATTGCTCGCCGGCCTCAATTTCAGTGTCTACAAGCATGCACAGGGCATCAGTCTGCGCATCGGTGGTTACGATGACAAGCAATCGGAGTTGTTGGATGCAATGCTTAAAGTGATGGCGAATCCCGATTTTGATGGTCAGCGCTATGACAATATTCGTAAGGACATGATTCGCAGCCTGGAAAACTCGGTGGCCAAGCGACCCAGCAGCCAGGCGCTGGATGATCTGCGCGAGGCCTTGTTATACGGTGAATGGGGCGAGCAGCCGGTGATCCATGCCCTGCGTGATATGCAGTTGGAGGACGTTGTCGCCTACGCCAGGGCGTTCTGGCAAAGCGCCAGCGCCGAGGCGCTGATCTATGGCAACTACTCACGTGATGAGGTTGCGGGTCTCTCCCAGCGGCTGGACATGTTGCTTGCGCAGAGCAGTGTGGATACGGTTCCGCAGCTGCGAGTGCTGAAAATGGACGCCGGTGAGTCAGTGCTGTATCCGGTGGATATCAAGCATGACGATGCCGTGCTCGCCTGGTACCTGCAAGGGGGTGGGAATAGTTGGGAAGACCGTGCAGCGACGGCCCTGACCGCCCAGATCATGAAGTCCGGTTTTTTTCAGCAGCTGCGCACCGAACAGCAACTGGGTTATATCGCCAGCGCCTTTGCCTGGCCGCAGCTGGACGTGCCGGGGCTGGTGATGCTGGTGCAGTCGCCGGTGGCGGACTCGGCCGCCCTGGCTGACGCCATGGACACGTTTATGCGCGGTGTCGAGGCAAGCCTGGATGAGGCGCAGTTCCAGCGACACAAGAAAGCGCTCATTAACGAGGTCACGCGGCCGCACAAGAACATCTGGGAGCGGGCCGAATTCTATTGGCAGTCGATTGCCAAGAAGCAGTACGCTTTCGATGGCAGGGAAACGCTGGCCGAGGCCATAGAAGGTCTTAGCCTGGAGCAATGGCAGGCCTACTACAACACCGTGTTTATCGAACAGCGGCGCTCGCTACAGGTGGCCGCACCAGGCAAGAACGGGTTATTGCCAGCCGGGAGCCAGCGGCGCGTCGAGTCTGCGCAGACGTTGAAGGCCGGACATGCCAGCTACCTGATTGAGTAGTGCTTGTGAAATAAAATTACAAAAATACAGAGTGTTCACTGTAAACACCTGTTTTAATTGAATTTCCTGGGTTCGTATTTAGAACTGACCTTCCAGTTTCCTCGCCTGTGGTGTAGTATTCTTTCATTATCGCGTCCGGGAGTCACCACTCCCGGTTTTGCGTAGCTCCGAAACACCGGGATGGTCGAGGTCAACCTCATGTTAAGTTCCCAAAAGGAACTCATAAGGCCATCAGCACCCCAAAACAGGCAGAGGTGAGCATGGCAGAAGATATAGACCCGATTGAGACCCGGGAGTGGTTTGACGCGCTGGATGAGGTAATCAGGAACGCCGGCGCCGAGCGCGCGGGGTTCCTGATGCGGGAACTGGGGCGGCACGCCCTGGAAGGCCATGTCCGGCTGCCATCATCCATTGTCACGCCTTTCGTCAACACGATTCCCCCGGTAGAAGAGCGCCGCATGCCGGGCGACCTGTTCATGGAGCGGAAAATTCGCTCACTGGTGCGCTGGAACGCCCTGGCGATGGTGATGCGCGCCAATGATAATGACGAGGGACTGGGCGGTCATATTTCCAGTTTTTCCTCCAGCGCGACGCTTTACGACGTCGGTTTCAACTATTTCTTCCGTGGCCCGGAAAGTGACCATCACGGGGACCTTGTGTTCTACCAGGGGCACTCCGCCCCGGGAATGTATGCACGCTCTTATCTCGAGGGCCGCCTCCAGGAAGAGCAGCTGGACAACTTCCGTCGAGAAGTCGACGGTAACGGCCTGTCTTCCTATCCCCACCCGTGGTTGATGCCGGATTACTGGCAGTTCCCGACGGTCTCCATGGGGCTTGGGCCGATCCAGGCCATCTACCAGGCGCATGTCATGAAGTACCAGCAGAGCCGAGGTCTGGTCGATCACGGCGATCGCAACGTCTGGTGTTTTATGGGCGACGGTGAATGTGATGAACCGGAATCCCTGGGTGCTATCGCCCTGGCCGGGCGTGAGGGAATGGGCCACCTCAACTTTGTGATCAATTGCAACCTGCAGAGACTGGACGGGCCGGTGCGCGGCAATGGCAAAATTATCCAGGAGCTGGAGGGTGTGTTCCGGGGTGCTGGCTGGAACGTCATCAAGGTCATCTGGGGGCGCAAGTGGGATACCTTGCTGCAGAAGGACAAGACTGGCCTGCTGCGCCAGCGCATGGATGAAGTGTGCGACGGCGAACTGCAGAACTACAAGTACAACGGGGGCGCCTACACGCGGGAGCATTTCTTTGGCAAGTACCCGGAGTTGCTGGAGCTGGTCAAGGATCTCTCCGACGAGGAGATCATGTACCTGAATCGCGGCGGACATGATCCCTACAAGGTCTACGCCGCTTATGCCGAGGCGGTTGCCGAGAAGGAGCGACCCACGGTCATCCTGGCGATGACGGTAAAAGGCTACGGCATGGGCGAGGCCGGGGAAGCCAACAACGAAACGCACTCACTGAAAAAGCTGGATATGGACGCGCTCAAGGCTTTCCGCGACCGCTTCGGTATTCCGGTCAGCGACGAGGAGCTGGCCGACGTGCCATATTATCGGCCGTCCGAGGACAGCCCCGAGATGCGCTATATGCGCCAGCGCCGTGAGCAACTGGGCGGATTCATTCCCTCCCGCCGCAGCGAGATGAAGCTGCTGCAGACCCCGCCAATCGAGGCGTTTTCCAAGCAGTTGGAAAGCAGCGGCAAGCGGGAAATCTCGACCACCATGGCCTTCGTTCGCATGTTGTCCAGCCTTGCCAAGGACAAGCAGATCGGTGAACGGATTGTGCCCATCGTCCCTGATGAGGCGCGCACGTTCGGCATGGAGGGTATGTTCCGTCAGTTGGGCATTTATTCCTCTGTCGGGCAGCGCTACACCCCGCACGACTCGGGGCAGATCATGTTTTACAAGGAAGACAAGCAGGGGCAGATTCTCGAGGAGGGCATCAATGAGGCCGGCGCGTTTTCCGCCTGGCTGGCGGCGGCCACCTCCTACAGCACCAGTGATTACCCCATGGTGCCGTTCTACATCTACTATTCCATGTTCGGCTTCCAGCGCATTGGCGACCTGGCGTGGGCTGCCGGCGACTGCCAGGCGCGGGGTTTCCTGATCGGCGCCACGGCCGGCCGCACGACCCTCAATGGTGAGGGTTTGCAGCACCAGGACGGCCACAGCCACCTGCAGGCCAGCACCATACCCAACTGCATCAGTTATGACCCCGCCTATGCCTATGAGCTGGCGGTGATCATTCAGGACGGCCTGCATCGAATGTTTGAGCTGGGCGAGAACAAGTTCTACTACATCACCACCATGAACGAGAACTATGTGCAGCCGGCTATGCCCGAGGGTGCAGAGGAGGGCATCATCCGCGGCATGTACCCCTTGCGTCGCAGCGCCGGCGGCGGCAGCCTCAAGGTGCAATTGATGGGTGCCGGCACTATTTTGCGTGAAGTGGAAGCGGCGGCTGCAATACTGGAGGCTGACTATGGCGTGGAAGCAGATATCTGGAGCCTGACCTCGATAAATGAGCTACAGCGTGAAGGCAAGGCGGTACAGCGGTGGAATATGTTGCATCCCGAATCGCCTCCCAGAGTGCCCTATGTCAGCCAGCAGTTGGCAGGTGCGCAGGGGCCGGTTGTTGTGGCAACGGATTATATGAAGTCCCTTGCTGACCAGATTCGTGAATTCATTCCGGGTCGATATACGGTACTCGGCACGGACGGCTATGGCCGCTCGGATACGCGCGGCAAGCTGCGTGACTTTTTCGAAGTGAGCCGGGAGTTTGTTGTGCTGGCCGCGCTCAAGGCGCTGGCGGATGAAGGCAGTATAGAGCCAGCGGTGGTGTCGGCTGCGATGGAATCGCTGGGCATTTCTGGCGACAAAGTGGACCCACTGACCGTTTAACAATAGGGGATAGACCGTGGCCAAACAACAGATAACAGTCCCGGACATCGGCGGTGCAGAAGCCGAGGTTATTGAGCTGCTGGTGGCAGTAGGTGACGAGGTAGGTGAGGAGCAGGGCCTGGTGGTGATGGAGTCCGACAAGGCCTCTATGGAAATACCGTCAACGGCAGCGGGAGTGGTTGTCGAGTTGCTGGTCACCGAGGGTCAGCAATTGGCCGAGGGAGCCCCCCTGGCGGTGATCGAAACCGCGAGTGAAGCCGCCGACGAACCTGCCGCCCGCGATGACTCTGCAATGGTCGCTGCGGAGCCCGAACCCACAACAGCGGCCGCGCCGACAGAGCCGGAGGCCGACGCAATACAGCCGGAGCAAGCCGCAAGCCCGGCGACACCCACGGGTGGGTCCGTGCAGGGCGTAGCGGTCCCCGATATCGGTACCGACGATGCGGTGGAACTGATTGAAGTATGCGTGAAGGTGGGGGACACCGTAGGCGAGGGTGACTCACTGGTGGTGCTCGAGTCTGACAAGGCCTCCATGGAAGTGCCTGCGCCGTTTGCCGGTGAAGTGTCAGCGATTCATGTCGCGGAGGGCAGCAGCGTGCGCCAGGGTGATGCCCTGCTGGATATGAAGACTGCCGCTGCGGTCGCTTCCGCCCCGGCACCCGCTGCCGCTAAACCTGCACCGGCAGAGCCGGAGCAGCGCCCGGCGCCGGCAGTTGCAGCAGCCCCGGGTGCGACGGCCGCACAGCCAGCGTCGGCTGACAGCGGGCAGGCTGGCGTCTACGCCGGTCCTGCGGTACGTAAGCTGGCCCGCGAGTTTGGCATTCCGCTTGCCGAGGTGTCCGGCTCAGGCCCTCGCGGGCGCCTGCTGAAAGAAGACCTGCACCAGTTTGTGCAGCGCAGGCTGAGTCAGCCTGCGGCGAGCGAGACAGCGGGCGCTGGCATCCCCGCCATTCCTGAGGTGGACTTCTCCCTGTTTGGTGAAGTTGAGGTCACCCAGCGCAGTAAGCTGGACAAGCTCACCGCCAGGAACATGCAGCGTAGCTGGCTGAACGTCCCTCACGTTACCCAGTACGACGATGCCGATATCACTGAGTTGGAAGCATTTCGTAACGGTATGAAGGCCGAGGCCGAGCAGCGAGGCGTTAAGCTGACGCCCATGCCGTTTATTCTCAAGGCCTGTGCCGTGGCCCTTCGCGATAACCCCAAGTTTTGTACCTCGGTGGCCGATGGCGGCGAATCACTGGTACACAAGCAGTACATTCATATCGGGATGGCAGTGGACACACCTGCAGGCCTGCTGGTGCCGGTCATACGCGACGTTGACCAGAAAAGTATCTGGCAACTGGCGGAGGAAGTACTGGAACTCGCGGGCAAGGCGCGAGATCGCAAGCTAAAACCAGGCGAGATGCAGGGCGGGTGTTTCACTGTTTCCAGTCTAGGCAATATTGGCGGGAACGGCTTCACCCCCATCGTCAATGCTCCGGAAGTGGGTATTCTTGGCGTGTCCCGGGCGGGAATGAAGCCGGTCTGGGACGGTCACGAGTTTGTCGCGCGCAAACTGCTGCCGCTGTCCCTTTCCTACGATCATCGCGTTATCAATGGCGGCGATGGCGGTCGATTCCTTACCGGCCTGGTCGCTCTGCTTGGGGATATCCGCAGGCTGATAATGTGAGCCGCGACCCGGTTTGGCGCTGCTGGCATGGAACCTGCTATGTTCTGTTTATGCGTGACGAACAAACAGGGCACCCCTATGCCAGAGCCGCGGCCTGAGTGGCAACAGGCCCTGCTGCAGCGCAACCGGCTGCCTGTAGAGTACCTGGATAGCGCGCAAAAATGGTTCAATCCCATGGCCGCTATTATCGCCGAGCACCAAAAGAGTGCGTCCCGGTGCTGGCTGGTGGCCGTTAACGGGAGTCAGGGCTCTGGTAAGTCGACGTTGTGCGATTACCTCGGTGCCTTATTCCAGGCGGAATTCGAGCTTGCCTCTGTGACCCTGTCGCTGGACGATTTTTACCTCACTGCGCCCCAGCGGCGTCAACTGGCTATCGACGTGCACCCGCTGTTGGCCACCCGGGGCGTTCCGGGAACACATGACATGGGCCTTCTCTGTCGCACGCTGGACAGTCTGCTGGCGGGCGAGCCGGTGCAGATTCCCCGCTTCGACAAGGCCGCTGATGACCGTTACCCACAAGCGGATTGGGATACAGTCAACACGCCAGTGCAGGTCGTGCTGCTGGAGGGGTGGTGCCTGGGTGCGACGGCGCAGCCCATCGATGAACTGGTTGAGCCGGTCAATGCCCTGGAGCAGAGTGAAGACCCTGACGGTGTCTGGCGTAACTACGTGAATGGCGTGCTCAGTGATCAGTTCTCCCCGCTTTACCAGCGGGTGGATGAGTGGGTGATGCTGCGCGCACCATCATTTGACTGCGTTTACGACTGGCGCCTGGAGCAGGAGCGCAAGCTGTCCGCGCAGCGCGAGGGGGAGGGTGTGATGGATGCGCAACAGGTGGCGCGATTTGTCTGCCATTACCAGCGCCTGACGGAGTACTGTCTGCAGCGCCTGCCTTCGCGGGTCAATCACCTGTTCAGGTTGGATCAGCAGCGCCAGATCAGCCGTTACACGGCGACACCGGGAGTCCGCCCATGAGTGCGCCAGTACCCAGACTGGTCTTTACCGATCTCGACGGGTCCCTGCTCGATCACCAAAGCTATTCGTTCGCGCCTGCCACCCCCCTGCTGGCTGAACTGGCCGCGGCCTGTATCCCCGTGGTGCCAGTGACCAGCAAAACCCGTGTGGAGATCGAGGCGTTACGCCAGCAGTTGGACAATACGCATCCCTTCATCGTGGAGAACGGCGCAGCGGTGTTCATACCGCAGGGTTATTTTGAGCAGGCGCCTCACGGGACAGAAGAAGTCGACGGCTATTGGGTGAAGGCGATGTCAGGCCCGCGGCAGCGCTGGCTGGACCTGCTGGACAAGCTGCGGCCGCAATTTGAAGGTGAGTTTGAAAACTTCTACCGGGCGGGTCCCGCGGGTATCGCGGCGATGACGGGTTTGAGCCCCGAGGGCGCAGTGCTGGCCAACCAGCGCGAGTACAGCGAGCCAGTGCAATGGCGTGGCGCAGATGATCGCAAGGCTGCGTTTGTGCAAGCCCTGACGCTGCAAGGTGCTCACGCATTGCAGGGGGGGCGTTTCCTGACGATAGCAGGGGACTGCGATAAGGGCAGGGCACTGGATTGGTTGCGTACCGAATATCGGCGGGCCTGGCAGGCATCGGCGGTAATGGATATCGCGGTGGGCGACAGTGGCAACGATGTGGCCATGCTCGACGCGGCGGGCAGTGCATTGCTGGTGCGCTCCCCGGTGCATGACTTCCCCGAGCTGAAGCGCGACAGCGGCGTCATGCGCAGCGCAGGGTACGGACCTGAAGGCTGGGTCGAAGGGGTCGGCCAGTGGCTGGCCGCCGAGGACCCGCACAAGCATTTCAAAGGATGATGAGCAATGGGTGATTTCTACCAGAACGGCATAATTACAACCCTGCACAATCTCGCGAACCGGCCGCTGCCGGATCTCGAGGCAGAGCTGCAGCGATTTTCCAGAGAACGCCCCATGGGTTTGATACTGCCTTCCCTCTATTCCGAGTTGGAAGGTGAGGCCCTGCCAGCCATCCTCGAGGAATTGAAACCAGCGAGTTATTTGTCGGAAATCGTAATTGGTCTGGACAGGGCAGATGAGTCGCAATTCCGCAACGCGCTGACGTTTTTTGGCCGGCTGCCCCAGCGCCATCGCGTTCTCTGGAACGAGGGGCCGCGTCTGCAGGCGCTGGACAAGTTGCTGCAGGAACAGGATCTTGCGCCGCGTGAACTGGGTAAGGGCCGCAATGTCTGGTACTGCATGGGCTACACCCTGGCCTCCAACCGTACCGAGTCGGTGGCCCTGCACGACTGTGACATCCTGACCTACGAGCGCTCAATGCTGGCACGGTTGATCTATCCCGTGGCACACCCGCGGTTCAACTACGAATTCTGCAAGGGGTATTACGCACGCGTGGCGGATGGAAAGATCAATGGGCGGGTCAGTCGGCTGTTGGTCACGCCACTGCTGCGGGCCCTGAAAAAGGTATTGGGCGAGATGGAGTATCTGGACTATATGGACAGTTTCCGCTATCCACTCGCCGGCGAATTTTCTTTCCGTCGGGACGTGCTCAACGACATCCTAATCCCCAGCGACTGGGGGCTGGAAATTGGAGTGCTCTCGGAGATGTATCGCAATTACGCCAATAATCGACTGTGTCAGGCCGATATTGCTGATGTCTACGATCACAAGCACCAGGACCTGTCCGAGGATGATGACCAGGGCGGGCTATCCAGGATGTCCATTGATATCTCCAAGGCTTTATTCCGCAAGCTGGCAACCCGCGGTGTGACCTTCAATACCGAGACCTTCCGTTCGCTCAAGGCAACCTACTACCGGATAGCACTGGACTTCGTGGAGACCTATCACAACGACGCGGTGATGAACGGTCTCTCGCTGGACGTGCATGGCGAGGAAAAAGCGGTTGAGTTGTTTGCCGAGAATGTCATGAAGGCTGGCGAGGCATTCCTGGACCGGCCCATGGAGCGGCCGTTCATACCCAGCTGGAGCAGGGTCATCAGCGCCGTGCCGGATATCCTCGAACAGTTACACGACGCGGTGGAAGCTGACCACGAAGAGTACGGCAAATAGGGTAGATCGATGCTGCAGAAGGTTGAGGAGAGCGGGCGCCTGCTGGAGCGCGTCCGCCACCATGTGGAGGCGATCTATCACGATACGCCTATTGCGATGGATCATGGCGAGCTCGCCCTGGCTCTGCTGGAGCTTATGGGTCTGGATCAGCACAGTGACACCCGGCCCGCCTATGTAAATCACTGGAGCCAGCGCGATGCGTTGATGATCACCTACGGTGATAGTCTGCTCAGGGACCAAGAAAAACCGCTGGTGACGCTCAAGCAATTCCTCGACGACCACACAGATGGTTTGCTCACCGGTGTCCATATTCTGCCCTTTTATCCCTGGAGCTCCGACGATGGCTTCGCCGTGCTGGATTACTCCAGTGTTAATGAGTTCCTCGGTGATTGGGGCGACATCAACACCATTGCGCGCGACTATGACCTGATGGCCGACCTGGTGATCAACCACTGCTCCGGGCGCAGCCTCTGGTTCGAGAATTTTCTGCGCGGCGAGTCGCCGGGCAAAGATTATTTTTTCACAGCCTCACCGCAGGATGACCTCAGTGCCGTGGTGCGCCCGCGCACCTCACCCTTGTTGCGCGAGGTAGAGACGGCTGAGGGCACGCGTCACGTCTGGTGCACCTTCAGTCACGACCAGGTGGACCTGGACTTTCGCAATCCAGACGTGCTCAGGCAGTTCGTTTCTATTGCGCGGCAATACCTGGACAACGGCGTGCGTATTTTTCGTCTGGATGCCGTGGCCTTCCTGTGGAAAGTCCCCGGCACGGACTGTCTTAATCTGGAAGAAACCCATGAGGTGGTGCGCCTGCTGCGTACCCTGGTAGAGCATGCCCAGCCCGACGCGCTGCTGATCACCGAGACCAATATCCCCATCCAGCAGAACTTATCCTACTTTGGCAACGCCAACGAGGCGCACTGCGTTTATAACTTCTCCCTCCCGCCGCTGCTGGTCAACACGCTGGTGACCGGAGACTGCAGTCACCTGAAATTGTGGATGATGAGCATGCCGCCGGCGCAGAGCGGCACCGCCTACTTCAACTTTATTGCCTCGCATGATGGTATCGGGCTGCGTCCAGCGGAGGGTCTGTTAAGCGATGAGGAACTGGATGCCCTGGTCGAGACCATGCACCGGTTCGGTGGTCATGTGTCCCACCGCGCGCTGGAAAATGGCGAGAGCAAACCTTACGAGATCAACATTTCCCTGTTCGATGCCCTGCAGGGCACAACCGAGGGGCCGGACCAGTGGGGGCTGGAGCGCTTCGTCTGCGCTCACGCTATCATGCTGGCTCTCGAGGGTATTCCCGGCATCTATATTCACAGCCTGTTGGGTACGCGCAATGACTACGACCGGGTCGAGCACAGTGGGCACTATCGCGCCATCAACCGGCATCAATGGAGCTATCCGCATTTAAAGGCGGTGTTGTCCAGTGAGGATTCGATTCACGCCAGAGTATTTGAACGTATCAAGGCACTGCTGTCGCTGCGCCGCGAACAATCCGCTTTTCACCCCAATGCCACGCAGTTCTCCCTGCACCTGGGCAGCGCCCTGTTCGGTTTCTGGCGGCAGAGTATCGATAGACGCCAGAGCGTTTTTTGCATCAGCAATATCAGTGACCAGCCACTTCCCCTGGCGCTGTCTGACATCAGTCTTATCGGTACCGACGCATGGCTGGACCTGATCGGCGGGGCGCACTTCCATTCGCGTGATGAGGTGGTCGAGGTGCAGCCCTACCAGACCCTTTGGATCACCAGTATCTGAGTGCAGGCGGGATGCTGGGCGCATGATGCGTGCGGCAGCCTGTGGTAGACTTTCGGGTCACTGGTTCGCGCCAGTGCATCACTGAATAGGCCAGGAATACTCTGCACATGATCATCAAACCTCGCGTACGCGGTTTTCTTTGCATAACCACCCATCCCACCGGCTGTGAAGCCAATGTTCGCAACCAGATAGACTATGTTAAAAAACAGGGCACCATCGAAGATGGCCCCAAGCGTGTTCTGGTAATCGGTGCGTCAACCGGCTATGGACTGGCCTCTCGTATCAGCGCCGCCTTTGGTGGCGGTGCTTCCACCCTGGGGATCTTCTTTGAAAAAGAGGGCACTGAGCGCAAGCCGGGTACAGCGGGTTGGTACAACTCAGCGGCTTTTCACAAGTTTGCCGAGCAGGATGGGCTGTATGCGAAGAGCATCAATGGCGACGCCTTCTCCAATGAGATCAAGCAGAAGACCATTGAAACCATCAAGGAAGATCTGGGCGAGGTCGATCTGGTGGTCTATAGCCTCGCGGCACCGCGGCGCCAGCACCCGGATACCGGGGTTGTCTACAATTCCACGCTCAAGCCGATTGGCGCCGATGCCACCCAGAAAGGCGTCAACACTGACAAGGAAGAAGTTCAGGATTTTCACCTCGAGGCGGCCACCCAGGAAGAAATTGACAACACCGTAGCGGTGATGGGTGGAGAGGACTGGCAGATGTGGATTGAGGCCCTGGATGAAGCCGGTGTGCTGGCGGACGGCGCCAAGACCACGGCCTATACCTACATTGGTGACAAGCTCACCTGGGATATCTACTGGCACGGCACTATCGGCGCGGCCAAGAAGGACCTGGACAAGCGGGTAATTGATATCCGTGAACGACTGGCGGCTAAGGGCGGCGATGCCCGTGTCTCTGTGCTCAAGGCGGTGGTGACCCAGGCCAGTGCTGCCATTCCCGCCATGCCGATCTACCTGGCTTTGCTGTTCAAGGTGATGAAAGAGCGCGGTGTGCATGAAGGCTGCATCGAGCAGGTGGACGGTCTGTTCCGTGACTCACTTTACGGCAAGTCACCCACCCTCGATGACGAGGGCAGGCTGCGCGCCGACGGCAAAGAGCTGGACCCCGAAATCCAGGCTGCGGTAGCTGCATTGTGGCAGGACATCAACACCGACACCCTGCACCAGCTTTCAGACTTTGTCGGCTACAAGCGTGAGTTCCTGCAGCTGTTTGGCTTTGAAGTGGATGGAGTGGATTACGAGGCAGATGTCGATCCGGTAGCCCCCATAGAGAACATGGTCTGACCGATGCTTGATCACGGCATCGCCTTTCGGCTGAACCCGAGAGTCCGGCGCATCGTTGCGCCGAACCCGGGCGTGATGACTGGTGCGGGTACCAACACCTATTTGCTTGGCGATAAAGAGATAGCGGTACTGGACCCCGGTCCCGCCATTACTGAGCACATAGACGCCATCCTGGAAGCGGGAGCCGGGCGCATCAAGTGGATTGTATGTACCCACACCCATCCTGATCATTCACCTGCCTGGCAGGCGCTGCACCAGGCTACCGGCGCGGAGGTGCTGGGGGCGTTGCCCGCGGACGATATGTTTCAGGACGATACCTTCCGCCCCAGTTGGAAGGTGACGCACGATGACGTGCTGGCGACCGATGAGTTCACCCTGCGCGCTGTGCATACCCCCGGCCATGTCAGCAATCACTACTGCTTCTACCTTGAAGAGGAGCGCATGATGTTTGCCGGCGATCACATCATGAACGGTTCCACCGTGGTGATCATACCGCCCAGTGGTGATATGAAAGCGTATATCGAATCACTGCAACTGCTATTGCGCTATGACCTGCGCCTGATTGCTCCCGGGCATGGTGAGGTCATGGAGGATTCCCGTGCGGTGGTCGAATGGCTGGTCAATCACCGCTTGAAGCGGGAGAGCAAGGTGATCAAGGGATTACGCACTACTGGCAGGGCTGGCCTCGATACGCTGGTGAAGGTGGTGTACGACGATGTGGACGAGAGTCTGCACGAGATGGCCAAGCTCTCCATGAGTGCCCACCTGATCAAGTTGCACCAGGAAAATCGCGCGCTGCAGCATTCCGAGGACCTGACCTGGGAATTGGTTCAAATCTAGTTGGTCGCAGGGGGTGGATTGCTTGTTACCCCCGTGCAGACCGCCATCAGCGCAATACAGGCATGTGCTGTACGCCCGTCTCCATGGGAACTGTGGCTCGCTTCAAGCGACCCTGTTATCGGCTTTGCTTCGTCCAATGCCGCTACGCATACCTGGTTCGAAATGCTGCGAAACTGACGGTATTCGTAAAATATTAAACCATATATTACGAATACCGCTTGTTCTCATGCGTGGTACTGACTAATATGCAGGTCTCACAACGTTCTGGAGCACGCGCACCGCATGGCAGCAGACACTTATCAGGCGAGAACCCTTCCTCAGCTGGTTTCCCAGTCAGCGAAGGCGTTTGCCGAACGTCCTTCAATCACTGACGGCGATGTGAGCCTGACCTATCGCCAGCTGGATGCCGCCCGTGTTGCGGCTGGCCGCGCCTTCATAGCCGCCGGTCTTGAGCCCGGCGAACGCATCGCCATCTGGGCACCCAATATCTATCAATGGGTCATCGCCGCTATCGGCGCCCAGAGTGTGGGCGGTGTGCTGGTTCCCCTGAATACCCGCATGAAGGGTGCAGAGGCTGCCTACGTGCTCAGGGCCAGTGGTGCAAAACTGCTGTTCACCGTAGGTGACTTCCTGGGAGTGAATTATCCGGACCTGTTGCAAGGGCAGGACCTGCCGGCGTTGCAACGTACGGTGCTACTGGAGGGCGGCGCTGCCGCAAGCCAGGGCTGCGAGGACTGGGAAGCCTTTCTCGCCGCCGGCGAGGCAGTGGGCGAAGACGAGGTTGCCCGACGTGCGGATGCCATCACCCCCGACGATACCCTGGATATCCTGTTTACCTCCGGTACCACGGGTAACCCCAAGGGCGTGGTGACCTGCCACGGCCAGAATATTCGCACTTTCGAGAACTGGAGCGCCACGGTCGATATGCGTGCAGACGACAATTACCTGGTGATCAATCCGTTTTTCCACTCCTTCGGCTACAAGGCCGGTTGGCTGGCGGCGATCATTCGCGGTGCGCATATACTGCCGGTAAAAAGTTTCGATCTGGACGCGGTGCTGGCGCAGATAGCCCGTGACCGCATTTCCATGATTCCGGGGCCGCCCACTATCTACCAGTCGCTGTTGGCCCATCCCCGCCGGGCGGATTATGACCTCTCCAGCCTGCGCCTGGCGGTAACCGGGGCAGCGCCTGTGCCGGTGGCGCTGGTGGAGCAAATGCGCAGTGAGCTGGGCTTCGAAGTTGTGGTGACTGCCTATGGACTCACCGAGTCCTGTGGTGTTGTTTCCATCTGTCGCGCCGATGACAGTGCCGAACGCATTTCGCACAGCTCTGGCCGCGCCATGGATGGCGTGGAAATGAAATGCGTTGATCGGGATGGTAACGCCGTCGCCACTGGTGCAGAAGGCGAGATATGGTTTCGTGGGTTCAATGTGATGCGCGGATACCTGGATAACCCGGAAGAGACGGCACGCACCATTACCGCTGATGGGTGGTTGAAGACCGGTGACGTGGGAGTGATGGATGCGGATGGCTATGTGCGCATTACCGACCGGATCAAGGACATGTTCATCGTGGGAGGCTTCAATACCTACCCGGCGGAGATCGAAAACATACTGTGCAGCATGCCCGGCGTGGCCCGGGCTGCGGTGATCGGAGTGCCCGATGAACGCATGGGCGAAGTGGCACAGGCTTATATCGTGAAAGCGCCCGGTGCAACGCTGGATGCACAGTCAGTGGTGGACTGGGCGCGTGAGAACATGGCCAATTACAAGGTGCCCCGCACTGTGCATTTCCTCGATGAGTTGCCGATGAACGCTGGTGGCAAGGTGTTGAAGAATGAGCTGCGCGAGCTCGCCGCCGGGAGCTCGTAGTGAACAGCCCGGCTGCCTCCGCCGTGACCGCCCCGGTTGAACTGGACCAGATCGATCAGGGCATTATCGACCTGTTGCGCGAAGACGGTCGCATGCCCTATCGCTCTATCGCCCGGGAACTGGGTGTCACGGAGAATACCGTGCGCGCGCGGGTCAAGCGGCTGGAAGACAGTAACACCATGCGTGTGGTTGCTGTTACCGACACGCAGGCAGCGGGCTTTGATATGTTGCTGGCTGTGGGCGTGCAGGTGGAAGGTCGTACTCCGGAAGCGGTCGCCGAGGACCTGGCGCGAATTCCCGAGGTTTTTTCGGTGAATGTGGCGGTGGGCAACCACGATGTGGAAATACTGGTTATGGCGCGCGACCCGGCCAGCCTCAATGAGCTGCTGGCGGAAACCCTGGGCGGTATTCCCGGTGTGCGTCGCCTGACGCCGGCACTCGCGGTCGATGTGTTGAAAAACCAGCCGGACTGGGTACCGTTCTATGACGCGTAAGCTGGATTCGGTAGACCAGGCTATCGTTGAACGACTGTCGCCGGATGCGCGTATCAGCAACAGCCAGATCGCAGAGCACCTGGGAGTCAGTGAAGGAACGGTGCGCGCTCGCATCAAGCGTATGGAGGAGGAGGGCCAGATTCGTATCACCGCGGTTACCAATATTGATCGACTGCAGAATGCGACGCTGGCCTATATCTGGATCGAGGTAGAACGCACTGATCAGGCCAGGCAAGTTGCCCAGCGTCTGTCCGGTATTCCGGAACTGGGATTTGTTGCGGTCATGCTCGGGCGTTCCGATATTCTCGCCATTACAATGGTGCGCAATACCGAGCATCTCGCTCGTTTCGTGCACAGCAATATCAGTTGTATACCGGGTGTGCGTCGGGCTGAAAGCACCCTGGGTGTTAATTTCGTCAAACACGATTACCGCATGGCGCGGATCGTCAGTTAAGAAGGAAAGCAGATGAACAAGCAAATGACGGCAACAGAAGTTGTTGCCAGCCTCGAAGATGGCATGACCATCGGTATCGGTGGCTGGGGCCCCCGGCGCAAGCCCATGGCGTTGGTGCGGGAGATACTCCGCTCCGACCTCAAGGACCTGACTATCGTCGCTTATGGCGGTGCCGACGTTGGTATGCTCTGCGCTGCAGGCAAGGTGAAGAAAGTGGTTTTCGCCTTTGTTTCGCTGGACTTTATTCCACTTGAACCGTATTTCCGCCAGGCACGCCAGTCGGGGTCCATCGAGGTGATGGAGATCGACGAGGGCATGATGTTGCTGGGTCTGCGCGCTGCTGCCTGGGGCTTGCCCTACATTCCCACAGAAGTGGGTCTGGGTACCGATGTCATCAATCGTAACCCCGATATCAAAGTGATAGACAGCCCCTACGACGACAAGGAGTGGGTCGCCATGCCGGCGCTAAAGCTCGACGCATCGCTGATTCATGCTGACCGCGCCGACAATCGCGGCGTCTGCCAGATCGCCGGCCCCGATCACTATCTGGACGACTGGTTCGCCCGGGCGGCGCAGAAAACCTACGTTTCCTGCGACGAACTGGTAGAGACCAGTTTTTTCCACGATCCCGCGCAAGCGCGCCTGGTGCACTGGGAGCGCAGCCAGACCACCGGCGTGGTGCACATTCCCGGAGGCGCACATCCCAGTTCCTGCACACCTCTCTATGGCTTCGACGTTCCTCACTTCAAGGCCTATACCGGTTCCGCGAAAGAGGAAAGTGGCTTCCAGGGCTACCTGGACAAGTACCTGGGCGGCTCGGAAGACGAATACCAGCAGAACGTGGGCGGCCTTGACGCCATCCGCGCTATTGAACTGCCCACATACTGAACGGCGAAGGAGAGAGCAAATGACTGCAGCAACTGACTACACCCTCGCTGAACTGTGCATCGTGGCGGCGAGCAAAGCGTTTGAAAATGACGGCGAAGTGCTGGCTACCGGTATTGGCGTGATTCCCCGCCTGGCCGCCAGCCTCGCCATGAAAACCATCAATCCCGACATGATGATGACGGACTCCGAGGCCTGGATGCTCAGTGAGCCCAACCCGCTGGGCAAGCGCGGCGATGACTTTGTGCCGGCCTGTGAAAGCTGGATGGGTTTCTCCCGGATCTTCGACAACGTGTGGAGCGGCAAGCGTCACGCCATGCTGGGACCGACCCAGATCGACAAGTTCGGGCAGACCAATACCTCCGCCCTGGGTGGAACCTACGAGGCCCCCAAGGTGATGATGCTGGGTGCCCGGGGTTTTCCCGGTAACTCCATATCTCATCCCAACAGCTTCTTTGTCCCCGCGCACAACACCCGTGTGTTTATGGATGGCGAGTGCGATTTTGTTTCCTCCATCGGCTATAACCCGGCGCGTCTGCCCAAGGGCCACAGCCTCGACGATGTCGATATCCGCCTGATCGTCTCGGACCTGTGTGTCATGGACTTCCGTGGCCCCGATCACCAGATACGTCTGGTCTCGCTGCACCCCGGTGTCTCTTTGGAGCAGGTTCAGGAAAGCACCGGCTACCCGGTTCACGTGGAGGGCGATGTGCCGGTGACAGCGGCACCCACCCAGACCCAACTGGACATTATTGCTGCCCTGGACCCGCACAACCAGCGCGCTTACCAGATCAAGGATAATCCCCCCGGCGTGCGCACCGCTGCGGATTTCGCCTGAATCGAGGACTGACGGATGCTAGCAACGCGCCTTACTGAATTACTGGGCTGCCAGTACCCCATCGTGCAGACAGCGATGGGATGGGTGGCCGACCCGAAGCTGGTTGCCGGCAGCTGTAATGCCGGCGGCTTTGGCTTTCTCGCCGGTGCCACCATACCTGCCAATGAGATGGAGCGGGATATCCTGCGGGTGAAAGAGCTCACCGACAAACCGTTCGGCGTGAACTTTCACATGTATCAGCCCAACGCGGCGGACATTGTCGACATGGTGGTTCGCCATGGCGTCAGGGCGGTGAGTTATTCGCGTTCTCCCGGTCCCGAGTTTATTGCCAAGCTCAAGGATGCAGGGGTGATCTGTATGCCCACCGTGGGCCTGCCCAAGCATGCCATCAAGGCGGTAGAGCTGGGTGCCGATGTTGTAACTGTGCAGGGCGGGGAGGGCGGTGGTCACACCGGCTCGGTGCCCACGACTCTGCTGATCCCGCAGGTGATCGACGCGGTGGGCGGCAAGGTGCCGGTAGTCGCCGCCGGTGGCTTCAAGGACGGACGCGGCCTGGTGGCGGCCCTGGCCTGGGGTGCCGATGGTATTGCCATGGGTACACGTTTCCTGATGACCGAGGAAAGCCCGGTGCCCAGGCAGACTCTGCAGCGGTACGTGGATTGTAAAAACCCGGGTGAAATTATCGTTTCCAAAGCCATGGACGGTCTCCCCCAGCGCATGATCATGAACGAGCTGCTGACCGAATTGGAGAAAGCCGGCCCGCTGAAGAAACTGATGATAGCCATGCGCAACGGTATGGCGTTCCGCAAACATACCGGCGCCACCTTCCTCAGCTTGTTGCAGTCTGCCTGGCAGATGCACAAGGACGACGACATCACCACAGCGCAGGCCATCATGTCGGCCAATGCCCCGATGATTATCCAGAAAGCCATGGTGGACGGTCAGCCTGCTCACGGCGTGCTGCCTTCTGGCCAGGTAGCTGGCGTGATCGACGAACTGCTCAGCTGTGAAGACCTGATTAACTCCATTGTAGCCGAGGCGGAATCGCGCCTGGCTGTGCTGGCGCAGCGCGCCGGTTGAACTGACAGACGAGACCCTGACTATGTCCAAGCCATTCAATACCGCCATCGACAACGGCATTGCCGAGATGATTCTTGATCACCCGCCGGTCAATGCGTTCGATAGCGCGGGCTGGTTCGCCATCGCCGACGAGATCGACGCGCTGGGTGAAAACGACGACGTGCGCGTGATTATTATCGCTGCCGCAGGCAAGGGCTTTTGCGCCGGTGTTGATATCAAGGAGCTGGCTGCAGACGGCAGCAAGATCGTGGATGTGAACAAGGGCAACTACGAGACCTTCCGCGCCATCCATCGCAATCCCAAGCCGGTCATTGTGGCGCTGCACAGCTTCGTACTCGGCGGCGGCATCGGCATGGCGGGCGCAGCGGATATCATTCTCTGCTCCGATTGCGCCCGATTCGGTGTACCCGAAATCGACCGCGGTGCCATGGGCGGCGGCGCTCACCTGCAGCGCATGTTCCCGGTGCAGAAAGTACGGTACATGTACTTCACCGGTGAGTTTATCGACGCGCAGGAGGCCTATCGCCTGGGTGCGGTGGAGCGAGTCGTTCCCCGTGATGAACTGTTACCCGCCGCGCGCGAGATCGCCGCGAAAATTGCGGAAAAGTCGCCGGCAATGGTGAGGCTGGCCAAAGAAGCCCTTACCGGTATTGAAGACGGCAACCTGGAAGACAAGTACCGCTGGGAGCAGGGCTTTACGCTGGAGGCCTACACCATGGGCGATTCCCAGGAATCCCGCGACGCGTTCGTGCAGAAACGCGATGCAAAGTTCTGATCGTGTTATTCCCGCGCAGCAAACAGTAAAAGGATCATCATGGACCTGACGTACACAGACAAACAGAACGCCTTTCGCGAGGAAGTGCGCAGCTGGCTGGCGGACAATGTTCCCGCCGAAGCATTACAGACATTCGATACAGCCGAAGGCTTTGCAGCGCACCGTGAATGGGAAGCAAAACTCAATGAAGGCCGCTGGGGCATGGTCACCTGGCCGGAAGAGCTTGGCGGGCGCGCCTGCGACCTGATTGAGTGGCTTATCTTCGAGGAGGAGTACTACAAGGCGCGTGCGCCCCTGCGGGTAAACCAGAACGGTATCTTCCTGCTTGGCCCCACGCTCATGGAGTACGGCACCGAAGAGCAGAAAGCACGCATTCTGCCGAAGATGGCAAACGGCGAGGAAGTCTGGGCACAGGGCTGGTCTGAACCCAATGCCGGGTCCGATATGGCGGCAATACGTTCCACCGCGAGGCTGGAGGGTGACAAGTACATTATCAACGGCCAGAAGACCTGGTCTACCCGCGCGGTCTGGGCGGACTGGTGTTTTGGTATGTTCCGCACCGACCCGGATTCCCAGCGGCATCGTGGGCTTACCTTCATTCTGGTGCCACTGGACACGCCGGGAATCACGGTACGCCCGATACCGCAGCTCGATGGCCTGCCCGGGTTCGCCGAAATCTTCTTCGACAATGTGGAAGTGGCAGTAGAGAACCGCCTCGGCGACGAAGGCGCCGGCTGGAGCGTGGCCATGGCAACCGCCGGCTTTGAACGCGGCCTGATGCTGCGCTCTCCCGCGCGGTTCCAGGAAACCGCCCGTCGCCTGGTGGAGCTTTACCGCGAGAACCAGGCTGCGGCCGATAGCGATCCCGCGGTACGTGATGCGGTGATGCGTGCCTACCTGGATGCCGAAAGCTATTGCCTCACCACCTACCAAACCGCCTGCCGCTTGAACAAGGGCGGCAAGATCGGCGCGGAGTCATCGACCAACAAGATATTCTGGTCTGAACTGGACCAGAACATGCACGCCACGGCGATGAGCATTCTTGGCGCCCGCGCGGAACTGCTGCCCCATGCGCCCGACGCGCGGGGCGTGGGCAGCTGGCTGGACGGCTGGTTGTTCGCCCAGTCCGGGCCCATCTACGCCGGGACCAACGAAGTGCAGCGCAACATTATTGCCGAAAGAATGCTGGGAATGCCGAGGAAGTAAGTTATGGATTTTACCTTTAGCGAAGATCAGCTGCTGTTCCAGGAGTCCGTGAAGGACTTCCTGACTAACGAAGTGACGCCCGAGCGCATTCGCGCCAGCTGGGAGTCAGACGACGGTCGTGACAGTGCCCTGTGGAATCAGCTCGCGGAGATGGGCCTCACCGGTTTGACTGTGCCCGAGGCACACGGCGGTCTGGGGATGAGCGAGCTCGACTTTGTGCTGCTGGCCCAGGAGTGCGGCTATGTGGCCCTACCTGAGCCGCTGGTGCATACCGCCATGGTCGCCGTGCCATTGCTCTGCCAGATTGGCGGCGAACTGGCTGATCTTTGGTTGCCGAAAATTGCCGCCGGCGAAGCGAAAGTTGTCGTAGGCCTGGAGCAGAACCTGCTGGTAGAGGATGCGCATGTGGCCGACCTGTTATTGCTGCAGCGTGGCGACAGCATTGTCGCCGCTACGCCGGGGCAGGTTGAACTGCGTCACAACGAATCAGTAGACCCATCGCGTAAGCTCTATGCCGTTGAAGTGTCAGATTCTGCAACCGTTGTCGCAGAGGGAGAGCAGGCGCAGGCACTGGTGACAGGCGCCCTGGATCGCGGCGCCCTTGGCTGTGCGGCCCAGGCGTTGGGACTGGCGCAGCGCATGGTGGATATCTCTGTGCAATACACCAGTGAACGTCAGCAGTTCGGTCAGGCTATCGGTGCCTTCCAGGCGGTCAAGCACCATATGGCCAACGTGGCAGTGTCCCTGGAATACGCCAGGGCGCCCGTGCACCGCGCCGCTTATAGCGTGGCTGCCGGCGAGCCGATTGCCAGCCATGCCGTGTCACACGCCAAACTGGTTGCCTGTGACGCTGCGAAACTGGCGGCGAAGAATTGCATACAGGTGCACGGCGCCATGGGTTACACCTGGGAAGTAGACCTGCACATCTTTATGAAGAAGGCCTGGGCACTGGCGAACACCTGGGGCGACGCGGGTTTTCACAAAACGCGCATAGGCGAGCACATTTTCGCGGAAGGCGCGGTACTGGGTGCCGGCGCTACCTTTTGAAGATCGTGAACACCCGGTGATGACCACACTCGATAGAGGCGTGGTGCATCAAGAGTAAACAGGCTATTCGGCTGCGGATAGAGAACCAGAAGAAGAGGAACAAGTTATGGCAGATGCATATATCGTAGACGCAGTACGCTCCCCCACCGGGCGCCGCAAGGGTGGCCTGGCACACGTGCACGGCGCTGACCTGGGCGCCCACGTGATCAAGACACTGGTTGACCGAAACGGCATTCCCGATAACGAGTATGACGACGTCATGTTCGGTTGTGTGGACACCATCGGGCCCCTGGCCGGTGATATCGCTCGCACCTGCTGGCTGGTCGCCGGCCTGTCCGACGAAGTGCCCGGAACCACCATAGATCGCCAGTGCGGTTCCTCACAGCAGGCCGTGCACTTTGCCGCGCAGGCCGTTATGGCCGGTGTCAACGACGTGGTCATCGCAGGTGGCGTGCAGACCATGACCCAGATCCCGATTTCCTCGGCGATGACTGCCGCAGAGCCCATGGGATTCAGCGACCCCTTCACCGGATCCGCCGGCTGGGTCGCGCGCTACGGCGACACCCCGCCCACCCAGTTCCGTTCCGCGCAGATGATCGCCGATCACTGGAATCTCAGCCGAGAAGAACTCGAAGTATTCTCCCTCGAGTCGCACACCCGGGCCCTGAAAGCCATAGGCGAGGGCCGCTTCGATCGAGAAATCGCCCCGCTGGAAGGCGTCACCATGGACGAGACCCCACGGCAGACCACCCTGGAGAAAATGGCCGAGCTGGACTACCTGTTTGGTTGCGACAAAGTGACCGCCGGCGTATCCAGCCAGACCTGCGACGGCTCATCCGCCGTGCTGGTCGTGTCCGAAGCAGCGCTCAAGCGCTACAATCTGACACCCCGCGCCCGCATCGCCCATATGAGCGTGCGCGCCGCCGATCCCATCTGGATGCTCACCGCGCCCATTCCGGCCACCGAGTACGCCCTGAAGAAGTCCGGCATGAAGCTGGACGATATCGACCTGGTGGAGATTAACGAAGCTTTCGCCTCCGTGCCCATGGCGTGGTTGAAAGAAACCGGTTACGACTACAGCAAAACCAACGTCAACGGCGGTGCCATCGCCCTCGGTCATCCGCTGGGCGCCACCGGCACCAAACTGATGACCACCCTGTTGCACGAACTGGAGCGCAGCGGCGGCAAGTACGGCCTGCAGACCATGTGCGAAGGCGGCGGCCAGGCAAATGTGACGATCCTGGAGCGCCTGGGCTAACGAGCAAAATAGCAGCGTCCGGGGCTGGAGGTGCTTTCCCGGAGCGTGCGAGCACAGGGATGTGCGAGCCCGAGCTGCCACGGATGGCGCCTTTGCGACTCCGGGGAGCAATACTCCAGTCCAGGGCGCGGGCTAGGAACAAACACGAACCAATATGAGGTAAGCAAACAATGAGCGGAATCCTGGAAGGAAGAGTAGCCATCATCACCGGCGCCGGCGGCGGTCTGGGCGCAGCCCACGCCCACGTCTTCGCCAGCGAAGGCTGCGCCGTAGTCGTTAACGACATCAACACCGAGGCCGCCCAGGTCGTGGTCGACGAGATAATCGCCGCCGGCGGCAAAGCCGTCGTCAACAGCTCCGACATCACCAACTACGACGATAGCTTGAACGCCGTCAAACAGGCCATAGACAGCTTCGGTGACCTGCATATCGTGCTCAACAACGCCGGCGTCAACCGCGACCGCATGTTCGCTTCCATGACCGAAGCCGAGTGGGACACCATCATGAGCGTGCACCTGAAAGGGCATTTTTGCATCAGCTCCCACGCCGTGCACTATTGGCGCGGACAGTCCAAAGAAGGCAAGGAAGTGGATGCGCGCATCATCAACACCACCTCCGGCGCCGGCCTGCAGGGCTCCATCGGCCAGTCCAACTATGCCGCCGCCAAGGCCGGTATTGCCGCGCTGACCCTGAATCAGGCCGCAGAACTGGGTCGTTACAATATTACCGCCAATGCCGTGGCGCCTTCAGCGCGCACCGGCATGACCAGCGCCGTACCCGAGATGGCCGAGCGCATGAAAAAGCCCGAAGACGGCAGCTTCGATCACTTCGCCCCCGAGAACGTGTCCAATCTTTTGGCATGGCTTGCCAGTGCCGAGGCAGCGCAGGTTACCGGGCGTGTATTTGAAGCAGAGGGCGGTCGCATCTGTATATGTGACGGCTGGCGCACCACCGACGGTGTGGATCGCAATGGCCCCTGGCCGCCGGCGGAAGTGGGTGAGGCCATGAAAGTGCTACTGGAGAAAGAAACACCGGCCCAGAAAGTCTGGGGAACCTGATAAGGGGCGGATATCGCAGCCTGCGCGACAGCGATGGCCAGGATGGAGTAACTATGGAATTTGCGTTTACCGAAGAACAGGAAATGATCCGCGATACCGCGGCTGCATTTCTTGCAGAAGTCTCAACCAGCGAGGCCATTCGCCAGGCCATGGCCACCGAACGGGGCTACGACGCCGAGCTATGGCAGCGTATCTGCGGCGAGATGTACTGGCAGGCGATACATGTGCCGGAGGCCTACGGTGGTATGGGGCTGGGCTACGTGGAAGTCGTCGCAATGATGGAACAGATGGGTCGCTACCTGCTGTGTTCGCCGTTTTTCTCCACCGTGTGCCTGGCAAGTAATGCCCTGCTGGTGCTGGGCAATGAAGAACAAAAGTCACAGTGGCTGGGTAAGCTCTGCACTGAAGGATTAACGGCTACGGTCGCCTTCAATGGGGGCGTCAATCGCTGGGATGCACAGTGCGTGACCGCGACCTATCGGCGTGATGGTGATGCGTTCCTGCTCAACGGTGACTATCGCTATGTCATCGACGGCCATACCTCCGACCTGATCATTGTTGCGGCACGGGAGGAAGGTACTTCCGGGGAACAGGGCGTTAGTCTGTTCCTGGTGCCCGCTGATACCGAGGGCGTCAGCAGTAGCTGGCTACCGACAATGGATCAGGCCCGCAAGCAGGCGAGTCTGCAGTTGGTTGATGTAGCGCTCAGCGCCGGGGCGCTAATGGGCGAGGCGGGCAACGGCTGGCCGGCTCTGGCGACAGTGATCGACCTGGCCAGCGTAGCGCTGGCTGCAGAACAGGTGGGTGGCTGCCAGCAGCTGCTGGACATGACCGTCGATTACACCACTGAACGAGTGCAGTTCAATCGACCTATTGCCAGCTTCCAGGCGGTGAAACACAAGGCGGCGGATATGATGCTGCAAACAGAGGTGGCCCGTTCCGGTGTGTACTATGCCGCCTGTGTGGCGCAGGAGGCGTTGGCGGGTGGTGAGCTTGCCAGCGAGTTACCCGAGGCGGCAAGCGTTGCCAAGTCCTATTGCTCAGACGCTTACTTTGCGATCGCCGGCGATGCGCTGCAACTGTTCGGCGGCGTGGGCTTTACCTGGGAGTATGACGTGCACCTGTATTTCAAACGCGCAAAATCGTCCGAGCACCTGCTCGGTAACGGCGCGGCCCATCGCGAGCGCCTCGCCACCCTGTTGTTGGACAAGGAGGATGTCGCATGAAACTCAGTTTTAGTGCAGAGGACGAACAGTTCCGAGAGGAAATTGCCGCCTGGCTGAACGACAATCTCACCGGTGAGTTTGCCAAACTCAAGTACCGTGGTGGCCCCGGTGATGAGCACACCTTCCCCCAGGAGCGCCAGCAGTGGGAGAAAAAGCTGGCCGAAGGCGGCTGGACCTGTGTTGGCTGGCCAAAGGAATACGGCGGCCGCGGCTGCTCCATTGAACAACAGGTTATCTTTTTTGAAGAGTATGCACGCGCCGGTGCGCCCGGGCGCGTCGGCCATATAGGTGAAGGCCTGGCCGGCCCCACACTTATCGCCTTTGGTACGGAAGAGCAAAAGCAGAAGTACCTGCCCGGCATCGTGGCCGGTAGCGAGCTATGGTGCCAGGGTTACTCCGAGCCGGGTGCCGGGTCAGACCTGGCGAACGTGAAGACCAAGGCGCGCTTTGATGAAGCCAGCGGCAAATGGATTCTCGACGGACAGAAGGTGTGGACGTCCCTGGCCCATGAGTCGGATTACTGTTTTGTGATTGCCCGTACTGACCCGGATTCGGTTGCCCACAAAGGCCTGGGATTTTTCCTGGTGAAGATGGATCAGCCGGGTGTGGAGGTGCGTCCCATCGAACAGATTACCGGCACCTCTGAATTCAACGAGGTGTTCTTCGACGGCGCAGAATGCGATGCTCAAGATATTGTCGGTGCACCGGGCGATGGTTGGAAAGTGGCCATGGGCCTGCTCGGCTTTGAGCGTGGCGTGTCCACACTGGGCCAGCAGATGCAGTTCCAGAACGAGCTTGATCAGGTGGTGGAGTTGGCCAGAAAAAACGGCGCCGGGCAGGACCCGACTATTCGCCAGCGTATCGCCCGCGCCCATGCCGAACTGAAAATAATGCGCTACAACGCCATGCGCATGTTGTCAGGCCAGAGCGGCTCCGACGGCTCGCTGCAGAAGGAAGCGCTGATCTACAAATTGTTCTGGGCTACCTGGCACCGCAGTCTCGGTGAGTTGGCCATGGACGTGATGGGCCCTGAGTGCGAAATACTCGAGGGAGGACCTTACGAGCTCAGTCGATTACAGTCCATGTACCTGTTCGTGCGCTCCGATACGATTTATGGCGGTACCAACCAGATCCAACGCAACATTATTGCCGAGCGCGGCCTGGGCATGCCCAAGGAACCGCGTGTAGCGGCCAAGTAGGAAATCACTTATGAGTTTAAAGACACCGGAATATGTAGCGGGCCACGGCCTGATCAAGGGCAAGTCAGTGCTGGTTACAGCTGCTGCCGGCGCTGGAATTGGTTTTTCCGCGGCGATGCGTGCCGCGGAAGAAGGCGCCCGGGCAATCGTGCTCAGTGATATTCACCCGGGGCGACTGGATGCCGCCGTGGAAAAGTTGAAGACCGAGAGCGGTTTGCAGGATGTCTTTGGCAAGGTTGGGAACGTCGCTGTAGAGGATGATGTGCAGGCTCTCGTGGACTTTGCCGAGGCGCAGACCGGTGGTGTGGATATTCTGATCAACAATGCCGGGCTGGGTACGTCGAAGTTGCTTATCGACATGGAAGACGACGAGTGGAACAAGGTGATTGATGTTACGCTCAACGGCACCATGCGTATGACCCGCTACATGATGAAAGTGATGAAAGCGCGGGGCCAGGGAGGTGTTATCGTTAACAATGCTTCCGTACTGGGCTGGCGCGCACAAAAGGAACAGGCGCACTATGCGGCAGCAAAGGCAGGGGTTATGGCGCTGACGCGCTGCGCGGCCCTGGAAGCGGCTGAGTTTGATGTGCGTATCAACGCGGTGTCACCGTCTATTGTGCTGCACCCCATGTTGCGTAAATCCGCCTCAGAGGAGTTGCTGGAAGAGCTGGAATCGAAAGAGGCTTACGGCCGAGCCGCCGAGGCCTGGGAAGTGGCGAACGTGATGATGTTCCTCGCCTCGGACTACTCCAGCTATATGACAGGGGAGATTGTCTCCTGCTCCAGCCAGCGTTCCTGAATACGATATTCCAGCATGTTGTCGAAGATATTGTCCAACAAGTAGTCCAACTAGGAGACAGAACATGAGAGAAGCAGTAATTGTATCTACCGCAAGAACCGGCCTGGCCAAGTCATTCCGCGGCGGCTTTAACAACACCGAAGCGCCGGCCATGGGTGGCCATGTGGTCCGCGCAGCAGTGGAGCGTGCCGGTATTGATCCGGCGGAAGTAGACGACTGTATCTTTGGCGCCGCCGCCCAACAGGGTACGCAGGGTTATAACATTGGCCGCCTCAGCGGTATCGCCGGTGGTTTACCGGATACAGTTGCCGGCATGGCCATCGAGCGCCAGTGCTCCTCCGGACTTATGTCCATTGCCACGGCGGCTAAAAGCATTATCTGTAACGAATACGACATCGCTGTTGCCGGTGGCGTCGAATCCATCTCCCTGGTACAGACCAAGCACAAGAACACCCATCGCGCCGTCTCCGAGACCGTAGCGGCCATCGACACGACGGCTTACATGCCTATGCTGGAGACGGCTGAGGTTGTATCCGAGCGCTATGGTATCAGCCGGGAAGCCCAGGATATCTATTCCCTGCAGAGCCAGCAGCGCACCGCTGCCGCGCAGGCGGGGGGCGTGTTCGACGACGAAATTGTGCCCATGAATGCGGTCAAGGCTGTATTCAATAAAGAGACCAAGGAAACCACCTATGAAGACGTGGTGGTAGACCGTGACGACTGCAACCGGCCATCCACTACACTGGAGAGCCTCGCCGGTCTGGAGCCGGTGTGGAAAGACGGTAACTGGGTGAAGGAGGGGCGCTTTATCACTGCCGGTAATTCGTCTCAGCTCTCCGACGGCGCATCGGCCTGCGTGGTGATGGACTCGAAGCTGGCCGAGCAGAAGGGCCTGGCGCCACTGGGAATCTACCGCGGCCTGGCCGTGGCGGGCTGCAAGTCCGATGAGATGGGCATTGGTCCTGTTTTCGCGATCCCGAAACTGCTGCAGCGCCACGGTCTTTCAGTTGCTGATATCGACCTGTGGGAGCTCAACGAGGCCTTTGCCTGCCAGGTGATTCATTGCCGCGATGAGCTGGGCATCGATAACGACAAGCTCAACGTCAACGGTGGTTCCATTTCCATCGGCCACCCCTTCGGCATGAGCGGAGCACGCATGGTCGGCCACGCCCTGCTTGAGGGTAAGCGTCGCGGCGCCAGGCGTGTTGTGATCACCATGTGTATCGGCGGTGGCATGGGCGCTGCAGGATTGTTCGAAATCGCCTGATTTCTCCACTCGGGGCCGTTCGGCCCCGAACTTTTACCACCCTTTAGCGTCAAATCGCTGTGTTACAATGACGCAGTCCGTGTCACGTATCTTGTTGATGTGTGGCCACTATTTATGCAGCGGCTCGGGTGGGCAATGAAAAAAATCGGCGAATTGCTGGTGGAGCAGGGCAAGGTCTCGGAGCGAGACGTGGAGCGGACCCTGTTGGCCCAGAGTGAAATGGGCGACATGTTTGGCCAGGTGCTGATCAAGCTGGGCCTGGTGTCCGAACTCGACTTCGCCCAGGTATTGAGCCAGCAATTGGGGCTGGCACTTTACGCTGCCGCCGATTATCCCGACGCACCGCTGGCGATCGACGGCGTTGCCCTGGACTTCCTCTTTTCCAATGCCGTGGTGCCCGTCAGTGCTGACGCCGGGCAGGTGAAATTTGCCGCCGCGGTACCCCAGGACCCCTTCATCAGCAAGGCTCTGTCCATGGCCCTGGATAAGCCGGTCGATATCGCCCTGGGCCTGGAGTCCGATATCAATCGGGCGCTGCAGGTTTACCTGCAGTCCGGGGAAGAGGGCGAGGAAGATGACGTCAACGATCAGTTCGCCGGGCAAAGCGACGACGAATTTATCGAGCACCTGCGTGACCTCGCCAGTGAAGCACCGGTTATTCGCCTGGTTAACCAGATCATTCATCGCGCTGTGGACATGTCTGCTTCAGATATCCACATCGAACCCTTTGAAGATGGCCTGCACCTGCGTTACCGCGTGGACGGGGTGTTGCAGGAGCACCCTGACGCTCCCGCGCCCAGCCTGAGTGCCGCCATCGCCTCGCGTATTAAATTGTTGTCCCACATGAACATCGCCGAGCAGCGCCTGCCCCAGGACGGGCGCATCATGACCCGGGTCAAGGGACATGAGTTGGACCTGCGTGTGTCTACGATTCCCACCGTGCACGGCGAAAGTATTGTGATGCGTGTGCTGGACCGCGAGAGCATTCGCCTCAGCCTCACCGATATGGGTTTCAGCGATGACACGCTGGGTCGCTACCGGGAGCTTCTTGCCAGGCCCCACGGCGTGCTGCTGGTGACCGGTCCTACCGGCTCCGGTAAAACCACCACGCTGTATGCATCGCTTGCCTCACTGGACTCGGGTCATCTCAAGATCATCACCGTTGAAGACCCGGTGGAGTATCAGTTGCAGGGCGTTAACCAGATTCAGGTACAGTCACAGATTGAGCTGACCTTTGCCCGCGCGCTGCGCTCCATACTCCGCCAGGACCCGGATATCATCATGATCGGTGAGATGCGCGATACTGAGACGGCGCAGATAGGTGTGCAATCGGCACTCACCGGTCACCTGGTGCTATCAACCCTGCATACCAACACCGCAGCCGGGGCAATTACCCGCCTCGAGGACATGGGGGTGGAGCGTTACCTGATTACCTCCTCGGTGAACGGGGTGCTGGCGCAGAGACTGGTGCGCACGCTCTGCACACACTGTAAACAAAAGACCACACTTTCCCCGGAAACGATCGCTCGGTCCGGTATTGCGCCCTACCTGGCAGA
Source organism: Pseudohalioglobus lutimaris (assembly GCF_002866825.1). Taxonomy (GTDB): domain Bacteria; phylum Pseudomonadota; class Gammaproteobacteria; order Pseudomonadales; family Halieaceae; genus Halioglobus; species Halioglobus lutimaris. The sequence continues at coordinate 446,527 of NZ_PKUS01000002.1, read as the reverse complement.
CGGGCAGCACGAGGTCTACCAGGCGGCGGGCTGTTCGCACTGCATGGAAACAGGCTACAGCGGCCGTACCTCTATCCACGAGCTGTTTCCCCTGGATGAAGAGATGCACCGTGTGATCATGAGCGGTGCCGACGCCACGGTGCTGCATGCCGCTGCCCGGCGCCAGGGCATGATCACCCTGTATGAGGACGGTTTGCGCAAAGTTGCTGCCGGCCTGACTTCAATGGAAGAGGTACTGCGCGTTACCCAGGACCAGAGTGAAGACATGGCGGCCCCGGAGGTCGTTGAGGTGGCGCCGAAGGCGGAACAGGCGGTCTCTGTCTAGGACATGGCCACATTCAGTTACAAGGCGGTCAGTCGTGACGGGAAGACGCGCCAGGGCGTGATAGATGCAGACGGCCTGGAGTTGGCCTCTCGCCAGCTGCGGTCCCAGGGACTGACCCTGCTCAAGCTGGAGCAGGGCGGTAAGCTTGACCAGGCGGAGAAAGCCGCGGGGAAGCCACCGACTCGCCAGGAAATCCTGTCCATGACCTCCGAACTGGCGGTGCTACTGCGCGCAGGCCTGCCGTTGGACCGCGCCCTCAAGGTACTGATCGATATGGCGGCGCAGCCGTCCATGCTGCAGTTGCTCAATGAACTGCTCAAAGCGGTCAAGGGCGGCAAGTCACTGTCCACCGCACTACAGCACCACGAGAAGCTGTTCGGTACGTTTTACATCAGTATGGTGCGTTCCGGTGAGGCCAGTGGGCAGTTATCGGCCGTATTGGACCGGCTTGTAGAGTACCTCGAGAACGCCAAGACAAACCGTGACAGTGTCGTCTCAGCATTGATCTATCCGGCAATTCTGCTGGTGGTGGCGGTGCTTTCCATTGTCCTGATGCTGGGTTTCGTGGTGCCCCAGTTCGAAAGTCTGTTTGAGGATATGGGCGATGCATTGCCGGTGCTGACACAGGTCGTGCTCAGCGGTGCCGACTTCCTCAAGTCCTGGGGCTGGTTGTTACTGTTGTTGGTGATCGGCGGTGGAATAATGTTCCGCAACTGGTCCTCAACTGAGCAGGGCAAGGTCGCTATGGACAGGCGTCTGCTGCAGCTGCCGCTGGCTGGTGGCATTGTCTTCGAGTTCGAAGTATCCAAATTCGCCAGAACGGTGGGAACCTTATTGGGCAACGGGGTGTCTCTGTTGAAGGCGATCTCTATTGCCATTGATACCGTGGACAACCGGGTGATACGGGAGTCCCTGCAGGTACTGCCCCCGGCGGTGAAGGCGGGCAAACGCATGTCGGTGGCGCTGGAGGAGACCAATATGTTCACGCCCATGGTCATTCAGATGATACGCGTGGGTGAGGAATCCGGCAGCCTGGACAAGATGATGCTGGAGCTGGCCAAGGTGTTTGATGGCCATGTGCAGTCTGGTGTGAAGCGAGGACTGGCCCTGTTGGAGCCGGTGATGATCTTGACCATGGGTGCCATCATTGCAGTGATTATCATCGCCATTTTGTCGGGGATACTGTCAGTCAACAACCTGGCAGTTTAGGAAAATAACGCGCCACAAGCAGCGCGAAAAAATGTAAGGACGTGAAGCAAATGATGCGTAGAACAAGAAAACATGCGGGCGGTTTTACCCTGATGGAGCTACTGGTCGTACTGGCCATTCTTGGGTTGTTGATGAGCCTGGTCGGGCCCCAGGTGCTGAACCAGCTGGGTGGTGCCAAGACCAAGACAGCGGGTATCCAGATCAAGGACCTGGAACAGGCGCTGGAGATGTACAAGCTCGACGTGGGGCGTTTCCCATCCACCTCGGAAGGGCTGGACGCACTGGTGAAGAAACCCGGGAATGCCACTGGCTGGAATGGGCCTTATCTCAAGTCTGACGTGCCGCAGGACCCCTGGAATAATGATTACCAGTACAAGTACCCCGGGGAGAACGGCGAAATAGATATTTTCACTTACGGGGCCAATGGTTCGCCCGGTGGTGAAGGCGAAGACGCCGACGTGGGCAACTGGAAATAAGCGAAGCCCGCCCCCGCGGTTCGCACCGTTTCCGCTGAACTCTGATGACAGCCCTGACATCGATTGCTCCTGCTTCCCGGCAGTCAGCTTTTACGCTCGTTGAGCTTATGGTTGCTATCGCCATCGTCGGGCTTTTGCTGGCGGTGACCGTGCCCGCTTCCATGCGTTTCTATGAGTCTATCCAGTACCGCCAGGCTGTGCGCGATGTGCTCAGTACGCTTGGGTCTGCACGGCAGCAGGCAATGGACAGAGGTAAGGCGCAGGATGTCACCTTTGACCCCGGCGACAAACGCATTGCGTTTGACGAGGACGTGCTGCAGTTGCCAGGGGGATTCGAGTTGAGTGTGACGACTGCGGGCGAAGTCAATCGCGGTAACCTCGGTGTGATCCGTTTCTATCCCGAGGGCAGCTCCACCGGGGGCGATATCGAAATCCGCTCACCGGTTGGCCGCGGCGTGCACATAACGGTGGACTGGTTGATGGGTGGTGTTAGCCAGGTGAGTTATGAAACGCAGTAAGCGGATACAGGGCAGGCAGCAGGGTTTCTCCCTGCTGGAGATGGTGGTGGCGATTTCCATACTCGGACTTGCGCTGGGTTCTCTCTACCAGGCCGCCAGCGGTGCCACGCGCAATGTGCGGACTTCGGAGCGTTATGCCTACGGCATTGAGCTTGCCCGTTCGCTACTCGCCGACAACGGCATGGTTGCGGCCGATGGTGTTGATAAGGCCGGTGAAACCAGTGGGGGATACAGCTGGCGCGTGCAGACCAGTCCGGTCGACCTGGAGCGGACCGGAATGGGGCGCACGCAGCTGCACAACCTGGAAATCGGTGTTGCCTGGTTCGACGGCAGCAAGCGCCGTGAAATAGTGCTCAATTCAGTGGTCGAGGGTTACCAGCGTGAACGGCGCTAGACACACGCGTGGATTTACACTTGTTGAAGTGATGGTGGCGCTAACCATCCTGAGCATGGTGTTGTTGGGTACGGTGACTGCACTGCGCACATTGGCTAACACGCAGGTGTCACTGGAGAAAGTCAGTGGGCGTGTTGATGAGATTCGCTCGGTCAGCGAGTTCCTGCGAGACCTGATGGAGTCGGCTGTCGTGGGCAGCTCGAGTGGCGGTTTGAGTCTGGGTAGCGGCAGCCGGGATGCAACCTACTTTCGCCTGGGTGACGGTTTTCTGGAATGGAAAACCAACCTGCTCTTTGGTGAGGCCTATGGTGGTACTCACGTGGTGCGAATCGCTGAAGAGGAAGGGCAGCTGATGCTGCGCTGGATGGCGCCAACGGCCACCGATCTGAATGACGATCAGTGGCAGCAATCACCGTCCAGGCCACTGGTCGTTGATCTGGAAGCCTTCGAGGTCACGCTGCGTGAGGAATACAACGCAGACTGGACCGACCGCTGGCAGGAAAATGCCGTTGCTCCGGCGCTGGTCCGCCTGCAGATGAAATCCTCCGGGCGCTTCTGGCCAGACCTGATCATGCAGGTGCAGCGATGAAGCGGCAACGCGGAGTGGCACTTGCCATCGTGGTCTGGTTTATTGCCGGCATGTCCCTGTTGGTGGCGGGTATTGTCGCCTCGGCGAAGGTGGACACGAAAACGACGCAGCTCTATCTGGCGCGGGCCAAGGCGGTTGCCGCAGGTGATGGTGCCATCACCCTGGCGATGGTTGAACGCCGCAGCGGCTTCGATGCAGCCGGCGGGGGCCCCATGGTTTCGGAGTCCCGGCAGCGACTGGGCGATGTGGAGGTACTGGTGAGAATTATCCCGGCAGCGGGTTTTGTCGACGTGAATAACGCCTCCCCGGAAATGCTGCAGGGGCTGTTCCATTTTGCTGGCGGGATGGACAAGGGCGAGGCGCAAATGGTGGCTGCTAGTGTGATAAAGTGGCGCAGCGGGCTGGCCGATGACACAGCGGGTAAGCGAACTCGATTGCGAAAAGAAAAGGGCCGCTTCTATTCGCTGGAAGACATGCTGCGGGTTGATGGCGTAACGCGTACTTTGCTGGACAGTATTCGCGACTATGCCGTTGCCGGCAGTTGGACAAGCGGCGCCATGGACTGGAGTTCAGCGCCTGAGTCGATGATGAATTTACTGTCGGAAGTGAATCCGGGGCAGGCAGACGCGATCGGCAGACGTAGAGCGTCAATGGCCTCGGCGGGCTCAGTGGGTCGTTTGCGCGGTGGGGGCGTATACCGTGCAGACGCACTGGTCAGCTATGGCGGGCGTACCTGGCTGCGCCGCCGCTGGTTAAAAATGGAGTCGGTGCGGGGCTCAGCGCTTCCGTGGCAGGCAGTGCGCACTGAGGCGCCAAGAGTGGTCGGGGGATAGCGATGAATTTGGGGTCTGTGCATGTTTGAATCCAGCCAGAACTGGGAGTTGTTCGGCTATGATATGCGCCAGTTGGGTCGGCACTTTATGGCCGCCTGGCGTGATCTGCTGTGGGCCTATGATTCCCCGGTACGCGCTCACCTTGATGAGGCAGTAAAACTGCGAACCCCGGCTGGCGAAAGTGTCTACCATGGCGGGCGACCCGTGGCCAACATCCCGGCAGCCTGCTCGGCGGTGTTGTTGCCGGAGGAGCAGGCGTTGTGCAGGCACCTGCGCTTGCCGCTGGCTGTAGAAACCGACCTGGAGGCTGCGCTGGCCCTGGAGGTGAGCGCAAACAGCCCGTTTTCTGCAGACGATACCGGATTCGGCTGGGTGATCACGGGTCGTGATGAGCAACAGCTGGAGGTGACGCTGGTGATTGTGTCGCTGAGCGCAACCATGACCTATGTTGGTCAACACTACGAGAGTCACGATGCGCATGCGCAGGAAGTCTGGGTGGATACAGCCGGACGGATGGTGGTAGTACGGGGCTTCGGCGAAGGAAATCGCGAGCGTCAGTATCGCCGGAGATTGATCCGGGTGGGCGGTATGCTCGCCATCGCGGGACTGGTGTTGCTGCTGCTTGCCGCCGTTGGCGCTGGCTTCAAGAAGCTGGAGTTGGGGCGCCTGGAAAGCGTGGTCGCAGCGACCCAGCGTGAAGCGGCGGACGCATCGCGCCTGCGCGCTGCCCTGGGTGCTGCCAACGAGACCATTGTCGCGGTTAATGAGGTGACCGCTCTCTACCCTGACGCACACCGAGAGCTCGCACGGCTGACGAACATCGTCGGTGATACGGCTTACGTCGAACGACTGGCGATTAGCGGGCAGGAAATCGATTTGCGCGGCAGGGCAGCCGATGCTGCTGCCATTATGGAGTTGCTCACTGAGCAGGAGGAATACGCTGGAGTGACTGCCGCCAGCCCGATTCGTAAAATCCCGGGGACCAATGTTGAGCAGTTTCACCTGAAGATTCAACGCAGGGGAGATGCATCGTGATTGACTGGGTGAGGTCACATCAGCGCAGTGCCATCATCTGCGGTGCGACGCTGCTTGTCCCGCTGCTGGTTTATCTCAACCTGCTATTCAGCGCCTGGGACCTCAGGGCAGGGTATGTCGGTGAGATTGAGCGCGTCGCTCCACGCATCGCCAGACTGCAGGGTGTGAAACAGGTGGAGGCGCGTTTGCGGGAATCCTCCGGCCGGGTTCAGCAGCAGATGGCCCGGCTGGTCTATCCCGCCAGTTCGGAGCGCGCGTCGGTGGCAGCATCCATGCAGACCGATGTGCGGCAGTTGATGACCGACGCGGGCCTCAATGTCAGTAACAGTCAGGTGCTTCCCGTGAGGGAAGAGGAGAGGTTTGACTACATCGCGGTAAAGCTCACGGTGGCGGGTGATATGGAGAGCCTTGACCGGGCGCTGGACGAACTCGCGGGATTTGCTCCCCTGGTCATTGTTGAGGGCCTTGATATCTGGCCTACCCGGCAGAGGCGCAGCAAAGGTGAACCGGAAGTGCAGGAGGCAACCGTATCCATACGCCTGCTGTCACTGAGGTCGGTAATATGAGTTTCCTGCAGCGCTACCAGCGACAGTTGGATCCCTTGCGCTCTGAACGACGGGTGGAGTTGGTGGTGCTGGTTTTGCTGGCGCTGCTGGTTTTGCAATTGATTTGGGGCGCCTATCGCAGCGTGTTCCCCTCCGTCCCCGCGCCGGTACAGCCGACTGCGGAGGCGCTGGAAATACAGAGCCTGCGCTCCACTCCCCCGATAACGCCTGAACTGAGGAACGAGATCCGCGAGCGTCCGCTGTTCTGGATATCGCGCAGGCCGCATTACACGGCGGCACCGGCGGAGGCCGCCGCGATAGCCGATGCCAAGGCGGAACAGCGACAGGCGGCAAAGATTGCAGGATTGGAACTAGCCGGCGTTTTTGGTGCGGGAGAGACCGCCGGTATTATTGTGCTCGCCAAGGAAAAGAATAAGCAGCACCGGGTAACGATAAACCAGGCGGTCAATGGCTGGACGCTGGAGTCGGTGAGCCCTACCGAGGCGGTGCTCAGTAGCAATGGTCGCCAGGCCACGCTTGCGTTGCAGCGGGGCGGCAGTTGGGCTGCACAGGGCAGCACGGCGCCAGCCCCGGCTCCCGAGGCAGCGGCGCAGCCGGCTGAGTCACCCGGTGCCGTGGCATCCGGGAAGGATAGCGGGTCCGGCAAGAAGAAAAACCCCGGAAACGGGAAACCCCGAGCCAAAGCCAGCGCTGGCGAAGACAGCCTGAGCCTTGGGCGCGGGTCCAGATAATGAATAGCAAAGTAGAAGAATATATGAGCAGGCCAACAGGAATGAACACCCTTCGATTTACGGTTTCGGCACTGGTTATGGCGCTGCTGACCAGTTGCGCATCAACCGGCGGCCGCTCGCCGGCAGAGCAGGCTACGTCAGCCAGTGCCGCGCCTGTGGAAGAGATCTCCCCCCTGGCGACTTCCGCTGCAGAACTGGCGGAGAGTGCGGAAACCAAACCCTCTCAGGAAGCCGTTGTTTACAAGGGCAATGATCGGCACGTTAATATGCCCAAGAAGCGGGAGTCTGTGCGCTTCGTGGGCGAGGATGTAAGCCTGAATTTTGAGCAGGCGCCGCTCAGCGAGGTCACCCACGCAATCATGGGTGACATACTCGACCTGGATTACATTGTCGACAACCCCATCCAGGGCCAGGTCACCCTGCGCACTCGCACCCCCATTCCCCGCGACCAGTTGCTGGGCGTGCTGGAATCGCTACTCAAGGCGAACAACACCATCATGATTCGCGGTAGCGATGGCCGCTACCTTGTTACCGGGACCAACCGCGGCAGCAAGTTGTCGCCGGGACTGTCGAATCCGCGGGATGATATTGCCGGTTTCTCCACGATCATCGTGCCGTTGCAGTATATCAGTGCCAAGAATATGGCCGAGATTCTCCAGCCGGTGGCGGATGAATCGGCGTTTGTTCGCGTGGACAGCACGCGAAACCTGCTCATGCTGGCGGGGACGCGAGAGCAATTGGATGGCTGGCTCGATATCGTCTACACCTTCGACGTGGATCAGCTTAAGGGGATGTCCGTGGGCCTGTTCCCCCTGGAGAACAGCAGCGTGGAGGAAGTCTCCATGGCACTGGATGCCATGATGGGCAGCGAGGGCGATGGCGGTAATCTCAAGGACATGGTTCGCGTGGTGCCGGTGGAGCGTTTGAACAGCATACTGATCGTGACACCGCGAGCCCATTATCTGGAGAGCGTGCAGAAATGGATCGAGCGCCTGGACGCCGCACACTATTCCCAGTTTGACCAGCGGCTGTACGTTTATCCGGTGCAGAACACCACGGCCAAACGCCTGGCGAAATTGATTAACAGCATCTATTCCGGCGGCAACGGATCTGGCTACGACGACGATGACAACGTGCGCGATAGGGGTGGCGTTGCGCCGGGGATGTCACCAGAATCTGTAGGCTCCGCTTTTGGCGGTGGCAGCGGCTCCGGTGCCAGTTCGCGGGCGGGCAGCTCGGTAGCTAACTTGAATATGGAAGGGGCGACCGGCAGCCGGGAAGCCGTGGCGGACGTGCGCGTGGTGGCCGACGACGAGAACAATGCGCTGATGATCTATGCCAGCGCCATGCAGTACCGGATTATCGAAACGGCACTGGAGCAACTGGACGTCGTCGCGACCCAGGTGATCATCGAGGCCAGTATTATCGAGGTGAGCCTAACCGACGAGTTGAGTTATGGCCTGGAGTGGACCTTCAAGAATGGACTGGGCAGCGACTACAGTGGCCAGGGCTTTCTTTCCAGTATTGCTGACGCCACTGAGCCGGCTTCTATCGTGCCCGGCTTTTCCTACACGGTAACCAACTCTATTGGCGATGTGAGTGCGGTATTGAACGCGCTGGCCAAGGACAGTTTGCTCAATATTATCTCCACGCCCTCGGTGATGGTGTTGGATAACCACTCTGCCTATATCCACGTAGGCCAGCAGGTGCCAATCATCGACTCACAGACCGGCTCCCTTGCCAGCGACACTGACCGCATCACCCAGTCCATTACCTATCGCGATACCGGGGTAAAGCTGGATGTGAAACCCTCGGTCAACGCCGGCGGCCTGGTAACTATGGATGTAAAGCAGTCGGTCACCGACGTGGGTGAGATCGATGCGGCTACCGGTCAACGTGCATTCCTTGAGCGTAATATCGAAAGCCGTGTGGCAGTGCGCTCAAATGAATCAGTGGTGCTGGGCGGGCTGATCCGGGAAAATGCCAGTACCGCTTCCCAGGGTTTACCGTGGTTGCACTCTATCCCGGTCCTTGGCGCGTTATTTGGAACCGATACAGATACCTCCAACCGCACTGAGCTCCTGGTGATCATCACGCCGCGTGCTCTTTATAATGAAGAAGCCCTGCGGGAGGTCAGCCGGGAGATGCGTTCAAGAGTGCGGAATCTTGATCTGATAGACGAAGATAGCCTCTAGTTTACGGGCACTTGGTACTTTTCACGAAAATAGCCGGCCTGTTGTGCAGGCCGGGATCACGCCTTCAGAAAAATGGATACAGAGCATCCTTTGTTCGTTCTGCCAGCGCCCCGCACGGTGTACATTGCCAGCCCTGAACGTCCTGGCAGGGGGCGTATAGTGCGGCTCCTGCTGCCATGCGTATCAATTCCCCTTCCGTTCGCGTATAATCGCGCCGTCTTTTAAGTAAATGGTTAAGAAAATCAGTATGTTACGACGTTTTTTGTTGCCGCTTGGTGTGCTGGCCCTGGTCCTCCTCGGAGGCTGTCAGGAGGCTGCTGAAGAACCCACTGAGCTCACCGAGGCCCAGCGCCAGGATCTGCAGAACAGGGTGGAGGAGCGCTGGCAGGCCCGCATTGCCCACGACTGGGGCAAGGCCTGGGAGTACAGTTCGCCCGCTTACCGAGAAGTATTCCCTAAGCATCTGTATGTAAAAAAGTTTTCATATACCGCGGACTGGGAGTTGACAGGTATCGAGATAACTCACTATGATCGCTCTGCAGCTGTAGCGAGTGTGGTGGTCGGGGTCATGTCCAGACCAACCAAACAAACCTCAGCTGCGGCTAAAGCGTTGGGTGCTATGCCGCGCGAACTGCACGAGAGGTGGATCCTTGTCGACGGTGAGTGGTGGTTTAGTGCCAACTATTAGTTGTAGTTGTCGGTTGACAGCTGGCTGCAGCTAGCAATAATAGCGCTAGCAAAATGTAAGTACCTTTAGGTTGTAAACAAGACTAAACACTAGGAGTCTCCTATGAACACAAACTTTAAGCCTCTCGGCATCGCCGCTGCAGTTGCAGCCGTTTCTGCCGGTTATGCTGGAATGGCGAATGCCCAGTCCGGTGCCCTGGCTGCTGAAACCAGGCTCGGCGACTTGGCCATCGTTCCTTACTACACAGTACAGGAAGGCTATGCCACTGGCGTAAACGTAATCAACTCTTCCAACCGCACCCAGGCACTGAAAATTCGCCTGCGTCGCGCTGAAGATTCCATGGACGCACTTGACTTCAACGTTGTACTGTCTCCCAACGACGTGTACACCGGCTTCGTTGCGCTTGCCGGCGACGACATCAAGTTCATCTCCAATGACAACAGCTGTACTGCCCCCGCATACCCTGCTGGCGGTTTTGTAATGCCTAACATCTACCGTGAAGGCGCAGAAACAGGTTACATCGAGATCCTGAGCATGGGTTCTCCGGTTTCCGAGACTTCTGCTGTTGCTGTTGCTGCCAAGCACGACGCTACTGGCGTTCCTGCTGACTGTACCGGCGTACGCGACAACTTCTTCAAAGGTGGTGTTTCAGCCACTACTCGCGGTGTTGTTAACTCAGCTCTGACTGTTCAGCGCGCACTGCAGGCCGATGGCTCTCGTGTCCCCACTGACAACGATTGGGAAGAAGCGGTTAACTCCCTCAAGGTATCCTACTTCATCAAGTCTGATGAGACCGGCGTAGAATTCGGCGACAACGCCGTTCACGTTGAGAACTACTTTGACGGCCCCGCCATGACCAACCAGCAGCTGGGTGTGTTCGACGGCGACCTGTGTGGCTTCGACCATCCTGACCTGAACGGTGGTTCACCTGATCCCACTTGTGCCGCTGGCCCGGGCGCAACTGTTGGTCTGTACGACAGCCTGCGTACTGTGCTTGGCGCTCAGACCCTGATCAACGACTGGTCTGCAAACTCCAGCGGTGACTTCACTGTCGACACTGACTGGGTTGTTACTATCCCAGGTCAGTACCTGATGGTTGATCTGCCTTTCTTCCAGGTTGGTCTGGACACGGGTATTGACGTATGTACTCGCACCGGCACTGTGATCGACGGCAACACCATCCCGGCTTGTGACTTCCGAGACATCCCGATGACTGCTTCTTTCACTGTCTACGATCGTGAAGAGCAAGGCATCATTGTTGAAGAAGGCGACCTGGTGGTATCTCCGCAGCCTCCTAGCGAGATTCCTGTGGACGTACTGGACAAGGAAGTAAACGTTCTCCAGTGGGGTACTGCTCCCGTACTGAACGCGCCTGCTTTCATCGAAGTGCCCAAGCCTGACGGCGCACGCTTCGGTTGGACTAGCCTAGCAGCGACTTCATCTCCTGACACTCGCGTATGTGAATACGTGCCTGGCACCGTGAACCCCATTGGTGCAGTGTTTGGCTATGACATCCCTGCGATGACTTGTGCGCCTGTGACTTCTCCTGCGCCCATGGTCGGCTTCGTAGCCTGGCAGCGTGCTTTCGCTGACCTGCCTGCAGCCAACTATGGCCGTATCGTACGTCACAGCCGTACCCAGTCTGTCACTCCGTAAGTCAAGAGCGTAAGACCTAAGTGAAGGCCGACACCCCAGGGTGTCGGCTTTTTTTTATTGTTGAAAAACGAGATCTAAGAGTTAATTCTGTTATGCGCAATTTCAAATACCTTGTTCTGGCATTCTCCGCAGTACTGTTTATGTCCCCTGCATTTTCCGAGGAGCGCATTGTAGTAAAAGACGGTGCTACAACACTCGACTACGAGGAATTGGCGGACACGGTGACACGCTGGACGCCCCAAATGCGGCGCGCCGCAATCCAGGATGAGGGTGATCGCCTGGAGTTGATAAACCTTGCGCTGGCCAACAAGAAGCTGGCGGCAGAAGCAGAAGATTATGTGGCCAATAACCCCGATCTGGCGGTGGAGTACCGTAATGGCTTACTGGCCTACCAGCGTGATTTCATGCTGAGAAGTGTCGCTGCCAGAGTTGAAATGCCGGACTTTACTGAATTGGCTAAAGAGCAGTATACGGTGAACAAGGACAAGTATGCGCTGATACCTGAACGTCGTATCTCCTCACACATTCTTTTTTCATCTCCTCCCGGCAGGGATCGTACCGAGTTAACGGCGGAGGCCCAGGCTGTGCTTGAGGAACTGCGCGCCGGTGCAGACTTTGTGGAGATGGTTACCCTGCATTCGGATGAGCCGGGTGCCGAAAATAAGCAAGGGAAATTCAACCGCTGGGTCGCTTTTGGCGAGGAGGGCGTTTCACCGCGCTATAGCCAGGGCGTTTTTTCCATTGAGAAAGTGGGCGAGTACTCTGAAATAATCAACTCCGAGTTTGGCCTGCACATCATCCGCCTAGACGGTATCCAGGAAAAATCATACAAGTCGTTCGACGAAGTGAAAGCCACCATCATCAATGAGATGGAAACTGAGTATCGTCGCCTCGCGATGAAAGATTTCATTTCCCAGTTCCAGATGACTGACGATGTCATTATTGACGAAGAGGCGATTAACGCCATCCTTGAACCCTATAACGCGACTGAGTGACGGGTACGCAGCAATCATTAGCGGTTCTCCTTTGTACCTATAACGGGGGCCGCTTTCTCGCTGAGCAGCTCGACTCGATTGCGTTCCCCGTCGGGGTGACGGGGCACATCTATGTATCGGATGATGGCTCCAGCGATGACACACTCTCTGTCCTGGGGGCGTACACCCGGCAGCACGGAGCACATTCGCTCTCGATTCGCAGGGGCCCGGGTACAGGGCACTGCGCGAATTTCCTTTCACTGCTTTGTGCGCCTGATATTCAGGCGGACTATTTTGCTTTTTGCGATCAGGACGATGTGTGGGACAGTGACAAACTGGCACGCGCCCTCGAAGCCCTGGCTGGCGACGACGCGCAAACGCCAGCCCTCTATGGAAGCCGCACCCGTTCCCTTGCAGAGTCCGCCGCTTCGGCCGGCCTTTCACCCTTGTTCGCCAGGCCGCCTGCTTTCGCCAACGCGCTAATCCAGAATATTGCCGGCGGCAATACCATGGTCATGAATGCCCCTGCGCGGACGTTGTTGCAGGAAGCGGGGCCGGTCGATGTGGTGATGCACGATTGGTGGTGCTACCTGCTGGTCAGCGGTGCCGGCGGTGCAGTGACTTACGATCCGCGGCCTTCCCTGATGTACCGGCAGCATGAGGACAACCTGGTGGGTGCGAATATGGGCATTGTCTCGCGCTGCAGGCGCTACCTCAAAGCGCTGGGCGGAACCAACCGCGACTGGAATGCGCGTAATGTGGCAGCGCTGCGCCAGGCTGATTCACTGCTCACAGAACAGGGCAGGGCGTCACTCGCGCACTTTGAGCAACTGCACAATGGGGGTCTTTTACAGCGCCTTGGTGCTTTGCGCCGCGGCGGTTTCTACGCACAGACCCGAAGTGCCAACCTGGGCCTTTTCTTCGCCACGTTGTTGAAGAAAATCTAGTGGGTTTGCGTATAATGCTGCCCCACTATTCTGATCCTTGGGTGCCTGGTCTGGTATGTCCCGGTGCATATGTCTGATTCCAAAAAACTGATTGTTATACTGGGCGCCCACCGCTCCGGCACGTCACTCTGTGCCGCAGCCCTGGCGAGCCTGGGTGCTGATGCCTGCCTGGACGAAATTTACGCCAACGATGAAAACCAGAAGGGGTTCTTCGAGCACCCCGATATCGTTACCTTCAACAATGAGTTGCTGGCTCACCTGGGGGGCAGCTGGGACAACCCGCTTTTCCGGGCCCCTGAATTGGATGACTTCAGCGACTCACAGGCTTGGCTGGAAGATGCCTCTCTCCTGCTCCAGAAAATTTATGGCGAAGCGCCCGTAGCGCTGGTGAAAGACCCACGCATGTGCCAGTTATTGGGTTTCTGGCAGGCAGCTTTTGAGCGGGCAGGTTATGACCCAGATCGGGTGTTCTATATTCACACCCTGAGATCACCGGTTGAAGTGGCGCTTTCGCAACGCAATCGTGCCCGTGCCAATGATACCTTTTACGAATACGGCAAGACGCTGGCAGAGGGAGCGGCGTTGTGGCTTTCCCTGACCGCCCAGGCACTGGAGGCACGTCTACCCGCGTTCTATGTACCCTATCTTGAGCTTCTACAGCAGCCGGCGAGGGTTTTGGAGGGGTTGGCCGCATATCTCAAGGTTCCTGTCGACAACGCGCTTATTGAAGACTTCTGCAGTAATTTTGTCGATCCCGGCCTCTATCGATCCGCTGAAGATGCGCAGGCCAGGGCTGAATTGAAAGCAGGGTTTCCGCAGGTGCTGGAGTTCGAGGAACTATTGGAACGTCTGCTGGAGAACACGACTGGGCAGGCCGTCGAGCCGGCATTGGCTGTTTATCATCGTCAGGATACGCGGGAGCGCATGGCGGAAATTGCCACGCCCGCGCTATCGCGGCTGAGCAACAGCTGCCGCAACGACCGGTTGGCGCTTGTTCATTCCCGGGATGTGATCGACGATCTTGGGCGGCAGCTTGAGGAGAGGGATGACAACATCGGCCGGATGCGCGATGAGCATCAGTCGGTGTTACAGCCCTTGCGCGAGGAAGCCATCCGCCTGCAGTCGGGTAACCGGGACCTGCAATCCCAGTTGGACGAGCAGGGCCGTGAGATTGACAAGATCAGCGCAGAGCATCAGGTCCAGCTCGGGGAGGCGATCGAGCGTGCTGGCCAACTGGAAGCTAGCAATCTGCAATTGAGCGACGAGAAAGCGTATTTGCAAGAGCAGCTTGGTGATATCTCCGCCCAGCTGACGGCTATGGAACAGTCAACTTCCTGGAAGCTTACTGCACCGCTGCGCAGCCTGGTGTTTCGGGTACAGCGTTTCAAATCCTGGTCCGCGGGGCGCTGGGTACAGTTCCGGCTGAAATCTATTCTCATATATCATCGCATGAGTTTGCGGCAACCGCGTGTTGCCTGGACCCTGCGCCGCGTGGTCAGGCCGTTTTTCCGCGGGTTCAATCGCCTGCTTGGCACAGTACCCCGGGACATGCACCTGCCCGCAGATGCCGGTTTGCTGACGCCGATGCTGTATCAGCAGCGCGAGGCGAGTGCTGATTTTGCACCGCTGATCAGTGTGATCGTGCCCAACTACAACCATCAGGCTTATTTGACGCTGCGGCTGGAGTCCATATTCTCCCAGACATACAGCAACTTTGAGGTCATTCTCCTCGATGATGCCTCTACCGATGATAGCGCGAGCGTACTGCGCGAGTTTCACCAGCGCTATCCGCAAAAGTCGACGCTGGTCATCAACGAGGAAAACTCCGGCGGCGTATTCCATCAATGGGAAAAAGGTCTCAACCTGGCCCGCGGTGACATTGTCTGGATAGCCGAAAGTGATGATTGGTGCACCGAGAACTTCCTCGAAACACTGGTTCCGTATTTCGAGAATGAGGCGATTATGCTCGCCTACTCCAGAACCGTATTCATGGACGGCAACGGCGAAAAGCAGATCTGGTCGATCAACGAGTACCTGCACGATATCGACCCCCAGCGCTGGAACCGCAGCATTATCGAGACGGGCTCAGCGATTGTGCGCGATGCTTTCGCCGTGAAGAACATCATCCCCAATGTAAGTTCGGCGCTGTTCAGGACGCCGCGCCAGCTGGAAATTCTGCAAGACCCGCAATGGCGGGAAATGCGCACCTGCGGGGACTGGGTTCTTTACCTGCACTTGTTGCGTGGCGGGATGCTCGCCTATTCTCCCGAGGCGTGCAATTACTACCGCATCCACGGTGAGAATACGTCGGTTGGCTCATACTCCCAGGATGCATTTTATCGGGAGCACGAAGTCGTGGCGCAGACGGTTCAGCGCTTCTATGATGTGCCATCCGGGGTGTTCGATACCTTGCGCGATAACCTGGCGATTCATTGGCGGGAGACGCGCGGGGAATATAGCGACGAGGCGCTGGAGAGCTGTTTCAGCGTCAGGCGAATTGCCGAAGCCCGTCAGGCCAGGACGCCTAATTTACTGATGGCCTCCTATGCATTCTGCGCCGGAGGCGGAGAAACGTTCCCGGTCAGCCTGGCCAATATTATGAAGGCCCACGGCTATAATGTGACCTACCTGGACTGCGACCGCGAGCCACGGCAGGAAGGTGTGCGCAACAGGCTGCGCCGCGATATCCCGATCGTCTCGGACTTTACCCAGCTGGAACGTATTGTCGATGACTTCGACATCGACATCATCCACTCTCACCATGCCTGGATGGACAGCACTGTGCTCGACATCCTTCCCGAAGACACGAGTGTCAGTACTGTGGTTACCCTGCACGGGATGTATGAGACGATTAATG
The DNA here is from genome assembly GCF_002866825.1 of Pseudohalioglobus lutimaris. Taxonomy (GTDB): domain Bacteria; phylum Pseudomonadota; class Gammaproteobacteria; order Pseudomonadales; family Halieaceae; genus Halioglobus; species Halioglobus lutimaris. The sequence goes on along the minus strand of NZ_PKUS01000002.1, from coordinate 430,534 downwards.
AATATGACTTGCGTCCCATTTTGCCCCGGTTGGTTCAGCGCAGTGCGGTGTTGATCTATGTCGCAGAGAAGAACCTTGAGGCCATTCGCAGTCATGGCCTGCTTGAGCACGCCCGCCTTCAGTGCATCGATAACGCGTTGGAACTGGAGGACTTTGAGCCGGTCTCAAGAGAGGCCCTGGGTATTCCCGAGAAGGCTTTCGTGCTGACCCTGGTGAGCCGCGCGATGGCAGAGAAGGGGTGGGTCGAGGCTATCGAGGCAGTGAAAAATGCGCGGATCCTCGGTGGCGCGGACATCCATCTGCTACTGGTAGGAGATGGTCCGGAATACGACCGGCTGCGCGATACGGCACTCCCTGCTTTTGTGCACCTGGAAGGCTTCCAGCGCAACGTGAGAGGTTACTTTGCTGCTGCGGACATGGGTTTTCTGCCGTCAAAGTTCCGGGGTGAGAGCTTTCCGCTGGTGATTATCGAATGCCTGCAAAGCGGCGTGCCATTCCTGGCCAGTGATCTTGGAGAGATTTCACGCATGCTGCAGGGTGATAATGGCTTTGCGGGCGCAGTGTTCCCACTGGAAGATGATAATATCGATGTGCCGGCGCTGGCGGCCTTGCTTGCCAGTGTTGCGGGTAACGAGGAAACCTACCGCTGCATGCAACGCGCCGTGCCCGCGGCAGCCGAGAAGTTTGACCCGGCCATACTGGCCGGCAAACACGATAAGGCTTACCGGGCTGCTCTGGGCGTGAAAGCCCCATAGCAGCGGATTCGCACAGTCAGGAATTAGAGACGGAATGAAGAAGAAGCTTTATCTGCACATAGGTATGGGTAAAACGGGTACCACTGCGTTGCAGGATTTCTTCGCGCACAACCGTCAGGCGTTGGGCGAGATGGGCATCAGTTATCCCGAGCGCGGCACGATGTCTAACGCGCACCACCTGTTGTCCCCGCATATCCCGCGCTTCCTTGAAGACCAGTGGCAGTTCGAGACAGTAGATGAGTGGGCGCCAGTGCTGGCGGAGGAGAGCGTGGGCAATGTGCTGCTGTCGTCTGAGCTGATGGCATGGGCTGATGAAGCCCGGGCCAGAAAGTTCTGCGCCCAGGTGTCGGCCTGGTTTGACCTGCATGTGGTCTGCTACGTGCGGCGCCAGGACAACATCATCATGGCCAGCTATAACCAGCAGATAAAAGCCGGTCCGCAGCGACGGCGCATTGATCTCATCTTTCGCAAGCAGATGGAGCGCTTTGACTATCCACGCATCCTCGCACCGTGGGCGGATTCGCTGGAACCGGGCAAGGTCATCGTGCGTCCTTATGAGCGGCAGCAGTTTCATGGCGAAGACATACGCCGGGACTTTATGTACCACGTTTTTGGTGCGGAACTGGGTGAGCAGTTCGACCTCCACCAGGGTAACTCTAATCCGCGACTTTCGCTGGCGGCGGGTGAGTATAAGCGCATGGTCAACTGCCTGATTGAAGACGCTGAACAGAATGGCCGGTTCAACGACCTGCTGATGCAATACTCCGCCGAAGTCGACGCCTCCTCCACCAGTGTGTTTTCCAACCAGGCGGTGCTCTCCCCGGAGCAGAGACTGGAGGTGATAGAAAGCTGCCGCAAGGGCAATGAGCTGGTCGCCAGGCTGTTTCTTGGCCGCGGAGACGGTGCGCTGTTTGTTGAGCCCGAACCCTCGGCAGATGACGCCTGGCAGGGCAACGACCTATCCGTGAAAACAGCGGCATCGATTACCGCCTATCTGAACCGTGAAGATCCTGAATTGATCAGGCAGCTTGGTCATCAGATTGAGGCCTACAGGGATGCGATGGCTTTCCAGAAGCGTCAATCAGCGCGGTTTCTGGCGCACAGCGTTCTCGGTCATCAGGCCGCGAACCCAGTCTATCGCGTATCCCCGGAAGACGCCGCGCCGATAGTCATTGGCGGACTGGGTGGCAGTGGGACGCGCCTGGTGGTCAGTTTACTAGGCGACATGGGGGTGACCTTCGGTGGGGAACTCAATGAGTCGCTGGACAACCTCTGGTTCAGTTTGTTGTATGTGCGGCGCACTATTTTACTGCGCTCTGACGAGGAGATGGACAAGTTGGCGTGGCTGTTCACCAACGCCATGCGTCAGGGGCTGGAAGTCCCGCCTGAGTTAAAGCCGCTGCTTGAGGAGGCCTGCGATCATGACCGCAGTCCGGTGCTGCCACCGGATCTGCTGGCGAGGGCACATGAGTCTCTGTTGTCGGTCCCCGGCGGCGCAGCCCGCGACGAGCACTGGGGGTGGAAACAGCCCAACAGTCACATTCTGCTGCCGATGCTGGATCGCTCTTTTCCGGAGATGAAGTTTGTTTATGTCGTGCGCAACGGCCTGGATATGGCATTCAGTGAAAACCAGAATCAATTGAAGTACTTCTGGGGTGACCTGCTGCTGGAGGGCGATATTTCCCCCACGCCGGTGAACGCTTTGCGCTATTGGGTGGCTGCGCACAAACGGATGCAGGGTTTTCGCCAGCGTATGGGGCACCGACTGCACTTCCTGAGTTTCGACAGGCTCTGTGTGGACCCGGAGGGAGAGCTGGAGGCGCTGCGTGAATTCGCAGGTATCCAGGTCAGCAAGCGGCGATTGGCCGAGCTGGCCAGTCAGGTAGCGCCGCCCAATACCACCGGCCGGTTCAGGCAGCAGGACCTTTCAGTGTTCGACCCGCAGGATATAGACTTCGTCCAGCAGATGGGTTTCGATGTGGAGTGATGGCTATCGCGACCCGGTTTGACCCATGAGCGATTCCACCGCGACCTGGCAGCAGTCGGTATTTAACCGGCGCATTCTGATTTGCGTGTTTACCGGTTTCGCCTCCGGCATGCCCCTCTACGTTCTGATTCAGCTGGTTCCTGCCTGGCTTCACGAGGGTGGTGTGTCGCTGGCTGAGATTGGCCTGTTCGCTTTGGTGGGTATCCCCTTTACCTGGAAGTTTCTCTGGGCACCCTTCATGGATCGCTGGGTGCCGCCACTGCTGGGTCGCCGGCGCGGCTGGATGTTTATCTTCCAGTTGGCGTTGCTGGTTTCAATCGGCATGCTCGGAGCGCTTCAGCCGGAGAAGGACGTCGCCACCATCGCCTGGCTGGCTTTTGCTGTGGCGTTTTTCAGTGCCAGTCAGGATGTAGCCCTGGATGCCTATAGACGCGAGATTCTGCCCGATGAGGAACTGGGTCTGGGCAATGCTGTTCATATACAGGCTTACAGGATTTCCTCCCTGGTGCCGGGCTCTCTTTCCTTGATTCTGGCGGATATGATGCCCTGGAGCAGCGTATTCTGGATCACCGGTGGCTTCATGTTGGTCGGCATGTTGATGACGCTGGCGGTCAGTGAACCTCGGTCTGAGGTGCCGGAGACCAGCGGTCTCCGTGAGGCGGTTATCGCCCCCTTTCGTGAATACCTGGGACGCAGAGGTTGGCAGGGGCTGTTGTTGGTACTTGGCTTCATGTTCCTTTACAAGATTGGCGACAACATGGCCACGGCGCTGGCGACGCCCTTCTATCTTGACCTGGGCTTCAGTAAGACGCAGATCGGTCTGGTGGCCAAGCACGCGGCGCTCTGGCCGGCGATTATCGGTGGACTCCTTGGCGGTGGGTTGATGATCCGGTTTGGTATTAATCGCTCACTGTGGTTGTTTGGCGTGGTTCAGGTGGTAAGCATACTGGGTTTTGCCGTCCTTGCTTCGGTGGGGCAGTCACTCTGGCTGCTCGCCGCGGTGATATCCTTCGAGTATTTAGGCGTGGGTATGGGTACTGCCGCATTCACGGCATTTATCGCCCGCGAAACCAGCCGAGCCTATGCAGCCACCCAGTTTGCCCTGTTCACTGCGCTGGCGGCGCTTCCTCGAACCTTTGCCAATGCCAGTACGGGCGTCATTGTGGAGCAGCTTGGCTGGACACCGTTTTTCCTGCTTTGCGCTGTGTTGGCTCTGCCAGGCATGTTGCTGTTGTTCTGGGTGGCCCCGTGGAACAAGGCCCCGGCTGGCAACACCAGTGCGCAGGAGGGTATCAGATGAAGACGCTTGTGCTGCATATCGGTATGGCGAAGACGGGCACCAGCACCATCCAGAATAGCCTGGGTCAAGCGAGTGCGGTGCTGCGAGAGCGAGGTATTCTCTGCGCGCCGTGGAAGCCGTTCAACCACTCTTTTGACTTTACCGTGCTTTTTCTGGAGGAGCCCAGGAAGAGCTTCTTCTACAAGCAGCAGTCGCCCATTACTGACGAGGAGTGGAGTAAGCAGTTGCAGCGGCTGCGCCAGCAGTGGATTGATTTGTTTTCCTCAATGGCGCAGGGAACCTGCATCATCTCCGCGGAAAACCTGACTCGCCTCTCCCTCACCGAGATTCAATCCCTGCAGGCATTTGTAGCCCCTTATTTCACCAAGGTCCAGGCTATCGCTTATGTTCGCGATCCCCTCAAGTCGCTGAAGAGCCAGTGGGAGCAGGACGTCAAAGAGCTTCAGGAGCCCATGGATGCGCAGGCATTATTGCAGCGCACCAAGCGGCGAATGGGCTACCGCTTCCTGCAGAGATGGAGTGATTGCCTGGGGGCTGAAAATCTGCTGGTGAGAAAGTTTGAGCCGGCAGCCTTTCACAACGGCAGCCTGGTCGATGACTTCTTCTTTGCGCTCGGTGTCGAAGGGTTCGGCGAGGCGGCCATAGAGGAAGTGGAGAGCAATCAGTCGCTGGGAGCCGATGGCACGGCATTTCTTCTGGCACTCAATCAGCGTTATCCACAGTACCAGGACGGGGCTTTTAACCCCCAGCGAGGACTGGCGCGGCGCCTGCACCTTTTTTATCAGGCTATGCGTGCCGCCGGTGACCAGCCGCTTAAGCTGCAGATCAAATTCGACGAAGAAGAAGCGCGGCGCTTTAACCGCAGGATTGATTTTCTGAATCAGTTTCTCGGTGAGGAAAGCGGGTTTGCCGCGGTAGAGGCGTCAGAGGAAGAAACGCTGTTGCCCGAGCCCTGCGCAATTGGCACCGACTATTATGTGGAACTGGTGAACGAGCTGGCCCACCTTGTGGAGTCTTTTGCTGAGCGCAGTGATGAGTTGGCCGCTGAGAACAGGCGGCTGAATGCGTTGCTGGAGGAGAGCGAAGGCGACCCGCCCGAAGCCTAGCCCGCTGCGGAAAAAGCCCTGAACTCACGCAAATTAATCCTGCCGTTGGGCTGGAATGCAATGCCCTCTGCCTCCAACCGCTCCCTTTGGGTATACTGCCCGGCAGAGCCTTCTGCCAGCGAAATACGGCCTTGCGCGTTGACCACCCTGTGCCAGGGTATACGCGTATCCCGGGGCAGGTGTTTCAGCGCGCGGCCGACGCGCCTTGCTGCGCCAGGCATGCCAGCCTGCGCGGCAACGTCGCCATAAGTGGCGACTTTACCGCGCGGAATCAAGGCCACAATCTGCCAGATGCGCTGATTGATGTCGGGTTCCGGGTAAGTCATACACATCGAGTTACAGGACGTTCATGTTGAGACTACCAATCATCTGCTCACGCAAACCGGATTGGGTTGCGCCTTTCTGTCTGCTCATGCTGATAATCGCGGCTCCAGCATCTGCCGATCGCCTGCACTTTAATGACGGGGAGTCTATCACTGGCGCAATGTTGGGCATAGCTGACGGTCAGGTGCAGTGGAACTCGGCAATCCTCGGGGACCTGTTCATCGACCTTCATCACGTCCGCTATATAGAAAGTGGCGACCATTTCGATATGGAGATCACGGGCGCGGAAATGAACAACTGCTGGATGTTTCTGCAGCGAGGCAAACAGCATTTGCATTGTGATGAGGGGATACAGCAACTGGCAAACTGGCAACTGGTCATCGCTGCAGGTGAAACCATCACTGAACCACAGCCCTGGCTGAAAAAGAAAGGCAGCGTGATCCTTGCCCTGGAGGACGCAGCCGGTAATACCGACGTTACCCGTTACGACGTTAACGCCCGTACGGAGTTGCGCTATCTCGAATCGCGCCACACGATCAGCATGCGCTACCAGGACGAAAGCTCCAATGGCGACAAAACACGCGAGTCCTGGCTGGGTACCTACCAGTATGACCAGTTCCTGACTGAGCAATGGTTTGCCACAGGCAACGCGTTTTACGACGAAGACAGGTTTCGTGATCTCGACCAGCGGGCTTCCGTGGGTGGCGGTCTGGGTTACCAGTTCCTGGAGACAGCCTATTTTGATTTGCTGGGCAAGGGGTCGCTTAACTACGTAAAAGAGCGCTTCACCAACGGGGTTGTGCGGGAGCGGCCGGCATTTCTGTGGAATCTGGAGTTTGCCTGGCGTGTAGACGGGCAGGGCGCAGAGGTTTTCCATCGCCACGCCATCCTGCAGTCGTTCGAGCAGGGAGATGACTTCGAGGTCAACACCATCACTGGTCTGAAGTATCCTATCAATGGCTCACTCAGCTCGATTATCCAGTTGGAATACAACTACGACAACCTGCCTGCGGAGACCGCTATCGATAAGGTGGACCGGAAGTGGTCTGTCGGGGTGAACTATGACTGGTAGCGCTTGTTTTTTCACCGCGCAGCCCCATAACTCCCCCTGAGGGAGAGTTTTTATGCGATTTATTGTGTTGCTTCTGCCCTGGCTGGAACTGTTCACGTTGATCCAGCTCGGGATCAATACCAGTGCGCTCACTGCCATCTTCTACGTTTTTGTCACCCTGGTACTGGGCATGGTCGTGCTGCGCCGACAGGGCATGCACATGTTCGAGCGCCTGCGTGATGTGCAGCAGGGCAGAGTGTTAGGCTCACAGTTGCTGGTAGATGATATGGCGATGGGGCTGGCCGGCATGTTGCTGATGTTTCCGGGGATGATCTCCGATGCCGCCGCCCTGGTGGTCATGATCGGGCCGCTACGTCGGCGTGTGGCCGCGCTGCTTGGTGGGTCGCAGGTTGAACCCTACGTTGCGCAACGAGATGTTCATAGTGAGACCACCATTGAGGGGCAATATACTCGCGTGAATGAGCAGGATCGCAACTAACCCACTGATATGTATGGCTATTTCCCGGTCGCTTCGGGCCTTGTTGGCAGTCGGCTCCCAGCCTTGACTGCAGCGCAGCCAGCACTAGAATTAGCACTCTCTTGAAAAGAGTGCTAATCAAGCCTTGAAAAGCCAAATCACGCCCCCATAGAGCAGAACAACCCCGCGTTCGGGGCTTCTCATAACACAGTTACTAGGAGATTTAGAGAAATGAGCATCCGTCCGCTGTACGACCGCGTGGTCGTTCGTCGCAACGCTGAAGAAGAAACCACCGCCGGCGGTATCCTCCTGCCCGGTTCCGCCAAAGAGAAACCCAACCAGGGTGAAGTCGTCGCTGTAGGTGAGGGCAAGATCCTGGATAACGGGGAACTGCGCGCGCTCGCCGTGAAAGTAGGCGATACCGTTGTCTTCGGCCAATACGCAGGCAGCAACACCATCGAAATGGATGGTGAAGAACTGATCATCATGGGCGAGAGCGAGATTTTTGCGATTGTCGAGTAAAGACAGAGCAGATTTCCCGCTTTTCACAGACAAGAACTTTAGATTGAAGGATTTAGAAAATGGCAGCTAAAGACGTATTTTTCGGCGACGAAGCTCGCTCCCGCATGCTCAATGGCGTGAATGTTCTCGCCAATGCAGTAAAAGCAACTCTCGGTCCCAAGGGCCGCAACGTAATTCTGGACAAGTCCTTTGGCGCACCTACCGTGACCAAGGACGGTGTATCCGTGGCCAAGGAAATCGAACTGGAAGACAAGTTCGAGAACATGGGCGCACAGATGGTCAAGGAAGTCGCCTCGCAGGCGTCTGACGCTGCCGGTGATGGCACCACGACCGCTACCGTGTTGGCACAGTCCATCCTTAACGAAGGCCTGAAGTCCGTTGCCGCGGGCATGAACCCCATGGACCTCAAGCGCGGTATCGACAAAGCGGTTATTGCCGCCGTAGCCGAGATCGAGAAAAACGCTATCCCCTGTGAGGACACCAAGGCTATTGCCCAGGTAGGCACTATCTCTGCCAACTCCGACACCCAGGTCGGCGACATCATCGCCGAGGCTATGGACAAGGTGGGCAAAGAAGGCGTGATTACCGTTGAAGAAGGTTCCGGCCTGGAAAACGAGCTGGACGTGGTAGAGGGTATGCAGTTTGACCGCGGTTACCTTTCACCTTACTTCATCAACAACCAGGAAAGCATGAGCGTTGAGTCTGAAGCGCCTTTCATTCTGCTGGTCGACAAGAAGATCTCCAATATCCGTGAGCTGCTGCCCCTGCTGGAGCAGGTCGCCAAGGCCTCCAAGCCGCTGGTGATCATCGCCGAAGATGTTGAAGGTGAAGCGTTGGCTACCCTGGTGGTGAACAACATGCGCGGTATTGTGAAAGTGGCTGCCTGTAAAGCGCCGGGCTTCGGTGATCGTCGCAAGGCCATGCTGCAGGACATCGCTATCCTGACCGGCGGTACTGTGATCTCTGAAGAAGTGGGCCTGGATCTCGAATCCGCCACTCTGGAGCACCTGGGTAGCGCCAAGCGCGTGACCATGGACAAGGACAACAGCACCATTATTGATGGCGCTGGCGATCATGCTGCAATTACTGCACGCGTGAGCGAGATCCGCACCCAGATCGAGAACACGTCTTCTGACTATGATCGTGAGAAGCTGCAAGAGCGCGTGGCCAAGTTGGCCGGCGGTGTTGCCGTGATCAAGGTTGGCGCAGCCACTGAGATCGAGATGAAAGAGAAGAAGGCCCGCGTTGAAGACGCGTTGCACGCTACCCGTGCTGCGGTGGAAGAAGGCGTGGTAGCCGGTGGTGGTGTTGCTCTGGTACGTGCGGTGTCCGCTATTGCCAATCTACAAGGCGACAACGAAGACCAGAACCACGGTATCGCTGCAGCGCTGCGCGCCATGGAAGGTCCTCTGCGACAGATCGTCGCCAACGCTGGCGACGAAGCCTCAGTCGTGCTGGACAAGGTGCGCCAGGGTGAGGGTAACTACGGTTACAATGCGGCAAGCGGTGAGTACGGCGATATGATCGAGATGGGTATCCTGGATCCCGCCAAGGTAACCCGCACAGCGTTGCAGGCTGCCGGCTCGGTTGCCGCGCTGATGATCACGACCGAAGTGATGGTTGCCGACGCGCCGCAGGAAGCTTCTGCAGCGCCTGCAATGCCCGATATGGGCGGCATGGGCGGCATGGGCGGCATGATGTAAGCCCTGTCCGCTACCAACTCAAAAGCCCGGCCTTCGAGCCGGGCTTTTTTTTGTTTTTCTGGCGGGCATGTTCGGTTGTGGCCCGCCCTCTGTCCGGTTTTCTCGCCGCAAGCTTTGCCAGTGCCCCAATGCTGTGGGCTATCATAGAGATGCACGGGCTGGCCTTTATCGGCCACATCGTCTAAGTTACTCGCCCTTTTTAGCCGTTTCTCCGGAGGGCCTCCGTGTCACCAATCGTCACGTTCAACGAAGAAGAAAAGTACTCCCTGATCACCCTGGACGATGGCAAAGTCAATGCCATCTCTTTTGCGTTGCTGGAGCAGCTTCATGCGGCTCTGGACCAGGCTGAAGCAACCGGGAAGGTGGTTATTATCACCGGGCGTCCAGGCAAATTCTCCGCAGGCTTTGACTTGTCGGTAATGGGGCAGGGCGGTGACAAGCTGATGGAACTGGTGAGTAGTGGCGCTGAACTGGCCAGGCGCTTCCTGGAGTTTCCAGCGCCTGTGGTAATGGCAGTCACCGGCCATGCGCTGGCGATGGGGGCCATTCTGCTGATGACTGCCGATTACCGCATAGGCACGGCAGGTAGCTACAAGCTGGGGCTCAATGAGGTGGCGATCGGCATGACCATGCCCTGCTTCGGGGTGGAAATTGCGCGGGCGAGGCTGGACCCGGCGCATTTCGAGCTGTCGGTGAGTTGCGCGCAGATTTATGACGCCGACGGGGCTGTTGCGGCGGGATATCTTGATGAGGCCGTGGATGTCGATCAACTCATGAGTCGATCCATTGCGATGGCCGAGCAGCTTTCGGGCCTGGACATGACCGCTCACAAACAGACGAAAGCGCGCGTACGCGCGCCGCTGTTAAAGGCCCTGGATGAGGCCATGGTGATGGACGCGGCTGCGGGTGGAGGGCTCTAGGGCCGCTGCTTCCTGCCGTCAGGTATCCGTGCAGTACCAAGAAGCAAGGCCGCGCACCCGATGGATGCGCGGCCCTGGTATTGGGCGCTCGCTATCAAGCGAAGTTTTCGTTGACGAACGCCCAGTTCACCAGTGCCCAGAACGCCTCCATGTACTTGGGGCGGGCATTGCGATAGTCGATATAGTAGGCGTGCTCCCACAGATCAACGGTCAGCAGGGGGGTGACACTGCTATCGGTAAGTGGTGTCCCGGCATTGGACGTATTGACAATGGCTACCGAGCCGTCTGCGTTTTTTACCAGCCAGGTCCAGGATGAGCCAAAGTTGTTGACCGCGCTGTCGGTGAACGCTTTTTTGAACGCATCGAAAGAGCCGAAGGCGGCATCGATAGCCTCAGCCACAGCGCCAGTTGCAGCGCCGCCGCCATTGGGGCTCAAGCAGTTCCAGTAGAATGAATGATTCCAGATCTGCGCCGCATTGTTGAACACGCCGCCCTCAGAGTCCTTGACCACCTCTTCCAGGCTCTTCTTCGCCAGGTCTGTGCCCTCGGCCAGTCCGTTAAGCTTGTCCACATAGGTTTTGTGGTGTTTGCCGTAGTGGAACTCAAGGGTTTCGGCAGAGATGTGTGGCTCCAGGGCGTCCTGGGAGTAGGGCAGTGGGGGCAATTCAAAAGCCATGAGCAAGTTCCTCACATTGGAATAATCGAGTGGATAACGTATCAACGCGGCAGGATAGCCGGGCTGCGGGACGGCATCGTTTAAGGCCGCGGTGGAAAGTGTATAATAACTCGGGATTAACAACAAAATATAACCAGGGTGTAAGCATATGAGTAGTCTGATTCTCGAGTTCGTTTTCCGTTGGGCGCACGTACTGTTCGGGTTGGTGTGGATAGGAATGCTCTACTATTTCAACTTTGTGCAGACCGAATACTTTAAGGAAGCTGAAGCGGATGCCAAGGCGGACGCAGTAAAAAAACTGGCGCCACGGGCTCTTTGGTGGTTCCGCTGGGGGGCGATGTTTACCTTCCTCACGGGTCTGGTTCTGTTGCACTTTGTCGGCGCGGCTTACAGCTTTGTTGGCTCAGCGGCGATTTGGGTTGGTGCTTTGGCCGGCATCCTGATGTTCCTCAACGTATGGGTGATTATCTGGCCTAACCAGCAAGTGGTGATAGGGCTCAAAGAGGGAGACGGCCCCGCATCGGCGGCCAAGGCCGGCCTGGCCTCCCGCACTAATACCCTGTTCTCTGGCCCAATGCTGTTCGGTATGCTCGCTTCCAAGCACCTGCCGATGGAGGCAAGTGCGACGGGTCTGATAGCCTGCGTCGTGTTGATACTGCTACTTGAGGCGAATGCAATATTTGGCAAGACCGGTCCGATGACCAGTGTAAAGGGTGTTATCCACTGCAGTCTTGGTCTGACCGCGGTCATCTGGGCGCTGCTGGCGTTTCTCTAGGATACCGTCCGCTCCTGATAAACCCCGTGGCGGAGAAGTAAGACCTTCTCTGTACGGGGTTTTTGTGTGATTGCAGGCAGCTGTTTTTGCGCTGCCAATTCCGCCAAATTCCCGCTGGGGTGCAGGGCCTTTGTCCTGTAATATACGGGCGCAGTTCAAGAGAGGTTTTCTATGCCACAGGCGACGGCTGACAAGAAGTACAAGCGCATACTGTTGAAACTCAGTGGAGAGGCGCTAAGCGGTAGCGAAAGCTTCGGTATAGACCCCAGAATTCTGGACCAGATGGCGCTGGAGATAGGCCAACTCGTTGGTATCGGAGTTCAGGTTGGACTGGTGGTTGGCGGTGGAAACCTGTTTCGTGGCGCTGCCCTGCAGTCGGCGGGGCTGGACCGGGTGACCGGTGATCATATGGGCATGCTGGCAACGGTCATGAATGCCCTGGCCTTGCGCGATGCGCTGGAGCGGTCGAATATCGCAACACGGGTCATGTCCTCTATCCCCATGAGTGGCGTTGTCGATCACTATGACCGTCGCAATGCCATCCGCTCCCTCAGCAATGGTGATGTAGTGATTTTTGCGGCGGGTACCGGCAACCCGTTCTTCACAACAGATTCTGCAGCCTGCCTGCGCGGAATAGAGGTAGAGGCCGAACTGGTGTTGAAAGCCACCAAGGTCGACGGTGTCTACTCAGCAGACCCCATGAAAGTGGCGGATGCTGTCAGATATGAGCGCCTCACCTATGACGAGGTGCTGGATAAGAAGCTGGAAGTGATGGATCTCACCGCAATTTGCCTGTGCCGCGATCACAATATGCCGGTGCGGGTATTTGAAATGGAAAAACAGGGCGCGCTGCTCAAAATTGTGCGCGGCGGTAACGACGGCACTTTGATCGAGTGACGCGCAGGCCCACCGGAGGAACGAGCAAGTGATCAACGATATAAAGAACGAAGCCAGCGAGCGCATGGAAAAAAGCCTTGAGGCGCTGGGTCATAACTTCAACAAAATTCGCACCGGGCGCGCTCATCCGAGTTTGCTTGACGGCCTCAGGGTCGATTATTACGGAGCGGACACGCCGCTGAACCAGATGGCGAACATCAACGTGGAAGATGCCCGCACCCTGTCCCTGGTTGCCTGGGACAAGAGCATGATTCCCGCCATAGAAAAAGCGATAATGAAATCCGACCTGGGTCTGAATCCGGCGACAGCCGGTGAGGTGATTCGCATTCCCATGCCAATGCTCACGGAAGAGACCCGCAAGGGCTATATTCGCCAGGCACGCGCTGAGGCCGAGTCTGCGCGGGTGTCAGTGCGTAACGCCCGTCGCGATGCCAATGCCATGCTCAAGGAGCTGGAGAAAGATAAGGAAATCGGCGAAGACGATGAGCGTCGCGGACAGGAAGACATCCAGAAGTTGACCGATGCCTTTATCGCCAAAGTCGAAAAGCTGTTGGCTGAAAAAGAAGCCGACCTGATGGAGATCTAGGGTCGCTCGACCCTGGAGCCAATCATATACATGTCCGGTCATAGCGCCTCGACAGGCGAAACAGATCCCGGCCCGCCGCATATTCCCCGCCATGTCGCCATCATCATGGATGGCAATAATCGCTGGGCCAAGCGACAAGGCCTGCCCGGTCCTGCCGGGCACCGCGCTGGCGTAGAGGGCGTTCGCAATGTGCTGCGCGCGTGTCGCAACCATGGGGTTGAGGTGCTCACCGTCTTTGCCTTCAGCAGTGAAAACTGGGGGCGGCCATTGCCAGAGGTGCGTGCTTTACTGGCGCTCTTGTCCCGCTATCTGCGCAGTGAAGTGCGCGCTTTGCACGACGACAACATTTGCCTGCGGTTTATTGGTGAGCGCGGTCGCTTCAGCCCGCGCCTGCAGCGCCTGATGCACCAGTCTGAGCTATTGACCGCCGGAAACAGCGCGGCAACGCTGGTTATCGCCGTAGATTATGGTGGTCAGTGGGACATCGCACGGGCCGCCAGGCAACTGGCCCAGCAGGCCCTGTCCGGAGAGATTGCGGTGGAGGATATCGATGAGGATCTCCTGGATCAGCACGTATCCATCAGCGATCTGCCGCGTCCCGACCTGTGTATTCGCACCGGTGGCGATGCCCGGATTTCGAACTTCCTGCTCTGGCACTTTGCCTACAGTGAGCTCTATTTTACCAATACTCTCTGGCCTGACTTCGGTGAACTGGAGTTTGCTCGTGCCCTGGCTGATTACAGTCGCCGCGAGCGCCGCTTTGGCCTGCGGGAGTCCGGGGGGCTGTTGTCCGGGGGAGAGCTCGATGCTTAGGCAGCGCATTATCACCGCCCTGGTCATGGCCGGGCTCTTCCTGGCGGCAATTTTATTCCTGCCGACGACGGCACTGGCGGTGTTGTTTGGGGCGCTGGTGCTGGCGGGCGGCTGGGAATGGTCGCGGATGGCTGGCTGGGAATCACCCATCGCCCGGGGCCTCTTCGTACTGGTCTTGATGGGTTTGTTGATCCTGCTGTTCTTTTATTGTCAGCTGGATGCGCAACCTACACGGGAGCGTGTGCAGCCGGTATTGGGGCTGGCTTGTTTATGGTGGTCATTCGCCCTGCTCTGGGTAAAGAGCTATCCGGGCAGCGCTGCGATGTGGAGTAATCGCATCATGCGCAGCCTGATGGGCCTGCTGATTCTGGCCCCGGCCTGGACCGCTGCAATCTACCTGCTCAGCTACCCGCGGGGCGGGGCATTGATGGTTATCATGGTGCTGGTGGTGGCCGCCGCGGATGTTGGCGCATACTTTGCCGGCAAAAACCTCGGCAAACACAAGATGGCGCCTGCAGTGAGCCCGGCCAAGACCTGGGAAGGATTCTGGGGTGGAGCCCTCTCGGTCGCTGTGATCGGTGTTTTGTTGTGGTACATGCTGCCGGTTCGCGGAGCGCACATTTCCCTGCCCGCGGTGCTCGCGGTCGTGCTGGCAACCAGCATGGCTTCTGTTGTTGGCGACCTTACGGTGAGTATGGTCAAGCGGGAAAGTGGTACCAAGGACAGCGGCAGTCTGCTGCCCGGCCACGGTGGTGTGCTGGACCGCCTGGATAGCCTCAGCGGCGCAGCGCCGGTGTTTGCACTGGGCCTGTTGCTGGCAGGCTGGTCATGACCACCAGGCGAGTGGTCAGTGTGTTGGGCTCCACCGGGTCGATCGGTGTCAGCACGCTGGATGTAATTGCCCGGCACCCGGCCGATTTCTCGGTCTACGCGCTCGCCGCGAACCGCTCCGTTGAACTGATGCTGGCCCAATGCCTGCAATTTCAGCCGCAATATGCGGTGATGATGGATGAGTCCAGCGCCTCCAAACTGCAGGAGAAGCTGCCGGCGGAGTCTGCTGTTCAGGTGCTGCATGGCGAGGAGGCGTTGGCCCGGGTAGCCAGTGATGATGAGGTGGACTGTGTCATGGCGGCTATTGTTGGCGCTGCCGGCCTGCCCTCCACGCTAGCAGCTGCACACGCGGGCAAGACCCTGCTGCTGGCGAACAAGGAGTCTCTGGTCATGGGCGGGCACCTGCTGATGCAGGCGGTACGCGACTCCGGGGCCCGCTTGCTGCCCATAGACAGTGAGCACAATGCCATCTTTCAGTGCCTCCCGGTGGATCCACAGGCCCGCCCGGGACGCGACGGTGTCAGTAAAGTGCTACTTACCGCTTCCGGGGGGCCGTTCCGCACCTGGACCAGGGAGCAGATGCACAAGGCCACCCCGGATCAGGCCTGCGCCCACCCCAATTGGTCGATGGGTCGAAAAATATCCGTGGACTCTGCCAGCTTGATGAACAAGGGCCTGGAATTCATCGAAGCCTGCTGGATTTTTGATCTCAGCCCGGAGCAGGTCGAGGTGGTGGTGCATCCACAGAGTATTATTCACTCCATGGTGCAATACCTGGACGGCTCGGTACTGGCGCAGCTGGGCAACCCCGACATGCGTACGCCCATTGCCTATGGGCTGGGCTGGCCACAGCGCCTGGCTTCCGGGGTGGCCCCGCTTGACCTGGTCGCAACCGCGAGACTGGATTTCGCTGCGCCAGACGAATCACTGTTTCCCTGCCTGCGCCTGGCGCGCGAGGCCGTCGCCACCGGCGGCACGGCGATGGCCATCTGCAATGCGGCGAACGAGATTGCCGTGGAAGCATTCCTGGCGGGGCGTGTGCGCTTTACCGATATCCCGGTACTGATCGAGAGAGTGCTGGAAACAACGCCGGTGGTTGAACCCACTTCGCTTGCCGTGGTCGAATCGGCAGATGAAGAAGCGCGCGCGCAGGCTGTAGCGCTGCTTACGGACATGAACGGCAAACCCGAGGAAGCAAGTCTCGCGTGATGGATACGCTGTACACAATTGCAATTACGCTTGGCACCCTGGCCGTTCTGGTGGCGGTGCACGAATACGGGCATTTCTGGGTGGCGCGCCGCTGCGGTGTCAAGGTGTTGCGCTTTTCTATCGGCTTTGGCAAACCATTGGCGGGCTGGACCGATAAGCTGGGCACGGAATACAGCGTGGCGGCAATTCCGCTGGGTGGCTACGTCAAAATGCTCGATGAGCGCGAGGGCGAAGTGCCGCAGGCCGACCTCGATAAGGCATTCAACCGCAAACCGGTACTGCAGCGAATTGCGGTGGTGATCGCTGGCCCCCTTGCCAACCTGATTCTTGCCGTTGTCGCCTACTGGTTCCTGTTTATGGCCGGAGAAAGCGGTTATACCCCGGTGATTGGCGAAGTTGAGCAGGGCTCGATTGCTGATGTGGCGGGGCTGGAGGCCGGACAGGAAATACTGGCCGTCGACGGAAAGGACACGCCCACCAGGCAGGCGCTGGGCTTCGCGCTGCTGGACCGTATTGGCGATACTGGCTCGATTCTGTTTTCAGTGAAATACCCGGGCTCGGATATGGTTTACGAATCCGAGGCGATGGTCACCCGCTGGCTTTCCGAACAGGAGGAGCCTGATTTGTTCGGTGGCCTGGGTCTGGTGATGTACCGCCCGGCAGTGCCGCCCGTGGTTGATCAGGTGATGGCCGACAGCCCAGCAGAGCGCGCGGGTCTGCAGACCGGCGATCGGATTTTAACGGCTGACGGCGAACCGATGACCAGCTGGATGGACTGGGTACGTCATGTGCGTGCCCGTCCCGGACAGACGGTTACGCTGGGCTTTGAGCGCGATGGGCAGGCGCAGCAGGGCGATATCGTTCCGGAGGCCGTGAGCGACGAGGACGGTGTCGAATATGGTCGGGTAGGCGTCAGCGTGGTGCCGCCGGCGATGCCAGAAGAAATGCTGCGTAAATTTAACCGTGGGCCAATCGAGGCTGCGGGCGCTGCCGTGGTCCGCACCTGGGAACTGATGGGCTTCACCGTCAACTCCATCAAGAAGATGGTGATGGGATTGATATCGCCAAAAAACTTGAGTGGCCCAATTACCATTGCTAAAGTGGCGTCCGCCTCGGCCAAGTCGGGTCTGGAGTCATACATAGGCTTCCTGGCTTTGCTCAGTGTCAGCCTTGGCGTACTCAACTTGTTGCCCATCCCGGTACTTGATGGCGGGCACCTGCTTTTTTACACCATAGAGCTATTGGCTGGCCGGCCAGTACCTGAGAAAATACAGGCGCTGGGTTTCCAGGTAGGCTTGTTTCTGGTTCTGGGGATGATGATGCTGGCCCTTTATAACGATTTTACCCGTCTGTAGTGCGCGCTCAGCATCGCTCACAGTCGGATCCGTTGGTTGATTGAACTTTGATTAGACGACTTCCCAAATTTCTGGCGCTGGTGTTGATTTTCTGGGCACCGCTGGCTGCTGCCCAGACCTTTCTCATTTCCGATATTCGCGTAGAGGGGCTGCAGCGTATTTCCGCAGGCAGTGTCTTTGCTGCCCTGCCTGTCGGGGTGGGCGACATGGTTGACGAATATGCCATTCGCGCCTCTGCCCGCAGCTTGTTTGCCACGGGTAACTTTGACGATATTCGAATCGGCCGGGACGGCAACGTGCTGGTAGTCGTGGTTGCGGAACGGCCGAGCATCAGCGAGATCAATATCGACGGCAACAAGGCTATTGAGACTGAGGCCTTGTTGGACGGCCTGAAAGGGGCGGGCCTGGCGGTTGGCCAGGTATTCCAGCGCTCTACCCTGGAAGGCATGCAAATGGAGCTGGCGCGGCAATATGTGCAGCAAGGTCGTTACGACGCCGCAATTGAGACCGAAGTACTACCCGAACCACGCAATCGCGTGACCATCAATATTGACGTGGACGAGGGTACTGTCGCCTCCATCAAACACATTAATGTGGTGGGCAACGAGGTATTCAGTGATAGTGAGCTCGACGATATCTTTGAGCTCAAGACCACCGGCTGGCTCTCATTTTTCACCAATGACGACAAGTATTCGAAGGAGAAGCTGACCGGCGACCTGGAGACTCTGACCTCTTATTATATGGACCGCGGCTACCTGCAATTCCGTATCGACTCCACCCAGGTCTCTGTCTCACCCAATAAGGAAGAGGTGTACATTACGGCCAATGTATCCGAGGGTGAGAAGTTTACCGTTGGCAAGGTTGATCTCTCCGGTGACCTGGTTTTGCCAGAAGAAGACCTGCGGCGTTTCCTGCTGGTCAATGAGGGGCAGACGTTTTCCCAGCAGCTGGTCACGTCCACGGAAGAGTACATCACTCGACGCCTGGGTAATGAAGGCTACAACTTCGCCAAGGTCACCGGTATTCCCGAGGTCGAAGAAGGCAGCAACGTGGTTGGTATGAAATTCTTCGTCGACCCGGGCAAGCGCACCTACGTCAGGCGTATCAGTTTCAAGGGCAACCAGAAGACCGCCGATGACGTATTGCGTCGTGAAATGCGCCAGATGGAAAGTGCCCCGGCTTCATCGTCGAAAATCGAGCAGTCGCGTATTCGCCTGGAGCGCCTGGGCTATTTCAGCAGGGCAACTGTGGAAACCCCGCAGGTGGCAGGACATGATGACCTCATCGATGTGGAGTTTGAGGTCGAGGAGCAGTCCTCCGGCAGTATCGGGGCGAGCTTTGGTTATGCGCAGGACGCCGGCCTCATACTCGGCCTGAACCTGCAGCAGGACAACTTCATGGGTACGGGCAAACGCGTGGGGATCAGCCTGAACTCATCCCGTTACCAGGACCTGTACAACTTCAGCTACACCAATCCGTATTTTACCGAGGATGGGGTGAGTCGTGGATTCAACGTTTACTACCGCTCTACAGATCTTTCCGAGGTTAACGTGGCCAGCTATACGACCGACACCTTCGGGGCCGCCCTCAACTTTGGTTACCCAATAAAAGAAACTCAACGCCTGGGCTTCAGCTTTGGTGTGTCCGACACGGAGATTACAGCGGGTCGATTTGCAGTGCAGGAAATCAAGGCGAGCCCTCGTCTCGACCGGAACATTGATTACTGGTTCGATAGTAACGAGATCTTTGTCGACGGGGTCCGCACAGGTCTGTTCACGGGGCCTGAGGAAGTTTTCCCTATCAATACCATTCCACCGGAATACCTCACTGCGCCGGCTGAACCCGGGTTCCTTGACGAAAATGGCGACAATTTCACTAACTGGACCATCACCTCCAGTTGGAGCCAATCCACACTTAACCGGGGCCGCATGGCCACTCGCGGTACCGCTAATTCAGTGGCTCTGGAAGTCGCCATGCCCGGGTCTGACCTGGAGTTCTACAAGCTGACTTATCGCGGCGAGATCTACTTCCCGATCAGGGGATTGTGGACGGTGCGTTTGCGTGGGGAACTGGGTTATGGCGATGGTTACGGAGATACCACAGAGCTGCCTTTCTACGAGCATTTCTATGCCGGTGGCTTCGGTTCGGTGCGCGGATTTGAAAGCAACACCCTGGGACCTCGCTCCACGCCTGCCGAGCTCTACGATACCCGCAACGCGGTGACGGCGGTCAATGAGAATGGTACACCCACACAGGTTGGTGAATTCGGTTATGTGGGACAGGATGGCAAGGTGGGCGTACAGACCCTGCGAGATGACCCGGATCCCTTCGGTGGCAACGTGCTGGTAGAGGGCAGTGCTGAGTTGCTGTTCCCGCTGCCCTTTATCAAGGACCGCAGTAAACTGCGTTCCGCTTTCTTCATCGACGTGGGCAACGTGTTCAACACCAAGTGCTCAGCTTCCCAGATCAACTGCTTCGACGTGGATGCCGATGAGTTGCGCTACTCGGTGGGTGTCGGTGTGACCTGGATTACCGGTTTCGGCCCCATGACCTTCAGCCTCGCCAAGCCTCTGAATGCGGGTGATGAGGACGAGGAAGAGGCCTTCCAGTTTACGCTGGGCCGTGGATTCTGATTATTGTTTAAAACCTGGAGAAAAACGTGTTTAGATTTTTAAAAGTTACATTCGCCGCACTGGCTTTTACCCTGCCCACCCTGGCAATGGCGCAGGGCAAGATCGCTGTGGTCAACCTGCAGGAAGCCATTTTGCAAACAGACATCGCGCAAAAGCGTTTGACGGAAGTGCGTAATCAGGAAGACTACAAGGCAGACAAGGCCGAGTTCGACAAGCTCAAAAAGGAGTTTGATCAACTGGTGCAAAAGTTCCAGAAAGATGCCGCCGTGATGAGCCAGGAGCAGCAGGTAGCTGCGCGGCAAAAGCTGGCGAACAAGCAGTCTGACCTGGAGCATGTGACAGGAAAGCTGCAGCAGGCAGAGCAGGGTGCTGGCCAGGGTTTGCTGCAGGAAATGTCGCCCAGGGTACAGGAAGTGTTGCGCGAGTTGATTACTACCGAGGGAATTGGACTGCTACTGCAGCGCTCCTCTGTGATCCACGCTGACGCCGGATACAGCATCACCGCTAAAGTGACAGACAAGCTGAATCAAATGCCCGCCGAGTAAGCACGAGGTGATTAGTCTGGGCGAGCTGGCGCAGCGTTTTGACCTGGAGTTGTCGGGGGACCCCGATCGCTCTGTCAGCGGCCTGGCGACGCTGGCGAGTGCTGGCGCAGACGAGATCGGCTTCCTCTCCAACAAGAAGTACGTCAGTCAACTGGCCACAACCAGGGCCGCCGCAGTGATTCTGCACCCTGATCTGGTGGATGAGTGTCCCGTTTGGACGCTTGCTACAGAGCATCCCTACGTGGCCTTTGCGCGGATTACGGCGGTGTTTGACCGCTCGCCTCCAGCGGCGGCAGGTATTCATCCCTCCGCAGTGGTGTCACCAGACGCGACTATCGCTGCTGATGCCAGTATCGGTCCCAATGCCGTCGTCGAGGCAGGCGCAGGGATCGGTGCCGGGGCGCTGGTGGGTGCAAACGCCTATATCGGGCATGACAGTTTTGTCGGTGCGGGGACGCGGATCAATCCCGGGGTGGTGATCTACCACGATGTTCGGGTGGGCGAGCGCTGCCAGGTGCACAGCCAGGCCGTGCTGGGTGCAGACGGCTTCGGTTTTGCGCCGGGTCCGGAGGGCTGGGAGAAAATCCACCAGCTGGGCGGTGTACGTATCGGCAACGACGTGGAAATCGGGGCCTGCACCACCATCGACCGGGGCGCGCTTGATCACACCGTGATTGAAGACGGGGCGATCATCGACAACCTGGTGCAAATTGCGCACAACTGCCACATCGGAAAAAATACCGCGATCGCCGGTTGCACGGGTCTGGCCGGAAGCACGATCATAGGCGCTAATTGTACGCTGGCAGGAGGCGTCGGTGTTGTCGGGCATGTAGAGATCTGCGACGGCGTGCATGTGACGGGCATGACCATGGTCACCCGTTCCATCACCGAGCCCGGCTCTTACTCCTCCGGCACACCCATGGCGGCCACCAGAGACTGGCGCAAAAATGCAGTCCGTTTCTCCCAGCTTGAGCGGATTCAGCAGCGTTTGGCAGCCCTGGAAAAGCAGCAGCATTAACAGGCAGGCGCGGTTGCGCCTGGCTTCCCAGGACAAGGATCCACCGATGATGGAAATCGACGAAATTCGCAAATATCTGCCGCACCGCTACCCTTTCCTGCTGGTCGACAGGGTTGTGGAAATGGAGCTTGGAGAGTCCATTGTCGCGTATAAGAATTTGACGATAAACGAACCTTTCTTTGATGGGCACTTTCCCGACAAGCCGGTCTTCCCGGGTGTGCTGCTGGTGGAGGCCATGGCCCAGGCAGCGGGCATACTCGGCTTCAGGAGTATGAACAAAACACCGGCCGACGGCTCCATCTATTATTTTGTCGGCGCAGACAAGCTTCGTTTCAAGCGGCCCTGCATACCCGGTGACCGGGTAATGTTGCGGGCAGCGATTGTTTCTGAGCGCAGGGGCATCTGGAAGTTCGACGTCAGCTCCGATGTCGATGGTCAGCTTGCCGCATCAGCCACTATCCTCTGTGCTGACCGATGATCCACGAAGCCGCCATTATAGAACCCGGAGCACGTTTGGCTGACGATGTGACCGTGGGCCCGTGGTCGCTGATTGGCGCAGATGTGGAGATAGGACCGGGTACGATTATCGAGCCCCATGTGGTGATTCGCGGACCGGCCCAGATTGGCGCGGGCAACCACATCTACCAGTTTTCCAGTATTGGCGAGTCGACCCCGGACCTGAAGTATCGCAACGAACCCACGCGGCTGGTCATCGGTGACAACAATATTATCCGTGAGAATGTAACCATTCATCGCGGCACGGTGCAGGACCGCTCGGAAACGACGATTGGGAACGAGAACCTGATCATGGCTTATGCCCACATCGGTCACGACTCTGTTGTTGGTAACCACACCATCCTGGTCAACAACACCGCACTTGCCGGGCATGTTCATGTGGGGGACTGGGCAATACTCAGCGGCTACACCCTGGTGCACCAGTTCTGCAAAATCGGTGTGCACAGCTTCAGTGGTATGGGCACGGCTATCGGCAAGGATGTTCCGGCCTACGTCACCGTCAGCGGCTCGCCGGCAGAGGCCAAAACCATCAATACGGAAGGCTTGCGCCGTCGAGGTTTTTCCGCTGAAGCGATCAGTCAGTTGCGCCGCGCTTTCAAAATTCTTTACCGCCAGGGCCTGACCCTGGAACTGGCGCTTCAACGGTTAGAAACCATGCTCAAGGAGACGCCGGAGGTTCAGGTGTTGATTGACTCCGTTCGCGCTTCGGAGCGCGGCATCGTCCGCTAGTGACTGGGTCCTGAAGATGCCCCATGGCGTCTTGCGCGTTGGTGTGCTTGCCGGCGAGGCCTCCGGAGACATCCTGGGTTCCCGCATACTGGCAGCGCTCAGGGAACAGTGTGACCAGCTGATTGTCGAGGGGATTGGTGGCCCCCTGATGGAAGCGCAGGGTCTGCGCAGTATGTTTCCGATGGAGCGCCTTTCGGTCATGGGCTTCGTTGAGCCTTTCAAGCGCTTGCCCGAACTGTTGCGTATCCGGCGAGCCGTTTTCGAGCACTTTCGCGACGACCCTCCCGATCTTTTCCTTGGTATCGACTCCCCCGACTTCAATCTGCGTCTCGAACGCAAGCTGCGTGAGTGTGGTATTCCCACTGCTCACCTGGTCAGCCCCTCTATCTGGGCCTGGCGACAGGGTCGCATTCGCAAGATCAAGCGGTCGGTAGACCTGATGCTGTGCCTGTTTCCGTTTGAAACCGGCGTTTATCGGGAGCATGGCGTGCCCGTGCGTTTTGTCGGGCACCCGCTGGCGGATGAGCTGCCGGCAACAGTGGATGCGGCTGCGGCGCGGCGTGATCTCGGTCTGGAACCCGACGGCCGCCTGCTTGCGCTGCTGCCGGGTAGTCGCGGCGGCGAGGTGAGCATGCTGGCGCCGCTATTTCTGCAGGCGGCCCGGGACCTGTGGCAACAGCAACCGGACCTGTCCTTTGTGCTGCCCGCAGCCAATGCAGAACGCGAGGCACAATTGCGCACGCTGCTTGCCGAGCAGCCAGATTTACCGGTGACGCTGATATCGGGTCGATCCCGTGAAGCGATGGCGGCTGCGGATGCGGTACTGCTGGCCTCGGGCACGGCTACCCTTGAGGCGGCGCTGCTCAAGCGCCCCATGGTGGTTGCCTATCGCATGGCAGCGCTCTCATGGTGGTTGATTAGCAGTCTCGCACGCACTGAATATGTGGCGCTGCCCAATGTGCTTGCCGGTCGCGCACTGGTCCCTGAACTGCTGCAGGATCGCGCCACCCCCGAGGCCGTGGTGGCCTGTATGCAGCCCCTGTTGAAGGCGGGTGAGGCCGCCGCTGACCAGTTGCAGGCCTTTGACGAGATGCACCGGGAGCTCGCTCGCGGTTACGCTGGCGAGAGTGCACATGCCTTGCTGGAACTGGCACAGGGAAAACTGAATCGTGGATGATCTGTTTCAGGTCGCTTACGAGGGCGCGGATATTGCTGGCGTTGACGAGGTGGGCCGTGGTCCGCTGGCGGGCGATGTCGTCGCCGCAGCGGTGATCCTTGATCCCCGGCGCCCGGTAGAAGGCCTGCGGGACTCGAAAAAGCTCTCTGCAACGCGGCGCGAAGAGCTGGCAGGGATCATCTGTGCCAACGCTATAGCCTGGTCGATCGCCAGGGCGAGCGTGGAGGAGATCGATCGACTCAATATTCTGCAGGCATCGCTGTTGGCGATGAAGCGAGCCGTGGAAGCGCTGCAGCCGCAACCGGGCTATGTGCTGGTGGATGGTAACCGACTGCCGCAATGGCGCTACCCATCAGAGCCCGTGGTCAAGGGTGACGACAGGGTGCCGGCGATTGCTGCCGCATCTATTCTTGCCAAGGTGCAGCGCGATGGGGAGCTGGTGGCGTTGGAAGCGCAATACCCCGGATACGGCTTCGCCGCGCACAAGGGCTATCCGACGTCTGCGCATCTCAACGCCCTGCGCGAACTGGGGGTGACGCCTGCCCACAGGCGCAGCTTCGGTCCGGTGCGCAAGTTGCTGGAAACCGGCAGCTGATTACCATTCTGACTGGCAGTCCGGCTAATTTAGCAATTCAAACAGCTTGACCACTTTCTGGACACCGCCAATGTCTGCAGCCTCTGCCGCAATGCGCTCCGCTTCTTCCGGCGTCGCCAGGCCCATCAGGTAAACAACACCGTCCTCGGTAACAACTTTTACTCTGGTCCCTTCAATGTCGAAGTTACCCAGTAAGAAAGACTTTACCTTGGTGGTGATCCAGGTGTCCGAGGTGCGGGTCATCGCCGAACTGGGGGCGGCGATCTCCAGTTCATTGTAGATTCGCCGCACGCCACGCACCTCCTTGATCACCCTGGTAGCCTGGTCCTTGAGGGCCTGGTTGGCTACCTGACCAGCGATGAGCACGTAGCCGTTGTAGCTTACGACCTTGATGTTGGTGTGGTCAAAGTCCTCATTGGCGTCGTGGATGTTGACCAGTGCCTTGGTTTCTATGTTTTCGTCCTCGATCAGACGGCCCAGTGTGCGCTCGCCCTCGTCCTCCTCGATGGTGTTCATCTCCATCGTAGCCAACATGCTGCCGCAGCCGCCCAGGCTGAGCAGCCCGAGGGTGAACAGGGTAAGAGTGAAGCGTTGCAGCATGGCGATTAATTCTCCTGGTAATTGCCGAACAGGTTTTGTTCGATGAGTTCGCAGAGGCACTGCACAACGATCGTCTGCAGCTCCACCCGTTGCGAGCGCCTGGCGGCGTTTATGGCGATATTGGCGTCCCCGGTCTGCAGCACTGATGACAGTGCCGCGCCGTCGTCACAGGTGATGGCGACCACCAGCATGCCCCTGTCGTGAGCGGCTTCCACCGCTGCGACCACTGCAGCGGGATCTCCCCCACTATGCAGCGCCAGTAGCAGGTCGCCCTCCTGGGCCAGCGCTCGCAGCGGCCTTGAGAAGATGTCTGCCGGGCCCTCATCGCTGAGCACCGCGGTGATGCCGGCGCCGTCTGCGCACAGGTTGAACGCGGGGAGTGCCGGGCGCTCCTGGTCTAGCCTGCCTATCAATGAGGTGACGAGCAACTGACTGATTACTGCATCCACACCGTTGCCTGCGCTGAACAGCCTGCCGTCATGCAGCAGCACCTGAGTCATCAGTTCACTGGCCTGGGCTATGGGTTCCGCGAGTTGGTCCACAGACATCGCGATGTTTTCGATCGTCTGCTGAAAACGAGCTGCAATGTTCTGGTAGTGGTCCAAGTCGTCCTCTGGTATCTATTCGGTGAAGGCGCCGCGAATCCACAGCGGCGTCTGTTCGGTAGCGGATTGTGGCGGCTGGAAGGCGACCACGTCAAATCGGCAGGGCAGGTGCGCGTACTTTCGGTGGCGTTGCAGGAACCACTGTGCGGCTCTTACCAGACGCCGGCGCTTGCGCAGGTCCACGGATGCCGCGGCGGAAGCAAAGCGAGAATTGCTGCGAGCCCTCACCTCAATGAAGACGAGGTATTGCCCTTGCTGGCCAATGATATCCAGTTCTCCGACGCGACAGCGAAAATTGCGCTCAATGATGGTCAAGCCCTGACGCTGCAGCCAGCAGGCCGCCTGTTCTTCGTAGTTATCTCCCAGCGACTTCAAGCTGTTGCCCTCCCCATGCTGATGCAGAGGGAGTGTAACTATAGCGGCTTCAGTCGGTCGCCATCAAAAACCGCCGCCGGCAGTTTGCGTTCTATCTGCAGGTCTGGATTCAGGCTCAGTAACCCGGTATGTCCCCTGATCAAGGCATCTGGCCCCGCCTGCAACTGTGCGAAGCGCGATTGCACACGATAAGCATCAACGCCCAGCGCATTGAGCCGGCTGTATTGATGGCTGTTGCTATTGCTCAGGGCTTTCAGCAAATCGGGGTCGGAGCCGAGCAACCAGGGTATTTCGAGAATGTGCGTGCCATCGAGATCCCTGTCCCGCGTGTCTGTCCGGCCGCCGTGTATGCTGGATGTGGCGTAGACCGGCAGGGCACCGGCATAGTGAAACGCCAGTAAGGGTTTGATGGCCCTGGCCTCCTCCGGCGTGCGGCTGAGCATAAATACGGCGTCGATGTCCTGACGTCTTCGTGGCGTGAACTCCACATTGCTGGCCAGCATATCGCGCACCTTGCGCCGGCGTAGCTCGCTTGCTTCGATGCCCAGGCCCGACTTTACACCGGCGGAGTAGTCATCCTTGCCTGTGTAGGAGACGCTCTGGACCAGGGCTCCGCCCAGCGCCCGCCACCGGCTGTCCAGGGCTGCTTCTATCTTGTCTCCCCAGGCGCCCGCAGGCCGCAGGACCAGTGCCCGTCGAGCACCCTGTCCAAAGGCAGTGTCGGCCAGCTGAACTGCCTCATCCTCAGGTGAAAGCGACAGCTGCACCAGCGCACTTTGGGCGGGAGTGGCCCCCTGCTCAATGCGGTTCAGGGCGATAACCGGGGCCGGTCGCTGGGGCATTGCTGCGACCGCGCCGACGGAACCCTTGCTCAGCGGCCCAACGACCAATTGCGCCCCCTGAATAATGGCATCACTGTAGGCATCGCTGGCGCCTGCATAGAGACTTGAGTCGATTACCATAATCTCGCCGGGTGCTTCCCCCGCGAGGCGAGCGCGGAAGTAACTGGCGAGATAACCGTCGCGAACTGCCTTGCCAGCGGGAGCCAGTCGCCCACTGAGTGGCAATATCAGCGCCACCCTGGTGGGTGCAGCCGCCGATTGTGCCAGCAGTTCCAGCCCACCGGGTAGCGGATGGGTTGCCGGGTGGCCCGGGTTGTTCTCTTGCCAACTGGTGAGCTCCGCCCCCAGGGCGAGTACGCTGTCATTGTCGATGCGCGCCAGTTCCAGCCAGCCGCGCCAGCTGGCGTCGGTTGCCTCTCGCTGTGCCTGGGCAATTTTTTCCGGGGTGCAGCGCAACAGGTCTTGCCAGATGCTGCGCTTGATTGCGGGCCGGTCTGCTTCCGGCGCGGTGTCCATGATGCGCGTCCCCAGTTGCGCGCTCTGCAGGTGTTCCCCCTGGAGGCCAAGTAAGTGACGCTGGAAGTTGCTTGCCCGGTAGGCGATGGCGGGGTGCACGTCAGGGCGGGCCAGCTGGTCCAGTCGCGACCGGGCGCTTTGCAGTTCGCCGCGCCGGTAGTCGAGGCGCGCCAACAGGTACTGCAGGTAGTCGGCATCGTCCTGGCTCAGGTCTGCTTCCTCCAGCGGTGAGAGAGTGGCGCTGGCACTCATCCAGTCGCCGTTGACGAGTGCGGCATCGGCGCCGGCAAACTCCGTCGCAAACAGCGAAGCTGGTAAGCTTAACCGAACAGCATTGTCATCGGGTTGGCTGATGACGGGCGCCACGGTCTCTTCCCGTGGCGTTGTGTCGGTGGGTGCGCTGCCGCAGGCCTGCAACAGGGCCACTGCCAGTAGCACAATGGAAGTGCCGATTGTTCTTAACGGGGTATGTATTGCGGTCATGCTATCCTGCGTTGCTTGATTCTGTTGGGTCCACCCGGTGGCGAGGTGGATAGTATAAGGGGTAATCGTGGAGACTGGGCTCTATATTGTAGCGACACCGATTGGCAATTTTGGGGACATGACTTCGCGGGCCGTGGATGTGTTGCAAGGCGTTGACCTGGTGGCGGCGGAGGACACCCGCCACAGTCAGCGCCTGCTGCAGCACTTTGCCATCGATTCGCGCCTGACCGCCTACCACGATTACAGCGATGAGCGCGCGCAGCAGCGCATCGCAGAGGTGCTGGAGGGCGGCGGCAGCGTGGCATTGATCTCTGACGCAGGAACCCCGCTTATCTCTGATCCGGGCTATCGCCTGGTGCGAGAGATGCAGGCGCGGGGTTTTCGGGTATACCCTGTACCGGGTCCCTGTGCGGCTATCGCCGCGCTGAGTGTCTGTGGTTTACCCACCGACCGGTTTCGTTTTGAGGGGTTTCTCCCGGCCAGGGCAGGCGCTCGCGACAATCGGCTGCAGGCGCTGGCCTCGGAAACTGCGACACTGGTGTTTTACGAGGCACCGCATCGGATAGCCGTTACTCTCGCCGCGATGGCCGCGGCATTCGGAGGTGACCGCGAGGCAGTGCTGGCGCGGGAGATCACCAAGACATTCGAGACTATAAAACGCGATACGCTGCAGGGGCTGGGCGAATTTGTAAACGCTGATGCCAACCAGCAGAAAGGGGAGATCGTATTGATTGTTGCCGGTATGCCTGCGGAGGAGCTCAAACTGGATGCTTCCACCGCCGGTTTGTTGCAGCGCCTTGCCGGAGAGCTGCCGGCGAAACGCGCAGCCGCGCTGGTTGCTGAATACACGGGGCTGCGCAAGAAGGTCCTTTACGATTACCTGCTGTCCGTGAAAGGTGATTGAGTGCGCGGGCGCGGACTGTTAATCTTGCGCCCGAGTCGGTCAGGCGATCGCTTCTCGCGGCTTTCGGGCTCGCGGGGGGAGGAAAGTCCGGGCTCCACAGGGCAGGGTGCCAGGTAACGCCTGGGGGGCGAGAGCCTACGGAAAGTGCAGCAGAAAGGAAACCGCCCAAAGAAGGGGTTCGCCCCTTTTTGAGAACCGCTAAAAGGGGTCTGACCCCTTTTATGGTTGGGTAAGGGTGAAAAGGTGCGGTAAGAGCGCACCGCGCGGCTGGTAACAGGCGTGGCGATGGTAAACCCCACCCGGAGCAAGACCAAATAGGAATCCGTAAGCCGTGGCCCGCGGTGGATTCGGGTAGGTCGCTTCAGGCAGCTGGCGACAGCTGTCGCAGATGAATGGTCGTCCACGACAGAACCCGGCTTATCGACCGACTCCTTGAATCAGACCCCCGGTCCTCTTGCGGACCGGGGGTTTTTTTATGCCCAGGGACGGGCGGTACGTCCCCGGGAGGCAAGGATGCCGGAGGGGACGCGGCTGGGAATAAGTACCGGGTCCCGGGTAAGTATCAAGTACCAGCGAGAGGCAGGAAGCCGGAGCGTCCCAGGTCAGGAAGTAACCCACCTCTTCGCCCGGCGTTCTGGCGTCTGACCGGGGCCGATGCTCGGTCAGTCTCAAGCAAATGATCACGCCCGCTGTCCTCCGGCTCGTTTCTTATGCCTTTTTAGACTAACGCGCTCCCGCTCACATGAAAATTTAGCCTGTAACTTAAAGTAGAACCTTAACACATGAGGTTAGGGGGCTGTTTTTGTGGATTTTTTACGCTCAAAGAACCTCCGAAATACGCTTGAAAACCCCCGTAAAGGCCTGAATTTACAGTGTTTTTTCCCTTCGGCTCCAGTTGACGCGCATCCTTGCCAGGCCTATAGTGTCGAAAAGTGGGAATAAGTGGATAAATCTGTCTTTTTGTGGGTTTGAAGGCAGGTGAGTGGGGAAGTCTGGGTGTTTCGCGGTGTACAGCACGTAAATATGGACGCAAAGGGGCGGCTGGCTATGCCAGCGCGCCAGCGCGAGCCATTGCTGTCGCATTGTGACGGTAAAATTGTCATCACCATTGATACCCAGACCAAGTGCCTCGTAGTGTACCCCCTCCCGGAGTGGGAGCGAGTCGAAAAAGATATTAAAGAGCTCCCGTCTCTCAATCCGGCGATAAAGCGCTTCCAGCGCCAGGTGCTTGGTTACGCCACAGACATAGAGCTTGATGGTAACGGGCGAATGTTGCTGCCGCAGTCGCAGCGCGAGTACGCCCAGCTGGGCAAGAAGCTGGTTCTCGTCGGGCAGGGTGACAAGCTTGAAATCTGGTCTGAGGCTCTGTGGTTGGCCGAACAGGAGCAGGCGCTGGCGGCATCCGCGGAAGGTGAGCCGCTGCCCGCTGAACTTCTCTCTCTGAAGCTCTAGGTGGCGCCCATGCATCAGACAGTGTTACTACGAGAGGCAGTCAACGCTCTGGTAACAGCGCCCAGTGGTCTCTATGTAGATGGTACCTTCGGCCGTGGCGGGCACAGCAGGCTGCTGTTGCAGGCGCTGGACGACAAGGGTCGCCTGCTGGCTGTTGATAAGGACCCTGCTGCCTGCGAAGTCGCGGAAACGATGGCCGATGAAGACCCGCGCTTTTCTTTCTATCACGGTTCGTTTGCCGATCTGCCGGCGCGGCTGCGGGCCATGGGCGTCTCGGCTGTGGACGGGATTCTGCTGGACCTGGGTGTATCCAGTCCGCAGTTGGACGAGGCGCAACGCGGCTTCAGTTTTATGCACGACGGCCCTCTCGATATGCGCATGGATACAACATCCGGAGAGACCGCAGCGCAGTGGCTGGCTTATGCCGATGCCGCTGACATTGCTGCCGTACTCAAAGACTATGGAGAAGAGCGCTTCGCCAAGCGCATTGCCAATGCCATTGTTGATGCGCGTGATGAGGCACCACTGACCACCACCGGCCGCCTGGCAAAAGTGGTCAGCGAGGCGAATCCTCGCTGGGAGAAGCACAAGCATCCTGCTACCCGGGCCTTTCAGGCGATACGTATCAAGGTCAACCGCGAGCTGGATGACCTGCAGGACCTGCTTAAGGCGTCTGTCGATCTGTTGAAGGTGGGTGGTCGCCTGGTGGTCATCAGCTTTCATTCGCTTGAAGATCGCATGGTCAAGCGCTACATGCGCGATATGGCACGCGGCGAGCAGCTGCCGCCCGGAGTGCCGGTGCTGGACGCCGCGCTCAATCGTCGACTGAAGCTTGTGGGCAAGGCGATCAAGGCCTCGCCAGAGGAAGTGGGCGAGAATGCACGTGCGCGCAGTGCGGTGATGCGCGTAGCGGAGAAAATAGCGTGAAGCGGGGTACGGTGGGTGCCGTGGCGGGAAAGACCATGGTTACGGCCAGCGTTAAACCTGCGAGTGCCAGTCGCGCGCTGTTGTGGTTCAACCTGGGTGCGCTCACTTTGGTGATGGGTTCTGCTTTTGCTGTGATTCATTCCACGCATGCGTGTCGAGAACTCTACACGCGGCTACAGGTACTGGAAGCCAGTCAATGGAGTCTGCAGGAAGACTACGGTCGCCTGTTGCTTGAAGAGAGCGCCTGGGCCTCGCATCACCGTGTGGAAAAAGTGGCGCGTACAGAACTGCAGATGAGTGCCCCTGACCTCACGCGCTATGAGGTAGTCGGGCATTGAAGGCGGTAGCGAAAAAGCGCGCCGGCAGGACGCCGCGGATGTGGCGCCTGTATCTCGTGGCTGGGCTATTGCTGTCCATGTTGTCCCTCCTTGTGGGACGGGTGCTTTCTCTGCAGATCCTGGAGACGGACAGGGGGTACAGCTTCCTGCAGGATCAGGGTGATGCGCGGTCCTTGCGCGGCGCCGAGATTCCCGCGTACCGCGGCGTCATTACAGACCGCCGCGGCGAGCCGCTTGCAGTCAGTACACCGGTGGTGTCTCTGTGGGCAGACCCGCGGCTGCTGGCGGGCTCTGAGCGATTGCCAGAGCTGGCAGAGTCGCTGGGGATGGCGCTGCCGGCGCTGCAGGAGCGTTTGCAGCGCTACGACGGTAAGCACTTTATGTATCTGCAGCGCCACCGCGTTCCCCACGAGGCCCGCGATATTCTGGCCAGGCGCTTTCCCGGGGTTTACGGAGAGCGCGAGTATCGTCGTTTTTATCCCGCAGGTGAGGTCGCCGCCCAGTTGATAGGCTTCACCAACCTTGATGATGAAGGTATAGACGGCATAGAGCTTGCCTATAACGACTGGCTCAAAGGCGTGCCGGGGAAAAAACAATATATTAAAAACCTGAAAGGCAAGATGGTGCGTGATATCGGCGTGGTGCAGCCGGCGCGCCCCGGCAAGGACCTGCGCCTGAGCATTGACATGCGCCTGCAGACGCTACAGCACCGCGAACTGCGTAAAGCTGTAACTGCCACCGGTGCTGCATCCGGAAGCGTGGTGACACTGGATGCGCGAACCGGTGAAGTCCTGGCGATGGTCAACTACCCGGTTTACAACCCCAACAGCCGCAAGGGCATGAAAGCGTCCAGCATGCGTAATCGGGCCATCACCGACACCTACGAGCCCGGCTCCACAATGAAGAGCTTGACGCTGGTCGCCGCTCTCGAGAGCGGACGGTATACCACGGAATCGCTGATAGACACCTCACCCGGGTGGATTCGTGTAGGCCCCAAGACGTATCCGGACCCCCGTAATTACGGCGAAATATCACTGTCGAGAGTCATCGAAAAATCCAGCCAGGTAGGTGTTACCAAGCTGGCGGTTGATCTGGGCCATGAGCGCATCTGGGAGGTGTTCCGCCGCTTTGGCATAGGCGAGCCCATGAACACCGGGTTCCCAGGGGAGAGCAGTGGCCTGTTGCCGAATCGGGCTCGCTGGTATTCCACCGAGCGGATTTCACTTGCTTTTGGCTACGGCATTACCACCACCCCGTTGCAACTGGCCAGGGCGTATACCGTGTTTGCCAATGGGGGTGTGCAGAGACCGGTCTCCCTGCTGGCCCTGGACGGTGAACTGCCGGAAGGACGGCAGGTGGTCGCTCCCGATATCGCCGCGCAGGTGCTGCAGGTTTTGCACCGGGTGA
This sequence comes from Pseudohalioglobus lutimaris, assembly GCF_002866825.1. Taxonomy (GTDB): domain Bacteria; phylum Pseudomonadota; class Gammaproteobacteria; order Pseudomonadales; family Halieaceae; genus Halioglobus; species Halioglobus lutimaris. The sequence goes on along the minus strand of NZ_PKUS01000002.1, from coordinate 397,584 downwards.
CGGGAGAGCACGGTACTGCCCGCAAGGCGCGCGTCGAGGGTTACCAGGTTGGCGGCAAGACCGGCACGGTGCATAAGGTGGGGCCGCAGGGATACATTAAAGATGCTTATGTGGCCCTGTTTGCCGGGGTGGCGCCGGTGAATGACCCCCGTGTGGTGACGGTGGTATTGATCAATGAACCCAAAGGCGAGTCCTATGGCGGCGGCGCGGCCGCGGCCCCTGTCTTTTCCGCAGTAACCGACGGTGCATTGCGCCTGTTGGGCGTGACGCCTACCGAGTTTCCCGAAGACGTGGCGACGGCCACCGTCGTGCGCGGAGGGGCGGCCTGATGGGTCACATGTCCCTTGAAGATGTCCTGGCCATGCCTGGCTGCACGGCAGCAGATACGCTGATCAGTGGTATTGAGCTGGACAGTCGAAAAATTTCGGCGGGAGACTTGTTTCTCGCTGTCCCGGGCGAGGCACATGATGGACGCCAGTTTATCGAACAGGCCGTCGCCAGTGGTGCTGTGGCCGTGGTGGCAGAGCCGCCTGTCTCCGGGTTCGTTGATGCGCTGTCAGTCCCGTTACTGGAGCTGCCAGAGTTGCAGCAGGAGTCGGGTTACCTGGCCTCGCGCTTTTGCGGGACACCCAGCGCGGCGATGCACATGATCGGCGTGACCGGCACCAATGGCAAAACCACCACCAGCAGACTGATCGCCCAGTTGATCAGGCAGCGGGGTCGGTCCTGTGGTGTCATCGGTACGCTGGGCGCAACACTGGAGGAGGAGGTGTCACAGGGCGGTAACACCACGCCCGATGCCGTCACCTTGCAGCAACAGTTGGCGCGCTGGCGCGACCAGGGCGTATACGCTGTAAGTATGGAAGTGTCTTCCCATGCCCTGGTTCAGGGGCGGGTGAACGGCGTGGAATTTGAAACCGCCGTGTTTACCAATCTTTCCCATGATCACCTTGACTACCACGGCAGCATGGAAGCCTACGGTCGGGCCAAGCTTGGCCTGTTTACCTGTGAGGGGCTCAGGCATGCGCTGGTCAACCTCGATGATGATTTTGCCAGCTGTGTGCAGGCGGTAGTAGAACCCGGTGTGCGGATACTCAGCTATTCGCTGGTTAATCCTGCGGCCGACGTATTTGTAGAGCAGGCAGAGTTTGGCGCCGATGGCGTTCGTGGCATTCTGCGCACGCCCTGGGGTAGCGGTGCCTTTTTCAGTCCGCTGCCAGGGGATTTCAATCTGGCGAACCTGGCGGCCGCGGTGTGCGCAGCAGTGCTTGCGGGAGAGGGGTTGGAGGACGTGCTGGCCGCGGTGCCGGCGCTGCGCCCTGTACCCGGACGTATGCAGTCCATACCCAATGACCATGGGCTGCAGGTGATAATTGATTACGCCCACACGCCTGACGCACTGGAGCAGGTGTTGTCCGCACTGAAGCCGCACGTGCAGGGTGAGCTGGCTGTGGTCTTCGGCTGTGGTGGTGATCGCGACCGCAACAAGCGCCAACTCATGGGCCGTATTGCCTGTGGTCTGGCGGATCGCGTGGTGCTGACCAGTGATAACCCTCGCGGTGAAGATCCGCTGGCAATACTGGCCGATATCGAAAGTGGTTGCAGCGGTAATTACCGTTTGCAGGCTGATCGCGCTGAGGCCATCGCTCTGGCCGTTCAGGAGGCGCGCCCCGGCGACTGTATTGTCATCGCCGGCAAGGGGCACGAGGACTACCAGATTGTTGAGGGCGACTACCTGCGATTCAGTGACGAAGAGCACGCCGTCGCGGCACTGGCGGGGAGGTCGGTACTGTGATGCGCGCTATGACTCTCGCTGAATTACAGGAGCCGCTGCAGGGTAAGTTGCTGGGTGAGGATGTCAGCTTCAGCGTGGTCTTTACCGATAGCCGTCACCCTGCGGATAGAGGGCTGTTCGTGGCCCTGGTCGGCGAAAATTTTGATGGCAACGATTACGTTGCCGCTGTCGCTGACCGCGGCGCAGCAGCGGCTCTGGTCAGCCGGCCCACGGGTACTGCGCTGCCCCAGCTCTGCGTTCGTGACACGACCGCTGCGCTGGGCAGGCTGGGCGCGTTTAATCGCAGCGAGTATACCGGCCCGCTGGTGGCGATAACCGGTAGTTGCGGGAAGACCACAGCCAAGAACCTGGTCCACTCGGTGCTTGCCCAGCGGGGTAATGCCTTCGCCACTGCGGGAAACCTGAACAATGAAATCGGTGTGCCGCTGACCCTGTTGCAGATAGATGCCACCACCGAGTTTGCCGTGGTGGAGATGGGCGCCGGTAAGCCCGGTGATATCGCCCTGTTGTGCGAACTGGGTCGGCCCACTGTGTCGGTGCTGCTCAATGTGATGCCCGCGCACCTCGAGGGGATGGGCAGCCTGCAGGGGGTCGCCCAGACCAAGGGAGAGATCTTCGATGGGCTGGGTGCGGACGATGTGGCGATCATGAATGCAGACGAACCCTGGGTATCATCCTGGCGCGCACGCGCTGGCGATGCGCGGGTTATTGATTTCTCCTTGCGTGGTGAGGCGGCAGTGAGAGCCACCCGTATCGAGTCGCATGGGGTCAATGGCACCTTGTTCGAGGCGCAGACTCCTGAGGGCGAGATCAGCGTCATGCTGCCTCTCCCCGGTGTACACAACGTGGCCAATGCCCTGGCGGCGACTGCCGTTGGCCTGGCCTGTGGGCTCAGTCTTGCCGAGATCACCGCTGGCCTTGAGTCTGTTGCGCCGGTGGCGGGTCGCCTTGCGCTTGTTCGCGGCGCAGCAGGCGCGCAGTTAATTGATGATTGCTACAACGCCAACCCGGGCTCTGCCCATGCTGCTATCGATACCCTGGCTGCAAGTGCCGGCAGGCGCACGTTGATAATGGGTGCAATGCGGGAGTTGGGCAGCGACAGCGCTGCGATGCATCGGGAACTGGGCGTGTATGCACGTGAGGCGGGGCTCGACCAATTCTGGGGTGTGGGTGATGCGCTGCGTGACGCGGTAGTGGCCTTTGGCGACAGCGGGCGCTGGTTTGCTGATACGGAAGCAGCCTGCATCGCGGCCGGGGAGCAGTTCGGTGAGGGGGACACGGTATTGATCAAGGGCTCGCGTGGTGCCCGGATGGAGCGTGTTCTGCAAGCACTGGCGCAATCCGCAGAGGGAGAGGACTGATTATGTTGCTGTTCCTGGCAGAGTATCTCACCCAGTATATCGGCGCTTTCCAGGTGTTTCAGTACCTGACCCTGCGCGGCATCCTGGCGACTGGCACCGCACTGGCGATTTCGCTGGTGGTAGGCCCGGTAATGATTCGCAAGCTCAGTTTTCACCAGGTCGGTCAGTCAGTTCGTGACGATGGTCCGCAGAGTCACCTCAGCAAAGCCGGCACGCCTACTATGGGAGGCGCGCTCATACTGGTTTCCATAGCTATATCCACCCTGCTGTGGGCCGACCTGAGCAACCCGTATATCTGGATCGTGCTGCTGGTGACCGGCGTATTCGGCGCTGTGGGGTGGGTGGATGATTATCGCAAGGTAGTGGAGAAGGATTCCCGGGGGCTGCCGGCACGCTGGAAGTACTTCTGGCAATCTGTCGCCGGATTGGCAGCGGCCTGCTATCTCTATTTTGCCTTTGATACACCGGTGACAACTGATCTTTACGTGCCTTTCTTCAAGGACTTTTCCTGGAGCATGGGGCCCCTGTTCATCCTGCTTGCCTATTTCGTCATTGTTGGGTCCAGCAACGCAGTGAATCTCACCGATGGCCTGGATGGCCTGGCGATTCTCCCCACTGTCATGGTGGGTGGTGCGCTGGGAATACTCGCCTACCTGACCGGTCACGTGGATTTCGCCCGCTACCTGCACATCCCGTATGTCGCGGGCAGCGGAGAGCTGGTGGTGTTCTGCGGGACTATTGGTGGTGCAGGCCTGGGCTTTCTCTGGTTTAACACCTACCCGGCACAGGTGTTCATGGGCGATGTAGGGGCCCTGGCGTTGGGTGCGGCACTGGGTACGGTGGCGGTCATCACCCGTCACGAGATCGTGTTTTTCATCATGGGCGGAATCTTTGTGCTGGAGACAGTCTCGGTGATTCTGCAGGTAGCGTCTTTCAAGCTGACGGGCAAGCGCATATTCCGTATGGCGCCCATACACCACCACTATGAATTGAAGGGTTGGCCGGAGCCGCGGGTCATTGTGCGCTTCTGGATTATCACCGTAATGCTGGTGCTGTTCGGGCTGGCCACGTTGAAATTGCGTTAGAGCCAGGGGAGTGAGTGAGGCAGTGATGCAGGATTTGATAGCAAGCAGCGTGAACCGGGTCGTCGTTGGCCTGGGGCTCACTGGTCTGTCCTGTGCGCGCCACTTGTATAGCCTGGGCCTGTCCTTTGCGGTGGTCGATACCCGCAGGAATCCTCCCGGGTTGGACGTGTTGCGCTCCCAGATGCCCGACATTGAAGTCTACGCCGGTGAATACCCACAGGAACTGATCAACTCTGCCGCAGAATTGATCGTCAGCCCAGGTATTGCGCTGGAAGATCCGCTGGTGGTTGCAGCGCGGGAAGCCGGCGCCGAGATACTTGGCGACATCGACCTGTTTATGCGCGAGGCGAAGGCACCGGTGATCGGTATCACCGGGTCCAATGCCAAATCCACGGTTACCGAACTGGTCGGTGAGATGGCCAGGCAGTCAGGCCTTAATGTTGGGGTGGGCGGCAACCTGGGTACGCCCGCGCTGGATCTCCTGGGGACCGACCGCGAACTCTATGTGCTCGAGCTGTCCAGTTTCCAGCTGGAGCGGGCCGGCAAATTAGGTCTGGCGGTTGCAACGGTGCTCAACGTGAGTCCCGATCATCTCGATCGTCATGGCAGCATGATTCAGTATCACCAGGCCAAGCATCGCATCTTTAGAGGCTGCCGCAGTGCGGTGGCGCACACGGACGACGCGCTCACCGTGCCGTTGCTCGAAGACAAGGTGCCGGTGGTCAAGTGGCGCATGGGCGAACCCGCGCTTGACGGCTTTGGTCTGTGCACGATACAGGGAGTGGAGTACATCTGCCTGGGTCTTGACGCACTGCTGCCCGCAGGTGACCTGCGCATGGCGGGCCGCCATAACCTGGCCAACGCCCTGGCTGCACTCGCTCTGGGACACGCAGCAGAGCTGCCGCTCGCTATTATGCTGGACACACTGCGCAGCTTTAATGGCCTGCCCCATCGCTGTGAACTCGTGGCAGAGATCGCCGGCGTGCGCTTCGTGAACGATTCCAAGGGTACCAATGTCGGTGCGACCCAGGCGGCACTGCAGGGACTTGGCGGCGACAAGGATATCTTGCTGATCGCCGGAGGCCAGGGTAAGGGCGCTGATTTTGGTGAATTGCTGCCAGCTGTGACCCGTCACTGCCGGCAGGTGTTTGCGATTGGTGAGGATGCGGGCTTGCTTGCCGATGCCCTGCGTAGCGCTGTGCCCGTGACTCATACCCCCAGTCTCGAGGCCGCTGTGCACGAGGCTGCGCAGGTGGCCGAGCCGGGCAATACTGTGTTGCTTTCACCCGCCTGCGCCAGCTTCGATATGTTCTCCGGCTTTGTTGCCAGAGGCGAGGCGTTCACCGCGGCAGTGCATGCCTTGGAGGAAGGGTCATGAGCCGCCGTTCCACTGCACAGGTCGGGCTCATGCCCGATACAACTCTGCTGGCGCTGACTCTGGCCTTGATTCTGGTAGGGCTGGTAGCGATAAGCTCTGCGTCCATCGAGTACGCGCAGATTAATTACGACAGCACCTGGTTCCACACTTACAGGCATCTTATCTACATGGCGATTGCTGCTGTGGGATCCGTGGCCATCTATCGCATCCCGTTGAAATTCTGGGAAGACAGCGGGTGGATATGGTTGTTTGTCGCGCTCGGTCTGCTGATCCTCGTCCTGATTCCCGGCATTGGTCGCGAGGTAAATGGCAGCCAGCGCTGGCTGCCCATAGGGCCCTTCACGCTGCAGCCCTCCGAATTTGCCAAGATGGCAATGATCATCTACCTGGCCGGTTACATGGTGCGCCGTGAGCACCAGGTACGGAATGAGTGGCAGGGCTTCCTCAAGCCTATGGCCGTGTTGTTTGCGGCCACCCTGTTGTTGATGGTCGAGCCGGACTTCGGTGCCACGGTGATTGTCGTCGGCAGCGCCTTTGGCATGTTGTTTCTTGCGGGGGTCAAGCTGGGGCACTTTATGGTGGTGCTTGCCGGTGCCCTGGGTGCCTTGCTGGTGCTGGTAGTCAGTGCGCCATACCGTATGAAACGCCTGACTGCTTATACGGACCCCTGGGCAGACCCCTATGACACCGGGTTCCAGCTCACCCAGTCACTGATTGCTTTTGGGCGTGGCGAGTGGTTTGGGGTGGGGCTGGGCAACAGCGTCCAGAAACTGTTTTACCTGCCGGAGGCGCATACCGACTTTGTTTTCTCCATCTGGGCTGAGGAAACCGGGTTCGTCGGCGCGCTGGCCGTCATCCTGCTCTATACAGCGTTGATCGGACGCATCCTCTGGGTGGGCCGCTCTGCGCAGCTGGCGGCATACGCATTCGGTGCCTACGTCTGCTACGGCGTGGCACTGGTCTTCTCGGGCCAGGCCTTCGTCAACATGGGGGTGAGTTCAGGCCTGTTGCCCACCAAGGGTTTGACCCTGCCTTTCGTGAGCTACGGCGGAACCAGCCTGATCGTATGCTGCGCCATGCTGGCCCTGGTGTTGCGGATCGACCAGCACGTGCGCTGCCGCGGAGGGCGGGTATGAGCGGCAATAAGCGTATTCTGATTATGGCCGGCGGTACGGGCGGGCACGTTTACCCTGCCCTGGCGGTGGCCAGCGAACTGCGTGAACGCGGCTATCAGGTTGAATGGGTGGGCACGCGCCGGGGTCTGGAGCACCGGGTAGTGCCTGCGGCAGGGTTTGCCCTGCATTACCTTGCGGTTCGAGGCGTGCGTGGTAAGGGTGTGAGTGACCGGCTGATAGGCCTGCTTCTCCTGATTCTGGCTTCGTTGCAAGCCCTGTGGTTGGTGTTGCGTACCTGGCCCGCCTGTGTGGTGGGTATGGGTGGCTACGTGGCAGGTCCCGCCGGTGTGGCTGCCTGGCTGCTGCGGCGGCCTCTGTTGATCCACGAGCAGAACGCAGTGGCCGGCACCACCAACCGGATGTTGGCGCCGCTGGCTGACAAGATAGTGGCTGGCTTTGACGGTGCCTTCAGCGATGATCGCGAGGTTGCCGTACTGGGCAACCCGGTTCGAGCCGACCTGATCACTGCAGCCGGGGCAGCAGAGTACGACTACGATGGTCAGCGCGCGATGAGACTGCTGGTCCTGGGCGGGAGCCTGGGAGCGCGTCCTATCAATGAAATCATGCCAGGCGTGGTCCGCAGCTTGCTGTCTGGCGACACGTATCCCACCGAGATTCTGCACCAGGCGGGCGAACAGCATGCCGCCGATGTTGCCGCACAGTACGGTGATTTGATCAGCGCAACTGTGCGCGTAGTGCCCTTTATTGAAGATATGGCGGATGCCTATATCTGGTCAGACCTGGTCATTTGTCGCGCCGGTGCGTTGACGGTGTCTGAACTGGCAGTGACGGGAAGGCCCGCTATTCTGGTGCCATTACCACATGCCATTGATGACCATCAGACAGCCAACGCGCGTTCCCTCTCCAGCGTCTGTGGCGCCACTCTGTTGCGTCAAAGTGACATGACTGAAGATGCGCTTCTGACCGCACTGCGCACGTACGTGGAACATCCCGAACGCCTGCGGACCATGGCGGAGGCAGCGCATAAAGCTGCGTATCCGCTGGCAACGCAACAGGTGGCCGATGAGGTGGAGGCACTTGCTGATGCAGCCTGATCGCAATGTTTACACCGTGCCTGAGATGCGTCGCATCCGCCGCATTCATATGATTGGCGTGGGCGGTACCGGCATGAGCGGGATTGCCGAGGTGCTGGTCAACCTGGGCTATAACGTCACGGGCTCCGACCTGCGCGCCAGCGCGGTGACCCAGCGCCTGCAGGGCAGAGGCGTGCACGTGCTTATCGGCCATAGGCAGGAAAATCTTGGTGACGCCGACGTGGTCGTTACTTCCAGCGCCGTGGACGAGAGCAACCCGGAAGTGGTTGCTGCCAGGGCGGCGCGTGTACCTGTGGTACCGCGCGCGGAAATGCTGGCAGAGCTCATGCGCTACCGCCATGGTATTGCCGTGGCCGGCACCCATGGCAAAACCACTACAACCAGCCTGATCGCCAACGTCTTCGGGGAAGCGGGGCTGGATCCTACCTTCGTCATCGGCGGCCTGGTAAACAGTGTTGGCAGCAATGCCCAGCTGGGCGCCAGTCGTTTCCTGATCGCCGAGGCTGATGAGAGCGACGCCTCGTTCTTGCATCTGCAGCCCATGGTCACGGTGATTACCAACATCGAAGCCGACCATATGGACACCTACGGCGGTGACTTTGCCGTGCTGCGTCGCACATTTATCGAATTCCTGCACAACCTTCCCTTTTATGGGGTGGCTGTGCTGTGTGTCGACGATCCGGTGATTCGTGAACTGTTGCCTGAGGTCAGTCGTCAGGTGATCACCTACGGCTTTGCCGAGGATGCTGATTACCGTGTGTCCGATATGCAGGGGCAGGGACTGACCACGACGTTTACCGTACATCGCCCTGGTGCAGACGCCCTCGCAGTGACACTCAACATGCCCGGTGAACACAATGTGCTCAATGCTACCGCGGCTATTGCTGTGGCGGGGGACGAGGGCCTGGATGATGCGGCGATTCAGCGCGGCTTGCTGTCTTTCGCCGGGGTTGGCAGGCGCTTTACATCTATGGGTGCCCTGCAATTGCCCGGTGGTGAGGCCCTGTTGGTGGATGACTACGGGCATCATCCAACTGAAGTGCGGGCGACACTGGAGTCTGCTCACCAGGCCTGGCCCGAACGTCGCGCGGTGATGGTATACCAGCCGCACCGTTACAGTCGTACCCGGGATCTATACGAGGATTTCGTTGCGGTCCTGTCGCGTTGCGATGTGCTGGTTCTTCTGGAGGTTTATGCCGCGGGGGAGGAGCCCATTCCAGGGGCCGACAGTCGCAGCCTGACTCGCAGTATTCGCCAACGCGGGCAGGTAGAGCCGATTTTTGCCGAGCGTATCGAAGACGTGCCGCAGATTCTCTGCTCGGTGGTTGAGCAGGGAGATGTGATCATCACCCAGGGGGCGGGTGATATTGGTGGGCTGGCAAGAGAGCTGGCCGAGATGGATTTTCACAAGGTGCAGGGCCAATGAGCGTGCAGCCGCTGCGAGACAAGACTATTGCCGTGCTGTTCGGCGGCGACTCTGCCGAGCGCGAGGTCTCCCTGCTGAGCGGGCGCACTGTGTCTGATGCGCTGCAGAGTCTCGGTTATCAGGTTCGTGAAATCGATCCCGCGGAGCCCGGCTGGATGCGTCTGCTCGAAGATGTCGCGCTGGCATTCATCGTCCTGCATGGCCCCGGTGGTGAAGATGGCACGATGCAGGGCGCTCTGGAGGTACTGGGTCTCCCCTATACCGGCTCGGGTGTGTTGGGCTCGGCCCTGGCAATGGACAAGCGACGCAGTAAGCAGCTATGGCAAGGCGTGGGTATCGCCACGGGCGGCTTTGAAATTCTCGATAGCGGGACTGACTGGGGCGCAGTGATAGAGCGCTTGGGTAAGGTGTTCGTGAAGCCTGCCTGTGAAGGCTCCTCCATCGGTATGGCACCGGCGAGCAACGCAGCGGAGCTGGAAAGTGCGTATCGCAACGCGGCGGCCTACAGCGGCGATGTGTTGGCAGAGCAATTTATCGACGGCCCGGAGTACACCGTGGCGGTGCTTGGAAACCAGGCGCTGCCCTCAATCTGCATGGAGACGGCCAACGAGTTTTACGACTATGAGGCCAAGTACCTGTCGGACGACACCACCTACCATTGCCCAAGTGGTCTTGACGCAGAGTCTGAACGGGAGGTGAGAGCATTGGCTATTGCCGCCTTCAACTCCCTGGGCTGTGAAGGCTGGGGACGTGTGGACACCATGCGTGATCGCGATGGCCGCTTCTACGTTCTTGAAGTAAACACTATCCCCGGCATGACCTCGCACAGTCTTGTGCCTATGGCTGCGCGCGAGGCAGGCATGGAAGTCCCTGACCTGGTAGAGCGGATTCTGGGCCTGGCCTGGGAGGAGCGAGGCTGATGGGTGTGGCGATCAAACTACCGCGCCTGGGTCGTCGTCCGGCGGCGAAAAACAGTACCAGGGCGAAGTCGGAGAGCAAGCGCAGGGCGATAAAGCCGGGTGCTGCCCAGCCGACGAGCCGGAAAAAAGCGTCGCCGCAGCGCAAGCCGCGTGGCCAGCAGGTGCAAGGGGCAACGCGTAAGCCTGTCGCTACGGCTGAAAAGCAGCCTCGCAGCTTCCACTGGCTAAACCGGATTCTGGTGCTGCTGGCCACTGGCATCGTAGCGATAGCGGCGACCCAGGCTTACCTGAAGTTGCAGGCAATTCCTGTTGAGCGCATTAGCGTGACCGGGGAACTGGAACATACCCAGACCGCTGCCGTGCAGGACATGGTGCAGCCGGCGCTGAGTGGCGGATTCCTCTGGGCAGACTTGTCTCGCGTGCAGCAGCAGCTGGAGGCGTTGCCCTGGATTCACGAGGCCAGTGTACGTCGGGTCTGGCCCAATGCATTGGAGATCCATGTCATTGAGCAGCTGCCGATTGCCCGCTGGGGCGACGGTGCCTTTCTGAACCATGAGGGTGAAGTGTTCCGGCCGAGCAAGCTTGAGGCGTGGCAGGGGCTGCCGCAACTGCGCGGGCCCCAGGGTTCGGCGCCGGAATTGATGCGCACCTATCAGCGGCTGGTGGACCTGCTCAAGCCCGTGGGCCTGAGCGTTGCGCAACTGACGATAGATGAGCGTGGTGAAGTTGAGGCCAGGCTAGGCGGTGGCCAGCGACTGGTGATAGGGGGTGTGGATTTTCTCGCCCGTATCAATCGTTTCAAGGCGGTTTACCGCAGCGAATTGGCGGGGCGGATGGGCGCAGTGGAAAGTATAGACCTGCGCTATGCACGCGGGGTGGCGGTGGGCTTCAGTGAGCCTGCCGGTTTGTCGGCAACGACCAGTAAAGAAGAAAAGGCGTAGGGGAGACACTGCCATGGGCAGCGCGCAGGACAAACGAATGATCGTCGGACTTGATATCGGTACCTCCAAGGTGGTGGCGATTGTGGGTGAGGTCGGCATGAATGGAGACATCGAGGTGGTTGGCATTGGCTCGCACCCCTCCAAAGGAATGAAGAAAGGCGTGGTGGTCAATATCGAGTCCACGGTGCAGTCAATTCAGCGTGCGGTGGAAGAGGCGGAGCTGATGGCGGGCTGCCAGATTCACTCGGTCTATGTGGGCATTGCCGGCAGTCATATCCGCAGTCTGAATTCTCACGGCATCGTCGCGATAAAGGACAAGGAGGTGTTTCATCATGACCTGGAGCGGGTTATTGATGCGGCCCAGGCGGTAGCGATCCCGGCGGATCAGAAAGTTCTGCATATCTTGCCCCAGGAATACGTGATCGACAGCCAGGAGGGCATCAAGGAGCCGCTGGGTATGTCCGGCGTGCGCCTGGAGGCAAAGGTTCACCTGGTTACCTGCGCGGTAAACGCCGCGCAGAATATCGAGAAATGCATACGCCGCTGTGGGCTGGAAGTGGAGGAAATCATCCTCGAGCAGCTGGCCTCAAGCTATTCCATCCTCACCGACGATGAGCGTGAGCTGGGTGTGTGCCTGGTGGATATCGGAGGGGGTACCAGCGACATTGCCATTTTCACTGACGGCTCTATCCGTCATACCGGAGTAATCCCTATTGCCGGCGACCAGGTGACTAACGATATCGCCATGGCCCTGCGTACTCCCACTCAGCATGCCGAAGAAATCAAGATCAAGTATGCCTGTGCACTGACCCAATTGGCGGGACCGGACGAGACCATCAAGGTGCCCAGCGTAGGAGACCGACCACCAAGGGATCTCTCCAGACAGTCCCTGGCAGAAGTGGTGGAACCGCGTTACGACGAATTATTCACTCTGGTGCAGGCGGAACTGCGACGCTCTGGCTACGAGGACATGGTGCCTGCAGGCATCGTGCTGACCGGAGGCACGTCAAAAATGGAAGGCGTGGTCGAACTGGCCGAGGAGATATTTCATATGCCGGTGCGGGTTGGCTATCCGCAAACCGTGCAGGGCCTCAACGATATTGTCCGCAACCCGATCTACGCGACCAGCGTGGGTCTGTTGCAGTACGGCGTGGACCACATGGAGGAGTCTGGCCAGATAGCGGCCAAGTCCTCCGGGTCCACAGAGAGTTGGTTAACCCGGGCCAAAGCCTGGATATCTAGCAATTTTTAAGCGGTAAACCGTCGCGCGATAGTGCGGCTTTTTTTATTTAAAGGGGAGCTACAACCATGTTTGAACTAATCGACAACGTACCATCCACTGCGGTGATCAAGGTGATCGGCATAGGCGGAGGCGGCGGCAACGCAGTCAAGCATATGATCGAGAACTCTGTAGAAGGCGTAGATTTTATCTGTGCCAATACCGATGCCCAGGCGCTGTCGGACATTGCGTCCAAGACCGTGCTGCAACTGGGAGGTGACATTACCAAGGGCCTGGGAGCAGGCGCTAACCCGGAGATTGGCCGAGCCGCTGCTATGGAGGATCGCGAGCGTATCGCCGAGTCCCTGCGCGGTGCGGATATGGTCTTCATTACCGCCGGTATGGGCGGCGGCACCGGTACCGGAGGCGCGCCAGTGGTCGCGGAAGTGGCCCGTGAGCTGGGCATCCTGACGGTTGCAGTGGTGACGCGTCCGTTCCCTTTCGAGGGCAAGAAACGATTGAAAATTGCCCAGGAAGGCGTGGCCGAGCTGCAGCAGCATGTGGACTCACTGATCACCATTCCCAACGAAAAACTGCTGGAAGTTCTGGGGAAAAATACCAGTCTGCTCGATGCCTTTAGGGAGGCAAATGATGTATTGTTGGGCGCAGTTCAGGGGATCGCAGATCTGATTATCCGCCCTGGCATGATCAACGTGGATTTCGCCGATGTGCGTACCGTGATGTCAGAAATGGGTATGGCGATGATGGGAACCGGCAGCTCGAAAGGCGAGGATCGCGCCAGGGAAGCTGCGGAAAGAGCCATCAACAGTCCCCTCCTGGATGATATTGATTTGCAGGGTGCTCGCGGAATACTGGTGAATATCACTGCCGGACTCGATCTCGCACTTGGCGAGTTCGCCGAAGTTGGCGACACGATCGAGGAATTTGCATCCGAAGAAGCAACAGTTGTGGTGGGTACGGTCATCGATCCTGATATGACCGACGAGCTTAAGGTAACTGTTGTCGCCACAGGGCTGGGTTCCGAGGCCGTAAAAACGCCTCTGCAGGTGATTGATACGCCCAAGCCAGTGACCGCGACCACAGACACTGACGAGGCGCCCGACTACCGGGATCTGGATCGTCCCGCGGTACAGCGCAGACAGCGCGCCGCAGGTGGCCAGGCACATGCTGTGGCATCCGATGCGGACGAGGAGTATTTCGATATTCCGGCGTTTCTGCGTCGCCAGGCAGACTAACAGGCCGTGATCGGGTAGCTACCCGGCGAGGCCGCGTCGTCCCAGACGGCAAAGGCTACGGTTGGAGTACTTATGATTCGACAGCGCACACTGAGGAACGCGATCAAGGCGACGGGCGTCGGCTTGCACACGGGCGACAAGGTCTACCTGACCCTCGCTCCTGCGCCGGTTAATACCGGTATCGTTTTTCGCAGGGTTGACCTCGACCCGGTGGTGGAAATACCCGGTCGTGCTGACAACGTTGCCGATACCATGCTCTCCACCGGCCTGGTTGCCAATGGCGCCAAGGTGTCCACGGTAGAACACCTGATGGCAGCGATGGCGGGTCTTGGGATTGATAATGCCTATGTGGATGTCAGTGCCCCGGAAGTGCCGATTATGGATGGCAGTGCGGCCCCCTTTGTTTTCCTGATCCAGTCCGCAGGGATCGAGGAGCAAAACGCGGCCAAGAAGTTCATTCGCATAAAACGGAAGGTCACAGTCGAGGACGGCGACAAGGTTGCCAGCTTCCTCCCCTTTGATGGCTTCAAGGTCTCTTTCACTATCGACTTTGACCATCCCGTTTTTCGCGATCGCACTGCCCATGCGGATGTGGACTTTTCGACGACGTCGTTCGTCAAGGAAATCAGCCGCGCCCGCACCTTTGGTTTTATGCATGAGATCGAGTACCTGCGCTCCAAGGGCCTGGCCCGGGGTGGCAGCGTAGACAATGCCATCGTGGTGGATGAGTACCGCATTCTCAACCAGGACGGCTTGCGCTACGACGACGAATTCGTGCGTCACAAGGTGCTGGATGCCATTGGTGACCTGTACCTGCTGGGCAACAGCCTGATTGGTGAATTCCGTGCATACAAATCGGGCCATGCCCTGAATAACGCCTCGCTGCGCGCACTGATCGCGCAACCGGATGCCTGGGAGGTGGTGACGTTCGAGGACGAGGCCACCGCCCCCATTTCCTATTCTCTCAGTCCGGTCGTAGCCGCCTAGGCAGTTATCGGCCGGTAACATCCCTGGTCCCGGTGTTTTCGCACCGGTACAATCTAGCTTCCCCTGAATTCTGCAAACGCCCACTGTTGTGTGCCCGTGTGCCTTGCGCCCTGCGGGTTGCGTGGGTGGTACCGCCTGCGTAAATGCGGCTTGGGCGGTTATACTGGGCGGGGTGATTAGTACCTGCCGCGTTGGCAATTGGAGATTGGAACCGATGGAAATGACAGGTCTGCAGGAATTGGCACAGTCGCTTATAGAGTGGGGCGCGATTCTCGTTGCACTGCTGTTAGGCCTGGGGGTGATCTCCATCCTGGTCATGTTCCTGATTGATAAGACCCAGACCAGGCACGCTATCCGTCGCAACTACCCGGTTGTCGGGCGTTTTCGGTACCTGTTCGAGCATATGGGTGAGTTTTTCCGTCAGTATTTTTTCGCCATGGACAGAGAGGAGTTGCCATTCAATCGCGCCGAGCGTTCCTGGGTTTACCGGGCTGCCAAGGAAGTGGACAACACGGTGGCTTTCGGTTCCACCCGCCAGCTCAATATCAAAGGGGATGTGTTCTTTCTCAATAGCGCATTTCCCACACTCGATGAAGACGCGGTTCAGCCCAGGCCGGTCACGATCGGCGGCGGCAGTTGCTCGCGGCCCTACACAAATTCATCGATTCTCAATATTTCCGCCATGAGCTTTGGTGCGATTTCTGAGCCAGCCGTGCGGGCGCTGGCCCGCGGTGCAAAAGACGCAGGCATCTGGATGAATACCGGTGAAGGTGGGTTGTCACCCTATCACCTGGAGTCGGGTGCGGATCTGGTATTCCAGATTGGAACGGCCAAATACGGGGTTCGGGACGGGTTTGGCCTGCTGAGCGATGACCGGTTGCTGGCCGTGGCTGCCCACGAGCAGGTGCGGATGTTTGAAATCAAAATGAGTCAGGGCGCCAAACCCGGGAAGGGCGGTATCCTGCCCGGCGACAAGGTGACTGAGGAAGTGGCACGAATACGCGGCATCGAGCCCGGGGTGGACTCAATCAGCCCCAATGGCCACCCTGACATTCGCTGCGCCGATGACCTGCTGGACATGGTGGAGCGTATTCGCCAGCTTACCGGCAAGCCTGTGGGGTTCAAGATGGTGGTCGGGCAGCTCGACTTCTTCCATGACCTGTTTCGCGCTATCCATAGTCGCGGACCAGAGTTCGCGCCGGACTTTATCACCATCGACAGTGCCGACGGCGGCACCGGTGCCGCCCCGCAACCGTTGATCGACTATATGGGCATGCCGCTGCAGGAGAGTCTGCCGCTGGTAGTAGACCTGTTGCAGGAATATGGCCTGCGTGAGCGGATAAAGGTGATTGCCTCGGGCAAGCTCATCGCACCGGCCCGGGTTGCCTGGGCACTGGCCATGGGCGCGGACTTCTGTGTATCCGCACGGGGCTTTATGTTCGCCCTGGGTTGTGTGCAGTCTCTGCAGTGTAACCGGAACACTTGCCCCACCGGCATTACCACCCACGATGAGGACCTTCAGCGCGGTCTTGTTCCGGCTGAGAAAAGCATCAGGGTCGCGGCCTATGCGCGGCAGATGGCTTATGGCGTGGGCATTATTGCCCACTCCTGCGGGGTGACTGAGCCACGCGGCATGCAGCGCGGCCACGTGCGCATAATTGAGTCTACCGGTGCATCCCGCAGTATGGCTGAATTGCATCCCCTGCCGGCGGTGAAGGCTGAATATGCGGGAGTTGCCGATGCGCTGTCGCGCAGCCAGACAGGCTAGCCGCAGCAGATGCCCGAATTTGGGTACTGGGTCACGCATGTTACGTGGAATTTTGCCGACCGTTGTGGCATAGTTTGCGGCCATTTAGCCTCGTGTCCGCGTAAATGAAAGTTATTCTCATTAATCGCAAGCTTGGGGGCTCCCGCTCCATTGAACTGGGGCGCTTGTCTCGTGCCCTGCTTTCTCTTTGCTGCCTCGGTTTGCCTCTGGGCCTGGTGGCCGGCGGATATCTTTTCGGTCAGGAAAACGAGGCGAATTCCATGCGCGGCGTTGCGCTGGACGGCCTGCAGGAAGAACTGGAAGCGCAGCAAAGAGAGCTGGCCGCGCTGCAGGATCGTGCAGAGCGCAAGCTGCAGGCGATGACGATCAACCTGGCGCAGTTGCAGGCGAGATTGACCCGCCTGGACGCCCTGGGTCAGCACCTGACAGCCATGGCTGACCTCGAGGAAGGTGAGTTTGACTTCAGTCAGCCGCCGGCGATGGGCGGGCCGCTGGCGGGTGAATTCAACGTTGAATATGAAACTTCAGGACTGGAAGTTGAGCTGGGCCTGTTCCAGGATCAACTGTCAGACCGTGAGCAACAACTGGATATTCTTGAAACGCTGCTGACCAATCGTAAATTGGAAGAGCAGGGCTGGCTGTCTGGCCGCCCCATCGAAAAAGGCTGGATATCGTCCTATTACGGCAAACGCACCGACCCCTTCACCGGCAAGCCCGCCTTCCATCACGGCATCGACTTTGCCGGCAAGGAAGGCTCCAATGTGATCGCCGTGGCCTCCGGTGTGGTCACCTGGACGGGCAGCAAATCCGGCTATGGTGAGATGGTCGAAATCTCCCATGGAGACGGCTTTGTCACCCGCTATTCGCACAACAAGCAGGCACTGGTCCAGCCCGGAGATGTAGTGCGCAAGGGTGAGGCGATTGCCCTGATGGGCTCCACAGGGCGTTCTACCGGCGCCCATGTTCACTACGAAGTCTATAAACACGGTCGCTCTGTTGACCCCTCGAGTTACGTCCAGCGCACCCGACGCTGAAGTCGCGGTCCCACTCCTGTAGAATTCCACCTGCCCGGCTCCTGGCCCGGCAGGCATTCCCGTATCCAGTACAAGATGAAACCTGATGATTAACAAATTTCTGAAGATGATGTTCGGTTCCCGCAATGACCGGGAACTGAAGCGAATGGGCAAAGTGGTCAAGAAGGTCAATGCCCTGGCGGAAGAGGTCAAGGCTCTTACCGATGAGCAGTTGGCAGGCAAAACCGTTGAGTTCAAGCAGCGAATTGCTGATGGGCAATCTCTTGACGATCTGTTACCCGAGGCCTTTGCGGTGGTCCGCGAGGCGGGTGAGCGTGTCCTGGGTATGCGCCACTTCGATGTACAGCTGATAGGTGGGATGGCGCTGCATGAGGGTAAAATCGCCGAGATGCGCACCGGTGAAGGTAAGACCCTGGTGGCAACACTGCCGGCCTACCTCAATGCCCTGACTGGCGACGGTGTACACCTGATTACGGTGAACGATTACCTTGCGAGCCGGGATGCGGGTTGGATGGGGCCGCTTTATGAGTTCCTGGGTATCTCTGTCGGTGTCATACGCTCCGGGCAAATGGCTGAAGAAAAGCGCGAGGCCTACAACGCGGACATTATCTACGGTACCAATAACGAGTTCGGTTTCGACTACCTGCGTGACAACATGGCGTTTTCGCTGGAAGACCGCATGCAGGGAAATCTGGCGTTTGCGATTGTCGATGAGGTGGACTCCATCCTGATTGACGAGGCGCGCACGCCGCTGGTCATCTCTGGCGCGTCCGAGGATAGCTCCGAGCTCTACAAGACAATCAACGCCCTCATCCCTGCTCTGAAGCCGGACCTTGAGGGTGAGGCCGGCCATTACACCGTGGACGAAAAGCAGCGTCAGGTGGAGCTCACCGAGGCTGGCCACGAGTTCGTCGAGGAAATGTTGATACGGGAAAAGTTGTTGGAAGAGGGCGACAGCCTGTATGCCGCCACTAACCTTAACCTGCTGCATCACGTCTACTCCGGGCTGCGCGCGCATGTCATGTTCCAGAGGGATGTTGAGTACATCGTTCAGGATGGCCAGGTCGTATTGATTGACGAGCACACCGGACGCACCATGGCAGGGCGACGCCTGTCGGAGGGATTGCACCAGGCCATAGAGGCCAAAGAAGGCGTGGCAATTCAGAGCGAGAGCCAGACCCTGGCCTCCACTACTTTCCAGAATTACTTCCGGCTTTACGGCAAGTTGTCTGGAATGACGGGTACTGCCGACACCGAGGCATTTGAATTCCGGCAGATTTACGGCCTGGAAGTGCTGGTTATCCCCACTAACGTTCCCCAGTTGCGCAAGGATCTCAACGACCTGGTGTATCTTTCCAGGGAGGAAAAATTCGACGCCATCGTAGCCGACGTGAAGGACTGCATGGCTAACAACGCGCCAGTGCTGGTGGGTACAGCATCTGTTGAAACCTCCGAGGAGTTGTCGGCACGCTTCCGGGAAGCGAAGATTGCGCATAAGGTACTGAACGCCAAGTACCATGAGCAGGAAGCGGAGATTATCGCCCAGGCGGGGCGCCCGGGCGTTGTAACGATTGCCACCAACATGGCCGGTCGTGGTACCGATATCGTGCTGGGCGGTAACCTGGATGCGGAGATGGCTGCCGCCGGTGAGATCAGTGATGAGCGCCGCAATGAACTAAAAGCCGCCTGGGAGCAGCGCCACACGCAGGTGCTGGAAGCCGGGGGCCTGCACATCCTGGGTACGGAGCGCCACGAGTCACGAAGAATCGACAACCAGCTGCGCGGCCGGGCGGGGCGCCAGGGCGATCCGGGTGTGTCACGCTTTTATCTCTCCCTTGAAGATAGCCTGATGCGCATCTTTGCCTCTGACCGGGTGAAGAACTTCATGCAGGCCCTGGGCATGGAGAAGGGTGAGGCTATAGAACACCGCATGGTGACCAATGCGATCGAGAAAGCGCAGCGCAAGGTCGAGGGGCGCAACTTTGATATCCGCAAGCAATTGCTGGAATACGACGATGTGGCCAACGACCAGCGCCAGATTATTTACGGTCAACGCAATGACCTGTTGGGCGAGGCCGATATTTCCGAAACGGTCACAACCATCCGCGCTGACGTCGTCAATGGCGCCATCGACAGCTATGTGCCGCCCATGAGCGTGGAGGAGCAGTGGGACATTGCCGGTCTGGAGCGCGCGCTGGAGGCGGAATTTGCACTGCCGCTGCCGCTGCAGCAATGGCTGGATGAAGATGACAAGTTGCACGAGGAGGCACTGCGTACACGGATTCTTGATGCCGTGCAGGCCGCCTATGATGAGAAGTGCGAGAGTGTGGGCCCGGACATGCGCAAGATCGAGAAGCAGATCATGTTGCAGGTACTCGATACCTTGTGGAAAGAGCACCTCGCCACAATGGACCACCTGCGCCAGGGTATTCATCTGCGCGCCTATGCCCAGAAAAACCCCAAACAGGAGTACAAGCGCGAATCTTTCGAGCTGTTCCAGGAGTTACTCGACAACCTGAAGCTGGAAGTGGTGAAGTTTCTCAGCCATGTGCAGATTCAGCGACAGGATGAGGCTGAGCTGATTGAAAAGCAGCGCCGAGAGGCCGCCGAACGCGAGAAGCTTGCATTCCAGCACGCCGAGGCATCAGCCATGGTAGCACCGGAGGAAGACCAGCAGCCTCAGCGGCCGGTTATACCGGAGACGTTTGTACGCGATCAGCCCAAGGTTGGACGCAACGATCCCTGCCCCTGCGGCAGTGGCAAAAAATACAAACAGTGCCACGGCAAACTGTGACCGGGGGATAATCAATGGCGGTTGGTGAAGACAAGCTGCCCGTGCTACAGCCGGTGCCGGGAATACGCCTGGGCACAGCGTCCGCGGGCATCAAGAAGCCCGGTCGCAAGGACCTGGTGCTTATAGAGCTTGCTCCGGGAAGTACCTGTGCCGGTGTTTTTACCCGCAATGCCTTTTGCGCAGCGCCGGTAACCGTGGCGCGCGAGCACCTGCGGCTATCCGACGCACGGCCGGGTTACCTGCTGGTCAATACCGGCAACGCCAACGCAGGTACTGGTGAACAGGGTTTGCAGGACGCCCGGGCCTGTTGCGCCGCTGTTGCAGCCAGCGCTGGCGGCGATGCGCAGAGAGTACTTCCTTTTTCCACCGGAGTGATCGGTGAGCCCCTTCCCGTTGACCTGATTACCGCGGCGCTGCCCTCCGCAGTTGCTGCGCTGGATGCCGGGGGCTGGGCTGATGCCGCTGAAGGCATTCTTACCACCGACACCAGGCCCAAGGGCTTTTCCACCAGCTTCAGTAGTGAAGGCAGGGAGTATGTGGTCACGGGTATCGCCAAGGGAGCGGGTATGATTCGGCCCGATATGGCGACCATGCTGGCTTATGTGGGTACCAATGCCGCAGTCGAACCCGCCGTCCTGCAACGCATTCTCTCTGCTGCGGTCAATATGTCGTTTAATCGCGTGACCATCGATGGTGATACTTCAACCAACGACGCCTGCATGCTGGTGGCCACCGGGGCTGCCGGCAATGAAATCCTTGAGGATGACCATTCCCCGCTGTATCAGGCCCTGGCCGATTCTGTCCAGGAAGTGTGTGTTGCCCTGGCGCAGGAGCTGGTCCGCGATGGCGAGGGCGCAAGTAAATTCGTCACTGTCGAAGTCAATGGCGGCAGGGATGAACAGGAGTGCTTGGACGTGGGGTTCACTATCGGCCATTCGCCCCTGGTAAAAACAGCACTGTTCGCCTCGGATCCCAACTGGGGGCGCTTGCTTGCTGCCATCGGTCGCGCGGGCCTGCCGGAACTTGATGTGAACCGGATTGCCCTGTACCTCAATGATGTGCTCATTGCCGATCGGGGCTGCAGGGCAGCGAGTTATACGGAGGAGCAGGGTATCGCCGCCATGGCACCTGAGGAAATACGGATTCGCATTGAGCTCAATAGGGGGGACTCTGCAGCTTCAATATGGACCACTGATTTTTCCTATGATTACGTGCGTATCAATGCAGAGTACCGGACTTGAGCGTGCACGTGGCCGTGGGGGTGATTGTCGATGGCCGCAGTCGGGTGCTGCTGACCCGTCGTGCTGGACACGTACACCAGGGGGGGCTGTGGGAGTTTCCTGGTGGTAAGGTAGAGGCAGGGGAAAGCCTGGCTGCAGCGCTCGATCGCGAGTTGCGTGAGGAATTGTCGATAACACCTCTGCGTACCACTTCTCTGCTGGAGGTTAAGCACGACTACAGTGATAAGTCCGTACTGCTTGACGTGCACGTGGTGTGGGAGTTTGCTGGCAAACCGCAGGCGCTGGAGGGTCAGCCAATGGCCTGGGTCGGCGCGAGTGAGCTGGCCGCTTACGCGTTTCCTGCCGCCAATGAGCCAATTGTCGCCGCTGTGGTGAAACTGCTGACCTAGAGTGCTATGAAGCTCTCGACCCTGCGCGTGCGAGAAACTCCCTGTGCAGTTCCGCCACGATTCCATCCAACTCTGCCAGCGAGCCGGAGTTATCGATAACAATGTCCGCCTGGTCGAGGCGGGTATCGCGAGGCAGCTGCGCTGCAATGATACGTTTCACCTGATCCTCATCGTTGTTGTCCCTGGTCATGGTGCGTTGTAACTGCATTGCTTCAGGCACATCTACTACCACAACCAGGTCTGCCAACGCGCTCTGGCTGGTCTCAAGCAGCAGCGGCGAGGACAGCATCACGTAGGGAGAACCGGCTGCCTCCAGCTGTTGGCGAATTTCCTGGCCGATGAGCGGGTGGGTCAGTTGCTCCAGCCAGCGACGTTCGTCATCGTCGGCGAATATGATACTGCGCAGCGCAGCGCGATCCAGTTGGCCGTCGGCTAGCAGCACCTCGGCGCCGAAGTGTTCGGCAATGGCGTCCAGTGCAGGGCCGCCGGGTTGCACCACCACGCGGGCCACCTTGTCGGCATCTACAACAACAATGCCCAGTTCTTCAAAACGGTCGGTCACTGCTGACTTGCCGCTGCCAATACCGCCGGTAATACCGATAACCAGGCTCATTCTATTGCACTCCCACTGTACTCAGGTAAGCAGCACTGATTTCATCGCCCCACATCAGTGCAATCCATCCAGCCGCTGCCAGGTAAGGGCCGAAGGGCATGGGAACATCTTTGTCCCTGCGCTTGAATATCATCAGGGTGATGCCCACCAGCGCACCTACGACAGAGGACAGCAAGATAATGGAAGGCAGGGCCTGCCAGCCCAGCCATGCCCCCAGCGCAGCCAGAAGCTTGAAGTCACCATAGCCCATGCCTTCCTTGCCAGTAAGCAGCTTGAATAGCCAGTAAACACTCCAGAGGACCATGTAACCGGCCATGGCACCGATCACGGCATCGGTAAGACTGACATAGGTGCCGCTGATATTAAACAGCAGCCCCAGCCAGATCAGCGGCAGGGTGATGTCGTCAGGCAAAAGTTGGTGGTCGACGTCGATCATGGTCAGTGCAACAAGGGACCAGGTCAGCAGCATAGCCCCCAGTAGTCCTGCAGAGGCGGGGAACTGCAATATCAATGAAAGTGTGAGCAACCCCGTCACCAGTTCTACCAGTGGGTAACGTGGCGAGATTGCCACGCTGCACCGGGCGCATTTGCCGCCCAGGAACAGGTAGCTGAACACGGGTATGTTCTGCCAGGCGCGAATGGCGGCTTTGCAGTTTGGGCAATGGGAGTTGGGCGTTGACAGCGTCAGCACGGGGTCTGTAGCTTCCCGCTCAAGCTCCAACAACTCGCAGCAGTCGCCGCGCCAACGTGCCTCCATCATGATAGGCAGGCGATGTATGACAACATTGAGAAAGCTGCCGACGACCAACCCCAGCGTCAGCAGAGCCAGACCCAGTAGCCAGCCCTGCTGGTTGAGGACGTCCAACATGTGGTGTGCGACGCTCCCTAAATAACGGACCCGAGCATAAAGATGGGCAGGTACATGGCGATCATCAGGCCGCCTACCATCACACCCAGAATAGACATGATCAGTGGCTCAAGCAGCGAACTGAGATTGTCCACTGCGTCATCTACTGCGGCCTCATAGTGGTCCGCCACTTTGCCGAGCATGTCGTCCAGCGCGCCGGATTCCTCACCAATGGAGACCATCTGCAGCAGCAGGTTCGGGAAAAGACCGGTTGCCTTGATTGAATTATACAGCGTGGAGCCCGTGGTAACGTCATCCTTGATCTGGCGGATGGCCCGGGAGTAAACCGAGTTGCCGGCGGCGCCGGCGGTGGACTCCAGGGCGTCCACCAGCGGTACACCCGCGGCAAACGTGGTCGACAACGTTCGAGAAAAACGTGCAATCACAGCATCGTGAACGATGCCGCCGACGACCGGTATCTTCAGCGCCACCTTATCCAGCCACTGGGAAAATTTCTCGGAGCGGAACTTCGCCTCGCGAAAAGCAAAGGCAATGGCGACTATCGCAAGCAGGCAGATGAACCAGTATTCCTGTACGAACTCGGACATGTTCAGCACCATCTGTGTGAACGCCGGCAGGTCGGAGCCAAAATTCTGGAAAGTCTCGGCAAATACCGGAATGACCTTGAGCATAAGGATCAGTGTAACCACCACGCCCACCGAGACGACCGCAAGAGGGTAGGTCATGGCCTTGCGGATCTTGGCTTTTAGCGCCTCGGTTTTTTCCTTGTAGGTGGCCACGCGGTCGAGCATGACCTCCAGCGTGCCCGATTCCTCGCCCGAGGCAATCAGGCTGCAGAACAACTCGTCAAAATAGCGGGGGTGTTTCTCCAGTGAGGGGGCGAGACCGGTACCCGAGGCCACGTCGTTCTTGATCTGCATGACCAGGTCTCTCATGCGCGGCTTATCCATGCCGTCAGCCACAATCTCGAAGGCCTGCACCAGGGGGACACCAGCCTTCATCATGGTTGCCATCTGCCGGGTGAACACAGCGATGTCGGACGGCTTGATCGCCTTGCCCTGCCCGGAACCGAACAACGGCTTGCTTTTTTTCTTCACTGATTTTGGCTTGATGCCCTGCCTGCGCAACTGTGCCTTGGCCATGGCGCTGCTTACGGCGGAAATCTCGCCCTTGCTGTTGCGGCCGTTCTTGTCGATGCCGCTCCATGTGAATGTATCGTTGCCTGTTGCTGTAGCCATAATTTATAGCGCCCCTGTTCCTGTCCCTTGGTCTTTTTTTAGTCCACCGTAATCCGGTTGGCTTCTTCTAATGTAGTCATGCCCTGCGCGACTTTACGTAAGGCCGACTGACGCAGTGTGTGGAAACCTTCTGCATTGGCCGCTTCCTGAATCTGCAGGGAATTGCCCTCTTCCATGATCAGGGACGCGATCTTCTGGGTGATTCTGACCACCTCGTATACGCCAACCCGGCCCTTGTAACCGTCATTACACAGGCTGCATCCCACGGCTTTCATGATCGCGGCATCTGCCAACTGTTCTTCGAGGAAGCCTTCCTGCAGCAGCGTTTCGTGGGGTATGTCCGCCGGCACAGCGCACTCCTTGCAGAGGCGGCGCGCGAGTCGCTGGGCAATTATAAGGTCCACCGAAGAGGCAACGTTGAATGCCGGTACGCCCATATTAAGCAAGCGTGTTACCGTTTCAGCGGCGCTGTTGGTGTGCAGGGTGGATAAAACCAGGTGGCCGGTTTGCGCCGCCTTGATGGCGATTTCCGCTGTTTCCAGGTCACGGATCTCACCGACCATGATGACGTCGGGGTCCTGGCGCAGGAATGACCTCAGTGCCTCGGCAAAGTTGAGTCCCACCTTGGCATTAACGTGTACCTGGTTGATTCCCGCGAGATTGATTTCGACCGGGTCCTCCGCCGTGGAGATATTTCGCTCTGGTGTATTGAGAATGTTCAGGCCAGTGTAAAGCGATACGGTCTTACCGGATCCGGTTGGCCCGGTGACCAGAATCATGCCCTGCGGCTGGTTAAGGGTCTTGAGGTACATCTCCTTCTGCTCGGGTTCATACCCGAGTGCATCAATCCCCAGTTGGGCGCTGGTGGGGTCAAGTATACGCAGGACGATTTTCTCGCCAAACAGGGTCGGCAGCGTGTTTACACGAAAGTCGATGGCCCGGTTTCGCGACAGCTTCATCTGGATGCGCCCGTCCTGCGGCAAGCGCCGTTCGGAAATATCCATTTGCGACATCACTTTGAGTCGTGCGGCCAGTCGACTGGAAAGGTTGCGCGGAGGCTTGACCATCTCCCGGAGCACGCCGTCGGTGCGGAAGCGCACCCGGTAGTCGTGCTCATAGGGTTCGAAATGGATATCCGATGCGCCCTGTTTGATGGCATCGATAAGGACTTTGTTGACAAAGCGTACGATCGGGGTTTCATCAACGGCTTCGTTACTGTCATCGTTGTCAGTGCTTTCGCCGCTGGAGACATCAATGCCTTCAAGGTCATCTGAGTCCAGGTCGCCCAGGCCGTCGCTCAGGTCATCCTGGGTCTCCACCCATGCGGAGATCATCGCGGCGAGTGCACGCTCTTCCAGTAATACGGCGTCTGTGTTGACCCCGGTGTGAAACTTGATTTCGTCCAGGGCGGCCAGGTTGGTCGGGTCAGATACAGCAATGAACAAGCGGTTGCCCCGTCGGTACAAGGGCAGGGCGTGGTGCTTGATTACCAGTCCTACTTCAACCAGGCCGACAGGGAGGGCGCTTAAGTCAAAAGAGCTCGCATCAAATTGGGGAACGCCAAACTCCTGTGAGGCGACGGCAGCCAGCCGAAAGCTGTCCACGTTTTTTTTCTCCACAAGGAAGGAGACCAGCGGGACCTGCTCCATGGAGGCCTCGCGCTGGGCGCTGGTAGCCGCCTCAGCGGAAATCAAGCCCTCCGCGACCAGGCGACCGGCAAGACCGCTTAGCTGTCCTATTCCCTTGTCATTCATCTCCGTTGGGCCCCTGGTACAACCGTCAGATGTATCTCTTTTTTTAATCGCATCTCTGCGGGAAGTATAAACACTGTGTGCATGTGCTCCTAGCGTTTGCATGACTTAGATTGGGGAAAACTGGAGTTTTCACATACCACCCCAAAGCCGGGATGGTCGCTGCGCAGTAGGGTGGAGACACTGCAGAAGGCGCAAAATATCGCAGAGTGACGTTTTTTGTCAGTTCTGGACGTTGTGTACAGCGATGCGTTCCCTGGTCAACGGCTTTAACGCGGCGCTTATATGCGCTTAACAAGCTGATTTATAACAATAAAATATATTTTTTTAATAATTGGCCCGCTACCTGCATTGGTTCTTGGGCATGTGGGAAATCGTGTGGTTCTGACAAAAAACACGGCCCCGATAAGTAATCAGTCTCAACGGAGTTAGAGCATATGAATATTCAGAAAACAGCCCAGAAGGGTTTTACCTTGATCGAACTGATGATCGTTATTGCGATTGTCGGCATTCTTGCGGCCATTGCGCTGCCCGCATACCAGGACTATATCGTGCGTTCCAAGATGTCTGAGCCTGCTGCCGCATTGGCTGAAGCGAAAACATCAATCGCAGAGTTCTATTCAACTAACGTTAACATTCCCGTAGATGCAACAGAGGCCGGCCTGCTGACCAACCCGGACAAGCCGATTGTTGTATCACTTGGCTATACTTCATCCGGCGGCCTGCCCATTGTTACTGCCAGAATTCGTACCGGCGTTATACCTTCCGATACGACTGAGACAGACTATGGCTTCTCGCTCTCGGGCACCACGCGCTCCGGAAACACCCTGGTATGGACTTGTAAGTCCACAACCGACGGTGTTGTAAGTGGCTCTACTGCTGCTGTCGTCATCCCCTCGAAGTACTTGCCGTCCAACTGCCGCTAAGCTGCGGTTGAGGTCGAAGCCCGGTTTATACCGGGCTTTTTTTTGTGTTAGATTTATTAATTCCGCATTGGTTGAGAGCATCCAGCCCCTTGTCTATTTTGAGAACGCATAGGGCGTTGCTTCTGCTGCTGGCTTTGCTGACAGTGGCGCTCTACTCACCCGGCCTTTCAGGCCCCTTTCTTTTCGATGACGGCCCTGCGCTGACGAGCAACCCATACCTGAACGGGGAAGGGAGTGCGTTTGAGGACTGGCGGACAGCGACGTTCAGTTCAAAGTCGGGCCCTCTGCAGCGGCCCATCGCCATGTGGAGCTTCGCTGTCAACAGTGTAGTTGCTGGCGGCATCGATACCTTCCAGGTCAAACTGGTCAACCTGGTCATTCACTTGCTATGTGGTGGACTGGTATACCTTCTGGCGCTGGGTATCCTGCGGCAGGTGGTGCCAGGCGGGTCTGAGTCATCCCGGCAGCAGGTGGCGCTGTTGGCGGCGGCGCTCTGGTTGTTGGCGCCGCTTCACGTTTCAACGGTCTTGTACGCTGTTCAGCGCATGGCGCAGTTGGCCACGCTGTTTACCCTGTTGGGGCTGTGGTTGTTTGTGCGGCGGCGGGAGCAGTGGGCAGAGCGAGGTGCCTCCCCTGCAGACTTGATCGCCACAAGCTTATGGCTGTTGTTGGTGTTGTTACTCGCGGTACTGTCGAAAGAGAACGGCGTGCTGCTGCTATGGCTACTGCCGGTATTTGAAGTGACTCTGTTTCGTGGGCGTTGGGCCGGCTCGAAGAACCGCATCATCACTTTGCTCGGCTGGATTGGGTTGCTGGTACCACTGTTGGTTATCGTCGGCACCACGCTGCTGGTGCCGGAGCTGATACCGGACCGGTACACGGGAAGGGAGTTTAGTCTGCAGGAGCGCCTGCTCACGCAGTTGCGCTTGCTCTGGCAGTATCTGTCCTGGCTGGTTTTTCCGGATATCACCAGCATGGGTTTTCAGCACGACGATATCCCGCTTTCCACCTCATGGGTGAACCCGGTCACCACGCTTTTCTCGGCGCTGGCCTGGCTGGTCACTGCAGGGGTGGCCTGGTTATTGCGTAGGCGACTGCCGTTGCTGGGCTTTGCACTGTTGTTTTATCTGGTGGGACATGCCCTGGAGTCCAGCGTCTGGCCGCTGGAGATGGTCTATGAGCATCGCAACTACCTGCCCAGCGTGGGTCTGTTTATTCTCCTGGCCTACCTGTTGCAGATGGCTTTTCATTGCCAGCATTGGGTGCGTCCCGCCATCCCTGTTTTTGCAGTGCTGGCGATACTGTCTACAGTATTGTTCCTGCGGGTGCAGGTCTGGAGCGAGCACCTGCGCCTGACAGCGGTAAACGTCGACAATCACCCTGAATCCTCCCGTTCACACTACTTCCTCGCGGAAGCCTGGCTGAAGGCCTACAAAAGCTCGTTGGCGGCGCAGCAAGCAGATGAGGGTCGCGGTCAGTACCTGGTGGCTGCCCGCCATCACTTTGAACTCATGTACCAGAAGAACCCGCGGGATTTTGCGGCAATCGTCATGCTGTACTACCTCGACAGCCATCATTTCCGAGACCTCAGGCAATATAATGATTGGTTTGCTGTTTTGCGGGAGGTAGCGGGCGATCGCCCATTGCAGGCCTCGGATATCGCCGCCCTGGATGTGCTCCTGGATTGCTTCGTCGCCAGGTTGTGCGACGCTCCAAAGAGCGAGTTGTTTGCCTTGATGGATACGCTTGAACGGCGCTATATCGACGATGTCAGGTTTCTACTGCTGCGATACCGCTATCTGCGCGCAACCGCGGCGCCTCCTGAGCATCGGCTTGCTCTCCTCGAGCGAGCAAGGAGATTGCAGCCCGGCAATACTGTCGTTTACCAGCACCAGCTCACGGAGTTTTCTGAATCGGGAAACCTGTCCGGGCTCTACGAAGCCATCAGGTCGTGGATGCTGTATGACGACGGGCGACAGAATCTGCAGTTCATGCGCGGCTTGTTTGCCGCCCCTGCGGCGGACATTGAGCAGGTGTCTGGCAAATGAAGGGTTATCCGTCGTTGCGAGCCTGGGGGGCCACACTCCTTTTTGTCACGCTGTATCTGGCCGTCTACTGGATCTACCTGCCGGGCACGTCGGGACCTGTCATGCTCGACGATCGATCCAGCCTGACCAAATTGGAGAGTCTGGAAGAGCGTCCCGAACAGGCCCTGGATTTCGTTCTGGGTGAAAACTCCGGCCCGCTGGGGAGACCTGTATCCATGGCCACATTTGTCGCCGAGCGGCTGCTTGGCGACGGTAGCACTGCGACAGCAAAAGCTGTGAATATCATGCTGCATACGGTGTCGGGCGCGTTAATCGCATATTTCATCGTACTCCTGCTCACTGCCATCGGTGTTAAAGCGCCTGTGCCCATAGCGGTAATGCTCAGCGTGTTGTGGCTGCTGGCGCCACTCCACGTGAGTACGGTGCTCTATGTTGTGCAGCGGATGACGATGCTGGCGACAGTGTTCTCCCTGCTGGGGCTGATTGCCTATTTGCGGTGGCGCAGAGGGGTTGGCTCGGGTGAGCCGCAACATGCCTGGTTATTGCTGGTCATGGCCTGTATCGCGTTGGCTGTGCTGTCCAAGGAAAACGGAATCCTGGTCGTGCCGCTGATACTGCT
Source organism: Pseudohalioglobus lutimaris (assembly GCF_002866825.1). Taxonomy (GTDB): domain Bacteria; phylum Pseudomonadota; class Gammaproteobacteria; order Pseudomonadales; family Halieaceae; genus Halioglobus; species Halioglobus lutimaris. The sequence continues at coordinate 367,697 of NZ_PKUS01000002.1, read as the reverse complement.
GACGGAAGCGTTCTGGCTGCAATTTCGTGACAATTCGGGTCGTATCCTTCTGTGGTTGCAGTCGCTCACGCTAATGCTGATTGCCGGTGGCGCGCTCGCCATTGTATTGCTGCTTGGTATCTTCTGGGACACATTGGTCGATTATCACCAGTTCCGTGAATTTACCCTGGTGGAGCGTCTACTGACGCAGGCGAGGGTTGTCTGGGATTACGTGGGTCAGTTTTACCTTCCCGAGACGTCTCGTCTGGGCATCTATCATGATGACCTGCATGTATCTGTCTCACTGTCGCAGCCAGGATCTACCGCTTATGCTGTGTTGGGCTGGCTTGTGTTGATTTTACTGGTGCCTGTTCTGTGGTGGTGGAAATGGCCCAGGCGACTGCTCTACGGGCCTTTGTTCTTTCTTGCCGGGCACGCGATGGAGTCCACTGTCTGGCCGCTTGAGCTGTATTTCGAACACCGCAATTATCTGCCGAGTGTCGGCCTCATTGTCATCCCGCTATGTGTTTATGCTTATGCTGTAAAAAAATGGCCTGAAGTGCGTTACCCGCTGCTGGCCTGGTGCATGGTGGCGATTGTCGCGATGGCGATACAGACCAGTTCCCAGGTCAGTATTTGGTCCAGCAGGCCCTTGTTGATGATGCACCACGTCAACGGTCATCCTCACTCTGCCCGTGCCAACCGGGACTACGCCTCTCAGCTGGCAATGTCGGGGGCGAGGGATGCCGCGCTGCTATATTCGGAGCGTGCTTACAAGGCCTCACTGGCAACCCCGGCAGCTGGAGATGAGCATTTTGGGGACTTTGTACTGCGCAATGTTGCACTTGCCTGCCTGGCCGGTGAGCCACTGGTGCCTGAAGAGTATGAGGTGATTGGCCGGGTGCAACCGCAGCGACCCCTGGGGCAGGTGGTCACCATGGGCGTGGTTATAAAGCTGCGTCAGGAAGAGCGCTGCCCACGATTTGACTGGGACGGTTTTCTGGAGCACCTGGCCAGTTTGTACCTGACTGAATTTGATACCAGCCTGGCCTCGCATAATATGTTCTCCGCGCTGGCGATGCTTGCCAACGCCCACCAGCACTGGGAATACGCCTACGCCTACAATGCGCGACATCTGGCGCTGGTCCCCCATAGTGTTCGCGGCATGCTCATGCAACTGCACTTTACGACAGCCCTGGGCAAGACCTCTGAGGCGCAAGAGTACATTGCGCGCTTGCAAGAATTGCAGCGAGCAGGGAAACTGACGCAAGCTGAGCTGGCCAACCTGGCCTTGTATCTGGAGAAGTAAAATTTGAAGCTGTCGATTGTCATTCCGGCGAAGGATGAAGAACAGGGCCTTGCCCTGACCTTGCCACGTTTGTTGGACGCTTACCCGGAGGCCGAAATCATTGTGGTTAACGATGGTTCCAGTGATGGTACCGGTGAGGTATGTCGTCAGCACGGCGTGAAAACGGTTGATCACCCATACAGCAAAGGCAATGGGGCCGCTATCAAGTCAGGTGCACGCTGTGCTACCGGTGACTATATTGTTTTTATGGACGGCGATGGCCAGCACTCCCCGGCGGATGTTGAAAAACTGCTGTATAAGGTAGCGGAAGGTTACGACATGGTGGTCGGGGCGCGCACCAGTCGTGACGACCAGGCCAGTCTGGCACGATGGAGCGCCAACAGCCTCTATAACTGGCTGGCAAGCTGGATGGTAAACCGTAAGATTGATGACCTGACTTCAGGCTTTCGAATTGTTAATCGCAGAAAATTTCTCAGCTTCCTTTACCTGTTGCCGAACGGTTTCAGCTATCCGACAACCTCGACCATGGCGTTTTTCCGTGCGGGCTATTCCGTTGGCTTTGTGCCCATCGTTGTCGCCAAACGGCTTGGCAAGAGCCACATAAGTGTACTTCGCGATGGCGTACGCTTCTTTTTGATCATCTTCAAAATTGGCACTCTGTACTCGCCGCTTAAAGTCTACTTTCCAATGGCTGTTCTCGTGAGCGGTCTGGGCATCGCCAACTATATTGTCGCTAATATTGCCTCCGGTGCCTGGCGTTTTACCAATATGAGCACCCTGCTGATTCTCTCCGGTATGATTATCTTCCTGATCGGTTTGCTCGCCGAGCAGCTGACCAATCTGCAATACAAGGACTCTGAGGAAGAATTATGAAAAAGCCGGCGTAAGCCGGCTTTTTGTTGCAGTGGGGTGTACGTCAGCTCCGGTCAGACCGCAAATTTCGCCTTCGCTTCACGTCGACGTGCATGCAACACCGGTTCGGTGTAGCCGCTGGGCTGCTCGCGGCCCTGGAATACAAGGTCACAGGCAGCTTGAAAAGCAACACTGTTGGCAAAGTCCGGAGCCATGTTGCGATACCCGGGGTCTGCGGCATTTTGTTCGTCAACTACCACTGCCATGCGCTCCAGGGTTTCGCGGACCTGCTCCTCGCTGCACACACCGTGGTGCAGCCAGTTTGCCAGGTGCTGGCTGGAGATGCGCAGCGTTGCACGATCTTCCATCAACCCCACGTGGTTGATGTCAGGCACCTTGGAACAGCCCACGCCATGCTCCACCCAGCGCACCACGTAACCGAGAATGCCCTGGGCATTGTTGTCCAGTTCTCGCTGGATATCGGCTGCTGACAAGCCCTGCGCGCCCTTCAGCGGGATGCTGAGAATGTCATCCAGGGAGGCTGTTTCCCGCGCTTTGAGTTCTTGCTGGCGTTGCGCAACGTTGACGTCATGATAGTGCATGGCATGCAGTGTGGCGGCGGTGGGCGAGGGCACCCAGGCCGTGCTGGCGCCAGCCAGGGGGTGGCCGACCTTGGTGCGCACCATTTCTGCCATCAGGTCTGGCATGGCCCACATGCCTTTACCAATCTGGGCTTTGCCCAGCAGGCCACAGGCCAGGCCCATATCGACATTCCAGTCCTCGTAGGCATTGATCCAGGGCTCCTGCTTCATGGCCCCTTTGGGGGTCATGGCCCCTGCTTCCATGCTGGTGGCGATCTCGTCGCCGGTGCGATCCAGAAAGCCTGTATTGATGAACACCAGGCGTTCTTTTGCCGCGCGAATGCACGCCTTGAGGTTCACCGTTGTGCGGCGCTCTTCATCCATAATGCCCACTTTCAACGTGTTGCGTGACATGCCCAGAGCATCTTCGATGCGGTCGAACAATTCGCAGGTGAATGCGACTTCATCCGGTCCGTGCATCTTCGGTTTCACAATATAGACACTGCCTTCACGTGAGTTGCGAGCTTCGCCTGCAGGCTTTTTGAGGTCGTGCAGCGCGATCATCGCGGTGAACATCCCGTCCATGATGCCCTCGGGGATTTCATTTCCGTCGCGGTCAATAATCGCCTCGTTGGTCATCAGGTGGCCAACGTTACGCACGAACATCAGGCTGCGGCCCGCAAGCACCAGTTCGGAGCCATCCGGGGCGGTAAATGTGCGATCTGCATTGAGCGTCCTGGTCAGGTCCTTGCCGCCTTTCTGGAAGGTGTCGGTGAGGTCACCGCGCATCAGTCCCAGCCAGTTGGTGTAAATGACTGCCTTGTCCTCGGCGTCCACTGCCGCAACGGAATCTTCGCAGTCCTGGATAGTGGTCAGCGCCGCCTCCAGAACCACATCCTTGACCCCTGCCTTGTCGGTTGCCCCTATCGGACTGGAGGGATCAATCTGAATCTCAATATGCAGGCCGTTGTGTTTCAGCAGCACGCTCTGTGGGTTTTCGGCCTGGCCGGTAAACCCGACCAGTTGCCCTGGCGACGCCAGGGAACTGTGTTGTCCGTCGCTGAGCGCCACCTGCAGTTTACCGTCGACAACCGCGTAGGCAGCGGCGTCAGTGTGGTCGCCTGAGGACAATGGGCAGTGCTTGTTGAGAAAGTCGCGAGCGAAGGCGATGACTTTGTCACCGCGTATCGGGTTATAGTCACCAGCGCGCTGTGCACCGCCTTCCTCTGAGATCACATCGGTGCCATAGAGCGCATCGTACAGGCTACCCCAGCGCGCGTTGGCGGCGTTGAGTGCATAGCGTGCATTCATCACCGGCACAACCAGTTGTGGGCCTGCCAGGGTGGCGACTTCCGGGTCCACCTGTTCGGTGGTGATCGCAAAGTCATCGCCCTCGGGCAGCAGGTAGCCTATTTCCTCGAGAAAGGCCTTGTAGGCAGTGCGGTCATAGTCCGGGCCCGGGTTGGCCTTATGCCAGGCGTTGATCCTGGCTTGCATCTCGGAACGGACCTCGAGCAGGGCGCGGTTTTTGGGCGCCAGGTCGTTGACGATAGACTCCAGAGCAAGCCAGAAGTCGGCGGGCGCTATCCCTGTGCCGGGCGCGATCTCGTTTTCGAGTAACTGGTGAAGAACAGTGGCGACCTGCAGGCCACCGAGCTGGATGCGTTCTGTCATGGTGTTGTCCTTGTCAATGCGCAGGGAGGCAGTTCTCCCGGGTAACGCAATGATTCTAGGAGCAGGGGTAAGATTTAGCTAATTTATCGTTTTTATCACCGCCATTCCGGTGCTGAATTGTCTCTGGCTCCGCTCAGAGCGTTGGCGCCAGGCCATCCAGCTCTCGCGCCGTATCGGCAATCAGTTTGCGCAGCCAGCGGTTGGCGGGATTGTGCTGGAGAAGTGGGCTCCATGCCATTTTCAGCTTCAGCGGCGGGATGTCCAGTGGCGGGTCGCGCAGAACCACCCGCGGATTATCCCGCTTTAACAGCGCAGCCCGGGTGGGCAGGGTGACGATCAGGTCGTTCTGCTCAGCCAGCGTCATGGCAGCCTGGTAATGACGGGTAAAAACCCGGATCTGCCGCTTCTTGCCCAGTTTGTTCAGTGCGACGTCCACCCAGCCAAGGCGTTGTACATCATCCGGGTTGACGCCTACTCCCACGCCCATTCCGGTTTTGCTGACCCAGACGTGATCGGCAGCCAGGTAGTTCTCCAGGGTGAAGTCCTCCAGCATCGGGTGCTCCACATTCAGGATGCAGGAAAACGTATCGTCCCAGAGGTGGATCTGGTGAAACGACTGCGGCATGGAATCAAAGCGGTTGATGACCATGTCGACCTTGCCTCGCTCCACATCCAGGAAGCTCACATCGGAGGGGGTCATGATGTCCAGAGTCAGCCCGGGTGCGAGATTCCGCAGTTTGGACAGGACCTCGGGAAACAGGGTGGCCTCTGCATAATCGCTGGCCATGATCCTGAACACGCGCTGGGCCTGGGCTGGTTCAAATTCCGTGCGGGGTTGCACCGCGCGGTCTATGGTGGTTAGTACTTCACGTACCACGGGTTCCAGTTCCAGGGCGCGCTCGGTGGGGGTCATACCGTCGCTGGTGCGAACCAGCAGGGGGTCGTCGAACAGCTCCCGCAGCCTGCGTAGGCCATTACTCATGGCCGGCTGGCTGAGATTGAGCTGGTTAGCAGCCTGGGTAACATTGCGCTCGCGCAACAGGGCATCCAGGTAGACCAGCAGATTGAGGTCAACTCGATTGACGTTCACTGGGACTCCGTATTCACATAGTGAATGGTGAAAATACTGGCTATTCCTTTGGGGAATTATACCCGTGGCGCTAAAATTGCCAATGCTTTTGAGTGGGGAGTGAAACCTGCTCGACCGTATTTCGCGTATGTTCAGTCACAATGCACCAAGCAGGAGTCACCATGGATAACTATCGCGCACCCGTTGAAGATATGTGCTTCCTCATTGACGAGGTTCTGAATGCAGAGTCCTGCCTGGGCACGTTGCCGGATTTTGCTGAGTTGGGCGTGGGACCGGAACTGACCACTGCGCTGCTCGATGAGGCCGCAAAACTGGCAGGCGATGAGTTGGCTCCGCTGCGGCGGGTGGGGGACGAGCAGCCGGCTTCCTGTGCGAACGGCGCGGTGACGTCATCACCGGGTCATGAGGCTGCACTGAACCAGATGGCAGCCGGTGGCTGGATCGGGATTTCCTGCGACCCCAATTACGGCGGTCAGGGGCTCCCGGAGATCTACAGCACTGTGGGTCACGAGATGTGGAACAGCGCCAACATGGCGCTGGCGCTTGCGCCTATGCTCAGCAGTGGCGCGGCGCTGGCCATACATGCCCATGGCACCGAAGAACAGAAGCAGACGTACCTGGAGAAAATGCACAGCGGTGAATGGATGGGTACCATGAACCTGACCGAGTCGGGTGCCGGCTCGGACCTGGGGGTGATGAAGGCGCGCGCTGTCCCCGAGGGCGACCACTACCGCATCACCGGGCAAAAGATTTTTATCACCTGGGGTGACCATCAGGCCACCGATAATATCATTCACCTGGTGTTGGCCAAGCTGCCCGATGCCCCCGAGGGCAGTCGCGGTATTTCCCTGTTCATTGTGCCCAAGTTCCTGATCAATGCGGATGGCAGCCTCGGTGAGCGTAATGATGTCTACCCGGTGTCGGTGGAGCACAAACTGGGCATTCATGGCAGCCCTACCTGCGTGATGGCCTTCGGTGACAATGATGGCGCTGTTGGCTACTTGCTGGGTAAGGAGAACCAGGGCCTGGCCTGTATGTTTACCATGATGAACGAAGCCCGATTGAAGGTGGGAATCCAGGGGCTGGGTGCATCTGAAGGCGCATTGCAGAAAGCAACGGCCTATGCCCGCGAGCGGGTGCAGGGCGGTGTTCCGATTATCGAGCATGCCGACGTTAAACGTATGCTGCTGGTTATGAAGTGTCTGTGCGAGGCCATGCGCGCCCTGGGCTATGCCGAGGCGGTAACCATGGACCTTGCCCATCGCGGCGAGGCTGACCAGCGCCCGGCGATGCAGGCCCGTATAGATTTGATGATCCCCGTGATCAAGGGCTGGATGACCGAGGTAGGCCAGGAAGTCACGTCCCTGGGCGTGCAGGTGCATGGTGGCATGGGTTATGTGGAAGAGACCGGTGCCGCACAGTACTTCCGTGATGTGCGTATTACGCCCATCTACGAGGGCACCAACGGCATTCAGGCGGCGGACCTGGTCGCGCGCAAGCTGGGCCGGGACGGAGGCGGCGCCATGGAAGCGGTGCTGGAAGAGGTTCGCGCTACGGTCAGCCAGTTGCAGTCGTCCGCGGACGATCGGTTGGCAGCTATCGGCACTGCAATGACCACGGCCCTGGCACTGCAGGAGCAATCCACGCAGCGGGTACTGCAGGCGCTGCAGGAAGACAGCACGGTTGCCATGGGTGCGTCGTTCGAATATATGATGCAGACCGGTTACCTGTTCGGCGGCTGGCATATGGCCCGCGCTGCGCTGGTCGCGCTGGAACGCACGCGCGGTGGTAGTGATAATCCTTTCTACGATGCAAAAATAGCGACTACCCAATTCTACGCAGAACAGATCCTGCCGCGCTGCGCCGCCCATGCGGGTGCGGTGGCCGGTGCTGATGGCGCCCTGCTGTCATTTCCGCTGGAGTGGATCTGATCATGGACGCTTTCTCCACACCGGATCTGACGGACGCAGCACCCGCTTCCCGTGCGATAGAGCTGCAGTTCAACAGTTATGGCGGGGTGACCCGGTTTGCCGGTCCTGCAGTCACGATCAAATGCCATGAGGACAATTCGCTGGTAAAGGCGTGCGTCGGGGAGCCCGGCGAGGGGCGGGTGATCGTCGTTGACGGCGGGGGATCCCTGCGCCGGGCCCTGCTGGGGGACATGCTGGCGGAACAGGCTGCCCGGAATGGCTGGGCCGGGCTGGTGATCTATGGCGCTATTCGCGATGTGGATGAGATTGGCAATACTGCGTTGGGTGTTGCCGCCCTGGGCACCACTCCATTGAAAACCGAGAAACTGGGTGTTGGTCAGCGCGACGTGCCGGTATCCTTAGGCGGTGTGACGATCGTGCCTGGCGAGTATGTCTACGCGGACAATAACGGCGTGATAGTCAGCGCCGAAAGCCTGTTATAGCAGCCTCATGGACAGGTCGAGCGCCTTGCAGTCCTTGGTGAGCGCGCCGATAGAGATATAGTCCACGCCGGTTTCGGCTATCGGCTTCAGTGTTTTGTCGGTGACGTTGCCCGAGGCCTCCAACTCCGCCTTGCCGCCCGCCACGGCAACCGCTTCACGCAGCTGCTGCAGGGAGAAATTGTCCAGCATGATGCGATCCGCCCCGGCTTGTAGTGCTATCTCCAGTTCTTCAAGGCTTTCAACCTCTACCTCAACCGGCTTGTCCGCTGAGTGGCTGCGCGCGGTGGCCACAGCCTGAGCGATACCGCCACAGGCGTTGATATGATTTTCCTTGATCAGGTAGGCGTCGAACAGTCCCACCCGGTGATTGTGGCAACCGCCGCAGGAGACAGCGTATTTCTGGGCAATACGCAGCCCGGGAATCGTTTTACGGGTATCCAGCAGCTTTACGCCTGTTCCGGCGACCATTGCGGCATAGCGCTGACAAACGCTGGCAGTGCCGGAAAGCAGCTGGAGGAAATTCAGTGCGGTCCTCTCGCCTGTCAGCAGGCCGCGGGCGGGGCCGGCAAAGGTAAACAGCGTTGCACCTGCTGATAGCATCTCACCGTCGTGTTTGTGCCAGCTTATCTCAATGGCGGGGTCCACCTCGGCAAATACGGCGTCGACCCATTCAGTGCCGCAGAGCACGCCATCTTCCCGGGTGATCACCCGTCCTTCGGCCCGGTTCTCCGGGGGAATGAGCTGCGCGGTGATATCACCGTCGCCGATGTCTTCAGCCAGGGCTGCCATAACATTGACGCGAATCTGTTCCGGGGTAGGACGAATACTGGGAGGCGTGGTCATAGCGTGCTGGCGAGTCAGGGTAGGGGCGCAAATTGTAGCAGGGGAGGGCAACGGCTGCGAACGTTTGCCCGTTGAGAGGGTGGGGCGGCTACCTTATGATGTAATCATGGGAAAAGGTGACGCGACATTGCAAATCAAGTCGGGCTGGTTAACGGCGGCGCGTACCGTGCGTACAGAGAACTGCGAACCCCGCCCTGTCGGTATCGTTCCGCAGTTGTTGGTTATTCACAACATCTCCCTGCCCCCGGGACAGTTCGGAGACAGCAGCATCGAGCGCTTCTTCACCAACACCCTGGACTGGGACGAGCATCCTTTTTTTGCCGAGATTCGCGATGTAAAAGTGTCGGCTCACCTGCTTATCCGGCGGGATGGAGAGTTGGTGCAGTTCGTCAGTTTTGACGATCGGGCGTGGCATGCGGGGCTATCCTGTTATGGTGGTCGTGAGAATTGCAACGATTTCAGCATAGGCATTGAACTGGAAGGCACGGATTCCCTGCCCTACACAAATGCCCAGTATCACGCGCTGCGCGCGGTTACCCGCGCCCTGCTGCAAACGTACCCGAGTATGAGCCGCGACCACATTGCCGGTCATAGCGATATAGCACCCGGCCGGAAGACGGATCCCGGGCCCGCTTTTGATTGGTCCCGCTACCTGCAGGACCTCGAGAGCCCCGCGCAGAAGGAGTCTGCCCCATGACATTTCTCGCCATGATCATTGCCCTGGTGTTGGAGCGACTGTCGCCGCTGGAGGACTGGCTGCACCGCGATGCCTGGTTTTATAGCTGGTTGAAGTGGCTGGCGTCCCTGGGCGTGTCGGCTCGCTGGCGTCTGTTGCTGGGTGTGGCCCTGCCCTGCGCTGTCGCCCAGTTTTTACTTGATCAGTTTCAGCCGTTGCTCTTTGGCCTGGCGTGGATAGCTGCTGCTGTCCTGCTCCTGCTTTACGCCCTGGGCAGGGGAAGTCAGGGTGCGGAGCAGGAGCGCTACCGCAGTCAATGCCGGCGCGGCGACTTTGAAGCAGCTCTGCTGGACATGAGCTCTCGACACGGCTGGGTTGTGCAAGACGATGAACTGGGTGCGCCACAAATTCACGATAGCGTTCAACAAGGCTTTCTCTACCAGGGTTACCAGCGCTGGTTTGGGGTGCTGTTTTATTTTTTGTTGTTGGGCCCAGTGGGTGCCCTGGCCTATCGGCTGCTGCAGTTGGCCTGTGGTGAAGACGCTGTTGGGGAGCGGGCGCTCTTCTGGGTCGATTGGGTACCGGTTCGCCTGCTCGCCGCCACCTTCGCCCTGACAGGAAATTTTGTTGCCAGTATCGATGCTATGTGGCACGCCTGGCGCGACTCGGCCATGGCCTCACAGGAGGTTCTCTACAGCGTCGCACTGGCGGCAACGGGGGAGCAACCTCCACTGTGTGAGGACGGCGGGATCGATGGCCAGCGCGCTGCGGCGCAGAACGAGACGCTGTCGGCGCTGGTGCGCCGGGCCAGTGTCTGTTGGGTTGGTATAATCTCTGTGCTGGTAATTCTGCTCTGAGCGGGCAAAGTTTTCAGTAGCTGCTAAGCTTTGGTCAATAAGCAAAAAAACCAGAATACGGCTACAGAATGCTCGATACTCATTGCGGTGAAAGTACCTTACCCACGCTGCATCACGTGGTCTCAGGGGTAAACCCGCAGCCGCAGCTTCAGTGCACTATCCTCTTTCATCCGCAGGTGCAGAGAATTGGCGAGCAGGCGATTCTGGAGGACAACCTGGACCAATGGGTGCTGGGCAGGTATTCGCCTGGCTTTGCTGCGGCGGGGGTCGAGACGCCCGGTAGACCGCTGGATGATCCCTATATCAGCCGGCGTGCCCTGCAGGTTTCGCTGCAAGGAAATGGCATTTTACTGCAACGACCTGACCGGGCCAGCCGCTGCCGGGTTCAGGATGTAGATTTGCGGGAACAACTTCAGCTGGATGAAGCCAGTCTGGCGCGCGGCGTGCCTCTGCTGCTCGCGCATTCGGTGGTGCTGATGCTGCGACTTGTCGATGCACCGGCGACATCCGGTGCCGGCATTGAAATTGATACCCTTGTTGGAGGCAGTCGTGCGATGTGCGCGCTGCGCGAGCAGGTTCGCCGCGCTGCTGCCAGTGACCAGGACGTGCTTGTTCTCGGTGAAACGGGCGTGGGTAAGGAGTTGGTTGCGCAGGCCGTTTGCGCTGGCAGCCGTCGCGCGACAGGTCCACTGGTGACCGTGAATATGGCAGCCGTGCCCTCCGCTCTGGCAGCTGCGTTTCTATTCGGTAATACCCGGGGCGCTTTCTCTGGCGCTGAACGTGCGCGCCGAGGTTATTTTCGTGAAGCCGATGGCGGCACGCTATTCCTCGATGAGGTGGGCGATACACCGGAAGAAGTCCAGCCATTGCTGTTACGGGCACTGCAGCAACGGGAAGTTCAGGTTGTGGGTGGTGAAATCGAAACTGTGGATGTGCGCGTCATTTCTGCGACGGATGCGGCTATCGACCAGGTCGAATGCGATTTCAAATCCGCTTTACGTCACCGCCTCGGTGCCATAGAGATAAAAGTTCCACCGCTACGCGATCATCCGGAGGACATTGGCAGCCTTTTACTCCATGGCCTGCGCCTGGCCTGTGATGCGGAGGGCTGCCCTGAGCGCTTGCCGCATGAAGACAGCCCACCACTGCAGTTGGCACACTGGGCGGGCTTGTTTTTAAGGTTTGCGTCCTACAACTGGCCTGGCAATGTGCGTCAGTTGGCGAACTTTGCCAGCCAGGTGGTGATCGCCAGTGAGCAGTCGCCAGTTATTCCGCCCAATTTACTCGCGGCCTTTCTGGCGACAGACACCCAGAGCATTCCGGAGCGTAAACCCGTCAATCCTGTTCGAAGAATGAAGGATATCAGTCAGCGCGAGTTCGACGATACCATGGCGGCTCACGGTTACGAGGTGAGACCGGTGGCAGAGGCGCTGGGCGTATCTCACCAGTCTGTCTATAGACGTATCGATAAATCCACCGTGTACAGGCGTGTCAGCGAGGTTCCGGCGCAGGAGTTGGAGGCGGTGCTTGCCGTGTGTGCGGGAGAAGTCAGCCGCTGTGCAGCTCAACTGAAAGTCTCGGAGTCCGCGCTGCGGACCCGCTTGTGTGCGGCCGGGTCTCCCGCGGGCTTTTGACGCGTGGCAGAAAACAGCATTGGTCCCTATAGCATTGTCCGGCTGATCAAACAGGGTGGCCAGGGCTCAGTCTATCTTGGATATGACGGTCGTTTACGGCGCAAGGTGGCTATCAAGATCGACGCATTGCCCGAGAGCAGAGCAGCGCGCAGGCGCGCCCTCGCAGAGGCGCGCAAGGCGGCGCGCATTAACTCACCGCATGTAGTGCAGATCTATGACCTGGTTGAGTCCGGTGGGTACCTCGCCATTGTGATGGAGTACGTTCCAGGCGTTGATCTGGAGGAAGTGCTGACGCACCGTCGTCTCAGTCTCTCCAGTATTCTCGCTGTGGCTGCCGAAGTCTCTGCAGCGCTGGCTGCGTCGCGCCAACGGCGTATTGTTCATGGTGACCTGAAGGCAGCGAATGTTCTGATCGCCCGCAGCGGTGATATCAAGCTCACTGATTTTGGTATTGCCAGGCACTGTGCCGATGCCGGGCCGGCAACGGCCGGCAGTCCGGGTGCTATCACTCCTGAACATGTGGATGGGAGCTCGCTGGATGTGCGCAGCGACCTGTTCGCACTGGGTGCCCTGCTATTCAGAATGCTGACTGGGGAACACGCCTTTTTCCGCCACGGTAAAACGGATACGGCCGCTCTGCTCGAGGTTGACCGGTCCCAGCTCTGGGCACAGATGCCGGGCCAGGAGGCTGTTCCCGGCGACCTGCTGCCCCTTGTCGAGTCCTTGCTGCAAACCGATCCAGCAGACAGGCCGCAGAATACCCACCCTGTGAGGAGCCAACTGCGCGCGCTGCAGCGAAGCTTGCCTTTGCATGCAGCAAATAGTCTGCAGGATGAGGCGAGTCCGTATTATCGACCTGAATCCCCCGAAGATATTCCGCTGGAGATTCCCAGGCCACTGTGTGAAAAAGGGCGCTCCAGGCTGGAGTATTCCGCTGGTAGTCGCCTGCTGCGGTATCTGTCCGGTCTGAGAATGTTCACGCGGATAACGCTGGCCGCGGTTTTTCTGTTCACCAGCGTTGCATTGGTTGCCGTGGCAACCCACGAACGCCCGGTGCGTGTGCACTTCGAAGCGCCACAAATAGTGTTTGCCAGCAGGGACGGTGTGCCCGGGGACATTAACCGTGAGTGGTTGATGCGTAACGTACAGGCAGCGGTAGGGGGAGAGCTGGGCGCTATGCAGGTCAGTGGTTCAGTGCATCCCAGGGCGTATTACGCCAGCCTTGCTGACAAAGAGCCCGAATACGTTATCAACACTGGGTTGCGCTGTAGTGCGGTACTTTGTGTGTTTTCTATTTCCCGCGAGAATGCGGGGCAGTTTGATTTCCGCCAGGCCGTGATCAGTCCGGGCCTGCCAGAGACCGCTTGGACGACTCTCGTTGAGCACAACAGTCGAGCACTGTTTCCCTAAAGCGTATGACAGGCAACTGAAAGTGCCAGCAGCATTTGTGAGGCAAAATACAATGGCGTTCCCCACAGCTTGTTCCATGGGTCGGTAGAGATAAACTGCCGGCGCGCCACTGAAACGTCGGAGAAAGCAAAACCCCAGGCGCCGACGATGATCAGTCCGGCACCGGGCTGGCCCCAGGTGCCACCGGCAAAGACCAGCATGGCGGCTATCACCAGCATGTAAGCAGGAACGGCGTAACGCATGGCCCCGGGGAGATGACCGCGCAGCCAGTTCAGTGTGATTAGCACCAGAAGAGAGGCGGGAACCAGGGAGGCTGACAGTCCCATGGTGTCTATCGGAAGCTGGAGGAAAGCCAGTGCATAGAGCAGGTGACCGCAAAGGAATGACACCAGGCCGGCCATGAACGCCCCCTGCGATTCGAACATCAGGAATACATCACCGGCCGCGGCCAGCAGAAGTCCTGCCAGTAAAACCTGTCCATAGGTGCTATCGAGCGCGCCTGCTACCAGAGCGAGCCAGATGAACGCCATGGCGGCCAGTGGTTTAAAAACAAAGCGACCACCGAGAAATTCGTAATAGTCGCTCGCCATCAGGCCTGTGACGGCGAGGAGAGAGAGTAGTGCCGGTACGGCGACAGTGCTGATGGCAAGCGATTCATTGATCAAGGGCTTTTACCTCGTTTAGTAGTGCCTGGTTGGCGGGAACATCGACACCCAGCCGTGCGGCCTCGGCTATCAGGTAGCCGGTGATAAAGTCTATCTCTGTGGGGCGCCCGGCCTCTATGTCCTGCAGCATTGATGAGCGATTGGTCGCTGTCCCGGCAATGACTTCCGCTACCGCAGCATGCACTATGCTGGCAGTGTGCGTGTTGCCTCTGGCGCTGCTCACGGCAGCGATCTCATCGCACAATCGGGTGACCTGTTCGCGCAGTGTCTCGCTTGTTGCCAGCGTGCCGTTTTTGCACCGGTTGATTGCGGTCAGTGGATTAATAGCGCAGTTAACCGCCAGTTTCTCCCACCGCACCGCATTGATGTCCTGCTCCCATTGGCAGTGCAGGGGAGTGTCCAGCCAGGCCTCAAACCAGGCCGGCGGGCCGCCTCCATCCAGGCTGCCGATCCGGGTCAGTCCGCGACCTGCGTGGTGGATATGCAGGGGTTGGACGCGGTAAGCACCCTCAGTGGTTGTACAACAAAACAGTCGATTTTCAGGCAGCATTGCCTCCACCGCTGCGACGAAGCCCATACCGTTGGCGGCGATAACAATGTCCGTACTTGTGCGCAGCCGGTGGCGCATGGCAAATAGCGCGTTCGCGATATCAGGCGCTTTGGTTGCCACCAGTAACAGGTCCACGTCACCTGCCGCGTCCGCCGCTGCCACTTGCACCGGGAAGTGCCTGTGGATTCCCTCTGCTTCTACGCAGAGCGTGCCCGTGTTTTTCTTTGGCGCGCTTCGCTGTAATAGTGTCACCGTACAGCCTGCCGCCATCAGTTGCTGGCCGAACAGGCAGCCCATTGCGCCCGCGCCCAGCACATGCCAGTGGTGTGCGCTCAAGTCGAAGTTGTTCCTGTTGCGGTTGTAAATATGCCGTGGCTCATTACCATGGGCTCCACTGAAGGCGTTTGAACTCAAGGACTCGCACTATGCCATCATTCGACGTGGTTTCGGAAGTGGACCTGCATCAACTGACCAATGCGGTCGACCAGGCTGGACGAATTGTCGCCAACCGCTTTGACTTCAAAGGGGTCGAGGCCAGCTTCACCCGCGAGGAGCATAATGTACTGATCACTGCAGAGGCAGAGTTCCAGGTCACCCAGATGGAAGACATGCTGCGAAGCGCGCTGATCAAGTGCGATATCGATCCCGCGGCAATGGATTGCTCGGAGCCGGTCACCTCAGGCAAGCAGGTCAAAGAGACAGTTGTGTTGCGTCATGGGCTCGATAGCGACCAGTGCAGGTCCATTGTCAAGGCCATCAAGGGCAGTAAGCTCAAGGTGCAGGCCCAGGTGCAAGGGGAGCAGGTTCGCGTCACGGGCAAAAAGCGAGACGACTTACAGCAGGTAATGGCGTTGCTGCGCGAAGGGGACTTTGGCGCGCCCCTGCAGTTCAATAACTTTCGCGACTAGTACTGTTCCTTGTCGATCAACCGCAGCCCGCTATGCAGTCGTTGGCCGAGATCTTCTGCCGGCGACTCTGCCAGGTGCCAGAGAAGCTCGATATAACGCGCAAGTGCGCGATAACGACGCAACCTCAGGCACTGCTCCGCCGTCGGCGATTCCCCTAGATAGTGCTCCAGTAATGCCGCTTGCCTCTTCGGCGTTAACTGCTGCCCGAGGCTGGCCACCGCCAGGTCAAACCAGGGCGACCCCAGCCCGCAGTACTCCCAGTCCAGTGCCAGTAGCCGGTCCTCACTGCGCAGCAGATTGGCCGGCAGCAGGTCATTGTGGGTTATGGTGCGGCGCCCATCGTCTGTATCATGCAGAGTCTGCAGCAGGTTTTTCACGCCCTGCCCATAGGCGTCCGGCAGTCCAGGCCTGGCCATGCGGGTGAGGCGGCGTTGATAGCGCTGTATGCGTTCAGCAAGGTTCACCCGGTGATGCACCGGTGGCAGTGCGTGGATTCTGTGGATCAATCCGGCAAGCTCATCCAGGGCGACACCTTGCTCCGCGTCCGGCTTACGATAATCAACGACCATCGCACCGAGATCCGGATTGAAGTAGCGCGGTACAGGCGCAATTCTGGCCGCGCTGGCCGATTGCAATGTCCGCCACTCAACCTGGCGACTGAGGCCGTGACTGCGGGGATCAATGCCATCGATGCGTACCACGAAACGATGTTGCCCCGCGCTTGCTAAAAAGTTGTGGTTACTAAGTCCCCCGCCCAGGGGGCCTTCCAGCACGGGTGGTGCAGTCAATGGCGGCTTGCACTGCCAGTGCTGCCACTGGGCCAGGGTTTGCTGCAGCCTTAACTGGTGTGGATGTGTGTCTGCAGAACGGTTCACCCGGCTATATCAAGTTCACCCGGGATAAATTTGCACACCAGCACCTGTTTGCCAAAGCGCTCATGGCTGGCCTGCAGGCCTGCGTTGACCAGAGCGAATACTGCGTTCCACTCTCCGCATACCTGTGTGCTCATGGCGTTGGTGCGCAGTTCTACATCGGGATTTGCCGAGGCCATCTCTATGAATGCCTTGATGGCCGTGATGTAGTCTTCCTGCAGTGGATATAGGCTGAGTTCTGCTGTTAGCTTCAATGCGCTACCTCATTCTGCGAGTGTTGCCGCGATGTGGGACGGGTATGCCCGGTTCGCCATTGCAACGGGATTATATGGCGCTTACACTTACTCGCCAATAACAATGAGTTCAGGCACGAATAGCCTGGCTGTAATCGTGGTGTGGTGCATAGATGGTAGATGAGCAGGGCAGGCGTGGCTTCCGGGGGGAGGAAATTCAGGGTGCGCCACCGGTCGCCTCTCCGGCGGAATTACGTGAGCGACGCCTCGTGGAGGCCATCAAACTCAATCGATATCTTTACTTGCAAACGCAGCAGTTTGAGCACATGTTGCTGGACGCGCATGACCTGCAGGCTCTGCTCGAGGTGTTGCTGGTCAGTCTCCCTAGGCATTTTGCGTTTCGCTCGGCCGAGCTGTGGTTACATGACCCGGATGGCATTCTCGCTGAACTTATCGTGGGAGGTGAGCGCTACGGGCACTTTCTGCAACTGCATGGCGACGCATTTGAAATGCAGGAGCTGTATGGATTAGAGCCCGACATTGATCTGGTTGACGCCACGGACTCCAGGATGTTTGAGGTGCTCAAGTCCGAGCACGGTATTGATTATGCGTTGCTTTTGCCGCTGACTGAGTCGGGAAGGCTCCTTGGTAGCCTGCATGTCGGTATCGCCGATGATATGGTTGCGCTGGGCGGGGCCGAGGAGAGTCTGCTTGCCCACCTGGCGGCGATGATCGCACGCTGTTTGACACAGGCCGTGAGCCATCAGCAGGTTTCCCGCCTGACCATGCTTGATTCACTCACATTGGTCAGTAACGCGCGTGGTTTCGAGCTCGATCTTGGTCGCGAGATTGCCCGTGCGAAACGCGCCGACAAACCGGTTACCCTGTTGATGATCGAGATCGACGAATATGATGATCTCTACCAGCACTATGGTGAAGGTCGCGCCCGATTCGTGTTGAAAAGAGTGGCCCAGCGCATTTCCTCAGATCTGCGTGCTACGGACATGATGGCGCGGCTCAAAGGCGCGCGCATGGCGGTGTTGATTCCCGGTAGTGGGGAGTCACTGGCTAGTGATATCGCTGAGCGCATGCGCCAGGACATTGAAGCGTTCTCTATTGATGACGGCCGCGGGGCGGTGTTACAGGTAACCATTGGCATCGGTCTGGTCACATGGGAACCAAGCCAGTATCCTGCGGTTGACATGGACCAACTCGCGAGGCAGATGGAGTCGGTCGGTTTGAAGGCGCAGGAGAGTGCATGCGCCAAAGGCGGCAACACCGTTGTATTGTCGCGTCTGGCAACCCTGCTGGTGTGAGGAATTGTTGTGATAGAAGATGTTAAAGTACTTTTTGAAAAAAACCGTGACTGGGCGAGCTCGGTCAAGACAGAAGATCCCGAATTCTTCGAGAAACTGGCCGCGCAACAGAATCCAGAGTACTTGTGGATAGGCTGCTCAGATAGCCGTGTACCGGCTAACCAAATAGTCGGGCTGCGACCGGGCGAGGTCTTTGTCCACCGCAATGTGGCGAACATTGTCGTGCATACTGACCTCAACTGCCTCACGGTTCTGCAGTATGCGGTAGAGGTGCTCAAGGTCAAACATGTGATTGTGGTCGGGCACTACGGTTGTGGTGGCATCCGGGCGGCATACGAGAGTCCCTACTCAGGGCTCGCTGATAACTGGCTGCGCAACATCAGGGATGTGCACTTTCGTCATCAGAAAGACCTGGAAGCAATCGAGGATGAGGAAGAGCGCCTTTCGCGCCTTTGTGAGCTTAACGTCATCACTCAGGTATCACATGTCTGTCACACGACTATTGTCCAGCAGGCATGGGCCAGGGGGCAAAAGCTCGCCGTACATGGCTGGGTTTATTCGCTTTGTGATGGTCTGGTCAAGGACCTCGAGTGTTCGGTCGACAGACTCGACCAGATCCCAGATGCCTACCGGATTGCTGACTGAGGGTGATTCCGGCCGGCGCTTTTGGTGCGAGGTTCAGGGGCCTTTCTATACATGACACCTGAGCGGATTGCCCGCTTGCGCCAGGTGCTGGACCTGCGCCAGCCTGATCTCTGTGTTGTTACTGACTTTGTTAACAAGCAGCGGAATCTCTCGGCGATTGTCCGCAATTGTGACGCGGTAGGCATCCAGTATCTGCATGCGGTGATCGGAGAAGAGGACTATACCGCTTTTCGCGGGACAGCCATGGGGTCCCATGACTGGGTGAGTATTCGCCACTACAGGCAGCCTGCCGATGCCTTTGCCGTGCTCCGACGGGCAGGGTGCCAGTTGGTGGCCGCGCACCTCGATGCGCGTGCCGTGGACTTTCGGTCGGTTGACTATACCCGGCCCACTGCCATCGTTTTTGGGGCGGAGCGCCGGGGGGTGGGGCCGGCCACGCTGGAAGAAGCAGATCACTGCGTGACAATACCGATGATGGGAATGGTAGAGTCCTACAATGTGTCAGTTGCCGCCGGAATTATCCTCGCTGAAGCTCAGCGTCAACGGCAGCTGGCCGGTTGCTACGCCAGGCCCAGGCTCGACGCAGCAGCCTATGACCGGCTCTTTTTTGAGTGGGGGCATCCCCAGGTGAGGGACTTCTGTCGCCAGCGGGGCCTCGCATACCCGCCTTTGAACGCAGAAGGAGAGATTGAAAACCCCTCGGGCTGGTATGCGCGGGTCAAAGAGGGTGTGGCTCCCCGGGAGGATCAATGAGTAATCTGTTACTGTTATTGGCCGGTATCTTTGGTGGTCTAGCGTTGTTGTCATTCATACTGGAGCGCATCGCCAAGCCCATGGAGCCCGAGCAGATGCAGCGGGTCAGCCGCTGGATCTATCCATTGGTAGGCCTTTCGTTGGTGCTGGCGGGGCTGCGTTACTATCTGCAGGGCTGAGGTTGCGGTGACTGCTGGCCGCTAACCCCGTAGCCGTAAATATCCACGCGAACCGTGGTTTTAACTTTTACATTCGCCCCCTATAATCGGGACAATACGACTATCGCTGGCGCCTGCGCTTGCGGTCCTTTTCTTTAGCAAAAAAGTGGGTATCTTTTGCCAGCGCAGTGGCTCAGTAATACCGGTGATTTCAGCGCGCGAGCAAGTGCCGCTTTGGAGTCAGTCTTGCGCAGTCTGGCGCAGCCAGACCGGGCCCGGCGACTCCGGCTGGCGCTGGCACTGCTGCTGGTGTTGTGGATGGTTTGGTCCGTGGTAGGCCTGTTCTGGGCCTTGTTTCCCGCGGCCGAAGTCTCTGAGCCGGAAGGGGCCAGAGTCGTAAACCCCGTGATCCAGGCGTCGACCGGCGCCAACAGGGTTCCCGTGGACATTGAAGAGCTGCGGGGCAGGCACTTGTTTGGCGAGGCTATCTCCAACGATGCAGTGGCGGCCGCGGTCCCGGAGCCAGAGGCGGCGGTGGACGAGTCAAGGGATGGCATAGAGAACAACGCCAGGGAGACGCGTCTGCAGCTGGTCTTGCGTGGCGTGGTGGCCTCCTCGGAGAACGGCCTGGGCCACGCTATCATCGAACATCGCAAAAAACAGGCAGTGTATGCGGTGGAGGACGAGTTGCCGGTAGGCAACAACGTGGTGCTGGCGAAGGTGATGCCACGGCAGGTCGTGCTGGACAATAACGGTACCTATGAATTGCTGGTGCTGTTCGAGGAGAGCGATGTGGGTGCCGCCGTCGAAGCTACAGCGCGGACGCCTGTGCGCACCAATACCCGGGCGCCGGCTAATCGCGGGGCGCCTGAGTTGGTGGACAAGCGCGATGAGGACTCGGCCACCGAACTGGCCAGGGAGTACCGCAACCGGTTGTATGAGAATCCACAGTCATTGGCAGATGTGGTGGCTATCAGTGCCGTGCGCGAGGACGGTCGGCTATTGGGCTACCGGATCGCCCCGGGTAAGGACAGGGAGCAGTTTTCCCAGCTGGGTTTCAAAGCGGGTGACCTGGTGACCAGCGTGAACGGTATTGTGCTTGATGACCCGGCCAATACCATGCGGCTATACCAGACGATGCGCTCAGCCAGCGAGGCGGTGTTCGATCTGCAGCGCGCGGACCAGCAGATTTCTATCAGTGTGAGCCTTGGCACGGGAAGTGAATAGACCGTGCCCCTACTGCAAGTGAATAGAGGACAAGCATACGTGAAAGCCACTTTGCGCCGCATCCGGGCCGTACTTCTGGCCGCGCTGTTATCTGCGGTACTCCCGGGCGGCGCCGCGTTCGCCCAGGATTACACCGTCAACCTGAAAGAAACCGACATTCAGGAACTGATCAAGTTCGTCGCTGAAGTGACGGGTACCACTATCGTCGTGGACCCTGCCGTTAAAGGTAAAGTCAAGGTTGTTTCCAGCAAGCCTGTGTCCAAGGAAGAGCTGTACGACCTGTTTCTCTCTATCCTCGATGTGCATGGCTACACCGCCGTTCGCTCCGGGGGTGTAGTCAGAGTGATCCAGAGCAAGGACGCCCGCTCTTCTCCTGTCTCTGTCGCAGATGATGGCCCCAGGAGCAGCGACGAGTATGTGACGCAGGTAATCCGCCTGGACAATATCTCCGCGGCCAAACTGATCCCGGTATTGAGGCCTCTGGTCCCGCAGCAGGCGCACATGGCCGCTTACGCGCCCAGCAATGCGATTATCATTTCCGATGTATCAGCCAACATTGAGCGAATCCGCGACATCATCCAGCGCATGGACCAGTCAGCGGTGCAAAAAACAGACATTATCAAGCTGCGCTACGCGGTGGCTGATGATGTGGTGTCCATGCTCGATCAGTTGAAAAAGTCCGAGGCCAAGCAGAGCGGCGGTGCCGAGCCAGAGGTGCTGTTGGTGCCCGATGCGCGCACCAACAGCGTGCTGGTCAGTGGCGACGAGATGGAAAGGGCGCGTATGGCGCAGTTGATTCGTCATCTCGACACCCCGCTGGAGCAAAGTGGCAACGTCAAAGTAGTCTATCTGGAGTATGCCCAGGCCAAAGAAATCGCCGAAGTCCTGACCAAGGTAATGCAGAACATCGAGCGGCTTGATTCGGGAGAGGGAAACAAACCCGCGCGTTCTTCCGGGAATACGTCAACGATAGAAGCTGATGAGGGCACCAACGCGCTGATCATTACAGCTGACGCAGATGAGATGGCGGCCGTTGAATCGGTGATTCGTCGACTGGACATACGCCGTGCACAGGTGCTGGTGGAGGCCATTATCGTGGAAATGACCGCCGGCGATGCCCAGGAGTTGGGACTGCAGTGGTTGTTTGCCAACGATGAGGGCTTCTATGGCAGCAATATTAACAGCCAGAGCACCGCCCAGCAGTTGGCCGGGGCGATTGCGCCCGGCGGTGATGACGATGATGACGATCGCGATGGCGAGTTCAATGCGCAGGACCTCGCCGGTGCCCTGGCCGGTATCCCCGGGCTATCCCTGGGCTGGGGTAGCGTCGACGACGACCTGACCATGACCGTTGTGCTCAACGCCCTGAAGACTCAGGGGAATGCCAATATCCTGTCAACACCGAGCTTGCTCACCCTGGACAACCAGGAGGCGTATATCACGGTTGGCCAAAATGTGCCTTTCATCACTGGCTCGTTTACCAATACGGGCTCCAATGAAGGTGCGTCCAACCCTTTCCAGACGATTGAGCGTGAAAACGTTGGTATTACGCTTTCCGTGACCCCGCATATCAACGAAGGGGACTCGGTGGTGCTCGATATCGAGCAGGAAGTGTCCAATGTCATTGTTGGTGCTTCACAGATCTCTGACGCCGCCGACCTCATCACCAGTGAGCGCAAAATACAGACCAAGGTGCTGGCACGGGACAATCAGGTCGTGGTGCTCGGTGGGCTGATCGAGGACCAGGTGCAGGATGGCCAACAGAAAGTGCCCATTCTTGGCGATATCCCCTTCCTTGGGCGCCTGTTCCGCAGCGACAGCGTACAGGTGGATAAAACCAACCTGCTGATATTTATTCGCCCGACAATCATTCGCGACGATGAAGAACTGGACGGCGCGACGGCCGACAAGTATCGCTACATTCGTGACCAGCAACTGCTGCGCAGGGAGCAGGGCCTGATGTTCCTCGATGACGGTAACCTGCCTGTGCTACCGGAGTGGGAAGAGCAGATCCAGCAGCTGGATGAGATGGTGCAGGAACAGGAAGCCAGCGCGGGCACTGTGGAGGAAGAGTAATGACGGCAGCAGATGCCGCAGTGCAGGACCCGCCTCGCTCCTCGGTGCATGGCGGCCTGCCATTCGCGTTTGCCCAGCAGAAGGGAGTACTGCTGCAGGATCACGCAGATGGGCCTTTAGTTCTTGCCCAGGGTGAACCTGAACTGCAGGTGCTCATTGAGCTGCGACGTTACCTGGGAGGCCCCTTCCGCCTGGAACTGGTTGACGCGCAGGAGTTTCAGCGTCGGCTGACCATTGCTTACCAGCGCGACAACAGTGAAGCGGTGCAGATGGCGGAGGACATCGGCGCGGATGTCGATCTTTCGCGCCTCGCAGAAGAGATCCCCGAGTCCGGTGACCTGATGGAGGCAGACGACGATGCGCCCATCATTCGCCTCATTAACGCCATCCTCTCCCAGGCGGTACGTGAACAGGCCTCGGATATTCATATCGAAACCTTCGAGGACAGGTTGAGTGTCAGGTACCGTATCGACGGGGTGCTGGCGGAAGTACTGTCCCCAAAGCGTGCACTCGCGCCGCTGCTGGTATCGCGCCTGAAGGTCATGGCCAAGCTGGACATTGCGGAGAAGCGCGTTCCCCAGGATGGTCGCATTTCCGTGAAAATCGCCGGGCACTCGGTGGACATACGCATGTCTACCATTCCGTCGGCTCACGGGGAGCGCGTGGTGCTGCGCTTGCTGGACACTGCTGCGGGTCAGCTAAAGCTTGATCAGTTGAACATGAATGAGCAGGTGCTGGAGGCCTATCGCCGGCACCTGCACAGCCCCCACGGTATTATTCTGGTCACCGGTCCAACCGGCTCCGGCAAAACCACCACGTTGTATGCCGGCCTCTCTGATATCAACCAGACTTCGCGGAATATCCTCACCATCGAGGACCCAGTGGAATATATGCTGCCCGGTGTGGGACAGACCCAGGTTAATGCCAAGGTTGAGATGACGTTTGCCCGCGGCCTGCGCGCCATTCTGCGGCAGGACCCCGATGTGGTGATGGTGGGTGAAATCCGTGACCTGGAAACCGGTGAAATAGCGGTGCAGGCATCGCTCACCGGCCACCTGGTACTGTCAACACTGCACACCAATACGGCTATCGGCGCTATCACCCGCCTGAAGGACATGGGGATCGAACCGTTCCTGGTGTCCTCCAGTCTGCTGGCGGTGATGTCCCAGCGACTGGTGCGCCTGCTGTGTAAAGCCTGTCGCGAAGGTGCCGCGGCCAGTGATGCCGAGCGGGAGCTGCTGCAGGTGGATGCCGGAGGTGAAGCGATTACCCTGTTTCAGGCCCAGGGCTGCGACAAGTGTAACTACACCGGCTATCGTGGCCGTACCGGTATATACGAAATGATTGAGGTGGACGATACCCTGCGCGCGTTGATTTACGAGGGCGCGAGTGAGCAGGACATGCTGGCGCACGCGCGTCAGCTTTATCCTTCCATACAGGCAGATGGCCGTCGCCGTATTCTTGCCGGCGAAACCAGCCTGGCAGAGGTGATGCGCGTCACCTCAGTGGCCTGACCGGTGACGGCCTATCGCTACCGGGCGCTGAATGCCGACGGAAAGCTGGTCAAGGGATTCCTGGAAGGCGACTCGGAACGCCAGGTGCGTGGCCAGTTGCGTTCGCGCAAGCTGCGCCCGGTGGAGGTGGAGGAAGCCAACAGGACGGCTGCCAATAGCGCCTCCTGGCGCCCCGGCTTCCTGCAGCCGCGAATATCCGCCGGCGACCTGGCCATGGTCACGCGGCAGCTTTCCACCCTGGTGCAGTCCAACCTGCCCCTGGACGAGGCGCTGCAGGCCGCGGCCCAGCAAAGCCGTAATGCACGAATAAAGGGCTTGTTGTTGCAGGTGCGCTCGCGGGTGTCGGAGGGCTATACCCTGGCTTACGCCATGGCAGAGTTTCCGCTGGTATTCAACGAAATGTACCGGGCCATGGTGACTGCAGGCGAGCACGCCGGTTTTCTCGGGCCGGTGCTTGAGCAACTGGCGGATTATACGGAGCAGCGCCAATACACCAGCCAGAAGCTGAAAATGGCCATGATCTACCCGTTCATACTGGTGGGTGTGGCCATCGCCGTGGTTGTGGCGTTGATGGTTTTTGTCGTGCCCGAGCTGGTGGGTATCTTCACTCACTCCAGCCGCGAGCTGCCCTGGCTGACCCAGGCATTGATCGCTACCAGTAACTTTTTCCGGGCCTGGGGCGTCTGGGTGTTGGTGGGCCTCATTGCATCGGCGATGCTGGTTCGTCGGCTGTTGCGCAGTGAGTCAAGGCGGCGCAAGTGGCACCGTTTACTACTGCGGGTGCCCGGGCTGTCGCGACTGATAGTCGCTCTGGACACGGCGCGATTTGCCTCCACGTTGAGTATCCTCATGGCCAGCGGTGTGCCCCTGCTGGATGCACTGCGTATCGCCGGGCAGGTGTTGACCAATCTGGTGCTGCGCGACGACAGTAAAGCGGTCGCGGAACTTGTGCAGGAGGGCAGCAGTCTCAATCGGGCACTGCAACAGAGCGGCCGCTTTCCGCCGATGATGGTGCACATGGTGGCCAGCGGTGAGGCAAGTGGTGAGCTGGAAACCATGCTTGAGCGCTCCGCTGCCAATCAGGAACGGGAGTTGGAGATGACACTGGGCACGGTAATGGCCCTGTTTGAACCGCTCATGGTGGTAGTGATGGGCGGCATGGTGTTACTCATCGTGCTGGCTATCCTGCTGCCCATATTCGACTTGAACACAATGGTGAAATAACGACATGAAAGCATTCAGAAACGGCGGGTTTTCGCTGGTGGAAATCCTCGTGGTCCTGGTCATTATGGGGCTGCTGATCAGCGTGGTGGCACCCACGGTCCTCAATCGGGCCGATGAGGCGCGAGTGCAGAAAGTCCAGGCCGACTTCAAGGCTATAGAAACGGCGCTGAAGATCTATCGCCTGGACAACTACGTCTACCCCACCACTGAGCAGGGACTGGAAGCGCTGGTGGAAGCCAGCTCCCTGGACCCGGTGCCGCGCAATTTCAAGAAGGGCGGCTACCTGCCCGAGCTGCCCATTGACCCCTGGGGTCGACCCTACCTCTATCTCAGCCCCGGCGAGAATGGCGAAGTGGACATCTATAGCCTGGGTGCTGATGGCCTCTCCGGAGGGGAGGATCAGAATGCCGATATCGGTAACTGGAAAACAGCTGAAGAGTAATCGTGAAAGGTGACCGGCAGCGAGGGTTCAGCCTGCTGGAGCTGTTGGTTGCCCTGTTCGTGGTCGTCCTGGTTACCTCGCTGGTAACGCTCAATATCGGCTCCGGCGACCGGGATATTCTATTGCAGGCCGCGGTTGAAGGCCTGGCCGACAGCGCCAATTATGCCCTCGACGAGGCGCAGTTCACCGGCGTTAACTACGCCCTGGCAGTGTCCATGGAAGATGATCAGGGGCAGTGGCGCTTCCACTTTGATTGGTATGAAGAGAGCCCCACGGGTTGGCAGCCCCCCACCGGTAGTAAAGAGGTCTTTGCGCCGACAGTACTGCCACCCGGTGTAGTCGTGCAACTGGAGCTGGACGGCGTGGCAGAGGATGAAGAGGCGTTGGTTGCCAACCCGGCCATTCCGCAACCGCAGTTGGTTTTTTACGCCAGCGGTGAGACCGCACCCGGCGCAATGACGATACGCGAAACGAAAACGGACGAGCTGCTGTGGCGACTGGAATGGGATCTGCTGGGCAACTTCCAGGCATTGCGCCGGGGGCAGTCTGCGGACGAGGAAGATCTGTGAAGCGGCATGGCGCGGTCACCGGCTTCACCCTGGTGGAGGTAATGGTAGCCCTGGCCGTTGTAGCGCTGGCTTTGCCGGCGCTGATGGTAACCCTGAGCCGGCAGGTGGATGCGACCGCCTATCTTCGCGACAAGGCCCTGGCCCATGCCGTGGCCGCCAATAAGCTGGCGGAGGCACGCATACTTGCCTATGCCCGACAGGACTTGCTCAAGGGGCGTGACAGCGGTGTTACCCGTATGGCCGATCGTGATTGGTACTGGTGGATGGAGAGCAAGGTTACCGATGTGCCGCTCTTCTACCGACTGGAGATCGACGTTGCCGCGGAGGAGGGTGATGCGGGGCAGCCGCTCTATACCCTGGTGGCATTCCTGCCCGCTGACCTGAAGGCCGAAGTGGAAGTGAACGGTGCGCAGGACTGATCGCGAGCGGGGTTTCACCCTGGTTGAGGTACTGATAGCCCTGGCTATCACTGCCTTCGTCTCGGTCATCGCCTTTACCAGTTTCAGCACTGTTATCACCGGCGTAGAGAGCACGCAGGCGACGGCTGAGAGGGTGTATCGAATCAACCGGGCGTGGATGATAATCTCCCGCGACCTGGAGCAGTTTGTGGCGCGTCCCGTGCGCGATGAATTCGGTGAACTGGAACCTGCCATGCAGGGCGGTATGGCCGCGCGTTTTCCGCTCAGCCTGAGTCGGGGTGGCTGGCACAACCCATTGGGGCAGGAGCGGCCTGAAGTGCAGCGCGTCAACTATCGCCTGGAAGACAATAGCCTGTGGCGGGACAGTTATCCGGTGCTGGACCGCGCCGGGGATACCGAAGCGCAATCCGCGCTGCTGCTGGAGGATGTTGATGAGATCAGGCTGCTATTCCTGGACGGCGTCGACGGCGCCCGTAGTGTGGGCACCGGGACGGAACTCGATACTCGCGGCTGGACGGAGAACTGGGTATCCGACACCAGCCGGCCGGGAGCAGGCCTGGGTCCTCCGCTGGCCATAGAGGTGCGGCTGCAGCTGAGTGACTGGGGAGAAATGAGGCGAATCTATGCGCTGCCGCCACTCTAACCCGCACTGCACCCAACGCGGAGCTGCCCTGGTGGCGGCCATGCTGGTGTTCGCCCTCAGTGCAGCGCTGATTGTCGCCATGCAGAGTGATTTCACCCGCCTTTATCAGCGCAGCTCAAACATTTTTATTGACGAGCAATCACGATCCTACCTGCGCGGCGCAGAGGGGCTGGCGACCCTGGCACTACTTGCCGATTATGATGCCGACGCCAAGGCGGAGGTGGCACAGGACACGCTAGAGGATATCTGGGCGCGTGACGAGGTGCCTTATCCTCTGGAAGACGGCGGCTGGCTTGCCGGTGAAGTGGAGGATCTGCAGGGCCGGTTCAACCTCAACTCGCTCACCGAAGTGACGCAGCAGGGAGCAGGGCAGCCCCGCTTTACTCCGGCCCAGGCGCAGTTTATCCGCCTGTTGCAGGCGGTTGCGGAGCCAGAACTCAGTGAGCAGCAGGCCATTACCATTACCCAGGCCGTTGGCGACTGGGTTGACGGCGATCAGCAGGCGCGCCTCGATGGTGCAGAAGACGACTATTATACCGGGCTGACGCCTGCCTACCGCGTTGCCAATCGTCCGATGGCGAGCGTCAGCGAATTGCGTGCGGTGAAGGGTATGACAGCGGAGCTATTCCAGGCATTGCAACCGTTTGTCACGGTCTGGCCGCAGGTCTCCGGGCGGTTGAACATTCACACTGCACCAGCCATGGTACTGCGCTCAGTGGCCCCACAGGACGAACTGGTTCCGCTGAGCGCTGAAGAGGGTGCGGCACTCGCCAGCTATCGCTGTGAGAACGGCTTTACCGACCTGGCAGATTTCTTCGACCACCCGGTGCTCGCTGACAACAAGGAGAAACTGCAGGTACAGATGGCAGGCCTGTTGACCCAGCAGTCGGAATATTTCCTGCTGCGTGCGCGGGTTGAAGTTGCCGGCAGGAACCAGCGCTTGTACAGTGTGCTGCAACGTCAAAACCGTCAGGTGAGTGTGCTCAGTCGCATTGCCGACGGCCGGGTATCACTCCCTCAACCGAAGAGAGAACCAGCTTGCGAGAAGTCGCTGTAATCCGTTTGCTCCAGGGTCGCCTGGCCTGGTATCCGGCAGGTGCCAATGATGGCCCCCAGTGGCTGGACCAACCACAGGCGCAGGACACCCTGCGTGCCGTGTTGCAACAGCGCAAACTGACGCCCCTGTTTGCCGTCCCCGCCGCAGATGTACGCCTGCTCGAGCTGCAGATAGCAGCCGAGGAACGCCGCCACCTCGACAAGTCCCTGCCGTTCATCCTGGAAGAAGATCTGGCAGAGGATGTCGCGGAGTTGCATTTCTCCCACTGTGCCCAGGGACAGCTGAATTATGCAGTAGCGGTTTGTGCGCGCCAGTCTATGCAGCAGTATGCCGAGGCGCTGGATGAATACCCCGGGGTCAGCCAGTGGCTACCTGAGCCCCTGTTGCTGCCATGGCAAGAGGGCGAGTGGTGTGTGGTCCTGGAGCAGGAAACGGCCATTGTGCGCAGCGGCGACTGTGCGGGATTCGGTGCGGAGAAAACAATGTTGCCCATGCTGTTGCAGGCATTGCAGGGCGGCAGCGGGGACCCTGAAGCCATCATCGTCTATGGCGATGAGCAGGAGGCGGATACGCAGTTGATTCCGGCCGCGTTGCGCGACCGCATCCAGTGGCGCAGCGGCGACTTTTACTCTGCGATGTTAATAGCAGAAGCGCCACGGGCCGCTCTTAACCTACGCCAGGGCGAGTGGGCGGTGCGCTTGCCCCTGCAGCGTTGGTGGCAGCAGTGGCGGAATGTAGCGGCGCTGTTCGCTGCGGCGGTGGCGATACACCTGTTGTCGACCTGGATCGACTATCGACAGCTCAGCGAGGAAAACCTGGCCCTGCGTGGTGCGGTGCAGGAAACCTTTCGTAAGGCAATTCCCCGGGGCGCAGTGGTTGACCCTGAAAAGCAGTTGCGTCAGCAGCTGGGCTTACTCAGCGGCTCTGCCCAGAGTAGTGGGTTCATTAGTATGCTGGCCCGTACGGGTAAGGTAGTGGCCGACGGGAAAGGCAGCATTATCAGTATCAACTACAGCGACAAGGCCGCGGAGATGCGCCTTAACCTGCTGGCCGCCAACTACGAGTCCGTTGAGCGGATACGTGCCGGGCTTGCTGAGAGTGGCCTGCAGGCAACCCTGGAAAACAGCAGCGCCCAGGGTGATCAGGTACGGGCTCGACTGCGTGTGGGGGAAGGCTCATGAAGCAGTGGTTCACCGGACTGACCCAGCGGGAACAACTCAGTGTGTTGGTTATGGGGCTGGCAGTGGGCCTCTACCTTCTTTTCATCGTACTTATAGCGCCATTGGACGGTGCCCGGGACAGGATGGCCGTGCAGAACCGCGGAGTCGCCGAATCCTTACAGCGTGTGGATGTGCTGGTGTCGCAGATTCTCCAGATGCGTGAAAATGGCCGCGGCAGCGGTGCCAGGCGCAACCTCACCAGCCTGATCAACCGCTCAACTTCCCGTTTTAACCTGCAGGTAGATCGCTTGCAGCCGAACAGCCGGGGAGAGGTACAGGTGCGGCTGGAAAATGCCGTGTTTGATGACCTTGTCGCCTGGCTGCACCAGATCGAGTACCGCGAGGGAATGCTGGTGCGTGAGGCGTCAATTACCCAGGCTGGCAGTGTTGGCCGGGTCAATGCGACTGTTCGCCTGGCCCAGGCCGGCTGATGCGCGCACGTTGGTTAACAGGGGCTTGCCTGTGTTTGTGCTTTGTGGCGCTACTGCTGGCAGCAGCGCCTGCTCGCCTGTTGTTCCACCTGGTGCCACCCGAGCGCGTGGTATTGCAGGGTGTCAGCGGAACGCTCTGGCGTGGCCAGGCGGCGCGTGCGTTAATTGCAACCGGCGATGACTGGCTACATCTGGGCTCCCTGAGCTGGCAGCTTAGTCCAATCTCCCTTGCGCTGTTTAGCCCCACTGTCACCCTGGATAGCCAATGGGGCCGGCAGCGTTTTAATGCACAAGTCACCTATCACTCTGAGCGCGATATGGAACTGGAGGCGCTGGACGCCGTGTTTGACGCTGGCCTGCTGCGTCGATACCTGCCCGTTGCGCTGCTGGGGTCTGTGGGCCTGCAGTTTGAGCGCCTGGTGATTCGCGAGGGGCTGCCTGAAGAGGCGCAGGGCCGCGTCGTCTGGGAAGAAGGCGCCTGGCGGTCTCCACAGGGTCGCCGGTCACTGGGTAGCTATGTACTGGATGTAAGTGCCGCAGGGCCAGGCGTAATAAACGGCGAGGTGATAACGCTTGCCGGTGATGTCAAAGCCTCGGGGCCAGTAGTCCTGCGCCAGGCAGACTACGAGTTCGATGTGTTGATATCCGGCCCCGGCCTGTCTGATCCGCAGTTGCGCCAGGCCATTCAGCTGGTAGCGTCTCCAGAGGGTGATGCCTACCGTATAAAACTTGAAGGTACGCTGTGACCGGCGGTATAGCACTGCAGACTTTTAGCTGTCGCGAATAGCGAAGTGCGTGATCTATAATTTTGGTTTGATTCAGGGACGGGTATCCGATAAATGAGCGACGGTGACTTCAAAAAGTACGAGTGTGTGATCTGCGGATTTATTTATGATGAAGCAGAGGGCCTGCCTGATGATGGCATTGCCCCGGGTACACGCTGGGAAGATATTCCGGAGGACTGGGAGTGCCCGGACTGCGGCATCTCGAAAGCGGATTTTGACCTGTACGAAGAGTAGGGTTGCCTCACCGGGTAAACGGTCCCGGCTGTATGCGGTCCTGTATGGGCCGGTAAAATCGGTTAGACTTGCGATCAAATTTCCTGTGGATCAACAGTCATGAATCTTATTGCCGAACGTCTTGACGCGGTGCGCGCACAGATGGCCACCAGGGGGTACGAGGCACTGGTCGTTCCCCGCGCTGATGAATATCTCGGGGAGTACATTCCCGCACATAATGAAAGACTGCGTTGGGTGTCCGGATTTACCGGGTCTGCTGGCACGGTGGTGGTACTGCGCGACCGCGCGGCGATCTTCGTAGACGGCCGCTATACCGTTCAGGTACGTAATGAGGTCTCCGCGGACCTGTTTGAATACCAGCACCTGATTGAGGTCCCTCACATCGACTGGCTGACCAAACAGCTCGGTGCCGGTGCCAGGGTCGCCTGTGACCCGCGCATGCATAGCCTGAGCTGGTACCGTGATGCCGCCCGAACGCTTGAAGCATCTGGCCTGCACCTGGTTGCGGACACGGACAACCTGATCGACTACTGCTGGCACGATAGACCCGACCCGGCAGTCAGTCCTGCCTTGCTCCTCGACGAGGTATATACCGGAAGCTCCTGCACGGAAAAACGCCAGCGTATAGCAGCGCTGGTGGCCGAGCAGGATGCCGATGCCGCACTGGTGTTCGCACCCGACTCGGTGAGCTGGTTGCTCAACGTGCGCGGCACGGATATACCCTGCATGCCCGTATTGCAGAGCTTCGCCATGCTCGAGCGCAATGGCGAGGTCACTGTTTTTGTCGATCCGGGTCGTGTCCCGGATGGGCTGGCTGCACATGTCGGTGAAGGTGTGCGCCACCTCCCGGAGTCCGCAGCCGCCGAGGTTCTACAAACCTATTCAGGAAAGCGGGTGCTGGCCGACGCGGACAGTGCCAATGCCTGGGCCCAGCTCACATTGGAGGCGGGCGGCGCAGAACTGGTCGCCGGGGCGGATCCGGTGCTGCTGCCCAAGGCGTGCAAGAATGCAGTGGAAGTGGAAGGGGCGCGAAATGCACATCGCAAGGATGCAGTTGCGGAAGTGCGCTTCCTGGCATGGCTGGATGCCGAAGTCGCCGCCGGTCGCTTGCACGATGAAGCGGTGCTCTCCCAGACCCTGGGTACCTTCCGTGAATCGGGCGAGCAATATCACGGGCCCTCATTTGACACGATCTCTGCAGCCGGCGCTAATGCTGCAATGTGTCACTACAATCACCTCAATGTGCCGTCGCCGGGAAAGCTGGCCATGGATTCGGTCTACCTTGTCGACAGTGGTGGTCAGTACTCTGACGGCACCACGGACATTACCCGCACTGTGGCGATTGGCGACCCTGGCGCTGAAGTGCGGCGCATGTTCACGCTGGTATTGAAAGGCCACATTGCGCTTGACCAGGTGCGGTTTCCCGCGGGCACCACTGGGAGCCAGGTCGACGTGCTGGCCCGTCAGTTTCTCTGGCGGTCGGGTTTTGACTACGACCATGGCACCGGCCATGGCGTCGGGGCATTCCTCAGTGTGCACGAAGCGCCGCAGCGCATCGCCAAGGCGCACAACCCATGGGCCCTGCAGCCGGGAATGATCGTCAGTAACGAGCCCGGGTATTACAAGGACGGTTGTTACGGCATACGCTGCGAAAACCTGGTGGTGGTGCGTGAGGCAGACGTGAACGGGGACGTTCCCGTGTTTGAATTCGAGGCGCTGACCCTGGTGCCCTTCGACCGCCGCTTGCTTGATCTGTCGCTGCTCACCCCGGCAGAAATTGACTGGATCAACGGCTATCACCAGTTGGTGGCAAAGGAAGTGGCCCCGTCACTTGGCGGCACTGATTTGACCTGGCTGGAACAGGCCACGCAGCCGCTGTAGACTGGCGTCTAATAACAATTCTAACTGGAGCAACATAGCATGGCTGCAGCCGGCGGCGAGCACTGGTCTTCCCGATTCGCGTTTCTCATGGCCTCCGTAGGCTTTGCCGTGGGCCTGGGTAACATATGGCGCTTTCCCTATGTGACCGGCGAAAATGGTGGTGCCGCCTTTGTCATTATCTACCTGGGCTGCGCTTTCGGCATTGGCGTCCCCATCCTGATGGCGGAATTGATGGTTGGCCGTCGCGGGCAGGGCAGCCCAACCAACGCGATGGCCACGGTAGCGCGCGAAAACAAACGATCTGAACACTGGCGACTCGTGGGTGGAATGGGTCTTCTGGCGGCATACACGATCGAAATAGTGTATGCCGGCGTCGTCGGTTGGGTACTCTGGTACCTGTACAAGGCGATTACCACCGGCTTCGTTGGCGTAGATGCGCAGATGGCAGAGGCTGCCTTCGGTGGTGTCCTGCAGGACAATATGGGCATGCTGTTCTGGACTCTGGTGGGGCTGGCCATAACCGGACTGATCATATACTCCGGTGTAAAAGATGGTATTGAAAGAGCCGTTCGAGTGATGATGCCTGCGATGTTTGTGCTCTTGCTGGGGCTGGCGACCTACAATTATTTCGCCGGCGGGTTCAAGGAGGCATTGCAGTGGTTGTTCACCCCTGATTTCAGCAAGATCGGGCCGACGACGGTGCTGGCTGCTATCGGCCAGGCCTTCTTTTCCATCGGCGTGGCCATGGGCGGTATGATGACCTACGGCTCGTACCTGCCCCGTTCCATATCCATTGGCCAATCCGTGTTGATTATTGTCTGTGCGGACACCCTGGTCGCATTGCTGGCCGGTCTGGTGATCTTCCCCGCGGTCTTCAACTACAACCTGGATCCCGCCGCCGGGGCAGGGCTGATCTTTCAGACGCTGCCCGTCGCCTTCGCGCAGATGCCCGGCGGCTGGGGATTCAGCGTGCTGTTTTTCCTGATGCTCGCCTTTGCGGGCATTACCTCCATGGTCGGCCTGGTGGAGTCGGTGAACGCCTGGGTAGAGGAGCGCTTCGGGATCGCCCGGCATAAGAGTGCGCTGATTGTGGTGGGCTCGGTTGCCGTATTGAGTGTGATCAGCCTCATGTCCTACAACGTGATCGGTGACCTTGGGCTGGGTGGCCACAACTTCAATGACATCATGGACTACTTCTCCAATCAGATTCTGCTTCCCCTGGGTGGATTGTTGCTGGCGGTATTTGCCGGTTGGGTGATGAGCAGGGAGGCAGCCCGCGATGAGTTGCCTACCCTGGGGGAGAGAGGCTTTTCCGTCTGGTATTTTCTGATTCGCTTCGTGGTCCCGCCGGCCGTGCTGATCATTTTCGTGGTGGGTGTGACCGGCTGAGCACTAACTGAGGCTGTAGGGCCTAGAGAACAGGGGAAAACAGGCGGGCAATGGCCATAGCCAGGGGGAACCAGACGGGTTTGCTGTCGAACTCCGACAGTCCTACCTGGCGAGAGCGCTCCAGGTCCTGTTCCAGCATTGCTTGCACTTCGCCGGCGAACCCCGGGTCATTGACCAGCAGGGTTATCTCAAAGTTAAGCCTGAAAGACCGGTTGTCAAAGTTGGCGGTGCCGACGCCGGCGAGTTCGTCGTCCATCAGTAGCACTTTCTGGTGCATGAACCCGCCCTGGTATCGGTAGACCTTTCCCCCGCAGGCCAGCAATTCGCGGGTGAAGGACCAGTTGGCCATGGCCACCAGCGGGCCATCCGGTTCGTCGGGGATCATGAT
Source organism: Pseudohalioglobus lutimaris (assembly GCF_002866825.1). Classification (GTDB taxonomy): domain Bacteria; phylum Pseudomonadota; class Gammaproteobacteria; order Pseudomonadales; family Halieaceae; genus Halioglobus; species Halioglobus lutimaris. The sequence goes on along the minus strand of NZ_PKUS01000002.1, from coordinate 332,780 downwards.
GCGCACGTCGACCCCGCGCAGTGCTGCCAGTTGTAAGGCTGCCATAATGCCTCTGTCGGGAACGAAATAAGGACTGGCTATCCAGATCCGGCGCTCTGCCGCCACGATGCACTGGTGGAACATCAGCCCGGCTTCCTCGTACTCACTGGCAGGGTCAGAGGGGAAGACCAGCACGGTGCTTTGCCCCGGTGCCTCACGGCTGAAGTTCCAGTCCACCTCAAGATGGCTCTGGCTGGCCCAAAGCCAGTCGGTTGCGAAGGCCAGCTCGGCGCCCAGTACGGCGGGGCCCTCGACCCGGGTATGGGTATCACGCCAGTGGCCGATACGTTTGTTCAGTCCCAGGTACTCGTCGCCGACATTATGGCCTCCTATCCAGGCTTTGCGACCGTCGACCACCACCACTTTGCGGTGGTTGCGAAAGTTCAGCTGGAAGCGATTCCGTGGCCCCTGGGTGGTATTGAAAGGCGCCGCTTTTACCCCCGCCATGCGCAACTGCTTCAGCAAGCCGGACTTCTGGAATTGACGGCTGCCAATTTCATCATAGAGCAGGTAAACCTTGAGTCCATCGCGCGCTTTATCTGCCAACACTCGCCCCAGGCTGCGCCCCAGCGCATCATCGCGGATGATATAAAACTGAAACAGGATGTAGTGCTGCGCCGACGCCAGCCCATACTTTATGTCGTCAAAAGTGGCCTGCCCGTCCACCAACAGTTGCAGCGCATTACCCCGTGTTGCTGGCATTCTCGCAAGATTTAACAGACTGGTATGCATGGGGCTGCCAGCGCTTACGGGAGCAAGGTGGTCCTGTATGTTGTCACTGGTGCGCTGGATCAGGCGCAGGGACTCCCGCTCGATTTCGTCGCGCTTTTCAAGGTAGCCGTCAAAGCGGTTACGACCAAATATAAGGTAGGCGGGCAAAGCGATAAAGGGGAAGGTAAGCAGTGAAATCGTCCAGGCCACCGCCCCCTGCGACGTACGTGATTTGAGAATGGCCTCGAGTGCGCTGATGATCGAGGCCAGGTACATAAGCAGCAGGCCAACACCAACCAGCTTTGCCATCAGGTCATAGTCCACGGCCTACTCCAGAAGTTGAGCTCGCAGTTTGGTGATGTCTTCCTGTGTCAACTGAAGTCCGGCCTCAACGTACTGGTCAAAACTACCCCAGCGCCGGTCTATTTGATCAAATGCAGCCTGTAGCCAGGGCTTCTCCACGCCCAGCAACACGGCGACCTTGTCCGCGACCTCCTCTCCTTTGAATAACTTCAACAGCAACAGGTCCCTGCTATGCGCATCGAGTGAGTATTGCTTGCTCAAGGCATAGTCATCCATGACTACCTCCTGTGGTACGCCCAGTATCCTTAGCAGGATAGCTGCAGCGAAGCCGGCGCGGTCCTTGCCTGCAGTGCAGTGCCAAACCACAGCACGCCCCTGTGCCTGCAGCACCGCCTGAATGAACTCGGCGAATTGGGGAGTAAAGTCGTCAGCAAACTGGCGATTAGCTGAAAGCATAAACTCCTCGGCATCAAACTCTGCGAGGCTGCCGTCATCAATGCGTGCGGTGATTTCATCAGCCAGGCCCATGGCGCCCCCGTCTAGCACTGGTATCTCGATCACCTTGAAAGGAAGGTCATCCGGCAACTGATTCGGCTCGGCTTCTTTCTCTGCACTGGAGCGCAGATCTATCAACGTGTCCAGCTCCATGTCCAGCAGTGCCTGCTGGTCCGAGCGGCTGGCCTCGCTCAAGTTTGCCGAGCGGTACAGGCTGCCCCATTTCACTGTCTCCCCCGCAGCGGTGGGGTAACCGCCAAGATCGCGGAAATTATCTATGCCCTCGAAGTTGACCAGCCGGTTTTCCGCACGCTGGCCCTCAGGCAACTGCACGGGTACCAGTACGGGTGTCGAAGGAATAAACTGGATAGCGGTCATGGCCACGGCGCAGACGCCGAATAACGCCCAGTAAACTGCCTTTTTGTGCAAAATACTCTCCCCCCAAACATCGGCATGCATTAGCCTGTGGCGAACGAGCATAGCATTGCCCGCGCCGCGGCGCATGGGACTTGCTGCCTACAGCCCCGCGGGGATATCACCTATACTGGCTGCGTGAGAACCTTGGAAAGACATTATCAAAATATTGACAGTTGCCTGGTCGTCATCGGCCGGGAGAGCGGTCTCGTTGTGGCGAGCTTTGGCAGCCTTCCCTTTGCCGCGCCTGAAGGTCTGGTCGGCCGGGACTGGCGTGACGCCCTGGCGATTCCCGGTGACAGCACGGCGGTAATCGAACGCGCGATCGCCGCTGGTGTAGCAGCATTCCTGCCCCCATTGATTGTCGGCGCCGGGGCTGACTCTGACTACCTGATGGGAGGCATGTTGGTACCCCAAGCCTGGGAAAATGAGCCCGCAGTCCTGCTTTTTTTGCGGCGCCTGTCACTACCCTGGGGGCTGCACACTGAGGAGCACATCGGGTTCGAGGATGTGGTCGCGGTATTGGGCGTCGACCATCTTGAGTTCAGCCCTGCCTGGGGAGTGCCGGAAACAGAAGGCCTGATGATGGAGCTGCGCTCGGGCCTGGAGCAGTTATTGCGCGATGGTGACTGGCTGGGTGTGCCAGAAGGGGCCACTATCACCGTCATTCTGCGCGGCCTGGAGCCTGAAGCGGCCCTGGATGTATCGCGGGCGCTGCTTTCGCATCTCCACCAGGGCCTTGCTGGCCTCACCGGCGGTGCGCAGTATGCTCGTGCCTGTATCGGGCTGTCGCAGCGCCTGCGGGACCAGGCCCCCATTACTGCCCTGGTGGCTGCCAATGCTGCCTTGTTACAGGCACAGGCCGGGGGTGATGAACGTATCCGTTTCTCCAGCCCCTGGGACCCACTTGGGCAGGCCGCGCGCGCGCTCAACGCCACTGGCGTGTTCCGCGATACCGCGATAGATGATCGTCACCGGCAATACCTCACCGACTTGCTTGGCTTGGCAGAGAACACACGGCGTATCGAGGATTTTTGTCAGGGTGCCCTCGCCATGACGCTGGAGCAGGGTGGGTTGTCGCTGGCAGCCCTGCTGCGGGTTGAGAATAATGGCAGTCTCGACATGCTCTGTGCAACGAAAAACAGTAGTGAAGGTGCACAGGTGCTCTCCCGCAGCCGTCTCCCGCGTGCGTTGAAAGCCACTCTTACCCGGCTGCAGGCTGCTGACCTGGAGGGCCGCGAGATACCGGTTGCCGAGGGTATGATTGCGCTACCGCTGCGCAGTCGCGGTGCGGTACAGGGCTGCTTGCTGTTGGCTGATGAACGCGCAGGGCAGGCGGGCTTTCGTCCTGGAGCTGGCGCCCTGCAGCAAATGGGAGAGCGCATCGCATCCAGTCGCCACGGTGGTGGCCCGCTCAGTGACCAGGCCTCGGTGATGCCGGTGGCCCGGGAAATGGAGAAGGGCATTGAGGGTTACGTGCTGGACAACATGGAGGGGGCGATAGACCAGGCCGTCTTTCTATCCCGAGTGGATATGCCGGTCGCGATAGTTGGCGAACGCGGTACTGGCAAGATGTATGTCGCCCAGATTATTCACTCGGAAGCGGGCGGTGGGCCGCAGGAACTTGTGCGCCTTGACTGTCGTGGCTTTCGCAACCGACGGGAAGCGTGGTCACGCATCAGCAAGGAACTGCAGCAGGGCACGGGCCGCACCCTGGTTTTCAAGTCGCCGCAGCTATTGCATCCGGAGATACAGGCCAAACTTGCCCGGCAACTGGCCTCACGAACCACTACAGAAGATGGCGCGAGCCGGTACCTGGCGCCTAACCGTTACCTGGCCCTGTTGCCCGATACCCCGCAGCGCCTGCTGCAAAAAGGTGACCTGGATGCCCGCCTGGCCAGTGTTTTTGCCGGTTATCCCATTATCGTGCCGCCGCTGCGCGAGCGCCCACGTGCAGTGCTGCGCTGGGCGCACAAGATACTTGAACAGGAGAGTACCCAGTCAGACCGCAGGGTGCTGGGCTTTACGCCGGATGCAGAGCAGGCTCTGCTGCAACACAAGTGGTCGGGTAATATCAGCGAAATGCGCGGCGTTATTCATGATGCGCTGGAACGCACCGATAAGGATTGGGTGACGCCGGTCGACCTGGGGCTATTCCTCGGGATCTCTGCCGATGGGCATACCGCGCCGCGAACGGATCAGTCCTTCCTGGAGTCCAGGCGTGAGGACTCCACCGATGAAGTCGAGTACAGGCCCTCTGTTGACGAAGAACTGCGTCTGGCTCTGGGGCAGGCTTTGGCGGTCTCCCTGGAGACGGATGTGCGTCGGCCGTTGGGTGCCTGGCTGGATGACGAAATTATCGATGCAGCGCTTGAACGTAGTGGTGGTGACACCAGGGGAGCAGCCGAGTTCTTACAGGTGCGAACCCGCAACGTCGGACGCTGGATTCCCAGGATCCGCGAGCGTGAGGCTGAACGCGAAGCCAGCCTTTTGTGGCAACCTGTTCGCGAGTTGGTGCACCAGTGGGTGCTGGAATCGGCGCCGGGAGACACGCCGGCCCAGGAGATGGGCGAGCAGATGTTGATGGCCCTGATACTCCAGCAAGGCGAGGCACTGAGTACGGCAGAGCGGGCAAAAATCATGGGTGTATCTACACCTACATACCAGAAACGTGTGAAGCAACTGATGCAAGAAGCCTAGAGAGGATTGCTGACTATGGCCGAGAACAGCCATCGTAAGTCAATAGAAGACTGCGCAGAAGAATACGCCAGTCTCGAGGAGCAAAAGCTGCCGCCCAGCCTGGGCTTTTCCGCGCGACTGAATATGCTCTGGGACCTTGCCGGTGTTGCGCCGTCCCAGTACGAGGGACGTGTGCTCGGGATAATGGCGATTAACACTGGCTGGCGTGAATCGGATATTCGCAAGTGGTTACAGAAGGATGTACTTCCCTCACGGGAAGACCTGCGCAACATGGTTCGTTTCCTTATTGCCCAACTCGATGAGGGGCAGGACGTGGAGCGCTGGGAGGCCTTTCTCATCTATGGGTCGCCCGTGGTGTCCTCGCCGGTCAATCACGCCATGTACCGCCGGGACCAGGCACGGCGCGAAATCGCCTCGCTTATCTTTGCCCAGGTTACTGAGGAATACGGGATTCCACCTTCAAGCTACGATGCTGACAAGGCGTTTCAACGCTGCCTGGGCCTGATGCACAAATTCAATATATACGAGAGCCAGGATTTTCAGCCCGGGCACCTCGAACCCTTCCGAAACTACATGTTCCCGGGCGACTGAGCCCTTCTCACCGCGCCGTTGCCATGCCCCTGGCATGGCACAAACCCGCCTTTTAATCCCCCTTTTGCCCCCACTCCCGGCGCTTTTGTGCGTTCGGTCACGAAATGTCGGCGGTTTCTGGAGAAAACTCCAGTTTTTGGTTGCTGCCTATGGCCTGTCCTCGAAATACTGTGACGGCATAACCCCATGTGACGTGACTCACAATACTGACTCCTAGTGAGGGCAAGATGAACGAACAACTCGAAGAAATGGACATCAGCGGCGTAAAGATTGCGATTGTCGATGATGCGAAGACCATCAGGATGATGATGTCTCATACCCTTAAGGGGATGGGCTGCGAGGTCGAATGCGCCGAGGACGGTTACAAAGCCCTGGGCATGCTGCGTCGCTTCAAGCCTGACCTGATCTTTCTTGATATCACCATGCCGGAGCTGGACGGATACCAGACCTGCACGCTGATACGCAACGCTGAGGATACTCGCGATACGCCCGTGGTGATGCTGTCATCCTCGGACGGTATCTTCGATATCGCCAAGGGGCAGGCACGTGGTGCCACCGCTCACGTGACCAAGATTCCGCCGGAGAGTGTTCTCCGCCAGTTGATCTTTAATCACACCAAACAGCGTCGAGCGGCCTGATAACGTGGCCTCTCTCGCCATTCAGTCGCTGGACGCACTGGAGCAACGCTTCCTGGAAGAAGCGGTAGAGGCTCCGGTGAAGCCCCCGGAGAGCATGCAGTGGGTGGGTACCTGCCTGAGCATAGCCGGCGTTCCCCTGCTTATTGGTGAGGGCGAGCTGGAAGAAATTATCGAAACGCCAAATGTCATGTCGATACCCGGAACCAAGCCATGGGTGCTGGGTGTGGGTTCGCACATGGGTGGGCTCATCCCCATCATCAGTGGCGATGTTTTTTTTCGCGGTCGCTCTTATGCGGGCCGTGTTCGTGACTACTGCATGGTGCTGCGTCGCCCGGGCTTCTACTTTGGAATTACCCTGAGCGGCCTGGAGCGTGACATGAAATTTCCAGTTGAACTGCGAGATATGGATACACCGGTTGACCCGGACTTTACTGAATATACCCTCGGTGGCTTCGCTGATCAGGAGCGTTTCCTGGCAGTGCTGGACATCGACAAACTGATTGCGGACGACGACTTGTCCAACGCCGCTGCGAACGACCCTGAGTTACGTGAGGAACTGAGCAATGATTAATAGCGATAAATTTAGCGCAGGTAAGATGCGCACCCTGCTGATTGGGCTGGGAATCGTGGCCTGCCTTGGTGGTGTTGCTTACAGCTTTTTCACCATCCAGAAAGAGTCAGGTGAAGAGGGGCAGTATGCGGCGGCGGCGGAGTCACTTTCCAGTCTCGCGCGCCAGGTAGCAGTGAGTTCGCAGGCCACCCGCAATGGGCAGGAGCAGGACTTTAATCAACTGGCGGAGCAGGTTAAACAGTTTGAGGCTCAGCTGACAGCAATTGATGCGCCTGAGCTCAACGACGAGATCAGCATGGTTGACCTTAACTGGCAGCCGATCAAACGCGCCGCCCAAACGCTGGTAGATGCAGCGCCCCGGGCGATATTCGTCCAGGGTGTGGCGGCGGAACTGGAAAAAAATATCAAGCCCATGCAGCGTGAGCTGTCTTCGGTTGTCACCGTGTTGCAGCGCCAGCGCGTTTCCACTGACACACTGATCGCTGCGCAGAAGGCGCCCTGGCTGCTGGAGCGCATGGCGCGCAATGTCGACCGCACGCTGGTCGGCGACAGTGACAGTCAGTTGGCCGCTGATGAATTCAGCTCCGACGCAGCTGATTTCTTTCGCATCATCGAGGGCCTGACCCGCGGTGACGAACTTATCGGCATCAACAAGGTAACCAGCACTTCTGCCATCGAGGCACTGAGCAACGCATTCCGGCTGTTCTCCGGCGTATCGACTTCGGTTGATCGTATCGCCGGCGCATCCACTGAACTGCGTCAGGCCGCCCTGGCCCGCCAGACCATTGTCGAGAACAGCGTGCCGCTCAATGACGCGATCGCCACTCTGCAGCCGGCGATCGCCAGCCTGGCAGTAGGCCGCCTCTATGATGCCGGTAACCTGCTCATCCTGTTCATTGCGCCCGGTTTGCTGGCGTTGGGCCTGCTGGTCACAATGATGCTGGGGCAGCGCCGTCGCGATGCCTATACCGCACGCGGTGTGGCCGATGTAAACGGTGTCCTCGAACAGCTATCCAAAGGAGACCTCACTGTCAGTGCGGCTGAAGACAACTCTGTGACCAGTGACATTGCCCAGGGACTGAATAAGGCTACCCAGCGTCAATGCCAACTGATACGTGATATACGCCAGCCCTTTGAGGCCGCAGTCGATGAGATTGACAGAATTGGCAACAGCGCACAGGCACAGGTAGAAAAAGGGCGAGAATTGACCCGCTCGGTAGTGGAGTCCACAGAAACTGCCACAGAGATGGTGCGCACCAGTGAAGAGATCAAGCAGTCGACAGCAGAAGCCGCAGACACGTCGGATCGCAACTGTAAGACAGTGACGCAGGGTTATGAGTTGACCAAGGACATGTCGAAAGCCTCGGCCGATGTGCGCGAGTCGGTGCAGGAAACGTCCAAGACAGCCAAGCGCCAGGGTGAGCTGATTCAATCGGTTACCGCGGCGGCGGAGTACATTCAGGCCCTCAACACCAAGATCTCGGTTGTTGCGATCAATACCCGAATCGAGGCAGAAAAAGCCGGTGAATACGGCCGACCCTTCCTTGGCATTGCCGAATCTATCGCCGATCTGTTACGTGAAGCGGAAGAAGAGGGTCGCAAGATTATCTCCGAGGTACGCATGCTGCAAAACATGTCAGCGGACAACCTGGCGAGTATGGAGAACACGGTTGGCACTGTTGTCACCATTCTTGAATACATCGATCGGCTGGATAGCTCACTCGAGGAAATCAACGCCGGCTCCGACGCGATCAGCGAGATTATTCGCAACGTCGATGAGGCCGCCGGGCAATCTGCCGTCAATGCGCTGCATATGAGCAGCTCGATGGCCGAGATTCGAGAACGTAATCTGGAAATCAGTGAACTCAATGAAACGGCTCAAAAAGGCGTGAATTCACTGCAGCGTTCCATGCGCGATGCCGCACAGAATCTTGGCCAGTTCCGTATTGAAGGAGACAGCGCCTACCAGGCAGCGGTCGCTACGGAGGGCGATGTGAGTGACCTGGAGAGCATTCGTGCCGCAACCCAGGTGTATCGCGAAGAAGAAATGAGCGCACTGGAAAGTGCGGAAAAAACACGAGCTTCTCTATAAAAGCGAGGGATTAGTCGGGTCCATGCCCCGTCCCTGTGCAGACTAGAACCGGAGGTTTAGTAGTGGCCAGTAAAACTGACATCGTAGCCCTTAAATGGGTGGTTGGCCTGATGAACAAGCAGGCAGAGAACGCTGAGGCGTCCCTGGTGGAGTACAGTAACGACACCAGCGAGAAGCGTCCCCTGCTGCAGTGTATGTGGGCAGTGCACCAGATTACCTCTACGCTGAGGGCGCTGGGAATGCGCAAGGGCGAGATGTTGACTCTGGAGATGGAGCGCAGTCTCAACTACCTGTACAAGGATAAAGTGGTAGGCGAGCGCCGCAAGCTCACTATGGGTGGCCTGATGCAGGCCCTCAAAGTGCTGCCCGCTTACCTGGCGCATGCGCAGAACGCCCGTGCTGACACGGGACAGGGCCTTGAGCAGCACGTGAACGACCTGCGTCGCTGGATAGGCGAGCGCCCTCGTCCCCGGGCTTTCTTCTTCCACATGGAAGTGCCCGACCACCGCGGCATTACCGAGGGAGGCACCACGGCGGACGATGAAGAGGTACGCAACCGTGCCAATGTGATGCTGGCCCTGTACCTGGAAATGGCCAAAATGGGCCTGCGGCGCAAGAACATGGTCGAGAGCATGAAGACTGTGGCACGTATCTCGCGCCGCATGCAGACCATGTTCAGCGGTACCGTGACCGAGCGCTTCTGGTTCACCATGGTCGGCGTGTGCGAAGGCATGGCGGGCGGTTTGATTGTGCCTGATGAGTGTATCGCGCAAATTTTCAAGTCCGGCGCTTTCATGATCAAGTATGCACGTGAGAACGGTGCCGCAGTCGATGAGTCTGTGGACTACGATGCGCTGCAACAGCAGATGCTGTTCTATATCGCAAGTTGCAAGGCCAAGCCGCTGCACATCTCCAGAATTCGTGAAGTGTTTGCCATTGACGACAGCACGCTGGAGCAGGCGAACCGGGGTCTCATCCATGTTGACGCGCTGGTTACTGCGCTGAGTTCAGCACTGGATCAGCTCAATGGTGTGGTGGATTATCTCAATTCCCAGGATCTTGCTGAGTCGTCCCGTAGGGGTGATGGCAGCCTGAGTGCACAGGCGCTGGATGGGATCGAAGCAACACGCTATCGCCTGGAAGCCGCAGGGCAAATTGCGCATGCAGACTCTCTGCAGTCCGTTGCTGGCCGCCTGGAAAAACTGTACCGCGGTGCCTACAACGAATCACCCGTGCAGCTCAACCAAATGATCAACGAGATTATTCGTGGCATCGTTGACGTCAAGCTGGACATTGAGCACAAGCTGGAGCACGGGCTGTGTAGTTCCTTCTCCAGCCGTGAGTTTGAACTGCGCGAGAGTGTAGTCAACGCAACGTTCAACCATATGGGTCTGGTCGAGAACTATATGCACCAGATACTGCGCCGCAAGGAGCTGGCCAGTGCACTGGCGCGCAAGCCCAATGATGCGGACAGCACACTGCGCCTGACGGTTGCGCTTAATCGCTACCTTAACAAGTCTGACCAGGGTCACGAGCAACTGCGTCAGGCGGTACGTGAGGCCGACGCCGGAAGTCCCGATCTCGACCACCTGTTTGACCTGGCAAGGGTTTTCCTTAACGAGCAGGAAACCATCGCCGACCGCAAGGCCATTGATATGTCGCTGGAGCTCCTGACAGAGATCTCCGGTGCACTGGGCTTTGCCGGCATGGAGCGGGAAGCGAAAATTATCGACGCATGCCAGCAGTGGCTGAGCGCAGCAAGTAAAGCGGGAGCTGTGCGCGAGGATGAGGCTTTTCGCTGCTTTGCAAGTGCCTTCGCGCAGCTTGAGCTACATTTGCAGCGTTCGGTCGTCGACCCGCTGGACGATACATCCCATATGCTGGCCATCGCTGAACAGCGTGCTGCTGAACTCAGCGAACACGCCGGTGGCCTCTCGCAGGGCGCGGAAGTTTCCCAGAAAAGCTGGGCGGAACCCCGTAACTACGTTGAAGACGCCGAGGTGCCCGCTGAGTTCCGCGAAGTGTTCTTCGAGGAGTCCGAAGAAATTGTTGATGAAATCGCCCGCCTGACCCCGCTTTGGCTGGAGGAGCTGGATAACCAGCAGTTGCTGCGCGATATTCGCCGGCATTTTCATACCTTTAAAGGCAATGGGCGCGCTGTCGGTGCCAACATACTTGGTGAGCTGGGATGGGCCGTACAGGATTTACTGGATCGCGTGCTCGATGGCGACCTCGAGTCCTCTGCTGCGGTGCAGGGTTTACTGCAGGACGTGGTGAGAGCGCTGCCCGCATTGATCGGCTCATACAAAGAAGCTGGCGATTGGGATTCCGCTCCCGTACGCGAACTGACTGATCGGGCCTTCCGCATGGCGGAAGACGCCGGTGATGACCTCGCGGCTGACCTGCCCGAAGTTGATGATCAAGTACACGGTGGTGCGTCTGGCGCACCTGTCTCCGATAACCTGGGCCAGTAGTGGACCCGATAAAAATCAAGCTGGAGAGATAACGTGCATTCTGACAAAGACAACCCCGCAACCGCCCAGGATACGCTTGAGGGCTCCAAGGAGAGCACCCTTGAGTGGTTGATGGAACTGGACCGCGACGAACCAGAAGAGAACCTGTTCAAAGTCGACGGCAAGGTGACCGAGTTATCCCTCAGTGCTTTCGAGACGGAATTCGCCGCCAGACCTATGACGCGAGGCCGCACCGGTGCGGACGACCTGGATACCTATATATCTGAAGAAATCGTACTCTCTGAAGACGGCAATACCAATGCCAATGGCTCCGCTGGCGACGAAGATGGCGAGGATGCAGCCCTTGATGGGCTTATGGCGATTGATTTCTCTCGCCAGGACGAAATCGATAACGAGTCGCAGTCCGCGGCTGTCGATGACGGCAGTGACATTCTCGGTCTGGCTGACGAGGATGATATGGGCGAGTCCTTCCTGGTAGTCAAGCGTGTACCCAAAGCGGCGCAGGAGAAGCCAGCGGTCATTACGCCTATAGCGAATGGGGCCGAAGCTGAGATTCTGGCAGCAGAAACCAATGCCGCTCCGGAGGTCACTGCGAATGAGGCACAGCCCGAGCCTGGCGAGGCGGTTGAAGACCTCGTGGCTATGGCGGAGACAATAGAAGAAATAGTTGTAGAAGATGTATCCGGCGATGGTTTTGAACTGCCGGATGAAGAGCCTGTGGACGCTGTCGGGATGTCAGCGGATAACGTCGAGGCAATCGTTGCCGCCGGGGTGATCGAAGAGAACGAACCTGCCCTAGTCGATATGCCTGTCACCGATGTAACGGCGTACGTGGCCAGTGTGGACGCACCCGAGAATGATGAGGCCTTCGATGCATTCCTGCTGGCAGGCAGTGACCTCGACGAGGGTGAAGAGGACTTTGACGCGCTGGTGCTCAGCGAAGAGGAGCTTGCATTCTCCGTTGATACAGATCTCGATGATGACCTGGAGCTGCATGACGACTTTGTCGCCATGGATGGGTTCGAGAATGACCTGATGGCGGTGATCACTCCGCGTGTTGCGTCGTTTATGGAGGAAGTTAACGCCGCGGTCGGCGCCCGACTGGTAGCACTGGGCAAGCCGGGAGACGCGGTTGTTGCCGATGTTTCCATCGCTACGGATGCAGAAACCCGCGCCACTGCCCTGGAGCAGGGCTATGAGCCGGTGATGGCAATTTGCGGGGCCGTTCCGGAAGCGCTTGCAGGCCTGCAGCAAACCGAGCTCGATGCAGTGATGCTACGCCTGGGCGAGGTGGAGACGGGGGAGACCTGTAACAGCCTGTTCCAGGAGGATCCGGCAGCACCTGATGCGCCGGCATCACTCGCGCCTTTACTTACCGTTGTCGAGAATAACGTCTTTGATGACGATATCTTCGGCGAGGATATCGAAGGCGCTATTCCAGCTGCCGAATGGGCGCCGGAGAGCGAGGAAATCGATGCGATCTTTGATGACTTTGGTGGCGACGACTTTTCACTGGAGTTCGATACCCCGCTTCCCGATGTCGAAGAGATGGCTGCAGCAAGTGCCCTGTATCTGCAGGAAGAACAGACAGAGGCCGATGTTGGTGGCGAGCAACAGGAAGTACTGCCTGAAGTCGGTGAGCTGCCCGGTATTGAGCACGGCGCCCGGACTGTTGCAGAGACAGTCGACGCGCCGGTAGTTGAGGTGACCCCGGCAGAGCCCGACGTGCTGGGTGATTCAAACTGGGAAGACGAAGTACTGCAGGTATTCGAAGAGGACATCTTCGATACTGACCTGACTGAAGAGGAGGCACTGGAAGCGGCTTCGGCAGAGCATATCGATCGTTTGCTGGAGGATCTTGGTGCGGATACTGAGCTTCCCGGAGAAATCTGCGGCGTAGAGGTGGAAGCGTTTGCGGGCTCATCCGCCAACGAGGAGCTGTCGATTGACGATGCGCCCGAGGAAGCGCCCGTGGAGGTAGCGATCCCTGCCGTAGCGCAGACCACAGAGGATATGTCCTGGTGCATACCGCAAGGTATTGATTTCCATCACAGCAGTCCCGGTAGCGGTGAGATCTTTGCGGAGTTTCTCGAGGCATTTATTGAGGAGGGCTCCTCTGAGTTGGAGAAACTCGAGGACGCGGTCAGCGCCTGGGAAGCAGATATTGCCGACGAGCAGAGCTTCACCCAGGTTGCACGCATCCTGCATACCATAAAAGGTATCGCCAAGGGTGTCGGGCTGCATTTTTACGGCACGCTGATTCACAATTTCGAAACCTTGCTGGAACGTATGCCGCGCCCCGCAACAGGCGAGGAACACGACTACTTCCGTATCGTCAATGCCTGGCTTGATGCCGCCGTACGTGGCCTTGACTTCGTCCAGGACCAGCGTCGGGACATTGTCACTGAGTTCCCATCACGCGGCGATATCACCGAACCGACCGGCGCAGCGGGAGAGATCGAAACAACAGTTGTCAGTGAGGACGCTGCTGTCGAGGAGCAACTGCAACCTGGTCTCGCTGTCGCCGAACCGATGGTAGCCCGCCAGCCTGAAAAGGATGCGAGGCGCAAGCAGGAAGACAAGCGGCTTGCTGACGAGGGTGCCCGGGCACTGGCAGCACAGCAGTCCGTGCGTATTACTTCAGAGAAGCTGGACCTGTTGCTGAACCTGAGCAACCAGGCGCAGCAGCTTGGGGTGCGCACCGCTCAGAGCACTACGCGCAACAAGCGCGCCTCCGCCGAGTTGATGGGGCGCCTCTCTTCCGTGCGTGCGCACATCGCCGACATCGCCGACAGGACGCTGTTTAATGTCAGTGCGAGAAGCGCGACACGTGCCAGTGATCTGGATGCACTGGAGATGGATCAGTACTCTGATCTGCAGGAGGCGGCCAATATCCTGCGCGAGGGCGTAGAGGACCTGGCTGACCTGATTGAGGTCGCCAGCCGTCACAACGCCCAGGCAGAAGCGCTATTAAAGCAGCAGGCTTCCGTTATCGGCTCAATAGGATCCACCATTCGCGCTGCGCGAGTGGTACCCGTATCCCGGCTGATGCCTGGTCTGCGCCGTCTGGTACGCACGGTCAGTAACGACCTGGGCAAGGATGTGGCGTTCCGTGTGGCCAACGAGTTGGGCACGCTGGACCGCGATGACTACACCCGTTGTCAGACCATACTTGAACACATGGTGCGCAATGCCCTGGACCACGGCATTGAGACCACTGAGGAACGCAAAGCGACCGGCAAGCCCAGCGTTGGCCAGATCACCGTCGATGTGCGTATGTCCGGCGCTGATTCTGTCATCGTGTTGTCAGATGACGGCCGCGGTATCGACCCGGACGCCATGCGCGAGTCAGCGATTCGCAAAGGGTTGGATGTCGATGCGGATGCCCTCAGCGATGATGAGGCCCGCAACCTGATTTTCCACAAGGGTTTCTCTACCGCCCAGACTTTGAGCCAGATCAGCGGCCGGGGCGTAGGCATGGATATCGTGCTCAGTGAGCTACAGCAGATGGGTGGCGACATCCGTATCGAGTCTGCCGTGGGTAAGGGCACATCCTTCCATATCCGCGTGCCGACCAACGTCACTGTCAACGGTGCTCTGTTGGTATCGGCGGGTGAAAACTCCTATGCGATCCCGCTGGGCGGATTGATTTCGGTGGATGAAGTACCGGTTGAACAGTTCTTCAATGCTGTAGAGACAGGCGAAACCTTGCAATTGTCAGGCCTGGAGTGCGAGCCCGCCTACCTGGGCACGCTCTGCCAGAGTTGTAATCTGCCGGACCATTCGGCCTGGCGGCATACCGTACCAGTGATTGTGGCCGGCTCTGAGGCGCGTTACATGGCGATTGCCATTGACGACGTTGAAGAGGCCCTGGAACTGGTGATTCGCTCCCTGGGCGCGCAGTTTGCTTCCGTACCCGGTGTCGCCGGCGCTGCCACGACGGCGGACGGTGAAGCGGTTGTGGCGCTGGACCTGAATGTGCTGGTCAGCTGTTTTGCCGAGGGGCAGGGCACTGCGGTCGCGGACGAACAGCCCGAGGAGGAGAAATTCCTTGCTCTGGTCGTGGACGACTCACGTACGCAGCGTATGGTGGCGACCAGCCAGCTGGAAACAGTTGGAATAGAGACTGCCACAGCCGAGAACGGCGCCGTTGCTATCGACTGGCTCAATACAACTGAGCACTTGCCTGATGTGATATTGCTGGATGTAGAGATGCCGGTAAAAGATGGTATCCAGACGCTGCGCGAGATCCGCAAGTCGGCCCGTTACAGCCATATTCCGGTGATCATGGTCACCTCCCGTACCGGTATCAAGCACCGTACGATGGCGGAGGAAGCAGGGTGCAATGGATACATGGGCAAGCCCTTCAACTTCCGCATGCTGATCGGCCAGATTAATGAGCTGACCGGGCAGCGGCTGGAACTGGGCTAGGAACGACACATGAATGAGCGTATCTGCGTGCTGCTGACCTGTGCATCAGACAGGCAATGGGCCATACCCCAGAGCTGCCTCGGGGAAATCCTTACGCTACCGGCGATGGAAGATATCGTTCCCGGAGAGGTGAACTGGCGCGGCGTGGACATTCCGGTTATTGATTTCGGCGCTGGCGGCAGCGTGCCGTGGCGGGACCCGCAAAGCGGCACCGGGTTGATAGCCGTTATTCTCGGGGTCAAGGGCCCCGGGTACGATTACTGGGGGGTCGCCTTGCGTGGACGGGGGCTGGCCATGCGAGACCTGCAGGACTGTGACTGCAAGGACAAGCCGGAGGCGATTCAGGAACACTCGCTGGCTGCATTTGAACTGGAAGGCCAGACATACCAGGTCCCGGACCTTCCCGCACTGCAGTGTATGGCTATTGATATAAACACCGCTGCGTCGGCCTGAGCAGCTCCAGCAACATTACAGGAGAGACTTTTTTGAGACTGGATAAACTGGTAGATCAAATTGACACTGCATTTGGTGATACACCACCTTTTACTTCGGACGGCCTGGGCTCAGATGACCGGGAGGTACTCATACGTGTGTTTGGCGACCAGGGCTATCAGGTGTACTTGCAGGACCAGGTCAATCGCCAGATTATTCGCGATTACCTCACCAATGCGGTGATGCTTGGCTTTATACCGCAGCCGGAAATGGCTGACCTGCAAGAGCTGATTGGCAGCCACGAGGCAAGGGCTTCGTTGTCTCTGCACATGTTGATGAGCTCTGTTGAACAGGCCGCCGAATTACTGTCTTCTGGCGCTCCCGCGCGGCTCAAATTGCTGGAACCTGACTCGAGTTCTCCGCCTCATATGCACCTTATTCGCAGCTAGCGTGCTAAAAAAATGGCATGAAGCCCCCTGATCAGGGGGCTTTTTTTTGGGCAAATGAAAAAAAATGGCTCGAAACTAGCCATTTTTGTATTTTGGCTAAAAAAATGGCCGGCACACCGTTGCCGCTACCACTCTCTCCACTTATAACTGATTCCACACAAGGCAGGAGCCAACGTGCAGTGGGTGCAGGCGCACAGCCAGGGGATGCCCGCTTTCGAGGGAACAGGATAAAAAAGTCAGGGAGCCAGTCATGTTGACGATTACACCTACAGCAGTTTTGGATCATAGCCCCGGGGGTGAACTGGAAGTGTTCGCCGTCATTGAAGGGAAGAAAGTCTTCTTACCGGAAGACGCCAACTACATCATGCAGGACCGCCGCGGACTGTGGTACTACAGTGCTCGCAAGCCGCGTCCTAAAGAAGGCGATTGGACACCGAACAAGACCAGCATCTCTTGCAAAAGCGAAGGCGGCTATGTACGCGCCCTCAAGACGGAGACAGTCCAGCCCTGGCTGGAAACCTGCCAGCGCACAGTGCGCATGGTAACGGGAAATTCTGCTGCAGAGCGACGTCCTGCCGACGCCTAGTAGTGGTCAGACGGCAAGCGCGTGGTCGATTTCCGGCTGCGCCGTCGCCAACCAGATATCAATCGCTTCGGCCTCATCGGTCAATACCTTGACCAACTCAGTCTCCAGTTGCCGGTAGGACTCTTGCCAGGGCTCCACGCTCATCAGTATGCGGCAGCGTTGCCGCAGGGGCATGCTCTCCGGCAGGTCGAGCGGATTCAGCTGTCGATTGCGAAACCCCGATGTCAGTACTTCGGCAATGACTTCGTTGTCGCGGTTATCGCGCAACTCGCCCTCAAATCTGCGCAGGTGCATGAGCATTCGGTCGCGTCCGGGGAAACCCGGGTCAGTAATTACGTTGTGGACCCAAATTGGTAGTTGCTGCGCAAACAGGGAGCGCAGCTCCTTCTGATCCATATGTTGCAACAGCACGGGGCCCGGCGGTGGCAGGGCACGATGCATGGTCAGCTCGCTGCGGCTGCGAAATCCCAGCGGCAGAAAGCTTTGCATTCTCGCGCCAACCAACGCGACATGTGTCATTTGGAATTCTGACATGCGGTGAACACGCCCCATTTTTGTATTGGTATGAATTGAATCACAGGGGCGAAACTGCGACCAGAGATATTGCGCAAAAAGTGAAGTATTACAGGCTTGGGGTTTTCTTCCCGATGTCAGATACTGTGCGCATAAGCGATAACGCGCAAGACGTAAAAGGTGTGGTAGTTTGGTAGTGACAATAGCCGGAAAAATCAATGCCCTGGTTATTGCTATCGTGGTGAGCATGAGTGTGCTGGTCACCGGTTTTACCAGTATCAGCGAATATAGCCTGGAGCGCGATAGGCTGCTTTCCGGTCTGGCGGCGCAGGCGACCGGAGGCCCGGACCTTGCGCTATACCTTTTTTTTGGTGCCGAAGACGCGCTCACAGCCTCTGTTGACGGGTTGCTGCTGCCGGAGCCTGTGCACTACGCTGTCATTTTTGACACCGAGGGGGAGGTCATACTGACTCGGCCGTCAGCTAACCGGGATAAGAAGCCCCAGTTTGCCGCGCTGCGCAAGGGCCTCTCACAGGCCGACAGTGGGCTATCCAGCCTTGATGCAGCCGGGCATGAAGTGGGCGGGGGCTTGCCGGGTGCACTGCTGGGTGCAGACCGCTACTTCCATCTGACCCTACCGCTGGTGTCTGCGGTGAACCCCATGCAGGAGGGTATAAGCCAGGAGGATTTCCTGCTGGCCGCCTCGCGGCCCGCAGCTGAAAAAGCACGCCACGTCATCGGTTACCTGCAACTCGCCGTAAACCAGCGCGCGCTGCTGTTGCAGGTGTTGCCAGGCATCCTGCTGGTTATTGTCGCCTGTGTCATATTTGCTTTGCTGTGTTTGTTTCTTAGCCTGGCATTCACACGCCGTATCACCGCACCGATATCCCACCTGGCAAAAGTCGCTGATGGCATTTCTTCCGGCAATCTTGAGGAGCCGGTAAGGGTCAGCGGAAGCGGAGAAGTCCGCGACATCGCCAACATCATCAACCGGGTGATCGCCGACGTCAGTTCCTACAAGAAAGAGCGCGACGTCGACCACCAGTTATTGTCAATGAAAGTTGAAGAGCGCAACGTTCAGCTCTCACGACGCAACGAGGAGCTGAATCGCGCGGTAAAGCAGGTAACGAAGACCAAGAACCGTCTGCGACAGATGGCTTATTACGACGCACTCACTTCCCTACCCAACCGGCGCTTGTTTACTGAGCAGTTGTCGCTGCTGTTGAAGCTTTCCAACCGCAATTCGCAGATGCTTGCACTGCTGTTCCTCGACCTGGACAATTTCAAGCGCATCAACGATTCCCTGGGGCATAGCGCGGGCGACCTCTTGCTTAGAGAGGTAGGGCTGAGGCTCTCTGGCTGTGTTCGCGATAGCGACGTTGTAGCGCACTACGTGGACAATACGGCAAAGATTGATGTATCACGCCTTGGCGGAGACGAGTTCACGGTTGTTCTCAACCAGGTCGATAAGGCGGAGTCCGCTGCGCTGGTCGCCCAGCGTTTGATGACAACCCTTACCGAGCCCATGCTGATCGATGGTCACGAACTGGTGGTGACGCCCAGCATTGGCATAGCGCTTGCGCCGGAGCACGCTGAGGATGTAGAGGGCTTGCTGCGCTGCGCCGATACCGCCATGTACCACGCCAAATCTGCCGGTAAGGCTGCGTTCCTGTTTTACGACAGCAGCATGGAAGAGACGGGGCTGGAGCGGCTCGCCCTGGAAAACGACCTGCGCAAGGCCCTTGAAAACAATGAGCTGGTTCTTTTCTATCAACCGCAGGTGGATACGCAGGCCGGCAAGGTGGTTGGCGCGGAAGCGCTGATGCGATGGCGGCACCCTGAACAGGGCCTGATACCGCCGTTCCGTTTTATTCCCCTGGCCGAAGAGATGGGCCTGATTGCTGCGATGGGAGAGTGGACCATACGTGAGGCGTGCAACCAGGTGAAGCGCTTTGCGGCAGCTGGGGTGGTGCTTCCCAAGGTCGCGGTCAATGTCTCTGCGCTGCAATTCACGCCAAGTTTCAGCCGCAAAGTCAGGGCGATTCTGGAAGAGACGGGCGTCGACCCCGGGGTTCTGGAGCTGGAACTGACCGAAGGTGTGGTCATGGGTGATACCAGCACCTCAGTGCAGGCGTTGGGCGAACTGCGCGACCTGGGCGTTAGTCTCTCTATCGATGATTTCGGCACGGGCTACTCCTCGCTGAGCTACCTGAGTCGCTTCCCCCTTGATGAGTTGAAGATCGATCGTAGTTTTGTTGTTGATGCGGTCGAGAGCGAGGAAGGGGCAAGTCTGGTTCGGGCCATTGTTGCGATGGCGCAGGGCCTTGGCCTGAAGCTGGTTGCGGAGGGCGTGGAAACGCTGGAACAGTACGATTTCATGACGGCAACCGGTGCCACTGTCATACAGGGTTACCTGTTCAGTCCTCCAGTGCCGGCCGACGAGTTGGCCCCGCTGCTGTCCCCCTGGCATTTCCAGGAGCAAATCCAGGGTCTGGAAGGGAATATTCAGCGCTGAAGGCGCGATGTTACATTCCCCAGTAGGCCTTCATGGACTGCACCTTGCCATCCGCGTTGAATTCGAATACGTCGATCGGTGATATTTCCATTCCGGGCATGATCACCTTGAAAGGGAAGGCGACCGTGTTTCCCGCACAGCGCACATCGCCGGTCAGCTCCAGTTTGGCACCGCTCGCCAGAGCGCCTTCGTAAAAGCCGAGAATCGCGTCAATGCCGACATGGGGCTCACTGCCGACCGGGTCCTCGACGGTCGCATCGTCGGCGTACATCTCGCGAATAATACCCAGATCTGCCTTGTCGAAGGCTTCCACATAGCGCTTAACTACAGCAATTTTTGCAGCGTTGTCCATTGTCTTGTTGTCCTGTCAGTAGCCACACAGGGTGGCGTAGCGGTCCTTGTGAAAGCCGGTATCGCCGAAGATCTGCATGGCGACCCTGGCGCGCTTGAGAAAGAAGCCTATTTCAAACTCATCGGTAACGCCAATGCCGCCGTGCATTTGCACTGCCTCGTTGGTCACCAGCTTCACCAGCTTATTGAGCTTAGCCTTGGCCAGGCTGGCCAGCAGGGGCAGCTGTTCCGGTGCGTCATCTACAGTGGAAAGTGCCTGCAGTACCACCGATCTACACAGTTCCAACTGCGCCTGCATGTGCGCAGCGCGGTGCTGCAGTGCCTGGAAGCTACCGATGAGCACGCCGAACTGCTCGCGTTCCTTGAGGTATTCCACCGTGCGCTCGAACGCCTCCAGTGCCAGGCCCATCATCTCTGCAGCCAGGGCTACTCGGCCGCGGTCGAGTACGGGCTCGAGCACTTCCCAGCCGTTTTCCAGGGTGCCTACAAGTGCCCCGGCATTCACCTCAACCCCTTCCAGGGTAATGTTTGCTGCATTCCGGCTGTCGGCCATGATGGTGCGTTGCACACTGACGCCTGGCGCCTCGCGGGGTACCAGGAACAGGCTGAGGCCTTGTGGACTCCTGCTCTCGCCACTGCTGCGGGCCACCACCAGCAGGTGGTCGGCGCTGTGTCCATCGATGACGAAGGTCTTGCGACCATTGATTACGAAGCTATCGCCATTGGCTTGTGCTGTGGTGGTGATGTGTGTCGGGCGGTGGTGTTGTGATTCTTCCAGTGCCAGTGCCAGGGTGAGTTCGCCGGCCGCGATTCGGGGCAGTAAGTCGGTCTTCTGCTGTTCACTGCCGCCGAGTAGCAGCGCGGAGGCGCCGACCACCGCAGAGGCGAATAAAGGCGAAGCGGTGAGCGTGCGTCCGGCCTCTTCCATTACCACGCCCAGGCCGGTGAAGCCGAAATCAAGGCCGCCGTATTCCTCCGGCAGGATAATGCTGGCCCAGCCCAGTTCTGCCATTTTCTGCCAGGTCTCGGGACAGTACCCCAGGGCATCGCGGTCGTCACGCAGCGTCCGCAGTGATTCCACGGGTGCGTTGGCAGCGAGAAATTCCCTGGCGCTGTCTTGCAGGAAGCGCTGTTCTTCGTTCAATACCAGAGCCATGCTTTACTCCTAAGACTGGGGCAGTTGCAGGATGTTTTTAGCAATCACGTTGAGCTGGATTTCCGAGGTGCCGCCGGCGATGGTCATCGCCTTGGACATGGCCCACAGGCGCAACGTATCCAGTTCGGCGCGGTTAAAGCCCTCGCCCTCCCAGCCCAGGCCTTGACTGCCAAGGATTGCCAGCAGTAATTCACTTTTCGTTTTCTCTGCCTCTGTGCCCACATATTTCATGACCAGAGGTGCGGCGCTGCGCACGCCCGCGAGCTTTTCCTCAAAAGTGCGGAAGTGCGTGAGTCCGATGGCATGCATCTCCATGTCGTAGTCGACGAGGTCGGAGCGCAGTTGGGCATCCACCACTTTGCCGTCGTCCAGCTCAAGATACTGGCGGGCAGCGACGCTGGGCACCAGTATCTCGCGTGGCGATTCACTACCGAGTTCAGACATCAGCTTGCGCTCGTGCACCAGCAGTGCCTTGGCCACGCTCCAGCCCTGGTTGAGTTCGCCGATCAGGTTTTCCTTGGGTACCTTCACATTGTCGAAGAAGGTCTGGCAGAACTCGGACTCACCGCTGATCAATGCGATTGGTGTGGTGCTGATACCGGGATCGTCCATATCGACCAGCAGAAAGGAGATGCCCTCCTGGTTCTTGGCATCAGGGTCGGTGCGCACCAGGCAGAAAATCCAGTCGCTCTTATCGGCTCCGGTCGTCCAGATTTTGCTGCCATTTACCAGGAAGTGGTCGCCCTGGTCCTCGGCTTTGCATTGCAGGCTGGCCAGGTCGGACCCTGAGCCGGGCTCGGAATAACCCTGGCACCAGCGTATTTCCCCGTTGATGATTGCGGGGATGTGCTGCTGCTTCTGTGACTCGTTGCCAAATTCCAGTAGTGCAGGGCCCAGCATCCAGATGCCAAGGCTGTAGAGTGGTGTGCGAGCGCGGATCGCCTTCATCTCTTCCTTGATGATCTTCGCATGCTCGGCGCTAAGGCCGCCGCCTCCATACTCGGTGGGCCACTCAGGGCAGATCCAGCCCTTGTCTCGCACGCGCTCGAACCACAGCTGCGCATCGGCACTGGGGTACTCAGCGTTACGTCCGCCGTAGTACTGATCCGCTGCGGTCATGGGCTGGCGCTGTGACTCTGGGCAGTTGGCTTCAAGCCACTGGCGAGCTTCACTGCGAAACTGTTCGAGGTCCTGCAAAACGTCTCTCCTGATGGGGGCGGTCATAGGCTCTCCGGATGTGATCTACCGAGGGCAGGGCAAGTGTATGCGCGCTTGGTCCCCGCTTGAAGTTCGGTAAGGGTACTCCCGTGCCATCTGATGGCAATGGCTTAATAAGTCAGCCCGGATGACAATATGGGACAGCCCGGGCGGCTGCCTTAATTGGGGTTCTGAGGTTTACTGCACCATACCGCAGCATTTGACCTGGCTGAGGGAGCTGGGCATATTCAAGTATCTGATAATAAAAGGGAAAGAGAATGCAGCGTCTGGTGGGAAAGACTGTTCTGGTAACCGGAGCAGCCAACGGAATAGGGCGGGCCAGTGCCTTGCGTGCAAGCGCTGAAGGCGCGTCGGTATGGTGCGTGGATATCGATAGTGATGCGCTGGATAGCCTGGTCGCTGATATCAAAGCGGAGGGTGGGCAGGCCGCTGCCCACGCCTGCGATATCAGCAGCGAGAACTCGATCAAGGGCTGTGTGGCCGCTTGCGTGGAAAAGTTCGGCGGCGTGGATGCCGTCGTCAATATGGCCGGGGTGCTGTGCTTTGAGGACACCGGGGAGATGCAACTGGCCCAGTGGCAGCGCGTCATCGATATTAACCTGACCGGCACTATGCTGTTAACCCGCGAGGTGTTGCCTTACCTTATTGAGCGTAAAGGCAGCATCGTCAATGCGGCCTCCACCGCTGCCCTGTCCGGGCTTCCCTGTGGTGCGGCCTACTCCGCCAGCAAGGGTGGTGTGCTTGCCTTTACGCGCAGTGTTGCCGTGGAATATGCCAAGCGCGGTGTGCGCGCGAACTGCGTGTGTCCCGGGGACATCAAGACCGGTATGACCAGCAAAGTGGATTTTCCCGAGACCATGGATTTCAGCCTGATGTCACGTATTTCATCGCTAACCGGCGCCAGGGGGCCGGAAGTGGTGGCGGGTGTTATCGCCATGCTGATCTCTGCAGATGGCGCCCATATCACCGGCGAGGATATTCGCGTGGACGGCGGCACGCTTTCCTGACGGGCCGCACGCTTACTGGGACTCCACCAGTTTGACTCGAAATTCCATTTCCTGGTCGTCGCGGCGTGTGCGAATGGTCACCGTATCGCCCGGTTTGCGCCTCTCCATGACGCTGAGGTAGTCGTCGTTGGAGCGGATGTCGCGATCGTCCAGGCGGATGATGACGTCGCCCAGCTCAATTTTCGCTCGTGATATGCGTCTGGCTCCCGTCATCCCCGCTTGCGCCGCTGGCAGGCCCGGATAGACGTGCACAATGGGCACCCCGGTGATGCGGTAGCGGCGTATCCAGCTGTCACTGGCCAGCTCCACGCCGATAATGGGGTTGAGCATCTTGCCGTAGGCGATTAATTGAGGCACCACGTCCTTCACGGTATTAACGGGTATAGCGAAACCGATGCCGGCACTGGCCCCGCTGGGGCTATAGATCGCCGTGTTAACACCAATCAGTTGCCCCAGAGAGTTGAGCAGTGGGCCGCCGGAATTGCCCGGATTGATGGCCGCGTCGGTCTGGATGACGCCGCGTATGGTGCGTCCACCGGGCGCCCGGATTTCCCTGCCCAGCGCGCTGATGATACCCGTGGTCAGTGTAGTATCCAGGCCGAAAGGGTTGCCAATAGCCAGCACCTTGCGCCCCACAGATAATTCCGAGGAGTCGCCCAGTGGCAGGCTTTGAATGTCATCGGGGGGCTCCTTCAGGCGCAGTACCGCCAGGTCCTTCTCCGGCGCAACGCCGATCACCTCGGCGTGGAACTCGCGCTGATCCGCGAGGGTGACAATCAGCCTGTGCGCGCCCGCTATGACGTGGAAGTTGGTAACGATCAATCCTGAGTCGTCCCAGACAAACCCGCTCCCGGAACCGCGTGGAATCTCCTGAACGTTGCGCGAGAAAAGATCGCGCTGCAATGCAGTGTTGGTGACATAGACGACCGAGGGGCTCGCTTTGCCGAAAATCTCTGTCGTGTTGGCCTCATCCTCAGTGGCAAAGCTGAGATAGTCCCTGTCTTCAGCGCTGGCCACCAGCGGTAAGAGCAGGACCAAACAAAAGGTGAGGAGGCAGCAGCGCATAGCGGTGACCTATCCTGGAAACGCTTCCACGAAGCGGCGGATACGCGCGGCATTGGCCCCCAGGTCGCTGACGCCTACCCGGGATACGGAGCGCAGGTCAATCAGGGTGCCGTCAGCATTGGTGCGCAGGCGTATCACCACGTCATCCTGAAAGCCCATGATCCTGGTGGTATCAACCGCTTCGATGATGCCGGCGCTCAGGTCCTCGTGATAGATATCCCAACCCAGTGCCAGCGAGGTCTCCTTCGCCCGGATGAACGCGTCTTCAATCGATGCAGGGGTGACCAGCGTGTCCAGGTCAGTGTAAGCGGCCTTCTGCGCCTCCAGGGTCGCGGGTTCGATGTCCAGGCTGTTGCTCCCATCGCCGCGTTGTTTCGGCGCGGCGACGAATACTGGCGGGTCCTCCGTATCCGTGGAGATGTCGTGAATCGCGGGATAGTTGCCGCCGCCCAGCATGGACAGCAACAACAGGGCCCCGGGTAGGGCGAATATCGCACGTTTGGCCAGCGCACCGCGCCAGGGTGCGAATTTCGGCAGCGCCATCAGTAGTGCTACCAGCAGCAGGAGCACAGCCGCTCCCAGGCAGCTGATTGCGTAAACCAGCAGGCCCTGCTGCCATGCACCCGAGCGCACGGTGAGGACTGCCAGGGGCAGGGTTACCAACAAGGTAATGGCGAGGTAGCCTACCCAGTTTACCAGCCCGGGTGTGGATTGATGGGTGCTCATTGCGCGTTCCTATTCAGCCTGGAGTACAAGAATACTATCCCCGGGCTCCTGGCGCGAGGCGATCCATTGAGCGGCGCGGGCGTATTTGTTTTACTTGAGGCCGCCACTGACAAAATCAAGGATAAAACAACGTGGAAAAACTGATTTACCCCCTGTGGAAGTCTGATGCACTGGACGCGGACGCCTTCCGGGACAATCTGCTGGCAGCCGGAGACGACATGATTGGGTTGCCTGGTGTGCGCGGTCTTCGGCTGGCGGTGGCGGACAGTGCGGTTGCCGCCGGACAGGGGCGGCGCATGGCGGCGACCCGACCATTACCGGACGCGATGGTTTCTGTCTGGCTGGACGCCGCTGCGCAGCAGCGTGCAGCGCTGGAAGCGTTGCTGGATACCCTGGCGACTCGCCACAGCTGCTACCTGGTCACCGAGTCCGAACCCATTGTGAATACGCAGCACCCACCGGCGGTGGGGGAACGGGGGTACGGCATGTGTCATGTCGTATTTCTGCAGCGTCCACAGCGCCTGTCCGAGCAGGAGTGGCTGGCTAACTGGCAGGGGTTGCACACCTCGGTGGCCATAGACACCCAGTCTACCTTCGGCTATCGACAGAATGTCATCGTGCGCGGTTTGAGCTATGCGGCAGCGCCACTGGATGCGATGATCGAGGAGCACTTCCCGCCGCAAGCCATGGCCTCGGATTATGCGTTCTATAACGTCAAGGAGGGCGACGATGAGGGTTTGCGTGCGCACGCCAATGCGATGATTGAGAGCTGCTCGCGGTTTATCGACTTCGACCGTATCGACGTCATCCCCATGAGTGAATACCTGCTCAAATCGATAGGGTGATCAAGCCGATTGCAGTGCGCGTATGCGCTCCTCCAACGGTGGGTGCGAGCGCAGTAGGCCCGCTACGCCCTGCTTGAGCTGCTCGCTGATGCCAAAGGCTGTGAGCTCACCAGGCAAGTCCTGCGGCAGATTCTGTTCCGCGCGCAAACGCTGCAGCGCCGCAATCATGTGTGCGTTGGTGGTGAGGGCAGCGCCAGCGGCATCCGCCCTGTACTCCCGCCAGCGTGAGAACCAGAAGACGATCATGCTGGCCAGGAAAGCCAGCACCAGTTCAGCGACGATGGTCACGGCGTAGTAGCCCAGGCCATAGCCGCGCTCGGTCTTGAAGACCAACCGGTCCACGGTGTGACCGATTATCCTCGCGAAGAACATCACAAACGTATTGATCACACCCTGTATCAGGGTAAGGGTAATCATGTCGCCGTTGGCCACGTGGCCAATCTCGTGGGCCATCACCGCGCGCACTTCCTCGGGGCGGAAGCGCTGCAGCAGGCCTGCGCTGACGGCCACCAGGGCATCGTTACGATTCCAGCCTGTGGCAAAGGCATTGGCGGCCTCAGAGGGAAAAATGCCCACCTCTGGCATGCCTATCCCGGCTTCTTCGGCTAACTCGCGCACCGTATCGACCAGCCATTGCTCATCGCGATTGGCTGGCGTTGTAATAATGTGAGTGCCGGTGCCGCGTTTTGCCATCCATTTAGACAGCAGCAGGGATATAAGGGAACCGCCAAAGCCGAACAGGGCGCAGAATATCAGCAGGCTCTTCAGGTTGAGGTCCACGCCGTTGGCGGCGAGAATGCCCTCCAGTCCCAGCAGGTTGAAAACAATGCTGACCAGAACCAGCACCGCCATATTGGTGGCAAGAAACAGCAGAATGCGCATGGGCTCAGTTTGTCTCCGGTTGTAGGGTAGGCGCTGGTTCGACTTCGACGATGGCTTCAGGTTCCCCGGCCTCAATATCATCCTCCGCAGAGGGCAGGGGTACGGCACTGACTTCTACGATGGGCTCACCGCGCTCCGACAGTTCGGCGCTGACTACAGCGCCGCGTAGTTCCACGTCCTTGCTGGACAGCTCGAACAGCGTATTGACGGCTTCGTCCTCGTGTTTGGTGCGCAAGACCTTTTTGGGCTCACTGCCGCTGACCCAGGCTTTGCTCTTGCCCCAGTAGTGGCCGAGCTGATTGCGGATTACATAAACGTCAGTCATGGCGAACAGGTTTCCTGAAATAAACGCGGGCAGTGTAAGCCCTTGCCCCTGTCCTGCCAAGAAGCGCTGCTGCCTAACCCAGCAACAGGTCCTTGGCCTGGTTGATTTTGGCAGCAAGGTAATCGTTGCCCCCCCTGTCAGGATGCATTTTTTGCATTAGCTTGCGGTGAGCCGCAACGATATCTTCTTCGCTGGCATCCTCGTTCACGCCCAGGATTGCCAGTGCCTCCTTGCGAGTCATGCCATTGTCATTGTTTGGTGGTGACTGATTTGCACCGAAGTCTGTCTCGCCCGGAAAGCGCTGCTGCAGATAGCTGTCCAGAAGGCGCTCTGAATCAGCATCTTCGCGCTGGCAGTAGGCAAAAAGTTCCTCCAGCTGTGATCGATCCATATCCTGCAGGCGCCACCCTTCGAAACGCCCGGCTAACACCTCTCCTGACAGGTCGCCGCTTTCGTGATCCAGTTGCATGCGCAGAATAGTGGTGGCCACGGTGGAAGACTGACCGGCGCTGGCTCCCTGGGACTGGCCCAGTTTGCTCGCGAGCAGGGGGAAAAACCGAATCAGGGTTGGGCCTAGTGCGCGCAGCGCGACCAATGCGCCGGTCAGGGCCACGCCTATCCAGTGCATCTTACCCGCCAGCGCAAGCAGGATAACGCTGACCACGGCGATACCCAGGGCCAGTTTGATGAATTCGCCGCGTCGCTTGTGAGGCGGCGCCGCCTGGGCCCGCTTAAAGAGGATGTAAAGAACGAAGGCGATCGCCGCCAGCAGTATCAGTCTCGGCACGTTGGCCCTCAGTCTTTGAGTTGTTCAAGCAGCAGTTTAGCACCACGGGTACGCTGTCGTTCAAGTGCAGCCAGGCCGCCGGATGCATAGGAGGCGACAGCGCCCAAAAGGGCTGCGAGGGTATCGGCGCTGCTGTGATCGAAGCTGGCCCAGGCGCCCTTGCTCAGCTTCGCCATCTTGCGAAAGCAGCGCTCGGCATCGGCAAGCTGCCCCTCCTGGAAAATAAACAGCGGCAGTCGGTGGATTCCGCATTCGCCTGCAAGCTGGCAAAGTGTGTCTGCCTTTTCCTCCATGGCATCACCAATGAAAACCGCAGCCTGCACTGGCTTCTTGCCGTGCTCGGTCAATGCGTGACGCAGGATGCGCTGAATCTGGGTTTGCCCCCCCTCGCAGTAGACACGGCCCATGTCCCTGGCCAGTTGCTGTGAGTCGCTGGTCCAGGGCCCCGCGTGGAAGCCGTTGAAACCGCGGAAGTAGCAAAGCTGCACGCACAGGCTGGTTCCCTTGTTGGCGGCCAGGAACATTTCCCGTTGCAGGTGGCAGGCACGGTCCCAGGTGGGTTGGCGACTGGCGGTGGCGTCCATACAAAACAGCAGTCGGGGTTGCTGGTCCCTGACGGTGCTGATGGCAGTTTTCCTGGTCAGGAAACTGTCGACTTCCGATTTGGTTGATTGGCGGGCGGGTAGTTTGCTCATGTCCGGGCATCGCGCCCCGGGGGCGCATTAATCAGTTTTTGTGGATAGGATTCTGTAGTTTACCTGTGCGCGTCAATTCCGCCAGGTAGTGGCGACGGCTGGCCAGTTCTTCGATGGCCTGCTGTAATTGATATCGGTCCACGCCCTCTCTATCTTCATCGTTAACCAGTTGCCACAGCTTGCGGCTGCAGAGCTCACTGGGGTTGAATTCTGTTACTTGCATTGTTTACTCACTCTTCGTTGTTATATGCCGCCAGACGGCACAGCTCGGTGACATCACTAATTCATCTGGATGAGAGCCTAATCCGTATTTATGACACAGATATGAAATTGGTGTGCTGGCGGGTGTGTCGCGGGAGCTTGAATTTTCCACCCGGACACGTGTCTACTGTATCGACTGTATTTTGGATTGCAAGTTCACTGAAAAGGCTTTTTAACTATGTCCCTGTTCGATATTCGGCGCAAACGCAGCATGCCAGACGCGCAAACGGCTCTTCCCGGCCGCAATCAAGCGATCCCCGTGCCGGCTGCTCACTTTGTTAACGGCAACCCCATGGAGGGTCCATTCCCCGGGCAAATGCAATTTGCCATGTTTGGTATGGGCTGTTTCTGGGGTGTGGAGCGTGTGTTCTGGAAGCTGGCGGGCGTGTACAGCACGGCTGCAGGCTATGCTGGCGGACTCACCCCAAATCCCACCTACCAGGAGGTGTGCACGGGAAAGACGGGCCACAATGAGGTGGTGCGTGTAGTGTTTGATCCCGCCGTGGTGACCTACCCGGAACTGTTGAAAGTTTTCTGGGAGGGCCACAATCCCACTCAGGGCATGCGCCAGGGTAATGATTTGGGCACGCAATACAGGTCCGGCATTTATGTTTACGATGAGGTGCAGCAGGGGCTGGCGGATGAATCAAAGCTGGCGTTTCAGCAGGCCCTGACCGGAGCCGGGCTGGGTGAGATCACCACAGAGATAGTGCCTGCGGAAACATTTTACTTTGCTGAGGAGTATCACCAGCAGTACCTTGCCAAGAATCCGGGAGGTTACTGTGGTCTTGGCGGAACGGGTGTGAGCTGCCCGGTCGGGCTGGTGACCAGTTGACGACAACGGCGCAAGCGGCGTCTAGATTTCCCCGTCGTTAAAGCCATCGTCGTAGTCCTCTGGCTCTGCCTGCTCCAATTGTTCCATGAGGTTAATGGCGATAGTGACGAAATCAGAGTCGGTAATAATGCCCACCAGCTTGCCCTCCCGCATCACCGGCATGCAGCCCAGGCGATTGCTTTGCAAATGCATGGCGGTGGCGCGCAGGTCGGCGGTCTCCTCAACGGTCTGTACAGGCGTGGTCATAATGGCGGACAGGGCCACGTAACGCTCTTCTTCTTCATGCGCCTTTTGGTCTGGTAACACGCTGGAGTCGGCCGCGGCAAGCACATCGCGCTGTGACACCACTCCCACCAGAGTACCTGTTTTATCGACTACGGGAATGTGTCGAATATGCTGCTCCGACATCATCATCCGCGCCTGTGTCAGGCTGTCGTCAGGCCCGAGGGTGTGTGGCTGTGCTGTCATGATTTCTGCAACGCTCAGCATGCTGAAGTCCTCTTGTATGTGTTTGTCCAAATGCAGGACCACAATAACCTCCAGCGCATTTATTGCCTTGATCACCGTCAAATTACTTCTTGAGGCTATGCTCCGTTAAGCGTATAAAATTGGTTCGGCTAAAAAAGCCGGGATGCTTTGTCGTCTATAAAATAACCATAATATTTGAGGTGTTTATGTACGCGAAAACGTTGTTTCGCAAGTGTGTTCTTGCGGTTTGCATTCCCGCATCTTCATTTCCGGTATTCAGTGCTACTGCAATCGGCCAGGACCTTGTGCTGGAAGAGATTATTGTTACCGCGCGCAAACGCGCAGAGAGCCTGCAGGAAACACCTGTCGCGGTTACCGCTCTGAGCTCCGAAGCCCTGCGTGAACAAGGCGTCAGAAATCTCTCGGACATAAACACGGTTGTACCGAATATTGAAGTTGCGGCCGGCAACGGGAATGCCGGTCTGGCTAACATCTACATTCGCGGTGTGGGGCAGCGCAACTCGGGAGCGAATATCGACTCAGGTGTTGGAATCTACATGGACGATGTCTATGTAGGGCGACCCGATGGGGCGCTGCTGGACATCAATGACGTGCAATCCGTGCAGGTTTTACGGGGTCCCCAGGGTACGTTGTTTGGCAAGAATACGACTGGTGGCGCACTGGTCTTCACCAGCAACCGACCGCAGGATGAGTTTGAGGGTATGGTGGGCCTGCGTGCAGGTAATTACGATCGCCTCGATGGCGACCTGATGCTCAACGTGCCGCTGACCGACTCGTTGTTTACCCGACTATCGGCGACCCACCGCTCCCGGGATGGTTATGTTGAAAACCTTTTCGATGGTGAGGACTATATAGACGAAGATCGCCAGAGTCTGATGTGGCAGACGCGCTGGCTGGCCACCGAGGACCTCACTCTGGACCTTAATGTAATCTGGGCCCAGACCGACCAGACTGCTCGTCCCCAGAAGTGTTTAAAGGTTCCCGGTTACGTCGGTTGGCAGGAGGCCTTGTTCGACACCCTGGCGGTGATTCCCTCCACCGGCCGCAGCTACGCTGACTTTTGCCTGGACGGTGCGAATGCCGGCGGCGGCGATCCACGCAAGGTTATCTCCGACCTGGGTTCTACTTATGAGGCGGAAAACCAGGGCGTCTCGCTCACCGCTGAATGGGCCGTGAACGATGACCTGACCCTCAAGAGCACTACCGGTTGGCGCTACACCGAAGCCGAGCAGAATGACGATATCGATAACACCGGACTGCCTTTCCTGCATCGTACGAATTCGGTGCACCCTTTCAGTACGCCAGCAAAAACAGACCAGTACAGCCAGGAACTGAAACTTATTGGCAGCGCCTTTGATGACCGCATGCAGTACGTGACTGGCGCTTACTGGTTTCGTGAGGAGTCCGACAATCGTCGAACAGTTAATTTGCTTGGCCCCTATGACCCTGCCGTTAGTGGGCTGATCTTTCTCAACACCACGGCGAACCTGAAAGAGGCGGAAAACGAGGCCTGGGCAATTTTCAGCCAGGTGGAATGGGAGTTCAACGAACACTGGCGAGTTACGGCAGGTCTGCGCTACACAGATGAAGAGCGGGACTTCACGCGTCAGGTGTTCGCGCCTGACCCTGCCACCCTCGACGCCAACGGCGGGCCGGTCATTCCTGTTGGGGGCGGCCTGTACGTGGTCAGTCGCCCGGGTTTCCTGTACAACCCGAGCTTTGACTTCATCACAGGCGATGCACCCTCTGGCAACGTCTCCAACAGCGATGTCACGCCTATGGGCAGTATCCAGTATTTGTTTGGAGAGGGCGGTGTTGTCGATAACGGTTCGCTTTACCTGACCTACAGTGAAGGCTTCCTGTCCGGAGGGCTGTCTGAAGCACCGGGTGGCGATATTGAAGAGTTTGACGCGGAGGAGGTAGAAAATATTGAGTTCGGTTTCAAACTGGACATGCTGGACCGGCGCCTGAGGGTGAACGGCGCTCTGTTTCACATGGACTACACCAACCGCCAGCTCACCACGCTGGTCGTAAACCCGGCAACCGGCTCACCTGCTCCCGCCACCATTAATGCCAAGTCCTCTACCATTCAGGGCGTGGAACTGGAAACGACCTGGCTGGCCAGTGAGAACTGGTTGATCACGTTTAATGCTGCGGTCAACGACGGTGACATTGAAGAGTTTGATGATGTGCAACTGACGGTGGGTACCACGCCGGAAACCCCCGCCGGTTGTACGCGCACCAATCTCTCGATAATCAATGTGGACGAGTGTCCCAATGACCGCTCCGATGAGAACCTGCCCCGCCTGCCGGAAGAAAGCTATATGCTGGCCGTGCAATACAGCTGGCAGTCGCCCTGGGGGCTGGTGGAGCCGCGCGTGCAGGCCAGCTGGAAGTTCGACATCGATTACTGCTTTGACTCAGCCAGTTGCCGCAGCGGCCTGTGGCTTGAAGACAAACAGTTTGATCTGGGCACCCGTATTACCTGGTTCTCCCCGGATGGCGACTGGACGGCAGCGTTGTGGGGAACAAACCTGACCGATGAAGATCACATCATCGGCGGTGGCGCTCTGGTGGAATCGCAGGGCAATGGCGGTACGGTAGCCAACCCGCCGCGTATGTACGGCGCTGAAGTACAGTACCGTTTCTAGAACAGGCGGCCGATCAGGCTGCTGACCGCATTTTCCACTCGCAGTATGCGCGGGCCGAGGCTGACCGCCTCGCAGCCCGCTGTCTGTAACTTTTCCACTTCGTAGGGAATGAAGCCTCCCTCTGGACCTATCACTAGTAGCGTTGCACCCTGCGCGCCGCGAGGGCAGGGAGGGTATTGTCCCGGGTGAGCAAGTAATGCCTGCTTTCCCTCTGCAAGTAGCGGCAGATCGTCTTCCACGAAAGGCTTGAATCGCCGCTGGCAGCGGACGGCGGGGAGGCGGGTGTCACGTGACTGCGCCAGTCCCTGCAGCAAATACTCGCGAATGACATCCTCCTGCAGCGCAGGCGATTGCCAGTAGCTTTTTTCCACCCGGTAACTGTTTATCAGGTGTAGTTCGGCTGCGCCCAGTTCGGCCACCGTGCGCAGTATACGCCGGAGCATCTTCGGCCGGGGCAGCGCCAGCACCAGTGTCAGCGGCAGCTTTACCGGGGGAGGGGTGTGTAAGTGCGGGCGCAGTAGCGCATGGCCCTCATCCATGCTCACGATTTCGGCTTCGCCCATGTCACCGCCGATCTCACCTACTCGGAGGCTGTCGCCCTGGCCCTTGCCAATGATCTCGCGCAGGTGAACAAGGCGCCCATCTTCGATGCGTACCAGGCCCTCTGCATTACGCTCATGAGCAGCAAACAGCAGCAGGTTCACAGGTTACTCAGCCTGCCCACAGGTCGTATTCGTCTGCGCCGGTCACCTCGGCTTCCACCATGTCGCCAGGGTTAAGCCCGCTGGCGCCGTCCAGGTAAACCTTGCCGTCGATCTCTGGAGCATCTGCGCTGGAGCGTCCCACCGCACCCTGCTCATCGACTTCGTCGATGAGTATTTCAATGGTCGAGCCGATCTTGTCCTGTAGCTTGCTCGCGCTGATTTCCTGCTGCAGCGCCATAAAACGCTCCCAGCGCTCCTGCTTGACGTCATCCGGTACATGATCAGGGAGGTCGTTGGCTTTTGCCCCGGCCACCGGCGAGTACTGGAAACAGCCCACACGGTCCAGCTGGGCCTGTTCCAGGAAGTCCAGCAGGGTGTCGAAGTCTGCGTCAGTCTCGCCGGGAAAGCCGACGATAAAGGTGCTGCGCAGGGTGATGTCGGGACAGCCCTGGCGCCAGGCGTGAATGCGTTCCAGGGATTTCTCAGCCGCCGCCGGTCTTTTCATGCGCCTGAGTACCTCCGGGCTGCCGTGTTGCAGGGGGACATCCAGATACGGAAGAATCTTGCCGTCGGCCATTAGCGGGATGACCTTGTCCACATGCGGGTAGGGGTACACGTAGTGCAGGCGCACCCAGATGCCGAATTCCCCCAATGCCTCGCAGAGTTCCTGCATGCGGGTTTTCATGGGGCGTCCATTCCAGAAGCCAGTGCGAAATTTGGTATCGACACCATAGGCGCTGGTGTCCTGCGAGATAACCAGCAATTCGCGCACGCCGGCGCGAACCAGTCTTTCGGCCTCTTCCATTACATCGCCGATGGGCCGGCTGACCAGGTCGCCGCGCATATCGGGGATGATGCAGAAACTGCAGCGATGGTTACAACCTTCAGAAATTTTCAGGTAGGCATAGTGACGAGGTGTCAGTTTTACGCCCTGGGGGGGTACCAGGTCAGTATAGGGGTCGTGTATCAATGTCGGTGGCACAAACTCATGCACGGCACCGACAACTTCCTCGTAAGCGGCGGGCCCGGTGACACTCAACACCTTGGGGTGTAATCGTTGAATCGCTTGCGCGTCATCGCCCTTACCCATGCAGCCGGTCACGATCACTTTGCCGTTTTCGCTTATGGCTTCACCGATGGCGTCCAGGGACTCCTGTTTGGCGCTGTCGATAAAGCCGCAGGTGTTGACCACTACTACCTCTGCGCCCTCATAGCTGGGAACGATGTCGTACCCGTCCATTTTCAGCTGGGTGAGAATGCGCTCAGAGTCCACCAGTGCTTTTGGGCAACCGAGGCTAATAAATCCGACTTTTTGCCTGTCAGGGGAGTCAGTCATGTGCGGGGCTTTATGCTTGTGAGAAAGAATATTGTACCGTGATTGGCCACCGAGGGCGTCATCGAATTCAGGCCATATTTGGGCTGATGGGGGACTTTATTTTCCACGAGCTGTGCATTCGCGAAACAGTTACAGCGTGATACTCCTATGTGGCGAAAATCGATCCATTCCTCATTTCGCTCTGCATCGCAATGAAACATGATATGTGGCCCTGCACTATTGCAATAATGCTCGCTTATGCAACGGTTTAGCGCCTACGGACAATCTTAGACTTACGGATAGAGAAATCCTGTTGCGATCTAAAATCATTTGGCACTCCATTACTCAAATCGGAGGACCTATGATTATTGGATATGCACGAGTTTCAAAAGTAGAGGACCAGGACACTACCGCACAGTGTGTGAAGTACCCTAGATCTTCGCTACCACCTTCATAGGCACGAACAATCTCATCGGATCATCGGTGAAGGGCTTGAAGAGGTCGAAGCGCTGATAGAATGCCAGTGCGTCTTCGTCCAGCACATCGAGGATTAATCCCATTGCCGGCAATCCACGCTCTGTCAGGGTGACACTTCGGCGGAGTGCGGACACCAGCGTTTTCTCCCCAAGACGTTGTCCTTGGAATCGCTGATCGACCGCCAGCCTGGCCAGCAATACCACGGGAACCGGGTAACCAGGCAAACGGTCATCTGTGGGAATTTCATCCCTGGTCACAGTGCAGGAAGCCAGGGTGTAGTAAGCGGCGACCGGCGTTTTCTGTCCCGCGACCGGTTCCTCACCGGGTAGCACCCAGGTCATGCTGAGCTTTAAGCCCATATTCTTGGCGGCGAAGCGGGCCAGATAGGTGTTCATATCGGGCTTGCCGCAATCAAAGGCTTTTACATTGAAGTAGGACGGATTGAGGGCACCAAACTCCTGCTGAATTGCCAATCAGAAGCCCTCTTCATCGAGCCTCTTGGCGGCTTCGAGAATACGGGGGCTGGGTTCAGAAGTTTCATCCATGCAGGCGGCCATGAAGCTATCGAACTGCTGGTTGGTTAGGTCAATTGTGGTTTGCTGCTTGAGGATCTCAGGTGCGTTTTCGCGGATGAGGTGAGTCACGAAATCCGTGAGAGAGGCATAGCCGGCCGCCGCGGATGCCCGTTCAGCCAATTGCTTGGTGTCTGAATCCACTCGCATATCGAGGCGCTCAGTGCGTGCTGCTGTAGCCATGTCTTACTCCTAATGATCATCTGCAATACAGACGGGGATATCGTACGGCAATCTGCCGTACATTGAAAGCGTAGTGAGTGATTTCGATACACATTGCTGACTTAGTGCATGTTTGCCCATACTGCGTCTAAGAAATTCAAGATTATAGGGTATATCCTGAATATTGAATAATTCAATAAGCTATTGAATTAAAAGTAAATAATTCAAATTCATGTAAAATTTAAAGTCCGCTTTTCCTGGCGAGCATTTCCGTTGATTTTCTCCATGTAGCAGCTCAAAAAAAAGACCTGAAAGCATGATATGCGTACAGTGGAACAGCAGATTAAGCGAATAATAGATTGACGCAATAAGCGAATAATAGTACAACGCAATAGGCGAAATATGGTAAGAGACAAACGAGAGGTTTGGCTATGGCTACCCCATCTGAAAAGTTGGCAGAGTCCCTGGAGAGCTTGAAAGACCTCCAGGACCGCGGGGTTGTTGCCATCCGCTCCAGAGACTTGACCCGCACTCACCGAGAACGGCTCCTTAAGAATGGCTTTTTACAGGAAGTTATTAAGGGGTGGTACATTTCGTCCCGGCCGGACGAGCAGGCCGGGGAGAGCACCTCCTGGTATGCTGCCTTCTGGGCATTCTCAGCCTCGTACCTTAGCATTCGGTTTGGTCAGGACTGGTGCTTATCTCCCGAGCAGTCCGTTGCGCTCCATGCTGGAAATTGGACCGTCCCCAGACAGCTCCTGGTCCGCGCCAAAAGGCCCCGGAACAATGTCACCAGGTTGCCGCATAACACTTCTCTTCTCGATATACGGGCCGAATTGCCTGATGAAGAAGATACGGTGATCAGGGAGGGAATGCGTCTGTTCTCGTTACCAGCGGCATTGATTGCCTGCACTCCGAGTACTTACAGACAACACCCTACTGACATCCGTACGGCTCTCTCATTGGTAAGCGATGCATCCGATCTCCTTACTCGTCTACTGGAGGGAGGGCATAGCACCATCGCCGGACGACTGGCGGGTGCTTTTCGCAATATAGGTCGGAACGATATCGCAGATAATATTAGCGGCTCGATGGAAGCAGCTGGATACACCATCCGGGAAACTGATCCATTCGAAGCCACGAGTCCAATAGTATTCTCTGGGCGAGAAAGCTCCCCCTATGTCAGTCGCCTTCGAATTCTCTGGACGGAAATGCGCGAGCAGGTCCTCAAAGACTTCCCTCCTTCACCCGGTCTGCCAGAAGACAAAACTGCTTACCTCAAACAAGTTGATGACCTCTATACTTCGGATGCTTATCACTCACTATCTATTGAAGGCTATCGTGTAAACACAGAACTCATCGAGCGTGTCAAAGCGGGAGCCTGGAACCCGGACAGCGATGAGGGTGACCAGGAACACCGCGATGCCATGGCCGCGAGAGGCTACTGGCAGGCTTTTCAGGCTGTAAAACAGAGTATTGAGAGGATTCTGGAAGGGGCAAATCCCGGCGCGACTATACGACAGGATCATTCAATCTGGTATCGAGAGCTGTGGGCGCCGAGTGTAACCGCTGGCATTCTTCAACCCGCAGATCTCGCTGGCTATAGAAATGGTCCTGTCTATATCAGGCGTTCGATGCACGCACCGCCAAACCGAGAAGCCGTCCGTGATCTTATGCCCGCCTTTTTTGATCTGCTTGAGGAGGAAACTGAATCAGCTGTGCGCGTGGTACTCGGACACTTTATCTTCGTGTATATCCACCCTTATATGGATGGCAACGGCAGGATTGGTAGATTCCTGATGAATACCATGATGGCGGCCGGCGGTTATCCCTGGACCATCATTCCCATTGAAAAGAGGAGTGAGTATATGGCCTCGCTGGAGTCTGCCAGTGTCGATCAGGACATCCAACCCTTCAGCCGATTTCTTGCGCAACTTGTAGAACGATAGGCGTGTAAAGCTGGCAAGCGAAACCCCATGACTAAAATTGGCTGGGGAAATTCACGAGTATAGGGTTAATCATGAATTATGAGAGCAGCAGGCGTGAAAATGTAAGGTAGATCGTACGCCTTACACCTTACGAATCAGAATGATCGTGTTACTTCATGCCAGGCCGAATGGCCGTAGGGTGAACAACCCTATATTTCTTTCGTGCTGGGTTTTGGTGAGAGACAATGGTTTGGCCTTGACAACCTGGGCCACCCCAAGCCACACAGCCACACGTTTGCTGTCTGGTTTGGTCATTCCATGCTCACTTGTGCTGATCAGCTGTCGATCGCTACCGGATAAACGGGGAGCGTGATCTGTCACATGCAGCGGATAGTTCTCAGTGGCGGCGATGATATCTGAAGAGGTCTCTTCACACGTTTTTTTTCAGGCGCGCTTCCAACTCCTTGATCATCTCGCGGGCCTCGTCACCCTCCGGAATCGGGCGGCCACTGTCACGCCAGTTGACCGCAGCTTTGAATCCTTCCGCCTGGGCGTAGCGCCGGAACCAGACACCCTCCGGGTTGTGGCGGGTAATGCCATCGAACACGGTCGCCATCATCTGGGTTTGCTCCAACCCCTGTGTCAGCATGACCTGGTTGACCACCATTTTATGCATCGCGAGGTGGGACTTGGGCACACCCGCAATTCGATCGGCAAGCCTCATCGTCGCGGCGTCCAGTTTTTCCCGGGGCACAACCTCATTGGCGAGCCCCCACTCGGCAGCAGTCACGCCATCGATAGGGTCACCGGTGAACATAAGCTGTTTGGCTCTGGCGAAGCCTATGCGGAAAGTCCACATTGCTGTCGTCGGGCAGCCCCAGACCCGGGTAGGCATGTAGCCGATTTTAGCGTCTTCCGCCATGACCAGCAGATCGCAGCAGAGTGCTATGTCGCTGCCGCCCGCCGCGGCATAACCGTGCACCTTGGCGATAGTTGGCTTGCTGCAGCGCCAAAGGCTCATGAAGTCTTCAGTGTTGCGCTTCATGAAGGCGTAGTCGAGCATGGGGTCCCAGGGGTCGCTTTCCTGCTGACAGGGATGATCAAGCATTTGCTCCGCGCTGTCGGCAAGATCGTAACCTCCGCAAAACCCCTTTCCGGCGCCTTCGACAACGATCACGTGAATGTCATCGTTCCCTTCTGCCCACTCCACAGCTGCACGGATGTCGCGCGGGGTCTGATCCGTTATCGCATTGAGCCGTTCCGGGCGGTTGAGCAGAAGGCGCGCGACACGGGGGCAATCGGGGTCTGGCTCAATAGAGAGTGTGGCAAAAGCAGGCATTTCGGTGACCCCGGCAGGTAGAAGTGGTGCTGGCGGGCGATGATACCTGATGCGCTGCCATTATCCAGTTGATGCTGGACAGGAAATAACCAGCGCGCATTTGAGGGTGCAGATGTACTAACATGGAGAATGTGCCGATGCCGGGAGCAGAATATTGGATATAGCCGCATTTGTTGGCGAGTACTGGGCCTACCTGACTATTCCGCTGGTCAGTGGAGTGGTTGGGTTTGGCACCAATTGGCTGGCCGTCAAAATGATGATGTACCCGGTGGAGTTCACTGGTGTGGGCCCGTTGGGCTGGCAGGGTGTGATCCCGGCCAACTCACAGAAGATGGCGCGGTTGGTGGTTGAACACAGCGTCAAGCGGGTGTTGACCCAGCAGGAACTGATCAACCGCATCGAGACGGATAAACTGATTGACGCCCTGCAGAGCCGCGTCGAGCCTTTTGTCGAGGATATCGTCGATGAAGTGATGTCTGAGACCTCGCATCATGGAATTCCGGTAACGGACTTTTTGTGGAGCGCTGCACCCGGTGCATTCAAGGCCCGGGTCTATAGCGAGGTTAAAAAGAGCTTGCCGGATGTCCTGCACCGGACAGTGGAAGATCTTCGTGGCCAGCTCGATGACATGATTGACCTCAATGAGGTGATTGTCGACAAACTGGGCAACAACAAACGCATGCTGATCGATATATTTCGGATCTCTGCGGCCAGGGAATTCAAGTTCATAGAGCGTAGTGGTCTGTATTTTGGTTTCCCCCTGGGTATTCCGGTCATGTTTGCCTGGTATTTCTTTCCCGTCTGGTGGCTGCTGCCGCTGTTCGGGCTTCTGGTTGGTTATGTCACCAACGCCCTGGCCATCTACTTGATACAGAAGCCGTTAAACCCGGTGAAGGTCGGTCCGTTCACGGTGCAGGGCCTGTTTATCAAGCGGCAAAAGGAAGTGTCCAGATACTTCGGCAAGGTCTTTGCCCAGGACCTGATCACGGCAGAGGTGGTAATGGGCGAAATGCTGAAAACAGAGCGGGCTCTGGATCGCATTCACGATGTGATACAGCGGGAGGTCAATCGCGCCCTGGAGGATACACAGGGTGTGTTCAAGCCGCTCACCGTACTGTCATTGGGGCGCGCCGAATATGCCAAGATCGGCAAGATCATCAGTGCGCGGGCGCTGCAGGAATTCCAGCAGCCGGATAAACGCTCATTCAAGTATCTCGATGAGGCCTTCGATATTGAAGATACGGTAGCCGAACGGGTGGGCGGCCTGCCGCCCGAGGAGTTCTTCGAGCTGTTGCATCCGGTGATAGCCGAAGATGAGTGGAAGCTGGTGCTGGTAGGCGGATTACTGGGCCTGTGTGCCGGTTGGTGGCAGTGGGCACTATTGACCTGAAATGCACGGGCTGGCCCGGCAAAGGAAGAACTCATGGCAGTTAGCAGTTCGACGCAGGGGCGTATCACCATCGTTACTCTGGACAGACCAGATGTGCGCAATGCCGTGGACGGCGTCACAGCGGAGGAGCTCGCCTCGGCTTTCAGGTCCTTCGACGCGGATGAAGGCAGTGATGTGGCTGTGTTTCATGGCGCACATGGTACTTTCTGCGCGGGGGCCGACCTCAAGGCGGTAGCCGCGCAGGCCGGCTCCAATGCACTCAGTGAAGTCGGTGATGGGCCTATGGGGCCATCGCGCATGGTACTGGGTAAGCCGGTTATCGCGGCAATATCCGGTCATGCTGTTGCCGGCGGCCTTGAGCTGGCTCTCTGGTGTGACCTGCGCGTGGTGGAAAAAAGCGCTGTGCTGGGGGTGTTCTGTCGCCGCTGGGGCGTACCGCTGATCGATGGCGGGACGGTGAGGCTGCCGCGCCTCATTGGTCACAGTCGGGCTATGGACCTTATTCTTACCGGCAGGCCGGTGGCGGCAGATGAGGCGCTGGCGATGGGTCTGGCCAACCGACTGGTGGACGATGGCCGAGCGCTGGATGCGGCGCTGGAGCTGGCGCAACAATTGGTTGCCTATCCGCAGAACTGCCTTCGTTCAGACCGCATGAGCGCTTATGAACAGTGGGGCCTCCCTCTGGATGATGCCATGAAAAATGAGTTTCGCCGCGGTATGCAGGTGGTTGAGTCCCTGGAAACGGTGAGCGGTGCAACGCGGTTCGCGGCAGGAAAAGGGCGCCACGGCAAGTTTGACGATATCTAGTATAGATCGCGTTTGGCACCGGATCGTTCAGTCGATATCGCGACTGGCTAAATCGGCGCTAAGCGTTTTCGATGCTTGCCAGAAAAGTATACTGCCCAGGCCCCCGACCAGACCTATTACCAATATCGAATACCGAATTGCACCATCACCATAGGTCGGGCCGAACACGTAATCATTCAGCAGGCCAATGGCCAGGGGGCCCAGCCCGGCACCGATCATATTTACCACGAACAGCAGAATGGCCGATGCTGTGGCGCGCATGCGAACCCGCACCAGGCTCTGCACCATGGCATGCATGGGGCCCACATAGGCGGCGCCCAGGAAGTAGAAAGGTATGAAACTCAGTATGGCGAGTCGGGTGTCAGTGAGTAACGCAAAACCAGTCACGAACGGTATGCAGAGCAAGGACTCCAGTGCAGGCAGGCGCATGTACCACGATGTATCCCGGCGGCCTAATCTGTCAGCGAGACGGCCGCCAAGGAACACGCCCGCGCAGCCGGCAACACCGATAATCCAACCCATGGTAACGCCGATTTCGGTCCAGCCCATGTCATGCACTCTGCTGAGGAAGGGCGCACCCCAGGTGATGACGCCGAATCCGGAAAGAGATTGCAGTGACGACCCCAGCACGATCAGAACGAATGAGCGCCGGGAGAGCAAAAACCGCATGACTTCCCCCAGGGATGCATTTTCGACGTTCGCTGAGCTGGCTTCAGTGCTGCCGCGCGGCACTTCTTTCACTGTAAACCACACCAGTAAAGACAGCGCTACGCCGGGTAGGCCAACCGCATAAAACGCGGTTCGCCAGTCATAGTGCGTTACCAGATAGCCGCCTAT
Organism: Pseudohalioglobus lutimaris; assembly: GCF_002866825.1. Classification (GTDB taxonomy): domain Bacteria; phylum Pseudomonadota; class Gammaproteobacteria; order Pseudomonadales; family Halieaceae; genus Halioglobus; species Halioglobus lutimaris. Next base: position 290,002 of record NZ_PKUS01000002.1, on the reverse strand, counting down.
GGGGAAGGCCAGCGCGGCGCCTATGTATACGCCCCAGGAATAAATAGCCAGCGCCGTGGCGCGCTTGTTCAGCGGGAAATAGTCCGATAAGAGTGAGTGGGATGGCGGTGTCGCACCCGCTTCACCCACCCCCACCAGCACGCGGATCGCCGCCAGTTGCCCGAAGTTTCTGGCCATACCCGAAGCAGCGGTCATCAGGCTCCAGATAGCGATTGCCAGGGAAATAATGAATCGGCGGGAACCGCGGTCTGCCCAGCGCGCAATGGGAATCCCCACCAGCGTGTAGAAGAAGACGAAGGCAAAACCGGAAAGGAAGCCCATAGCGGTGTCCGAGACGCCAAACTCAGCCTTTATGGGGTCTATCAACACCGCCATAATCTGCCGGTCGATAAAGTTGAACACATAGACTATGGAGAGTAATACCAGTACGTAATAGGAGTAGAGACTGGGCTCTTCACTCTGCACCTGCTCCCCGGGCGATTCGTCGGGTCCGGTCATGGTTGTTGTTCCTGGGTTGTGTATAAGGGCGCCATAGAGTACTAGAACCGGGCCATCGGATTGTTGGCCGTTCGCTGTGCAGTGGCAGCAAGTGCCGCAATAGCTGAACGTTGAGGTCGCTTCGACATAACCGGGCTGAAGACGCGACTCATTGGAAAAGAAGTTATATACCGCGTATGTAGCAGATTCAAGAATAACCCGCCTGACCTGTGACTTGCGGGCGAAGATTGTGTGCTAAGTAAACCAGGGCCGGCAGATTGCGTTTCGATTGTTGTTGCCAAGGCGGTATTGGGTGTATCGTCACGAAAGAAAACCGCAGCGCTACGGTGTGCCGTCAGCTCTTCGATTAGCGTGTGTTTCTGCATGCACGGATGGAAGCATGTATCGCCGCGGCGTGCCGTAAGTGGTCAGCTCGGCTTGAGTTTTGCCTGAGGTGTGAATGTGCTGAATAGATGGTGAGCGAGGAAAGCTTGGCGTGACGGGAGAGACGAATACATTACATGCGCGTTTGCAGCGTTTTGTTTCCCGGTTTTGCAAGACGCGAGAGGACGCTGAGGATTTAACCCAGGAGGCCTTTCTTAAAGTGCTGGAGGCGGGCTCCAAGGGCAAGATAGAGCATCCGCAGGCCTATCTTTATCGCACTGCACGCAACCTGTCGCTGAATATGCTGGCCAGCAAATCACATCAGCTGTCTGTTTATATAGAGGATTTGGCCGATCCCGGTGTCATAGAAGATGGGATGTCACTGGAGCATCAGGTTGGGCATGAGCAACGTTTCGAGCTGTTTTGCCATGCAACGCTGGATTTGCCCGAACGGTGCCGTGAGGTGTTGATTTTGCGCAAGGTTTACGGCTTGTCACAGAAAGAGGTTGCCCAAAGGCTCGGTATCAGTGTCAGTACTGTTGAAAAACACCTGGCCAAAGCGTTGATGCGATGTGCAGCTTCTATGGATGGTCCTCAGGCCCAGGGTCCTGATGATGCGGACAACGCCAGTTCTTCGCGGTGGCGGTGATTATGAGAAATATTATTCGCTTTCCGAGTAGTTCTGCGCAAGTCAGGCGTGAAGCAGCTGCCTGGCTGGTTCGCCTTGACGGTCTCGATGGTGCGGCGCTGTCTCCGCAGCTGGAGTCTGAACTGCGAGGCTGGCTGGCCGCTGATTCCCGCCATGCCCAGGCGGTGGTCGACATGGCCCAGCTCTGGGACGCCATGGATTGCTTGAGCGTGCTTGCCGAACTTTTCCCCGCAGCGGCTCCGCCGCCCCAGCGCCCGGCCTGGCGATGGATGCTCTATCCGGGCGCCGTGGCGGGTCTTGCCAGTCTCGCGGTGGTACTTACAGTTTACCTACTGCTTTTCCCCCGGGAAGAAGTTGCCGCGCCGCACACTGTTGCAACTCACAGCTCACCGCAGGAGCTGGTTTACCGCACCGGTATTGGCGAACAGTCGGAGGCTGTGCTCGCGGACGGTTCCACCATGGCCCTCAATACTGATAGTGAGGTGCGGGTGAGTTATAGCAAGCGAGAACGTACACTTTACCTGACACGTGGGGAGGCCTTCTTTACAGTGGCAAAGAATGCGCATGTGCCGTTTGTGGTCCACGCAGGGCGCGGAAAGGTGCGTGCCCTGGGCACCGCTTTCAGTGTGTGGGTCAAGCAGGGTGTCACCGAGGTAATGGTGCAGGAAGGCACGGTAGCGGTTGAAGTTGGCGCAGTGGCAATGCCTCCGTCACCCTCAGCAAGCCCGTTAGTCGAGGTTGAAACCGGCCGGAAATCGGTCACGCTCGGTGTCGGTGGCAGTGCAGATTACGCCGACACCCTGCAGAACGTTAGCCAGCTGTCGCCAGAGCACCTCGAGCGGCGTCTGGCCTGGCGTGAAGGTAAATGGCTGTTTACCGGAGAAACACTGGAAGAGGTGGTTCGCGAGGTATCGCGTTATACCCTCACCGATATTACGATTGTGGACCCGAGGATTGCCGACCTGCGTATTGGCGGGTACTTCGATATTGGGAAACTCGATGAGTTTTTGAGTGTTCTGCAAGATGGGTTCGGGGTATCGGTCACAAGCGTCAACGATGGGCTGATACAACTTTCCGCCCTGGATACCAGTGTCGCGCCTTAGCGGCAGTTAGTTTGAGTTGTTCTTTTCGATGGCCATATTTTGGCAAGAATTTAATTTCGCCAACAGTAGTGGATTTTCATGTCTCATCGGTCTGTATTAATGACGGGTCCGAATAGGGCAAGTGGGGATCAGTACGTGAAATCAATGGCCGGGCTGGCCATACACACTTCAGAGCGTAGCAGGTGGACGCTCTGGTTGATGATGACAGCCCTGCTTGGTTCCCTGCTGAGTACAACCCTGGCCTGGAGTGATGACGGGAAAATACACTTTGAAATCCCGCCTTCCACGGCTTACAAGGCGCTGAATCTGTTTGCACAGCAGGCAGATATCCAGATCCTCTATCCGTTTGACCTCGTCAAGGATATGCAGCTAAAGGGATTGTCAGGTCGGTACAGCATCGCTGGGGGTATAGAGACACTCGTAGCGGGTACCTGTCTGGAAATCAATGCCAGTGCAGCTGGCAACCTGGTGCTGACAGCGACTGATACCAACGAGGGGATATGGTTCATGCGATCAAATAAATGCAGTAACAAAGGTGTTTTCACTGCACTACTGGCGGGGTTCACGACTCTGGTGGCGAATGCTGAAGAAGCGCCAGTGCAGCAGCGTGCAGTAATACTGGAAGAGGTGGTGGTCACCGCGCAAAAAAGGGAAGAATCCCTGCAGGAGACGCCCATCTCTATCACCGCTTTTAGTGCCCGTGAGCTGGAGAATCAGCGTATTTCCAACGTCATGGACCTGGCGAACAAAGTACCGGCGCTTAACCTTGTTCCATTCGCCGGCACACGTGTGGCCCCCAACCTGTTCATTCGCGGTATGGGCAATCTCAACACACAGTCCACCAACGATATGGCAACCGGCATTTATATTGATGGGGTCCCGGTAGGCCGTGGTATCGGGCTGGCGACGGACTTCGCCGACCTTGAACGTATAGAGGTGCTGCGAGGACCACAGGGAACACTGTGGGGGCGTAATACGACCGCTGGCGCGATTAATTTTATTACCCAAAAGCCCGACGATGAGCTTTCGGGTCTGGTGCAACTGACGGCAGGTAGCTGGGAGGAGCGTGGCGTACGCGCCTCCATCAATGCACCGCTCAATGACAAGCTCTTTGTGCGGGCCGGCTACATGTACACCGAGAACGATGGCTGGGTCGACAACAACAATTCCACGTTGCCAAATCAGATTAACTTCAATGAGGATGAGAAAGAGGCTATGAAGCTTGCCGTCCGCTATGAAGCGACGGATGAGATTACCGTGGATTACGGTTATGACTTTTCCAATATGACCTATGGCAATCTTTTCTATCAGGTTATTGATGGCCCCAATGCAGTCTCGGGTCGGCAGGAGAAAGCCTCGCCGACACAGGGTCTGTATCCAAGTGACGCAGATATCTCAGGACACAACCTGACGCTAACCTGGATGCTTGGCGACATCACCCTGAAGTCGATAACGGCCTACCGGGATCTTGATAGCAATACCCACATGAACTTCATCGACTCGTTCACCCAAAGCCGGACGATGGATCAAAACCAGTTTTCGCAGGAATTGCAGTTCCTGGGCGATGCGATGGATGGGCGGCTAAGCTACGTGGCGGGAGTCTTTTATATTGAGGAAGAGGCAGACGAAACAGCAATATCCAGCTTTGCCGGTGGTGCGCTGGTTGATGACTGGATGGTAGAGGCGGAGGCGACTTCCGCTGCAGCCTTCGGGCAAGTCACCTGGACTCCCAGTGGTTTTGACGAAAAACTGGCGTTGACGCTGGGTCTGCGTTACACATCCGACACGCGTGATGCGAGAAAGACCTACAGGAATCCAGGCTTCACTCCCGATATTACCGGACTGGTGCTCGACGGAGATACAGACTTTGATTCTACCGACCCTATGGTCACGCTGGCCTACACATTCAGTGACAATATCAATGGTTATGCCAAGTATTCCACGGGCTACCGTGCGGGTGGGTTCAACACACAGAGTACTCCTGAATTATTTAGTGCGGGCTTTGATAAGGAGGATGTTGATTCCTACGAGGTGGGCCTGAAGTCCAAATTTTTCCAGGACCGTGCCCTGGTAAACCTTGCAGTTTTTTACAACGAGTATGAGAACCTGCAGGTGGACCAGGTGCGTTCTCCTCCCGTCTTTGTCGATACGCTGAACGCGGGTGCCGCAACCATGTCGGGAATGGAAATTGAGGGGTCGGCTGTGCTTGTCGCTGGTCTTAGCGCAAATTTCTACTACGCCTATCTGAATGCCGAGTATGATTCCTATATTGATGGGGGAGTGGAGCTGGAGTCGAGTCGGGTGGTACCAAACTCTCCGAACTGGCAGGTTGGTGCAGGGCTAACCTATGAGTTTCCATCAACTGGATTTGGCGATGTGACCGTGAGTATTGATTATCGCTCTCAAGACGAGTTCTACTCCAATCCAAAGAAGACGACACTGACGTCTGGCTACGAGATATGGAACGCGCGCCTGGAACTCGCGCAGATTCCCCTGGGGATAGTGGGTGATCTGCGAGTTGCGGCCTGGGGTAAGAATCTGGGCGACGAGGAGTACCGGTTGTCAACGACCAACCTTGGTGAGCTCAGTGCGCAGTACGGTCCCCCGCGGTCGACGGGCATCGACCTGACTTATGAGTTCTGAGTGGTATAAGGGGTGAATGCCGGTTTCTGTTCCGCCTTTCCACAGGAATTACTTATTGCCGGCAGGTGGTTGAGGGTTGGTGATGGATGATTTGCCCACCCTGATTCGGCGCCTGACCGACCTGGAGGCAATACGTGACCTGGTGCGTCGCTACGCCCATTACGTCTGGCAGGGTCAGGCTCTGAATGCTGTCGATTTGTTTGCCGTCGACGGGCTGATGGATATGGGACCGGACGGCGTTATCAAGGGGCGGCAGAATTTACGCGCCATCTACGCAGAAAAGGTCGGTGGTGACTTGTTGCTGCACCCCTTTGTCCACAATCACGTTATCGACTATGGTCCTGATGATTGCGGTGATGTCGTGGAGGCGGCGGGGACCTGCTACCTGGATTTGCGCTGCGTTCGCGATGGGCAGAGCCTGATGGGGTCAGGCTACTATCAGGATGTCTATGTCCGCGAACAGGGCGTGTGGAAGTTCAGGTCCCGGAAGCTCAACATGTGTTATCTCGCCAAACCCGTGGACGGCTGGCTGTGATGCCGGCGAGTAGTAGAGGCCTCGGTCTGCTGCCGTAGCCCGCGATCGCTGCCTAGAACTTTCGCCCCTCCCTGGTGCTGTAGCTATCCACCTTGATCTCCTTGCGCAGCAGGGCGAGCAGGGCGAGGGCATCTTCCCGATTGAGAAACTCGCCCACGCAGACGCTTTGCTGGCGATCATGTACCGCCAGCTCCGGACCATCCCAGGGGTGTTTCTCGGGGACCACAGTGAGTCCGGTGCGCTGGCGAGCAAATTGATAACTCTGGCGGGGACGATAGTGCCCCTTGTCGATACGGATACTGTCGTCGCTCACGGTGATCACCTGGCGGTACTGCAGTTTCCAGTTGACGTAGTAGAGGGCAGCGCCCAGCGCCAACATCTCCAGCCCGGCAAAAGGCAGAATAGGCCAGGCCCCCAGCAGGGTAAAACCGATGGCCGCTCCCAGGGATGGAACCGCCAGACCTATCAGGACGTAAAGGTTGCTGCGCCAGCTGGCCGACCGGTTTGGCCTGGCGACAATCATCAACTGGTTACTGGACCGGGTGCTGGTGACCACTGCTTGATTCTCCACGTTGAACCTAGTCTAGTGAAAAATACGCGGGTAGCCTACTATCGTATCTCTTCTGAAGAGTTGCTCTGGAGCGAGTGCGCGCAAGGAAATGCTGATTGAAGCCGAGGCCTTGGACGCGGCGCAGGATGCCGTGATCGTCGACTGCCGGTTTTCCCTGGCAGATGCAGACGAGGGACGTCGCCTTTATGCAGCAGGACATATCCCCGGGGCCTTTTACCTGGACCTGAACCTGGAACTGTCATCCCCCGTGCAGAAGCACGGGGGAAGGCATCCCTTACCCGAATCCGGGGCCTTGCAGGCGCGTCTCGCCCAGTGCGGCATAGGCCCGGATACCGAAGTCATCGCCTACGACGCCTCCCGCTTTGCCTTTGCCTCGCGCCTCTGGTGGCTGATGCGCAGCCTGGGTTACCGCCCGCCGCGATTACTGAATGGCGGCTACGCTGCCTGGCTGGCCTGCGATGGCGTCACAGAAACGCGCACCCCTGCGCTGCGTGACAGTGCCTACCCGCCGCGCAAGTTCAGCGGCTACTGCGATATTGGTGACCTCACCGAACTGCAAGCCAGCGGCGCACTGTTGGTGGACTCTCGCGAGACGCCGCGCTATCAGGGCGTGGATGAACCGATTGATCCGGTCGCCGGGCATATTCCCGGTGCGGTTAACCATCCATGGCAAGGCGTGACTGATGAGGCCGGCCGCTATAGCGGGCCCGCCGCTCAACGCGAGCACTGGGGTGACAGCCTCAACAGTGCGCAAATGGTGGTGTACTGTGGCTCCGGCGTGACCGCCTGCGTAAACCTTTTTTCGTTGTCCCTGATGGGCAGGGAGAACGACATCCTCTACGCTGGCAGTTGGAGTGATTGGTGCAGTTATCTGTAGGAAACTGCAGATGTGGATATTCGGGCTAGGCCCACGGCCCAGCCTACGTTAAAATGCGCGGCCATTTTTGACCTAACCGGGCCAGACCATGCTGGAGATCAACCCCCTGCTGCAGAAACTCAAGGATATCGAGGCGCGAACAGACGTGCTCAGGGGGTATCTTTGACTTCGCTAATCGCAAGGATCGCCTGTCAGAAGTAGAACTGGAACTCTCTGAGCCCAGCGTATGGGAAGACCCCGCACGCGCCCAGGAACTGGGTCGTGAGCGCGCCTCGCTGGAGGCGATTGTGCATACTATCGAGAGTCTTGACTCCGGCACAGCCGATGCCGGGGACTTGTTGGAAATGGCCGCAGCGGAAGACGATGAGGACACCGCCGCCGAGGTCGAGGCTGAAATTGGCGGCCTGGAAAGGCAGCTGGAGAAGCTGGAGTTTCGCCGCATGTTCAGTGGTGAAATGGACGCCAATAACGCCTTCCTTGATATCCAGTCCGGGTCCGGCGGTACCGAGGCCCAGGACTGGGCGGAAATGATGCTGCGCATGTACCTGCGCTGGGGTGAAGCCAAAGGCTTCAAAACCGAATTGATTGAGGTATCCGGTGGCGACGTGGCCGGGATCAAGAGCGCCACCATTAAATTCGAGGGGGAGTACGCCTTCGGCTGGCTGCGCACCGAAACCGGGGTGCACAGGCTGGTGCGCAAGTCGCCTTTCGATTCGGGTAATCGCCGTCACACTTCATTTTCCTCCGTGTTCGTGTCGCCCGAGATCGACGACAACATTGAAATCGAGATAAACCCGGCGGATTTGCGGGTGGATACCTATCGCGCCTCCGGCGCGGGTGGCCAGCACGTCAACAAGACTGACTCGGCGGTGCGCCTGACCCACAACCCTTCGGGGATTGTGGTGCAGTGCCAGACCGAGCGATCGCAGCACCAGAACCGGGACAATGCCATGAAGCTGCTGCGCGGCAAACTCTATGAGATGGAAATGCTCAAGCGCAGCGAAGAGAAGCAGGCCATGGAAGATGGCAAAGCTGACATCGGTTGGGGCAGCCAGATCCGCTCCTATGTACTGGACGACTCGCGCGTCAAGGACCTGCGCACAGGCGTGGAAACCAGTAATACCCAGGCTGTGCTGGACGGCAGTATTGACCAGTTCATCGAGGCCTCGCTGAAGAGCGGGCTGTAATGAGAAGCAGAGATTATGAGTGATAACCAGGCAGACCCCGAGATTCACGACGAAAACAAGCTGATCGCCGAGCGGCGCGCCAAGCTGGACGCCATCCGCGAACAGCGCAACGCCTATCCCAATGACTTCCGTCGTACCGCCGAGGCGGGCCACCTGCAGCAGGAGTACGGGGGATCAACCAAGGAGGAGCTCGCGAGCGCTGACAAGCACTATGCTGTTGCCGGACGCCTTATCCGCAACCGTGGCGCTTTCTTGCTGATCCAGGATGGGTCTGACCAGATCCAGCTCTATGTGGATCGCAAGGGACTGGACGCAGATACTCTGGCCCGGATCAAGTCCTGGGACCTTGGTGACATCGTCGGGGCCCGCGGGTCCATTCAAAAGTCAGGCAAGGGCGATCTCTACATCAATATGGAAGAAGCGCGCCTGTTAACCAAGGCGCTGCGTCCGCTGCCCGACAAGTATCACGGCCTGGCCGATCAGGAAATGCGCTATCGGCAACGCTATGTGGACCTCATTGTTAATGAGCAGTCCCGCAAGGTCTTTCGTACCCGGTCGAAGATCATCGCGTTTATTCGCAATTATATGATGGACAGGGGGTTTATGGAGGTGGAGACCCCGATGATGCAGGTGATACCTGGCGGCGCCACCGCGCGTCCCTTTGTAACCCATCATAATGCCCTCGATCAGGATATGTACCTGCGCGTTGCGCCCGAGCTCTATCTCAAGCGACTCACCGTGGGCGGTTTCGAACGCGTGTTCGAGATCAATCGCAGCTTTCGTAACGAGGGCCTTTCCACCCGGCACAACCCCGAGTTCACCATGCTCGAGTATTACTGGGCCTATGCGGCCTTTGAAGATGCAATGGACCTCACCGAGGACATGTTGCGCAAGCTGGCCCTGGACGTGCTGGGCACCACCACTGTGACTTACCAGGGTAACAGCTATGACTTCTCCAGGCCGTTTGCCAGGCTTTCAGTATTCGATTCTATCCTGCATTACAATGCCGGGATGCGTGCCGAGCAACTGGCTGATGAAGCCGGGGCCCGTGAGATTGCGCGCGGCCTGGGTATTGCGCTGAAGGACAGCTGGGGATTGGGCAAGGTGCAGATTGAAATATTCGAAAAGACGGTAGAGCACTTGCTGGACCAGCCCACGTTTATCACCCGCTACCCGACCGAGGTGTCGCCTCTTTCGCGCCGCAATGACGACGACCCGTTCGTTACTGACCGCTTTGAATTTTTCGTCGGCGGGCGAGAGCTGGCCAATGGTTTCTCCGAGCTTAACGACCCCGAGGACCAGGCTGAGCGCTTCCTGGCCCAGGTAGCCGAGAAGGACGCCGGCGACGATGAGGCCATGCATTTTGACGCGGACTACATTCGCGCGCTGGAGTACGGCCTGCCGCCTACCGTGGGCGAAGGTATTGGTATAGACCGCCTGGTGATGTTCCTCACCGACTCCCCTTCCATTCGCGACGTGCTGTTGTTTCCGCACATGCGTCCGGAATAGCCGGGTGAGGGTGCTCAGTAGTGGTTTATTAGGCTACACTCTGGTTTTGTTTGTTCTGAGGAAGGTCGCTTGCTTCACCGTTCCCTGTCGAGATTAGGCCTTGGCGTTGTTTTGGTGCTGGTGCAAGCTTGTGCCCGGACGCCTGTCGAGCAGGCCCCGGCCCCCGCCCCTGAAGCGGCGCCTGAAATCACACTGAACCTGCCCTCGCAACAGCCGGAGTGCAAGTGTCCAGAACAGTCGGCTTCTAGCGACTATACCTTCCTGGAGCGAGGCTACGGCTTGCTCGCGGTGAATGAGTACGATGAGGCCGTGGAGTATTTCCGGCGCTATCTCCGGCTGGAGTCATCCGCTGAGGCTGACTGGGAAGCGGAGGTGGCGATCACCTTTGTGATGACGCTGCCGGACAGTCCCATCTTTGACCCTAAGGAGGCGCGCAAGCGTTTCCGTGACCTCAACGATATCGACTGGCAATCCATGCAACTGCACGAACAGACCCTGCTGCTGCGTCATTCGCTGGAGAGCTTCCTGATTATGTCGCGCAGGGTAAAAGAGTTGCGTGAAACCAACGAGGCCCTGCAACAGGACCTGGAGAAACGTGAAGAGGCAATCAAGCGGCTTCGAGAGTTAACTCTGGGTCAGACGGGATCAGCACCGTAAACGTTGAGCCGGCCCCCGGGTCACTGTCTACCCGGATGCTACCGCCCATCAACTCACAGTAATCACGGCAAATCGCCAGTCCCAAGCCGGTACCCCCGTAGTTGGCACTGGTGGAGGGTTGGGCCTGCACAAAAGCCTCGAACACCAGCTCCTGCTGCTCGGGGGTCATGCCAATGCCGGTGTCCGTTATCGCTATTTCGACCCATCCCGGGTGTGCCGCCGGCTCTCGGGCCAATACACTGATTTGTCCGTGCTCGGTGAACTTGCAGGCATTGCTCAGCAGGTTGGTAAAAATCTGCCGAAACTTGGTGGCATCGTTATACATCGTCGGCAGTGCTGAAAAATCCGTTTTGTGTAGTTGGTTGTCGCGCTCGCGCAACTGTGGGCCAATCGCGTCGCAGGCCTGCTCCAGCAGCTCACCCGGCTGGAATGTTTCGCAGTTGAGCATCATTTTGCCGGTTTCAATCTTGGACAGGTCGAGAATGTCGTTGATCAACATGAGCAGTTGCCGGCCGGAACGGATGATTTTTTCCAGGTCCTTCTGAAATTGTGGACGGTCCAGCTCGAGCTGGTCGGACAACTCGTCATGCAGCATCTCGGAGTAGCCGATGATGGCGTTGAGCGGTGTGCGCAACTCGTGGGATACGTTGGCCAGGAAGATACTCTTGGCCGCATTCGCCTCGTCAGCAGAATCCCGTGCTTTGCTAACGTCATACATGGCGTTACGCAGCTTTTCCGACATTTTATTGAAGGCGTCGGCGAGGTCTCCCAGTTCACCGGTGTCGTCGATATTGTCGATGCGAAAGTTCAGGTCGCCACTGCCTATGCGCTCGGTGCCACGCTTGAGATGCTTCAGTGAACGGTTGGTATAGCGCACGAGGAAGAAGCCCAGGGTCGCCGTCAGGAAAATAGATGCAATGAAACCGATTACCGTAATGCGATCGGTGAGGGCGATGGTGCGATCGATGATATTGGCGCGCTGCACGGCGATAAAGGCCTGGCGTTGTTCGAGCTCCTTCAGGTGCTCACTGGCCTTCAGGTAAGGTACCGGGTCATCCACATCGGAGCGGTACTCTGGTGTATTGTAGCCCTCGTAAAACGCCTTCCACTGATCGAGTAGTCCATCGCTGCTTTCCTGCAACCGGTCAAAATGCAGGCGGGTGACATCGTGGCTGACCTTGCCGAGTTCGCGTATGCGCAGGCGTATGGATTCTATCTGCTCCAGCGCCTGCCTGAGTTCCCCCTCTTCCAGGGGTTCCTCGGTGTTGTCCCGGATGGTGTCAAGCACCAGGATGGTCTGGCGCTTGTCAATGAGCAACTGTTCCACCTGTGTGGAAAGCTGGGCGGCGGTAACAGAATTGCGGTAGGCCTCCATACTCTCGTTTCGCGCAAAGCTGCCCCAGAAATGGGTGCCCACGTTGATCGAAAACAGGATCAGGATGGTAATCAGTGACAGGGTCAGTCGACGGCGCAGGCTCATAAGCTTGTTGCTTCCCTCAACGGGGTTCCATCATTTTCTCGATCTTGATCAACAGGCCCGGGAAGTCTACAGGCTTGGTCGCATAGTCGTCGCAGCCGGCTTCCAACGCGGTGAGACGGTCGGCGTCCGAGGCGTGTGCGGTGAGCGCGATAATGGGAATCTGGCTGATACTGGCGTCCTCTCTGGCGTGGCGGCAGGCGGTCCAGCCATCCATCACCGGCAGGTTCATATCCATCAGCACCACCGCAGGCTGTTCACTGCGCATCAGGTCCAGTGCCTGCTGTCCGTCTCCCGCAGCGATGACTTCCAGCCCTGCGCGGTTGAGGCGCCGTATCAGCATATCCCGATTGAGCTCGTTGTCCTCGACTAGCAGAATGGTACCCGTCATGACTGTTCTCCAAGCAAAGGGTACACCTGCAGCAACTCGTCGATACCCTTTACATTCAACTCGCGGGACTGGCCCACGCGATACTCACGCTGCAGGGACTCCAGCGTGCTGCCGGCGATCAGAATCTCACCGCCTGCAGTGACATCTTCAATACGCGAGGTCACATTCATGGGATGCCCCACGAAACCGTATTTGCTGCGACGCTCCGAGCCAATGTTGCCTGCAATCACGTCGCCCGTATTCAAGGCAATGCCTGTGCTGATCTCCGGCAGGCCGTCCTCGCGGTTGCGTTGGTTGATTTCTTCCATGGCCTGCTGCATGGCCAGGGCGCACCGCACCGCCCTGTCTGCATCGTCGTCGCGGTGCTGCGGGGCACCGAAGACGGCGAGTATGGCGTCACCGATAAACTCGTCGATAGTGCCCTGGTGGGCCATGATGATGTCGGTCATCGCGCCGAGGTAGCGGTTGATAAGGGTTACCACCTGGGCCGGCGCCAGCCGTTCGCTGATCGTGGTGAAGCCTCGTATATCTGCCATCATGATGGTTACGCGCCTGAGGTCACCGCCCAGCTCCAGCCCTTCTGGTCGCTCGAGAATATCGGTGACAATTTCATCAGAGAGGTAGCGGCCGAAGGTCGCGCGGATAAACTTCTCGTTGCGCTCCAGTTGCTGTCGGTAGAGCTCCTCGCGGTCGTGCCAGCGCTTGCGCTCGATGCCGGCCTTGATGCGGGCCTGTAACAGAACGGGATTGAAGGGCTTGAACAGGTAATCGTCAGCGCCGGCCTCAATGCACTCGATGATGCCGTCCATATCCTGCCGGCCGGAGATTACGATGACGGGAGTTGCTCGCCACTCGGGGTGTTCCTTGATCCTGCGCAGCACTTCATGACCGTCCATGCCGGGCATCATCAGGTCCAGCAAAACAACGTCGACATCCGCCTGGTCCAGGGTCAGCAGGGCTTCTTCTCCGCTGGCGGCGGTCACCACGATGTGCCCGGACCGTGACAGATAGCGGGCGGCCAATTCCCGGTTCTCCTGCAGGTCGTCCACTGCGAGAATAAAACCTGGCTCCGAGTGGATGATGCGCCTGGAGCTGGCCCTGGCAGGTGTGCTGTCGGAATCGCTGTTGGCGGAGTCCACCGCCTTGAGCAGCCGGGCCAGTGCAGCGTCTATATCAGCGTGCTCCGCCGAGAGGTCCTCGCGCAGTATTTCACTGTAGCCGCGAACGGCGGAAAGTACGTTCATCAGGTCATGGCGACTGCTGTCCGCATCCCGCAGCATCTCGTCCATGCGAGAGGAGCCGTCAAACAGGCGAGCAAAATCCGCCTGGGCGTCCTCGTCGAACTGGTCACTCGCGTGGTTGTAGAGTTCGCGCAGCTCAGCCATGTTGCGTAACAACAGGTCGCTCCAGGGGGCAGTACTTTTACTGGGGCCGGAAGTCACGACGCGGCGGAGTCCTTTTGTAGTGAAGGGTGCCAGTATAACGAGGTAGGTGTGGTTGTGGTAATCGGGTATTCCTTCGTTACATAGAAAGACTAGTGGCGATTTTTGCTGTCTGATGGTGCGTTTTTAGGAAACTTTAGGTTACTATTGTCCGCATAGCTTCCGGGGCTAAAGCCAGGCAAGGGATCAGGTGCTTTAATGTTGCAGCAAGTAGAAATTTTTCAGGGTCTGTCTCAGGAAGAGCTGGATGCGTTGTCAGCGAGCAGCTCAAGCCGTTCGTTTCCAAAGAATACGGTCGTGATACATGAAAACGACCCGGCAGACTCCCTGTTCATCATCGAAAGTGGCAAGGTCAAGGTTTACTGTTCTGACAAGAACGGCAAGGAGTTCATCATGAACACCCAGGGTGCCGGCGATTATTTCGGCGAGCTTGCCCTGCTCGACGACTCCACGCGCTCAGCCTCAGTGCGTACCGTGGAAAAGTCCAGTTTTTGCATCATTTTCAAGGATGACTTCAACCGCGTTCTCGATGAGCACCCCAACATTGGCCGCAAGCTGGTGAGGAATCTCGCCCAGCGGGTGCGCAAGCTCACCGCAGACGTGAAGAGCCTGGCCCTGCAGGATGTGTATGGTCGCGTCGCCAATGTGCTCATGGATCTGTCTGAAGAGCGCGGTGACGGGACGCTTTACATTCCCGAGAAGCTCACCCAGCAGGACATCGCCGACAGGGTGGGGGCCTCGCGTGAGATGGTGGCGCGCATTCTCAAGGACCTGACCATCGGCGAGTACATTCGCTTCGAAGGTCGTCATATCATCATCAATACCCGGTTGCCGGCGAAGTACTAGCGTACGATCGCGCAACCCGCCAAACCCCGAACTGGTGACAGGTCGGGGTTTTTTGTGTCGAGGATGATGTGCCGGCTGGCGTTCAGCGGGGCAATGGCTGCCCTGTGTCGTCCAGCACCTGCTCGACCGTCACCCGCAGTCTGCCTTTTGCCAATCGGGTTGTCAGTTGGTCACCCGGGTTGACGTGGGATGCGTCGCTGACCACGCCGCCAGCGCTATCTGTGACAATCGCGTAACCCCTCGCCAGTGTATTGAGCGGACTCAATGAGCCCAGCATCTGCGCGAGGTGGGCCAGCCGCTGTTTTTGTGTGTTCAGGCGTGACTGTATGCCTGCGTTTAGTCGTTGTTCCAGCGAGTGCAGGTCTTGCCGCTGTTGACGCAGTCGGGGTAATGGGGAGCCTGCTTGCAGGCGTGATTCCAGCAGCGCCAGCTCACTCTTTCGATGCGCCAGCAGGTTGAGCTGGGCGCGGATCAGTCGCTGTTCCAGGTCGTCCAGGCGTTGTGACTGTTCGCGCAGCAGTGCGCCGGGGTGTTTAAGGCGCGCGCGCAGGTGATCCAGCCGGGTACGCGCGTCCGCCAGTTTGCGGCGCATCAGTCGGGTCAGGTCTAACTCCAGCTTGTTCAGCTGTTGCTGTTGCTCGCGCTGGTCCGGGCTGAGCATCTCCGCTGCGGCTGAGGGCGTGGGTGCGCGCTGGTCCGCCACCAGGTCGGCGATGCTGAAATCCACTTCATGCCCCACTGCGGCCACTACGGGCAGTTCGCTGGCGGCGATGGCGCGGGCGACGATCTCCTCGTTGAAGGCCCAGAGATCCTCCAGAGAGCCGCCTCCACGGCCGACGATCAGCGCGTCCAGGTCAATGCGGCCATCACGCTGCAGTCGATTGGCCGTGTCGATAGCGGCGGCAATCTGCGCTGCTGCGCCCTCACCCTGTACCGCAACCGGGAAGATCGTGACCTCGATAGCCGGACAGCGCCGTTTGAGTACGGTGAGGATGTCGTGAATAGCGGCGCCGGTGGGAGAGGTCACCACGCCGAGGTGGGAGATACTGTCGGGCAGTGGCTTCTTGCGCGCCGCGTCGAACAGTCCCTCCGCCAACAACTTTGCCTTCAGCTGATCGAAGGCGGCTTGCAGGGCCCCGGCACCGGCCTGCTCCATGTGCTCAACGATCAGCTGAAACTCGCCGCGGCCCTCGTAGAGCGAGACGCGGCAGCGCAAGCGGATATGATCCCCGTTCTGGGGAGTAAAGCGCACCCTCTGGTTGCGGCCGCGAAACATGGCGCAGCGTACCTGGGCATTGCCATCCTTGAGCGAAAAGTACCAATGGCCGGAGGAGGGCGCGGCGAAGTTGCTGACCTCTCCCTCTACCCAGACGAAATCGAAGTGGGTCTCCAGCAGGCTGCGGGCCTGGCGATTCAGCTGACTGACGGTCAGCGCGACAGGCTGTGCATCGTTGTTGAATGGGTTTGACAACTTGAACTTCTATTTACTGAGGGCGGGCCGGAAAGTTATAATTGCACGTTTATCTGAAACCCGCCAGCCGGAGATACCTCAATGCTGCGTATTGCCCAGGAAGCCCTGACCTTCGACGATGTTTTGCTACTGCCCGGGTACTCCGAAGTCGTGGCGACGGATGTCAGCCTGAAGACTCGGCTCACTCGCGAGATCGAGTTGAATATCCCGCTGGTGTCCGCCGCTATGGACACGGTAACCGAGGCCCGACTGGCCATTGCCATGGCCCAGGAGGGCGGCATCGGCATCATCCACAAAAGCATGTCCCTATCCGAGCAGGCCGAGCAGGTGCGCAAGGTTAAAAAGTTCGAAAGCGGTGTGGTAAAGGACCCTATCACGATCCAGCAGACTGCGACCATCGCCCAGTTGTTGGAGCTCACCGCCTTTCATGGGATCTCCGGTGTACCTGTGCTGGATGGCGAGGATCTGGTGGGCATTGTTACTCGCCGCGACCTGCGCTTTGAATCTGATCACACCAAACTGGTCTCTGACATCATGACTCCGCGGGGCCAATTGGTTACGGTCAGGGAAGGGGCCAGTGCCAAAGAGGTGCAGGGCCTGCTGCATCAACACCGGATCGAGAAGATTCTGGTGGTCAACGACGCCTTTGACCTGAAGGGTATGATCACCGTCAAGGACTTTGACAAGGCGGAAAGCTTCCCCAGCGCCTGCAAGGATTCCTATGGCCAGCTCCGCGTAGGCGCCTCGGTGGGGACCAGTCCTGACACCGATGACAGGGTGGAGGCGTTGATCAATGCCGGCGTGGACGTGCTGGTGGTGGACACGGCTCACGGTCATTCCCGCAACGTGATTGAGCGCGTGCGCATGATCAAGGCGGCCTATCCTTCCATGCAGGTGATAGGCGGCAATATTGCTACCGGTGAGGCAGCCGTGGCCCTCGCCGATGCCGGCGCCGATGCGGTGAAAGTCGGTATTGGTCCCGGATCAATTTGTACCACGCGTATTGTCACCGGCATAGGTGTACCGCAGATCACCGCGATCGCCAACGTAGCCAACGCATTGGCTTCGCGCGGTATCCCGCTGATTGCCGATGGCGGCATTCGGTTCTCAGGGGACATTTCCAAGGCCTTTGTCGCCGGTGCCCACGCAGTCATGATGGGCAGCATGTTCGCCGGCACCGAGGAAGCACCCGGTGAAGTGGAGTTGTACCAGGGGCGGACCTACAAGGCCTATCGCGGCATGGGTTCGCTAGGCGCAATGTCCAAAACCCAGGGCTCGTCTGACCGCTACTTCCAGGATGCAAGTAAAGGCTCGGAGAAACTGGTGCCGGAGGGCATTGAAGGGCGCGTACCCTACAAGGGCCCAGTGACAGCTATCGTTCACCAGCTGATGGGCGGCGTGCGCGCAGCGATGGGTTATACCGGCAGCGCCGATATGGATACCATGCGTACCCAACCGGAATTTGTCCGCGTGACCGCTGCAGGGATGTCGGAAAGCCATGTGCACGATGTGTCTATTACCAAGGAAGCGCCGAATTACCCGGTGCGTTAACGATTCACCAGGTCCGCCACTGGGCACCGCGCCGTGTGCGTAATTGAGCCGTCATAGGTGGTCCCAGATACCATCAGCCCCCGCCCGTGCGGGGGTGACGCGTTCTGGGTCCGCGAATACCGGCCCGGATAACCAACAGTAAGCAGGAACAGCCATGAGCGCAGATATCCACGCCCAGAAAATTCTCATTCTGGATTTCGGATCCCAATACACGCAGTTAATTGCCCGGCGCGTCCGCGAGGTCGGTGTTTACAGTGAAATTCGCGCTTTTGACATGACCGCCCAGGAGATACGCGAGTACAACCCGCGCGGCATTATTCTCTCTGGCGGGCCCGAGTCGGTGGCGGCAGAGGCTTCTCCCCGGGCGCCGGAACTGGTCTTCGAGCTGGGCGTGCCGGTGCTGGGTATCTGTTACGGCATGCAGACTATGGCCGAGCAATTTGGCGGTAAGGTGCAGTGTTCCAACGTCAGCGAGTTCGGCTATGCGCAGATTCGCCAGGTGGGTAACGGTGGGCTGTTGCACGATATACGCGACCACATCGATGACCATGGCAGTGCGTTGCTGGATGTCTGGATGAGCCACGGCGATAAGGTAGTGGAGCTGCCGGACAATTTCGAACTCATCGCCGAGACCGAAAGCTGCCCCATCGCCGGCATGGCCCATAAGGAGAAGCCGTTCTTTGGAATTCAGTTCCACCCGGAAGTGACCCATACCCTGCAGGGCAAACGGATTTTTGAACACTTCGTGCTGGAGGAATGTGCTTGCGAGGCCCTGTGGACGCCGGCCAACATCGTTGAGGATGCTATCGAACGGGTGCAGGCTACTGTAGGTACGGACAAGGTACTGCTGGGGCTTTCCGGGGGTGTGGACTCTTCGGTGGTGGCGGCCCTGTTGCACCGGGCCATTGGGGATCAACTCACTTGCGTATTTGTTGACAATGGTCTGCTGCGCTTGCACGAGGGTGAGCATGTCATGGACATGTTCGCCCAGAATATGGGCGTTAAAGTCATACGGGCTGACGCGGAAGAACTGTTTCTGGGCAAGCTCAAGGGCGTGTCCGACCCGGAGCTGAAGCGCAAGGTGATTGGCAACACGTTCATTGACGTGTTTGACGAGGAGGCCACCAAACTGACCGGGGTGAAGTGGCTGGCCCAGGGTACCATCTACCCGGACGTGATTGAATCTGCCGGCGCCAAGACCGGCAAGGCCCATGTGATCAAGTCGCACCATAACGTGGGCGGGCTGCCCGATGACATGAGCTTTGAACTGGTAGAGCCACTGCGGGAACTGTTCAAGGACGAGGTACGCAAGATAGGCCTGGAACTGGGTCTGCCATATGACATGGTCTACCGCCACCCCTTCCCCGGTCCCGGCCTGGGTGTGCGCATTCTCGGTGAAGTGAAGAAAGAGTATGCTGAGTTGTTGCGCGAAGCGGACGCCATCTTTATCGAAGAGCTGCGCAGGGAGGGCTGGTATGAAAAAACCAGCCAGGCGTTCGCCGTATTCCTGCCGGTCAAGTCGGTAGGCGTGGTGGGCGACGGCCGTCGCTACGAGTATGTAATCGCCCTGCGTGCGGTGGAAACCGTGGACTTCATGACGGCCCGTTGGGCGCACCTTCCCTACGAGTTACTGGAGTGCGTCTCCAACCGCATTATCAACGAGATATCTGGCGTGTCCCGGGTGACTTACGACGTCAGCTCCAAACCGCCCGCTACCATCGAGTGGGAGTGACCGGAACTGTTGGAGCATCCGGTCGGGTCGGGAGCGTCTCGTGGGCCATATGCCGTTTCGCTCTATTTCACTTCGACGGTGACCCTGGAAATATGTCCAGTAAATTTCGATCGCGCTTCCGCGCCTATCGCTTCAACGACAGGTGTCGCCAGATCAATCCCAACGTCTGCGGTTTCATCAGCTGAGAATATCATCGGTTGGGTGCGATCGATTCTACCCTCAGCCACCTGCCTGTCATTTACGAACAGTCTGCCGGTGCCGCCTTTGCCCATGCCTCCGCCGTCATAGTCGAACTCAAAGCGCAGGGATGATCGGCCCGGTTTGAGCTTCTTAGTGGCCGAGATGGAGTAGCTTTGCAGACCGAGAAAATTGTAGTCGTACGCCGGTACACCATCCTTGACATACAACGCCCAGCCGCCAAAACGTCCTCCCTGTACAATGATTGCGCCATTACCACCTTCAGCGGGAACATCAACCTCTGCTGTGATGGTTTTTGATTGATTCTTGATGTTCAGGAAAACGTTCTCGGACATTCCCGTCATTCCGTCCCCAAGGGTCAATGAGGTGCGCCCACCCATTAAATCAGGGCGTCCAACCAGGGCGGCATTCACACGCTCAAACACACGGTCGTCAATAGGTAGAGCCTGGTTTGCCTCGGCCTCCTGCATGAAAAGTGCCTGCAATTCAGCAAGCTTTTCGGGGTTCGCCTGTGAAAGGTCATTGACCAGACTGAAGTCGCTCCTTGTATCGAAGAGTTCCCATATATCCTCTGTCAGGCCACGGCGGGGCGTCTGCTCCCACGGTGCCCGGTGGATGGTGCGCGCAAACCAGCCATCCTGATAGATGCCGCGGTTGCCAAACATTTCAAAGTACTGGGTGGTGTGGCGGTCTTTAGCGTTGGCGTCATCAAAACTATAGGCCATGCTAACGCCATCCATCGGGCGTTGCTGGACACCGTTCACTTCTGTGGGCTCGGGAAGACCGGCGGCTTCAAGTATGGTCGGAGCCACATCAATAACATGGTGAAACTGCGTTCTTAACTCTCCGTTTACACTGATTCCTCTGGGCCAGGATACCGCCATTCCAACCTTGGTACCGCCATGATCGGATGCCACCTGCTTGGTCCACTTGTAGGGCGTATCAAAAGCCACAGCCCAGCCTGCCGCCATATGGGGATAGGTTTCCGGGCCACCCCATTTATCCAACAGCTTGAGCATGTCGGGCACTCTCTCCTGGACACCGTTGAAGTACGTCATCTCGCTGAACATACCATTTCGGCCACCTTCAGCACTGGTGCCGTTATCGCCATAAACCAGAATTACCAGGGTGTTATCGAGTTGCCCGGTTTCGTCTATGGCATCAATTACCCTGCCGATTTCATGGTCTGTCATCTCGACAAACGCGGCAAAAACTTCGGCCTGGCGGGAGAACAGCTTTTTCTCGTCCGCACTCAGGCTGTCCCAGTCGGGGATTGCAGCAGGCTTGGGCGCGAGCGGCGTTCCCCTGGGCACAATGCCCTGTTTGATCTGGCGTGCGAGAATTTGCTCCCGCAGCACGTCCCACCCATGGTCAAACTTTCCCTTCCAGCGAGCGATCCAGTCTTGCGGCACATGGTGCGGCGCATGGGTAGCGCCGGGCGCGTAGTAAACGAAAAAAGGCTTATCAGGGGTAAGTGCTTTTTGATACTTCACCCAGGACACAGTCTGATTAGTCATATCCGTCAAAAAGTGATAATCAGGGTCTTCGGGTAATTCAACCTGGTGTGTACCGTCGTAAATGAAAGGCGCCCATTGATTGGTTTCACCTCCGAGAAATCCGTAAAACTTGTCGAAACCCTGGCGCGTAGGCCAGCGATCCATGGGGCCTGAAATGCTGGCCTCCCAGGCGGCGAGTTCATGCCACTTACCGAAAGCTGCTGTGCTGTAGCCGTTCAGGCGCAACATTTCCGCAACGGGCGTGACGTCTGCGGGTATCTGGCCGGTGTTCCCCGGGAACTGTGTCCCGGTTTCGATGATCGCGCCCATATTATTGACGTGGTGATTGCGACCGCTCTTTAGTGCCGCACGTGTTGGTGAGCAAACAGCCGTGGTGTGAAAATTATTGTAATAAACACCCTGGCTCGCGATGCGCTCAAAGCTTGGGGTGGTCACAGCACCCCCAAATGTGCTCGTACCGGCAAAACCGAGGTCATCAATCAGCACAAGGAGTACATTGGGCGCATCGGCCGGGGCATTTACTTCGAAACGCGGTGGTGGCGTCACGTTGCGCACATCGAGCTCTTTAATGTCCGGCCGCGCGGGCTCACGAATCGGCAGAACAGTGCGATCAATGCCCTGAGGTTGGGATTGCACCTGCGCCGACACGAAACAGGAGGCGACCAGTAGGCCCAGCAACAGCTTGTTCATCTTCATCTGCATAAGAACGCTCCAAGAAAAAATACGCCTGATTAGTCATAGTTAATCTTTATCAGCTTACGACGTATCGCCCGCCAATACTTTGCAATTCCGGCATGAATTTGCGAGTCTGTGCACTTCCGGATGCCGGGCCGCTACCCCGAGCGCGGCCACGCAAGGCTTCCGATCAGCAAGTTTCACACACGCTTGCATCGAGTACAGGCGCCGAACCCGTTTACTACAGCAGCCACGCATTCATGACATCTGACGATAATAATGATCGACTCGACGGTGTTCGCTCTCAGCTGGTCAGTGCGGCTGGCGAAATACGGTTAGGCCCCATGACTCACCTGCCGCTACTGTTACGGGAGCTGGGTGTGCCATCCGACCAGGTATTCTTCCGGGCTGGCATAGCCCCGGAATTGTTTGCTCGGCCCGATAACCGGATCGAGTATCATCGCTTGTGTGAACTGCTGCACATCAGTGAAAAACTGAGCCATCGTGACGATATCGGCGTGCTTACTGGCGCACGATTTAATCTTGAGGACTTCGGGCAGCTGGGTGAATTGATGCGACATTCGCCCACCGTGGGTAAGGCTCTGCGTCGCCTGAACATGCACCTGCACTTTTATGATCGAGCTGCGTTTCCTGTGATGTTTAAAACAGGGCCTGCTGGTATGTTCCTGGGCTATTCACCGCAGCGGCTGGACCTGGCCGGCAGTGCCCAGGCGCAAAATGCCGCTATTGCGATTGCGGCAAGAATCATGCGTGAGCTCTGCGGACCGGCCTGGCGCGCTTCGTCAGTTCAGTTTTCCCATAGTCGGCCACACTGCCTTCCCAGCTTCCGTAAGGTTTTTGCCACGAATCTCAAGTTCGATGCTGGAATATCCGGGCTGCACTTTGCCGCCTCATGGCTGGATCAGTCCATTCCCGGAGCTGATACTGTAATGTTTCATCGCCTGGATGAGGCCGAGCGGCGTAATCAGGCGGAAGCTCCCATGAGTATGACAGAGCAGGTACAGGGTGTACTGCAGCAACTTATTCCAGAAGGGGTTACCGCCAGTTCCAGCGTGGCCAGGCACTTTGGCCTGGCCGAGCGTACATTGCGTCAGCGGCTGCATCGGGAGGGGACAACCATGCATGAACTGCTTCGAGCAACACGATTCGAGCTTGCCCGACACCTGCTTCACGATACGGCGCTCTCGATGACGCAGATTTCGGGTGCTCTCTGCTATGCCGATGCCGCAGTATTCTCCCGGGCTTTTCGCAGCTGGTCAGGACTCAGTCCAAGGCAATGGCGAGCCCAGAGAGTGTCGGGGGTGAGCCCGGGCAGTTGAGTCGGGTCTTTCATGGTTTCCGGCGCGGGCGACGTGTGCCTGGCACCGAGCGGGCAGGCATGCCCCGGCTGCTGATAGAGCATACCCTTCGGGCAGGTAATGATCGAAAAACAGCTGTGCACGACGGCGTCACAGGTGTGCTGTAGGTTTTAGGTGCCAAAGTCAGCCCCCGGTTTAAAATTGCTACCCCTAACATGTCAGAAGTCATGGTTTTGAGGCCATGCAATTGGAGATAATAGAGGGATATCACCCACTTACCAAAATTGAGGTATTACATGAGCAGCACCAAATATCTGGTTGTTTTCGACCCCACACAGGAGTCGCAACCCGCCCTTGCCCGGATGGTGGACATCGCTGAAAACACAGAAGTGGAGCTGCAGGTTTTTTGCTGCATTCATGAAGAACTCCCCCGCAGTGACGGCCGGGACGCTGAAATTCAGCAGCGCATTGCCGCACAGGAAGAGGTAGTGAATGCTGCAGTTGCTTCATTGCGGGAGAAGGGCTTACCGGTAGCCGTGGAGGTGGAGTGGGACAGCAATTGGTACCAGGCCGTGGTACGCGCTTCCGTACGCCATGCGGTGGACGGCGTGGTGAAGTCATCCCGCCGGCACTCCAGCGCACAACGGCGTCTCAAGAGAACCTCTGATTGGACGCTTATTCGCGAGTGTAATTGCCCTGTGTTGCTGGTCAAAGGCGACGGCAGCAATCGGGCACAGACAGTTTTGGCCGCGCTGGATACGCGCGGCGATCAGGAGGCGTATCGCACCCTCAACCAGAAAATTCTCGATATGTGCCGCGAGTTTTTCGAGCAGACTGATACCGAAGTGCACTACGTCAGCGCCCATAAGGACCTTCCAAGTCGACCCGATCGGGGATCTCTGGTACGCGCCTGCGGTGTGCCGGGTGAGCGAGTGCACATCGTGATGGATGAAGCACACGATGCCATTATCAAAACGGCCAAAGAATTACAGGCGGGTCTGGTGGTCATGGGTACCTCTGCGCGCTCCGGCCTGTCGGCGATGCTGAACAGCAACACCGCCGAAAAAGTACTGGACCAACTGGAGTGTGACTTGTTGGTAATGCCTTGATCCCGGTTACTATGCAACAGGGTGGGCGGGTTGTATCCGCGCTCTGCGCGCCTGACAATTGTCCGGCATAAACGCGCTATACAGAGCGCCTGAAACGCGCCTTTATCCTGCGCGACTCCTCAGGTTGGTAGTTTTTCGACAATGGCGGTCAGTGCGTTGCGCTGGACTTTATCCAGCGCATTGCGTGGCAGAGCATCCAGTACCTGAATACGCTCTGGAAGCTTGAATTTGGCCAACCCCCTGGCAAGCAGCCATTCCTGAAGAGCGCCGAGCTCCGGTGTCGGGGTCGCATCAGCCATCACCAGGCATGCGCATACCCGTTCACCCAGTCGCTCATCCGGGTAGGCACAAACCGCGGCTTCAGCCACACCGGGAAAGTTCTCAATCATCAGGTCGATCTCAGTCGGCGAGATCTTCATGCCCCCGCGATTGATAATGTCTTTGCAGCGCCCGACGATTCGGTAGTAGGGATAAGCCGGTGCTTCGCCGCAGATCTCAACCAGGTCGCCGCTGCGAAAGAATTCACTATCGCTGAATACACCTTCATTGTTGCCGCCATAGTATCCGTCGAATACTGTGGGCCCCGCTATTAGCAACTCGCCAGCGATGCCGGGTTCGGTGACCACCTCGCCGGTTTCCGGGTTTGCCACCCGGGTGATCACCCCCGGGCGCATGCCTTCCCAGGGCAACCCGGGGACACCCAGGCGGGGAAACATGGTGGCGCGAATCTCTGGGCTGGGCGCCGTGGCGGGTGTTGAGTGCAGGCTGATGCCCTCGTTCGAACCATAGAAGTTGATGACCTGCAGGCCATAGTCCTGCTCGAACCTTTCCACCATCCAGGGCGCCAACGGCGCAGCGCCGGAGCCTATGGCCCGCAGTGAACTCAGGTCCAGGCTTTGCCATAGTTCGGGCGATTTCGCCAATTGGTTGAGTACAGCGGGGGGGGCCACAGAAAAGTTAATGTGTTCATCCTGCAGTTGTTGAAGATAGAGTTCCGCGTCAAAAGGATGGTGTAGTACTAGTGAGCAGCCGCGTAGCGCCGAAGAAAACAGAAAGCCACCCAGCGCGGCCATATTTACCATGGGAAAAGGCATCAATAGCCTGTCGCCAGTCTGGTAGTCGCCTGCCCATGCGGTACCTTGCGCTGTGGCCAGCCACATATTGTGCGACCTGGGCACCCCCTTGGGGGTGCCGGTCGTGCCCGAAGTCCAGCAGATAGTGACGATGTGGTTTGCAGTCACCGGATGTTGACGTTGGAAGTCGAGTACACGGGAGTGTTCAGCCGGCCCCGCAGACACCAGCTCAGCCAGGGTCGGAATTTCTTTTTCCCAGCAAAGGATTTTTATCTCAGGCAGTGCGCTCTTTGCTTCCCTGGCCAGCATTGTGCTCTTGAACCGTTCGCAGGTGATAAGCGCCTGGGCATTGATCTCCGCGGCTACATGACGCAGTTCGTGAGCGCCGTACTGTACAGGTATGGGTGACAGCACAATGCCCAGTTTGCTTGCGGCGTAGTAGCACACCACCAGTTCGGCGATGTTAGGCAACTGTACAATAACCCGATCGTCAGCCCCCAGCCCGGCCTCAAGCAGAGCGGTAGCAAGCGCATCGCTGGCCTGGTCTAGCTCACGAAAGTTTAGTCGGGCATTGTTTCCTGGCGTTAGCTCTTTGCGGTTGGGCTGATCGGCGACAGCCAGCATGTCGGGGCGCTCCGCAACATGATGCGTGAGCAACTGGTGCAGCGTATCCTCGCCCCACACCCCCGCACGGGTGAGTTTATCGATTCTCTCCGGGTTGGAAGTGATCATCTGTTCCTCCTGGGCAAAATGTTGCAGCGGGTGACAGTATAGTCCTCTTCTTTATCTAGACTCAAACACCGGAATTATGTGGCTATACGCGGTGCCCTGGCTCCTTCTGTTTCTCTGCTTAACGGGCCCGGTCGTATCGCTATATACTGCAGGCTACTTTCCGGGCTCAGGCGCGACCCAATGCAGGCCGATCCATATCCATCCAGTATCCCGCAAGCTATCATCCCGCTGTCCCTCAGTCGTTCACTTGATGTGATTGGGGACCCCTGGACTCTGAATATACTGCGTAAACTGTTTCAAGGGGTGCGCCGCTTCCAGGACTTCCAAAATAGCCTGGGTATACCCAAGCAGACCTTGATGCTGCGCCTGCAAAAACTGGCAGAAAATGCCATCGTGTACAAAAAGCCAGTAAAGCATGAGCGGATTGTCTATGAGTATCACCTCACGCCTAAAGGAAGAGATCTCTATAGTTTTATCCTGATGATATGGCGCTGGCACCGTCGTTGGCATCTGAATGAGTCAGTACTACCAGCAAAGCTCTATCATCGCAGTTGCGGCAAGAGCATGAGCCCGGTAATACGCTGCGCCGCTTGCGATGAAGCAGTTGAGTCTGGTGATGTTGCCTTTGAATGTGTCCTGGACGTGCCCGGAGGAATAGAAAAGCCAGCGCGTAAGCCACGCATATTCAATGAGCTGGAAGCGCTGGGAGATGATTACCTGGCGGCCGCTGTAGTCGGTGACGGGTGGAGTATTCTGGTACTCAATGCGGTATTGCGCGGTATTGAGAACTACGACGCCTTACAGAAGGCGCTATCGATTTCCACCAGTGTGCTGACAGTCCGTATCAAGTCTCTGTTGAGCCTGCAGTTGCTTGAGCAACATGAAAATGCCCTGGACAGGCGCATGTCACTGTACAGGGCGACCGACAAAGCACGGGATATTTTTCCGATTATCATCACGCTCATTCAGTGGGGGGATCGCTGGCTCGCCGGATTTGATGGGCCGCCGGATCTGATGAGGCACGTCCCCTGTGGGGAGTTATTGTCCCCGATACTGTGTTGCGATGCCTGCGGAGAGCGCCTGCATGCCGATAGCGTCTCTCCTGTACCTTTCCCCGCAAGCGCTTGAGCGGAGAAACCATGAATCTCGCCTTTATGGTCTAGATAAAAAAGAGATATACTCTTGCTACTGACGCATGCGGATTATCCGGCGCCTGTTTCGACAGTAGCTCCTGCCGGATCCCGGTAATAGCCTTGGAGAATAATAAATGACTTCCGATACCAGGTCTGACCGTAAAGAACATGAACATGAGTGGCCCAAACCGGCGTATGCCTGGTATATGACCTTCCTGTTGATGGTCTTGTACATGTTTTCCTTTCTTGATCGCACCATCATTGTGCTTCTCATAGAACCCATCAAGCGCGACTTGCAGCTGACCGACACCCACGTGAGCCTGCTCTATGGCCTCGCTTTTGCGATTTTCTACACGATCATGGGTATTCCCATTGCGCGGCTGGCAGATAGCAAAAACCGGCGCTCTATTGTTGCTGTCGGTGTGCTGGTGTGGAGTGCGATGACTGCTGCATGTGGACTGGCAAAGGACTTCGGTCAGCTTTTTCTGGCCAGAATTGGCGTGGGAGTTGGTGAGGCGGCACTATCTCCCGCTGCCTACTCGCTGATTTCCGATTCCTTCCCGGAGGAAAAGCGTGCGCGAGCAATGAGTGTGTACACCATGGGGCTTTACCTGGGTGTGGGCATGGCGCTGCTGTTGGGTGGCGCGGTTATTGAGTGGGTTGCGACTATGGACACTGTTTCGCTGCCGGTGTTGGGCGAGATGTACAGTTGGCAGCTCACGTTTGTTATCGTTGGCGCGCCTGGACTGGTGTTTTTTGTACTGGTTATGGCACTTCGTGAGCCCGCTCGACAGGGGATTGCGCTAGGCGCTCGTGTGCAGGTGATTCCGCTCGGTGAGGCGATGGGTTGGTTTCTGCAGCGAAAGCGCTTTTACCTCAGTTTTTACCTGGCGATGACGTTCATTACCCTGTATTCCTATTCGCTTACCGCATGGACCCCCTCGTTTTTTATCCGCACACACGACTGGACTACACTTCAGGTGAGTCAGAATTACGGCATGGTCATGCTGATCTTCGGTCCCGCGGGGATTCTCGCCGGGGGATGGCTGGCCAGCCGGCAGTTCCGGCGTGGTGATGAGTTGGCCAACGCACGCATGGCAACATACGCTTTCCTGGGGTTGTTGATACCCGCAGCCACCATGACGCTGGTTGATAGCGCCTGGGTGTCCCTGGGGCTGGTGGCAGTGATCAAGTTCCTCAGCGGTCTGCCCCTGGGGGTCGCCATGGCCGCGGTGCATGAGGTGACGCCAAACCGGCTGCGCGCCCAGGCAGCCGCTATCTATCTGTTTTTGCTGAATATTTTGGGCCTGGGTACTGGTCCGACTATTGTTGCCCTGCTGACTGACTATGCCTTTGGCGACCCGGCAGCACTGCGCTATTCACTGGCTATTGTCGGTGTGGGGGCATGTTTGGCGGGACTGCTGCTGTCAGTCTATGCCACCGGCCAGCTGCGTATCCTTAAACAGGAGCTGGCCAGGGCCTGAGGGCTTGCGGCGGCTCCCGCGGTTACTTCTCCCTGAGGCCAGCGTGTGCGTCTACCCATTCCTCGGCGCATACAGATCCCCAGAACGAAATCTCGTTAGCCAGGGACGTCACTGCACACAGTTCGGCCAGTTCGTTGACCTTGCCCGCACCGTGGCAGCCCATTAGCTCCAGGCATTCCCGCTGTGTGGGAAGGCCTGTTCCACCACCAACGGTGCCCACGTTTACATTGGGAAGGTGTACTTGCCAGCGCAGCATGCCCTTGTCTGTATCCAGATCGAAAGAGTTCTGGGCATAGGACGATTCACAAAGCGTAGCGGGGTCCTGCCCCGTGGCAATATAGATGGCCGGGAGAACGTTATTGTGGCTGTGGTGTGAATTATGATTGCCCGCCAGCATTGCAAAGTCAGTGTACGAGCGATGCAGCCTGGGAATGTCCTCGATACGTGCCCGGGTTATGCGATGCATGACCTCAGCCGGTATGTCGACGCTGACGACAACATTCTTGCCCCTGCCCAACAAGGCATTAATGTTGCTGCCCACTTTCTCGCCGCTCATGCCGCCCGCCATCAGGTGCCGTTTGATCTCCGGGTGACGTTCTATTATGGTTTTGATCGCCTTGGCGGTAGCGATGCTGACCATGTTCTGCCCTGACGCGTCCCCGGAGTTCATGGTTACGCGCATGCACACCAGGCTTCCCAGTTGCCAGCAACTGATGTCCATTACCTTGCCATGTGAAGTGGTGGACTCCATGATGGGCACCAGCCACGACCAGTCTTCGGTGAGAGCGTGCGTGAAATCGGCAGCGTCATCGATATTGTGGAACTCGAAAACCGGCGCACGCTGGATTCCACCGTTGCTGATCACCCGGGCGCGAACGCCACCACTTTCATTGATGACCTTCATGCCACGGGATGTAGACGCCACCAGTGTGCCTTCAGTGGTCGCCATGGGTATGAAGAAATCGCCCTTTGCCGCATCGCCATGCACAGTAACCGGTCCTGCAATGCCCACTGGAACACGTGCAGTACCCGCAAAGTTTTCAATATTGCCGGCTGAAGGCTGTTGGTAGATATCGCTTTCCCGCTGTAAAACACTGCTGCCGTCAGCAAGTGGGGCGGGGTATGTTGTTGTTTGCCTGGAGTCTGTCATCAGCTTGTTCCTTTAAGAGGTTTACATGCTCAGTGAATTTGTGGTGACTCAGGATTTGCCTGGGCCGCAAAACTTTGCTAACTAGACCGATAGTAAAGCGGTATTTCCCTAATATCAATTGTTGGCCGGTTGAGAGTGCAGTCATGACTGGCCCGCAGTGCAATCAGGGTAGCAAGCGACTGACTGCTTGCAGCGTGCGCTCTGCCCCCGGGTCGCTCGCGGTGGCCGGGACAATACAAATTTCATCGGCTCCGGCAGCGCGGTACTCGGCAATACGCTCTCTCAGTGTGTCTGTAGTGCCCAGGAGACCGACGGAGGCCGCCAGTTCGGCCGGCATTGCCGACAATATCTCCCGCGGGTGTGGCCGTGTTTTAGCAAGCGCGACAAGTTCTTTAAAGCCCGCTTCAATGAACATGTCACTGTAGCCTGGTGCAGCCAGGTAGCCGACTTTTGAGCGCAGCACCTGGGTGATTGCGTCCTCGCCGGGGTCCAGTGCGCAACCCAGCCATACCGCGAGTTTGGGTGTCGGCCGTCCGGCTTCTTTAGCTGCGTCCTCCAGTTGCTGCCTGAGCCGGGCGGTGGAACTGGTGGTCACCATGTTCAGCAGCATGCGGTCACTGTGCCTGGCGGCGACTTTTACCGCCAGTGCGCCGAATGCAGCCACCGTGATGTGGGCCCCGGGTGCTTCCGTGCGCAAATGAAAACCGTTGCACCTGGCGAGTTCTCCCTCAAACTTTACTTTCTCGCCGTCCAGCAAGCCTCTGAGTGCGATGCTGGTCTCCTCGAGGTGTTTTGCCGTGCGGAGACGCGGACGCCCGTGCCACTCCTCGACAACGACCTTGCTGGAGGCGCCGATGGCGACTCGCGTTGTTCGTCCCGTTAAGGTAGCGACCGAGGCTGCGCCCATGGCGATCGTCGTCGGTGTGCGCACGGATACGGCCAACGGGCCAATATTCAACGCCATTTTCCCCGGAACGGAGCCGATGGCGGTGGCAAAAGCAAAGGCGTCGAAGGTGGCCATTTCGCCTATCCATAAATCCGAGAAGCCGCAGCGCTCTGCGTTGCGGGCAACGTTTACATTGTCGATTGCAGGCTGATCCTGCCAGAGAGGGGTTACTACACTGATTGTCATAGCTTGATCCGTCAGAATGAATAAATGCAGTTTTTCAGAGGCAGTATAGAGCTGCATCCAGTGCTAGTCTAATTATAAAAGTAATGATAGTCTGGTTGTACAAGTCACTTTACGAGGTTCAGGCAATGAGCAATGCCAGCTATCCGATCACCGAAGAGACCATCGGTCAAGTCACCCACTTCGAGAATGCACCGCAGTGGATTTACGAAGTAGATAACCCGTATTTGCATGGCGTGTATGCGCCCACTGTAGACGAAATGGCCGTCGATGAACTGGAAGTAACGGGTGAATTACCGGAGGGTATATATGGCGCTTACTATCGTAACGGACCTAATACGATACACAAGCCAACCGGCCTTCATCACCCCTTTGACGGCGATGGCATGGTGCATGCAGTTTATTTCCAGGACGGCAAGGCGTCCTACCGCAATAGCTACATACACACGGCCGGCTACTTGCTGGAGAAGGAGGAGGGTCGTGCCATGTGGCCGGGTGTGATGGGCACCTTTGATTTCTCGCTACCTGAATTCCCGATCAAGGATACCTGCAACACGGACGTGACATGGTATGCGGGAAAGCTAATGCCGACCTGGTACCACGCCGGGCGTCCGCACAAAATGGACCCTCTCAGCCTGGAGAATCTCGGTGAATACAGCCTGCCGGGGCGAACCCGAACGAATATGTCTGCACACAACCACGTTGACTGGAATACCGGTGAAATGCTGTTTATGGATTACGGCGATGAGGCGCCTTTTATGACTTACGGGGTCGCCAATGCGGATGGCACCCTGCGTTCGGAGGTGCCGATTGAGTTACCCGGTCCGCGTCGACCTCACGATCTGGGCTTCACTACGAATTATACTATTCTCCATGACCTGCCGCTCTTCCATGATGCGAATCTTCTGCGCAGGCACGGCAAGATGGTGCTGGACTTTCATCGCGACATTCCGGCGAGGTTTGGCATCATCCCGCGGTATGGTGACTCCGCCGATATTCGCTGGTTCGAATGTGAGCCCTGTTTTGTACTGCACATATCCAATAGTTGGGAGGAGGGCGACTGGATCGTAATGGATGGCTGTCGCTCGGCAAATCCGCTACGTCAGCCCGAAGGGGGTGGAGAACTCGCGCATATGCTGGTGTACATGCGCAACGAAACCAATAATTACCGTTGGCGCTTCAATCTCAAGACGGGTGAAGTGCGCGAGGGTGACATTGATGACCTGAACACAGAGTTTAATAAATCCAACCAGATGTTCCACGGCGTGAAGACGCAGTACGCTTATCACCAACACATTCCTTTGCTCCACGAGAATGGCCATACGCTTCGTTTCAACGGGCTGGTGAAGTACAACAATGAAACCGGTCAGTACGACAAGTGGGACTATGGCGATGGTGTTTTCGGCAGTGAGGCAGCCTTTGCGCCGGTCAAGGGTGCAACCCGTGACAGCGACGAGGATGATGGTTACGTCATCACCATGGTGACAGACAGTAACACCTGGAAGTCTGAGGCGCTGGTGTTTGATGCGCGTGATATAACTCTGGGCCCAATTGCCCGCGTCAAACTGCCTCAGCGAGTGCCTGCGGGTTTTCACGCCACGTGGGCGCGCGGAGAGGATCTGTACACTTGAAGACACAAATATTACCGCTCAATGCAGACTTGTGTAACTGAACTGATTGTCATACGATATTTGGGTTCAAATAACAAAGCTATCTAGGGTATTGGCATTTCCGTCGCTGTACTCAACGGATAGAAAGGGTCCTGGTCGGTGTGTATTCAGTGCGCATCGCGGCCCGGGTCAGGGCTGGAAGAACTGGATGCGGGTCCGTTTCGCTTCGGGCGCCGGCTCCCCAACTAATAAGAAATATCTCGATGGAGAACATGATGCACAAGTCAACTTTTAAGAAGTCGGTTGGTTATCTCTCGGTTATCGCTGCAAATGCATTTTTACTGGGAGCTCCACAGTTCGCGCAATCCCAGGCACTGGAGGAGGTTATTGTCACCGCGGAACGGCGTGCGGAAAGTCTGCAGGATGTGCCCATGTCGGTCACCGTGTTTAGTGGCGATCAGATAAGCGATGCCGGAATCTCCAGCCTCGCCGATATTTCCTTGTAGACGCCAAACCTGAACCTGACCACCTTTAATATTGCGGAACCGCAGATATTCCTGCGCGGTATTGGTACGACCAATGACTCCGCAGCGTCTGATCCGGCGGTGGCGATCTTCGTCGACGAGGTTTACCTCGGCCGACCGGGCGGCGCTTCCACCGACCTCTATGACCTCGAACGAATCGAAGTGCTTCGCGGGCCACAAGGGACATTGTATGGAAAGAATGTGGCCGGTGGCGCGATCAATATATTCTCCAAAAAACCGCAGCAGGAGTTTGAAGCAAGGGCCGGTGTTACAGCTGGCAATTATGACCTCTTAAAAGTTAATGCCTATGTGAATGGGCCACTCAGCGACACTATTGCGGGTAAAATTACCATCAGTACGCATGACCGCGATGGCTATGCAGACAACGTTACTACCGGACAGGAACTTGAGGATATGGACGCCATAAACGTCCGCAGTCAGCTGCTGTTCACGCCATCGGACAGGGTCGAGGTATTGCTGGGCGTCGACTATAACGACATCGACTCCAACGGTGAAAGCCGCTTCATTACAGACTATGACACACCTGCTTTAAGTGGGCTCGCTTCGATACCTGCTTTCCTTGAGATCGGCAAGGCCTCGGTTGCGGGACTGGACGAACGTGAATCCTCGCACGGCGTAGTACAGCATGCCGAGAAAGAGATACTGGGTTTCCTCGGCCGTGTGGATGTAGACATGGATTGGGGTGTATTGACCTCGATTACTGCATACCGTGAAAGTGAAACCTCGTGGCTGCAGTCGTTGACGCCTGTACAGGGGCAGCCACCTATCGCTGGCGACCGGGTTGCCGGACTTTCAGAAGTAATTGATGGGGCCAATGAGGACGCAGATCAGTTTTCCCAGGAGTTCAGGCTTTCAGGAGAAAGCGACAGCATTAAGTGGGTCGCCGGCCTCTACTACATCAAAGAGAATGTAGAGCGTGATGAGACGTTTGTAACCTGGTGGGACCCGATTACGCCACTGGCGGGCCTGAGCCCGGGTGATGTTACTTATTTCCAGGATGCGACGACAGAGAGCTATGCCGTTTTCGGACAGGCTACCTGGAATGCGACCGATGCGCAGGCCTTTACACTGGGCGCCCGATATACCGAAGATGATAAGGAAATCAAGGCATCAGCTGTCAATAATCTCGATAGCCCTATAGGTGGTATTCCCCTTGTCGCGCCCGGCTATGACACAGCCAAAGGACAAGAGTCATGGGATGACACCACTCTGCGGGGCTCGGTGGAATGGACCGTGGCTGATGACCAGTTACTGTACGTAACCTACTCCGAAGGTTTTAAAAGCGGTATTTTCCCGTCGCAGGCCAAAACGGGTGATGCTGCAACGACGCCTATTGATCCAGAGCAGGCCACCAATATCGAAATCGGTGCCAAGACACAATGGTGGGATAACCGCTTACGTTTCAATATTGCTTACTTCGACCTCGATTACGACGACCTCCAGGTTTTCTTCCTGGCTAACAACGTCCTGAATTCGGCCAATGCCAACGCTGAGGTGTCCGGCATTGAGCTGGATTTCGCGCTCGCCCTGACCGAGAACCTGCTGGTGACCGGCAGCTATGCCAATATGGATGGCGAGTACACAGAGTACCAGTTGGAGGATGATGACTTCTCGGGGAACGAACTGTCCCGAGCGCCCGAGGAGACCTGGACCTTGAGTGGTACTTACACGATAGGGTTTGACAGTGGTGCCGCGTTGGATCTGGTCACCACGGTTTCACATACCGGCGATTACTTTATGGAGGCGAGCAACGATCTGCGTTCTGTACAGGAGAGTTTCGAAGTGTGGGACGCGTCTGCCAACTATACAGCCGCTGATGGGTCATGGACCCTGTCCGTTTGGGGCAAGAACCTTGACGACGAGCTGTACTCATCGCACAAAATTCTCGGCACGTTTGGGGGTGTGACCAACTTGTGGGCGCCGCCCCGTACCTACGGCATGAGCTTCAACTACTACTGGCTGTAGCTCAGGTTCGGAGCCACCAGGTCCAGATCTTGCGGCTTTGATTTGAGGAGTTCTTTGAACTCCTCTTTTTTTTGCGTGGATGTTTTGTGCCTGGCGCGTGAGGCAAGTCCTGTCTCAGTAGCTTCTATGCTGCGCAAGTGCTAGGGACACAGTTGATCACGTCTAACTATATGCGGACCCAGGTTTCAGCCCTCATACTGTTGGTGACCAACTTTTTCGAACTGGGCCTGGGGTCCATGCGCTGGCTTTGTTTACCGGCTATGTGTTTGGCAGCGACCGGGATTTGCGGGGTTCATTAGCGTTGTTGGCGTTGCCGGGTCAATCTAACGCTGAATCAGTATCGCGCTGCCCGCACCCGCGGCACCGCTTGCTGCGACTATGCCACGCTGTAAGTCGCGCCGCTCCAGTTCATCCAGTAATACGCCGGCCATAATCGCGCCGGTGGCCCCCATGGGATGGCCAAGGGCAATCACGCCACCGTTTACATTGAGCTTGTCGTTGGGGATGTTCAGGTCGAGCTGGCACTTGACCACGGTGGCAGCAAAGGCCTCGTGTAACTCGAACAGGTCTATGTCGTTCGAACTTAGTCCCTGCTCCTGCATCAGCTTGCCTGTAGAGGCAACGCAGCCGGAGAGTACCTGCAGCGGGTCGTCGCTGGCGGTGGCTGCCGCGACGATGCGCGCACGTGGCTCGATGCCGAGTTTGCGGCCCAGTTCTTCATCGCCCAGCAGGGTTACCGCGGCGGCATCCGCCATCGCCGGTGAGTTACCTGCTGTGTGAATGTGGTTGATCGCTTCCAGATGTGGGTAGGCTGCCAGTTGTGCCGCATCGGGACCCTTGGCACCCAGGGCGGCGAAGGCCGGCTCCATTTGCGCCAACGCCTCCAGGGTTGTGTCGCCCCGAATGCACTCGTCTTCTGTTACGGTGATCCCCTTGACCGGGTTGTGTACCGGGACAATGGATTTGAAATAACCATTACTGCGTGCGTGTGCCGCACGTTGCTGGCTCTGTACTGCTATTTCGTCCGCCTGTTGCCGGGTTACGTTGTTCAGCGTGCCGATCAAATCCGCGCCATTGCCCATCATCAGCATATGGCATTGCGCGGCGTATTCCGGGTCGATAAACACCGCAGCCTTGTCACCCAGCATGGGCACGCGTGACATCATCTCAATGCCGCCGGCAATGACAGCATGCTCCTGCCCGGCAGCGATTTTCAGCGCGCCAACACTGATGGCGTCTACGCCGGAAGAGCAGAAACGGCTCACGGTGAGGCCGCCTATGCTGCTGGGCCAGCCCGCATACAGTGTCGATGTCTTGGCGATATTGGCCGCTTGCTCGCCGTATTGCGTGACGCAGCCCAACACCACCTCGCCCACTGTTGCCGGTTCCAGTCCCGTGCGCTCCTGTAGTGTGTGGTATAGCGTCTTCAACAGGTCGTGCGGGCGCAGGTCATACAGGCCGCCGCTGTCTTTGGCCCTGGCACGCGGCGTGCGGATAGCGTCGTAGATGAAGACGGGCTTCATTGGCCGACTCCCACAACCAGACTGACGCAGGTGGTAGTGCTACCACCTACGTTGAAGGTGATCATATTCTCCACATTGGGTAGCTGGTAGCCGCCGGCTCTGCCGGTGACCTGTCTGGCGCAGTCAAGGGCCATGCGTACGCCGGTGGCACCCACCGGATGACCCAGGCCGATCAGGCCGCCACTGGGGTTTATGGGGAAGTTACCGTCGCGGGTGATGCGGCCATCCTCAACTGCCTTCCAGCTCTCACCCGGCGCGGTTAGCCCGGCGTGATCGATGGCCATGTATTCTGTCATGCTGAAGCAGTCGTGGGTCTCCAGCCCATCCAGATCCGAGACCTGGGCAAAGCCGGCGCGCTGCGCCGCCTCGGTAAGGGTGGCACTGGCATGCGGGAATACCAGCGGCTGGTCGGCGCTGAGGGCGAGCTTGGTTTCCAGCAGGATTGGTGCGGAGCGATGCCCCCAGCCTTTTATGCGTGGAATATCCGCCAGCTTCATGCCGAGCTTCGCTGCATGCTCTTTCGCTCTTGCCTCGCTAGCCAGAATGATGCACGCGGCCCCGTCGGTTATTTGCCCGCAGTCCTGCTTGCGCACGCGACCCTCTATAACCGGGTTGAGGTCGTCGTCACAGCTGAAGGCACCCTCGGGAAACTGCCACTGGCGGGTTTGCGCACGCGGGTTCTCCCTGGCGTTGCCAAAATTGATTTCCGCGATACGGTTCAAGTGGTCCACGTTGATCCCGTAGCGTCGGTCATACTCCTGCGTCAACAGGTCGAACATGTGTGGCCAGGGGTAGTCACAGTGCTCGGGTAATGCCTCGCGACCTTTCCAGGCGGCAGCACCCAGGTACTCTGCGCCGGTCTTGCCATCCACATTGCGCATCAGTTCCAGGCCCAGTACACAGGCCATGTCATAGTGTCCCGCCTCTATATCGCGCATCGCTGCTAGAATGGCGATTGAACCCGAAGCGCACGCTGCTTCATGACGCGAGGTGGGAAGGGCTGCGAGTTCCGGAAACACCTGGCCGAAGAAGCCGCCCAGTAAGCCCTGGCCCGTGAACAGTTCGCCGACGAAGTTGCCAACGTGGCCGACTTCAATCTGGCCTGGCTCGATATCGGCATTGCTCACAGCCTCGCGCAGGGCCTCTTCGAACATTGCGTAGATGTCCTTGCCTTCACGCTGCCAGTTGCGGGCGAAGTCGGTCTGACTGCCGCCGAGTATGTAGATGTCCTGTGTTTGTTTCATAGCGTTGGTCTCTTCTGTTATGCGCTGAGGGTCTCCTGCAGGGCAAAGCGCTGTACCTTGCCGACAGCGTTGCGCGGCAGTTGCTCCAGTATTTCTATACGTTCGGGTAGTTTGAATTTGGCCAGGCCCAGGCCCAGCAAATAATCTTGCAACGCCTCCATGGACAGTGGCTCCATGCCGGGTTTCATCACCACGCAGGCGCAGATTTTTTCACCCAGGCGTTCGTCCGGATAGGCACAAACAGCGGCTTCCTGCACGCTCGGATGGTCTTCCAGCGCCAGGTCCAGTTCAACGGGCGATATCTTCATGCCGCCGCGGTTGATGATATCCTTGCAGCGGCCAACGATGCGGTAGAAGTCGCCCTGTTCACCGCAAATCTCCACCAGGTCGCCGGTACGAAAGTAGCCCTGGGCGTCAAACACGTCCTTGTTGTCGTGGTGGAAGTAACCGTCGAATACGGTGGCTCCACTGACCAGCAGTTCGCCGCGTTCCCCGATGGCGGTGACTTCCGCGCCGGTTTCGGGGTCGGCTACCCGTGTTTTCAGGTACTCATCCTCTTGCGGGCGTGGAAACATGGTCGCGCGAACTTCCGGGTCGGCCGCTTTCTCTGGCGCGCAATAGAGTGCGATCCCCTCGTTGGAGCCGTAAATATTGACCACGTCTACACCGAAGTCGTTGCCGAAGGTTTCAATCATCCACGGTGACAGCGGCGCCGACCCAGAGCCCACCCTGCGCAGCGCGCTGAAGTCATATTGGTTCCACATGTCTGGCGACTTGGCGAGTTGGTTGAGCAGGGCCGGGGGCGCAATGGTGAAACTGATGCGTTCATCCTGCATCTGCTGCAGAAATAGAGCCGGGTCCAGCGGATGGTGCAGCACGATGGCACAGCCATGCACTGCAGCAGGGAATACAAAGCCACCCAGTGCCGACATATTGACCATGGGAAAGGGGCAGAGCAGCGTGTCTTCTGCCGAGTAGTTGCCAGCCTCAGCGGTACAGCGCCCGGAGGCCAACCACATATTGTGAGAGCGAGGTACGCCCTTGGGCGTGCCTGTGGTGCCGGAGGTCCAGCAAATAGTCACCACGCGGTTGGCGTCCGCTGACATCGGCTGGCTGTAGCCGTCGGCTTCACGGGTATCCAGTTCGATATCCTGGCCGAAAGCCAGAACCCGGGTGCCCGGCAGGGCCGTGCGGGCCGCAGCGGCCAGGTCGGCGCCGCGGAAGTTGCCAATAGTGATCACTGCCGCCGCCTCGAGTGCGTGTGACATGTGTTGCAATTCGTGGCTGCCGTATTGCACCGGTACTGGCGAGGCAATTGCATTCATTCTGCTCAGTGCGTAGTACAGCACCAGCAGTTCAACGATATTGGGCAGTTGGATGATCACCCGGTCATCCTCGCGCAGGCCGGCGGCGTGCAACTGCATGGCCAGGTTGCTACTGGCCCTGTCCAGTTCCTCCCAGTTCAGTGCTTGCGGGGCATCTCCGGTCAGCTGTTCCCGGTCGGGTTGGTCTTTTACCGCCAGCCGAGTAGGCTGCTCACTGGCATGGCGTGCCAGCAGGCCGTGCAGGGTCTCTGTTCCCCAGCTGCCCGCGGCGGTGAGTGCCGCGATTCGATTTTTATCTGACGTTATCACCTCGCCACCTGTGTGATTATACTTTTATAAATAGACCTAATTGTAAGATAAATGTTGGATGCCAACAACATTACTTTGGTACCAAAGCCACCCGGGAACGTGGGCTGATGGTTCCAGCCGAATTCAAGGGGACCGGCATGGTGGCAGAGCGCCGGGACCGGTTGGCTCCCCTCGAGTTTCACGAAGAAGGCCAAGCGGCCGATTGCTTGCGTAATTAGACTCTTTGCTTATACTGCACAGGGCGTGTGAGGCAAGCAGGGCATTTATGGAGCAGTTCGCGTGGCGACAGAGTTCAGCATAGCTGTCAGTGAACGGTGCCACGTGCTAACAAATGACCCTCGGCAAAAGGTGTTATATGGAGTCTGGAGAGAAATTTGACGCCGTGATTATCGGCTCCGGCATCGGTGGAATGTGCGCTGCGGCGCGCCTGACAGCGGCTGGAATGAAAGTGTTGTTGACGGAAAAATCGCCCTACCTCGGTGGTCGTATGGGCCATCGAGTGCGTGAAGGGTGCAGCGTAACCACCGGTGCGCTGATGATTCCAATGGGACCGGCCAGCGCAATCCGTCAGGCGTTTGATGTGGTGGGTGCGGAAATGGATATGATCGACCTGACCGGCCGCATGCGGTATCGCCTGGACCACGGGGACTACGACCTGCCGCCCGGTGGCGGTGGCCTGTACGGCATGATCGAATTCGCGATGCAGGATGAGGCCGCCGCCCGCGCGCTGTTCAAGCAGATACAGAATGCGCTGTTTCAATGGACTCCGCTGGACTCTATCAGCATTCGCGACTGGTTCGACCAGTACACCGACAACGGTGAAGTGAAGAACCTGTTCCAGGGCTACTGCGCGGCACTGATGGGTATCAACCTGCATGAGATCCCGGCCGGAGAGTTTTTCCGCTTTTTGAAATATAGCAGTAAATGCAGCCGCTTCGGCATGGCTGCCCACGGCAACGGCGCGCTGATGGATGCTCTGGCCACCGCGATGGAAAGCAAGGGCACTCAGGTCCGCCGCCAGACAGGCTGCAAGCGTATCCTCATAGACGAGGGCAGGGTGGTTGGCGTTGAGGTCAATAGCAGTGACGGTAAGGATGAGGTGATTCTCGCTGACCTGGTGCTGTCCAATACCGGACCCGACAGGACCGTTGATCTGGCCGGGGGTGCGTCGGTATTTGAACGCAGCTACATACAGGAACTACGAACCAACGCAGCGGATGCGCCTATCATGCACATCAGCTTTGTCATGGATAAGCCCCTGATCGAAGGATTCGAAGGGTGTATGGTTTTTGGCAACAATCGCAATCTTATCTATCTGGAAATACCCTCTGAGATATCGCCCCACATTTCACCGGCGGGTAAGTATTTGCACACCGCCTATGGCGCGCCGGCGGATGCGGCAAAGCCCGACCTGGCAAACGAGTTCAAGGTCACTATGGAGGAACTGGAGAAGAATTTTCCGGGCGTCACCGAGCAGGCGACGTTCCTGGTGAAGGCAAAGCACCGGGCACCGGCACCGGGCATGCATCGCTGGGCGGGTTTTGGTCTGCCGGTCAATACGCCTGTCGTGGGTCTGTATAACGTGGGTGATGGCTGCGCCCCGCCAGGAACCATCGGTACCGAGAGCGCGGCAGCGTCGGCGCGCGACGCGGTGGCGATGATACTGGCATCGCGCAAATAAACAGTTCTTGGCAAGGAGGGAGTGAAACATGAGCATCAAGGTTATCCAGTGGGCGACCGGCAGCATGGGCAAAACCTGTCTGCGTGCGGTGCTTGATCACCCTGGTCTGGAGCTGGTCGATGCAGATAAAAGGACTGCCTTCGCTGGAATCAGTATCGATCCCGGTGTGCTCCAGGGGCACCCATGCCGCACCACGCCATAGCATTACGGCGTGGCCGGTTCGCTGATCAATGCAATCCCGGGACCGGTGGCGGCCCCACCCGTTGTTCATCAAGTGCCGCTAGCGGGATTGTTTCGGGCCCGGTGAAAGCACGCACTATTCGATAGCGTTTTGCGCAGTTTATCTTCGCGGTTCCCTATGCTACGTTGCCAGAGTTACTTTTATAAACGAATTAAAAAGGCGGCCAGGTGAGGAAGAGCATGCTGAAAGACGCACTGCGATTACAGTTGGATATGGGCCTCACCCTGACTGAGCTGGGCGCTGGCCTTGCTATGTCGAACGCGCTGGATCGGTGCTGCGCACAGGGCGACGGCGCGCAACCGGTGATGCTGATTCCAGGGTTCAATGCACCGGAAAACAGCATGGGTCATCTCACGCGTTTTCTTAATCGCAACGGTTTTGATGCTCACGCGTGGGGATTGGGCGTCAACGAGGGGCCCTCGGAAGCAGGATTTGATGCCTATGTTGCGCAGCTGGCGGACAAGCTGCGCCACCACGTCAAAATACTCGCGAATCGACATGGCCGCGGCGTTGCACTGATTGGTCATAGCCTGGGCGGCGTTTGCGCCCGAGAGCTTGCCCTGCACCTGGCGCCGGATATCGACAGGGTTATCACCTTGGGTGCGCCGGTATTCCCTGCGGCTAGCCTGCGACGTCACAATGCATTGATACGGCTGATGGGCGAACGCCAGATGGGGCGGCCAATGCAGGATGTGTTTACCAATGCCGGAACCCGACATTGGCCGGCGCACCAGCCTGACATACCCTGTGTAGCGATCGTCAGCCCTATTGATGCTGCGGTTAGCGAGCCTTTTGCGCTGATTCCGCAGGAGACCGTTGACAGCAGCAAAGCGCCGGCCGTGCGCGAGAATGTGCGTATTGTTGCCTCACACGGTGGCATGGGCGTTAACCCGCGTATCCTGTTTGCGGTTGCCGACCGATTGTGTGCTGACGCCCAGGCCTGGCAGCCATTCAATCATCGCCGCCTGCGCCGTTTACTTAACTTATCAAGACGCAAGCGGCCGGTAAGCGCTCGCGGTCGATCACAAGGAACCGCATTGTCGCGCTGACCGTGCAGACCACTCAGGTCTTTGGCTTGGTCCCGCCCGACTTTTTACTCTGCCGTCCTCGTGCTGCTTTACCGCGTTTGCGCAGGGGGCGGGTAGCTTTGTGTAGTTCGTCGAAGGATTGCTGCATACAGTCAGCGAAGAAACCGGGGTCGGTCATGATTTCCCGGCAGGATGTTGCGCACAGAAACAGTTTCCCATTGTAGCTGTGCGCCGAGATGATAAGGCCCACACCGTCCAGCACTGGACCGCAGCCCCAGGTGGCGAGTAGCTCGGCACCGCACTGGTATAAGGGTATCTGTGGCCCGGGTACGTTGGTAATCACCAGGTTGAAAACAGGCTTGCTGCGGTGCATCAGGCCGGTGGCGGAAATGAGGCGGCTGGCCATGGTCAGCGTGGTGGCTGGCAGGTGGTGGGATATGTCGGTCATCCGCCGTGCGCTGACGGCCTTGTCGGTGGTTTTTTCTGCCGCAGTCAGGTCGCGAATTTCTTGCAGACGTTGTACCGGGTCCTCCACATGCGTTTGCAGGGCGATCGACATGGCGGCGATGACATTGCCGGCAAGGCCCTCATCGGCCTCGGTCCGGGTGTTGATGGGAACGGCGGCGACCAGTGGTTCATCCGGCAGTTCTTCCTTGGCCTGCAGGTAGGCGCGCAGGGCACCGGCGCAGATCGCCAGTATCACATCGTTTATAGTAACGCCTGCTACGGCACTGCGTATTGCCTTGAAGTCTTCTAGGTCGAGCATCTGGCCAGTGAATACCCGGTGGGGTGATACCTGGTAGTTGAAACGGGTTTTGGGGATGGGGAGTTTCGATGGACTGAAGCGCTGTTCCTCGGGCTCCCTGCGACGCGGCAGCCAATTCAGTTGCGGCCGGGATCGAGCAAGTACTGATGCGAGGTGCAGGGGCAGCTTGACGTTGTTCACGGCGGATCGTGCCAGCAGTTGCAGACTGGAAGGAGTGGATTCGGTGGCCTGCGCGGTGTGCTTTCGCGGCGCTGGCCTGGCGCTCAGGTCATGCAGTCCAGAGATGATCTCCACCCCGGACGCGCCATCGATGGCCGCGTGGTGGTACTTCGACAGTACGGCGAAGCTACCCGGTGGCACGCCATCAACATTATCCAGCCCCTCTATGATGTACATTTCCCACGGTGGCCGGGACATGTCCAG
Source organism: Pseudohalioglobus lutimaris (assembly GCF_002866825.1). Lineage (GTDB taxonomy): Bacteria > Pseudomonadota > Gammaproteobacteria > Pseudomonadales > Halieaceae > Halioglobus > Halioglobus lutimaris. The sequence goes on along the minus strand of NZ_PKUS01000002.1, from coordinate 246,321 downwards.
TCCCCGGGAATGCAGCCTGGAAACAAGAATGCACAGCTGGCGCCAGTCCCGTGGGCTGGGCAGCGCGATATGTCTCACATGAAACTCCAGGTCGAAGCCTGGATCGTCCACCCAATAGGGGAAATCCAGGTTCATCGGCACGTGCAGCAGCTTCTGGGTAAAGACTCTTGAAGTAGGCAGACGGCTTTCAATATGTGCCAGCAACTGCTTGTGCGTTACTTTGCCGCCCGGCGCTGTGCCTGGATCATAAATATACAGGGAGCTCAGGTGCAGTGGTGCAGCGGGGTCTTCCATGAAAACGAATGTGGCATCTTGTCCGCTCAGTTGTCTCATAATCTGGTTCCGTGGTGATGTCGTGACAGGGTCGGCACTGTGTGTATTCAATCCTGGCGGTCGGCCGCCTGGCAACGGAAGCTTTGTGCATTGTCAGGGTCGCCGCCCTGGAAGGTGGCGGTAAGAGGATAGGGACAAAGCAGGCGTGTGCGATTGTTCGGGGAGGCGTCTTGCGCCATACCGGCAATAACGTGGTCCGGGGCTTTGCCCGTCTCTACCCAGTGGTCGATGACGACCAGCGGGTTAAAATCGTCTGCGACCTGTCCTGGCATCTCCCAGCAGTGACCGTGGCCGGGTACCATGAAAAAGCGCGCTGTCTGGTCAAGCTTCTCCTTGCCCATCACTGCTGCGGCCTCATCGTGGTACTGCTGTGCGCGACCTGCCAGTATCAAGGGGTCTGCCAGGCCGTGGTAGTAGAATAACTTCCCCCCTGCTGCGGCCAATGCTGACAGATCCGGGTTCGTGGCATTCAGCACCGGTGCCAGGCGTTGCAGGTTTTGCTGCTCGTCGGCCAGGGTGTACGCATGTGGGTTGAAGGGGCGGTTTGACGGAATTCCATAGGTCAGTCTCAGGTTACCTTCTGAAGCGCGGGTGCCCCAGGCAGGGTTTTCATCCGTGCCCACAATCCACCGCGACCACAGGCTTTCCGACCCGGGTGGGATGCCGGGGAAAAGTGCTTGCCCATCCACCGTTGCTCCCTGGTAGAGCAGCTGGATTGCGGTCAGCTCTCTATCGCTAAAGCACGCCTCGGGCCGGGTATCGCTGCAGCGCAGGCTGTCCAGTGCCGGTTGGCACAGTTGTGGCCGGGATATGACGTGGTCTTCCACGCCATCCAGCGAATCGCACTGCTGCATGACGTGCTCTGTGAGCAGGGGCAGCTTGTCCTGGTCGATGATCTCCCCGCCGTTTTCGTCGTGTGTGGTCTGCAGCTTCCACATGCCATGGATTCCCGCATTGCCGGTGAGGTCGAAGATGGCGCCGCCAGCGGCGATGCCATCGAACAGGCGCGGATACCGTTGGGCGGCTACCATGCCCAGACGACCGCCGTTTGAGCAGCCTGAAAAATAGGTTCTTTGCGGTTTGTCCTGATAGTACTGTTTCAGCAGCGCGTTGCCGCTGGCAACTGCGAGTGGCATCCATGCACCGGCATACAGTTCCAGTGCCCGTTGGTCGCCAATGGCCCAGTCTGTATCCCAGCTGTCCGCCTGGTGTCCGCCATCCGTCTGGATAACGGCATACCCGAGTTTGAGCGACGCATTCATACTATTGGAGTAGCCTGGCTTGTCAGGATTCAGGCTGCCACAAAAACCACCGCAGCCGGTCACCGCAAACTTGCCGTTCCAGGCATCCACCGGCAGGCGCATGACAAATCCCAGTCGTTCCGCGATTTTCCCTTCCACCTGGCAGAAAGGCGGCAGGTTGGCATGGTCCATAAAGAATTTTGCGCTGGCCAGCCTGGTCTCAGGTGCCTGCGTTGTCATCAGGTTATTGCATGCCATGGCGGGAGCGGTGTCATTGCTCGACCAGGCCATAGGATTACCCAGGACGGTTACGAGACATACAGCCATTAACTTTAATCTGTGCATCGCGGGTTCCTGAAGTACGATGGTCTTTAAAAGTATGATTATGCAAGTTGCGGAGGTGTGGCGCAACAGACTAAACAGGCCGGGTCTTCGGGCGTGGCGGACGCACAAGCACAGACTGCGCTTCGGTATCCTGCCAGCGTTTATCAAGCTGCTCACCATTGCCGCGTTACGGTTAAGACGGGAACCGGGTAGCGCCATCCGCTGGTCTATTGTTGCGGGGGAGGGTTGCCGCTTTCTGCTGCAGTGGCTGATGCGCTGACGAAGTCCGTGTATTCGGCTGAAGCGCTCGCCGATGGTGTTGTAAAAGGTGCGGCCATGACTTACCCCGGTTGGTGAAATGATTTGTCTCAGCAGGATCAGCATGGTCTAATTATGCAATCAAATGGCCGTATCAATAATCTTGTCAACCCGGGCAGATTCAAGCCTCCATTGAAAACCTCTACAACGTGGGTGATGGTGTTTGCCGGCCTGGGTACGAGGGCTCCATGGGTGCGGCAAAATCAGCACAGCTGGTGTTCGACGAGATAGTGTCGTGCGCGTCACTGCGCCCGGCGTAAAATCAAACACACCCTGGAGGTTTATATGTCCGCTGACCCACTTTTCGATATCACCGACAAGTGCATTCTGGTGACCGGCGCCTCCAGTGGCCTGGGTGCGCATTTTGCCGAATTAGCCGCGCTCAGGGGTGCACGCGTGGTGTTGGCTGCGCGCCGGGAGGAACGGCTGGCCAGTCTCGCCAGCATTATTGAAAGTGCGGGGGGGCAAGTGTTCTCTGTACGCATGGATGTCTGCGATGAAAGCAGTATCGCGCAGGCCCTTGAGTGCGTTGAGCGAGAATTTTCGCCTGTCGATGTGTTGGTCAATAACGCCGGTGTGTCTGTGACGCGTCCTTTTCTGGAAACTGACAATGCAGATTGGCGATATCAACTGGAGACTAACGTGATCGGTCTGGCCGATGTCGCCAGGCAGGTGGCGCGGCGGATGATCGCGGCAGAGCGGGGCGGAGCCATCCTCAATATCGGCTCAATACTGGGGGTGCGCGCGGGCAACATGGCTGCGGCCTATGCCGCCAGTAAGGCGGCGGTTATACACCTGAACAGGGGCATGGCGATTGAGTTGGCACGCCATGCCATACGCGTCAACGCCTTGCTACCCGGCTTTATTGCCAGTGACCTGTCCGACCTCAAGGATAACCCCGCTGCGCTAGAACGGCTGCGGGCGGTGATACCGCAGCGGCGCACGGGCGACGTGCAAGACCTTGACGGCGCCTTTCTATTATTGGTGTCGGAGGCTTCGCGCTATATGACCGGGTCCACCATCACAGTGGACGGGGGCCACTCCAGCAATTCCCTGTAAATGACCAACAGGGTTTATTACGCGGCCCTGGGATCCCCGATATCAAACTGCACTTCCTGTGCGTTCAATACCTTTTCACACTCACTGCACTTCACCTGGCCGTGCAGCGTATGGCCGCAGCGCTTGTGGATAAGGCGCATTGGCTTGCCGGCCCCGGTTGGGTCACACCATTTGTCGCCCCACTGCAGGATGCTGAGGAACCAGGGGTAGGTCGCTTCCCCTTTTTCTGTCAGCCTGTATTCGTAGCGGGGAGGGCGCTCCTTGTAGAGCACTTGCTGAAAAATGCCGTGTTCAACAAGGAACTTCAAACGATCAGTCAGTATGTTGGTGGCAACGGGTAGTTCTTCATGAAACTGTTCAAACCGGTTGAAACCATGAAACGACAGCGCGATCACGTTAGCGGTCCAGCGGTCGCCAACGATATTGATCAGGTTGCGGTAGACACTGCGTTTGCTGGGTACATCCTGTACCGAAAGTGAGGAGCGGCGGCGCACCTTCTTCTCTCGCTCGTCCCGGGCGGCGCCTGGTCCAGGTTTGTAGCTGACATCGTAAATGCTGATGGACTCGTTGCATTTGCCACAGCGCATTTGCGGCGTGAATACGTGACCGCATGTGCGGTGCAGCAGTGTTACGCTTTCCAGCTCCAGTGTAGGGAAGAAGCGACGCTCCCATTCCAGGGCCATCAGCGCACTGTCGTACAGCTCGATCGACTTGGGGGTCAGGCGGTAAATCATGCGCTTCCCACCTTTGCGGCCGGGCGCCTTGGTGAGGCAATCTACTTTTTGCAGCCACTGCAGCCGGTCAGACAATACCCCCCGGGAAGCGCCCGTGGTTGCCAGCATTTCGCTGAAGGTATTGATGCCCCAGAACACTTCCTGAATGATCAGCAGGCACCACTTGTCTCCTATCTGGTCCAGGGCCCGATTGATAGAGCTCGCTCTGGTCGTTAATGTATTCACGCATGATCCATTGTGTTGTTGCGAGGAGGCCCGGGTAACGAGAGTTGCCCGCGCCTTGCAGTATACACTGCCCGCTTGTGTATCTCACAGACGCGGGGCAGGAGGATTGCGTCCGCCAGGTTTACCCTGGGGCGATGCGGGAGCGCTGCCTGGGGCGTGCCCGGCTGCTGCGCTATATCTCCGGACTCTCTGTATGGTTCACCTTATGGTTTGTACCAGATGGGAGAGGTGTAGCCACGCTCCTGCGTGCTGGTGGGTGCGCCCTCGGGGAGGTCCACCCCGAAGCGGAATGCATCGTGCGTGGACCAGCGGGGCGTCGGTATTTCCAGGACCCGGGCATAGTAAAAGGCGTTGTGCTGCGGATCGAAATCGGGGTCGCTCCACACGGTCCCCAGCTCGGGTGAGCCGATGGTGTTGGTCCAGCTCGCCCGGGCCACGTCGACGGTATTCCCCACCGCCGGCAAGCGGCCGTTGCGGTCTGGTTTGCGCTCACCGGACCACACCACATCGTAGACCTGTTCCTTCAGTTGCTCGCCGTCATACCAGCCCTTCACGATCTGGATCCGGTCCAGGTTCGCGCCCTGTGGGTCGCGCAGGGCGAACACCATGAAGCTGGGCGCTTGCTTGCCTTCCTGTTTGGGCAGGTCGCTGCCCATGGGCACGCCTTTGTCGTAGCCAGCGAATGCGGGCTGGCGGTTATTCAGGTCATCGGCGGTGAAGTTCCACCCGCCAAACATGCGCACGCGCATGCGGCTACCGGTGGTTGCGTAGGTCTCCTTGCGCTCCATGGCGTCAAACAGCGCCTCGCGCGTGTTGTCCCTCGCCCATACCGCCGCCAGGCCAGAGGCCACCTGTTGCCAACCCATAATCGTACCCGAGTCTGTGGCCATGAACGGATGATACATACGCTCTGGTCCGGGCTCTGCACCGGAGTGCTTGCCGAAGAAGTTGTCCTCCTGGACGGCGGCGAGCGAGGTGTGGCTGTCGGTGGAGCCGATCAGGCCGAACTGGTAGGGGTTGGTGCCGAATTTTGCGGCCAGTTGCATGCCGTTCTTGAGCGCTTCGCGGGCATATTCACCTGCCAGCATTGAATCGGTCTTGGCTTCGGAAACATCCAGGTTGCCGATATCCCAGGTCTCGTAGTCGGCAAACTCATCGTTGGGCGACAGGAAGGGGTGGGTTTCGCCATCGCCCTTGATTTGCGTGATTTCGTAGAGCGGTTCCCATTTGGCGCGTCGCTCGGCCCAGCTTTTGTCCAGTGCCTCGCCGTCACTCTGCTCTACCATCGGGAACATGATGCCGTTGGACAGGTTGCCGTTGTGGGCAATGGCCAGCACGTTGCCGCCGGTTTGTTCCTCATACTGCTCCAGCCATGTCCACAGGTCTCGCGGTGTGGTGCTGCCAAAGGGTGCCATGGTGGTGAAGGGCACCATCTGCCCGCCCTTGTCGCCATCGTCGCGATACACCACTACCCGGTGCATATTGTTTCCGCGTACCAGCGAGGTCCACTCATAGCCGATAAAAGCTGTAAAGTTGCCAGGGTCATTGAAGCGCTCGGCTGCCTCCACCGTCCGCGCCCAGGCGTCCTTGTAGGGCTGTGAGTCAGGTGTGTAGACCAGGCCCTTGGGGAAATTGCCCTGGGAGAACAGGCCGATCAGTTCCAGCGCAACGCCAACGCCTTCACCCGCTTTGATGCGTTCGTACCAGTCTTTACCCTTGGGGTCCTTGAGTATGTGCGGTGCCCCCGACAGCATGTCCGGGAAGAAGCCCATATTGTCGGAGTGGTCGGCCACTACCAGGAAATCCAGAGGGCGTGACAGCCTTACCGGGCCGCCGTTGGTTGCGTTGATTTCTTCACCTCGGGCAAAGCGATAGGCCTCGTCCAGCCCAAGGCGGTTGCCAAAGGCACCCGCGTCCATGGAGATATCTGTGTGTAAGTGGGTGTCGCCCCAGTAAACATCGGTGGCGAAATCGCGTCCCGCATAGGGTGAATAGGCTGTGCCTGTATAGGCGCTGGACAAAATCTGTTGGTCCGGTGGTGGGGGAACCTGGGCCTGCGTGGCCAGGGTGATGCTGCCAAGCAGTAACCCGGTCAGGCACTGTGTTGTTCTGGATATTGGCATGGTTTTCTTCTCCCTTGGTCGCCAGTAGAGTTCTGGTGTCCATCCAGAATAGACGCTTATCAGCCTGCTGCACAGTGCCGATCAGGGAAGTTATTGAAAAGCTTAGGTTTTTGATTGCAACCCGTGAAGTTCGGCGAGGAGGTCAGGCCGCGTCGCTCGCTGCCCTGCGACCATGGCGGTACGGCGGATTTGTTCCCTGGCAACGGTGTTCCTGAGCGTTCTTACCGGTTAACCACGGTGGGTTATTAATTGTGTTGACTAGGAAATAACCGGCGAGGACAATCGTATCAGGAAGCGGTCTTTAGCGGGGCTGGGGTGTTCCAGGCTGGCAGTCCTGTGAGGTCGGTTAGCAAGCGCCGCAGACAACAAAGAAGTGACGATGCATGCCACAGAGTTTTAAACTGAAAAGATCATGCTGCCCGAACTAAAACGATATCAGCAAGCTTGCAGGGAGTTCGAAAAGGGCCAGATGGACGCAGCTGTCTGGGCTCAGGCGCTGGAGATGGCATCCGGTAAGGAACTCGCTGCGAAGTATCTGTACATTCACCTCCGGGTCGACGCCTTGGGCAAAGAGGCTAGCCAACCGGAGGCCAACGCATTACCAGAACAGTCCACCTTGAGTCAGGTCAAACCTGAACCAACGCACACGGCACCTGCACCCAGGTTAGATGAAGATCTCAACAGGGTAGGTGAAGAGGCAGTCCTTCAGGCTATCGCCGCCAAAGAAGTTGACACCGGGAACCACAATGAGCGTATCTGGAAAGACGCCCTGATTTTGGCCAAAGGCAATCCGAGTAGCGCCCGTCATCATTATATTTGCCTGCGAATGGATAGCTTGAGAGCGCTCTCTGCGAAAGCCGCGCTGATCGGTTGAGCGCTGGCGATTGAAATCAGTGCGTTTTGCCCATGGGTGCTCTTATGCTGTAGGTCGCCATGGGGAATAGTCCCCGATGGCGACAAGGCGGCCCTCCCATGACCAATAAATACCTCCTGAGCTTGCTGCTTGCCACCCTCTTTGGCTCTGGCTCCACGCTTGGCGGGGCCACCGATGGGGCGACACAGACGCTGTATCACGGTGGCGACATTATCACCATGGAAGGCGAGACCCCGGCCTATGTGGACGTGGTCGTTGAACGTGGCGGAAAGATCGTATACGCCGGCTCCAGGGCAGGCGTAAACCGGGACTTTGCCGGCAGCACCGAAGAAGTGGATTTGCAGGGCATGACCCTGATGCCCGGGTTTATCGAGCCCCACGCGCACCCTGTGTCCATCGGCGCATTCATACTCGCCAACGATATCGTAGCACCCCATGAATGGCGCATGCCCCACCACACCTATCCCGGCGTCAGCGGCAAGGGTAATTATCTCAAAGCCGTCAAGGCCGTGATCGACTCCAAACAGAGTCCAGATCGAACGGTGATGATCTGGGGCTATCACAAGTCCTGGCACGGAGAACTCTCCCTTGCTGGTCTCGATGGTGTGACCGGTGATGTGCCGACTATCATCTGGCAGCGTTCTACTCATGAGATTTATCTCAATAGCGCCGCAGCCAGGAAGTACCAGATCAAGCGTGGCGACCTGGCCCCAGAGGATGATGCCCAGGCGGACTGGGAGAATTATCACTTCTGGGAGCGTGCTTACCAGATGATGAAAGGTACTAAACTCGCGCCTTTTTTTGGTGACCAGGAGATGCTAAGGCGGGGCATGGAGCGTATCTCGGAGGTGATGCTCAATAATGGTCTCACCGCGATGGCCGAACCCAGCTTCCCCAACAGCGTATTCGACATTGAGTATCAGGTGCTGAAAGAGGGTACTGAAAAAGCCGGTGCTTACGGTATATACCTTATCGCCGGCTTTCCCGAGCAGTTCGTCAGGAAAATGAGCAACGAAGACTATGAACAGCGTGTCGATAGCTTTCCTGCGAACTACGACACACGCTATATCAAGTTTATGCCCAAGCAGTTCAAGACATTTGGTGACGGCGCTATTTATTCCCTGGCTTTGCAACTCAGGGAGCCATTCGTGAACTGTAAAGACTGTCACGCAGAGTGGATCATTCCTCCTGAGATGGGTGAGCAAATATTTAGTTACTGGTGGGACCAGGGCTATAAAATCCATATTCATATCACTGGCGACAAAGCGTATGAGACTTACCTTGATATCGTCGAGCGCGCCATGCAGCGCAATCCCAGGGTTGATCATCGCACCACGTTTCACCATGTCGGCCTGTTTGACGCGGCGCTGGCGCAACGAACGGCGGACCTGGGCGTAGAAATTTCCGCCAATCCTTACTATCTCTGGGCTCTGGCGGACAAATACGCTGCAACAGGGATGGGCGCAGTGCGGGCGCAGAGTATGGTGGCGTTGAGAGAGTTCACCGAGCGTGGTGTTCCTGTCTCTCTGCATTCGGACTTTGCCATGGCACCTGCTGATCCATTGTTGCTGGCCTGGGTAGCGATCAATCGGCAGATTGCCAGCGGCGCAATTGTCAGTCCCCGGCAGGGTATATCGGTGTTTGACGCAATGAAGGGGATCACCATTACCGCGGCACGCACTTTCGGGATGGACGGCGAGATAGGTTCTATCAAGGCCGGCAAGGACGCCACCTTCACCTTGCTTACACAAAACCCGTTCAAGGTCGCGCCTATCACCATAAAGGACATTCCTGTCGCTGGTGTTGTGTACAAAGGCGAGATGAAAATGAAGCCCCTGCTGCGCCCCGGTGGAGACCGGGATACCAGGGGCTGTATCGGGTCAGCGGGATTTGCCTGGTGCGAAAAGACTCAAACTTGTGAGCGCCCCTGGGAGCTTGCGGCCAGCCGCGATTTTGCCAATACGCAGCCCGGATTCGATCTGTTTTGCCAAAACTCGCCTTGAGCGAGGACCTTTGCGATCCAGCCGCTTGGCCTGCGATCGGCTCCACTCTCTATAGGTTACGGGTTTCATTTGGTACTTTGTAAGCTCTGCTGTGACTGCTCCAGCAAGGTATTCAGCGCTACCATTTCAAAGTGGCGCTTGGCAGTGATCGCATAGAAGCGCTCCACCACATCGTCCAGTACGCAGTAACGCTGCAGTCGCTTGCTGTGTAATTCGTCTTGAACGACCACCTCTGGCACCACTGCCAGCCCGCCCGAGTCGCGCGCCAACAGGCGCAGCATGGCCATGTCATCCACCTCGGCATAGGGGTCGACCTCTACACCCCGCTCGTCGCACAACAGGTCGAACTGACTGCGAATGTCACTGCTGGGTCCCGGCAGTAGTAAGGGGAGTTTTCCCAGGTCATCGGGAAAGCGAAACTGCTTCGCCGCCTTACCTGGCGGCCCCACGATACACACACTTTGTTCGGCAATCTGCTGGCAGCGCCAGGGAGTGGAATTATCTGCTGCCACGGCACGATTGGACAGGATCAGGTCCAGCTTGTGCACCCGCAACTGCTCCAGCAATTCTTCCAGGCTTGCCGAGTGCATCTTTAGCTTGACCTTCGCCTCGCCGATTACCGGGCGGAGAAAGTTCTCCTGGAAGTTTCGCGACAGGGTCGCGACCGAGCCGATTCGCAGCCGCTGCAAGCGCTGTAGTTCACCACTCTCGGTCAGGGCCAGCAACTCGCTGCCGAGGCTGAAAATGCTTTCGGCGTACTCGAGTACCAGGTGACCCACCTCAGTGAGTCGCAGGTTGCGGCCGTCGCGTGTGAACAGCTCTTGACCCAGTTGCTCCTGCAGTTTGCGTATCTGTGTCGACAAGGCCGACTGCGAAACATGCAGTTGTTGGGCGGCTCGCGTGAGATGGCCTTCTTTGGCCACGACCCAGAAGTAGTAGAGGTGATGGAAGTTGAGGTTGCGCATACATAACCATTCTTTATAAAAGAACAATAGTATCTTAACAATATATTATACAAAAGAGTTTCCCGGCCTCAGTATGCCGGCATCGGGGTTCTGTGACACATCGCGAATGGAGGATACGCATGACGGATTTTCACGGTGGCTGGTTGTTACCATTAGTTTACGTTACCGGTTTTATGCTCGCGTGCATCAGGCCGAACGACTACTGGAAGACGGCGCGATTGACGGCATGCACCGGTCTGCTTGTGACTGTCGCGATGGTCTTGCTGGCGCTGTTCTGGTCGCGGTTTGCGCCGCTCGGGGTGGACGCCCTGGGGCTGACGGTGGCGTTACTGGTGGCGTTACTGGGTTGGGTCATCATCAATTACTCGTCCCGCTACCTCAATGGCGAGCCCAATCAGGCGCGATTCGTGCGCGCCATGCTGTTTACCCTTGCCGCCGTGGCCGTATTGGTAGTCAGTCACCATCTCCTTGTTATCGTGCTGTCATGGACCGGCACTAGTTTGGGCCTGCATTACCTGCTGACTTTCTATCACGAACGCAAAGCCGCCCAGGTTGTGGCGCACAAGAAGTTCCTGGTGAGCCGCTTTGCCGAAGTTTGCCTGGTGATTGCATTGCTTCTTGTGTACCAGGCCGCAGGCACGCTGTCCCTGGGCGGCCTCAACGAATACCTTTCCAAGCTGGATGCGCTCCCTGCGTCCCTGCAGTGGGCCGCACTGCTATTCGCTTTTGCCGCTGTCCTCAAGACAGCGCAGCTGCCGTTGCACGGTTGGCTGATTCAGGTTATGGAGGCTCCGACACCGGTATCCGCTTTACTGCATGCGGGAGTGGTGAACATGGGGGGCTTTGTCCTGATAAGGCTGGCAGACCTGATTTCCCTGGCGCCGGTTGCGCAGGGGGTACTTGTTTTAGTGGGCAGTCTTACCGCGGTGCTTGCGGGACTGGTGATGCTGACCCGGATCAGTATCAAGGTCCGCCTCGCCTGGTCTACCTGTGCGCAGATGGGCTTCATGCTGATGGAAATCGGGCTGGGCCTTTACGAACTGGCGTTGCTCCACCTGGTGGCGCACTCGCTATACAAGGCGCATGCTTTCCTGAGCGCGGGAGAGACGGTGCGCATTGCTCGCAGCAATGACTTTCTGTCTCCCGAAAGCGCCCCGCGCGCCCCGGTCTGGTACCTGGCGGCCCTTGGTCTCAGCGCTGTGCTGGTGACGGCTTCAGCCGCTGTTTGGCAGCTGTTCCTACCTTCCCTGGGCGTTCCCCCGGTGGCCCTGCTGATCGTGTCACTGGGCCTGGCCTCCCTGTTGTGGATGGAACAGTACGGTGCACGCGCGATGCTGCTGCGAGGCTGTGTACAGATTCTGGCACTGACCCAGCTCTACCTGCTCTGGCATGCATTGTTTGCAGGGCTGGCCCCGGCGCCTGCTGAGGTGGGGTCGCCGCTGGTAGCCTGGGTGATGCTGAGTTTTGCGGTGCTCTATGGCACCCAGGTCTGGCTGCGCTGTTACCCCGGCGGTCGCTTTGCCAGGGCCTTCTATCCCTGGGCCTATTGCGGGTTCTATCTCGATGAAACCTATACGCGGCTCACTTTTAAGATCTGGCCGGTGAAACTGAGTCCCACCCAGGCGCAAACCCTGGCAATCCGAAAAACTGCCCTGCAAGGAGATTCGTTGTGAACGCAGCTGCCAAGCCTCTCTTATCCAACCTTGATCTGCTCCCCGAAGCGATTGCGTCGGCCATCGACAGTATCGCACCCAACTGGCCGTTGGATAGAATGATCGCGGTCAACCCTTACTGGGGACGTATTGACCAGCCCTTCGAAGACGTCGCAGCGTTACTGTCGCGTAGCGCTGGCTCGCCCATGACGCTGCCGCTGCTGGACTATCGCGAAGCCTGGCAGCGTGGGGAAATCAGCGAGCAGGACGTGCAGCGGGCGCTGGCAGAGAGTGATAGCGACCTGACCGTTGAGCAGCTGATCGACGCGCTTGAGGCGCCGCAGCCAGCACCGGTCTTACTGCCCTTGTTGAGCGATCTGCTGGACCGCAAGCGCGACCTGCAACAGCAGCCAGCCTGGTGTGACACCATCACCCACCAGATTTCCCAGTTCTGTGCCGCCTATTTTGATCGTGAACAGGCCGTTTGGCACCCGGATCAGGCTGGCCGTCTCTATGCCAGTTGGCGCAGTGCGCTGCACAGTGATCACAGTGTGGCCCTGCTGATGCGGGCCCCGCACATCCCGGCCAAAGCCACCGCGCTTGCGGAGGACCCGCAGCAGCAGATACTCGACGCGCTGGTGCAACTTGCTGTGCCGGAAAGTGAGTGGCCAGCTTACCTGCAGGCGGTGTTGATGCGGGTGAGCGGTTGGGCTGCCTGGTGCGCGTACCTGCGCTGGCAGGCTCGCCTGGAAGGGGGTGATGATCAAACGCTAATCGACCTGCTCGCCATTCGCCTGAGCTGGGAGTCATTGCTGGACGACGGTGCCCGGGGAGACAACTCGCAGTGGGCTGCCTGGCAGGCGGACTGGCTGCAGCGCTCTGGCGAGGATTATTGCGGCGCGTTACAGATCCCGCTGTTGTGGCAGCGTGCCCATGAGCTTAGCTACCAGCGGGGTTTACGGCAGAAATTGCAGCTCCAGCCAGTGGTCGAAGTGACAGAGCAGCCTGCAGTGCAGGCCGCCTTCTGCATTGATGTTCGATCCGAAGTATTTCGCCGCCACCTGGAGGCCCAGTCACCTGACATTCAGACCCTCGGCTTCGCTGGCTTTTTTGGCCTGCCCATCAGCTATGCACCATTGGGCACAGCGGCAAGGCGGCCGCAGTTGCCCGGGCTGCTGGCCCCCGTCCTTGATATCACCGACAGCGCCGGAAATGCCGCCCGTGATGCTGAGATTGTCGAGAGCCGCACCCGCAGTTTGCGCTCAATGCTGGGCTGGCGTGTTTTTGAGTCTGTGCCGCTGTCGACTTTTACCCTGGTGGAATCACTGGGCCTGGGGTACCTGGGCAAGTTGGTTAAACGCAGTTTGCCCGGTGACGCCGCGCTCACCTCAGTGGATACCCTGGGTCTGGACGCCCGCCAGGCATATGACGTACAGCCTACGCTGGACACGGCCACTGCAGGTGGCGTCGAGGGTCAGGCTGACATAGCGGCGCGGGTTCTGGGCGGCATGGGGCTGGGTGAGTACGTCGCTCCCCTGGTGTTGCTGATTGGTCATGGCAGCCAGGCCCGCAATAACCCCCATCGCGCGGGACTCGACTGCGGTGCCTGTTGTGGGCAGACCGGTGAGGTCAATGCCCGGGCCCTGGCTGGTTTGTTGAATGATCCTGACGTACGCCAGAGACTGGTGGACAAGGGTGTGATCATTCCCCACAACACGCGCTTTGTTGCCGGATTACACAATACGACCACTGATGAAATTACCCTTTACGATCTGGATGACCTGACGGGTAGTCATGCGCGGGACCTGCAGCGCATCACCGCGCAGCTGGCTGCGGCCGGCGCATCTGCGCGGGAGGAGAGGGCGCCGGCACTGGGTCTTGATGCGTTGGTAGGCCAACCAGAGGCACTGCAACGCGCGCTGCGCGAACGCGCCAACGACTGGGCGCAGACGCGGCCTGAGTGGGGGCTGGCGAACAACGCTGCCTTTATTGTTGCGCCGCGCACCAGGACACGGGGTGTTGACCTGGAGGGGCGTAGCTTTCTTCATGACTATGATTATCGTAAGGACCCTGACGGCAGCCTGCTTGAGCTGATCATGACCGCGCCTATGATCGTCACCAACTGGATCAACATGCAGTATTTCGCCTCTACCGTGGATAACAAGCGTTTCGGTAGCGGAAACAAGACGCTGCACAACGTGACCGGTGGACGCATAGGGGTGTTCGAGGGTAATGGGGGTGACCTGCGCATCGGGTTGCCCTGGCAGTCACTACACGATGGCGATCACTGGATGCATACGCCCTTGCGGCTGACGGTGGTGATTGACGCACCGCAGGCGGCGATCGACACAGTGATTGCCAATCACCAGATGGTGCAGCAATTGCTTGATAACCGCTGGCTCTACCTGATGCGGCTGGAAGGCGAACAGATGGAATGCTATCGCGAGGGCAGCTGGCAACGATGGGAGGCCCGGCGAGCTGGGTGATGACAAGCCCGGCCCGGTTTCGAAGGCTTAGTGACAGGTACGTACCTGATCCCTGGGTGCCCCGTCACACCTGCATGCCAGGTACCAACCATGGGACTACCACGATAGCGGGCCCGGCCAGGGTTTTACCCTCCCCCACAGCATTCACTATGCAACGACGACCTTTGTCGTTAAAGTGTAGCGAAAATCGGGGTGTTGGATAACGAATGCATATAAGGAAGAGAGTTCTGGTAACCGGAGGCGCGGGTTTTCTTGGCTCCCACCTCTGCCGGGCGTTGCTTGGTCGTGGTCACGACGTGCTCTGCCTGGACAACTACTACACGGGCACGCGCGACAATATCGCAGATCTGTTACTCAACCCGCATTTTGAGCTGATGCGTCATGACGTGACGTTTCCGCTGTATGTCGAGGTAGATGAGATCTATAACCTGGCATGTCCTGCTTCGCCCGTGCATTATCAGCATGACCCCGTGCAAACCACCAAAACCAGTGTGCATGGGGCGATAAATATGCTCGGTCTGGCCAAGCGCACCGGAGCAAAGATCCTACAGGCATCGACAAGCGAGGTGTATGGCGACCCTCAGGTGCATCCGCAAAAAGAAGATTACTGGGGCCATGTAAACCCTATCGGTTTTCGATCCTGCTATGACGAGGGCAAACGCTGCGCCGAGACTTTGTTTTTTGATTACTACCGTCAGCACGATTTACGCATAAAGGTAGCGAGAATTTTTAATACCTATGGGCCGAACATGCACCCTAATGATGGCAGGGTGGTGTCAAACTTCATTATGCAAGCGCTGGCGAATGAGCCCATTACAATCTATGGCGACGGAAGCCAGACCCGCTCTTTCTGCTACGTAGAAGACCTGGTCGATGGGCTCATGAAGTTAATGGACAGCGAAGACGGATTTACGGGGCCCGTTAACCTGGGTAATCCAGGTGAATTCACGATCAAACAACTTGCAGAGCGTATCATTGCTATTTCGGCCTCTTCATCGACGCTGGAGTACAAGCCGTTACCTGCAGATGATCCGTTGCAGCGACAGCCTGATATTGCTCTGGCAAAGGAACAACTGCAGTGGGCGCCAACGATCGCGCTGGATAAAGGGCTAGAATTGACAGTCGCCTACTTCAGTTCGCTTGCGTGATGCTCTCCTGAGAAAGCGCCAGACACTCGACAGGTAAGGGCTGGGTTTACAGGCTTCGAGAGTACTATGGTTGATCCTGGTTGATTTGTCTGCCTCCGAACGGTTACGCAGGCGCTTCCTGATTATGGGGGGCTCGCCCCATCCTGCGCCACCCCACCCCATACCATTCATACTACCGCGATTGCTGGCTCATTCTGGTTTTAAACAATAAGCCTGAAGTCCAGGCATTATTGTCTGGCGCCGGGTTTTGCCGCCGGGACTGTGCATCGAGACAGGGGTGGCTTTCCAGTCGAAGAAAATTCTACCGGGAGCGTCGATGTTGGTGATCGGGGTAGGTACACTATACCTGCGAGCCTTGAGTGGGTGGCAATGTCGCCCGCTCCATCGAGTTGACAGAACACAGTGACCGGCCATCCCCGGGTCACTAGGGAAAGCGCCAGATGATGAGCGAAACCTTCGAAGTCACTGTGGGCTGCGGGTGCTCATGGGGCCAGGGATGGGCAGACCTGGTTGGCAACCCCACTGGTAACAGGATATGTGTGAGCCATAGTGCGGAGAGGCGAGGCTTTTTCTGCTCCCAGGTTTTGATTGGTCGGAACTTTCAGGACAAGATGGCAAGAATCAAGCTTTAGTGCGCAGCGCGGTACTTGCCCGAATCTAGTTGTGGTAAATATGCCTTTTGGCAGAATCAAGGAGCGATTTCGAAACGGACATGCATAACTCTCCCGACAATCTGACGGCGAATTCGCCGGGACGCTCCGACACGCTGCAGTCAGCCATATTCGTGCTGGTATACCTGACCGCGGCTATAGCGATCATGCTCGAGTGGGGGAACGAACTCTTCCAGTCCTACTATATCGATGGCGTGGTTCTTGTATCTGCTGTCTACTTCGTGTTGCTGCTGTTACTCTCCAGCCACAGCCTGCGATTGTTTTATCTGCTGACCCCTGTTGTCGTGATCAGCGTGCCCAATGCGATCAATGATCTTCTGCCCGCCTATGCCATGGCCCCCCTGAGCGATTTAGGGGCAGCCCATTTCGCCTTTTTTACTCACATCGATCTTTATCTGTTGTTCGGGATCATCTTTCATGGTGCGCGCAGCGGAAGTGAGAGGCCGGGCGCGATCAACCCGATCTGGATGCTTGTAGTTCTGGCCGCTTATCTGGGCGGGTATCTGTATGCGATGTGGTCAGACCAACGCAGCCTGGGCGGTTTCGCCGTGTGGGCGTTTCAGTACCGCTATATTCTGCTGGCGATGGCTTTTGTCAGCCTGCCTTCCCTGCAGGGGCAGCGCGTATGGTTGATGCTATGGGGGCTCTACCTGGCGACACTGTTGAACATAGTCGAGTCGATTCTGTTTACAGAATTTCGGCTGGGCGGCCTGTCGGAGCACCGGTTGACCAGCGGGAACCTGGGGCATAATGCATTCGGTAATTATCTGGCCGCGGTGGCGATGGTCAGCTATGCACACTACTCTAGCGCCAGGCGGATGGAATCGCCGAATCAATGGGTACTCGCTATTTTTTTCCTGGTGTTTACCAGCGCGGCTTTCCTGACAGATACGCGCATGTCTGCACTCGCCCTGCTTGCCAGTCTGATCCTGTTTCACCTGGCGTTTTATCGCATTGTGCGACTGAGTGCCCTTGTGCCGGTGGTCGTGGCGATGTTTGTGTTGATGTCCCCGCTCGGTATCTCCAACCTGCAAAATGTTGGAGAATACGTGGGGGAGGTGTTGCCCAAGGTCGTTGACGAAGCGCAAAGAGCCAGCGTCAACGACGCCCCTGTAACCACCGAAACCGCCACCACGCAGACCCGTATGATTCTTTGGAGGGGCGCCTGGCAGATGATCCAGGAGAACCCGCTGTATGGTGTAGGTGCCGGTGAATGGAACTTCGTCAAGTCGCGTTACGCCATACACTGGGATACCATGCTCGATTCGCACAACGACTATCTTCACTATCTTGCGTGTTCGGGGTTGATTGTCGGATGTGTATTTATTCTTTTTCTGTATGCTACACCGTGGATAACAGCGCTGAAGCTGGCTTACCAGGACCGGATGCTGATGTTTCGGTATTGTCCTTTCCTGGTCTTTTCAATCACTTTGTCCATGTGCTCGTTGAGTAACTCCAACAGTCATAAACACCAGATATTCACGATGTTGGCCTTGTTTGCCATGATGGCCCTGAGATATCGCGCTGAAAACGTGGCGGAGGATCCCGGCTGGCGGTATTGCGCGGGTATAGGCGAGGGGAATGTGTCCGATGAATGACCTGTATGCACCGCGGCGTTTTCCGAAAAGGACTGATTAGCGACATGCGCCAAACCCAATGCCCTGTATGCAGCCTGGCCCCGAATGCAGAGGAGCAGGAACTCAGTCTGATCCTGTGCAGCCGTTGCGGAGTCACCTGGACGTTGATACTCCGGGAAGTAGACACTGCCGCTTTATACGCCGACGAAGTCTATGCAGTAGTGGACAATCGGGATTCTGCATTCGAGAAGATCATTATGCGAGAGGCGGGGTCTGTTCTTAAACAAGCAAGGCGCCTTCTGGCACCGGGTGCAAATCGACTACTGGATTTCGGCTGTGGCAAGGGGCAGTTTCTGTACCGGGCGGCGCAGGAAGGCTGGGTCGTCTCGGGCGTGGAGACGGCACCCGAGCGGGCCGAGTTCGCCAGAAACTGTTATGGCGTGGCTGTGCAGGAGGGGCTGTATACAGATGGCAAGCTCGATGGCGAGGGGTACGACCTGATTACCCTGAATCACGTGCTGGAACATCTGCCGCAGCCCGTCGCGCTGCTGGATAGGCTTCTGGTGAACAACCTCGCAGATGGCGGCGTCGTGATGCTCGAGGTGCCAAGGCTCGATTCCTGGCAATCGCGGCTCGCTGGTCGTCGGTGGATGCATCTGGATTTTCCCAAGCACCTGACGCACTGGACCCATGACACCCTGGCAAGCAAGATGAACGAGATCGGCTATGAGGTTATCGGGCAACGACGCTTCTCCGTGCATTTAGGGGTTCTGGGGATGTTGCAGGCCCTGGCCTCAAGAACCGGGTTCAATGACAACATTATCGTTGCGCTAAAGCACCGACGTACGCTGCCGCTGATGGCCCGAATCGCCATGCTGTTACCCCTGGCTTTTGCGCTTGAGGTACTGGCTATTCCTTTCGGCCGCACTGGCATTCTGGGGTTTTTTTTGCAAAAGAGCCCAGCTAAAGCGCAATGACCTGGCGAAGGGAAAAATGCGTTATCTTCATGGGCTATACTCCGAACAACGCGATCTCTATCGGCGCGTTGCTGGATCATTTTGCCGGCGCAGATCAGTATTGTTTTCTCAGCTGTGACAGGCGAATTGTGCATTACGCTGATCGTGTGGCGTGGCTGTCACCCAATATGCGCAATCGCTTCACCAAGTTTCTCGGCTTTTTGCTAGCCAGTCTGTACGCAAGAGTGCTTCTTCTCAGGTATCGACGGGTCTCCATCTGCCTTCCCCATCCGGACCACTTGCTGGGCAATTTTCTCTTTTTTCATCCGCAGGTTGATGAGCGCTGTATTTTCGAAGATGGAATTCTTAATTATTACGATGCGGTACTCACCGAGAATCAGTTACGAGGCATGATGTTTCGTCATCGCTTTGGTTGGCTTATTGGCCTGAAGTACACACTGTATGAGGGTTTCTTGAGCGGAATCGATGCCAGGCAATACGACCGGGCATTCGTAAGCTATCCCGAAAAGATGGTGAGACGAGAAAGCTATGGGGAGGTTTTCACGATTAATCGCTATCACCGCTCTGGGGAACAATGGAGATCATCGGGCGTGATACTGATGCTCGACCAGAATATTGAGTTACTGTTAGATGCAACTGATGCTGACAAGCTCAGGAAAAAAATGGCCAGAGTCGTGGAGCAGATTTCCGGCGAGGTGCTGATAAAACCCCATTACGATATGCGTAATCGTCAGGAGCCACCAACAGAAACATGGGTGGCCGCCGAGTATCGATCGCAGCCTGCAGAGTTGATTATCGATGAGATCAAGCCTAAAGCGGTAGTCAGTTTTTGCAGTTCGGCTCTGATTAACATTAAGGAGCTATACCCGGAGGTGCAATGCGTGGCGGTCGGAGCCAATTACCTGCCTGTACAGATTGATGGGGTGTCGAAAACTATTGCCGATATTTTTTCTGGTCTGGGTATTGAAGTGGTAGCAGTGGAAGGAAAAGTGTAGGCGGGTACGTCGAATAACCTGCGAGGTCTGTACACTGGATGAGGGTAAAAACCCGGCGGTGGAGCCTCCCGTCAACAAGCGTACTTGCATTAGCGTGCTTGCACGACCCAAGTGATATCATCTTGCTTCTAAGGTATTCGATAACGAGATAAATGGCGATGAACGGCGTTTTTTTTAGAGTGGACTCAGGCAGCCATATCGGCTCGGGCCACCTGAGGCGGTGCTTGTCGTTTGCGGATGCCCTGCATGAAGTTGGGTTCAGTGTTTCTTTCATTACCAAAGATCATTTCGGCTCGGCGATAGAGGAAATCCCTGAGTACATTTCCATTCATGTGATCCCAGGTGGTTTAAAGAAAGGGCAGGAAGTTGAAAAGGATAATTACTCCCAGTGGTTGGGCGGTAGCTGGGAGGATGATCTCAGGTCAACAAACGCCGTTCTTTCACAGTACTCGGAAGCTGGTTTAGTAGTGATAGACCACTACTCTCTGGGTTTGAGCTATGAGAAAGGTCTTCGCTGTGCAAAGTTGTTTGTGATAGATGACCTATCAGGCCGACCTCATTGCTGCGACTATTTTTTGGACCAGAATCTACCATCAAGCATGCGTACTCATCGCCTGCTCAGGCGAAACGCGTCGACCAGGACATATTTAGGGCCTCGCTACTCACTTCAGGACAAGAGCTTCTCCACTCTTCGCGCACGTATAGACCCGGATACAATTGGGGATAAAGCCATCGAGAAAATACTGGTCTTTTTCGGTGGCGGGGACATATGCAATAGCACGATAAACCTGGCGCGAGCCCTGAATGGCGATATGCTTGGCAAGTATGAATTTACTTTCGTTCTGGATCAGCGCCACGGAACGTTTCCAGAAATGACGAAATTTGTGAGCTCAAATCCACAGCGTTGCTCCCTCATATCCTTTACGTCAACGTTTTCCGAGTTGATGATGGAGCATGACTTTTTTATCGGTGCCGGTGGGTCGACGAGCTGGGAACGTGCCACATTGGGAATTCCGTCGGCGGTGATTTCCATGGCCGAAAATCAGGTAGGCATATGTGAGAGTCTGGGAAGGGAGGGCCTGGCCCACTATTTGGGCGCGGCTGAATCAGTGACTAAATCAGACTGGCTCAATCTCTTTAGCGACATCCTTTCTGACAGGTATCTTGTAAAAACCATGGCCCTCAAAGGCTTCGATCTGACTGATGGAACCGGGGCCATGAAGATAGCCCGTGATCTACGGAAGGCACTATGAACACAGTGATCTGTGCCAGTGGAGATTTAGGATTCAGCACGCTGGAGAATATCTCGTCCGAACTCAATATCCTGGCGGTTCTCACAGATAAAAATTCGCAATCTATCATCAATTGGGCTGGTGATAATGCTGTTCCGGTCTTCACTGGAAACCCCCGAAACGGCAGCTGCAGTGACTTTCTATCTGCCTTGGATGCTGTAGAGATACTGCTATCTATTAACTACTTGTTTATTATCGAAGAAGACCTTATTGGTCTGCCCAGCAAAGCGGCACTCAATATCCATGGGTCTCTCTTACCCAAATACCGCGGCAGAGCGCCGCATATTTGGGCAATCATCAACGGTGAAGAGCAGGTCGGAATCACGGTTCATCAGATTGATGTTGGTTGTGACACGGGAGGCATCCTGATTCAACGAGAAATCGCTGTAACCCCCATTACCACGGGGGGTGATTTGATCGAACAGTTCAGGCATTTGTATCCGGAATTGCTAAAGCAGGCCGTGGAATTAGTGAGAGATGATAGGTGTGTGTATATCGAGCAAAATGAGCAGGATAGTAGCTACTTTGGAAAGCGGTCCCCCGAAGACGGCCTGCTGGACTGGAATTGGAACAGGCAGCGAATTTATAACTGGGTAAGGGCGCTGACAAATCCCTACCCCGGTGCGTTCTGTTTATGGGCGGGTAGAAAAGTTTATTTGTGGAAAGCAGTTTTGGCAGATGAGAAAATTGATAATCAAACGTGTATTGGCCAGGTCGTTAAAAGCGACAATGGCAGTCTTTACGTGAAAGCCGCTGACGGTATCGTGAAGATACTGGAATACTCGATAGAGGATAACGGAATGCAATCCAAACAAACGATTCCAGTCGGAGTGATTCTGCGATGATCAAAGACGAGTTTACCATTGGTCAGTACCGTATCGGAGAGAATCATCCCCCATTCATAATCGCTGAAATGTCTGGCAATCACAATCAGTCGCTCGATAAAGCATTAAAAATTGTTGATGCCGCCGCCGATGCCGGTGCACATGCACTGAAGATTCAAACATACAAACCAGAGACGATGACATTAGACCTGGCAGAAGGTGATTTTTTTATTGATGATCCTGATAGTCTTTGGAAAAAAAGGAGTCTGTTCGAGTTGTATGGCGAAGCAATGACACCTTGGGAATGGCACGAACCAATAATGAAGCGATGTGAAGAAAAGGGCATTATCTTTTTCAGCACGCCTTTTGATGCTACAGCGGTGGATTTTCTGGAGGAATTAGACGTACCGTTTTACAAGATCGCGTCATTTGAAAATGTCGACTTGCCACTGATAAGAAGGGTTTCGCAGACAGGAAAGCCGGTTATCATTTCCACTGGTATGGCTACTGTGTCCGAAATATCCGAGGCCGTTAGCGAAGCCAGGGCTGCGGGCTGTGCGAGCCTCTGTCTGTTGAAATGTACCAGCGCTTATCCCGCAACGCCTAAAGACGCCAACTTACTTACGATTCCCAATATGAGAGAGACCTTTGGAGTCGAAGTAGGGCTGTCGGATCACACCATGGGTATCGGTGTTGCCATTGCCAGCGTCGCTTTCGGCGCTGCTGTCATAGAAAAGCACTTCACGATTGATAGAGCTGAAGGCGGAGTGGACTCTGCATTCTCAATGGAGCCTGCTGAATTTAAGATGTTAGTAGAAGAGTGTAAGACAGCGTGGGAGGCGAAAGGTGAAGTGTCTTATGCGTTAGAGGGCTCCGAAAGAGGTTCTATGATTTTTCGACGGTCTATTTATATCGCTGAGGATGTACAGCCTGGTGAGACTTTAACTGCCTCCAACATGCGGTGTATCAGGCCTGGGTACGGTCTTCCTCCCAAGTACTATGACCTTCTATTAGGCAGAAAGGTACGCAGACATCTTAAAAAGGGTACTCCCATAAGCTGGGATGTGCTCAGCTAACACTGCTCGTTACAGTGCGGCAGATTGATAGTCAGCGGAGCAATCCCTTTCACCTGCCAAAGTCGTATTTGAGCGAATGTCAGCACGACTGAAACCCGGAAAATGCCAACCGGGTCGGTGGGTGCCCAAAAATTTGCGCAGCTGAGCGCATTGTACAGTTCTGCCGTGTTGGTTTCTTATAGAGTGCAACTCATCAGCCCGACACTTTACCTCTGGCATCCTGCGCAACGGAATACAGTGCTTCGGCCCTGAGCCAGTCTTCCTCGGTATCGATGTCCTGCACCCTATAGGAAGGCAGGATTACCGCCCTGGAGTCCCTGGAAAAGATACCTTTCCCCGCGAGAAATCGATCCGGCTTAACCCAATAGAACTGCCCGGCATCGTGGTAAGTGGGCTCAAGGTCCTGTGAGCGTGTAAGCAGGTGCTCCGGCTGCAGCATCTCGACGCCGCCGTCAGGCAGCAGGCGCACGGCACGCTGGATGGGAAACTCGAACGCCGTGGCGCTGAAGGCGAACGATGCGCTTTCCTCCTGCAGCGCTTCAAACCCGTGGGTCAGGTCCTCCGCCCTGATCATCGGCGCCGTCGCGTAGAGGCAGCACAGCCTGTCCAGCTTCACGTCCATCTCACTGTACCAGTCAATGGTGTGGGCGATGACATCGAGAGTGGTACTGTGGTCGTCGGCCAGCGCGTCGGGTCGCGTGAAGGGCGTGTTGGCGCCGAAATTCCGCGCAACAGCGGCGATTTCCTCGTCGTCTGTGGAGACAATAATCTCGTCAAACAGCCCGCTGGCCCGGGCTGCGTCGATGGAATAGGCGATGATCGGCTTGCCGTGGAATGGCTTGATATTTTTGCGGGGTATGCGCTTGCTGCCGCCTCTGGCGGGGATCATGGCGATATTCATTCCGGCTGCCCGAATACCTCACGCAGCGCAGCGATAACCTGCTCCTGTTGGTCCTTGCCCAGGTGGTGATACATGGGCAGGGAGATCGCCTCCCGGTAGTAGGCAGCTGACTCGGGTAGCGGATCGTACTCCACTCCCTGCTGCTGGTAGTAGGGCTGGGTGTGCACTGGGATATAGTGCAGGTTTACCCCTATACCTCGCTCTCGCAGAGCATCAAATATTTCGCGATGGCTCAGCGCAGAGTCGGCCGTATCGATGCGCACGATGTACAGGTGCAGGGATGAGTAGCTGTCTTTCATGCGCCTGGGCAGCTTCAGGGGGAGGTCGGCTAACGCCTGGTCGTAGCGGTCTGCGACGGCGTGGCGCAGGGGAATGAATTCATCAATACGCTGTAGTTGGCTAAGCCCGAGTGCCGCCTGCAGATCAGTCATCCGGTAATTGAAGCCCAGTGTGATTTGCTCATAGTACCAGGGGCCGTGTGCAGGAGCGGTCATCAGTGACGGGTCACGGGTTACGCCGTGGCTGCGCAACAGGCGCATCGACTCCGCCAGCGCCGCGTCGTTGCAGGTGGCCATTCCGCCCTCACCGGTGGTGATTATTTTCACCGGGTGAAAACTGAACACAGTGATATCGGAATAGGCGCAGTTGCCCACCGGCGCGTCACGATATCTGCCGCCGATGGCGTGAGAGGCGTCCTCTATGACGCGAAAACCGTAGCGTGCCGCGAGTTCGGCGAGGCCTGCCATTTCGCAGGACTGGCCACTGAGGTGCACGGGGACGACGATTTTGGGCAAACAGTTGGCTAGCTCAGCCCTGCGTAGTTTGTCCTCCAGCGCGGGCAGAGACAGGTTGCCGGTGTCTGCATCAATGTCGACAAAGTCGACACTGGCGCCGCAGTAGCGTGCACAGTTGGCGGAGGCAACGAAGGTAATAGGGCTGGTCCATAGCCAGTCCCCCGGCCCCAGGTCCAGTGCCAGGCAAGCGATATGCAGGGCCGAGGTGGCGCTGTTGACAGCGACGGCATGGACGGCGCCGGTATACCCGGCGATGCTCTCTTCGAACAGGGGCACCTGCGGTCCCTGGGTCAGGAAGTCCGACTGCAGCACCTCCACCACGGCATCGATATCCGCCTGGGAAATGTCTTGCCTGCCGTAGGGAATCATGCGGGTGCTTCCTACAGCTCGCTGAATTTATCGAATTCGCGAATCTGCGTGATGTCGAGAAAATCGGGATTGTTGCCTGAATTGTATTCGTAGCCCTGGGGCACCGGGGTTCCAGTTTCTCCCAGCTTGTTCTCCGTGTAGTCATAGGCCGCATTGAAAAAAGTAATGCTGGGCCGAATGACGTAGTGGTCGTCAAACTTCAGGGTCAGGTGGGAGTCGTCCGAGGGGCACATGATTTCATGCAGCTTTTCCCCGGGGCGTATGCCCACCACGTGATACGGCGTACCCGGTGCATAGGCCTCTACGAGGTCCTGTATCCTGACGGATGGAATTTGAGGTACGAATATTTCGCCGCCCTGCATTCGCTCGAAGTTCTTCAGCACGAAATCCACGCCCTGTTGCAAAGTAATCCAGAAACGGGTCATTTCCTCGTGGGTGACGGGCAGGCTGTCGGCGCCTTCGGCCAACAGCTTCTTGAAGTAGGGTACGACCGAGCCGCGAGAGCCGACCACGTTGCCGTAGCGGACACAGGCGAACCGGGTCTGGCGTTTGCCCACCATGTTGTTGGCGGCGACGAACATTTTGTCGGATGCAAGCTTGGTGGCGCCGTATAAGTTGATGGGGTTCGCCGCCTTGTCGGTCGACAGCGCGATGACTTTTTCCACGTTGTTGGCAAGGGCCGCACTGATTACGTTCTCGGCCCCGTGGATATTGGTCTTGATACACTCCATCGGATTATATTCGGCAGCGGGCACCTGCTTGAGTGCGGCCGCGTGAATGACGTAGTCCACACCTTGAAAAGCCTGGGTCAGGCGTTCGGCGTCGCGCACGTCGCCGAGGAAATAACGCATACAGGGGTCGTTGTAAACCTGCTGCATTTCAAACTGCTTCAGTTCATCGCGGGACAGAATGATCAGCCGGGCGGGCCGGTACCTATCGAGAATGCTCTTGACGTATTTTTTGCCAAAGGAGCCGGTTCCCCCGGTGATCAGAATCGACTTGTCATTAAACATGAGCAGGTCCTGTGGCCTTGAAAGCGGAATATTTGTGAGTGAACAGGGCGATCTTGGCGATTAAAATCACCGTAAACCCGGTAATCATTGCGTATGGCACCGCGTACACGCCTTTATTGTTTTGCGAGAAAAATAGAGCCCCCAGCAAGAAGGCAAGTATACCAAACAAATGCGAGAACATAATGGATTTATCGGCCCGCAGCGCGAAAAGGCCATAGTGGGGAACCATCCCCAGGCAAAACATGCCAAAGGCGATCAGGGTCATGTGCAGCAGGCCGATATTCTCCGCGTAAATGGTGTGACCGGAGATATTCATCAGGTACGGCGCCAGCCAGATGATCATGGCGATCAGCCCGCCGGTGCCGGCCAGAGTCTGTAGCGCGAGTGAGCGGTAATACTGTGAAAACGCCACCATGTCCCTGCGATTGGCTTTTTCTACCAAACGGGGATAAATGAAGCTGAAGACGGCGGACTCCAATAACCCCACCATGGTTACCGCGATGCCGACATAGAATGTGTAGGCGCCGAGCAACGCGAGGCCGCCGATCTCCTCAACCAAAAAGCGGTCCGCCGTGAACATGCCGCGTAACGCCAGGGTTCCGATAATGTAGGGCAGAGCTATCGCCAGGCCAGTTTTTATCCACTGCAGGTCGCGCCCCGGGCGGGTGATACGCAAACCCTGCCCGGCGAGTACAAAGAGGCCAAACACGACCGACAGTGATGTCCCGAGTAACCATAAGGCAAACACAGTTTCCAGAGTCTGGAGGGCGGGAACCAAAATGAAAATTAATAGCAGTGGCGGTACCCAGGCCGCGGCGCGGATAAAAAATTCCAGGACGGCCTCTAACGGCCTGCCGATGGCGTTAAGCACCCGGTAGACCTCATAGGAAAGATGCTCGGCGACCAGCAACAGGCTGCTAATGGCATAGAGTTTCCAGGACAGTAGGCCATTGAGCACCAGAAGGCAGCCGGTCGGAAGGATCACCGCATAGGCAACACAGTACACGGTTACCTGGTTTTCGAGAATGTGCCGGCGTTGCTCCGGCGAGGCATCGACGATTTTGCGGTTGGCGAAGGCATACAGGTCCAGCCCCGCAATCATTAAACCGTAGTTGACGATCGCGAAGACCAGGCCAAACATCCCCAGTTCCTCGGGCAACAGAAAGCGGGCCAGCGTCAGCAGCAACAGCAGTCGGCATGCCTGGCTCAGTCCGCGCACAGCGAGGTTGATCAGTTGCCTGTGCATGGCGGTTGAGCGCCCCCCACATGTTGGAGAACAGGGGCGGGCCCGTAACGGGAGACCAGGTACGACCAGTACAGCAGGCTCCAGGTTTTGCTTGACTCAATCATTGTGAATAACTGATGAACCCCGGCCTTGAGGCGCAGCGCAGCACAGTCAAACAAGGCAATAACCTGGATTTGCTATCCTGCTTTGCGCACATTGTTGGAGGTCCTTGCAGTAAGTATTGATAGGAGATACAGCTTTACCTTCACTGGCTGCCAGGGATGTCTCCATGGGCGGGGCACCTCAATGCGAGACTTAATGCCGCATTATCTAGCGGGCAGCGTTGGCATTCATGAAGCAGAAAGTAGTCTATATCGGTCCTGATGTCGATGATACGCGGTACCATGACGCTGCCGTAAACCGGGAGTCCGGTGAACTTCGCCGCCCTAGCTGCCAACTTTCAGGCTATTGCTCTGCACGCAGTATTTACTTGAGGAGTCCGCCCGGCAGGCGCGGTAGCAGAGGAAAATGCTTCAGCACATGGTTGGGTTTGAGCAGATTAAACTCTTCAATTTGGTGGTTGCCTGCGCCAGAAGATAACTTGTGTCGACTCAATTTTCAGGACGATTGTTGTTGTCATGACCGGTTTCAGTAGCTACCGTGACGAAGATTTTGGCAACAGGGGTCTTGTACGCACAACATGGGCAAAGAAGTGCACATTCTTGGGTCTCGCGGCATTCCCGCGGCCCACAGCGGGTTTGAGTATCTGGCTGAACATCTCGCAGTCTACCTGGCGAATAACGGCTGGACTGTTACCGTTTACTGTCAAATTTCGGGCAAGGGTGCGGTATATGAAGACCAGTGGCGGGACATCCGTCGCGTCAATATCCCGATTGAGAACGAGGGTGCGCTGGGCACGATTTTTTTTGATTGGAAAGCGACGCTGATCTCAGCCCGTGGCCAGGGGACAATGCTGACGTTGGGCTATAACACCGCCATATTCGGGTTCGTATACCGCCTGCTGGGCATGCGTAATGTGATCAATATGGATGGCATAGAGTATCGCCGGGCGAAGTGGGGTCCGCTGGCCAAAGCATGGTTTTATCTCAATGACTGGCTTGGGTGCTGGCTCGGCAATCATCTCGTAGCAGATCATCCGGAAATAAAAAAGCACCTGGAGACGCGCGTATCGTCGCGAAAAATCACCATGATTCCGTATGGGGCGGATCAAGTCGTGGAACCTGATATCGCGCCACTAGCGGCTCTTGGTCTTCAGCCCAAACAATATTGCACGCTGATAGCAAGGCCCGTTCCAGAGAACTCGATTCTTGAGATTGTCAGCGCTTTCTCGCGCATACAGGCAGGGACCAAACTGCTCGTGCTTGGTGACTACACCCGGGAGAATGAATATCACTGTCGTGTGCTTGATGCTGCGGGTCCGGATGTTGTGTTCCCGGGTGCAATTTTTGACAAGCCTACAGTGCGGGCGCTTCGCTTTCATTCGCGACTGTATATTCATGGTCACACTGTGGGAGGAACCAACCCCTCACTGGTTGAGGCATTGGCCGCCAGATCAGCGGTGTTGGCTCATGATAATCGCTTTAATCGCTGGGTTTTGGGCGGCGCGGCACGTTTTTTTGACGGCGTAGATGAGTGTGAAAGCGTGCTTCGTGAGCTACTGAATGACAACTCGCAGCTCGCATCTATGTCGGATGCAAGCGCGAAGCGGCATCTGGAGGCATTTCAGTGGCCTGCAATTCTGGCGTCATACGAATCACTGCTCTGACCGGGCCAGCGGTTTAATAGGCGTTCTCACTGCGCAGCAGGCTTAGCGGCGTGCGTATGATAATGGCCAGGTCCAGCCACATGCTCCAGCTATTGATGTATTCGATGTCGTAACGAATACGATGTTCCATTTTGTCGTGGGTGTCGGTCTCGCCCCGGAAACCGTTCACCTGCGCCAGTCCGGTGATTCCCGGCTTGACCTTGTGGCGTAGCATGTAGCCAAAAATCTTGTCCCGGTAAGCCTCGTTAAGTGCCACCGGGTGCGGCCTTGGGCCCACAATGGACATGTCCCCCATTAGTACATTGAATAGTTGCGGTACTTCGTCCAGTGAGGTGCGGCGTAGAAAGCCGCCCAGGCGGGTGACCCGAGAATCGTTTTTGGTGGCCTGGACAAAGTCCTCGGTGGTTTCCATCACACTCATTGTGCGGAACTTCCAAACCACAATGGGCTTGCCACTGATGCCATATCTGACCTGCTTATAGAGGGCGGGCCCAGGCGAGGTGAGCCGCACCGCGATGGCGATGAACAGCATCGGGATGGCGAGCAGTGTCAGCGAAACCGTTGATATCACCAGGTCTTCGATACGCTTCAGGATTGGATTAATGCCTTGTGTTGGGCCATCAATAACGCAAACTGTGGGCACATCGCCAAGCGTAATCCAGGTTCCCTGCATGATCTCTGCAGTGTATAGGTCCGGCACCAGAAAAATAGAAACGGTGGAGTCACCCAGGACCTTAAGGATCTTGCTCAGTGTGTCTGTGTCAGACATGGGCACCGAGATGTAGACGATATCCACATCGTCGCCTGCCAGTAACTGGGCGATGTCAGAAACCTTTCCCAGGACTTGTCCCTGTGCCAGAGCTTCCGTTGGGCGCCGGTCATCCAGTTCCACAAAACCCTTGAAGCGGAGTCCGATCGACGAGGAGCAGGCAATGCTTTCGGCAAGTGCCCTCGCATTGTCATCGGTGCCAATGATGATCGCTGAGCGTACCCCGTATCCTCGTTCGTCTATGGCCCTGATGAAGCGCCAGACAGCGAGACGGCTTATGAGCAGAAACACAGGAAGAATGATGGCATAGAGGCCCATGGTAACCCGCGACAGCTCGTGAGTGCTCTTGAAGGCGTAGCCCATCAGTAGCAGTCCCGCCAGAGTCAGGAACCAGGCTACCAGGAGTGAGCGAATTTGTTGCTCTCCGAATTGAACAAAGTAAGGGCGGTAGAGATTGCTAGCCTTGGCGCTGAGATAGAAGATTGGTATCGCCGCGATAGCGGTAATAATGTACTTGTCGTTCCAGTTAAGGTGTCCGTAGTAGAGCCAGAAGGCAAGAGGTAGCGTTCCGCTAACGATTACCGCATCGATCATGCGCTGGTAGAAGTCTACCTGGCTTTGAAACAACTTCACGAATCTCTCACCTCCTCAGGCGTGCAAAATGTGAAAACCCAGAATAGCAGAGCTGGTATGACATAGAGTATCGCGCGATTAAGGGTAATATACGTAATCGCATGGTAGTGATAGCTTGAAACAAAGAAGACGACAAAGTAGAAAACGAAAATGCCGGTGAGTATCAGTCCCAGCGTGCCCGGCCTTCGCCAGTGTATTGCATTGCGCAGACGCCACAGAATGCCGGCAGTCACCAGATACCAGAGCAAGTTCCAGTTTCCCATCGAATATAGTGACCTCAGTACCGGCGTTGTCACTTCAGGGTGGAACTGGAAGTCATAGACTACAAACCGACCCAGCTGAAACCCGGCGGTGCCCACGTTGACCAGTCCCAGACCAGGCACCTCCACCCGCACGCCCATTATCACACAATATGCCACCAGGCCGGCCCCGGCGAGAATAATCACTGATTCCGTTTTCCAGGAGAGCTTCAGCCATTGCCGTATTGTTCCCAGTAGCAATATCAGGCCCAGAATAATACCGGGGTTCTTCAGTTGTATGCAGATCAGCGCCATCAAGAGCACAATGAGAGTCACACCAGGAGCAGGCTGCTGTTCCCGTAGATGGAGCGCGATGGCACCGATGCTGAAGGCAGACGCCAGCCACAGGTCAGCATATCCAGCTATGACCGCATGAATATTCAGGAAGGGGAGACTGAGTAGCAAGTAGCATGCGCCTGCCGATAGCAGAGTCGGCACGCGGCGCATCCGCAAGAAGCCATACAGCGCCAGGCCAGTGCTCAGCCCTGCCAGAAGCCAGGGCAGTTGCAGCAGTGGGTGGTCCCAGGTGCCCGCGCCTAGCATGTGCCACAGGAATATCAGCGGCACCATTTCGGGGTATTCGGATGCTGGCGGATTGCCCAGCGTGTAGGGTTCTGCCGCGTTGCCGTGCTGTAACCACGTTGACGGGTTGACGAATTCAGTGAGTTCACCCTGATGAAACCAGACTACGGCTTTGGGGGCCCAGTTCATCATTGCGTCCCATCCGAAAAGCGGTTGTTCAATGACAATGCCCAGGATGGTGAAGTAGCGCCAGCCCATGAGCAGAAATAACAGGGCAATCAGTAGCTTGCCTGTAATAGAGACGCTGTCTTCCGGAGTAGTGTACGGAACCTGGCGGGGTGTCCGGTCCACTGCGAACAGGGCCAGGACCAGGCCAAACCCCGCAAGGACTGTGGCTACCATCGCAAAGCTGAGCGGTATACCCAGCGCGTCTACACCTCGAATCGCCAGTGTTGAAAACCATGCCCCAAGAAAGTACCCCATGCCTGCCACGACTGGAATTCGCCCCGGTATGCCTTTGGGAATCAACAATAGTGCGCCGGAGATGCCGGCAAGCCACGGCAACAAGATCGCCAGGGCCAAACCGCTTATTGAGATTGCCGGCTCACTCATAGCGGCGACTCCGCCACCACCTGGTAAAGTTTGCCCAGGGGGTGGCTGTGCTTCTGTTGCACCGGCAAAGTCAAGCCGTTGCCCCATGTGAAAGTGCCCCCTGCGGCGTCAATATTCAGGCCCGGAATGTCGCCAAGCACCAGAAGGAAGTCGCCCGGGACGATACCATTAACCGGGGGAAACAGGCCGAAGTTATATATATTGTGGGGTAGCAGGTAGTACTGCGTTTTCAGGCGCTGGTAATCGTGCTGTACGGAATCATGCAATATGAAGATGCGAGCGGGCTTTATTGGCAACACTTCTCTTTTGATCTGCATTGCATGTTCATAGTACTCGCTATCGATATCCCGCAGATGGCGGGCCTCAATGCTTTTGCCCTGGAACAGGTGTTGAGTCAGGCCCAGGTGTGTCGTTAGCTGGCGCTGCCACAGCAGGTCTAAAAGCATCCAGCCAAACAGTATCACCAGCAAGAAGGAGGCGAAGGGTGGTGGACGCCAGAATAGCCTCGCCAGCAACAGCAGGGCCAGCCCCAGGGCACTCCAGCCTGCGGCAATAAGTACCGGAGACAGTGCCTTTGCCGAGAAGCTTGCCGGCAACCAATTGATGGTAGTCTGGTCGAAATTACGGAAAGCCGTCCATTGGCTGATGAGGCTTTGCAGTGCTGGGGCGGCCTTTCCACCGGGTTCCAGGGTCATTCCTGAGAAAGTCGCGGGAAAGGTTGTGGTCCTGCTTTCCATTATCAGTCCGATTTCTGCGATATCACCCTGCCAGCCCGGAAAGTGCTTCATATCAAGGGTGTTCCCA
Source organism: Pseudohalioglobus lutimaris (assembly GCF_002866825.1). Classification (GTDB taxonomy): domain Bacteria; phylum Pseudomonadota; class Gammaproteobacteria; order Pseudomonadales; family Halieaceae; genus Halioglobus; species Halioglobus lutimaris. The sequence goes on along the minus strand of NZ_PKUS01000002.1, from coordinate 213,697 downwards.
GGTAATCCGAGCGCGGGGAACGGCTGACTATGGAATTCATCTGGTTGTTCGATAGAGCGCCAGAATAGCGTTAACTCCCGCGCCGCGTGGGGCGGGTCAACCGTCAACGAAATATATCGATACTTTTCAGTGTTGATGGTTTGCAGGCTGCTGAGAATGGCCCTTTGGTAGTTGTCTGGCTGCATGCGGCCGCTGACCACCAATTTGCTGCCCTCGTTGCGCGCCCTGCCTACAACAGCGTGAAATTCTGATGCACTTAATAATCGCTGCGGTTCGGACTCGGGTGAATTGAGGAGTAAATAGCAAACCGAAGCAGCAGACAGCAGCAGGCCCGCGACAATCATTGCGACAAACGCATATAGGACTGATCTGGCTGAAAGGCTGTTCATCGAATCTGGGATATTCGGTCCTCGGGGCGGTCTGTATGGGGCGTCTGCAATGCCCGTCGGGACGCTTCATTGAAGATCTGGCCGCAGAAAGATTGTAATAGCGCCATGGAATTGGAGTTGGGTAGATGGCGGTGGTGAATGTAGCAGAGTCCACGAGATGTTCGCAAATCAGGCTTGTTGCGGTTCGCGCCAACGGTTGGGACGCGCGCTGACCCGCTGGCGAACCTCCAGGGCCCCGTAATCTGTACAGCACGGCCCGTGACTTGTTAGACTCAAGTCCGCGCGCCTCCCGTGGCGTCGACAACAAATATAAGAGACAAAACAGGAGAGCACAAAGATGCACTTTGTCTGTAAATCTGCAATTGCCGTTTCCGTGGCAGCCGCTAGCGGCCTCGCCAGTGTTCACACTTACGCCCAGGCGCTTGAAGAAGTCGTTGTTACGGCGACCAAACGGGTAGAAGGCCTGCAGGATGTGCCTATCGCCATCAGTGTGATGAGTGGCGAGGCCATCGAAGAGCGCGGCCTGAGCAGTCTCGAGGACCTCACCGTTTACATGCCGAATATCCACGTAGCGGAGGGCGGTGCAGGTACCCAGCTTTTTATCCGTGGCATCGGCTCGGGCATCAACTACGGTTTTGAACAGTCCGTGGGCACGTTTATTGACGGCGTGTATTACGGGCGCGGACGCAGTGCGCGGGGCCGGTTCCTCGATATAGAGCGTGTGGAAGTTCTAAAAGGACCGCAGTCCACGCTGTTTGGCAAAAACACCATCGCCGGTGCAATCAACATTACCACGGCGCGCCCCACCGATGAATTTGAATCCTATGTCGACCTGAGTTACCGCACCGAGTATGACGGCTTCGGTATAACCGGCATGGTCTCTGGTCCGATCACCGACAGTCTCCGCGGCAGGGTAGTGGCCAAGAAATATGATGATGATGGTTATGTCGAAAACAAGGCCCGGGGTGGAAAGGACGGCCCACAGCAGGACAATCTCGCGGTTCGCGGTTCGCGGTGTGCTGGACTGGGACGCCACCCAGAATCTTAACTTCCTGTTGAAAGCAGAATATAACCGCAATGACGTGGACGGCAGGCAGCAGGTGATTTCACGGGCCAGCCCGACCGCAACGGCGCTGTATCAGGGGTTTGGAGACCCCGGTTTCAAGGCGGGTTTTGATTACGAACAGTACGACCTGAACTTTGAGGAGCGCGGCCTGTTTGACGACACTGACTCCAGCGTAGTGCAGTTAACCGCTGAATGGGCGCTGGGGGAGCATACGCTGCGCTCTATCACCGCTTACACGGAATACGAATTTACCAATGAGCTTGACACAGACTACAGTCCACTGCGCTTCCTCAATCGAGGCCGTACCGAAGAGTTCGAGCAGTTCAGTCAGGAGTTACTCTGGTCTTCTCCCACCGGCGGCTTCGTCGAGTATTTGGCAGGCGCGTATTATCAGACTGAAGAGCTGAGCAACGATCGCCATACATTGGTGATTTTCAGTAATGTCCCACCCATTGAATCCCAGATATTTTCCAATCCGGCACTGGCACCCCTGAATTTGCCATCGACCTCTATCGACGGCGATGGTAAGAACCAGTTTGAGCAGGATACCGATTCCTGGTCCGTGTTTACCGAGTTCACCTGGAATCTTACTGATGCACTGCGGCTGACCACCGGTATTCGCTACTCGGAAGATGACAAGGATGCAAAGAAAGTCGGCACTCTGGACAACCTGAGCGGTCTATTGGACGACGGTTTCTTTGGATTCCTATGGGGTCCGGCGGCCCTCAATCTGGCAACGGCGCATGAATATGAAAAGTCTCGCTCCGAGGACCACACGACAGGTAACGTAAACCTTCAGTGGGATGCGACTGATGAGATTATGCTCTATGCCAACTGGGCCAATGGTTACAAAGCAGGCGGTTTCGATGAGGACAATAGTTTAGGCCGAGAGTTTGATGAAACTCTGGGTCGCGACGTCTCTACTTTCGAAGACGAGGAAGTCGACTCCTGGGAAGTGGGTGCCAAGATCATCCTGATGGAGGGTCGTGGAAGACTTAACATGGCCTATTTCCAGAGTGACTATGAAGATGTGCAGGTGAGTACCTTTGACGGCAACGCCGGTTTCGTGGTGGGTAATGCCGCTGAGACCGAGGTGGAGGGTTTTGAGGCAGATATCGAGTTTGCTGTCACCGATGCGCTCATTGTCAATGCTGCTGCAGCGTGGCTGGACGCCAGCTACAAGTCCTTCGCCGACGCTGCGTGCAACGAAGACCAGTTTCAGGAACACATAGCAGAAACGGGTGGCCGCGCTGGCTGTGTACAGGATTTGTCCGGTGCGCCACTGCAGTTTGCACCTGATTATACGTTTAACCTGGGGGTCCGTTACGACACGGCGATTAGCGACTCGTTGGATCTCGGCCTGGGCGTGGACTATTTGTGGTCGGACGACGTGGTGGTGGCAAATGACCTCGACAAGGAACTCATCCAGGATAGCTATGACAAGTGGAATGCGCGCATCTCACTGGCGGCCAGCGATGGCAGTTGGGTGGTTGCCTTGATCGGCAAGAACCTGGGTGACGAGAAAACCTTTACCTGGGGTAATGATGTGCCGCTGGCAAACTTTGGTTTCTCGAAAACCTATTTCAAGCAAATTGACCCGCCGCAGACCTTTGAACTGACAGCGCGCTACAATTTCTAAGCCCGATTCTGGACCAGGATCCGCTGCAAGCCCGGCTCACGAAGTGATCCGGGCTTTTTTACGTGCTGGATTTGCACGCGCCGAATAAAATCTTCCCACCAGGCGGTACTGCATTAATGCTGCGTATCATCAGCGATAGTGGCCGGAACAGGGCGCCAGCGCTCCAGCACGGTCACCGTCAATGCGGGCAACATGGTGAGTGTAACCAGCGCGGCGCCCAAAATGCCGAACATCACAATAGCGCCGACGCCGCGGTAGAGCTCGGTGCCCGCTCCGGGAATCAACACCAGTGGCGCGAGCCCGCAAAGCGTGGTGATGGTTGACATGGCGATGGGGCGCAGGCGCGCCTCTACCGCTTCGGTCACTGCGGCCAGCGGTGTGCTGCCCTCCTGCCGCATGTTCTGCACGGCCCGGTGCACGATCAGTATGGGGTTATTGACGACCGTTCCCATCAGAATCAGGAAGCCAAGCATGGAGATCATGTCGAAGGGCTGGACGATTTGCGTCCAGCCGACCAGGGGTAGCAGGCCGCCTATACCATTGAGCAGCGACAGCCCCACGATACCCCCTGCAATGCCCAGCGGGATTGAGGTCATGATCAGCAACGGGTAACCCCAGTGCCTGAAAATGGCCACCATGACCAGGTAGATGACCAGCAGGGCAACCACGTAATTGGATACCAGTGCCTCGCGGGTGGCGTCGAGTTGGTCGGCGGCACCGGAGATGGCGATATTCACGTCGGCCGGGATCTCACCGCGCTGACGCAGATGACCCAGTACCTCCTCCCGCACCCGGTTGACGCCTGTTTCCAGCGCGACCTGGCGAGGTGGGATGATGTTCAGGGTCACGGTACGGCGGCCGTTGACACGGCGCAGGGAACTGGTGTCGACCGTCTCCCGAATGTCCACCAGCGCCCCCAGCGGTATCACTTCGCCAGCGCGTGTGTACACGGGTAATTGAGGGAGGACGTCCAGCGATGCGTTCTGACCTGCCTGGCTGTAGAGATAGATATCGATTTTGTCGTCTGCGACAAAGAACTCATCCACGTAGCTGCCGTCGGTCAGGGCGGATACGGTAAAGCCAAGAGCCTCGGCGGTCATGCCCAGTTCAGCGGCCCGCTCCCATTTTGGCCTGATTTCCACCATGGGCTGGGACAGCGCCAGGGATGAGGGCTGGCTTTGTATGCGGGGGTTATCGAATACGTCCCCGGCGCGGCGATAGGCGGCCAGTGCTACCTCGTAGATAACAGCCAGGTCCGGCCCGGCGATATCCACGTTGATACTACGGGTGCCGCCGTTGTTGCTGCTGATTATGGAACCTCTTGCAGCAAATGCGCGCATCCCCGGGTATTCACGGTACTTGCTGGTGATCACATCCATCAGTGCTTCGGTCTCGTCGGCATTAACCGGTTCGGAAATAATCCGCAGGAAGTCAGAGCCCACGCGCAGGTTGATATAGTTTATGGCTGGGACGTCTGTCATGCCGTCTTTAAACGATGCCGGGTCAGCGCCAATATGCGGGCTGAAGTAGTCCTCTATCTCCTTACCGATCGCCGCCATCGCCGCCAGGTTGTACCCCGGGGGCGAACTCATCACCGCGAAGACCTTGGGCTCTTCTCCCTCGGGAAGATACTCCGCCGCCGGCGTCAGTTGCCAGATCACCAGCGCACTGAGCAGTACTGTCACGCCGACGCAGCTCATGCGGCGGGCGGGTGTGGCCAGCAGGCGAGCGATCAGTTCAAGGGTAGCGTTGCGTACCCGGTGAGGTTTTGCCGGTGCGTTAGTCGGGGTGCGCTTATTACCACCAAAATCCAGGCGAGCGGTGGCGGTAGGCAACGCGGTGACTGCGACCAGCATGGAGGCGAGGATCGCCGCGGAAATCGCGATAGCGACATCGGAGTAAAGCTGCCCGGCCTCCTGTTCGACGAAGGCGACCGGTATAAACACCAGCACGGTGGTCATGGTAGAGGCAAAGACGGCGGGCCACACCTGGGTAACGCCAGCAACAGCGGCCTGCAATCGCGCAGCGCCGCGTCGACGCTCCAGTTCTATGCTCTCCAGAACAACGATGCTGTTGTCCAGGGTCATGCCGATGGCGAAGGCGATACCCGCCAGGGAGATCACGTTAATGGTGCGTCCAGCGATCAGCAGCCCGAGAAATGCAATGATGATACAGATAGGGATACCCATCACACCGACCAGAGTGGCTCGCACCGAGCGCAGGAATAGAAACATTACCGCCGTGGCCAGCAGCGCACCCAGGACCAGGTTTTGCCAGACGTTACGCACCGAATCCTGCACGTAGCGCACATCGTCGGCCATAAGCGCGATCTGCATGCCGGCCGGCTCCAGCAACTCCTCGTTGATGGCGGCCACCTCTGCAACCATCTTTCGCTTGATGTCGATGACATTGGACCCGGATTCACGGCGCACCGGCATAAATATGTTGGGCGAGCCGTTATAAGTGGTGATGGCGTTTTTTTCAAAATGATCCAGGCGCAGCGTGGCCACATCAGACAGGCGGATAATCGTGTCGCCGCGGCGGGCGAGAATAAGCTGTTCCAGTTCGGCTAAATCCTCGAAGCGACCTATGGTGCGCAACAGGTACTGGCGCTTGCCGGACTCGATTTCGCCGCCAGACCTGTCCCGGTTGCGGCTGCGAATGGCCTCGCGCAGGTCGCTCAGGGAAAGTCCTCGCTGGGCCAGTCGCGCGGGGTCGACCAGTATTTGTACCTGTCTTTCCGCCCCCCCATAGACATCGACCTGGGAAACGCCTGGAACACTGGACATACGAGGCTTTACGTTGTCGACCAGGAAGTCCCGTACCAGGTCCATGTCCAGTTTGCGCGGGTTTCCCGGCAGTGGCTGCACGCTGAAAAACATGAACGGATTGCTGGAAAAAGAGTTGGCGAAAATGCGTGGCTCGTCGACGTTCTCCGGATACGAGGGCACCTGGCTGAGCGCGTTGTTGACCCGGATCAGCATTTCAGTAATGTCCGTACCGAAGGGGAATTCCAGTTGTATCTGCGCGACGCCGCTGCGCGCGGTGGCGATAATCCGGGATAGATTGGGCAGGTTGCGTAAGTAGTCCTCCTGCTCAATGAGAATTTCCTTTTCGACATCCTGCGGCGTAGCGCCGGGCCACGCCGTGCGCACGCTGATGGCGCGTACGTCCAGGTCTGGAATCATCTGTACGGGAATGCGGGTGGCAGCGACAATGCCCAGTACGCAGACAATCAGTACGATGACCGTTACCAGGGTCCCGTTGCGAATGATGTTTTCAAACATCAGCCTTCACCGGCCTGGCGTATAACCACGTTCTGGCCGTTCTGCAGCGCCTCGTTACCACGCACCACGATGCGGGCACCGGGTTCCAGGCCACTGCTTATTTCTACCAGCGAGTCGAATGAGAGTCCGCTGGTCACCACGTTCTCGCGCACGACCGTGCCGCCGTCTGCAGCATCAACTGTCCACACAACAATACGTCCATCAGGTGACCGCACAATGCCGTCGCGCGGCACGACAACGGCCCGCCGACCTGCTGCGAGTCTGAGCTTGCCTTGCACTGATGTTCCGGGGGTGAACGTCTGCTCCGGGTCCGTCGGCTGTACGCGCAGCAGGAAAGTGCGCGCATTCGGATCAGTCACTGGCACCACGGTGGTTACTGCACCATTGTGATGGGTGGTGGGGTCGGCGGTGATACTGAATTGCATGGGTGCGCCCACCGCTATGAAAGCGGCATAGTCTTCTGCCACTGGAAAATCCAGATGTACATCATCCAGCGCAACCAGTTCGAGAACCGGTTGGCCGGGGCTCACCCACTCCCCGAGCTCGGTCAGTTTTGCGCTGATGACGCCGGCAAAGGGCGCCTTTAGCTGGTGTCGCTGCAGAATGCCACGCCGGTATCCGGCTTCCGCTTCAGCCTCATGCAGCGCAGCCTCGTCCTGGGAGACCTCCGCGGCAATATCCTTCACCACTGACTCGGCGATGCTGCGTTGGGGGGCCAGCGTGCGAGCCTCCTCGAGGCGTCGTCGCGCATCACGCAGCGCAAGATTTGCCCGTTCGACAGCGGCTTCAGCGCCGCGAGCCTGCAACTGGGCGAGTTCGTCATCCATTTGCAGCAGCAGTTGGCCACCCTCCACCCGGCTGCCAGCATCGACCTGCAGTGCCGACACCAGGCCGCTGGTGGCCGGCGACAGGCGCGCTGAACGGGCGGATGTGACTGTGCCGGTAAGCTGCAGGACCCGGTAGACCTCCTGTTCCTGTACGGTGGTCACCACCACCGGTGCGCCGGCTTTATCCTGGGCGTTAGCGGGCAATGCGAGGCAGGCCGCAAGCAAAAGGATCGCGCGCAATGGATAGGGACAAGTGATGGTACGAGGCATATTCATCCGGGTCCAGGTCAGTAATACGGGCTAGCATAACGGAAAGCAGGGCGGTTTAAAGCCGGGAGTGGGGTAATTGAGCCAATAGCCAGTACGCAGCGAGGGCAGCCCCTATCGGCACCCGGGCTGCGATCGCTGTGCTGTCCTCGCCAGGGGTTCAGATAAACATATCCTGGTTGTCTGCGCCCAGCCTGACGCCACCCAGGTTTCTGGCAAAGGGCGTGGGATTGTTGGCAACGTGCGCCCGGGCCGTGTGAATATCGAGAAAGCGTTGCTGAATTTCGGCACCGGTGAACACCGAGGCGCCGCCTGCGGAAGAGAACAGGCTGTCTATTACTCCCATGGATTTCTCGATGACCAGGGATGCCTGATAACGGTATTTGACCCGGTACTCAACCGGCACCGCCTCGCCGCGGTTCACCGCGTCCATCATTTCGTCGAAATTGCGATACAACAGCGCTTCCATTTCATCAATAGCATTGGTGGCAGCGGCCACGCGCTCTGTGGTGCTGGTGTCTCCGGAGAGTTTGGTGGGGTCGCCGCTGGCTTTGCCGACAACGGTCTCGCTGTAAAGTCGCAACGCTTCCCTGGCCGCGCCGATTGCGGGAGTGGAGACCACCCTGATAAAGGTCTGCGCCCAGGGCAGTCGGTAGAGTGAGGGTGAGGACGCGTCGACACCCGGGTTGTTGCCGGTAAAACCATCCGTCTGCTTGTGCGTGCGGTAGTCGGGCACGAACACGTCATTGACGACGATGTCGTTGGAGCCGGTGCCCTGCAATCCCATTGAATGCCATGTGTCCTCAATGGTGTAATCAGATTCTGGTACCAGGAAAGTGCGAAAGCCCTCGCCCGGGACTATTGCGCCCAGCAACACCCAGCTGCAGTGGTTGCACCCCGAACTCCAGCCCCAGCGTCCGCTCAGGCGGAAGCCGCCTTCGGCCAGCTCGACTTTGCCCATTGGGGCATAGGAGGAGGAAATGCGGGTGTGGATGTCGTCTCCCCATACGTCCTGTTGAGCACGCTTGTCCATCAACGCCAGTTGAAATGCGTGCACTGCGATAATACCGCTGGCCCAGGCTGTGGACATGCAACCCTCGGCAATCGTGCACTGCATGCGAAAGAAGTCCTGCGGGTCCAGTTCATAGCCGCCCCATTCCTGCGGCTGAAGAGCGAGGAAGAAACCGGCTTGCTGCAGGTCGCTTATGCTTTGTGCCGGCACCCGGCGCTCGCTTTTCGCCTGGGCGGCGCGTTCCCGGAACTGCGGCTTGAGGGCAATGATGGCGTCGAGCATGGTGCTGGCTGTAGCCTGCTTGTTTTTCAGTTTTTCTGCTGCGGTCATGATCCTCTCTCCTGAAGAGTGTGGGTATTACTGGTAGTTACGCAGGCCCGGACCACATGGTTCTAGCCCGTTTGAGGTAAATTGACAGGTGATGGGCGGGCAGCCGCAGCCCCGGGTGCGCCGAACGCCATGTGATCAATGTTGGGCTTCTTGCTACCGGTGGTATCGGGGTCCCGCTCCATGCGATGAGTAGTCTGCCGCTCATCGCAATACTGCCAACAGCCGCGGAAACCGAAGTCCGGTCCGGGGCTACCCAGGAGCTAAAGTGCATCGCGGTAAATATCGCCGGTGGTGAGCCGTGGTTCGTAGAGTGCAGCCATAACGCTATTTCTGGCGAAGCTGGCATCTGGAACGCATAATGGGCGCCTGACTCTGCAATGGATATGTACCACCAGCATGCTTGTATACAACCAGCGTCACTGCGGGCAGTTATCGTTTGCCTGCAGCTCCAACCTACAGTCGGGTCGTGCATCGTGACCTCCGCGGCCGAACATGTGCAGTGGATGCGTCGGGCGCTGGCGCTGGCCGACCGTGCCGAAAACGAAGGCGAAGTGCCGATTGGTGCGGTGGTCGTTCGCGACGGCAAGTTGCTGGGTGAAGGCTGGAACTCGGTTATCTCGTTGAGCGACCCGACGGCGCATGCGGAAATTGTGGCCATGCGCGACGCAGCCCGTTTAGTCGGCAACTACAGGCTACCCGGGGCGACAGTCTATGTGACCCTGGAGCCGTGCACGATGTGTGCCGGTGCGATGATTCACGCGCGTATCGACCGGCTGGTGTTTGCAGCCAGGGAGCCCAGGGCCGGAGTGGTGTGCAGCACCTGCAGCTTGCTCGATGAGCCGCGCTACAATCACCAGGTCAGCTGGGAGGGCGGTGTTCTGGCCGAAGAGAGTAGCGAGCGCTTGCAGGCATTTTTTCGTCAACGGCGTAAATAGGCTGGTTGCGCGCAGCCTTTCGGGCACCAATTACAGCGCTTTCAGGGTCACTCCAGTGAGCACTTCAGGCAGGTAATCCCTTGCTTCGATGGGAGGCAGGGGCTGATTGCGCGCGATATCCTGCCATTCCAGAATGCCCTGGTAATGGCGGATATTCTGCACATATGAGACTGCCTCCCGTCCCCTGGCGTAACCACGCTTTAGCGTGGAGTAGTGTTTGCTGTTCTCCAGTAGCGGCAGCGCCTTCATTACATCGCTCCACAAGTGTGGGTCTCCGCCCTGGCGCACCGTGAGCACCCTTGCATCTTCCAGGTGGCCACGGCCGATGTTGTAGGCAGCCAGTGCAAGATAGGTGCGATCCGGCTCGTAGATGTCATCGGGAAGGCGCCGCTTCAGCTGTTTGAAGTAGCGGGCCCCTCCGCGCAGGCTCTGCCCGGGGTCCGTGCGGTCGGTAACGTTCATTTCTTTCGCGGTGGGCAGGGTGAGCATCATCATGCCGCGTACCCCGGTGGGTGACTGCGCCGACGGATCCCAGTGCGACTCCTGATAGGCGATGGCGGCGAGCAGGTGCCAGTCCATCTTGTATTCCCTGGCCACCTGGTGGATCAGCTTCTCGTAGCGCGGCAGGTTGCGCCGCATATTGAGGGCGAATGTGTGGGAGCCTATGCGAGAGATAATACGGCTGTGGCCGAAGTGTTCCTCGCGCAGTGCGTCAAGGGTGCCGTTTGATCGTTGCTCTTGCAGGAAGCCGTCGATGAATTCCAGCAGGCGCGTGTTGTCGCGGCCGGGAGGCAGGAACCAGACCATGTCCTGACTGGAGCCCAGGTCAAAAGCCACCTTCAGCCGAGGGTACAGGCGCTGCTGTACCTCGAACTCGTTGGAGTCGACGATTGCCAGTTCGGCCTCCGCCTTGTTCAGTCTCTCCAGTAGCTCCATGGAGTCGGCCTCGGCGATCTCCTCCCAGGAGAGCTCCGGGTAGCCGTTCCCTTTCAGCGCTTGCAGGTAACGACTATGCCGGGACCCTTTGAGCACCAGGATAGTTCTACCCAGAAGGTCGCGTGGTTCCCTGGGTCGGGAGCTGCCGGCAACGTAGATGACCTGGGGCCGCAGGGTGTAGTAGGGCACGCTGTGAGGATACTTGTTCTCCCGCTCGCCTGTCAGTGCCAGCCCTGCTGCGGCCACGTCGGCATCGCTACGATCCAGCTGCAGGAAGATATCGTCCAGGCTGAATGCTGGCGCGATCTCCAGTTCTACCCCCAGCTGACGGGCTAGTTTGCTGGCCAGCGCGTACTCGAACCCCGCCGGTCCGTCCTTGTCAATGTACCAGGTCGTGGGGCTGTTGCGGCTGACCACGGTGAGGCGGCCATCCTTCAGGATCTGGTCCAGACTGTCCTGTGGTGCGCAGCCCATCAGGAGTATGAGCAGGGTCAACGAAAGTAGGTGTGCGATGCGTATCATGTTCCTATTCTAGCCAAGGACGGACAGCGGCGGACAGGAAGAATTACCATGGCCGCGAGGGGAATTTCGGTTACCGGGTAACGCGCATTTACAGTACAATACCGCCTCAATAAATCACCCCCTCCTGGAGCAATCCACAGCATGCTTACCCTGCGCGGCGCACCGGCCCTGTCAGCCTTTCGTCTGGACAAGCTGGCACAGAAACTCTCCGCTGTTCACCCTGACATCAAACTACTGCACACCGAGTATGTCCACTTCGTCGATCTGGCTGGCCCGTTGCCCGCCGAGCGGGAGACGGTACTGGCACAATTGCTGCAGTACGGCCCTACCATCAGCGAAGCCGGACACGTCGCCAGGGCTGAGCAGAGTGATTTGGTTCTGGTCCTGCCCCGTCCGGGAACGATATCACCCTGGTCCAGTAAGGCGACCGACATCGCCCATAACTGTGGCCTGGATGCAGTGAAGCGCATAGAGCGTGGTGTGGCCTACCAGCTGTCATTCCCCCGGGACCTCGGCGCGCAGCAGTATGAAGCGGTGCTGGCCTTGCTGCACGACCGCATGACCGAGGCTGTCCATACCGACCTTGAAAAGGCGTCAGAGCTGTTTGTAAAAGCGTCCCCGGCGGCCATGAGCTCGGTGGATATTCTCGGTGCTGGCCGGGCGGCCCTGGTAGCAGCCGATCGTGCGCTGGGACTGGCACTGGCGGACGATGAAATCGATTACCTGGTGGAGAGCTTTACCGGCCTGGGCCGCAACCCCAACGATGTTGAGTTGATGATGTTCGCGCAGGCGAACTCCGAGCACTGCCGGCACAAAATTTTTAATGCCAGCTGGAGTATCGACGGTGAGGAACAGGCCCTGTCGCTGTTCAAGATGATTCGCAATACCAACGAGCAGGGGGGTGAAAACGTACTCTCCGCCTATTCCGATAACGCGGCAGTGGTAGCCGGTCCTCGCGCCGGACGTTTTTATCCAGATCCTGACAGCTGCGAGTACGGTTTCAGCCAGGAGAATATCCATCTGCTGATGAAAGTGGAAACCCACAATCACCCCACCGCGATCGCCCCGTTTCCGGGTGCCGGCACGGGCTCTGGTGGCGAGATCCGCGACGAGGGTGCGGTAGGCCGTGGCTCCAAGCCCAAGGTGGGACTCACTGGCTTCTCGGTGTCCAACCTGAATATTCCGGGATACATACAGCCATGGGAGAGCGAGTACGGTAAACCCGGGCGCATTGTTTCGGCCCTGGACATCATGCTGGAGGGGCCCATAGGCGGCGCCGCATTCAATAACGAGTACGGCAGGCCTAATTTGTGCGGCTACTTCCGCAGCTTTGAAATGGAGGCACCGGGAGTCAATGGTCGTGAAGTTCGCGGCTACCACAAGCCTATTATGATCGCCGGCGGTTATGGCAATGTCCGCGAAGAGCACGTCGAAAAGGGTGAGTACCGTCCAGGTGCCAAATTGATCGTGCTCGGCGGACCGGCAATGCTGATCGGCCTGGGTGGCGGCGCCGCGTCGTCGATGGCCAGTGGTCAGAGTGCCGAGGACCTGGACTTTGCCTCTGTGCAGCGGCAAAACCCTGAGATTGAGCGACGTTGTCAGGAGGTTATCGACCGCTGCTGGCAACTGGGAGAGGCAAACCCTATTGCCTTTATCCACGATGTGGGCGCAGGCGGCCTGTCCAATGCGTTCCCGGAGCTGGTCAAGGACGGTAATCGTGGCGGCACTTTTGAGCTGCGCAATGTGCCCAACGATGAACCCGGCATGTCGCCCCTGGAAATATGGTGTAACGAGTCCCAGGAGCGTTATGTCATGGCGGTGGAGCCGGAGAACCTGGCCCGTTTTGAAGAAATCTGTGCGCGGGAGCGCTGTCCCTACGCAGTTGTCGGTGAGGCGACGGAGGCAATGCACCTGCTGTTGACTGACAGGGAGTTCGGCAACGCTCCAGTGGATCTGCCCATGTCGATACTGTTTGGCAAACCACCACGGATGCACCGGGAAATTACCCGCCAGTCGCCGCCGCGTGACGAACTGGCGCTGGATTTGACGGTCGCCGAGGCGGCAGAGCGCGTGTTGCAAATGCCTTCTGTGGGCAGTAAAAGTTTTCTCATTACCATAGGCGACCGCACCGTGACCGGAATGGTATCCCGGGACCAGATGGTGGGACCCTGGCAGGTGCCTGTGGCCGATTGCGCGGTAACGACTGTTTCCTACGATACTTGTGTTGGCGAAGCCATGGCCATGGGTGAACGCACTCCCCTGGCCCTGCTGGACGGTCCCGCTTCCGGGCGCATGGCGGTCGCCGAGGCCATTACCAATATCGCCGCAGCGGCCATCGCCGACATCAGCGATATCAAGCTATCCGCCAACTGGATGTGCGCAGCGGGCTACGGTGCTGAGGATGAGGCCCTTTACGATACCGTGCACGCCGTTGGTATGGAATTCTGCCCACAGCTGGGTATTACCATTCCCGTCGGCAAGGATTCCATGTCCATGCGCACCACCTGGAACGATGCCGGCGAAGACAAGTCGGTCACCGCCCCCCTTTCCCTGATTGTCTCTGCATTTTCGCCGGTAACTGACGTGCGGCTGACGCTGACGCCGCAATTGCAGCCGGACGAGGGTGCCAGCCTGCTGCTGGTTGACCTGGGCCGGGGCGCCAACCGCCTGGGTGGATCCGCCCTGGCGCAAAGCTGCAGGCAGATGGGCGACACCGTGCCCGATATTGACAGCTCGGACCTCAAGCAGTTTTTTACGCTCATTCAGGGCTTCCTGCGGGCAGGCAAGCTGCTGGCCTATCATGACCGGTCCGACGGTGGCCTGCTGGCGACCCTTGCAGAAATGGCCTTTGCTGGTCACTGCGGCCTGGCTGTGGACCTTGCTGCGGTCCCGGGAGATGACCTGGATCGATTGTTTAATGAAGAGGCCGGCGCTGTTGTACAGATAGCTGATGCTGATGTTACCGCTTTTCGCGAGCAGGCCGCGGCGCTGGGACTGGAAGAGTGCGTGCACTTTATCGGGCGCGCTACCCGCAGCGAGGCCTTGGTGATAAACGACGGCGACCGCAGTATTTTTGGCGGCCAGCGCGCCACGATACAGGCGCTCTGGGCCCGCACCAGCTATGAAATGCAGGCCCTGCGGGATAACCCGGCATGTGCTGATGAAGAATTTGCCCGCATTGAGGCAAAAGACCCGGGGCTGTCGGTGTCGCTGAGTTACGACCCGTCGGAAGATGTCGCAGCGCCATACATCAACACCGGCGTACGTCCGCGCATCGCCGTGTTGCGCGAGCAGGGCGTGAATGGTCACGTGGAAATGGCCGCAGCCTTCCACCGGGCAGGCTTTGCACCTTTTGATGTGCACATGAGCGATATTTTATCCGGCCAACAACGACTGGCCGATTTCAAAGGGCTGGTCGCCTGCGGCGGCTTTTCCTACGGAGACGTGCTCGGTGCCGGTGAGGGCTGGGCCAAGAGCATTCGCTTCAACGAGTCTGTCCGTGAGCAGTTCAGCGCGTTCTTTAACCGCGATGACAGCTTCACCCTGGGCGTTTGTAACGGTTGCCAGATGGTCTCTACTCTCAAGGACCTGATTCCGGGTGCGGCGCATTGGCCGCGCTTTGTGCGCAACCGTTCTGAACAGTTTGAGGCGCGCCTCGCCCTGGTACAGGTCCAGGAAAGTCCCTCTATCCTGCTTTCGGGGATGGCCGGTTCGCACTTGCCCATCGCGGTCGCGCACGGGGAGGGCCGAGCAGAATTTGCAGACGATGCAGCCCTTGCAGGCTGCGAGAGCACGGGCACTGTGGCCCTGCGCTATGTTGAAAATGACCTTTCGGTGGCCAGCCGATACCCGGCCAACCCCAATGGTTCACCCAATGGCATATCCGGCCTGAGTAGCCTGGATGGTCGTGTCACCATCATGATGCCGCATCCAGAGCGTGTATTCCGCACGGTACAGTTTTCCTGGGCGCCCCAGGAATGGGGTGAGGACGGTGGCTGGATGCGGCTGTTCCGCAACGCCAGGGCATGGCTGGGATGATTGTATGCAGTCTGCCCTGTCGCAGAACGCCGCGCACAATTGAGTCAGTGACCTTGAAAGCCGGGGCCTGCGCCCCCATCACAACGGATAGCGGCCTTGTGGCGTGAGGTCGAATCCTTATAATGTCGCCTTTTTTCGAGCCGGACCCAATGTCCGGCTCCTGTATTGAGCAATATACATGCTGAACAAATATCCCCTGTGGAAATATCTGCTGGTGCTCACTGTTCTGGCGCTGGGGTTTTTCTACGCCGCGCCGAATCTTTACAAGCCCGATCCTGCCTTGCAGATCACCGGCGAGAACAGCTCACAGGTAATTGATGCTGTCATGCTGGCTCGTGCCGAGAAAGCCCTGGACGAGGCCGGTATAGAGTACTTTGGTGAAGAAATTGATGCGGACGGGCGTAACGCGCTCATCCGGCTCAGGGATGCAGAGGTGCAGTTGCAGGCCCAGTCGCGGGTTGCACGCGCTCTCGGCGACGGATTTATCATCGCCCTCAACCTCGCTCCGACCACCCCTGACTGGCTCAGTGACTTTGGCGCACAGCCGGTAAAGCTGGGCCTGGACCTGCGTGGCGGTGTGCACTTTAAACTGGAAGTGGATGTCGAATCGGCGATAGATCGACGCATGGAGTACTACTTCAATGCGACCAAGCGCGCCCTGCGTGAGGCGCGTATTCGCGGCTACGTCAATATGGATGACCAGGGGCGAGTGGAAACAAAGTTCAAGAGCGAGGCGCTGCGAGAGCAGGCTCGGGACCTCATCGCTGAAAACCACCCGGAGCTCATGCTGGATCGTGTGGACGAGGCCGACAGCTGGAATCTCTATGCAGCGATGACTGATGCTACGCGCAGCGAGATAGCTGAATACGCGGTGAGCCAGAACCTGACCACCTTGCGCAACCGGGTGAATGAACTTGGCGTATCCGAGCCACTGGTTCAGCGGCAGGGCCAGAACCGCATTGTAGTAGAGCTTGCCGGTATTCAGGACACTGCGGAAGCAAAGCGCATCCTGGGTAAGGTGGCCAATCTTGAATTTCGCATGGTGGCGAAGCTGGAAGCGGCGCCCTCGGAGAAGCAGCGCTTCGAATACCGTAGCCCGGATCGCGCGGGTATGAGTGAGTCTCTTGAGCGAGACTTGATCCTAACCGGTGAACGGGTCTCCAATGCCCAGGCCAGTTTCGACCAGAACGGGCGCCCCAACGTACAAATCAGCCTGGACAGCGAGGGCGGTATGTTGATGAGCCGGGCTACTCGCGACAACGTGGGCCGACGCATGGGCGTACTGTTTATCGAGCGCAAGTTCCGCACCCGCTATGAAAAACAGGAGGATGGGACCGAGGTTGTCATCAAGGTGCCCTACGACGAGAAGAAGCTGCTGACAGCGCCAGTGATTCAGTCCGCCCTGGGCGCGCAGTTTCAGATAACCGGGTTGGACAGCCCGATGGAGTCTTCCGAACTGGCGTTGATGCTGCGCGCTGGCGCCCTGGCTGCGCCCATTTCCTTCGTTGAAGAGCGCACAGTGGGTCCGTCCCTGGGTGCAGAGAATATCCGCCTGGGTGTCAAGTCCGTGCAAATCGGCCTCGCCCTCGTGGTCATCTTTATGGTCCTTTACTACCGGGTGTTCGGTATCGCTGCCGTGGTGGCGTTGAGCTGCAACCTGGTACTGATGCTCGCGTTTATGTCGCTGATCGGCGCCACCCTGACCCTGCCCGGTATCGCCGGTATTGTGCTCACGGTGGGTATGGCGGTGGACGCCAACGTGCTTATCTTCTCGCGAATAAGGGAGGAGCTCGGCAACGGGTTATCTCCCCAGATGGCGATTCATTCCGGTTTTGAGCGGGCAGTGTCGACGATTCTCGACGCCAATATCACCACGCTGATTGTCGCGGTAATTCTCTACGCCGTCGGCACCGGTCCGATCAAGGGCTTTGCGGTGACACTGTCTGTGGGTATCGTGACCTCCATGTTTACCGCCATTGTAGGTACAAGGGCTCTAATTAACCTGATTTACGGCGGACGCCGTGTGCAGTCGCTGTCTATTGGAGGGGGCCACTAATGAAAACTCTGGATTTCATGGGGCAGCGCAAAATCGCTATCCTCTTTTCGGTGATTCTGCTGGCGGTCTCCATAGGCTCACTGGCAACCAAACAGCTTAACTGGGGCCTGGATTTTACCGGGGGTACGCTGGTAGAAGTAAACTACAGCGAGACAGCGGACCTTAACGCTGTGCGTGGGACACTGGAGACTGAGGGTTTTGCCGGTGCGATCGTGGTCAGCTTCGGAACCGACAGGGATGTATTGATCCGTCTACCCAAGGGCTATTCAGACCAGCAGGGTGCGCAGTTGCTGGACACACTCCAGCAGGCCTATGAGGGTACGGTGGAGCTGCGGCGCATCGAGTTTGTCGGTCCGCAGGTCGGCGATGAGTTGCGCGAGCAGGGCGGTCTGGCCATGCTGCTTGCCCTAGGTCTGGTCATGATTTATATCGCCTTCCGCTTCCAGTTCAAGTTTGCGGTGGGTGCAGTTGTGGCATTGATACACGACGTGCTGGTGGTGCTGGGGTTCTTCTCCGTCACTGGTATGGAGTTTGATCTCACCGTACTTGCCGCGCTGCTGGCGGTGATTGGTTACTCGCTTAACGACACCATTGTCGTATCTGACCGCATCCGTGAAAACTTCCGCAAGTTGCGCAAGGTCGACCCGGTGGAAGTGATTAATATATCGCTGTCGGAAACGCTGGGGCGTACCCTGGTGACGTCATTGACCACCATGCTGGTGCTGGTCGCACTGGCGTTGTTCGGTGGCGAAATGATCAACGCCTTTGCCATCGCGCTGTTGGTGGGTGTGTTTATCGGTACCTATTCGTCGATCTATGTTGCTGCCAACGCGCTGTTGTTAATGGGCGTGAACAAAGAAGACCTGATGATTCCGGTGAAGGAAGGGGCAGAGCAGGAAGAGATTATCCCCTGAAGTTGGGGTCGTTCTCTGCACAGGCTCAGGGCCGGGAAAGGCCTTTGCAAACAATCAGGCCGCTGTTTTTTGCGCAGCCGTATTTTTGGGGTTTTTCGCGAGGACTGTCTGAGGCGTTGAAAGGTTGCGTTCAGCAACCTTTGCCGAGTTCGGCAGCGACCCAAAAATAGGGCGGAGCTTGCGGTCGTTCTCTGCAGAGGCGGAGGGCCGGGAAAGGCCTTTGCAAACAATCAGGCCGCCGTTTTTTGCGCAGCCGTGTTTTTTTGGGGTTTTTCGCGAGGACTGTCTGAGGCGTTGAAAGGTTGCGCTCAGCAACCTTTGCCGAGTTCGGCAGCGACCCAAAAATAGGGCGGAGCTTGCGGTCGTTCTCTGCAGAGGCGGAGGGCCGGGAAAGGCCTTTGCAAACAATCAGGCCGCCGTTTTTTGCGCAGCCGTGTTTTTTGGGGGCTTTTCGCGAGGACTGTCTGAGGCGTTGAAAGGTTGCGCTCAGCAACCTTTGCCGAGTTCGGCAGCGACCCAAAAATAGGGCGGAGCTTGCGGTCGTTCTCTGCAGAGGCGGAGGGCCGGGAAAGGCCTTTGCAAACAATCAGGCCGCCGTTTTTTGCGCAGCCGTGTTTTTTGGGGGCTTTTCGCGAGGACTGTCTGAGGCGTTGAAAGGTTGCGCTCAGCAACCTTTGCCGAGTTCGGCAGCGACCCAAAAATAGGGCGGAGCTTGCGGTCGTTCTCTGCAGAGGCGGAGGGCCGGGAAAGGCCTTTGCAAACAATCAGGCCGCCGTTTTTTGCGCAGCCGTGTTTTTTGGGGGCTTTTCGCGAGGACTGTCTGAGGCGTTGAAAGGTTGCGCTCAGCAACCTTTGCCGAGTTCGGCGGCGACCCAAAAATAGGGCGGAGCTTGCGGTCGTTTGCAAAGGCCTTTCCCGGCCCTGAGCCTGGGGAACCCTATTACCAAAGCCCTCTCAAACTAGCCCAGCAGTGGCTTGGTCACCTGCAGCACAGCTTTGAAGCATTTGGGGCTCCCGCAGACGATATTGCCGGATTCGAGGTAATTGTCAGAGGCGTTGATGTCCGCGACCAGTCCACCCGCTTCCTTGATCAGCAGCGCACCCGCCGCAATATCCCACTTGGCCAGGCCAATTTCCCAGAACGCATCCAGGCGACCCGCGGCCACATAGGCCAGATCCAGAGAGGCGGCACCGGCACGGCGGATACCGGCGCATTCCCCGGCCAGTAATTCCACAGTTTTGGCGTAGGCCTCCAGTTTGTCGTCGCAGTGACCCTTGAAAGGTATGCCGGTGCCCAGCAGCGCGCCGTCCAGGCTGTTGCGCTTGCTGACCCTGAGGCGACGCCCGTTGAGTTGGGCGCCGCGGCCGCGGGAGGCGGTGAACTCTTCCCGGCGCACCGGATCGACAATTACCGCATGCTCCAGTTTGCCCTTGTGCAGGCAGGCGACGGAAATGGCGTAGTGGGGGATACCGCGAGCGTAGTTAGTGGTGCCATCGAGTGGGTCGATGATCCACTGGTACTCTGCATCAGCACTGCCGGTGAGGCCGGTTTCCTCGCCGAGGATGGCGTGGTCCGGGTAGGCTTTCTGCAGGTGATAGATGATCTCCTGCTCGGCGTTAACATCCACTTCACTGACATAATCGTTGACGCCCTTTGCCACCACATCGATGCGATCAAGGTCATCCGAGGCGCGTACGATATTCTCTCCGGCCTTGCGGGCGGCGCGCAGCGCAATGTTGATCATCGGTTCCATGGTGTATTCCTCAGGGGTCAGCGGGCGCGGGATTATAGAGCAACTCCGCTAAAAAATCTGCTAAACTTCGCGCCCCGAAACGGCCCACAGTCACATGAATCTCGACAACATACGCATCGTTCTGGTCAACACCAGCCACCCCGGTAATATTGGCGGTGTGGCGCGTGCGATGAAGAACATGGGGCTCTCGCGGTTGTATCTGGTTGAGCCAAAGCAATTTCCTGATGAGCAGGCGAGCTGGCGGGCCGCCTCTGCTGCGGATGTACTGGACAATGCGGTGGTGACCGCCTCACTGGATGAGGCGGTGGCCGATTGCCAGTTTGTGGTGGGCACCAGTGCGCGCGGTCGGAGAATTCCCTGGCCGTTGCAGGACCCACGACGCTGCGCTGAGCGTATGGCCTCCCAGTCTGCCTCTGAGCAGGTGGCCGTGCTGTTTGGGCGCGAAGACCGGGGACTGACAAATGACGAGCTGAAGATATGTAATCTGCACCTTAATATTCCCACCTCGGCCGATTACAGCTCCCTGAACCTGGCCATGGCCGTGCAGGTCGTCTGTTATGAACTACGCATGCTGCTGGACGTTGACCGTTTATCCGCTGCCGAAGACGCCGAGTGGGATACGCCCTTCGCCACGCGCGAGAATATGGAGCGCTACTACCAGCATTTGGAGAGCACCCTCGTAGATATTGAGTTTCTCGACCCGGCAGCGCCCCGCCAGTTAATGGCGCGACTGCGCAGACTCTATAGCCGCGTCCGCCTGGACGAAATGGAGTTGAACATTCTCCGCGGCATTCTCACCGAGACGCAGAAGTGGGTCAGGAAAGCCCGTTCCGGGGAGTAAAGACCAAGTAAATCACTTGGTTTTATAGTTGACCAAAATAGTAGGTTATTGCATAATTCCGCTATCGAATCAGCAGGGGTGAATCCATGCGACTGACTACCAAAGGACGCTACGCCGTTACCGCCATGCTTGATCTGGCTCTCCACGGGCATGATGGCCCGGTTAGCCTGGCCGACATTTCCGGGCGACAGGATATTTCCCTGTCCTACCTGGAGCAGCTGTTTGCGAAACTGCGTCGCAATGACCTCGTTACCAGTGTGCGGGGCCCAGGCGGAGGGTATTGCCTCAGCCGTGGTCTGGGTGAGATTTTCGTGGCCCAGATTGTCGATGCAGTGAATGAAGCGGTGGATGCCACCGGCTGTGGCGGCACCAGTGATTGTCAGCAGGGCGAAGTGTGCCTGACACACCACCTCTGGTGCGATCTGAGCAAGCAGATTCATAACTTTCTCAGTCAAATCAGCCTGGCCAACCTGGTTGAGCGCAGTGAAGTAAAGAACATATCCGCGCGGCAGGATGCCCGGGCGGGACAGGACGACGCGCTTGTGGTGAGCCGGGCGTGAATGCAGTAACGGAGTAAGTTTGTAATGCAAAAACCAATCTATTTTGATTATTTGGCGACGACGCCCGTCGATGGACGCGTGGTGGAGAAAATGACCCACTGTCTGTCCATGGAGGGGAACTTCGGTAACCCCGCGTCCCGCTCGCACTATTATGGTTGGAAGGCAGAAGAAGCAGTAGAGACGGCGCGTCGCCAGGTAGCGGACTTGCTGCACGCCGATCCGCGGGAGATCGTCTGGACCTCCGGTGCCACCGAATCGGACAATCTGGCGATCAAGGGAGTGGCGCACTTCTACCAGAAGAAAGGCAAGCACATTGTCACCTCCAAAATCGAGCATAAGGCCGTGCTCGACACCTGCCGTCAGTTGGAGAGGGAGGGGTTTGAAGTGACATACCTGGACCCGAATGAGCAGGGCCTCATTACGCCGGAGTCGGTCGCAGCAGCGCTGCGCGATGACACCGTGCTGGTCAGCATAATGCACGCCAATAATGAGATCGGTACGGTTAATGACATAGCGGGCATCGGCGAGGTCACTCGCGGTGCCGGTGTGCTCTTCCACGTGGATGCTGCGCAGAGTGCCGGCAAGATCGACATCAACCTGGAGGAGATGAAGGTAGACCTGATGTCTCTCTCCGGCCACAAAATGTACGGCCCCAAGGGGGTTGGTGTTCTGTATGTGCGGCGCAAGCCGCGGGTGCGACTGGAGGCGCAGATGCACGGCGGCGGTCATGAGCGCGGCATGCGTTCCGGCACTCTCGCTACTCACCAAATAGTCGGCATGGGCGAAGCCGCACGCATTTGCACAGAAGAGATGGCCGATGAAGCGGAGCGACTCAAAGCGCTTCGTCAGCGTTTCTGGGACGGCATCAAGGATATAGAGGAAGTGCATGTCAACGGGGATATGGACCAGCGACTACCCGGTGCAATGAACGTCAGTATTGCCTTCGTCGAGGGCGAGTCGTTGATTATGTCGCTGAAAGACCTGGCGATTTCCAGCGGTTCCGCCTGCACGTCAGCCAGTCTGGAGCCGTCATATGTTCTGCGCGCGCTGGGCTTGAATGATGAGCTGGCACACAGTTCATTGCGCTTCAGTTTCGGGCGCTTCACTACCGAGGAAGATGTGGATACGGCGGTGGCAGATTTGCGCAATGCGGTCGGTAAATTGAGGGCGCTTTCGCCCCTCTGGGATATGTATCAGGACGGTGTCGACCTGAATACCATTGAGTGGGCAGCCCACTAGGAGAGCAATCATGGCTTACAGTGAAAAAGTACTGGATCATTACGAAAATCCGCGCAACGTCGGCAAGATGGACGCCAGCGACGAGAGCGTCGGTACCGGTATGGTCGGCGCGCCCGCCTGCGGCGATGTGATGCGTCTGCAGATTAAAGTCAATGCTGACGGTGTTATCGAAGACGCCAAGTTCAAGACTTATGGTTGCGGCTCTGCCATTGCCTCCAGCTCGCTGCTTACCGAGTGGGTGAAAGGCAAAAACCTGGACGAGGCTGAGCAGATCAAGAATACCCAGATCGCCGAGGAGTTGGCCCTGCCGCCGGTTAAGATCCACTGCAGCGTGTTGGCGGAAGATGCCATCAAGGCGGCGGTGAAGGATCTGCGCGGGAAACGAGGAGAGGACTGATGGGAATTACCATCACCGAGGCCGCAGCAAAGCACGTGGCCTCACAACTGGACAGTCGCGGTAAGGGCCTGGGCATACGCCTGGGCGTTACCACGTCCGGGTGCTCCGGCATGGCTTATGTGCTGGAATTTGTCGATGAGCAGGCTCCCGAGGATCTGGTGGTGGAAGGTTACGGCGTTAAGGTATTCATCGACCCCAAGAGTCTGGTTTACCTGGAAGGGACGGAACTGGATTTTGTCCGCGAGGGACTTAACGAGGGTCTGGCCTTCCGCAACCCCAATGTTTCAGCGGAATGCGGTTGTGGAGAGAGTTTCACCGTATAATCCCCCTCCTTCTAACCCCAGGCCAGGGCTATGCCTACCCGCAATTTTTCCCAAAACTACTTCCAGTTGTTCGATATACCCGCGCAATTCGAGATCGATGCCACCTTGTTGGGGCAGCGGTATCGCCAATTGCAGCAGGAGCTGCATCCTGATCGCTTTGCGGCGGCGGCAGCACATGAACAGCGCCTGGCAGTGCAGTACTCCGCTTTTGTCAACGAAGCGTATGCGACGCTGCGGGCGCCGCTGAAACGGGCGCTTTATTTGCTTGAGCTGGGCGGCATGACCCAGGAAGAAATAGCGCGGCAGCAACTGGATGGTGGCTTCCTGATAGAGCAAATGGAGTTGCGTGAGAAGCTTGAGTCCCTGCACGACCTGGTGGACCCCGATACGGTGCTCGAACACCTGGTTGCCGAGATTTCCGGCGACATTAAAGTGCACCAGGCGGAGTTTGAGACCGCCTACCAGGCGTCGGAGCTGCCCGCAGCAGCGAGTGCCTGTGTGAAGATGCAGTACCTGGAAAAACTGCTGCAGGAAGCCGAGCAGATTGAATCAGAACTAATGGAACGCTAGATGGCGCTAATGCAAATTGCCGAGCCCGGCCAGTCGCCCTTACCGCACCAGGCAAAACTCGCGGTGGGGATAGACCTGGGCACAACGAATTCCCTGGTGGCAACGGTACGCGGCGGTCGCGCTGACGTGTTGGCGGATGCCCAGGGCGCAGTCATGCTGCCTTCTGTCGTGAACTACTCCGCTGAGGAGGGCCCCGTGGTGGGCGCTGCAGCATTGGCTATGGCCAGCGCGCATCCCGAGGATACGCTGGTTTCAGTAAAGCGCTTCATGGGCCGCGGCAGGGCAGACGCGCAGAACGACGCACAGCGATCACGCTACCGTTTGGCCGACAGTGAGTCTGGCATGGTCAGCTTTGTTACCAGTGCTGGCGAAGTCAGCCCGGTGCAGGCATCAGCGGAGATTATATCTGTACTGGGGGAGCGGGCGCGCGAAAGCCTGGGCGGAGAAATCGAGGGTGCGGTGATTACCGTGCCGGCGTATTTCGATGAGGCCCAGCGCCAGGCTACCAAAGATGCTGCAACCCTGGCGGGTATGCCGGTGTTGCGACTGCTCAACGAGCCAACCGCCGCCGCAGTAGCCTATGGCCTGGATGCCGGCGAAGAAGGCGTGATTGCTGTCTACGACCTGGGCGGCGGTACGTTTGATATTTCTATCCTGCGCTTGCACCGGGGTGTGTTTGAGGTGCTCGCAACGGGCGGTGATACTGCACTGGGCGGCGACGATTTCGATGCGGCTATCGTCTCCTGGGTGCTGCAGGAACTGGACATCCCGTCCCTGGAGCCCGGGCAGCATCGGGCTCTACACAGTCTTGCCCGCAGCGCGAAAGAGCAGCTTTCAGACCGCTCCAGTGTGACGCTCGCCGTGGAGGATATTGTGCCGGGCGCCGGACAGGCAACGCTGTCCAGGGAGTTGTTTGAAGAGCTGGTACACCCCCTGGTGAAGCGAACGCTTCGAGCGTGCCGGCGCTGCCTGCGCGACGCTCAACTGGAGGGGGTCGGTGATGTGGTTATGGTGGGAGGGTCTACTCGTGTGCCTCTGGTGCGCGAGGCCGTAGCCGAGTTTTTCCGGCGGCAACCCCTGACAGATATCGACCCTGACGAAGTAGTGGCGATCGGTGCCGCGATACAGGCGGATATCCTGGTCGGTAATCGGCCAGAGGGAGACCTGCTGCTGTTGGACGTCATTCCGCTGTCCCTGGGGCTGGAAACAATGGGTGGGCTGGTGGAAAAAATCGTTCCGCGTAATACCACAATCCCGGTTGCCCGCGCCCAGGAATTCACTACTTTCAAAGACGGCCAGACCGCTCTCGCCGTGCATATCGTCCAGGGTGAGCGAGAGCTGGTGGCTGACTCGCGTTCGCTGGCACGCTTCGAACTGCGCGGTATTCCGCCTATGGTAGCGGGCGCGGCCCGCATTCGGGTGGTATTCGAGGTGGACGCTGACGGGCTGCTCCATGTTGCCGCTCGCGAGGAAACCACCGGGGCACAGAGCAGTGTCACCGTAAAGCCGTCTTTTGGCCTTAGCGATGAGCAGATCACCGACATGTTGCAGGCCTCTTTCAGTCATGCTGAAGATGACAAGCAGGCCCGGCAGGTGGCGGAGCGGCGCCTGGATGCGCGGCAATTGCTTGAGGGATTGGAAAGCGCCCTGGGCGAAGATGCCGCAGAACTGCTCAGCGAGGCCGAGTGTGAGGCGCTGCACGAAAAAATGCGTGAGTTATACGCTGCGACTGAGGGAGAAGACGTGGAGCTGATGCGTCGGCTGACCGATGCCCTGGGGCGCGCCAGTGAGGCTTTCGCCGCGCGACGCATGGATAAAAGTATTAAACAGGCTTTGGCCGGCGTCAGCCTGCAGGAGTTGGACGAGGAGATAAACGAATGACCCGTATCGTAGTCCTGCCCAATGAAACCCTTTGCCCGGAGGGCGCGGTTATAGAGGCGCAGCCGGGAGAAACGGTGTGTCGAGCGCTGTTGCGCAACGATATTGAGATAGAGCACGCCTGTGAAATGTCCTGCGCCTGCACCACTTGCCACGTGATCGTGCGCGAGGGATATGACTCCATGGAAGAGCCGGATGAGTTGGAAGACGATTACCTGGACAAGGCCTGGGGGCTGGAGCCTGACTCCCGTCTCTCCTGCCAGGCGGTCGTCGCCGATGAAGACCTGGTGGTGGAGATACCGCGCTACACTATCAATATGGTGTCTGAGCGCCATTGACCGGCTCAGGCTACCTGGCGCAGTAAACAGAGCAACGACAGGAGGTAATTCGGCATGCGTTGGACAGATATCACTGACATCGCCATAGAGCTGACCGAGGCCCGGCCGGACGTTGATCCGCTCAGTATCAACTTCGTCGATCTTCGCTCCTGGGTGCTGGCTCTGCCCGGTTTTGACGATGATCCCGACCACTGTGGCGAGAAGATACTCGAGGCTATCCAGGCCGCCTGGATAGAAGAATTGGACTGATTTGGGCGGTATTATTTGGGCTCCCCGTAAGCTGCTGATAAAACGGGGCTTTATTCTCCTTCCTGCACCGTCTTCAGGGTGAAACCCCCACCCAAAGCCCGTATAATTGCGCGGTTTTATCCGCACCTGCCCACGCGGCGCCGAAAAGGCAGCTCGCGGGACGGGTGTTTACCTTTGTAACGTAACTGGAGAGCCTCACATGGCAGTAGAACGCACCCTTTCCATCATCAAGCCCGATGCCGTTGGCAAAAACATCGTCGGCAAGATCTATTCTCGCTTTGAGTCCAATGGGCTGCAGATTGTCGCCTCCAGAATGCTGCGTCTGTCAGATGTGGTAGCGGGTGGTTTTTACGCCGAACACCGCGAGCGTCCCTTTTTCAAGGACCTGGTGGAATTCATGACTTCCGGGCCTGTGGTCGTCCAGGTTCTCGAGGGGGAAGACGCAATTGCCAAGAACCGCGAGTTGATGGGCGCTACCAACCCACAGGAAGCGGCCGAGGGCACTATTCGTGCCGATTTCGCCTCCAGTATCGATGCCAACGCGGTGCACGGGTCAGACTCTGCTGCTTCCGCCGCGCGCGAGATCGCCTACTTCTTCGCCGCCAGCGAGATCTGTGAGCGCTAGGTAATTGCCGTGACCCAGATGATCGCCACTTCAGTCGACGCGAGACAGCCGGACCCTGCCAGGGTGAACCTGCTGGGCTTGCCGCTGGATGCAATGGAACAGTATTTCCTCGATATCGGGGAGAAAAAGTTCCGCGCCCGGCAAGTGCTGAAGTGGATACATCATCACGGGGTTACGGATTTTGAACAAATGAGCAACCTCGGCAAGGGGTTGCGTGAGTTGCTCGCGCAGACAGCCGAGGTTCGTCCACCGGAGATCGTTAGCCAACACGACTCCAGCGACGGTACCCGCAAGTGGGCAATTCGCGTGGAAGGCGGTGGTCTGGTGGAGACTGTCCTGATCCCCGACGGCAAACGCGCCACCCTGTGCGTGTCTTCGCAGGTGGGTTGTAGCCTGGACTGTAGTTTCTGTTCCACTGGCAAGCAGGGCTTTCAGCGCGACCTGACGGCTGCGGAAATCATTGGCCAGGTATGGCTGGCGATCAAATCCTATGACGCCTTCCGCTCTGGCAAGGGCCGGGTGGTCACCAATGTGGTGATGATGGGTATGGGGGAGCCCCTGCTCAATTATGACAACGTGGTGTCGGCGATGGACCTGATGATGGAAGACAATGCCTATGGCATCTCCAAGCGCCGGGTGACGCTCAGTACCTCAGGCGTGGTCCCGGCACTCGATGAGCTGGCGAAGGTTAGCGAGGTGTCTCTGGCGGTCTCGCTGCACGCCCCCAATGATGCCCTGCGCAATGAGCTGGTGCCGATCAACCGCAAGTACCCTATCGCCCGCCTGTTGGAGAGCGCCCGCAATTACATTGATGCCCAGTCAGACAGGAAGCGCGTGGTGACCATTGAGTACACGCTGATCGCCGGGGTAAATGACCAGCGCGAGCACGCCGTCGAACTGGCGGAGTTGTTACGTGATTTTCCCTGCAAAATAAACCTGATCCCCTTTAATACGTTTGCGCAATCTGATTATCAGCGACCCAGTGGTAATGCGGTGTCACGTTTCTGGCAAGTACTGGTGGATGCAGGATATATTGTGACCGTGCGCACTACTCGCGGAGATGACATTGATGCCGCCTGCGGGCAACTGGTAGGCCAGGTAGTGGACCGTACCCGCCGCAGCGAACGCTATCGC
Source organism: Pseudohalioglobus lutimaris (assembly GCF_002866825.1). Taxonomy (GTDB): domain Bacteria; phylum Pseudomonadota; class Gammaproteobacteria; order Pseudomonadales; family Halieaceae; genus Halioglobus; species Halioglobus lutimaris. The sequence continues at coordinate 185,571 of NZ_PKUS01000002.1, read as the reverse complement.
GAGGCGGCACAGAATATGGAGAAAAACCCTTGAGGGAAGCGAGGCAGTGATGATTGTGGGGAGGAAATCGCGTTTCGCCCTGGTGGCGGTTGTCGCACTGTTGCTCAGTGCCTGTGTGACCACCACCGACAGCGTATTCACCGAAAAAGCGGACCCCGGGGTTGCGCTGGAGCGTCGCGTTGAGCTGGCCCGCCAGTACATCGGTGAAGGCAACTGGGATAATGCCAAACGCAATCTCAGGCTTGCCTACGAGATCGACCCCAACAATGCTGAAGTACATGAGGCATTTGCGCTGGTGTATCAGAGCACCGGTGAGTTTGAGCTGGCGGAAGAAAGTTATCGCACTGCGATTCGGCTGGACCGGAAGTTCTCCCGGGCCCGCAACAATTATGCCGCGTTCCTCTATTCGCAGCAGCGCTACGACGAGGCGGCAGAACAGCTGGAATACGTGGTAAAGGATTCGCTGTACAAGGCGCGGCCCAGGGCATTTGTTAACCTGGGACTATGTCGGGTGCAGTTATTTGACTCGCTGGCCGCGGAAGAGGCTTTTCGGCGTGCGCTGACTATGGACCGTACTAACAGTATCGCCCTGCTGGAGCTGGCGCAATTGCGTTACGATGCAGGGGATATCAAGACGGCCGAGCAGTACTACGACACCTATAGAACGGTAGTGCGGCAACAGTCAGCACGTGGTTTGTGGTTGGGAATTCGTCTGGCGCGGGAAACCGGGGACCGGGACGCCGAAGGCAGTTATGCGCTGGCGTTGTCCAACCTTTACCCGAAGTCAGCGGAGTACGAGGCGTATCAACGGGGCCCGTGATTTGACTGTCGATACCCCACTACAGGTTGATGCCTTTGTTACGCCAGGCACTATGCTGCGCAGTGCGCGTCTACAGACAGAACTGTCTGAGCGAGAAGTAGAGGATTTACTGAATTTGATGCCCGGCTACGTGGGCATCCTTGAGCGTGATGATTACCAGGCGCTGCGAAGTCCGGCATTCGCTCGCGGCTATGTGCGAGCCTACGGGCAGTTGATGAAACTGGAGGAGACCGAATTACTGCGGGCCTTCGATGAGCAGCGTGAGCACTGGGAGAAGGAGAAGAAGCGCGTTGAAACACGCCCCTTACAGTTACAGCGTACCGGAACAGGCGTGGTGATCGGTCTGGTGATTCTATTGGCTATGGTTTTTGCCCTGTGGTTTTGGCAGGGCCAGGATGAAGTTATCCCCGCGTCTGTACAACCTAACGAGGTGCAAGCGCCTACAGCAGAGGCCCCGCAGGTGAACTATGAAGACTGAATCTCCCATCAAACGCAGAGTCTCCCGCAAGATCTATGTCGGTGATGTGGCGGTGGGTGGTGATGCCCCGATCAGTGTGCAGAGTATGACCAACACTGAAACCTGTGACGTGGATGCCACGGTGGCACAGGTTCAGGCGATTGCGGACGCGGGCGCTGATATTGTGCGCGTTTCCGTACCCAGCATGGATGCCGCAGAGGCCTTCAAGCAGATCCGTGCGCGGGTAGATGTGCCGTTGGTGGCAGACATTCACTTTGACCACAAAATTGCCTTGAAGGTGGCTGAATACGGCGTTGACTGCCTGCGTATCAATCCGGGCAACATTGGCCGGGACGACAAGGTCCGTGAAGTGATCAACAGCGCCAGGGACAAGGGTATTCCCATCCGCATTGGTGTGAACGCAGGGTCATTGGGCAAGGATCTGCAACGCAAGTACGGCGAGCCCACGGCGGAGGCACTGGTGGAATCCGCCATGCGCCACGCCGATATACTCGACAAGCATAACTACCCCGACTTTAAGATCAGTGTGAAGGCGTCCGAAGTCTTTATGGCGGTGGACGCCTACCGCCTGCTGGCAAAGCAGATTGAGCAACCGTTACACCTGGGAATCACCGAGGCCGGCGGCCTGCGCGGCGGCACGGTCAAGTCGGCTGTTGGCCTGGGCATGTTGCTGATGGACGGGATCGGTGACACCCTGCGCGTCTCCCTGGCTGCTGACCCTGTGGAAGAAGTAAAGGTAGGTTTTGAAATTCTCAAGAGCCTGAAGTTGCGCAGCAACGGCATCAATTTTATCGCCTGTCCCAGTTGTTCCCGGCAGAACTTCGATGTGGTGGCCACCATGAACACGCTGGAGCAACGTCTTGAGGACGTGCGCACGCACATGGACGTCGCGGTCATAGGCTGTATCGTCAATGGCCCGGGTGAAGCGCGAGAGGCTGATGTCGGCCTCACCGGTGCCACCCCCAGCAACCTGATCTACGTCGACGGCGAGCCGGACCACAAGATCAGCAATGAGGACTTTGTCGACCATCTCGAAAAGGTAATACGCGACAAGGCGGCACAGTTGGAGCAACAGCGTGCCGAGGAAGCCGAAAGGCTGATCGTCAAGACATCGGCCTGACCCGGCCACAAATAACGGAGCCAATGTGAGTAATATCCGAGCCATTCGCGGGATGAACGATATCCTGCCGGATGCGACAGCGATCTGGCAGTATGTGGAAGCCACGGTGCGAGAACTGGTGGCCAGTTACGGGTACGCCGAGATTCGCATGCCCATTGTCGAACAGACCGACCTCTTCAAGCGTTCAATTGGTGAAGTCACCGATATCGTGGAGAAGGAAATGTACAGCTTCGACGATCGCAACGGTGAAAGCCTCACCCTGCGTCCGGAAGGTACTGCAGGCTGCGTGCGCGCGGCAATCCAGAACGGACTGCTCAATACGACCCAGCGGCTATGGTACGCGGGACCCATGTTCCGCTACGAGCGGCCGCAGAAGGGTCGCCAGCGTCAGTTTCACCAGATCGGTGTCGAGGCCTTTGGTGTCGCCACGCCGGATATGGATGCGGAGGTTATTTTGCTTAGTGCGCGGCTGTGGCGGCTGCTGGGCATTTCCGCTGACGTACAATTACAACTGAATTCGATCGGCAGTCTTGAGGCCCGAAGCGCCTTCCGTGAAGCGCTGGTGGACTATTTACAGCAGCACAGGGAGAGTCTCGACGAAGACAGCCAGCGCCGTCTGGACAGCAACCCCCTGCGCATTCTGGACAGTAAAAACCCAGCCACCCAGGCGCTGCTTGATGCTGCGCCGGCGCTGGGCGATTACCTGGACGCCGAGTCCAGGGCAGATTACGCCCGGGTCAAGGAATTGCTGGACGCCGCGGGCGTCACCTACACCGAGAACCCGCGGCTGGTGCGTGGTCTGGATTACTACAACAAGACCGTATTCGAGTGGGTTACCGATCGGCTGGGTGCCCAGGGCACGGTCTGCGCCGGCGGACGCTATGATGGTCTGGTTGAGCAGTTGGGCGGCAAACCCGTTCCCGGCATGGGGTTTGCCATGGGTATCGAGCGCCTGGTGCTGCTGCTGGAGGCCTGTGAGCAGCTGCCGCCGGTTGTGGCAGCGGCTGACGTCTACGTGGTTGCTTATGGGGATGCTGCACAGCGAGAGGCTGTTGCGGCATCAGAGCAGTTGCGTGATGTCTTTGCTGGCCTCAGAATCGTGCAGCACACGGGCGGCGGCAGCTTCAAAAGTCAGATGAAAAAGGCAGATAAAAGCGGCGCCAGAGTGGCGCTGATATGGGGAGAGGACGAAGTGGCCGCCGGCACCGTCAGCCTCAAAACCCTGCGCAGCAGGAACGACGCACAACAGGGCCAGCAATCCGTGGCCCGCGAGCAACTGGAAGAAACCCTGCGGGCTTTGCTTGCAGACTGAGATTTAGTGAGAGGATAGAGCGAAAGTGGAACAGTACCGCACTGAAGAAGAACAGGTAGAAGCGCTGAAGAAGTGGTGGGATGAGAATGGCCGCTCTATCATTGTCGCCGTGATTGTTGCCGTTGGCCTGGGCCTTGGCTGGCAGGGGTGGCAACGCTATCAGCAGGGCCAGGAAGAGGGTGCTTCCGCCAGTTACCAGAATATGCTGCAGCTATTGTCTGCCGGTGACGAAAGCGCTGCCGGGGATGTCGCCAGGGAAATGAAACTGGAGTTCAGCCGCAGCGCTTATGCTCAATTCGCCGGGTTACACCTGGCGAGGCTAGCCGTGAACGCGGGGGACCTGGTGACAGCAGAGTCTGAGCTGCGGTGGGTACTCGGCAAAGCCGACCCGGGCTCGGACACCATGTTGCTGGCGCAGTTGCGCCTGGCCCGGGTGCTGGCTTCAAGCGGTGACCCGGAACAGGCCCTGACTATTCTGCAAAGCGCCGACCCGGGGGCTTATGCCGCGACCTACCAGGTTGCACGCGGCGACACTCTGCTCCTGCTGGAGCGTGAGGACGAGGCGCGCGAGGCATACAATTCAGCGGTTGTGCTCGCATCCCGTGGTGAAGGCCAGGTGAATATGGGCATGCTACAGCAAAAACTGCAGAGCCTGAGTCAGCAGGCCCCGCGTGATTTCTCCGTGACTGCGCCCACCGCTTCGGAGCAGGATGCTGCGGGCGGGGAGGACTAGACATGCGTTCAACACAGTGGCTGTTGAGTCTGCTTCTGGTGCTCAGTCTCGGGGCCTGCAGCACCATCGAGGGCTGGTTTGAGGTCGACGATGACGATCCAACGGCACCGGTTGACCTGGTCGATATCGAAGAGACCGTGAAGATCAAGAAGCTCTGGTCCACGGGTGTTGGTGATGGTCAGGGCAAGGGTCTCTACAAGCTACAACCCGTTATGGTCGGCAACACTATTTATGCGGCCGGCGCCGACGGCGAGATCAAGGCGGTGGACCGCGAGCGCGGCAAGACACTCTGGGACACCGAACTGGACACCGGGCTGTCTGGCGGAGTAGGACTTTATGAGGATTCCCTGTTTCTGGGTAGTTCCGACGGTTCTGTACTGAAAGTCTCTGCCGTCAACGGAGAGTTGCAGTGGTCCACTCGCTTGCAGGGGGAGGTATTGGCCCCACCCCAGAGCAACGGGGAAGTGGTCGTCGCCCAGACCTATGACGGCAAGTTACAGGGCCTGGATTTCGCCACCGGTGAGAAACTGTGGACTTATGACAGTGACGTGCCAGTGCTCACTATTCGCGGCACCAGTACGCCCATCATTAATGGCGACACGGTTTATGCCGGTTTTGCCAGTGGCCGTGTTATAGCGTTTGACGCCCGCAATGGTGGCGTGAAGTGGGAGGTGCGCGTCGCGATTTCCCAGGGACGTTCGGAGATCGAGCGAATAGTGGATGTCGATGGGGCAATGGCGCTGATCGGCAATGAACTCTATGCCGCCAGTTACCAGGGGCGCGTTGTGGCGATCGATGTGGCTGCAGGCCGCAAGACCTGGCAGAAGGATGTCTCCTCTTTCTCCGGGGTGTCCCAGGGCTTTGGTAATGTTTACGTGACTGATGACAACGGGACCGTCAGCGCCTATCTGCGCAATGGCCAGGGGCTGCGCTGGCAGCAGGACGCCCTGGGTTATCGCGAACTTTCCCGGCCCACACCGGTGAGTAGCTATCTCGCTGTGGTGGACTACGCTGGCTATCTGCACCTGATGTCCCAGGTTGACGGCAAATTTGTTGGCCGGGTCAGGCCGGGGGGTGGCGGGGCTCGCGCCAACATGCTCGCCGACGGTAATGTACTCTACGTCTTTACCAACGACGGCAAGCTCATTGCCTATGAGATAACAGCCATCAACTGATGATTCCTGTTATCGCCCTGGTAGGGCGCCCCAATGTCGGCAAGTCGACGCTTTTCAACCAGCTGACCCGCAGCCGCGACGCGCTGGTAGCCAATCTCCCCGGCCTCACTCGCGATCGCAAATATGGCGAGGCGCGCTCGGGTGATAGACCTTTTGTGGTTATTGATACGGGTGGCATCAGTGGCGATGAGCACGGTATCGATTCGGAGATGGCCGAGCAGTCACTGGTGGCAATCGAAGAGTCCGATGCCGTGCTGTTTATGGTGGATGCGCGAGAGGGGCTGAATCCGGCTGACCAGTCGTTGGCCCTTCACCTCAGGCAACGTAACAAGTCCTTCCACCTGGTGGTCAACAAGATAGACGGCATCGACGCTGACGTTGCCATGAGTGACTTCTATGCGTTGGGCGTTGAGTCCATGTTCGGGATTGCGGCCAGTCATGGCCGCGGTGTACGCGCCATGATCGCGGACGTATTGCAGTCGTTTCCCGCAGAAGAGGTCGAGGAAGACGAGGCATTTCCCAACAGCACCCGGGTGGCTGTTGTCGGCAGGCCCAATGTGGGCAAGTCCACCCTGGTGAATCGCCTTCTGGGCGAGGACCGTGTGGTGGTGTACGACGAGCCGGGAACCACCCGGGACAGTATTTATATTGATTACCAGCGCGGCGACCGTGACTATACGCTGATCGACACTGCTGGTGTGCGCCGACGCAAGAACGTGAAGCAAACCGTAGAGAAATTTTCCATCGTCAAGACGCTGAAGGCGATTGACGATGCGCATGTGGTGGTGCTGGTCATGGACGCCCATGAGGGCATCGTCGACCAGGACATGCATCTGCTTGGACACTGTATTGAGGCTGGTCGCGGACTGGTGTTGGCAGTGAATAAGTGGGACGGCGTCGAGCCCGATCAGCGAGACTGGATAAAGAGCGAGTTGGGCCGCCGTCTGTCTTTCGCCGACTACGCAGACACGCACTTTATCTCTGCATTGCATGGCACCGGGGTGGGCCACCTTTATAAGTCCATTGACGCGGCTTTCGAGTCAGCCACACGCAAGCTGTCTACCAATGCGTTAACCCGTATTCTCGAAGGTGCAGTGTTCGATCATGCACCACCCATGGTGAATGGTCGCCGCATCAAATTGCGCTATGCGCACGCCGGTGGACAGAACCCGCCGCTTATCGTTATTCACGGCAACCAGACTGGCAAGGTCCCCAACAGTTACCAGCGCTATCTGGAAAAAATCTACCGCCGCGAGCTTAAGCTGGTGGGGACTCCAGTACGCATTGAGTTCCGTACTTCCGACAATCCCTATTCCGAGAAGCGCAATAAGCTCACGCAACGCCAGGTGCAGCGCAAGCGGCGGATGATGGCGCATGTTAAAAAGAACAAGAAAAAGAAGAAGTAACAATGATCGACATGGCGTATCCGCGCTGGCGACGATGCTGAAAAGTGGGGTCCAGCCGGGCGTACGTCAACCTGGTGACGAAGGCCTCTTTCGTGTGCGCTGATCTCGACAGTCGCGCCAACATCGAGCAGTTCATCGAGGGTTTTTACGCCAGGGTGCTGGCTGACCCGGAGCTTGCGCCGATTTTTCTCGACGTGGCCGCTATCGACCTCGAGGTTCATCTTACCCATATCAAGGATTACTGGTGCAAGCTGCTGCTGGGTGAGTCGGGGTACAGGCGCCATACCATGGCTATCCACCGGGAGCTACACGCACGCCGGGCCCTGAGTGAACAGGACTTTGCCCGGTGGATTGGCCTGTTTGAGGCGACGCTGGATGCGGATTACGCCGGCCCTTACGCTGAAAAGGCGCGCCGTATAGCGGTGGCGATTGCCACCAATATGCGGGAGGGACTCCCTGGCTAACCCTTTATTTATCCTAACTCTCTGAATTAAAAGCATATTTAATTATTCTTATCGAAAACTTGCGGCATTTGAATATAGTGTTATAGTTATGCATAACACCATATCAACCAGAGAGTTTAAAGATGAGCATCAAGCCGAGAAAAAATGTACTGGTACAAAGCGACGAGCGCGTGCTGGTCTATGCCGGGCTTTTCGTCATCTGTGCAATGCTGGCCGCCCTGGGCATGGGGGTGGCGGCCTTCTGGTGCTTTGTACCGGCGGCGGCGCTTTCCGAGGCGCTGTCCGGGTTTGCCCCGAAGAAACACAGCACACGGCTGTAGGAGAGCGAGTCATGTGGCGAATTTGCCTGCTGTTGGTTGTTACCCTGTCTACTGCGGTACTGGCCGTGGCGACCCCGAACCCGGCCGACGCGGCCGAGGCAAGGGATGTCTATTGCCTGGATGCGCCGGTGGCTGAGGGCGATATGCCGGCGGCTGGACCGGGCGGTGGTATCACCCTGCGTGGCCTGGTGGCAACGCTGGGAATAGGCCTGATGAGCTTGCTATGCCTGGTGCCGGTGGCACTATTGTCAGAGTGGATAATGGGACGTGAGCGGTCCGCGGATGATTCGCGAGCGGCGTGGGGGCGATAACAATGATTCTTCGAAGTGCAATGATGGGTGTGATGGCCTTCTGGAGCCTGGCGCTGGGCGCTGAGACGCTGCAGGTGAGTGACCTGGAAATTGAGGGCGTCCATGTTGTGGGCAGTGTGGAAGTCGAAATCAGCCAGGGCGATGAGAATCTGCTGTTGGTCAGGGGTGATAGCGATGATCTGTCCTCGCAGCCTTTTTATACGAAGGGGAATACCCTGATACTGGGTGCCTCGCAGGCAAATCCCGGGGAGGACTTCTCCAGCGTCAAATACAAGTTGAGCGTGATGCGGCTGAGTGAAATACGCCTCAGTGGCAGCGGCGATGTCTTTGTGAGGCCCCTGCAAGTGGATGACATACGGGTCACGGTTGAAGGGTCCGGCGATATCAAGCTGTTTTCGGTGACCGGGGACACGGTGCGGCTCAATGTGGCCGGTTCCGGCGATGTGCAGGCAGCGGAGCTCGAGGCAAAGCGCCTGGAGTTAATGGTTTCCGGCTCTGGTGATGTGGCCATCGGGGAACTCGCTGCAGACAGTGTTGAAGCAATGGTCAGTGGTTCGGGTGATATCAGCGTACAGAGTACGCGCCGCAAGGCCCTGTCAGTTGAGTTCAATATTGTCGGCAACGGTGAGATTAATCTTGCTGAGTTGGATGCGGAATCTGCGGAAGTGAATATTGTCGGCTCAGGCGATGCCCGGATCGGCGAAGTGGGTGAACTGCAGGCGAACATCATTGGTAGTGGCGATATTTTCTACGCCGGTACGCCGGAGTTGGATAGCAATGTCCTGGGCTCCGGAGACCTTAATCGCCGTCGCTGACCTGGAGACCGTGTCTTGACTGTCGAGTGGAACGAAAAGCAGCCTATTTACCGCCAACTCAGGGACCTGGTGGCGCAGCGTATTATGGATGGGAGTTTCGCCGAAGGTGAGGCGGTGCCATCTGTGCGCCAGGTTGCAGCCGACTACCAGATCAATCACCTGACCGTGGGCAAAGCCTATCAGGAACTGGTGGACGCAGACCTGCTGGAGAAGCGCAGGGGTCTGGGCATGTTTGTCAGGGAAGGCGCCCGGTCTGCGCTCACCCGGGATGAGAAGCAGCAGTTTGTTGACGAGGAGGTTCCCGCTTTCCTCGCGCGCGCCAGGGTGCTGGGTATGGAAACGCGGGAGCTAGCCGAGTTATTGCTGCAAACAGGGGGTGAAAGCTGATGGAAACTATCGTCGAGGCGCGTGGCCTGTCTCGAAGCTTTGCTGATATCAAAGCGGTCGACAATATTGATTTCCGGGTGCCCACGGGCTCTGTGCTGGGCCTGATCGGTCCCAACGGTGCAGGCAAAACCACGTTGTTGCGGTCGCTGCTGGGCCTGAGTGAATTCGAGGGTGAACTGGAAGTACTGGGCAAGGACCCGCGCTCGCAGCGCGCGCAACTGATGGAACAGGTTTGCTTTATAGCCGACACGGCCGTATTGCCAGGCTGGATGCGGGTAGAGCAACTGCTTGATTATGCCAGCGGCGTCCATCCCCGGTTCGCCAGGGAGCAGGCAGAGGCCTTTCTTCGTGATACCGAGGTAAAACTCACAAGGCGTATCCGCGACCTGTCCAAGGGCATGATGGTACAGGTGCACCTGGCGCTGGTCATGGCCATTGATGCGCGCCTGCTGGTACTTGATGAGCCCACGCTGGGTCTGGATATACTGGTCCGTAAGCGTTTCTTCGAGCAACTGATCTCGGACTATTTTGATCAGGAGCGCACCATTATTATCTCTACACACCAGGTCGACGAGGTGCAGCATATACTTACCGACGTGATGTTTCTCAACCACGGGAAGCTGGTGCTGTCGCGCTCCATGGAACAGATAGAGCAGCAGTTTGTGCAGCTCAACACGGTCGGTGAGAGCGCGGTGAAAGCGCAGGGTATCCCTCACCTGGGATCGCACAGCATCCTTGGTGGCAAGGCGATAATCTACGAGGACATAGCGCGTGATTCGCTGGCCCCTCTGGGAGAGCTGCGCACGCCCTCGGTGTCTGACCTGTTTGTGGCGATGATGGGAGGAGATCAATAATGGCAGCCACTCGTTCAATGCGCCTGTTCACCCTGCTGCAAAAGGAATTGCAGGAGTACAGGTTCTCCCTGCTGTGGACACCGCTTATTATCGCCGGCGTGCTCTCAGTACTGATGTTGCTCAGCGTCCTGCTTGCCAACCGTATCACCGCTATGGGAGATACATTCCTGCAAGTAGTGATGGCGGAGGAGATGGGTATCTCGCCGGTCATTACCATTAGTCTTGAAGATGATCATGACGAAGACAGTTCGGCCCAGTCGTCCTCGGCTGGGGGTGCAGCCGAACTGCGCATACAGAGCCTGGACGAGCCTCTGCCGGAAGAGGACTGGAACTTTGACCGTGAGTGGCGTTTTGAGCCGCAGCAGCGGGACAAGCCTGAATACGAATCCGAGCAGGTCGGCAGTTTGAATCCGGCGTTGCATCTGGTGCACGGTCTTTTGTTGATAGTGCTGGTGCTGGTGACGGTCAGTTATCTGCTGGGGTGTTTGTTTAATGACCGCAAGGACCGCAGCATATTGTTCTGGAAGTCGATGCCCGTGTCCGAATGGGAGGAGGTGCTGACCCGTATGGCCATCGCTCTGGTGGTCGCCCCAGCCATTTATATCGGCGTCTCCCTGTTGCTGCAGTTGGTTTTCGTGTTGCTGGCGATGCTGCTGGTCTGGCGTATGGAGCTTGACCCATTCGATATCATACTGGGCAACATTCGTGTTGCCGATCTGTTGTTGAAGCAGATTGGCGGCTGGGTGATGACGGCTCTGTGGGTGGCACCGGCATACGGCTGGCTGATGCTTGCATCGGCGTGGGCCAGGCGCGCGCCGTTTATGGTCGCGTTTGCGCCGGTGGTTGCCCTGATGCTGCTGGAAAGGTTGCTGCTAGGCAGCGATTTCGTGTTGACGGCGGTGAGCAACCATCTGCCACATTTCATCGGTGGGCAAGGCACTGAGGTTTTCTATTTCCATAGTCTGTTCTGGAAGCAATTCGACTTTTTCAGCCTGTTTGCTGGTCTTGCGTTCACCGCCGCAAGCCTTGCCGCCTGCGTGTACCTGCGGCGCTACCGCTTTGAGCTCTGAAGCGGACCCACATAAGGGCGCGCGGTCCCCGGGGTTCTTTGGTCCTGGCCTGCTGGTTGCAGCTGCATTTATTGGCCCTGGCACGGTAACCACTGCCAGCGTCGCCGGCGCCAGTTTTGGCTACGCACTGCTGTGGGCGCTGCTGTTCTCGATTCTCGCCACGGCAGTGTTACAGGAAATGTCTGCTCGCCTGGGGCTGGTGACCCGCAAGGGTCTGGCACAGGCATTGCGGGAGTCCCTGTCCGGTCACTGGTACGGCAAGGCCGCTGTGATCCTGGTGGTGGCTGCTATAGGGGTCGGCAATGCCGCCTACGAGGCAGGCAATATTACCGGCGCTGCGCTTGGCCTGCAGGAAATTAGCGGCGTCTCGGCCCCGGTGTGGTCGCTGGCTGTTGGCGCAGCAGCCGGGGCGTTGCTGGCCAGCGGTCGCTATCGCGCGATCGAACGCGTGCTGGTTGCTCTGGTGCTGCTGATGAGCACAGTTTTCCTGTTGACCTTTCTGATGGTACGTCCTCCCTTGGGTGTGCTTCTGAGTGGAATGTTCAGCCCTGTTCTCCCCGCCGGTTCACTGCTCACCGCGATCGCACTGATTGGCACCACCGTGGTGCCCTATAACCTGTTCCTGCATGCCAGTGCGGTACAGGAAAAGTGGGGAACTCAGTACCCCCTGGATGCATCACTGCGTGCAGCGAGGGTCGACAGTGGATTGTCTATCGGGCTCGGTGGGTTGATTACGCTGGCCATCATGAGTACTTCTGCCGCGGCGTTTTTTGGTACAGGCGGGGTGGTTTCTGCTGCCAATATTGCGCAGCAACTGGAGCCGGTACTGGGTGCTTTCGCTCGCTATTTCTTTGCCCTTGGATTGTTTGCCGCGGGGCTTTCCAGTGCCGTGGCCGCGCCGTTGGCGGCGGCCTATGCGGTGTGCGGCGCGCTGGGCTGGGAGCAGGGTATGGCCTCTCCCCGGTTTCGTATGGTCTGGGTTGCCGTGCTGGCCTGTGGTGTGTTTTTTGCCGTTATCGGCACCAGGCCGTTGGCGGCCATACTTTTTGCCCAGGCCGCCAATGGTTTCCTGTTACCCATATGCGCAATTTTTCTGTTGCTGGTGATGAATAGTCGGCGGCAACTAGGCGAGTATTGCAATGGTCCGCTCAGTAACCTGCTTGGGGTGGCCGTGGTGTTGGTGACCCTGGGCCTGGGTGCGCTCAAACTGCTGCAGGTTTTTGGCCTGGCCGGTTGAGCGCGCTGCACCCAGGGTCGCCTTGCCTTTAGAAGTGCACGCCTTTCATCAGCGCGGCGATGGCCACCTGCTCATTCGATACCTGAACTTCCTCTGGCTTCTTCTCACCCTTGGCTGCAGCAGAGTCGTTGAACATGCGAAATACGATGTTCATCACCACCTCTGAGACCCTGGGCGCGAGCGCGTTCTGGATCTGCAGGAAAATGCCCATATTGGTGGCAATGCGCTTGGGCTTCTTGATCACGGCTTCAACCACCATGTCGGTCGCTTCATCAGGGGTGAGTACAGGCATGGAGTTGTAGACGGTTGTTGCCTCGATCATAGGCGTCCGTACCAGCGGCATATTGATGGTCGTAAAGCGCACGTTAAGGTCAGAGAACTCCACGGCGGCTGCGCGGGTCCATGCGTCCAGCGCCGACTTGGAGGCGACGTAGGCAGAGAAGCGCGGGCTTGGTGTCAGTGCGGCGATGGACGACATGTTGATAACATGGCCCTGCTTACGCGCGCTCATTGAGGGAAGCAGTGCCAGGGTCAGCCTGATGGCGCCAAAGTAGTTCACCTGCATGGTGCGCTCGAAGTCGTGGAAACGATCGTAGGACAGCTCCAGTGAACGGCGAATAGAACGGCCCGCGTTGTTGAGAAGGACGTCCACGTGACCGTGCTTGGCCAGTACTTCGGCGGCAAGACGGTCACAGTCCTCAAGGTTGGAAACGTCCGCCTGGTAAATGGATGCCATTCCACCGAGTGCGGCGATTTCGGCCGCGGTAGCCTCGAGTTTGTCCGCTGAACGGGCGACCAGCAGGACGTGTGCGCCAGCCTCTGCCAGGCGTACTGCAGAGTGCTTTCCAATGCCGGAAGATGCGCCGGTAATGAGCACAATTTTTCCGCCGATGTTGCCTTCCAGGGAGTGGTCAATAAACAGGTCGGGGTCCAGGTTGCGCTCCCAGTAGTCCCATATCACCGGTGCGTAGTCGCGAAGGTCAGGGCATTTGATGCCGCTGCCTTTCAGTGCCCGTTCCGTGTCCCGGTTGTCATAGCGAGTGGGGTAATTGGTGAACATCATTACCGAGTCGGGCAGGCCCATGTCGGCAAGCAGGGTGTTGATGATGCGCTTGACCGGTGGCAGGTTCGCCAGCGTCTCACGCACAAATTTGGGTATAAAGCCGAACATGCGAGTGTCCAGGCGCATACTGAAACGCGGCGCATGACCGGCATCGGCAAATATGTTGAGCATGTTGCCCATGCTGTGATGTTCAGGGTCGGTCAGGTGGAACGCGCGCCCGTCCAGGTCGTCAAGGTGGGCAATGTGATCCATCGCGTCGATCACGTAGTCCACTGGCACCACGTTGAACTTGCCGCCTTCAATGCCTATCAACGGGAACCACGGTGGCAGGACATTACGGATCTTCTGCAGGCTCTTGAAGAAGTAGTAAGCACCGTCGATCTTGTCGATTTCACCGGTCCTGGAGTGCCCCACGACCATGCCTGGGCGGTATACGCGCCAGGGGATCTTGCACTCATTGCGCACCACAGCCTCTGAGTCGTGTTTGGTGGCGAAGTAGGGATGCTCCATGTTCTCAGCTTCCTCGAACATGTCCTCACGCCAGGTACCCTGGTAGAGACCACCGGCGGCGATTGAGCTGACATGTTGGAAACAAGCGGCATCGATTGCCTGTGCCAGTTCCACAGCGTTGCGTGTGCCGTCTATGTTGGTCGCGATCTGTGATTCTGCGGAAGCCTTGAGATCATAGATGGCCGCGAAGTGACAGAAGTGATGAACCGTGCCCTTGAGGTCTGCTACAGTGGCTTCGTCCAGACCCAGCAGGGGTTGGCAGAGGTCGCCCGTCACCGGGATCAGGCGATCTGCCTGGTCGCCCATGCGCTCCTGCAGCGCCTCGAACTTGCTCTCGGAGCCCTTGCGTGTGAGTACATAGATGTCACCCTCCCTCTCGCGCAGTTTCTCGATGAAGAATCGTCCAAGGAATCCGGTGCCGCCAGTAATGAAGTAGGCCATTTTTTTGTCTCCAGTTGCTGTGGTTAGCTTGCGGGCTAGTCTAGATGTTCCTGTGAACGCGGCAATTGCGCCTTTTGGCAAAGTGCAGGTGCAGGATTTTTCAATCGCCGGTTGAAGGCTGTGCCATAATGTTGCCAGGCGAATAACACAAGGGGTTCCAAACATGACGGTGACTTCACGACTGCTTGATTACAGTCTGGACGGCAAACAATTTCAGGGCTATCTGGCGAGGGATGAGGCGGCGGCAGGACCCCGCCCGGCCGTATTGATTGCACCTACCTGGGCGGGCCGCGGTGAGTTTGAGGAGGGCAAGGCGCGCAAACTGGCGGAAGCTGGCTATATCGCGCTGGCACTGGATATGTACGGCGATGGGTTATGTGGAACCGGGCCGGAGGAAAACGCGGCGCTGATGGCCCCTCTGTTGGCAGATCGCGCAGATCTGCAGGCGCGCATAAATGCCGGCCTTGCAGCCGCAGCTGCATTGGAAGAGGTGGATGCCAGCCGTATCGCGGCCATTGGTTACTGTTTTGGCGGGCTCTGTGTGCTGGATCTGGCGCGCAGCGGTGCCGATGTGCGCGGTGTGGTCAGTCTGCACGGGCTGTTCACGCCGGCAGATAACGTTCCTGCGCCGACCATACGCAGCAAGGTGCTATGCCTGCATGGATACGACGACCCTATGGCGCAGCCGGACAGCGTTCTTGCCCTTGCCAGTGAGCTCACCACTGCCGGCGCTGACTGGCAGATACATGCCTATGGCAATACGGTGCATGCCTTCACCAACCCTGCGGCAGACGATCCGGATGGAGGCACTGCCTATAGCCCGGTCGCGGACCGGCGCTCCTGGCTGGCGATGCAGAACTTTTTCGATGAGGTATTGGCCTAGCAGTGCTTTTCCCGGTAATCCTGGGGAGTCATGCCCGTCCATTTCTTGAAAGCGCGATGGAACGTGCTGCTGTCGGAAAAGCCCATTAGCTCCGAGAGCTCAGCTGTAGTGCGGTTGCCGCTGGCAAGGTAAGCGATAGCGGCATCCCGGCGACACTGGTCCTTTAGCTGTTGGTAAGAGGTACCCTCGTCGCGCAGGCGACGGTGCAGGGTGGGGGTGGTCGTATGCAGGCGATCAGCCATGTCCTGCAGCCCTGGCATCGGCCGTCGGAAATCGCTTCCTATCAAATCGCGTATGCGCTGCGCGGTACTGTGCTCCTCAGGGCTGATGCGGAATAGTTCCGCCGGATAGCTGGAGAGCATGGACTCCAGCGAACCCTCACTCTGCACGATGGGGAATGACAGGTAGCGCCGGTGAAATATGAATGCGTCGCGGTCTGCAGCAAACTTGATGGGACTTCCGAACACCTGGCGATAGTCCTTGTCGCTTTCCGCGACCTGCGTCATCTCAATTGCACTGAGGTCGATGTAGCTGCCGATGAACCACCCGCACACCCGGTGCCACATTGCCATTGATAGAATGCGTCCGGTCATCCCGGGTAGCCAGTGCAGGTGCTCCATGCTGAAGTTTTCGGGTGAAGTCAGGGCTCGGGAGCTGTCGCTGCTGAACACAAAGCGACAGATGATATTGTCGTCGTCCGTTTCAAGCTCAAAACTCTCCCCCTCAGACTGAAGTCGACGGAAATAGATTGCGGCTCGCTGCAAAGCCTGCTCCAGGTCGCGTGCATGCAGCATTGCTTGAAACATCATACGATAAGCGCTGAACTTACGGCTGTCATCCGGCATTGCGATAGTGTCGGGAAGGGTGTCCTGGATGCGGTGTACCAGGTGGATGAATAGACGTCCGTAGTCCTCCACTGAAATGCTGGCATCAGCCAGCGCTTTATCCTCTAGCAATACCATGGGGAGCTTGAGTGCCTGCAGCTGTTCTCCCAGTTCGCTCGCCGACATTGGGGTAAGCCGCAACAAGGATTGCGCGTAGCGTAGAGGGATTGTGTTGGTCATGGGATGAACTCCTGAACTGTTACCCATTCCGCTTGGCAACGCGGTTGGGCAGCGGTCGTCTTTGGTGCAAAATCGGGTTAATCCTATCTGCAAAGTCTCGCTGATGCCGGTTGCCCAAATTCAGGCTAGACTACAATAGATATTAACGCTTACGGGGACTATACATGACCGCGCTAAAACAGGAATTCGACACCGCTATGGCGCAACTCACCGGGGAGGGTGCTCCCTACGAGATTGCAGTCGGTGAACACGGCGAACGCTACTACAAGGGAGCCCCGGCCAACTTGCGGGATGCGCTGGCAGTGGCTCGTAATCACGGTGATCGGGAGTTCCTGGTCTACGAGGGTGAACGGCGCAGTTTCAATCAGGTGATGGACGAGGCGGATGCGCTGGGTGCCGCCTTGCAAGCGGCAGGAATTGCCAAGGGAGACAGGGTGGCTCTGGCCATGCGCAACTATCCCGAGTGGATGGCCGCCTTTATCGCGGTAACTGCTATTGGCGCGGTAGTTGTGCCGGTGAACAGTTGGGGGCAGCCCGATGATATTGCCTTCACGGTGGAGGATGCCGAGGCAAAACTGGTGATCTGTGATCAACAGCGCTATGACGGCGTTGCCGAGCGCCTGAAGGCAAAAGGCATGCGCGTACTGATAGCGCGGCCTGCCGATGACAATGACCCGGACAGCCTTGCCCGTTTTACCGCCGATTTTACCGGCAAGGCCCCACAGCCGGTTGAACTGGACGGTGAAGACCTGGCACTGATCATGTATACCTCTGGCACCAGTGGCAAGCCCAAGGGTGCGACTTCTACCCATCGAGCTGTGGCCCAGTCCCTGGTCAATATGGAGTGCGCCGGCATGGCTGCCGCCATGACCAACGGGGAACTGATTACCAAAATGCTGGAGGCGGGCAATGAGCCCACTTCACTGCTGGCGGTTCCGCTATTCCATGTCAGCGGCTGTCATGCACAGTTCCTTGCGAATATCCGCGGTGGTCGCCGCATCGTGATGATGTACAAGTGGGATGTAGACAGGGCGCTGAAATATATCGAGGAAGAACGGGTGACCACCATGGCTGCCGCCCCCTCCATGGTGCTGGATCTGCTGGAAAGCGAGGGCTTTGATGCCGCTGACACCAGCAGCCTCTTTTCTGTGGGTCTTGGTGGTGCCGCCACACCGCCCAAGGTTGGTGCATTGTTGCGTGAAAAGCTGCCGATGAATTTCAGTGGCACAGGTTACGGAATGACCGAGACAAATGCCCAGGGCGCATCGCTGACGGGTAAGGCGTTTCAGGAGAAGAACCGTACCGCTGGTATTCCACACCCTATTGTTGATATCCGTATCTGCGATGAAGAAGGTGGTGAACTGCCCCCTGGAGCGACCGGGGAAATATGGGTGCGCAGCGTGGCCAACATCCGTGAATACTGGAATCGACCGGAGGCCAACGCGGCTGAATTTCGCGATGGTTGGCTGAAAACCGGCGATGTGGGCTTCCTTGACGAGGATGGCTTTCTGTGCCTCGCAGACAGGGCGAAGGACATGATTATTCGCGGTGGGGAAAACATATACCCGGTAGAGATTGAGAGTACCCTGATTGAGCATGATGCGGTGCGGGAAGTCGCTGTAATTGGCTTGCCGCATGAACGCCTGGGGGAGGAAGTTGCTGCGGTGGTGCACTTGCACCCGGGAGCGACGCTGTCTGAACAGGAGTTAGTTGATTTTGCACGTGCAAATATGGCGACCTACAAGGTGCCTACGCGTGTGTTTTTCTCGGAGCAGCCCTTGCCGCGCAATGCGACCAACAAGCTGTTGAAACGGGATATCAAGGCGGCGTTATTAGAGCAATGAAGCGCTCAGTTTCGGCCTGGCGGGTCTGACTCGCTGACCCTTACCAAAGCGGCCCTGCCTCGGATGATCCACCCGGGGCAGGGTCTTTAATCACCCGGCTTCGGGGTCTCATCTCCTTCCTACCATCCCGGGATTGAGCAGATCGGGCGGCAGCTCTTGTACCGCTTGCCCCGGGCTTTCCCGGAACGCCACTCTATTTCGTTGGTGAATACCAAAAATCGTTACCATTTATTTCATTTATGGTGCTGCCGGGACTAATATCCCCTCACTGACTGGCTGACACTGTGTCGCCCGCCAATTTCTAGTCCCCACACAATCAGAGGTAGGATCATGTCCACATACCAGAATGACATCTCCGATATCGCCCAACTGCGCGACACAAATGGCAGCGCTTGGGATGCTATCAGCCCCGAATACGCCGCTCGCATGCGTCTGCAGAACCGCTTCAAAACCGGCCTGGATGTCGCCCGTTACACTGCTGATATCATGCGCCAGGACATGGACGAATACGATGCCGACCCCAGTCAGTACACGCAGTCCCTGGGTTGTTGGCACGGCTTCATTGGCCAGCAGAAGCTGATCGCCATCAAGAAGCACTTCGGCGACACCAAAAAGAAGTACCTGTATCTGTCCGGCTGGATGATCGCGGCACTGCGTTCCGAGTTTGGTCCGTTACCCGACCAGTCCATGCACGAGAAAACGTCAGTACCCAACCTGATCGAAGAGCTGTATACCTTCCTGCGCCAGGCTGACGCGCGCGAACTCGGCGGTCTGTTCCGCGCTCTGGATGATGCTCGGGAAGCCGGCGACGAGGTCAAGGCACAGGACGCCCAGAAGCAGATTGATAACTTCCAGACCCACGTGGTACCTATTATCGCCGACATCGATGCTGGTTTTGGTAACGCGGAAGCGACCTACCTGCTGGCCAAAAAGATGATCGAAGCCGGTGCCTGCGCCATCCAGCTTGAGAACCAGGTGTCCGATGAGAAGCAGTGTGGCCACCAGGACGGTAAAGTAACGGTCCCCCACGAAGACTTCCTGGCCAAGATTCGCGCCGTTCGTTATGCCTTCCTGGAACTTGGCGTGGATAACGGTATCATCGTCGCCCGTACTGACTCGTTGGGCGCCGGCCTGACCAAGCAGATCGCTGTAACCCACGAAGCGGGCGACCTGGGCGACCAGTACAACAGCTTCCTCGATGTTGAAGAGCTGGAGCCGGGTGACATGAATCACGGCGACGTGATCATCAATCATCACGGCAAGCTTGTGCGCCCCAAGCGCCTGCCCTCCAACCTTTACCAGTTCCGCAAAGGTACCGGTGAAGACCGCTGCGTACTGGATAGCATCACTTCCCTGCAGAACGGTGCCGATCTGTTATGGATTGAAACCGAGAAGCCGCATATCGGCCAGATCGGTGGCATGGTAAATCGTATCCGTGAAGTCGTGCCCAATGCCAAGCTGGTGTACAACAACAGCCCGTCGTTCAACTGGACACTGAATTTCCGCCAGCAGGTATTTGATGCCTGGAGTGAAGAGGGCAAGGACGTTTCTGCCTACGACCGTGACAACCTGATGAGCGTTGACTACGACGCTTCCGATCTGGCGGTAGAGGCTGACAACCGTATCCGTACCTTCCAGGCGGACTCGGCTCGCGAAGCAGGTATCTTCCACCACCTGATTACCCTGCCTACATACCACACTGCGGCTCTGTCGACTGACAACCTTGCCAAGGAGTACTTCGGTGATGCCGGTATGCTGGGTTATGTCGAAGGTGTACAGCGCAAGGAAATCCGTCAGGGTATTGCCTGCGTCAAGCACCAGAACATGGCAGGTTCTGACATGGGCGACGACCACAAGGAATACTTCGCCGGTGAAGCCGCGCTGAAGGCCGGTGGTAAAGACAACACCATGAACCAGTTTGGCTGAGTTCAGTCGGTGTAGAGAAAAGGGCGGGTATATCCCGCCCTTTTTTTGGCTCTTCGCAGATTAGCGGAAAATGAGGCATACAAACGATGAGGCATTCAAACAAAGCGGACACCACGAATGGGGTAAGCCTTCCTCGGTTGAAAACAAACGTCCACGCCCTTGGAAAGCTTACCCCATTCGTGGCCGCTCAGCTGGAAAGTGTCTATCAACTAAGCAACCCCGCTAATCTGCGATGAACCTTTTTTTTGCTTCCTATCATCGCGTTCAGTGCTAAGTATCTATGTTTGCCAGACGGCCACATCGGGCAGGGAAGCCTGACTTCGGTCCAAAAGCACACGCTTTCAGGTGGGCTTCCCTGCCCGACATGGCCTCTTTTTTCTAGTCGTCCTTTGCCGCGACGATGGCCGCATTTCACTTCGGCCCGGGGCAGCCTGCACCCACCGCCTTACTTTTGTATCGGCAGATTATTGGCCTGTTCCAGCAGGGTAGCGGCTTTTTCCCGGGTGACCGCTCTCGCCGGTGTGGGGCGCAGGTTCTGCAGTTGTTCCGTGGCGACGAGAAGGTGGGACTGCGCCTGCGCCGGGTGGCCGCTCAACAACAGCAGCTCTGCTGTCTCCACGTGCCACTGTGGCGTTGCGCGTATGCTGTCATCCAGGGTCGATAGGCGACGCAGCGCAGCGGAGTAATTACCCCGCTGTTTTTCCAGGCGGATTGCGTAGCGTTGCAGCTGGGGGATGGCGCCGACTTCGGTGATGCGTCGGTCCAGCAATGCCAGCGCCTCGGGTATCTGCAGGTCTGGTTCCGCTGCCAGTAATTGGGCCGTGGCAAGGTAGATGCCTGGGTCCTGCGCCGGTTGCAGCGCTATCAGTTGCTGATAGTCGGCGAGCGCGCCGGCGTTGTCGCCAGAACTTCTGAGCAGCCGCGCACGGTAGCCCAGTGCTCCCGGATGGTCAGGGTAGCGGTCGAGAAAGGCGTCAAAGCAGGTTCTGGCCGGTTCCAGCTGGTCTTGTCGAAACCACAGGATACCGCGCACCAGGGTAGCCTGTAATGGGTCGCCCAGTTGCTCAGCATGATTGACGTCGGCCATGGCCTTGTCGTTTTGACCACTGTCCGCCCAGGCGAGAGCGCGCCGCAGGTAGAGTTGCTGCTCCTCCGGGTTGCTGTTTATTTCAGCGCTAAGAATGTCCACCCGCGAGCCCGCCGCCGGGCCTGCTGTGACAGTTGCTGTGGCGAGTGCCAGCACCAGGGAAAACGTGTGAAGTATTAGCCTGGCGCGGGACTGCGGGTACGGTAGCGGGGGCAGGCGCCCCCATATTGAGTGCGCCTGTGAACTGCAAAACACTGTTCAGCGGTTGATGGTGAAGGAATCCAGCACCTCGCCATTGTCGTCGATAAAGCGCGCGGTCAGGCTGCTCTCGGCGGCATCGACGACTACCGAGCCGATTACCAGGCCACCGAAGAAGTGCGCCGGGTGGGGGAAGCTGTCGGCGACATCGGTCGCCTTGCCGCCGTTGCCGGCAACGGTGTAGACAACTTTGTCGTCGGTGCCATTACGAGTGACCTGGGTGTATTCCTCGTCCCCCTGGCCGCTGGCCGGCTGGCCGGCATCGTTGAGTTCGGCATTGGTCGCGGGGTCGAAGGTTGCGGCAAGGCCCGTGTGTCCACCGATATAGAAAGACCGTTCGTAAATATGGCTGTGACCGCTATACACCAGGTCCACACCATACTCGTCGAATACCGGTGTGAATTGTTCGCGCATATCGAAGATAGGCTGGTCTATTCCGCCCAGTATCTTGTCGGAGTCATGGCTGCCCTTGGTGTAGGGCGGATGGTGGAAGATGACCACTGTCCAGTCGCTAGTGTTGGCTGCCAGGTCGTCGGTTACCCATTGCAGCATTGCTTCACGGCTGGCGGGGTCGCGCACGGCCAGCTGGGAGTCCAGACTGACCACGTGCACGCTGCCGTAGTCAAAGCTGTAGTACTGTTCCGTGCCGCTACCAACGCCGCCGGCCTCACCGTTGGTGGGTAGGGTGTGGATGTTCAGGTAGGGCATCGGGCTGTCCGGCGCGGGGTCGGGCTCACCACCCTGGGGGGCCGAGAAACTGTCAGGATCAGAGCTGGTTGATGCGCCGAAGAAGCCCATTTCATGGTTGCCGATAGTTGGCCAAAGGCCGGTGGAGCTGAGAATGTCCGGATAGGTGTCGAAGACAGCTATCTGGTGCTGGACGTCTGTGCCCTCCGGATAGGCGTTATCGCCCAGCATCAGGAACAGGTCGGCGGGCTCGCCGCCATTTTCATTCACCCAGGCCAGGTAACCATCGCGTACCAGGTCAGCACCGCCCTGGTACTCGTTCTCCTGGCTGTTGACACCGGAGTCGCCGACGATCCACAGGCGAATGTTGCCGTCCGCGGGAAGCTGCCCTGCTTCGGGTGCGGTGCGAAAACTGTGTTGCGCCTGCGCCGAACCGGCGCCGCCTACGGAATAGTAATAAGTGGTATCCGGGGTCAGCCCCTGCAACAGCGCCTCGCTGTGACCCGTCGCCGTCACTTCGGCGGCGGTCAGGCTGTCTTCATCCAGGAAGTCCATCTCGGTGCCGAAACAGACTGCATCAGCCTCGGCGCCGCCATCGGTGTTGCCCCGCCACTTGATAATGGCCCGGTCACTGCCCACTTGTTGCAGGAACAGTCGCTCGGGGGTAACCGCGGTTCCGCTGCAGGCTACAGCGGGCGGTGTGGAGGGGCGATCGCTGCTGTCGCTGCATGCGATCAGAGTCAGCGGGGCCAGGGTCATGGCGCATAATAATCTGGTATTCATCTGCTTCCTGTTTATAGTTTTTTCAGGGGGTCGACGAAGCATACTCGGCGCGGTGATCTCTTGGCAACACCGGGTCCTGGGCCAGTTGGCGCTGGCAGGAAGAATGCCACTGGCTCAGGGGGTGACGGCAGCGGTATAGTCCCGCGTCGCCCCTACAGCTTTCCGGCGATTCACTTTAAGATGAGCGCTCGCCTGCATTGCGCCTCTCCAGGGAAAAGTACAAATGAGACCACCAGTCCTTGCCTTGTCCTTCTTTTTCATTGCTTCGCTGTCGCTTGTCGCCTGCAGTGAGCGGTCGGTCGACCAGTCCACTGGGTCAGGCGCCATAGCCGAATCCGAAGCGCCCGATGCCGCGCAGCCAATGGCGATTGATTGGTATGCAGGTAGCGTGGAGTCGGCGTTTGAGAATGCCGCGCGTGAGAAAAAGCCGGTGTTTCTTTACTGGGGAGCACAGTGGTGTCCGCCCTGTCACGAGCTCAGGGCGACGATATTCAAGCGCCCCGAGTTTGTTCGCCAATCGCGGCAGTTTATCAATGTGTATCTGGACGGAGACAGCGACAGGGCACAGAAGTACGGAGAAAAATTTTCGGTGATGGGCTACCCCACCGTTATTATTTTTGCTGCCGATGGAGAGGAAGTCACGCGCATTCCCGGGGGTATGAATATCGAACAGTATGTGGGTGTGCTGGATCTGGCGCTCAACGCCATTCGCCCGGTCGCAGCGTTGCTCGACGACGTTCTTGCGGGTAAGCCCCTGCAGGACGCGGACTGGAAATTACTGGCTTATTACTCCTGGAGTCAAGACCGTGGCCACGCACTGGGAGAGCAGTCCCTGGCAGTGGTAGCGCCACAGTTGGCGGCGGCCTGCCCGGACAGGCTCGTGGTTGAAAAAAGCCTGCTGCAGATGCTGGCTGTAGAGGCCTGGGTTCAGGGCGAGACACGGGATTCCCGGTTCGCGCCGGCCCAGTTGGCCGTGGTAGAGCACATCCTTGATGACGACACGCTCGCCGCGCAGAACCGGGGCAGCTTCCTGTTCAGCGCGGGAGAGATGGTGCAGACCCTGGCGGAGGGGGATGACAGGCAGCGGCTCGCAGGGCTCCTCCATGCCCTGCAACTGTCAGTGATCAACGACCCGGAGGCTGATGTACTGCTGCGCGTTGATGCTTTGCAGGGCTGGCTGGACGTGCAGCGTGCGCTGGCGGGAGAGGATCAGCCGTTATCCGCCGAGCGGGAGACCTGGTTGCGAGAGCAACTGCGTTCCCTGCGCGAGCAATTCAGCCCTTATCAGGTGCACGCAGGAATCAATGGCATCTGGCAGATTTATTACGGCGCTGGCCTGCAGGCAGAAGCCAGGGCGGCATTGGAAGATGGCGTGAAAGTCTCCAAGCAGCCCTACTATTTCATGGCGGACCTGGGATACCTGGAGGCAGAGGAGGGTAATGGCGAGGCCGCGTTAGCCTGGTATCGTCAGGCCTGGGAAGGTGCGAAGGGGCCGGCGACCCGCCAGCAATGGGGTGTGAACTATCTGCAGGCCCAGGTCCGGTTCAGTCCTGATGCGGTGGCGACTATTGGTGCTACTGGGCAGGCATTGTTGACTGAGCTGGCTGAGCAGGCTGACGGACTGCACCAGCGCACCGCGCGCGGCGTGGAACGTATGAGCAACTTGCTTCTGGCCTGGGCCCAAGAGCAGCCAGCCGATGCATCGCGTCAACAGGTGATCAGTAGCTTGCGGCAGCAGATGGACCACTTCTGCACGGGGCTGCAGGGCGTTGCGCCAGAGGCCTGTGCCAGTTTCCTGGTGTCGGCTCCGGCGCAGGCCTGAACACTATTTCATTTTTTGCTTGTCTGTGCCCCGTGGCCATTTACTGCTGAACAGGTCGGGGTTAAGTTCAAGGTTGCGCGCCACGAAAGTGTAGGTGAGGGTGATTTCCTCGCCCTTTGAACTGGCGGTTAAGACCTGCTGTGCGGGCATCCAGGAAGCCTGGTCTATCCATAGCTGCGCTTTGCCCATCACTGCCCGTTGCTTCTCTTTCTCCGGTGTCAGCTCCAGGCCCAGTGAACGGCTCTCACCGATATCGCGCTCTCCCAGTGAGGTCAGCAGGTAGTCGTCCTTCAGGTCCTTGCCGCTGTCAGTGAAGCCAAGGCGCATGAAGGGCTCCATACGATCCTTATGCCTGGAGAGCGAATACACCTCCACGCGTTTTTGCGCGGGATAGTGAATGTACAGCGTGCTCTTTTCTACCAGGTAGGTGCGCTGCTCGGGTGCATCCGCATCCAGGCGGATCCTGCCTTTCCTGTCTATGAACAGCGTGCCGCGTTCCCGGCTCAGTTCGCTGCCGCCCAGATCGCGGCGCACGACTTCAACTCGCGCCATCACGGTCTGGAAGTCATCCGCCTGGCGGTCAACCTGCTTCAGGGCGTCGTCCAGGTCCCAGGTGATTTTGGGGCCGTCGGCCAGGGCGCTGTTGCCAGCCAGTCCGATGGCGGCTATAGCGGTAAAGAACAGTGTTTTGCAGAAGTTTTTCATGTGGGTCTCCATTGCTTGGCTGCTGGGCAGGTCAGTATTGTGCACGATTTTTCGGCCATGCGCTGCCGTTCAAGCCCATTAGCGCATGGACGCACGGTAGTCACGGGGTGAACGGCCAAGGGTTTTTCGAAACAGGCGGGAGAAGTACAGCGGATCCTCGTAACCCACGCGGCGGGCAATTTCCCCCACGCCCAGGTCGGTGGAGTCCAATAGCCGGCAGGCGTGTTCCATCTTCATGTTGAGAAAGTGCTTGATCGGGGAGTAGCCGGTGAGCTCCCTGTAGCGGTTGGAAAAGTGGTACTTGGACATGTTGGCCACGCCCGCAAGGCTTTCCAGCGTAACCGTCTGGTCGATGTGCTCCAGCATGTACGCCTGCACCTGGTCCAGCCCAAAACCCGACTGCAGGCGCCCTGCATGGGCGCTGATTTCCATGGTCATCTGGGTGATCAGGTGGCGCAGGTGATTGGCCGCGTTTATGAAAGCCCGTGTCGAGTAACCGGTGCGGCGCACCTCCAGCAAACTGGTAAAGGCGCCGATGAGCACAGGGGATACCCCGGCGTCGGTGACGATGCGGTCTTCCCGGTAGCCGAGGTATTGCATCAGCACCCGGGTGCTGGCCCCCTGGAAATGTATCCAGTGAAGCGACCAGGGGTCGCCAGGATCGGCTTCATAAGCATGTGTGAGCCCCTGCGGCAACAGCATGATCTGGCCGGGGCCCACATTCCCGGACCAGCCTCCGGCGGCAAGCTGGCCTCTGCCTTCGGTGCAATATAACAGCAGGTTGTCGTCGTGGCGTTCGCGTAGCATGCGGTGGCCGCTGGCGCGGGGATAGTAGCCCATGGCTGTGGGGTAGCAGTCCTTGGTGAGCGGATGGCGCGCCAGTTTCTCGATCATGAAAGCCGGCGTGATAAAGCGGATGCCGGCCTGTGGGAGAGGCCATTTTGATGGGGTGCTCATACCGCAATATAGTCCATGTAATTCGCAATTTAGTCAATATGGCCCTTGCGTCAGTAGTGCTAGTCTTTGCGGCCATCATTAATAATCGATCAGAGGATGCAACATGTCAGACGCAAAGAGTCCCGCCCAGGAAATTGCCGAAATGATATCGCGCGCCCGCGCGGCCCAGGAAAAGATTGCCGAATACACCCAGGAACAGGTGGATGAATTGATCACCGCCATGGTGTACTCCGTAGCGCGGGAAGACCGCTCGGAGGAGATCGCGCGTTTCACGGTTGAAGAGACCCAACTGGGGAACTATGAAGGCAAGTACCTCAAGATTCATCGCAAGACCCGCGCGACCCTTCTGGACATCATCAACGACAAGTCCGTGGGCATCATCGAGGAGTTGCCCGAGCGCAATATTGTCAAGATTGCCAAGCCTGTGGGTGTCATTGGTGCCCTCTCGCCGTCAACCAACCCCGAGGCCACGCCAGTGATCAAGGCCATCTCGGCAGTAAAGGGGCGCAATGCGATCATTGTGGCCCCGCACCCCCGTGCCAAACTGACCAACAAAAAGATCTGTGACTACATGCGCGATGCGCTGGAGCGTTGCGGCGCCCCCGCAGACCTGGTTCAGAGCATCGACGTACCTTCACTGGAGAAAACCAATGAGCTTATGGCACAGTGCGACCGGGTGCTCGCCACTGGCGGTGAGGCCATGGTGACCGCAGCCTATTCCTCCGGTACGCCGGCCCTGGGTGTAGGTGTCGGTAACGCGGTGATCACGGTAGACGATACCGCTGACCTGGACGAAGCCGCCGACAAGATTCGCACATCCAAGACGCTGGACCTGGCGGCGTCCTGCTCCTCCGACAATTCTGTGCTGGTATTTGAGTCGGTG
Source organism: Pseudohalioglobus lutimaris (assembly GCF_002866825.1). Classification (GTDB taxonomy): domain Bacteria; phylum Pseudomonadota; class Gammaproteobacteria; order Pseudomonadales; family Halieaceae; genus Halioglobus; species Halioglobus lutimaris. The sequence continues at coordinate 158,156 of NZ_PKUS01000002.1, read as the reverse complement.
TACGACGAGTTCCTGGCGAAGCTGCAGCACGAGGGCGGCTTTGTGATCGAGGGCGAGAGCAAGGAAAAGCTGCAAAGGGTGATCTGGGAAGATGGTCACCTCAATCCCAAAATTGTTGCCCAACACGCGATGACGATCACTGGTCAGGCCGGTATCGATCTGCCCGAGGGCAAGACTTTCCTTATCGTGCCCGAAACCGGCGCCGGACCGGACTACCCGTTCTCCGGAGAGAAGCTGACGGTCACCATGGCGCTGTACAAGGTGAAGGATATCGACGAGGCGATCGCGATGACCAACAAGATACAGGCCTACCAGGGCCAGGGTCATAGCTGTGGTATCTATTCCTACAACGATGAGAATATTCTCAAGCTGGCGAGCGCAACGCGCACGTCACGGGTCATGGTCAACCAGCCGCAGGCGGCGTCCAATAGTGGGAATGTCTGGAACGGTATGCGCCAGACCTTCTCCCTCGGTTGTGGCTCCTGGGGTGGTAACTCGATCAATCACAACATCACCTGGCGTGACCTGATCAACGAGACCTGGGTATCCAAACCGTTGGCGACCACCAAGATCATCCCCGGTGATGAAGAGCTGTTTGGCTCGGTAATGGCGAAGTTCGACTAACGATATGGACTTTTCCCTGAGTGATGATCAGCGCGCCTTTGTAGACAGTGCGCGGGCGTTTTCCGAAGGAGCGCTTGCTCCCAATGCGGCAGAGTGGGACGAGAAGTCCATTTTTCCGAAAGATGTCCTGGCCCAGGCCGGTGAACTGGGTTTCATGGGGATGTATACCCCGGAAGCGGCCGGTGGCCTGGCGATGTCCCGGCTGGATGCCAGCCTGATCGTGGAGGAGCTCGCCAAGGGCTGCACCGCGACAGCGGCCTTCCTGACCATTCACAACATGGCCACCAATATGGTCGGCAAGTACTGCAGCCAGGCAGTCATAGACGCCTGGTGCCCGGACCTGGTGATGGGCAGTAAGCTGGCTTCCTACTGTCTCACTGAGCCCGGTGCTGGCTCCGACGCCGCATCATTGCGCACGTCAGCGGTACAGCAGGGCGATGAGTATGTGGTCAACGGCGCCAAGGTGTTTATCTCCGGTGCCGGCGATACCGATGTGCTGGTGGTGATGCTGCGAACGGGTGGTACCGGTCCCAAGGGCATTTCTGCCCTGTTGATACCGGCCGACGCCGAGGGTATCTCCTACGGCAAGAAAGAAGAAAAAATGGGCTGGAACGCCCAGCCCACGCGCATGGTGACCTTCGATAACGTGCGTGTCCCCGTGGCCAACCGGCTGGGCGCCGAGGGGCAGGGCTTTGCCATCGCCATGGAAGGTCTCGACGGGGGGCGCATCAATATCGCGACCTGCTCCATCGGTACTGCCCAGCAGGCGCTGGAAGAAGCCGCGGCTTACGTGCAGGAGCGCAAGCAGTTTGACACCGCCATTGCCGAGTTTCAGGCGATTCAGTTCAAGCTCGCAGACATGCTTACGGAGCTGGTCGCTGCCCGGCAGATGGTGCGCCTGGCAGCCAGCAAGCTGGACAATCAGGACAGCCAGGCATCCACGTACTGTGCGATGGCCAAACGGTTTGCTACCGACGTGGGCTTCAATGTTTGCAACGACGCCCTGCAGTTATTCGGCGGCTACGGTTATATCAAGGAGTACCCCATGGAGCGGCATGTGCGCGACACCCGCGTCCACCAGATTCTGGAAGGTACCAACGAAATTATGCGCGTCATCATTTCTCGCCGCCTGTTGATGGACGGCGCACTGGAGGTAATCAAATGAGTTTGAGTCAGTCCGACAAGATCAAGGTAGAGATCAGCGGTAATACAGCGTTGGTCACCATCGACAATCCCGCAGCCAATACCTGGGACGAGGAAAGCCTCCCCGCGTTGGCAGGCCTGGTGGGAAGCCTGAATGCCAACCGTGACGTCTATGCCCTGGTGCTGACCGGCGCCGGCGACAAGTTTTTTTCTGCCGGTGCAGATCTGAAGCTGTTCGCGGACGGCGATCCGGCAACGGCGGATCGCATGGCCAAAGCATTCGGCCAGGCGTTTGAGACGCTGGCGGACTTTCGCGGTGTGTCGATTGCGGCGGTTAACGGCTTCGCGATGGGCGGTGGCCTGGAAGTGGCCATGGCCTGTGACATACGTATTGCCGAGGAACAGGCGCAAATGGCCCTGCCCGAAGCCAAAGTGGGTTTGTTGCCCTGCGCCGGTGGTACCCAGCGCCTCACTCAGTTGGTCGGTCTTGGCTGGACCAAGAGGATGATTCTCTGTGGAGAGCGCATCAAGGCAGACAGGGCACTGGAGATCGGCCTGGTGGAAGAAGTGGTTCCGTCGGGCACGGCGCTTGAGCGTGCTCTGGCGCTGGCAACACAGGTGGGCGAGCAAAGCCCGACCTCGGTGGCTGCCTGCAAGCGCCTGATTCACAGCGCCAGCGAGATCACCATCGCCAAGGGGCTGGCGGATGAGCGTACTGAGTTTGTCGAGCTGTTCTCCACCGAGGACCAGCGTGAGGGCGTCAATGCTTTCCTGGAAAAGCGCAAAGCCCAGTGGAAGAACTGCTGATGAGTGAGCCGATTATATTTGCCGAGGTGCCCGCCGCAGGCGGTAGCATTGGTCGTATTACCCTCAGTATCGAGGCAACTCTCAACTCGTTGACCCTGGAGATGGTGGACCTGCTGCAGGAGAAGCTCGATGCGTGGGCCGGGGACGACGGCATCGCTGCCGTATTTATAGAAGGCGCCGGCGAAAAGGCCTTCTGCGCAGGTGGGGACGTGCAGGCGCTGTATCGCTCCGCGATAGAACAGCCAGGCGGGCCCTGTGACTATGCCGAGGCGTTTTTCGCCCGCGAATATCGCATGAATTTCACCCTGCATACCTACGCCAAGCCGATCGTCTGCTGGGGCCATGGCATTGTTATGGGCGGCGGTCTGGGGGTGATGGCGGGTTGTTCGCACCGGGTGGTCACGGAGCGCACGCGCATCGCCATGCCCGAGGTCACTATTGCCCTGTTCCCGGACGTGGGCGGTAGCTGGTTCCTCAATCATTCGCCAGGCAAGACCGGTGAGTTCCTGGCCCTGACCGGCGCTTCGATCAACGCCGCAGACGCGATTTATATCGGCATCGCCGACCGCTTTATCAGCAGCGAACACAAGCAGGCCGTGCTCGACGGGCTGCTGGCCCAGAACTGGTCCGTAGAGAGCGAGAAGAACCACGCACGGGTGCGCCACGTGTTGCGGCCCTTTGCCGAGCGCAGTCTGTCTGCTTCCCCTGCGGGTCAGGTGGAGCCCCACGCTGCTACCATCGCGCAGCTGCTGGATGGTGATGACGTGCACGACATCATCGACAAGATCATCGCCCAGGAAACAGATGATCCATGGCTGTCCAAGGCGCGGGATGGCTTGGCCCACGGCTCCAGGCTGGCGGCCCTGTGGATTCACCGGCAGCTATGGGAAACCCGCCATTCGGGGCTTGCCCAGGTGTTCCAGCAGGAAATCCAGTTGGCGACCAATATCATTCGCCATCCGGAGTTTACCGAGGGTGTGCGCGCCTTGCTGATCGATAAAGACCGAAACCCTGCGTGGCTGTACCCGACCTCGCGCGAGGTGCCGCAGGCCGTGCTCGACGGCTTTTTCGAACCGCCGTGGGACGAGAACCCGCTGGCAGACCTTGGGTGACGGCGGAAGAGCCCACCAGCGGTAAGCGAAAACTCACAATGAATAAGGAGCATGCAAGATGTCCACAGTCGCATTTATCGGCCTAGGCAACATGGGTGGACCCATGGCCAAAAACCTCCTGGCCGCTGGTCATGAGGTTACCGTTTTTGACCTGATGCCCGCCGCCTGCGCGGACCTCGAGAAAGCCGGCGCAGCGGTAGCGGGTTCCGCCGTTGACGCCGCCATCGGCAAGGACTATGTGATCTCCATGCTGCCCGCTGGCAAACATGTGGCCTCCACATACCTGGACGAAGGCGGCCTGCTGGACAGCCTGGATGGCAGCACCACCGTACTGGACTGCAGCACCATTGACGCTGCCACCGCGCGGCGGGTCGGTGAGGCTGCAGCGGCCGCGGGCATCGGCTTTATGGACTCACCGGTATCCGGTGGCGTCGCCGCGGCAGCCGCAGGCACCCTGGCCTTTATGTGTGGTGGCAGCGCAGAGTCCTTCGAGAAAGCGAAGGTCATTCTGGCCGGCATGGGCAAGAACATCTTTCATGCTGGTCCTGCCGGTGCTGGTCAGGTGGCGAAGGGCTGCAACAACATGCTGCTGGCCATCCATATGATCGGTAGCTGTGAAGCGCTGGAGATGGGTGCGCGCAACGGCCTGGATCCAAAGGTTCTCTCCGAGATCATGCTCGCCAGCTCCGGCCGCAACTGGTCGCTGGAGGTCTACAACCCTTATCCCGGGGTGATGGAAAATGCACCTGCCAGCAACGGCTACAAGCCCGGCTTCATGGTGGACCTGATGGCCAAAGACCTGGGTCTGGCCCTGGAAATCGCGCAACAGTCAGGCGTGGACAATCAAATGGGTCAACTGGCGCAATCGCTGTACGCGAAGCACCAGCAGGACGGTAACGGCCAGCGTGACTTCTCCAGCATCCTGGAAGCACTGCAGGAATAGGCGTTTGTCGGCGCCTGTGTCTGTACTGTCTGCGCTGTCCCGGCGGGCTGTACACCACGTGACAGAGGCTCAGGGATGCCGCTTGGCCTGGCAGCAGTGGCCGACGCAGGCAATTGATGCGCAGCCCATCCTGCTGCTACACGGCGGCTTCGGTTCCTGGTCACACTGGATAGCAAATATAGAAGCGCTCAGCGCGCGCTATGCAGTATGGACGGTTGATCTGCCGGGTCTTGGCGGTTCGGGCAACCTGCCAAAGCCCTGGAGCACCCGCGGCATCACCGAGTTGGTTCTGGCTGGCTGGCGAGTTTTGCCACCTGCGCATCAGGCGCTGCAACTCGCGGGTTTCAGTTTTGGCGGCATTATCGCCGGGCAGCTCGCCGCCATGCTGGGCAGCCAGTGTACGCGTTGTATCCTCATCGGGGCTTCCGGCTTCGGCCCGCTGCATGTGCAGGTCGATTTATTGCCGCCGCCGGCAGCGGATGCGGAAGCGGACGTTGCCGAAGCGATACACCGCGAAAACCTCGCGCGCCTGATGCTCCGCGACCCGGCCAGAATTGATGCACTGGCAGTTCACATTCACGCAGACAACCTGGCGAGGCATCGACTGCGTAGTCGCAGCATGGCCGGCAGCAACGACCTGGCAGAAATTCTGCCCCGGATACCGGCGCGATTGGTCGGAATCTGGGGTGAGCATGATGCGACAGCCGGCGGCGAGGAAAACCTGGAAGCGAGAAAGAGGCTGTTTATGTCTACCCGGCCCGACGCTGAATTTCATGTTCTGCCAGGTGTGGGCCACTGGGCAATGTATGAAGCGCCGTCCGAGGTTAACAAACTGATCCTCTACTAGCTCTCCGTCCAGCAGTCCCGGCCTCTGTATCGGTTACGCAACCGCAGCGGATAATTTCTGTATCCTGGTTAAGCGCTCTGTCCCTGCGCGGACATTTTTTTGCGTCAGCCGGCCGTGATAACAACCCCATCGGCGATATGCCCATAGTCAGAATTTACCGCCCGTAAGTGTGAGATATTTACTTTTTTTTTAATGGGAACAGAGCTTATGCTCTCGGTTGTCGATCTCGATATTGACTTCATGCTCCAGCCCGGGGTGATGAAGATTGGAGGCCGGATATACCGTCTAATAACAAACAGGAAGACGCCCCATGACTAAAAAACGCTATCTCGCTACAGCCCTGTGTGTCGCCCTCGGATCCACCGCGTCAGCCGGATTATACGCTCAGGAAAGAGCGATGCTGGAAGAAGTCATCGTGACCGCGCAAAAGCGCGAAGAGAATCTGCAGACTGTACCGCTGGCAATATCCGCGCTATCGTCAGCTGAACTGGAGATGCGTAATATCGAGAGTCTTGGTGACCTCAACGCGGTCGCACCAAACGTGATATTCCGCGATAATCCGGGTGCGCGATTGGTGTCTACGGTGGCGATTCGTGGCAGCGTGACCAATCAGCCCGCGATCTGGATCGACTCACCGGTGGGTCTCTACCTGAACGGTATATACCTGGGCAAAACGCAGGGCTCGGTTTTTGATGTGGTCGATATCGAGCGTGTAGAAGTTCTGCGCGGTCCGCAGGGCACGCTCTTTGGCCGCAACACTGAAGGCGGGGCTATTAATTTCGTGACGCGCCGGCCCACTGGTGAGTTTAGTGGTTCGGCGCGGGCGGAAGTAGGCAATTACGACAGGCGAGTCGGCCGGTTGCAGATGGATCTGCCGCAGATGGGCATGCTCTCTGCCAGCGTTGGTGCCCGTAAGGAAACTGCGGATGGTTGGGCTAAGAACAGTAGCGGGCCGGATATGGGCTCCGTCGATAATGAAGCCTTCCGCACTTCGCTGATGTTTGAGCCCACCGACAATTTCACGGCTGTTTATGATTTTGACTATTCCTATATCGACCAAACGCCCATACCTTCATCATTGATATCCCTGGAAGGCTGGGGTGGTACATTCCCCAGTGTTTTCGGAGACTTTCTTGGTGGCGCCATCGAAAGTGCGGCGCAGCCGTTTGTAACCACCAGCCGACCTGACAGAGTGTCGACCAATATGGCGCCGGGTCAGGAAGGGCCGCTTGAAAGTAGCCGCACTCGCGCTCACGCATTGACCCTTGAGTATGACCTGACTGATCAGGATCAGCTCAAATATATCGGCGCTCACCGGACCATGACGTTTAATGACAGCCAGGATATCGACGGCATGCCACTGGATGCGATTGATGTCATTCCCGGTGTCTTGTCCTGGGGAATGTCTGCCAGTTACAACCGCGAAACCGAGTACGACCAGAACTCCCATGAACTGCAGTGGATAGCCGATCGTGATTCACTGAACTGGGTAATGGGCCTGTACTACTTTGAGGATGACGGCGAAACCAACGGAAGCCAACTGTTCACTCTGTTTGGTCAGGCACCACAGCAGGTGAATTACGGCGCCGATACCGAAGCCTGGGCGGTGTTTGGCCAGATGGACTGGCAGTTCGCCGAGAGCTGGATTGCGACGGTGGGTGCACGCTACACGGAAGAGAAACGCACCGGCTTTTCCCATCGCTACCTGACCAACGGCTTTGGTGGCAGCCTGATCACCGATGAAGGTGACGGTCTTCTCCCCTTTACCAGCTATAGCGAGACGTTTGACGATACCTCGCCGATGGCGGCGCTTTCCTATGAGTTGACGCCGGATATCAATTTCTATGCGCGCGTCGCGAAGGGTTTCAAAAGTGGCGGTTTCAGCTCTGAAGTCGCAGACCCCGCCGTCAGTACGCCCTTTGACCCGCAGACGTCACTGTCTAAAGAGCTGGGCATGAAATCAATGTGGCTGGACGGTGCCCTGCGACTCAACCTGGCGGTGTTCCATAACGCCATTGATGACTTGCAGATAACACAGTTGCTGCCGGGCACCACTCAGTCACTGCTAACCAACGCAGGCGAGGCCGTTTACCAGGGCTTTGAGATGGAGTTTGCCTACCAGCTCTCGGACAACTGGCGCATTTCCGGCAACTACGGGTATCTTGACACGAGTTTCGATAAATACCTGGACAACTCGTTTGCGCCTGGCCGACCCATTATCGATACCGCGTCAAATCGACTGGCTCCTTACGCGCCCGAGAACACAGCCGCATTGCAGCTTGAGGGGACGCTCGCCAATTTCAGCTTCGGCGAACTGCGCCTGCTGTTTGATTACACGTACACAGACAAGATGTACCTGTATGCGGTCAACAAGAGTTTGTCCGCACCGAATGCCGGGGGCAGTTACGTGAAGGGTATCGACGAGGTACCCGACACGCAGAACCTGAACATGCGCCTGCAATTGTCTGACGTGCAAGTCGGCGAGGGTACGATGGACTTCTCATTCTTCGTACGTAACCTGACGGATGAAGAAGAGCAAATACAGGGCATCGACTTCAGCATGTTCCTCAATGGGACCTGGCAGGAACCGCGTACCTACATGTTTACGGCGTCCTACAACTGGTAGCTCACCGGCTGACCTGGCTCGTTGCTGCGGCCTGGTGAGCAGCGTCCATGTGGCGACCCCATGAAAATCGGGTCGCCATGCGCCGTTCAGGCAACCCTACGGCGCACCCCTCCAATGTCTGTCAATGAGCCAGGTGTCGCTGGGTGATGCCTTAGCGCCGTTGCAGGTGGCTCAGCTGGCCCTGTGCCAGTGCTCAGTCCAATAGCCGCCTCACCGACCTGGAAGCGCTGATCAGGCCCTCGTTGAAGTACTCCTCGTGGTTGATTTCTATTTTCCGTAAATCGTAGAGGTAATTGACCATGATGCTGCCCGACTGCTCCCTGCCGTTGGGCGTGGTATCGGCACCCCAATGCAATCCGTGCAGGCGAGCCCCGTTGCCGAGGTGGAAGCGCGCCACTGGATCTTTTGCCAGTTCACCGGACTTCACGTTGAGCAGGTAGTGTGCGCACAGTTTGACTAGCGCCGCCTGCACAACGCTCTCTACCACCCTGCCGATCGGCTGCCTGACCTTGTCGTAGAGGTCCTCGTCAACCAGCCCCTGCAGGTCAGCCGTTGCCAGCCAACGCCGGAAACCAGGCACCGGAGACAGGGTCACAAAGGTTTTCAGGCCGTCCATTTCCTTGTTGAGGTGTTCTACCACACTCTTGATCAGAAAGTTGCCGAAGGAGATTCCGGCGAGGCCCGGATGGCAGTTGCTGATGGAGTAGAACACAACCGTATTCACTTGCTCGGCTGCAACCGTCTCGCGTCCCCGGGCGAGCAGCGGTGCGATGGCGTTGGGAACGCTGTCGGTGAGGGCGACCTCCACAAACACCAGCGGGTCATTGCCCATGGCCGGATGGAAAAAGGCGAAGCAGCGGCGATCTTCGCGCAGTCTGCCGCGCAGGTCGTCCCAGCCATTGATCTCGTGAACCGCCTCGTAGGCGATGAGTTTTTCCAGCACCACGGCCGGGGAGGACCAGTCAATACTGCGCAACTCCAGGAACCCCTTGTTAAACCAGGAGATAAACAGATGCTTGAGATCGGCATCTACCGCCTTCAGCTCCGGGTTTGCCCTGAGCACGCGCAGCAGGTCACCGCGCATGGCAACCAGGGTGCGGGTACCGTCCAGGGCGGTATTGATACGGCGGAACAGCTTGAGTCTGGGTGCTTCCACTGCGTGAGAAATATTCAGCAGGTGTTGATAGTCCGGCTGCTCTGCATAGTCCTGTGCGGCCGCGCGTAGCGCCTCCCTGTCAATGTCGAAGTCCGCTGCCAACCGCTTAAAAAATTCCAGTTGCGCCGGCTCCGTCAGGTCGCGATAAGCCGCAGTGATTTCCTGGGCCAGCGCCAGCCCGGAGGCTTCGCCCCGATGGTGAATAATCGCGTGACAGAGCTCTACCAATGCTTCTGTTGACCCCCTGGGGGCCGCGGCAAAAGGGCGCCGCTTGGCCAGTATTTCCTTGCCTGCCGCGATCACGGAGGTCAGAGCGCGACCCAGTGGTCTATCGCCTTCCGCGCGGGTCTGGGCAGGTAATTCCTGCTCATCGTTATTCGACAACATGAGACATTTCCTTGATACCGTAGCGAGTGCATCCGGGTGTTGTTGGCTGCATCGAAGCACAGCATGACATATCCTGAAATCCAAGAACACTACACTGATGAGGTAGTTCACCAGTACTGTTGCAACATGGGCCGACTGCCCTGGAGCCCTGGCTTTTGCTCGCGTCGGTTGGGCAAAAAACAGGCACACACAGCGTTTCGCCAAAACCTGTCGCCAAATCATGCAGGTGATTTGGCGTGGTCGAATTTAGTGCCTTTTAGGGCTTGCAATTCGATTTCAAAGCACTGAGTATATATACAGTAGTTTTACTGTATAACCAGATGGATTCAGCAGGTGGTCAAGCAAGTGGTCAAGAAGAGTAAAGGGAGCAACAACATGGATGCGAATAAAGAAAAAGCACTCGAAGCGGCGCTGACACAGATAGAGCGGCAGTTTGGTAAGGGTACGGTAATGCGCATGGGCGACCATGAGCAGGTGGCTATTCCGGCCATTTCTACCGGGTCCCTGGGGCTGGATATCGCCCTGGGTATAGGTGGCCTGCCCAAGGGTCGTATTTGTGAAATTTATGGACCCGAATCATCCGGCAAGACGACGCTGACCCTGCAAGTCATCGCCGAAGCCCAGAAGGCGGGCGGCACCGCCGCGTTTATCGACGCTGAGCACGCGTTGGACCCTCAATACGCGGAAAAGCTGGGCGTACAGATGGACGAACTGATCATGTCCCAGCCCGACACCGGTGAGCAGGCCCTGGAAGTGGCTGAAATGCTGGTGCGTTCCGGTGCCGTGGACGTGCTGGTCGTGGACTCGGTGGCGGCATTGACGCCCAAGGCCGAGATTGAAGGCGAAATGGGTGATTCCCACGTGGGTCTGCAGGCACGTCTGCTCAGCCAGGCGATGCGCAAGCTCACCGCTGCCATCAAACAGACCAACTGCCTGGTTATCTTCATCAACCAGATCCGCATGAAGATCGGTGTGATGTTTGGTTCGCCGGAAACCACCACCGGTGGTAACGCACTCAAGTTCTATTCCTCCGTGCGCCTGGATATCCGCCGTATCGGCGCGGTAAAAGACGGCGACGAAGTAGTCGGCAACGAGACCCGGGTAAAAGTCGTCAAGAACAAGGTCTGCCCGCCCTTCAAGCAGGCTGAGTTCCAGATCATGTACGGCAAGGGCATCTACCACATGGGCGAGGTCATTGACTGGGGCGTGAAGCTCAACCTGGTCGACAAGTCGGGTGCCTGGTATGCCTACAAGGGCGACAAGATCGGTCAGGGTAAGGCGAATGCCTCCAAGTTCCTGGAGGATAACCCGGCGGTGGCCAATGAGATCGAGACAGCTATTCGTGCACAGACGCTAAACGCAGGTAAGGCCGAAGCTGAAGCTGAAGCCAAGGCCAAGGCCGAAGAGGGCGCAGCAACAGCAACAGAGCAGAAGTAACTCCTGCTCTGTGTTGTTCAAAACCTCAAGCTTTCCCACGAGGCGCCGGGGCTCCACTTATCCCACTCTCGGTTCCGGCGCCTCTTTTTATGCCTGATCTTCTCTTCAGCGATGCCTTCAATGAGGGCGAACTCGCCAACTTAACGGCGATCAACCCAGCGGATGTTCGCGTTGCGGCGATGAATCTGCTTGCACGCCGCGAGCACTCGCGAAAGGAGCTCAAGCAGAAGCTGCAGAAGCGCTTTGACGATGAATCCGTCATAGACGCACAGTTGAATCAATTGGCGGAAGAAAACCTGCAGTCAGATTCTCGGTATGCAGAGAGCTTTGTTCGCCAGCGCTTCAATCGCGGCTATGGACCATTGCGAATTCGCCAGGAAATGCGCCAGAAGGGATTATCCGACGGGGAGATCAGCGTAGCCATGACGGCTGAAGACTTTGACTGGTGTGCCAGCGCCGAACGCGTGCTCAGCCGTAAGTACGGAAACGGATGCGCTATTGAGCTAAAAGAAAAGGCGCGCCGCACCCGGTTTATGCAGTACCGGGGTTTCAGTGCGGATCACTTCAGTAACCTTGTCTAGAACTGGTTTTTAGTCAGTTCAACGAGCGCTCAATGTGGCGAAGCGATGCTTCCATTCCATATTGAAACACGGGTACGCTCGCCGAACTTCGCCCCTGTACGGTCACGCGGACTTACGCGGCCGGCCGCGTTTACGCGCCGGTCGAGTCGAGTCGCGCAGATCGGCCAGTGTCTGCAGCAGCGTCTCGCGATCGGCCGTCGACTCGACAGTGAACTGGCTCAGGTGGCTGGGATGTTGCTCCCGGTCCAGCCAGAACCTCCCCGTTACCGACCCCGCTTCAGTTGATGTTGCCAGCCACACGGCTGTGTCTGCGCCTTCTTCAGGTGAGCGCAGGAACTTACGGGTCAGTTGGTGGAACGCAGGCAAGGCTGTCTCAACCCCGGGTGTATCTGCCCAGCCGGGATGCATCGCGTTGACGGCAATGCCGTCGTCAGCCCAGGCCTGCGCCCATTCCTCTGTAAGTATCATCAGGCCGCGTTTGGCCCGTGCATAGGCGGTAGCGCCCGAGTAGCGACCACGCTGGCTTTGCAGGTCATGCACACGGATTTTCTGTGAGTACATGCCGCCGGAGAGTACATTGACCACCCGGGGCGACTCAGCGGCAGCGAGGACTGGACGCAGGCCCTCGGTGAGGATGTAGGGGCCAAGCAGCAGCAAGGCAAAGCTCTTCTCAAAACCCTCTATGGTTTGCTGTCTTGGGTTGAACAGCGCACCGGCATTGTTGATCAACATGTCCACGGGGCGGCCTGACCTGACCAGCCTTTCTGCGAGGCGGTGTACGTCGCTCATCACACTCATGTCGGCAATTTCTACTGTAATCTGCTGGTTGCCTGTAGCGCTGGCGAGTTCGCGGGCCGTGGCCTCGCCTTTGGTCTTGTCGCGGGCGACCAGGGTGACAGAGGCACCCAGAGCGGCCAACTGGCCCGCGGCCGCCAGGCCAATGCCTGACGTGGCGCCGGTGATAACCACATGGCGACCGCGCTGATAGGCAGAGAGGGGTTTCCAGCGCCTTTTGGCCTCCCGGTAACCGAGTCGTGTAAACCGCCAGATGCCGGGCAGGATCAATTTGTCTGCCGCCGCCAGTGTTGCTGAAGCCTCAGGTGCTGCAAATGCGTCGTTGAGGGCCAGCTCCAGGCCCTTCATGGTGTCCTTGCCGACCTTGTCCATCAGGCCGGGGTAGATCTTGTGGGCGGCTGCCAGTGGTGTAGGGAAGTCGAACCTGGCCAGGTAGCGCACTTTCGTGCCCTTGCGTGTCGCTGCGAAGGAGATTTCTTCCACAGCGGTGAATACGTTGGAGTCGACGTCCATCAGCATGCGTTTCTCCGCTTCGAACTCGCGGACCGTATACTGCAGTGAAAAGCCAGCCTTCATGTCGATTTTGAACTGCGTGCCCACACCCGTTGCCCCCCGACTCATTTTTGTACCCCTGGCGACGCCGGGGTCCCACTCTTCAATACGGTTGAATGCGGAAACGTAGGCGAATACTTCCGTCAACGGCCGGTTGACCTCAATGGTTTCGTCCAAAGTAACAAGGTTGCTCATGGGGTAGTCCAGATTAATGATTTGCCTAGAGTACGCTCAAGAGGGCGGTGCAGATCATTGCGTCATCTCCGTGGCTGCGGCCGTTCTGGTCGGTCAAGGCCACGGCTGTATCGCAGCCTGTCGACATTGCCGGGCTATAGCGGGGCCATCTGCCCTGTTACTGCGGTGGAATCATCGCTATGCTAACGCGCCCGCCCTGGCCGGCAGGATCCACGAGAATGTCGGCGTGGCGCGCCCACCCTGGTCTGGGTGGTGGGAAAACACTTCTGATGATCGTCGGGCCCGGCACGAATGCCAGTGCCGGCGGATTGACTGGAAAATAGAGCATGAGCTACCAACACATCACACTCAAAGCATTTGGCGGGCCTGAACAATTGCAGTTGGAATCCGTTGCCGACCTGCCCGAGCCCGGGCCGGGCGAGATCAGGGTCAGGGTATTGACTGCCGGCACGGGTTTTACCGACACCATTATTCGCCAGGGCCAGTATGTTGGGGTAAAGGAAAAGCCCCCGTTTATACCCGGCTACGACTGGTTCGGGGTGGTCGATAAACTGGGCGAGGGCGTCGAGGGCCTGAGTGTGGGGCAGTTTGTTGCGGATATGCCGGTTATCGGGGGTTACACGCAGTATCTGTGTGTGTCGGCAGAGCGCGTGGTGCCTGCGCCGGAGGGTCTCGATGCTGCCCAGGCGGTAGCCATGATTCTTTCCTACACCACGGCGTACCAGATGCTGACCCGTATCAGAACGTTGGAGCCGGGCGCAACCTGCCTGGTGCATGCCGCAGGCGGTGCGGTGGGTACGGCGCTACTCGAACTGGGCAGGGAAATGGGCCTGACCGTTTATGGCACGGCCTCGCAGGGTAAGCACGATGTGGTCAGGCAATTCGGTGCCATTCCCATTGATTATCGCAACGAGGATTTCGTTGCCCGTACGCTGGCCGAAACCGGTGGTCGCGGTGTGGACGCTGTATTCGATACCATAGGCGGTAAGAACTGGTCCCGCTCCTATCGCTGCGTCGCGCGCGGCGGCATTCTGGTAGCCTTCGGTGCGCTGCAGATAACCACCGGCGAGGAACGCGTGCCCTCATTACTATGGGGATTCTTCAAGCTCCTCGCCGCCTGGCGCATGATCCCGGACGGTCGCAGTACAGCCTTCTACAACATCCAGACCCGCCGTGAAAAGGAACCCCGGCAGTTCAAGGATGACGTGGCTGCGCTGTTTGATCTGCTCAAAGCCGGCAAACTGTCGCCTGCGCTGCAGGCCGTCGTGCCCCTGGCTGAAGTGGCCGATGTACATCGCCTGCTCGACAAAGGAGAGGTCGCGGGCAAGATTGTCTTAAACTGCGAGTAACCGCGGCGACTGGTAAGTGCAGGCGGCGTTTCGGCATACTTGAACGGCAGTCGGGAACAGGCGCGTTGCCGAAGCTCAGGGCCGTTTGTATGTCATTATGTATTTCAGGGAGAACCAATGGACAGCATGACCATCGACAGTGCCGACAGCGTGCACACCCTCACTATGGCAAACGGGGGAGCGTTCAACCCGGACTCGCTCGCCGCTTTTAATGCCGCCCTGGATACGGTCCTGTCTGATGAAGAGGCCAGCATGCTGCTCATCACCGGCGAGGATAAGAACTTCTCCCAGGGGCTTGATCTGGAGTACCTGATGGCCAACCCGGACAACGGTATGCAGTTTGTTGGCGACTGCATGCGCGTGGTGGGTCGTCTGTTGTGGTTCCCGGTACCCGTCGTCTCGGTAATCAACGGTCACGCCTTTGGCCTGGGGGCCATGATCGCCCTGGCCTCGGATTACAAGGTGATGCGTGAGGACCGCGGTTACTTCTGCCTGCCCGAGGTGGATCTTGGGATGACGTTGACCCATAGGATGAATGCCCTGGTATGCGGGAAGTTGACCGGTGCCGTGCTGCGTGACGTGTTGCAAACCGGGCGACGCGTCAGCGGGCCCGAAGCCCAGCAATGGGGCATTGTGGACCGCGCTGCGCCGTTGGATATGTTAGGTGCCCTGGCACTGGAACTGGCGCAACCTATGTGCGGTAAGCAGCGCGAGGCGCTGTCTGGTCTCAAGCGCGGCATCAACCTGGAAATTCTGTCTATCATCGAGGGTGATACACCCGATATCACCATAGCGGGGATCTGAGCATGGCGGGAACGATTGGGCCTCTGCTGCCCAGCGACGAGCAGTTTAATCACCAGGTTGTAGAGACCTTTGCCACGGTCGGCCAGAGCGATCCCGCATGGACAGAAAAAGTCTGCGGCATGGCGGCCGCGCGGGACGGCTCCCTGCAGATCGCCTTTGGCTTTGGCAAATACACCAACCGCAATGTAGTCGATGCCTACGCGGGGATTTCAAGAGGTGTGGAACAGTGGGTGGTGCGCGGCAGCCGTGCGCTCAATGCTGACCCCGAAAGCGTTGATGTGGGGCCCATTCACTATGAGGTGATTGAGCCCCTGCGACAGGTCAGGGTCAGTCTTCAGCCGAACGCTGCGCAACCCATTGCCTTCGAGCTGTTCTTCCATGCCGCCGCGGCCTGTGTGGTGGAGGAGCGCGAAGACCGTCGCGACCCGCACGGTTTTCGCAAGGCCACTGACCAGATCCGTTACCACCAGACCGGCCTTGCCAGTGGCTGGCTGGAGATTGACGGTGAGCGTGTGGACATCACTCCTGATGCCTGGGTTGCTACCCGTGACAAGTCCTGGGGGGTTCGTCCCTCGGTGGGGCTTCCCGCCGAAGATCTGGAGCCTGACTACCATCAACATATTCCCCAGGCACTGGCGATCTGGAATCCCGTGTTATTCGAGCAGGCGGACGGCAGTCGTTACGCTTTTCACCACTACTTCTTGCAGTTTTCCGGCCCGGGTTTCTCTCATCAGCGTATCCAGGGTGGATTTGAAGACGAGTCCGGGCAGACTGCCAGGTTGATAGGCATGACCCCGACGCTGCGCTTTGACTCCCCCAGTAAACGCTTACAGGGGGGTGAGTTTCTGTTGCATATGGAGGATGGCAGTGAACGCCAGCTGACCTTCGAAAAGTTGTCAGAGACAGGGTTTTACCTGGGCGCGGGTCACTATCACGGTGGAGATGGTCATTACCATGGCAGTTGGCGCGGAACGCTGCACGTGGACGGCGATTATGTCAGTAACGCCGCCGAGCTGGATGTGATCCAGCGTTACCACCAATTCAGGGACTGCATGATACGGGTAGAGGACGGATATACGGGGGCGGTGGGGTATGGCAATTGCCAGACGCATGTCCACGGAGCCTGGCCTGAATTCGGTCTTGGCGGTGATGAACCCATGCTCTAGTGACCGCAATCAGTGACACTGCATAGACGTTTAATTACGCAACAGGAATGAACCAATGGTAGATATAGTCTCGCGCCCGGATGAGGTCACGCCCGAATGGATGACCCGGGCACTCAAGGACTCAGGGTATCTGGGCGATGGCGCAGTCAGCGGTTTTGAGCACAGCATCATCGGCACCGGCAAGATGGGCGACAACGCCCGCTTCGTTTTGCAGTACGAGGGGGAGCGGGGCAGTGCCCCCGCGTCATTGATTATCAAGTTTCCGGCGGAGGACGAAACCGCGCGGATGATGGCGGGCGCCCAGGGCGCCTACTACACCGAAGTCATGTTCTACCGCCACCTCGCCGCGCGCACTGCCATGCGCACGCCGGCTATTTATGCTAATGAGATCAGCGACGACCGCCAGCTGTTTACCACCGCAATGGAAGACATGGCACCGGCAGAACCCGGCAGTCAGTTGGTGGGTGAATCCCTGGCACATACGCGCGTGGCCATGGCTGAGGCAGCCAAACTTGCGGCGGCTTTCTATGGCGATGATACCCTGAAGGAGCGGGACCACATCATGTTTCATGCCCGCGACGGTGGCGAGTTTGGGCAGGCGCTGCTGCAGCAATACTGGCCGGGGTTCCTGGAACGCTTCGGGCATGGCATCGGCAGTGAATGCGTGGCCTTCGGGGCGCGTTATGTTGAGCACCACAGTATATTCGCCACCCGCAGCGCAGCACCCAAAACCCTGGCCCATGGTGACTTTCGCAGCGAGAACATTCTGTTTGATGGAGGCACGGCCTGTACCGTTGACTGGCAGACCACCAGCTATGCCAGTCCATTGACCGACCTCGCTTACTTCATGGGGGGCAGCGTGGACATTGACGATCGCCGCAACTGGGAGCAGGACCTGGTGCGGGAGTACAGTGAGTTGCTTGCCAGTCACGATGTGGCTCTCGGCTTTGACGACTGCTGGCAGCAGTACCGTGAGCAGGCGATGCACGGCCTGATGATCACCATACTGGGCGCCAGTTTCTCCGCGCCGGCAGAGCGCAGTGATGCGATGTTCCTGACGATGATACAGCGCCACCTGCAACATTGCGTCGACGTGGACGCCGGCGTGTTTCTAAGTCCGGCCTGAGCCCACTTTGCCGATAAGGATCAGGCAAACTTTCCGTTGCGATAGATCACTACCGCCCTGGTGGGGGCGGTCAGCTTACTCCTCCAGAACCAACGTCTCGCCGATCTGGGCGGCCTGTATCTCATCCTCGCAGAAGGGGAAGCGCACCCAGCGCTTGTCGGCGTAAAGCCTGGTCTGATCGGCGTAATAATCTGAATCCGGCTGCACACTCTGGGAGTGGGTGAGAATGGTGTCGGCGATGGGGCACTCGCTCTCATCCCAGGTCACTACCTGTATATAGGAATTGCCGGCGCGCGGGTTCTTGTAGCCGCCTTCCTGCAGGCTGGCACTGATGGCACCAAACACGCCCATGGTGCCGGCGCCGCCGTGTATGGGCACGCGTTCGTTGTTGCGCTCAAGAAATTGCACTTCGCCCCAGGGCGCACCCAGCGCCACGCCGGCATCGGTCAGGCGCTGGTTGGCCTGCAGTAGTTTTTCTATCACCAGGTCACGGTTGGCCTGTACCGTCAGGTCTATGCCCGCCGGTGTGCCAATCGGATTGGCGGGGTCAAAATCCACCGCCCAGAATTCATCGCTGACCACCACGTTCTGGTAGGGGCTGCCATAGGTGTCGCGTATGCCCGCCCAGAACTCGGTGAACACCTGCGCGCCGCGGCTGTCCACGTTTACTCTGCGGTCCCAGTTGGAGAGCACCTCGCAAGTGTCTGCCAGCGCCGGGGCATTGGCCGGGTCCGCCTCGGGATTGTTGAGGTACTCATCGCAGATCTGCAGCACATCGTCCAGCACCAGTTCCGCGCCGTGCACCCGGTTGCTGTACATCAGGGTCTTGAGCGTTTCCTGGTCGAATAGCGGCGTTTCGCTGAGTTCGTCGCCGCCCGCCAGTCTGTCCGCGATCATGCTGTGGGTGATGCGTGTACGCAGGAACTGCTGATTGCCCTCGTGGCCCATCCAGCCGAAGACCACGGGAAAGCCTTCCAGCGGCCGCGTTACATCGGTCAGCCAGTAGCTGTTGTTGCTGTTGCCGGCAGTGCCGGTGCCGAGTATCTGCGGGTGGGAGGACAGTCCAAACAGGTTGCTGCCTTCCGGGCTGTCCGCGTCCTCGCCCCATTCGCAGGCAGAGCGGCTGCCGTCCAGGCCGATAAAGGCGTTGGTGGTGGCACCGGCGACCAGTGCGCCAATGCCGGTCAGGCACTGGTCCAGTTTGGCCTGGTCGACATGGGGTACGGCGCTGATCTGGCCATAGAACATGCCACCGTTGCGGTCTGCCGCGAACTCGTGGAACACCGGGTTGCCGATGTGGCGCAGCGCTTGCCGGTACTCTTCCATGTTGGTTGCCTGGGCCTTCTCCACCCACTGGCGCAGGGAACGCAGACCCGTATCCAGGTTGGCGTCGCGCATGGTCATCAGGGTGCCGGCAAAAGTCGGCCAGCCGCCGATAGCCGGGTTGACGCCGCCCAGGTCCAATACGAGGCCGTACTGGGTGCTGTAAAAAGTGTGCTCCTGCGTCTCTACAGTGCCGTCCTCAAGTAACTGTTGTGCGGACACCGTGGTCGTCACAATGTCCCGCCATTCGCCGTCGTACTCATATTGCATGGGATCGTCGGGATTCAGCGGCACCTCATACAGTGTAAATCGAGTGGCGTAGTCAACGGTATGCGTCCAGGCCACGTCGCGGGTGAAGCCGATGGCAATCCAGGGCAAACCCTGCAGGGAAGCGCCTGCGGCATCGTATTCACCCGGTATGGTCAGATGTGCTTCATACCAGCGACCACTGCCGTTCCAGGGTTGGTGAGGGTTGCCCAGTAACAGGCCGCCGCCGTTCTGCGTGGCGTCGCTGCCCAGGGCGATGGCATTACTGCCCACCTCGGAGGGGCGAATCTCGCGCCCCATGGCGGCCAGGTCGCGCTTGAGACCCGGCCTGACCTCCATGGAGTCAATATTTGCCATTTGCAGGGCGTCCGGGCCTTTAACAGCGAGGATAGCGCCACGGACTATGCCCTGGTCTGTGCTGGCCTGCAGGGCAATCTTGCGCAGGTACATCATCAGGTCGATGCGGTCAGGGGAGAATACCCAGGGCTCGCCGCGGCAGCCATTCTCACCTTCCGGCAGGTTATCCACGCCGGTTTCATTGAGGTAGCGGGCCATGCCTGCGGCATAGCCAGTGATCAGCTCTTGATCGCGCTGGGGCAGTTTGTTGAAGAAGTCCGCGGTGAACTCTTCTTTGGTACCGTTGATATAGCGCGATAGAAAGTCGCGGTCTATGTCCTCGCCGGTGAATTCAGCCCAGCGACCACTGGCCAGCGCCACCTCGCGCATGGTGACGCAGAAATTGTCCTGCGAGTAAGCGTAGCCATAGCCATAGCCCAGGCTGGCCCAGTCGTCAGCCTTGATATGGGGGATGCCATACTCGGTGCGACGGATCTGCGCAGACAGGGTGGGTTCTACGGGTGGCTCAACAGGCGGTTCTACCGGTGCGCCTGGGCTCCTGTCTGATGAGTCGCTACAGGCGGTGATAGCCAGGCCGAGAATGGCGGCGACGGTAATACGGTGGAGAGTGCGCATCGAGGGGGCGTCCTTGTCATTATCGTTATCGTTTTCCTCAACGGGTAATATGCCGTGCACCCGCCGCAAAATCCAGCCGCATGGTGCCAGCGACGTGGTGATCAGATTATATGCACTGAGCGTATCAACTGTATCCAGCGCGCTGGAGCGCGGGCCGCGCGAGTTGATTGGTGAGCGGGAAGTCATGGTAAGCGGGCAGGCGTCCCTCAATCATTGCGACCCGCTGCGGACCCAATATTTGCGCTGCGTAACGAGATTAAGCTACCAGCGGCCTTTAACTGAGGCCGGGAGAAATGTAGATGATGAATGCAGTCCCCTTGCCGGGGAGCGTCCTGGTCACCGGCGGCACCGGCTTTATCGGTGGCCACCTGATTGCCGCCCTGAGCGCACGCGGGGTTGCCGTCACGGTCCTGAGTCGTTCACCGCGAGAGCAACACGCGGGCGTGACCTATATCCAGTCGCTGGATGATTTCCAGGCGCCTGAGGGGCGGTCAGCCGTGGTTAACCTGGCCGGAGAGCCACTCAACAGCGGACGCTGGAACGCATCTCGCAAGGCTCTTTTTCGCGATAGTAGAGTGAATATGACGCGCGACGTGGTGGCCTGGTGCAATGCCCAGCGCTATACACCGGAAACCCTCGTCAGCGGCTCGGCAATAGGCTGGTACGGGCACCGCGGAGATGAGATTCTCACCGAGGTGTCCGCAGGCGCGTCCGGGTACAGTCATCAGCTATGCTCCGACTGGGAGGACGCGGCCCGGGCGGGTCTGGCAGACAACACGCGCCTCTGCCTTTTACGCACAGGCGTCGTGCTGGGTGCTGACGGCGGACCACTGCCCGAGATGCTGGGCCCGGCCAAAGCAGGGCTGGGTGGCCCGCTGGGCGGTGGGGCGCAGTGGTGGTCATGGATTCATGTGACTGACCTGGTCTCCATGATGCTGTGGCTGCTGGAGAACCCCTCCTGTAGCGGTGTGTTCAACGGCACGGCGCCGAACCCACTGCGTCAGGGTGAGTTTGCCAGAGTGTTGGGCAAGGTGCTGCAGCGGCCGGCTTTTATACCCCTGCCAGCGCCGGTTGCGAGATTGATGCTCGGGGAGTTCGCTGAAGAAATCCTGCTCAAGGGGCAACGCGTTGAACCTGCACGTGTGCTGGCCCACGGCTTTCAGTTCGAGTTTCCGTCACTTGCGCCGGCATTGACTGACCTGCTGGGATGATCCGGCACCGTTTCTTGCGCGTAACTAACTCTGATTTTGCATGACAAATATCTGCCGGCGCGGGCTGGCCTACATACGAAGAATTCACGGAGAGTACCCTTTATGAAGACAGCACTGATGGAGTCCATTGCCGCCCCCGTCCAGGCCTTGTCCGAGGACGCCCGCAGGGTGCGTGATGCACTGGTTGAGCACGGCCTGGAAACGCCGATGCTGCACAACGGCCTTACTCGCGACCAGAAGGTAGAGCGTATCCGCGATGCGTTTGTGGATATTGCCCAGGCACTTGAGCTGGACCTGACCGACGATAGCCTCTGCGATACACCCAAGCGCATCGCCAGGATGTACGTTGACGAAATCTTCAGCGGGCTCGACTACAGCCGCTTCCCGAAGGCGACTGCTATCGAAAACAAGATGGGCGTGGACGAGATGGTGCGCGTGGACGACATTACCCTGGTGAGTACCTGTGAGCATCACTTCATCACGATTGATGGCAGCGCACGCGTTGCCTACGTGCCCAAGGGCAGAGTGATCGGGCTTTCCAAGATCAACCGCATTGTGCGTTTTTTCGCCCAGCGCCCGCAGGTGCAGGAGCGATTGACGCGCCAGATCATGGTTGCTTTGCAGACTTTGCTGGGAACGGAAGACGTCGCCGTGGTCATCGACGCCGCGCACTACTGCGTGAAAGCACGCGGGGTGATGGACGCCACTTCCTCGACCCGTACCTCGGCCCTGGGCGGTCAGTTCCGTCACGACGAGCGTTGTCGTGCAGAGTTTCTCACGTCCTGACCGGCGGCGCGGTATGGAGGCATATGCAAGATGATAGAACGCAACCTGGGCAATGCAGAGCGAGTGTTCCGCCTGATGCTGGGCATCGCCCTGGCATTATTGACGGTCACTCGCGAGCACATCAACGGCATTGAGTGGTTTGTGGCTATATGTTCGCTGTTCCTTATTCTCAACGGAATCTTTTCCCGTTGTTACCTCTGGTACATTCTGGACCTGGATTCCAGGGGCGAAAAAGACCCGGCCTGCGCCCTGGAGTCCGCTGAGTCCTGATCAAAGCGGCGGGCAATGTCAGCGCCGCTTGTGCTGACTATCTGTTGCTTCCCCATCAGGGTTAGAATAGCTGTTTGCTCTTCAGGCAGGCAGAGACCCTATTCACCATGGCGCAGTTTCCCCAGAGTTATACTTTAGTCATATCTTCTCCCGATCAGGTGGGCCTGGTAGCAGCGGTGTCATCATTTGTCGCCGCGCATGGTGGCTCGTTGCTGGAATCGAATAACCATACTGATTTGTCAGAGCGCTGGTTTTTCATGCGTAACGTGATTGATGTCAGGAATCTTGATATCGACCTGGACGGCTTTGCCGACGAGTTTGGCAGGCTGGCCCAGGGCTTCGATATGAAGTGGTATCTACGCGACAACCAGTGCAAGCGAAGAGTTGTTGTCTTTGCCAGTCACGCATCGCACTGCATTGCAGATATTTTGCACCGTTGGCACAGCGGCGATCTCGACTGCGACATCCCCTGCGTTATTTCCAACCATGAGAACCTGCGCAGCATGGTGGAATGGCATGGCATCCCGTTTCATTACGTGCCAGTAGCAAAGGATGACAAGGACGCTGCGTTTGCCGAGATGGAAGACATCGTCGGTCGTCACCGCGGGGAGACAATTGTTCTGGCCCGCTACATGCAGATCATTCCCCCACGGCTGTGCGCGCAGTACGCGGGCCAGCTGATTAACATACACCACAGCTTTCTGCCCTCGTTTATCGGCGCCAACCCTTATCAGAAAGCGCATGATCGAGGAGTCAAGCTGATTGGCGCGACCTGTCACTATGTCACCGAGGATCTCGACGAGGGGCCGATTATTGAACAGGATGTGGTGCGCGTAAGTCATGCCAGCAGCAAGGATGACCTGGTGCGCCTGGGCCGCGATGTGGAGCGGTCCGTGCTGTCCCGGGGGTTGCGCTATCACCTGGAAGACAGGGTGATTGTGCGTGGGAATAAAACCGTGGTCTTCAATCCCTAGTCTGGCCGCAAACGTTGTCGCCAACGCAAAGCTATTTCGAAGAAAGAACGAAGCACGAATAGAGAACGAAGCACGAACAAAGAAGAGGGCCTGAGCGATGAACCAACCCGTCAGCCCCGATGGGGTCTTCCCCTCGGTGTGCCCACTGGACTGCGCCGATACCTGCAGCCTCTCGGTTACCCGCAGGGACGGTAAAGTGGTCGCTGTGCGTGGTAGCAGCGCCAATCCGTTCACCCGCGGGAAGATTTGCGCCAAGGTCGCACAGGCCATGCCGCGGCAGGTTCACGGCCACGGTCGTCTGCGCCAGCCCATGGTGCTCGACGGTCCACCCGGCAGCGGTGCCTACCGGCCGGTGACCTGGGATGAGGCGCTGGATATTGTCTATCAGCAGTTTCGGGAAATCATTGATGCTTACGGTGCCCAGGCGATTGCGCCGCTGACGTACGGCGGCCCCATGGGGCTACTCGCCGGGCGGTCCATGGACAGGCGCTTCTTTAATCGACTGGGTGCCAGTCAGGTGGACTCCTCACCGCTGTGCGCGGGTGTCTCCAGCGCGGCCTGGGACAGCGTATTCGGAGATGTGGGCGGAACGCCTTACGCGGAAATTGGCGAGGCGGCCCTGATCGTCATCTGGGGCAACAACATCACCGCCTGCAACCTGCATCTGACCACGCTGATTCGCGACGCACGCAAGCGCGGTGCCAAAGTGGTGGTGGTTGATCCTCGGCGCACGCGCATAGCCGATGACGCCGACCTGCACCTGCCATTGCTGCCGGGTACAGATGTGGTGCTGGCTTACGCCGTGGCGACGCTGATAGCGGAGCAGGGTGGTCTGGACCATGCGTTTATTGACGAGCACGTGCACGGTGCGGAGGCATTTCTTGCCGAGGCGGCCTACTACACGCCCGAACGGGCAGCGCAGCTCTGCGGGCTGAGTACAGCGTCCATTGCACAGTTTGCCCGCTGGTGGTGTGATATCGCGCCCGCGATCATTTCCGTGGGCGTGGGCCCTGAGCGCAATCGAAACGGCGGATCAGGCCTGCGGGCGATGATGGCCCTGCCTGCTCTTACCGGCAACCTTGGCAGCAGTGGTGCCGGCATTTGTGATGTGTCCGGGTTCTTCCCCGTCGCCGATGAGGCCCTGGCGTGCCCGCAATTGCGCTGTGGTGACAGCCGTGAATTTAACGTACTGGACCTTCCGCGACACATCCTGGACCCCGGTTCCGAACTGCCGATCAAGGGTTTATTCATATACAACCACAATCCTGTCGCGGTGCACCCGCGTGCTGCCGAGATGCGTCAGGCCCTGCTCAGCGAAGACGTGTTCGTGGTGGGCTCGGATATCTCCATGACCGACTCCATGGCCTGCTGTGATTTGATTTTACCGGCGGCCAGCCACCTGGAGTACGGTGACCTGTACAAAGCATACGGGCATCACTACCTGCAGCGCACCGCAGCGGTGATTGCGCCCGTTGGTGAAGCGGTCTCCAACATGGAATTGTTTCGCCGCCTGGCAGTGCGTTTCGGTTTTGCTGACCCCGCCCTGCGGGATACCGATGAGCAACTGATGGACCAGGCTCTCTTCACTGACGGCGAGGTGCTCGGCGGGCGCCGACCCAGTCAACTGGACGCCGGAGAGGTTGTGGACATGAGCGCGCAACAGGGCGCGGTCATGTTTCGCGATGCACTGCCCGCGACTCCCAGCGGTAAGGTCGAGTTATTCAGCGCGACCCTGGAGGCACAGTGCGGTCAGGGGCTGCCAGCCTTTCGCCCGCTGCAACAACCGCGAGCATTTATCCTGATAAGCGCCGCATCCGAAAAACGCATCAATTCAACCTTTGGTGGTATCGACGGTCAGCGGGACGACCTGGTCTGTGAAATGCACCCCCGGGATGCCGCCGAGCGGTCACTGAATGAGGGTGAGTCGGTGCGCCTGTACAATGACCAGGGCCATGTTGAGTTGCCGCTGAAGTTCAGCGAACGGCAACGCCCCGGTACAGTCTTTGTGCCCAAGGGCGCCTGGCTCAGGGAGAGTGCCAGCGGGCAGACTGTCAACGCGCTGATTCCCGGCCACAAGGCAGATATCGCAGGCGGTGCCTGCTACTACGATTGTACGGTGGATATTGAACCCTGCGCCTGAGGCGCAACTCCCACCAGCGATTTATAAGCCCTGGATGATCAGGATCATGTCCGCGAGAGATCAGCGGCGTTGCTTATTGCGGCGCCCAGCGGGCGTTGCTACGGTGAAGGTAAATCATCAGGCGGAGAACCCTATGGCAACTATTACCTTTCTCGGTGCTGCCCAGGAAGTCACTGGATCGTGTCACCTGTTGGAGTCGCCTGCGATCGGCAGGGTGCTGCTGGATTGCGGTATGCACCAGGGCGGCGATGCAGTGGAGCGTATTCAGGACGAGACCTTCGCATTCGATCCGGTCAGCATTGACGCGGTGTTGTTATCGCACGCGCACCTTGACCACTGCGGAATGCTGCCGAAGCTGTATCATGAGGGCTTCAGGGGGGACATCGTTTGCACCCGGGCTACCGCCGAACTGTTGGATGTCATGCTGCACGATTCCGTAGGGCTTTACCTTCGTGATCTGGAGCGCACCAATATACGCAACGCGCGCCGTGGGCGACCCGAGATCGAAGCCGTGTTCGACATGGATGATGTAGAAGGTGTGCTCGGGCTGTGCCGGGGGCATGCCTTCGGGGAGCGTGTGGACCTTGGGCCGGCGGGGGTGGTGGTTTTCCATGACGCCGGACATATTCTCGGCTCCTCTATCGTTGAAGTTATCGTCAACGAGCAGTCACAGCAGAAGACACTGGTATTTTCTGGTGACCTGGGCAAGCGTGACTCAGTGCTGATGAATGAACCGACGTTGCTGAAGAAGGCTGACGTAGTGCTGATGGAAAGCACCTACGGCGACCGTGAGCACCGGGATGAAGAAAGCTCCCTGCATCAGCTGCGGGATATTCTCAGTGAGACCTGGCGCCGCGGTGGCAGCGTGATGATTCCCGCCTTCGCGGTAGGGCGCACGCAGGACGTCCTCTTCCATCTCGGTTGCCTGCATCAACAGGGCGAACTGGACAACTGGCAGGTGTTTCTGGACAGCCCCATGGCCATCGCGGTGACCCGGGTATATGACCGCTGGCTGGAGCTGCTTGATAGCGACGAAGTTCGCCAGCTGAGCGAGGCCCATAGAAGTTCCCTGGAAACGTTTTTACCGACGCTGAACCTGGCCATTAGCACTGAAGAGTCCATGGCGATTAACCGCATCAAGGGTGGGGCGATCATCATTGCCGGCAGTGGCATGTGCACAGGCGGCCGTATTCGCCATCACTTCAAGCAGCGTATCTGGGATGATCGCAACACTATTGTTTTTACCGGTTACCAGGCCCAGGGCACGCTGGGGCGGATTCTGGTCGATGGCGCGAAGCGAGTGAAGCTTTTTGACGAAGACTACGTTATCAAATGCCAGATTGAGACCCTCAGTGGCCTGTCTGCTCACGCCGGCCAGGGAGGGTTACTGAGCTGGATGGCCAGCTTCCAACCGCAGCCTCGTGCCGTGCTGGTGCACGGTGAACCGCGGGCCCAGGATGTGTTGCGAGAAAAGCTCTGGGAGGAGCAGGGCCTCGCGGTCGAGGTTCCTGCCCGCGGCCAGAGTATCGTTTACTGAGGTGAACGATTGCCCATCAGGGCTATTGCATTGATGGCGGTAAGCAGCAAGCCATTTTGAATCGCATTTGCGTACTGACATCCCGGCTTTAAGTGAACAGGCTGACCGCAAGGTGACAGGTCTGAGCCGTTGAGACGATCCGGAATGCATTGAAATGCGTAGTGTATAAGTGCAGACTGCTCATGGCTTTGACACTAATAAGAACGCAACAGGATGGCCGACCCCGGCGCCAGGAAAAGACTATGAAGAAGAACCACGCCCTCAACTCTCATCGCCCTCTGCATGGCAGGGGACTGTTTGTCGCCAGCTTGCTCAGCCTTGGCCTGCTGGCCGGGTGTTCTGACAGCAGCGACCGCCCCAGGCAGCCGCCAGAGCCGGAGCCATTGCCGTTCCAGGAACTCTTTGACCAGGGTATCAATCGCTACATTGGTGAATACACGCCTATGTTGTCAGAAGAAAACCCCGACAACAGCAGTATTCTCGATCACACTTTCGGTGCGGGCGATGGGCCGCTCTGCCTGGACGGCTCCGAGTACGTCATGTCCACGCTGGACGCGGGATCCGAAGACCTGCTTATCTTCCTGGAGGGCGGCGGTGCGTGCTGGTCTGAGCTGTGCGCCGCGACACCCAATGCGGATCCGGGCATCCCCCAGAGCGGCATACTGGACCCGGATCGCCAGGACAACCCGGTAAAAGATTATAACGTTGCCTACTTCAATTACTGCGACGGCGGTATCTTTGGTAGTGACATTGATTACGACACGGATGGTGATGGCCAGGCAGACCGCTTCCAGCGCGGTTTGCACAACCTGTCGGCGGGCCTGGATGTGACTCTGACCAACTTTCCCAACCCCCGTCGCATTGTTTTGATGGGTTCCAGTGCCGGTGGCCTGGGTACTACCCAGGCGCTGCCCCTGGTGCGCTTTCAGTATCCCGGCGTACGCATTGACGTGGTAAACGATGCCGGCGTCGGTGTAGCGCGCCCTGATCAGCCAGAGTATCTGGAGCTGTTGTTCGATGACTGGAACTCGCGCGCCTTCATCCCCGAGAGTTGCCCGGAATGTATTGCTGAAGACGGCCACCTCAGCGACTATCATGTCTGGCAGATGGACCAGGATCCGGACGTCCGCCGCGGCATGCTCAGCCACAGTGATGATCCTACCTTTGCGCTGGCGTTCCTGATGATCGGCTTCGACGCGTGGAAAGAGGCGCTATACCCTGAGATGCAGCAGCTGGAAGACGCTCACCCCGAGCGCAGCAAGTACTGGATTCCTGTTGGCGTGGGCCACACCTTCCTGCAGGCTGAGCCGGATCGCACCGCGGGCGGTGTACCACTGATGGAGTGGATTTCGTTAATGCTGGACGATTCGCCGGACTGGCAGTCAGAACAGGACTGATTGCGGTAACAGGCTTATAAAAGGTTCATCGCACATTAGCGGGAAATGAGGCATTCAAACGATGAGGCATTCAAACAAAGCGGACACCACGAATGGGGTAAGCCTTCCTCGGTTGAAAACAAACGTCCACGCCCTTGGAAGGCTTGCCCCATTCGTGGTGGCCGCTCAGCTGGAAAGTGTCTATCAACTAAGCAACCCCGCTAATCTGCGAAGAGCCTTATAAAAAGGGGCCCTCTCTTTCAGGGGCCCCTTTTTTGTTGGCGCCAGAACTCAAAGCGCAAGGCTTGCCAGTATGACTGTCTCAGGCGGCGGCCGGCGCTGACTGTGTGCCGCGAATCAGGGTACCAGGCACCGCGCCGGTGTAGCGTCCGTTCTCCATGATCACCTCACCGCTGACGATAGTGGCAATGTAGCCTTTCGCCCCCTGGAACATTCGCCTTCCATCGGCGGGCAGGTCGAAGATGATTTCCGGTGCCTCCAGCTGCAATGCCTCGAAGTCGATAATATTGAGATCCGCCTTCATCCCGACTTCCAGCGTGCCGCGGTCTTCCAGGCCAACGCAGCGAGCAGTATCGAGGGTTTGCATCTTCACGGTTTCTTCCAGTCCGAAGCGAGGACCACGCTGGCGGTCACGCACGTAGTAAGAGAGCATTTGCGTGGGTACGCTGGCATCGCAGAGGACGCCGCAGTGGGCGCCGGTATCAGCCAGTGATATAACAGTGTTTTCATCCTCCAGCAGTTCCACCTGGCGACTGAGGTTGCCGGCACCATAGCCAAAACAGGGGAAGTAGATGACGTTCTTGCCATCGCGCTCCATCATCAGGTCGTAGCAAAGTTCCTGTGGTGACACCCCTGCCGCGGCCGCCCTGGCGGCGATGCTGTCTTCCGGAGCGGGCTCATAGTTTGGCGGGCTACCCAGTTCATAGAGCTTGTCATAGCCACCGATAATGGTATCCATGAATTCATCACCCATCAGCGGCAGCTCTTCAGCGATGATCGCTGCGCGCACCTCGGGCTTGCGCAGTTCTGCCAGCCGCTCTGCGTACGGCATTATCGACAGGGCTGCGTAGTTGCTGTGAAAGCTGAACGGGTTGATGGTGCCGTCCCAGGACAGCAGCAGGTTAACGGGCCTGGCGCCTACATGCGGGATCAGTTTTGCACCCTCCCTGGCGGCCTCGCGTACGTATGCCAGCTGCGCCTGCACGCGCGGCCAGTCAGATTCCTCGCGGAAAAACAGCACAAAATTGATCTGGCAGTCGTTGGCAATGGAGAGGCGCTTCATCCAGTCCATTTCCTCTTCCCAGTTGTTCCAGTCCGAGACCACGCCGTAGATGGCTTTACCATCCATTTCGCCGATTACCTTACCGATGCCCAGCAATTCGTCCTCGTCTGCATAAGTGCCGGGCATGGCCTGGTCTTCCCGCGTGGTATGCAGCTCTGTGCGAGAGGTAGTGAAACCCAGCGCGCCGGCCTGAATACCCTCGCGCACGATGTCCGCCATTTTGCTGATGTCATCTGCGCTGGCTTTTTCGTTGTTGGTGCCGCGGTCGCCCATCACGTAAGTGCGCACCGCGCAGTGTGGCACCTGGGCGCCCACGTCGATGGCCCGGGGGAATTTCTCCACGGCATCGAGGTACTCGGGGAACGATTCCCAGTCCCAGCTGACCCCCTCATGGAGTGCGGAACCGGGGATGTCCTCTACGTCTTCCATCACCGAGATCAGCCGGTCATGGGCCGCGTCGCTGGGTTCACAGGGCGCAAAGCCCACGCCGCAATTTCCCATGATGAGTGTGGTGATGCCGTGGTTTGCGGCCGGGCTGCAGGTGGGGTCCCAGGTGCATTGGCCGTCCATGTGTGAATGAACGTCTACCCAGCCAGGGGTCAGCAGATTCCCGCCGGCATCAATCTCTCTTCCAGCTTCACCGCTGACGGTGCCCACGGCGGCAATCTTGCCATCCGTTACGGCGAGATCGCCTTGAAAAGCAGGGCGACCGGTACCGTCTACAATTTGCGCATTACGAATAAGCAGGTCGTACATAGGGGCATTTCCTGTGCTGGAATCCGGTAGATACCATACGCCGGGCCCACATTAAATTCACTAGCATACGATAAGCGCCCGGAAGCCGATGCGAGTGGATTCTCGGTTGGTGCAATCTGTTGGACCGGATCGCGGGGGCCTCGCCTTTATACTGAGTCGCTTAATCGTGAATGGAGAAGACAACAATGCAGCGTCTTGCAGGTAAGGTGGCAATCGTAACCGGCGGAGCCCGGGGAATGGGCGAGGCAACCGTACGCCTGTTTGTGGAGCACGGCGCCAGGGTGGTGATAGGCGATATTCTTGTGGAGCAAGGCCAGGCATTGGCCGACGAACTGGGTGAGGCAGCGGTGTTCTGTAACCTCGATGTCACGGTCCAGGAAGACTGGGACGCCGCGGTCGCCGCGGCCGAGGCGCTGGGGCCGCTGAATGTACTGGTAAACAACGCCGGAATCCTGCACATGGCGTCAATTCTGGACACCACGCCTGAGGATTACTTGCGGGTAGTCAAGGTCAACCAGCTCAGTGCCTTCATGGGGATTCGCACTGTCATCAACCCGATGAAGGCGGCGGGGAGTGGCTCTATCATCAACGTGTCATCAATTGACGGCTTGCATTCCTCCGCCGGGCTCAGTGCCTATTCGTCAACCAAGTGGGCCCTGCGTGGTCTCACCCGCTCTGCCGCCATTGAGCTGGGGCAGTACGGGATCCGTGTCAACAGCGTGCATCCCGGTGGCATATTTACCGAAATGGGTGGTAAAGGCGTGTTGTCTGAAGAGGACATGAACAAGTCTGTATACAAGA
Source organism: Pseudohalioglobus lutimaris (assembly GCF_002866825.1). Taxonomy (GTDB): domain Bacteria; phylum Pseudomonadota; class Gammaproteobacteria; order Pseudomonadales; family Halieaceae; genus Halioglobus; species Halioglobus lutimaris. Next base: position 126,790 of record NZ_PKUS01000002.1, on the reverse strand, counting down.
ACTTCCCGATACCGCGTGTCGGGCAGCCGGAAGAGGTAGCCAATGTGACCTTGTTTCTGGCCACCGACGAGGCCAGCTACAGCACCGGTACCGAGTTTGTCGCCGACGGCGGTTGGTTCGCGGGCATGCGTAACCCGGGCATGCCCTGCTCCTGAACGTGTCCTGCTAGAGCTGGTATACCAGCCGCAGGCCTATTGAACGGGGCGAGTTGGTGTCGACAGCGCGCGGCAGCTCCTGCTGCGGCGCGGTCCGTGGATCGCGGGCCGTTTGTTCGTCACTGAGGTTGTCTGCATAGGCGGTTATCCGCCATAAACCGTAGCTGGCGCTCAGGCTGCCATCCCACTGCCTCGCGGATCGCAGGCACAGATTTTCCTGCACGCAGTATGCGTCCCGGTACAGGTACTCCAGCACTGCCTCCATGCGTACCCATCCCCAGCGCCACCGCACTGCAGTGAACACGGCCAGCTGGTTGCGAGGTGCCGGCAGGGCGCCATTATTCTGGGCCCAGCTGCCACCCAGTTCCAGATGCGGACTCCATGCCCAGCGTGCCTCTGCTTCCACTCCGCTGGCGTGACCGCGTCCGCTCTCCAGGTCGTCAAGATCGTAGTAGTAGACTGCCGTCGCCGTTTGCAGCCGATTGTTCAGGTACTGGCCTTTATGCCCCAGTTCAAGTGCGGCCAGCGTGTCCGGTTTATCAGCGGGCTCCTGCGCGGTCTCTGCGTCCACGCTGCCGTGACCACTGTTGGCTGTTGCATAAAGTAGCTGCCCACGCCATTCGTAATCAAGCCCAAGGTGCCAGTCCCAGTAGCCATCGCGCCGGGTTTGCCTGGCCTTACTCTCCTCGTCGGTATAGCGCAGGCCGCCGCGTAGCTGCATCGCCGCGCTCAGGGACCAGTGCAGGCGGGTCCACGCCGACAGCGCGGTCGTCTCAGATACATGCGCCAGGGAGGGCTTATCATCGCGCCGGTGCCAGGAGAGGCCGTTATCAAAGTTGAATCGACCCGCGAAGTCCGAATACCAACTCAACTCGTGCGCAGCGAACTCACTCTCCCGGTTCCGGTCACGTCGGGTCGAGGAGGCCAGATACTTCAGGCGTTGTTCGCCCAGTGCAATCTCGTTGAGTAGATAGGCGCTCTCCAGGTCACTGTCGCCGCTGTCGCTGCGCATAACCTGCAATGTGGAGTACCAGAGGTTGGTCCAGTGATAGGTGAAAGTGCCACGCAGGTATTGGTTGTCCCGCTCTCCTGTGGTGCCCGCCCCCTGTCCCCCCCATGGCGACTGCTCCAGGGTAGAACCCGCGACGGACATGGAGAACTGGTCGGTGATGGGGCCACGAATCAGGCCCTGCAGGGCGCGGTAGTCGTCGCTGCCCAATTCGGCCACCACCTTGCTCTGCCATGTTGCCGTTGGCGCTGCTGAGTAAAGGTTGATTGCCCCGCCGACCGCATTGTAGCCATTGTGCGCTCCGCTGGGGCCGCGAATAACTTCCACGCGTTCGAGGTCAAAAAAGTTAGCGACATCGGTCTGTGCGGATCCGCCCAGGTAGACACCGTCACTGAACAGCGCAACAGCCGGAGCGACCCCGGACAGGGGAAATGCACTCCCTATACCACGCAGCTGCAGGCTGCTGTCATGGCCGTAGGCAATGAGCGCGGGGCTGCGCAGTGCCAATTCTGGGATCGTGTTGACACCGAAAAGGTCCAGCTCGATCGCATTGAACACCGTCGCGGCGACCGGTGCCTGTAACAGGGGTATGGGGGATGGACTGGCATCAATCACGTGTTCTTCCAGCCCTTGTGCCACGCCGGCCGGCAGCGCCATGGATAAGCCAAACAGCGATATCATCGTGTGTCGACGCGGTGTCATGCCGGGCGGTATTTTTCCAGCGCGGGAGCGAGTTCATCGAAACCCTTGTACTGGTAGAGCGCGGTGGGCGTACTTTCTATCGCGGTAAACAAGGTTGGCAGCGCACCTTCGATATCCGCCAGCAACTCCAGTCGATGAAGGTATACGCGAATGGTAAAGGCGATGGCGCCGGTCGCCGGCAGGCGCAGCAATGACTGGCGCTCACAGCGATAAAACAAGGGAGTCTCGCGCTCCACCCGTGGTTGCTGGTGCGGCAGCTGGTTCAGCGCATCACCAGCTTGCAGCGCCCAGTTGAATCGCACCACTGGATGACTGGGCCGCAAGTGCGCAAAAAAACGATCGATCTTGTCGCTCAACGCCGGGTGAAAGTCGGGTATGGGGTCGTGAATCTCGCGCAGGGGACGACCAAATTTCTCGGCCAGGTTCCAGTGGCTGGGGCTGCACAGGCTTGCTGCAGTCAGCGTGTACTGGTCATCAACGCTTTCCATGATGACCAGGTCGTCGGCGACCCAAAGAGAGGCATTCCACAGGGGTTCTGCTGCGTCCAGGTCAGCTGTGAAGTTGCCTGGCAGGCAGTGCAGCTGCCCGTTTGCCAGTTGGTAGTTACCGCTTTGTTCCTTGAGCAGGTGATTCTGCAGCAGTTGCGCCAACTCGTGCTGTGCCGGCAGGGATGCCGGCGACGCCCGGTACACTGCCTCTGCGTTTAGTCTGCGCTGTTGCAGCTTGTGCTGATAATAACGATGGATTTCGCTATCGGTCTCTATCCATGCGCCAGGCTCCATGGGAGAAAGCCCCATCAGCAGAACCTCGGGGTTGTCCATATGCGGCAGGTAGCGGGGGCGGTTATTGTCATAGAGCATGGGAACGTATTATAGGCCCGGCGGAGTTGGCGGGGCCATGTGATTGTATGTTTGTCGCCGCGGCACAATGTTCAGCCGGGTCAAGCATGCAGACCCCCGGTCACAATCAGGCCGGGCGGGCTGGCGGCGAGCCGCCGGCTTATCTACGATATAAGGCATTCTAAAATAACAGGGGGCTATCATGCTTTCCAGATTCGACGATTACCCGATACACCAGACCGCCGAGCCGGTCATGCAAACCGCTTCCAGTGACCGCTTTCACTACGACCGCTATTGGTATAACGCGCACGCGCGTGATGGCAGCTTCTACTTTGGTGTGGGTTTGTGTCGCTATCCCAATCTCGGCATTCTCGACGGCAGCCTCAGTCTGGCGATCGGTGGCAGGCAGTATGCCTTTCACGGCTCGTGCCGCGCCCCCCAGGAACCGACGGACCTGACTATCGGCCCGATGGCGCTGCAGATTCTCGAGCCCATGGGTCGTCATCGCCTGGTGATCGCAGAGAACGAAACCGGTATTTCCTGCGACCTGGTGTTCACTCCGCGTACCGCTTGTATTGAAGAGGGTCGCCAGACCTTACGCAACGAACGCCACGTGGTCATGGACGCCACGCGCCTCGATCAGTTCGGTTTCTGGTCTGGCTGGATTCGTTATGATGGCCAGGAGCTGAAAGTAGACGGTGCCAGCACCTTCGGTATCAAGGATCGCTCATGGGGCATCCGTCCCGTGGGTGATGCCTATACCGGCGGTGCGCCCTTGTCAGAATTTCAGGCAGTGCATTTCAACTGGATGCCTATCCATTGGGAAGACGAGTGCAGCCTTGCCGGCTGGTTTGAGGATGCGGAAGGTCACCAGTGGCATACCGACCAGGGCTTCCTGCCCGTTTACGCCAATATGGAAGACATTCCCGGTACCGTGGATCCGGCCGCGCGCACCTGGCAGGGCAAAGTAGAACACAAGGTGACCAACGTTGCAGGTACGCGGCGAGCCAGCTCGGCGGTGGTTACCATGCACGACAGGTCAGGCGAGAGTATGGAAGTGACGCTGGAGCCGCTTCTGGTGCACCGCATGAAAGGTTTGGGATATCAGCACCCGGAGTGGGGTCACGGTAAATGGCACGGGGAACTGGTGATAGGCGGAGAAAGCTGGACGGACAGCGAGCTCGATCCCCTGGCACTGGAAAACCTGCACGTACAGCAGATTGTGATCGCCCGCTGCGGCGACAAGGTGGGTCACGGCGTACTGGAGCAGTTGCACATTGGGCCATCCCGAAGTTATGGATTCGCTGACTGGTTTGACGGGGCGGTCGAATCCTGACGCCATGCCGTACCGGGGAAGGCGATGGGTCAGCCTTCCCCCATGTATTTATCCGAGTCGAAGGTTTTCACCGCTTCCGGATTGAGCACCACGATGACGCTCAGCACCATGCCGTTGATAAAGCCCTCGGGGAACATCACCAGGGTGATCATCGGCCAGTTCTCCAGCGCCGCCATGACACGCCTGTGATCCCCGCTCAGCTCCAGTAACAACAGGCTTCCGGCGGCAAGGCCCAGTGCAGACAGGGCTCCGCCGCCAAATCCCGCGCCCAGCAGGTAGATGAACAGGTTGCTCTGCGGACGCCGGCGCAGCCAGACCACCAGCAGCCTGGACAATAGCGCAGGCACCAGCACTGTGACCAACCACGCGGGTGCCGCTGCAGTCAACGGCTGGCTGATCAGCAGGGCATAGGCACAACTGGCCAGGGCGCCCACCAGTAGTGTGAACCTGAGGCCCACCAGCAGGGTTACCGTGGTCACGCCCATGAAGTGGAGCCACAGACCGTCGAAGATGCGCACCGAAATCAGCCACAGCAGAACCAGAAACAGCAGGCTGGCAAACAGCAGATGCTGCCGCAGTGGCACTTCCCACATTGCCCGCCAATCCGCAAAGCGCAGGCAGGGCAGCAGTGCCAGCGCGGCCACGGCAATACTCCACCAGACCAGGGGCTGTGCGATCAAGGCTGAATCGATAAACATTCGGCTAGCCCGCGGTTAGTCCCGCACTTTGCCGCGCAGGTTCTTTATTTGGCCGCGACGCGTCTTGCTGTCCATGCGTTTTTTCTGGGAGTTGCGGCTGGGTTTGGTCGGTCGTCGAGCCTTCTGTGTTGCCGCCGCGCTGGTGATGATGGCGCGCAGCCTGTCGAGTGCGTCGTCGCGGTTTTTCTCCTGGCTGCGAAAACGCTGGGCCTTGATGACGAGCACGCCGTCGCTGCTGATGCGTGAGTCCTTCAGTTTGAGCAGGCGTTCCTTGTAAAACATGGGCAGCGAAGAGGCGCCGATGTCAAAACGCAGGTGAATGGCAGAGGAGACCTTGTTGACGTTTTGTCCGCCGGCACCCTGGGCGCGAATAGCCTGGATGTCGATTTCATCAAGCGACAGGGCAACGTTAGAAGAGATTTGCAGTACTTTCATGACTAAGCGGGCGGGGGTACCGCGGGTTTGTGTGCAGTTGAAAACAACCGCGCACTCCTGCTGATCGAGCGACAGCCGTTGTCGGCATGTGCCATATGATAGCAACGAAATGGTGCGCTGGCTGCACCTGCCTGGGCAAACAACGATTGACGGTGAGGTCAGGCAGTTCAGGAATCTGCGCTGACCGGGTAAAACCCCACGTCGGCGTTGCGCCCCTGATCCGCGCGCGTACGCCTGTGGCATACTGATCACCTGATAATAAGTAAAACAGTATGGTGATCTTTTGCGTTTTCTGCTCCTGGGCCTGCTTTGCCTGTCCCTGTCTGCTGTGGCGATGGAGAGGCCCAACATTATTATCATCGTGGCCGACGACCTGGGCTGGTCCGACGTTGGTTTTCATGGTGGCGATATCGATACGCCTTCACTGGACCGCTTGGCGGCGGAGGGTATGGAGCTGTCACGGTTCTACACCACGCCCATCTGTTCACCTACCCGCGCCGCATTGATGACCGGGCGCGATCCCATGCGCCTGGGTGTCTCCTATGCGGTTATCTGGCCGTGGACCAACGCCGGGATCCACCCCGAAGAGCACTTCATGCCGCAGAGTTTCCAGGCGGCTGGCTACCAGACGGCCATGGTCGGTAAGTGGCATCTGGGTCATGCGCTGCAGGCCTACCACCCCAATGCACGTGGATTTGATCATTTCTACGGGCACCTGCACACTGAGGTTGGCTATTTCCCGCCCTTTGCCAACCAGGACGGCAAGGACTTCCAGGAAAACGGCGTGTCCATAGAGCGTGACGGTTACGAGTCATATCTTCTGGCAGACGAGGTGTCGCGCTACATACGCGAGCGGGAACGGGATAAGCCTTTCTTTATTTACATGCCGTTTATCGCACCCCATACGCCTCTGGATGCACCTGATGACCTGGTACAGAAATATGCTGAAATGGACGACCGTCGCCAGCCCGCGCGCAGCAAGCACACCGATGAATCGCGGATGCTCGCCCGGCTGTCTGGCATTCCAGGTGCACGGCCCATGTATGCCGCGGTGGTGGAGGGCATGGACCGCGCTATCGGGCGGGTGCTGGCCACGCTAGATGACGAGGCAATAGCGGACAATACCATCGTCTTGTTTTTCAGCGACAACGGCGGCGCTGCATATGCCACCGGTGGGGCTGATAACGTTCCCCTGCGCGGTGGCAAGGGAGAAACCTGGGAGGGAGGCATTCGGGTGGTGTCGTTGTTGCGCTGGCCGCAGACCCTGCCGGCCAGGAGCAAGATGCCGCAGATCATGAGTGCCATGGATGTGTTCCCGACGCTCGCGGAGGCTGCGGGTGTCCAGCCTCGCAATGATCAATTTGAAATGGATGGCCGCAGCATGTGGCCGGCGATATCCCGGGGCCAACGGCAGCCGCGTGAAGACTTGCTGTTTTTCGCCTCGGAGACACCCATTCGTGGGTCCTTTATGTTCACCGCGTTCAACGATCATTGGAAACTGGTGCAGGAAATCGAGCAGGGCCTGCTGTCGGCGACGGTGACAAACTATCTGTTCCGGATAGATGAAGACCCTAACGAATACAACAATCTTGCCGCGGAGCACCCGGCCGTGGTGGAAAAGCTGGCAGGGGAAATCCACTACTGGCGTACTCTGCATCCGGTAGCCGGTGCACGTTCGGAACTGGTGCCGCCGCCGGGCTGGCGGGCACCGAAGGACTGGGCGACCTATCCGCGTTCTGTTGAGGAAACGCAGGATACATCTGCCACAGGAATGCCACCGGCACATGCCCTGAAGCCGCTGGACTGGCAACATGGCGAGGCCGGCCGTTTGATCTATAACTGTGAGCCATATCGATTTGCCGGCGGTGGTATCTGCCGCTAGCCGGTCGTCATTAACAGGCCCGGGTTTTGGTGCTCGGCGTTCTCAGGGCTTCATCATTCCCGCGCAGGCGCGGTTCAGGTGGACACTAACCCGCTGCTTCCAGATGGCGCTCTATTACGTCGATAAAGGCATCACCATACTTCCCCAGCTTGCGCTCGCCCACTCCGGTGAGCCTGCCGAACTGCGTGGAGTTGCGGGGCATGGCGACGCACATTTCCTGTAACGTGCTGTCATGAAAGATGACGTAGGGCGGAACGCCCTGGTCCTCGGCCAGTGTTCTGCGCCGCTCGCGTAACGCCTCCCACAGCGCGACATCAATATCAGCGGGCAGTGTGCTACGGGTCTGCCGGCTGGCACTCTTGCGGGTGACATCCTTGCGCAGGTGGATGACTTCCTCGCCGCGCAGCAGCCCCCGGCATCGCTCTTCAAGGCACAAGGCCCCAAAACGATCCATGTCCACGCGCAGATATCCCCTGGCAACCAGCTGACGGAACACCGAGCGCCACTGATTGTTATCCAGGTCTTTACCGACGCCCCAGGTGGCTAGCTGGTGGTGGTCATATTGATAGACGCGCTCACCTTCGCTGCCGCGCAGCACATCGACGAGGTGGTTTACGCCAAAACGCTGGCCGGTTCGATAGACGACAGACAGCGCCTTGCGTGCGGCTTCCGTGCCGTCCCATGTGGTTACCGGCTCCAGGCAGGTGTCACAGTTGCCGCAGGGCGTGTCCCGATCTTCGCCAAAGTAGGAGAGCAGGCTTTGCCTGCGGCACGAGGTGATTTCGCAAAGCCCGAGCATGGCGTTCAGTCTGTGTTGCTCTGCGCGCTTGTGTTCTTCGCTTCCCTCTGAGCCATCGAGCATCTGCCGCAACTTGATCACGTCCTGAAGGCCGTAGACCATCCAGGCGTTGGCCGGTGCACCGTCGCGCCCCGCGCGCCCGGTCTCCTGATAGTAGGCCTCCACCGTCTTGGGCATATCCAGATGGGCAACGAAGCGCACATCGGGCTTGTCTATGCCCATGCCGAAGGCGACCGTAGCCACCATGATTATTTCCTCCTCGCGCAGGAAGCGCGCCTGGTAGTCCGCGCGCATACTGGCGTCCAGGCCGGCGTGGTAGGGCAGGGCCTTGAAACCCTGCTCTTGCAGCCAGAATGCAACGTCCTCAGTCTTTTTCCGCGACAGGCAGTAAACGATGCCGGCGTCGTGGGCGTGCTCTTCCTTGAGGAAGCGCAGTAGTTGTTGTTTTGCATTGTGTTTGAGCGTGATGCGGTAGCGAATGTTAGGGCGGTCAAAGCCGGCGATGAAACGCCTTGCTGCCTCCAGGTCCAGACGCCGGATGATCTCTTCCCGGGTGCGTTCATCCGCGGTGGCGGTCAGCGCGATACGCGGGATATCGGGGAATCGCTGGTGCAAGAGGCTCAGTTGCAGGTAGTCAGCGCGGAAGTCGTGTCCCCACTGCGATACGCAGTGCGCTTCATCGATTGCAAACAGGGCGATAGGGGCCCGTTCCAGGAGACCCAGCATGCGCTCCTGGGTGAGTCGCTCAGGAGCGATATAGAGCAGGTCCAGATCGCCGCGTTGCAAGTCGTCCTCCACCTGCATCGCCTGACCGGGGTCCAGGGTTGAATTGAGGAAGCTTGCGCGCACACCGAGTTGGCGCAGGGCGCTGACCTGGTCCTGCATCAGTGCGATCAGCGGAGAAATCACCACGGCGCAGCCATCGCGCACCAAAGCGGGGATCTGGTAGCAAAGGGATTTACCGCCGCCAGTTGGCATCAGCACCAGGGCGTCACCCCCCTGGATGACGGTGTCAATTATCTCATCCTGGGGCGGACGGAAAGTGTCGTAGCCGAAAACGGTCTGTAGAATCTGGGTAGCGTCATTCATCGCGCGCAAGTATACCTGATGCTGCGCGTCGTGCAGGGTCGCCGGCTGGTCTCAGGCGGGTGGCTCTGCGAGGTCCTGCGGTGTTTCCACCGAGAGTGTGCCCATGGCCAGAACGGCCTGGGTTCGCGAATGTACGCCCAGTTTGCGAAATATCTCGGTCATGTGCGCTTTGATGGTCGCTTCCTTTACGTCCAGCTCATAGGCAATCTGCTTGTTCAGCAAGCCCTCAACAAGCATGGACGCCACCCGAAATTGCTGCGGCGTGAGACTGGCGAGAGCATCGGCTACATCCAGTGATTGCAGGCTGGCACCCGCAGCGTTGGCATCCAGTCCCGGGTGCAGGCCTCTCTCTCCTGCCATCACCCGGTTGATGCAGTCCTCCATGGCGGACACGCCGGAAGACTTTGATAAAAATCCGGCGGCGCCGTGGTCGATGGCCCTGCGTACGGTCTCCGGGTGAGCGTTGGCCGATACCATGATGACCGGTGTGTTGGAACGGTGGCCGATAAACCACGACAGCGCAGAGAAGCCCAGTGCGCCGGGCATATGCAGGTCGAGTAATAACAGGCCAATGTCCGGGTGCCGGTCAACTTCCAGCTGCAACTCGGCGACGCTGGCTGCCTCATAGAGGCTTGCCGCAGGGTAAATCTGTGCGATCACCTGCTGCAGGGCGCTGCGGAACAGGGGGTGATCGTCCGCCACCAGGATGGAAAGTGATTGAGAGCTCAATGCATTGTATCCGTTGTTGTTATAGCACTTATTCTGGGGGTCGCCGGCAAGCGTGTAAAGGGGCAACTGCTGCGCCGGGCGTACCGTGAGCAGGATGGAAAGCACCGGGAGCGGCTCCCGCTTGAATACAGTGATCAAGAGAATGGCCGCAGGCGTGGCAAACACGTCATGGATTCAATGGTCCGAGGCAAAGTGCGACATTAGACTTTGGTCGCTAAAAGGCCACTTTTGTGACTAAGGTCTAATGGGTCAATGCAAGCTCACGGCCTAATACTGTGCTCGCTCGTCACACTAATACCGAGAGAGGGAGCATAATTATGAGAATTAAACCGATTGCCGCCGCACTATTGACCCTGGGAACCCTGTCGACCGCCAGCCTGAGCATGGCTGGTGAAACCGAAGACCGCATCGCCGAACTGGAACGTCAGCTGGCGGAGTTGAAATCACTTGTGAGCGCCAACAGTGAGGCAGCTTCTGTTGCCCGGGAGGCCACTGTGGTTAACGCAGCGGACATTGAAGAGGCCCGGCCCTCGAAGAAAGGAACCAAGTTCCAATACGGTGGCTTTATCCAGTTGGACATGGCCGCATCCAGTTACAGTGAGGGTAAGCCCGGTAACGACCTGATCGAAGATTTCCTGGTGCCCTCGCTGATTCCGGTTTCAGGTGGCTCAGGCTCGTCTTACAGCACCACGAACATGCACGCCAAGACCTCGCGATTCTTCTTCACTACCGCAACGGACACGGACGCGGGCAAGATTTCCACCCGTGTGGAACTGGACTTCCTGCTGGGCGCCGGCGGTGATGAGCGAATCTCCAACTCCTGGAACTCGCGCCTGCGTCACGCCTTCGTGAAGTGGGACTACGACGAGGGTAAGTCGTTGCTGGCGGGCCAGAGCTGGTCTACTTTCTTTAACGTCGGCGCATTGCCCAACCAGATTGACTTCGTTGGCCCCGTGGGAACCCTGTTTAACCGACAGCCACAGATTCGCTGGACAATGGGCGGGCTGCAACTGGCCGCGGAGAATCCAGCTACGCGTCTGAACTTCGACAACGGTGGTTCTCTATCTACCTCCTTTGACGACTTCCATGAAGGCATCCCCGACCTGGTGGCCCGCTACAACGGCAACATGGGCGGTCTGAGCTGGTCAGCAGCCGGCATCCTGCGCGAGCTGAGCTACGACAACGGGGCGCAAGACGATTCGCAGATGGGCTACGGCCTCAGCCTTTCGGGCAAATGGATGTTTGGCAAGGACGACCTGCGCTTCATGTTCAACTACGGTGACGCGCTCGGTCGTTACCTGGGTCTCAACTCCTTCAATGATGGCTACGTTGATGCCAGCGGTGGTATTCAGACCATCGATCAATGGGGTGGATTTGTTTCCTATCAGCATTACTGGAGCGACCAGTGGAGTAGTTCATTCACGCTTTCAATGTCTGCCGCTGACAATCCCGGTGGTAGCGATTTTGCGCCGGCAGGGTCTTTGGCCAAGGAATACCAGTCTGCGCATGCCAGCCTGTGGTACTCACCTGCCCCCAGATACTCAATGGGCGGCGAGTACATTTTTGCTACCAAGGAGATGGAAGACGGACGTGACGGCGACATGAGTCGTCTGCAGTTCGCTGTGAAGTACGCCTTCTAGCCTCCGCTAGACCAAGGTCTAAGAGTAAGCAACAGCCACCCGGAGTACCATCCGGGTGGTAATAAACGATAAAAACACCGACAGGAGGTGTATATGTCCCCGTTAAATGATGAGCAGGCCAAGGAATACTGGCGCCGCAACGTGTCCTTGATGGTCAAGCTGCTGGTGATCTGGTTTGTGGTCAGCTACGGCTTTGGCATCATTCTTTTTGATGTGCTCAACCAGATCCAGATCGGCGGCTACAAGCTCGGTTTCTGGTTCGCCCAACAGGGTTCTATTTATGTATTCGTAGGACTGATTTTCTATTACGCCAAAAAAATGGCCGCACTGGACCGTGAGTTTGGTGTGGAAGAAGAAGAATAGGGAGCCCTGACATGGATCTTCAAACGTTAACGTATATCGTAGTTGGCTTTACGTTCGCCATCTACATCGGCATTGCCATCTGGGCACGCGCGGGTTCTACCAAGGACTTCTACGTGGCAGGTGGCGGTATTAACCCCATTCAGAATGGCATGGCCACTGCGGCCGACTGGATGTCAGCGGCATCCTTTATTTCGATGGCCGGACTTATCGCCCTCAGTTATGGCGGTTACGGCGGCTCGGTTTTCCTGATGGGATGGACTGGCGGTTATGTAATTCTCGCCATGCTGCTTGCACCTTACCTGCGTAAATACGGCAAGTTCACCGTGCCCGAGTTCATCGGCGATCGGTTTTACTCCAAGTCTGCGCGAGCTGTGGCGGTAATCTGCCTGATTATCTGCTCGGTCACTTACGTCATCGGACAGATGAAGGGTGTCGGTGTGGCTTTCTCGCGGTTCCTGGAAGTTGATTACGATACCGGCCTTTATGTGGGCATGACCATCGTGTTCTTCTATGCGGTACTGGGCGGCATGAAAGGCATTACCTACACACAGATTGCGCAATACTGTGTGTTGATTCTGGCCTACACCATTCCCGCGATCTTCATCAGCCTGCAGCTTACCGGCAACCCTTTGCCGCAGCTCGGTCTGGGTAGTACGTTGATCGGCACCGATGTCTACTTGCTGGACAAGCTGGACATGGTGGTAACGGATCTTGGCTTCAAGGAGTACACGACAAACGTGCGCCTGAGCGGCATTAATATGTTCGCCTACACACTGTCGTTGATGATTGGTACTGCGGGCTTGCCCCACGTCATCATTCGCTTCTTCACGGTACCCAAGGTGAAGGACGCACGCTCTTCAGCCGGCTGGGCGCTGGTATTCATTGCGATTCTCTACACCACGGCTCCTGCCGTTGCCGGCATGGCACGCCTGAACCTGATCCAGACTATCGAACCCTCTCCGGGCGAGTACCTGAAGATTGATGAGCGGCCCCAGTGGTTCAAGAACTGGGAGAAGACTGGCCTGCTGGCGATCGAGGACAAGAATGGCGATGGCCGCATCCAGTACAGTGCTGATCCTGCCGTCAATGAGATGGTAAAGATCGACAACGACATCATGGTGCTGGCTAACCCGGAAATCGCCAAGTTGCCTAACTGGGTCATCGCGCTGGTAGCAGCTGGCGGTCTCGCTGCAGCCCTCTCGACTGCGGCGGGTCTGTTGTTGGCAATATCCTCGGCCATATCCCACGACTTGCTCAAGGGTATGCTCACACCAAACATCAGTGAGAAAGCGGAGCTGAACGCATCGCGTGTTGCCATGGCATTCGCCATTGCGGGGGCGGGCTATCTGGGCCTGAATCCGCCGGGATTTGCCGCGGGAACGGTGGCCCTGGCCTTTGGCCTGGCAGCGTCATCCATCTTCCCCGCACTGATGATGGGTATCTTCTCCAAGGTCGTGACCAAGGAAGGTGCCATCGCCGGTATGGTTGGCGGTATCAGCATCACCCTGTTCTACGTGTTCCAGCACAAGGGCATTATGTTCATCCCTGGAACCGCATTCCTGGGCGACACACCTGCTAACTGGTTCATGGGTATTGAGCCGAATGCCTTTGGCTGTGTTGGCGCTGTGGTGAACTTTGTGATTGCCTACGCCGTATCCAGAGTTACTGCAGCACCACCGCAGGAAGTGCAGGACCTTGTAGAGCACATTCGTGTGCCGGTAGGTGCCGGAGAGGCCACTGGCCACTGATCCAGAAGTCCTGACTCGGGAGGCATCGCTTGCGGTGCCTCCCTTTTTTATTGGTAACTTTTGCCCAATCCCCATTCACCCTGGTTTTTTCTGAGTGGTGATCGTGCAACAGTTGATGTTGAGTGGCCCCGCGATGCCGCTACCTTGTTGTTGTCCTGGCGATATGCCTCGTCGTTCCCGCGCAGGCGAGGACGACGAAGACAGTTCCTGTGCCTGACCATCAAGATAAAGACTACGTGACACTCTGTGCCTGTGCCAGAATGATGAAAACCACATAGAAGAGACAGCAATCAATGTTCACCAACAAGCACGTTATTATCGCCATGATTGTGGCGCCGATCCTTGCTGTTCTAGCGTGGTTTGCTGTCGGTGAATTCACCGGCGAGCAGCCAAAACTGGCGCAGCCCGGACAGTCCTACCCGCTGGTGGAAAAAAGTAATTGTCGCTACCAGAGCGGCGCCTGCGATCTTGAAAACGGGGATTTCAAGTTGCGCCTGATTTTGCAGGAAGACCCCACGGGGCCCGAGTTTCTGCTCACCGCGTCGCATCCGTTGGAGGGAGTCGTGCTGGCGGTAGACGCCACTGACGCGCAACCCCAGCCATCGCCCATGCGCGCCTCGGACGGTACGGGTCTTGAGTGGCGCATTGCCCTCGGTGAGAAACCCGCCGCGGATGAGCGCGTCCGCCTGGTAGCGAAGGCTGCGGGCAGTAGCTACTTCGCCGATGCGGCCACCACCTTCCTTCAGCCTGAGAGTTGAGCCAGAGCATGACCAACGATACGACCAGCCCGATTAAAGGTGGCGACGGTACTGAAAAAAGTTACCCGGGCCTGGAGACGCCCGAGCTGATTACCATCGCTGAGTTCATACAGCAGACTCTTCCCTTCAATGATCTCCCCCAGGAGATTCTCTACCCGGTCATCTCACGCATTGTCATCCAGTATCACTGTCAGGGCGATGTTTTCGATGCCCAGACACCGCAGCGTGGCCTGCGCATTCTGCGCAGTGGCGCGGTAGAACTGCGTGACAGCGACAACAAGTTGCTCGACCGCCTGGGTGAGGGCGAGAGCTTTCACATTGCGGGGCTGAATGCAGAGCGTGGCGAGGTGATTGCCACTGTGATTGAGGACGCGCTTTGTTATCTGGTACCCGATGAAGTCTACGGGCAACTGCGCGACGCGGACCGCAATTTTGATCGCTATTTTTCCGGCCAGCGCAATCGTCGCCTGCGCCGGGCGGCTCGCTATCAGCCTGAACCCAATACCATGATGCAGGAAGTGCGCACGGTGATGAGCACCAACCTGCTCAGTGTTGCGCCTTCAGAAACTGTTCAACAAGTCGCCCAGGCCATGGCGGCGCGGCGCGTGTCTTCCGCTTTTGTGGTGGACAACGATGTGCTTGTGGGTATTGTCACCGACCGCGACCTGCGGGTACGCGTGGTGGCCAAAGGTCTGGGGTCCGCTACCCCGGTCGGCGAGATCATGACCCCGGACCTTGAATGTGTAGATGGTTCTGAAACGATCTTTGCTACCACGCTGTTAATGACACAACGTCGCTTCCATCACCTGCCGGTAAAGATTAACGGCGTCACCCGCGGTATTGTCACCACCTCTGACCTGATTCTGGCAAAGCAGGACGACCCGGTATATCTGGTGCAGCATATTTCCCGGCAGCATGACGTGCAGACAATCAAGGAACTGGTCTCCGGTATGGCCAACCTCATGGTGCAATGGGTTAACTCCGGCATGCTGGCGCAACAGGTGAGCCAGGTGCTCACGGCTATTTCTGATGCCATTACCGTGCGCCTGATCCAGTTAGCTGAGGAAGAGTTTGGTCCGGCCCCGGTGCCCTGGTGCTGGACCGGCTTCGGTTCCCAGGCCCGCTCCGAGCAGCTACTGGGTGCCGATCAGGACAATGGCCTGATCATCGACGACAGCGTGACCGAAGCGCAGCTGTCCTGGTACAGGGACGTCGCCAATTTCGTCTGCGACGGACTCGACGAGGTGGGATACATCTACTGTCCCGGTGGAATCATGGCCAAAACCGACGAGTGGCGCCAGCCGCTGGCAACCTGGCAGAAAACGGTGCGCAAATGGGCGCGTTCGCCCACGCCCGCTGCCGTGATGCGGGTGAGCATCTTCTTCGACATACGGTGTATATACGGTGACTGCAAGCTCGCACAGCGCCTGCAGGAAACCATGCTGGACCAGACCTCGCGCAACTCCATCTTTCTCGCAGCGCTGGCGGCCAACGTATTGGACACCAAGCCGCCGCTGGGCATCTTCCGTCGTTTCGTGGTGGACAGGGATGGGGAGCACCGGTCTGAGCTGGACCTGAAGAAGCGCGGCGTTTTGCCGGTGACCGAGATCGTGCGCCTGCATTCGCTGGCGCACAAGATCGCCGCGGTCAATACCGACGAGCGGCTCAAGGCGCTGGCTGCAGAAAAGCATCTCACTATAGCCGGGAGCCGCAACCTCGCGGACGCCCTGCACTACATTCAGCAGCTACGTATAAAACACCAATGCGAGCAGATAACCCGCGGCGAGAAAGTCTCAAACTTTGTGAATCCCCGCGACCTGCCGAAGATGGCCAAGGAGCAATTGCGCGATGCATTTACCATCATCGATGAAGCCCAATCCTCAGTCAGGCAAACCTACCGGGCGGGAATGGGCTAATGTGGCACCTGCGGATGCGGCGTCTGGCATACCAGCGCCGGATTGCGGGAACAGCGCTGCAAGCATGCTGGCAGGCGCCCTTGCCATCCACTTCGAGCGACTGGCGGACGGTTTCCTTTCTGGTCGCGGACGCGGAAATGTCCTCAATGGACGCCAACTCAGGTGAACTGCTCAGCGTTGGCTGGGTTGTGGTGGAGAATGGCGGCATCAACCTGGGTTCCGCACAGCACCACCTGATTCGCGCCGAGAACTCGGTAGGGCAGAGCGCGACGATACACAATTTACGTGATTACGACCTGATTGACGCCAACACCAGGGACCACGCATTGGGCCGCTTTCTGGATGTGGCCGCGGGCAAGGTGTTGGTCTTTCACAATGCGGCCCTGGATATGGCTTTTCTCAACAAGATCAGCAGGCGCGAATTCAATGCACCTATACTGATGCCCGTTGTGGATACCCTGTTGCAGGAAGAGAAGTTGCTGCATCGCGAAGGGCACGTCCTCAAGCCCGGTGAGCTGAGACTGCAGGGCTGCCGTGATCGCTATGGCCTCCCCCACTTTCATGGCCACAATGCCCTGCTGGATGCCCTGGCTACGGCTGAGCTGTTGATCGCCCTGGCTTCACGTCGCAGTGTCGGTCGTCCACTGACCCTGGCGCAGTTGCTGTAGCCCACGCGCGAGTCACCGGACTCCGCCGCCTGAGGCTCCGAACCAGGCCCGGCGCCCAACTTTACATTTCTTTTCAGCTCCACCCGTCCACGAGAGCTCTTAGTTGCGTATCATAGGGGGTTGAGCACGAACAGCACCCACGCAATGTAGCAGCGACTACGGATTTATTGGCATGTCACGTCTTGGTAGAAATTTTCTGGTACCGGTTCTCTTGCTGGCGTTCGCCGGCGCAGCGGCCTATTTCATGGTCAACAGCCGCGATGATCTGCCGCGCCGAGAGCGTGCCCCGGCAATACCCGTGGTACAGGTGATCGAGGTGATCCCCGGGTCGGTGCCAGTCACCATCGAGTCTCGCGGCATGGTGACGCCACTGCGCGACATCGAACTGGTTAGCGAGGTCTCCGGCCGCGTGGTCTGGGTCGATCCTGGCTTCCTGCAGGGAGAGGAGGTGGTGGAGGGTCAAAAACTGCTGCGCCTCGAGCCCATTGATTACGAAGTGGCGGTGTCGGATGCACAGGCGGCCCTGGCCAGCGCTGAGTTGTCCCTGGCGGAGGTTGAGGTGCTGGTCCAGAAGGCGGCTATCGTTGAGGCGGAGGCGCGCGTTGTGGCCGCCAGGGATCGTCTGCGCCAGGCCCGAACTGACCTTGCCAATACTGAGATCAGCGCGCCATTCGACGCAGTAGTCGATGCCAAACAAGTCGACCTTGGTCAGTACGTGCAGACGGGCAAAGCGCTTACCAGACTGTTGTCCACTGATATTGCCGAGGTCCGCTTGCCGCTGCTGGCATCTGATGTGCCATTTGTAGAGCACGGCCAGGACGACCAGGGCAATTGGCCGGAGCTGACGCTGACCGCTTCTTTTGGTGACATGCAATACAGCTGGCAGGCTCGCCTGGCCAGGGTGGAGCGGCGTGTTGACGAGCAGACCCGGGTTTTCTACCTGGTTGCGCAAGTAGAGCGCCCCTACGACCTTTCATTACACCCGCATATTCTGGCTATCGGACTGTTCGTAGAGGCCAGCTTTCAGGGTCGCCCGATTGCGAACGCATCGCGCCTGCCGCGCTCCGCCTTGCATATGGGCAACAGGGTTTACGTGGTGGAGGAGGGCATATTGCGACAGCGTGAGGTGACCCTGCTGCGCAGGGAAGGCGACGCCGTTATCATCGGGACAGGTCTTCACCCGGGCGACAGGGTGGTTACCAGCCGACTGAGCCTGATGGTCGATGGAATGCCTGTGCAAGTGGAAGGCTGAGATGGATAGACCGCGTGAACAGGGCGTCATCGCCTGGATGGCCAACAACCGGGTGGCCGCCAACCTGCTGATGCTGATGGTGTTTGTCGGTGGCCTGGCTGCTATCGAAAACCTGACCAAGGAAGTGTTCCCCACCTTTCCCACCGAGGCCATCACCATAACCGTACCCTATCCGGGCAGTGCCCCGGAAGAAGTGGAAGCGGGGATCGTGCGTGTTATCGAGGAGGAATTGCAGGATCTCGTCGGTATCGAGGAGATTTCGTCTGTTTCACGCGAGGGCTCAGGTACGGTAACGGTGCAAATGTTGCCGGGAACGCCGATGTCCAGGGCATTGGTGCAGGTAAAAACGCGCGTAGACGGTATCGCATCATTTCCTGCCGATGCTGAAGAGCCCATCGTCGACGAGGTACTGGCAAAAACGCGCACCATGAACCTGACGGTATATGGTGACCTGGATGAACACCAGATGCGTGAGTTGGCCGACCAGTTGCGTGACGAGGTACTGATGCTCCCGGGCATCAGCGAGGTCTCACTCAATGGCGCCCGGGATTACGAGATTTCCATTGAGGTATCGGACGCCGAGCTGCAGCGCTATGGGCTCAGCTTTGACAGCGTTGTCAATGCGGTGCGCCAGCAATCACGCGACCTGCCGGGGGGTAAGCTGCGCACTGCACAGGGCGCCATCACCCTGCGTTCTGTGGGCCAGGCCTATACCGCCCAGGAGTATGCCCGGGTACCGCTGGTGACCCGCAGCGACGGCACGCTGCTGCAGCTGGGGGACGTGGCCACGGTGCGCGACGGTTTCGAGGAGCAGCCGGTGTTAACGCGGCTTAATGGCAAGCGCGCCATCACCCTGGTAGTCGACAGGGTGGGGGATCAGGATGTCCTGGCCATGACCGCTAACTTGCGCGCCTTTACCGACGCCAGGCAGAGTGAGCTCCCCCCCGGTGTGGTGCTGACCGCCTGGGCTGATCGCAGTGAGATTCTCAAGGGCCGCATTCAGCTGATGCTCAAGAGCGCGATACAGGGTGCCATACTGGTGTTGATCACCCTGGCCCTGTTTCTCAATATTTCACTGGCGTTCTGGGTGATTCTCGGCGTGCCTTTCTCTTTTCTTGGTGCCCTGCTGATGATCGACCTGTTCGGCCTCACCACGATTAATATTTTCTCTGTATTTGGTTTTATCCTGGTATTGGGAATGTTGGTGGATGACGGGATAGTTACTGCGGAGAGCGCCTATTCCCAACTGGAGGACGAGGATGAGGGGGTAGACAGCATCGTCCGCGGGGTTCGCCGTGTCGCGGTTGCCACGATCTTCGGTGCGCTGACGACCATGGTCGCTTTTGCCCCGGCCGCCATGTTGACCGAGGGCCTGGGCAGGCTTATTTCGGTGCTGGTGCCGGTGGTGGTATTCAGTCTAATGTTCTCCCTGCTGGAGACCAAACTGATTTTACCCGCACACCTGCGTCATGTCCGCATCGACAAGACCCCGCCGAATATGCGCTCTCCACTGGGTTGGCTGAAGGCGCTGCAGCAGGCCTGCTCCGGGGGCATGATGCGTTTCAGCGAGCGCGTCTACGGCCCGCTGCTGGAGCGCGCCGTGGAATACCGGTATATCAGCCTGGCGGTATTTTTCGGTGGACTGATCATCAGCTTTGCACTGATTCCCTCCGGCATTGTGCGCTTTGTTTTCTTCCCCAATGTCCCTTCTGACTCCATTTCCGTAAAGCTGAAGATGCCCAACGGTACACCCTTTGAGACCACGCATAACTACAGCTTGCAGATCGAGGAAGCTGCGCGGCGTATGGACGAGCGCTATCGCCAGGAAACCGGTCTCGACGAGAGTGTGATTCGTGAACTGTTGACGCTGTCGACAGTGGATACCGAGTCCACGGTGGCGGTTGAGCTGCTGCCGAGTACCGAGCGCGATGTGACCTCAGTCGAGCTTGCCGGGTGGATGCGCGAGGCCCTGGGAGAACTGTCGGGTGTACAGTCGCTGGTCTTTGATGCCAACGCCGGACCTTCCGGAGCTGCTGTCGACATAGAACTTTCCGGCAAAGACCTGGAAGCCATGCGCGGTGCTGCGCAGGAACTGAAACTGGCGTTGCTCAACTACGAGGGCGTATCGGATATTCGCGATACCTTCGACGCTGGCGGCCCGGAGCTCGATATTCAGATCACCGCTGAGGGCCGGGCCCTGGGGCTTAGCCAGGTGGAACTGGCCAGGCAGGTGCGGCAAGCCTTCTTTGGTGCGGAAATACAGCGTGTGCAGCGCGGCCGCCACGAGGTGAGAACTTATGTACGCCTCCCCCGGGCGCACCGGGATTCCCTCAATGCACTGCAGCTGCTGTGGATAGATGTGCCCGGCCGCGGCAAGGTACCGTTTGATGCGGTGGGGACGGCCCAGGAACAGACCGGGGTCAGTGTGATCAATCGCTTTGATCGTCAGCGCGTGGTTAACGTGCAGGCTGATGTGGACAAGGCCCGCCTGGAACCCGGCGCCGTAAATCGCGACATCGTTAGCAACATACTTCCGGGCATCCTTGCGCGTCACCCCGGGGTCAAGCACCGCCTGGCGGGTGAAGCCGAGGCGCAGGCAGAGTCCACGGGCTCCCTGCAGTGGGGATTCATCGCCGTACTGATAATGATCTACGCGGCGCTGGCGGTACCGCTGCGTAGTTATGTTCAGCCTTTCATTATCATGATGGTGATCCCTTTCGGGCTGACCGGGGCAGTGTTGGGACACCTGATCGTGGGTATTGACGTCAGTATTCTATCTGCCATCGGCATGATCGGCCTCACCGGTATTGTGGTGAACGATAGCCTGGTGCTGGTCGACCATATCAACCACCGGCTGCACGAGCGCGGGGAAGTCTGGCGGGATGCGGTGGTCAACGGCGCGGTGCGACGTTTCCGGCCGGTGGTGCTGACGTCCATCACCACCTTTGTCGGGCTGGCGCCGATCCAGCTCGAGACGGCCATCCAGGCACAATTTGTAAAGCCGATGGCGGTTTCTGTGGCGTTCGGTGTGCTCTTTGCTACCGCAGTGACGCTGGTGCTGGTTCCGGTTCTGTACTTTGTCGGGCGCGATATCGCCAACCTGATGGGGCGCAGTAGACAGCTCGACCGCGCTGACGCAAGCTAGGGCTACCTGAAAGCAAAATAATAGAGAGGTTTTCCCGTGAGAAGAATGTTGCCCATTGCAGTTACGCTGGTCAGTGCTGTGCTGTTGGTGGCTTGCGCTGCGGAGTCGCCCAGCTATCAGTCGCTGGCCGCCAATGACCTATGCCCGGTGGAAGCCGTCGCTGATGGTGGGCATGAAGATAACCCGCTATTCACGGCGCGGGTAAAAGTCCCTGAACAGCCTCTGGCCCCGCTGCTGGGGAACGTCAGAAGCCGCAGCGTGACCTCCCTCAATGGTCAGTGGAACTATATTGTTGATCAACTCGGTGTGGGCGATGCCAGTCCGCTTCTCAGGGGTGGCGTTGGTGAAGATGCCAGTTATGGCGCGGGAGAGCTGCTGGAATACAGCTTTGCGGGCGGCGACACCCTGCAGGTGCCAGGAGACTGGAACAGCCAGCACGCTGAGTTGTTCTGGTACCGGGGCATCGTCTGGTACCAGCGGGACTTTGACTATCAGCTCGATGACGGTCGACGCCTTTTTCTCTACTTTGGTGGCGCAAATTTTGCCAAGGACGTGTACGTGAACGGCACCTTGCTGGCGCGTCACAAAGGTGGGTTTACGCCGTTTAATACCGAGATAACGCAGTACTTGCGCCCCGGAAGCAATAGCGTGGTGGTGAAGGTGGACAGCCGCAGCGCCCCCACGGAGATACCCACAGAATATAATGACTGGCTGAACTATGGCGGCATTACCCGCGATGTCATGCTGGTGGAGACACCCGCTACCTTTCTCGGAAACTACAAATTGCAGTTGGCGAAGGGTAGCCGCGAGCGTTTGCAGGGCTGGGTGCAATTACAGGGGGCCAGGGCGGGTCAGGCAGTACGCCTGCGTATTCCCGGCGCGGATATCGACGAGACTTTTCGGGTTGATGCGCGGGGACGGGCAACGGTTCGCCTTGATGCATCGCTGAAACTGTGGTCGCCACAGGAACCGCATCTCTATGATGTGGAGTGGTCAATCGAAGGGTCTGTGCTCAAGGATCACATCGGCTTTCGTAGTATCGAAACCCGCGGCGAAGATATCCTGCTCAATGGCGAGCCGGTATTCCTGCGTGGTGTTTCGCTGCATGAGGAGTCGTTGCTGCGCCCCGGTCGCGCCCATAGTGCAGCGGATGCCGCGGCAGTTATCGACAGACTGAAGGCGCTCAATGCCAATTTCGTGCGCCTCGCACATTATCCGCACAATGAGCACATGGTGCGTGCTGCCGACCGCGCCGGAATACTGGTCTGGGCCGAACTGCCGGTTTACCACAACATCACTTTTGACAACCCCTGCACGCTGGGGAGTGCGCAGAAACAATACAGTGAACTGATTGCACGCGATCAGAATCGGGCTGCCGTGATTCTGTGGAGCCTGGGCAATGAAACGCCCGAGACCGAGGCCCGCGACGCGTTTTTCCAGTCCATGGCGGAGCATGTGCGCGGCCAGGACGATACCCGCTTGTTGACGGCTGCGTTACTGGGCTTTGGTGGTATGGAGGCGGTGGGGGAGTATATTGGTACCCTGATCGCCGCAGAGCATAGCAAACTTGTCGCCTTCTTTACCGACCCTGAGCCGGTGACCATGACCATCGAGGACCCGTTGGGTGAGGTTGTTGATGTCATCGGCTACAACGAGTACCTGGGCTGGTACATGTCGGGGATGATCACTGACGCGCTGGTTGAGCGTGGACTGGAAGTGACTGAGGCACAGGTGCGCGAACGCATGCTCACCGAGATGGTGAAGTTCACCATAGACACCGATTTTGGCAAGCCACTGGTAATCAGTGAGTTCGGTGCGGGCGCCAAACAGGGTCAGCGGGGCGGGCCGCTGGATGTATGGAGTGAGGACTACCAGGCGCGCGTTTACCAACAACAGCTGGCGATGCTGGAAAACAGCGAGGCGCTGCGGGGTATCTCACCCTGGATTCTCAAGGACTTTCGCGCACCCTACCGGCTCAATACCGACAAGCAGCACTACTGGAACCGCAAGGGCCTGCTTTCGGAAGAGGGCAGGGAGAAGCTGGCTTTCAAGTTGCTCAGTGACTACTACGCTGAGCACCCGGGCCGCTAGCCGGGGCCTTCCCGGCCTGGCGGCCTGCCTGCAGTTCTCGCCAGAACATGCTGCCTGCCTCGTCGCACATCGGTCCCATGCTGCCCGGGTCCAGGTAGATACCGTCAATCAGCAGCCTGCACATGCCGTGGAGTGCGCTCCAGGAGACCTGGGCGTAGCGCAGCGGGTCCAGCTGGTTATTGACCTTACCCTGCCGCTGCCAGTCGCGAACCTGCTCCAGGTAGAAGCGAAAGGACGCCTGGGCCTCCTGGCGTAACGCCTCGTTGACACTGCCTGACTTCCATAACTGGCTGCCGAACATCAGGTCGTAGTACTCGGCATTGGAGATCGCGAAGCCCAGGTAGCTGTGCACGAATTGGCGTACGTTGGTTTCAGAGAGGTCGGCACTCTCCAGGCTGAGGACTCCGATAAAGCGCCTGAATCCCTCCGTTGCAATCGCACAGAGCAGATCCTCTTTATCCTTGAAGTGGTGGTAGGGTGCGGTACGCGACACCCCGACCCGCGCTGCCAGGGCGCGCATGGAGAGGCCTTTCTCGCCTTCTTCACGCAGTAGCAGGGCTGCCTGGTCCAGCAGGGTGCGGCGTAGATCGCCGTGATGATAGGAGGATTTTGAGCCCATGCGCGTAGCGTACCGCCACATCTTGACATTGTCAAAATCGGGCGTTAGAGTTTGGCGCAACTAACTTGACAACGTCTAGATGTAGGGGCTCGCCCATGACTGCTTATCCAAACCTGATGAAACCCCTTGACCTGGGCTTTACTTCATTACCCAACCGGGTGCTGATGGGCTCCATGCATACCGGTCTGGAGGAGGCGCCGGATGGTCATCGACGTATGGCCGCATTCTTTGCCGAGCGCGCTCGCGGTGGTGTTGGCTTGATCGTTACCGGCGGGTTCGGGCCGAACAAGCGGGCTGCCACGCATGAACATACCCGCATGCTGAAAACTGAGGCAGACTGCGCTGACCATCGACTGATTACCGATGCCGTGCATGCGCAGGGGGGTAAAATCTGTATGCAGATCCTGCATACGGGGCGGTACGCGATGAACGAGAATCCTATCGCCCCCTCCGCGGTGCAGGCCCCTATCAACATATTCAAGCCCAGGGCCGCTACCGGGAGTGAAATCGAGGAGCAGATCGACGATTTTGTGCGCATGTCGGTCCTGGCGCAGCGATCAGGCTATGACGGGGTGGAAATCATGGGCTCTGAGGGATACTTCCTCAACCAGTTCCTGGCCCAGCGCACTAACCATCGTGATGATGCCTGGGGTGGCAGCTATGAAAACCGTATGCGACTGCCGGTGGAGGTGGTGCGCCGGGTGCGCGAGGCGGTAGGAGAGCATTTCATTATCATTTACCGGCTGTCCATGCTCGACCTGGTCGAGGGCGGCAGCAGCAGTGAAGAGATCATTGCACTGGGCAAAGCGGTAGAACAGGCCGGTGCCACCATCATCAACACCGGCATTGGCTGGCATGAAGCTCGTATTCCCACGATTGCCACCAAGGTGCCGCGAGCGGCCTTCACCTGGGTCACCCGTCGCTTCCGTCGTGAACTCAGCGTGCCGGTTGTCACCTCTAACCGCATTAATACGCCTGACGTGGCGGAGGAGGTATTGGCGCGAGGCGATGCCGATATGGTCTCCATGGCCCGGCCGTTCCTCGCCGACGCGGAATTCGTCGTCAAGGCTGCCGCGGGGCGCGCCGATGAGATCAACACCTGTATCGGTTGCAACCAGTCCTGCCTTGATCATGTGTTCTCGGGCAAGATGACCAGTTGCCTGGTGAATCCCCGTGCCTGTCACGAAACCGAGCTGTTGATTGAGCCCACGCATGTAGCGAAGAGGATAGCCGTAGTGGGTGCCGGTCCGGCGGGGCTGGCCTTTGCCACCACCGCGGCCGAGCGCGGTCACTCGGTGACGCTGTTCGACGCCGCCGGGGAGATTGGCGGTCAGTTCAATATTGCCAAACAGATTCCCGGCAAGGAGGAGTTTTACGAGACACTGCGCTACTTCAGCCGTCGCATCGAACTCACCGGTGTCAGTCTACGACTGGACACGCCGGTAAACAGCGCGATGCTGCGCGAGGCGGGCTTCGACGAGATCGTATTGGCCACCGGCATCCAGCCGCGCACTCCCCCGATTGCAGGGGTCGATCATCCCAGCGTACTGGGGTATCTCGATGTGCTGCGTGACAAGCAGCCTGTGGGTGACCGGGTGGCGATTATCGGTGCGGGGGGTATTGGCTTCGACGTCGCGGAATACCTGACCCATGGCGAAACCTCGCCCTCCACCAACATTGAGCAGTTCATGGAACAGTGGGGTGTGGATATGAGCCTGCAGGCGCGCGGCGGGATAGAGGGTGTGCAGGCGGTGGTAGAGCCGTCTCCGCGCCAGGTCAGTCTGCTGCAGCGCAAAGCCAGTAAAGTAGGTGGTGGCCTGGGTAAAACCACGGGGTGGATACACCGCCTGGGGCTGGAGAAGAAAGGGGTGCAGATGATCCCCGGCTGCCAGTATGATCGAATCGATGACGAGGGCCTGCATATCACCGTTGGCGGCAAGCAGCGTTTGCTGGAGGTGGATAATGTCATTATCTGCGCGGGCCAGGATCCGCGCCGGGAGTTGCTGGACGGTCTCGATGGCCTGTCAGTCCATTTGATCGGCGGCGCTGATGTGGCGGCTGAACTGGACGCCAAGACAGCGATTGATCAGGGCACCCGGCTGGCGGCGGCGATCTGATCTTCCCTGATTCCGGGGGAGAGTGGCTCTCCCGGGATTCTCATGCAATTTTTTGCATACGCGGCAGAAGTGTCTATGCTGATAGCTGTCCTTGCTTTCTATCAGGTGGTTATTCTCAATGGCTCTGGCCCAGGCGATCATGACGTCCCTGCTCGATGCCGATCTTTCCGGATCGGAGTTGGCGCGTGATTTTGAAAAATCCATGGGCCTTTTCTGGCAGGCATCACATCAGCAGATATACCAGGAACTGCGCAAGCTGGCTGACAAGGGCTGGCTCAACAAGCGCGAGGTAAATCAATCCGGCAAACCCAACAAGATTCTCTACGGTATGACCCAGGCGGGTCGCGAGGCGCTGGCGCAGTGGGTTTTTGGCCCGACCAGGATACAGCCCACCAAGGACGAATTGTTGCTCAAGCTATACAACCTCAGTGACGACAACGCAGAACACCTGGTGGGAGAAATCAGCCAGCGGCGGGAGGAAGTCATGCAGCGCTTGTATCTTTATGAGGCCATTCGGCGGCGCCACTACGATGACCCGGCCAACCTGCCGGTTCGCCACAAGGGCGTTTACCTTGCCCTGGAACTGGGCATACACCAGGGCGAGCAGACCCTGGCCTGGTGCGATCAGGCACTTGCGCTGTTAGCGACTGTCTCAGGCGATAGCCAGCCTGCCCGCTGAAATCCGCGGTATACCGGGGGCCGTCATACTCGCGCAAGACTGTATGTGTGCAGTGCGGGGGCAAGTGCCGGAACGGCAACGCGAGCAGCGTATGCCGTTCGCTAGGCAGGCGCGTTGATAAAATCCAGGGGCTTGGCGTCCATGTCGCGCACTGGTGCGCAGTGCTTTGGGATATTGAACAGCAGGCGTGGCAGGGCCGCGAGATGGCTGCCCAGAACGGGCTTGCCGCTGTTGAGTATGGCCACGGAAATGTCGCGCTGCGGGTCGGCCCAGCAAAACACGTTGGACAGGCCCAGATGCCCATAGGCGTAACGGCTATTGCGGCCGTATATGCCCGCCGGGCTGCCGCCCAGCATGAAGCCCGGACTATAGCGCATGGGCACTTTCAGCGAGGCATCCAACTCTGCCTTGCCCGATTCCTGAATGGCGCGATGCACCGTGAGGGGCTGCATAATCTGCTCGCCTTCCCAGCGACCGTAGTTCAGCATTAACTGAAAGAAACGGCTGGCTTCCTCGGCGGTGGAATAAAGGTTGCCAGCCGGCAGTACGGCCTGCATAAACTCCGGCGTATTGGTCATGGGTATGACTTCGTTGTAATCCAGGCCCAGTGCGTTCTTCAGTGTTTTCGCCAGCGGGCCAAGTGGTAGCCCGGTAAAACGATTCTCTGCTGCTTTGGGTATATCGCGCTTGGTGAGCCCATAGCGAAAGAAGCGCATACCCATTGGTTTGCGGATATACCGGTCCAGGTACTGCTGCACGGTCAGTCCGGTTGTGCGGCGAATCAACTCGTCAATGATAAAGCCGCCGGTAATGGCATGGTAGGCTGAGGTGCGTCCCATATCGTCGATGGGGTCAGCGGCGCAAATTGCCGCTACGGCAGCTTCCCGGTCAAACAACAGTGATGTATCCACTCCTTCACCCAGCCCGGGCACGCCGGCGCGGTGGGTCAGCAATTGGTAGATGGTGGTGTAGCCCTTACCGTTGGCGGCGAATTCCGGAATGTAATAGCTCAGGGGGTCCAGCAGGTGAATCTCACCCTGCTCTGCCAGCAGATGCACCAGCATCGCGCTGATAGCCTTGGAGGCCGAGAACAGGCAGATGGGCGTGTTCAGGTCACCGATGACCGCGTCTTCACTCTGCGCATCGCCGCGCTGGTAGCCAATACTGCGGTTGAGAACAATCTTGCCCTGGCGGCGCAGGCAGATGCTGAGCATGGGGTGCATGCCCTTGCGATAAAGCTTGATGGTGTCCGCCCAGATTGCATCGACTTCACGCTGCGACATTCCGGCCTGTTCAGGCGACACTTCGTTGGCTGTGTCCACGCAGGTGATCTCATCGAGATCGCGAGGCAGGGGTGTAGCGTTGAGGCGCCTGTTGAAGCGCTGGTGAACATATCCCAGGGTCATGAATTTTCTCCGTCGACAAATTGATGTCAGGGTAGGGTAAAAGCCGCTTGCGATAAAGGGGCGTCTTTCTGCGCGCAGATGTAATAGCGAGTCTCGGCACTATCCATCGACGCTGGGCTCAGTCGCATTCCTGTCTCTGCCCCCAGTGCAGCAGAACGACAAGGCTGAAAAAGCCTGCTGCGGGCATCAACTGCAAGGCGACCCGGTTCAGTGAAGTGAAGCGCACGGCGCCAGCTGCGTTGCTGGTGAACAGGTATAGGGTCAGGTACAGCAACAGGGCGGAGACGATCACCGCCGCCAGGGGCAGTGTTGCTCGAAAGAACAGCGGCGCTGCCAACAAGGCGGCCAGCACCAGGTAAGCGAGGAAGTGCCAGTTGTCGTGCACCAGGAAACTGAGGTAGATCGGCAGCCAGCTCTGCGGACGATAGCGGATATCGGCCCCCGCCAGCGAGTGGCCGGCAACGACCGTATCAGCGGGCATCAACCACAGCACACACAACAGCGCCAGCGCGATGACGGCCAGTATGAGCAGGCCCCTGCGCAATCCTGCCAGTACCAGCAGAATCCCGGGGAGTAGCGACAGAAACCAGTAGAAGCCCTCGTTTTTAATCAGCATGCACCCTGCGGCGCTGATCAGGGCGAGAATCAGCAGCCAGGCCTGGCGGCCCTGGCTCCAATTGTAGAAGGCGGCTACCGCTGCCAGGTAGCATGTGGCCATAAGTGGGTCAGCATAGCCCGCCAGTGCCACGTGAACGTTCAGCAGGGGCATGGACAGCAACATGTAGGTTGCACCGATGGCGAGGGCCGCACTGGCGCCGGCGAGTCTTGCCTGGCTGTAGCACACCAGGCCCATTGCCATCCAGATCAGCAGCCAGGGCAGGTTTACCAGGCTCTCGTGCCACTGTCCTATGGCGACTGCAGTCCACGCCTGCAGCAGTGGGGTGGCAACAGGATAGTCCGGGTGCATGTTGGTGAAGACGCCTTGTCCGTCCAGGTCCAGCCATTCCTGCAGTGAAACGTAGGGGACCACGCTGCGCAGTTCAAAGAAAACCCTGGCCTGCTTGGTCCAGTGTTGCTTGGCGTCCCAGGATGTTACCGGACGCGTGCCCACCTCCAGGCCCAGTGTCAGCAGACGTGCCGCCAGCAGTGCCAGGCACAGGGTGATGAGCAATACCTGCAGGCGGGTCATCGGTTGTTGCAGGGCCTGGACCTGGCCCGCAGAGGTGGGACTGCGCCAGTGAGCAGGGGCAAACCACCCTGCCAGCGCCAGGAGTAGCCCGGCGGCACCAATGCTGTACAGGGAAAAGGGTATGCCCAGAAGGCTCAGCAGGCGCATCACCAGGGTTGTTGCCAGTACTCCCAGTACGGTGCTATAGCCGGTAAGGAGAAACCCCCGACCAGGCAGATTTGCAGGTACCAGCCGGTCCAGCCAGACCCAGGCAGGCGCCACTGTGATCAGCACAGCGATACACAGTTGCAAGGCGGTCACGGTGCGACCTCCAGCAGCAGGCCCTTGTTGTTGGCAAAGCGCTCGATAACGTTTATTGCATCCCCCGGGGGTAGGCGCAACAGGCCGTCGCTGCGGTCGTAGAGAATAGTCGAGGGGTTTACCGCGAGGATGTAGTCGCCCGGTCGTAGAAAACGGTTTTCCGGTAACTCGTCACCCCGTCTATGCCAGTAGGTGTTATGGGGCGCCATATAGTAAGCGGCAAGCATACCCTCACGGTCAGATTGGCTGGCGATAAAAACTCTTGGGTCGGGCCCTTCGATAGCCCGTGTCGCGCGCATGGCCAGGTTGGCGACCTTATTGCTCTCTGATACCTGGATCTTTTGGCTGCTTCCCAGGCCCGCATATTTCGCTCGTGTGACACCGAGTTGCTGCCACAGGCGCCATTGCCAGAGTGCATCCAGCGCAACCCAGGCGCACAGGATAATGGTTGCCACTGCGGTCCACCGGGCCCTGCTGCGTTGCCAGGCGAGGTAGGCAAGTAGCAGCAGCAGGATAAAAAAGGCAAAAACCTGGGCGGGGTAGGGCCCTTCATTGAATGTCAGGGTTCCCGTTAAGACATTGATGTCGGCCGGTGCCCACGGGCGAAAGGCCCGCCAGCTGTGCAGTGCCTCGGCCACACGTTCTCGTATCCCGGGAGCGGCCAGGCGTACGTCGACGAGGGTAAGGCTGGTTCCCGGTTCGAGCCTGAAGCCCAGCTGCAGTGATTCACTTTGTCCCCGCCAGTCCGCCACGGTGGCGAGGTCAAACGTGGGGCGTGAATTGCCATGGGTGGCAAAGCTGAGCTGGAACAGCTGCTCCGAGTCGCTGCGGCGCCAGATCAGGTAGATTTTCGGTGGCGGGGGGCCCAGGAATGTGAAGTGGGCGCGTTGCCCGGAAGAGAGCGCTATTGTCGCACCGGGAATGCCGAGCAGAACCTGTCCTTGTTCGTTGGGTTCAAGGGTGAGACCGGCGCCCTGGTGAACCACCGTCCCCATTTCGACGCTGAAGTCGTCGGCAGACCAGGTCTGCGCACGCGCCGTCCCGGCAATGCCAATAAGCAATAAAAAAAACACCAGACTCTGGCGGATTCTAGACAAAATTGACGACTCCGTTGCCGGCCTCAGGTGGCAGTGCTTTGAGTTTCTGCGCGCGAATGGCGCAGATAAAGTCTAGCATGAGTCCGGCGACGTTTTGTAGAGTGCCTAGAACTGGTAGCGTCCGATATCAATGCCGAAGGCGCCGGGCTCCAGGCTTCTGGAGATAGAAATAGGTTTTTCCTGATAGCGGCCCTGGGTGTCCTGCAGGTCTACCACTTTGGGGCGGGGGTAGGCCTGCTTCTTGCGATTGAGCACCAGTATCACCTTGGGCAAGAGGCGACGCGTGCGGCTCTCGGCGACAACGATACCCACTTCCCCGGACGTGAGTTCCACTATAGTGCCTGCAGGATAGATGCCGATGGCCTGTATAAGCGCCTCGATCAATTCTGCCTGAAAGCGTTTGTCGCGCTGTTCATAGAGGATTTTAATTGCATCTGCCGGGGCCTTGGCCTCCGCATACGAGCGTTGCGAGGTAATCGCGTCATAGGTGTCAACGATACCGGCTATGCGGGCGAAAGCGGGTATCTGGTCGCCCTTGAGGCCGCGGGGGTAGCCGCTGCCATCGTGGCGTTCATGGTGAAAGGCGACCATGTCCAGAACGTCCTGATTGACGATGCCGCTTTTTTTGACAAGGTGCACGCCGTGAGCCACGTGATGGCGCATTTCCCGGGTTTCTTCTTCAGTCAGCTCACGGTTGGCCTGTAGCAACTCGGGATCAACCAGCAGTTTGCCCACGTCCATGAGCATTGCACCAATGGCCAGGGAGCGCAGGTCACGCTTGTGCAGGCCAATCTGCCTGCCTACAGCGACCGCCCAGATGGCGACACTCAGCGAATGTTGATAACTATATTCATCGTGTTGTTTGAGGCGGCCCAGCCACAGGCAAGCGTCGGGGTTACGGCTAATACTGCCGACGATGGGGTCAGCTGATGTTTTTAAGCGAATGGCATCAAGCTTGCCGCTCTCTGCGGCCTTGTCGAAGATGTCGGTAATGTCGGTGAGCAGGGTATTGAGTGCCTTGGTAGCTCTAGGGTGCTCCTCTTTCCACTCCGCCTGGTCGGCGTAAGTCTTCAGCTCCCGGCCTTTGAAGATTTCTGTCAACGGGATGCGCGGTCGATCACCCTGTGCCCGGCGCTGCAGCGTGGCGCTGACGTAGACACACTTCTGAATGTCCACCCAGACGAAGTCGCAGTAGTCACGAACGCGCTCGATATCGGTTTCTGACTGCAGCAGGAAGCCCTGGGTTAGAAACGGAGTCCCCAGCCATTCGCGGTCCAGGCCGCTGACAAACATGCCTTTGGTGAGGTCCGTAGTGGGCACCTTCACAGTCTGGAGCATAGATACGTCCAAGAAAATATATGCTTTTAGAAGCCAAAAATACCTGATCAGGCCGACGCTGTCTGAAAAAACTGTACTTTTTTAAACTTTTTCTAAATCGCCAAAATGCGCCGATTCCGGGTGCTAACCCGGCTGTTTCCCGGCTGTGCGCGACAGGTGAAGCGTGAGCATGGCGCCGGCTATAACCAGTGCGCTGCCAAGCAGGGACCAGCGGTCCGGCACCTGGCCCCAGAGCAGCCACCCCCAGAACGCCGCGAGCACCACGGCAAGGTAGTTTACCGGTGCGATGGCATGTGCCGGTGCGATGGCGTAAGCCCGGGTGTACAGCCTCAGGGTTGCGTAGATTGCGACACCCACATAGACCATGGCTGCCCAATCCTGCCAGCGCAGGCTGCCAAAGTCGCCGAGACTGAATGGCGCCACACAGGCCAGGGACAGGAAAAAGTAGTAAAACAGAATGCGGGAGGCTGGCTCCGAGGTAGCGAGCTTATGCGTTGCCACCATGGAAATGCCCAGGCATAGCGCGGAGATGAACCCCCCCGCATGCCACCAACTTAGACCGGCAGTGCTGGGGCGTAGAATTACAGCCACACCGATAAAGCCAATGGCGAGCGGCCACAGCGCACGGTTGGGAACCTGTTCCCGGTTCCATGCCCAGAGTACCAGCGGCACTGTGAGCGGCGCGCTCTGGCGAAGCAATACCGCGTCAACCATCGGAATGTGCTCCAGGGCAGCATAGAACAGGTAGAAGCCGAGTACGCCCACCGCGCCGCGAAACAGGTGTAGCCCCAGACGTTCGCTGCGCAGGTTGGCTAATCCGGGGCGCAGGGTGACGCGCGCACACAGCAGCAGGCAGACCAGGTACTGCACGGTAACGATGGCCTCGATACTGGCATGTGCGGAAGCATATTTGGTCACTACCGCAGCAGTGCTGGCGATGGAGACCATCACCAGCGAGAGATAGATTGCTTGCCGGGTTTGTTCTGCCTGCGGCATCAGGGCGCCGAATAGGTTTCCCGGCGCACATACTTGAGGGACTCGCCCGAGCCACGGTAATCAGCATCGACCCCGTTGATCGCGCCCGCAAGGTCAGCTGACCACTGGCTGCCAACTCTCTCGCTCCAGGCCTGCAGGCTCTCGCCGGGGCGGACATCGGCGAGGCGCAGACGCAAACCGCCTATACTGTTACGTTCCGTGGCCGTCAGCGGTCGCATGCTCATTACCGCATCGCGCAGAGGGCTGCGCAGGCGCTCAAAACCCATTCCCATGAAGGTGAAGCTGCCCCCTGGTGTGTCGAGGAAAACGTAGAACAGGCTGATTACCCCTTCCTCGCTGCCGTCATCGTAGCGTACAAGATGAGCGGGCCAGTCCTGGATACGGAAGCTGCGACTGACCGCGGGGTCCAGGCCAGACCGATCGCGCATGCGGGTAATCAGTGCAGCTGCGTAGCCTTCCGGGGTGAACTCACCGCTGTTCGCCCCCAGTGCCAGGTAGGCATTGCCCTCTGGTTCCATCGCGCCGACGAAACGTGGTGTGTTCATGGTTTGCCAGCCAGATGGGAAGCGAACGGTAAAGTCCATGTCGGCGTTGAGAAACACGTCTTTGCGGAATATACCTTGCTGCGGGTTCTGCCTGCCCCACCAGAGGCCGTCCAGTTTTGCCTGCAGTTGTTGGTGATTGGCGATCACCCTGACGTCCGTGAGCGGCGGCAGCTGCGCAGCCAGGTTTTGGATGGAGGCGACTCGCTCGGGCGTGGTGGGGTGACTGTCCAGGTAGCTGGCCTGGTGTTCTTTGCCGGTAAGCAGGTTGACACTGCGCTCTATGCCCTCCAGTGCGTCGGCCAGTGACAGCGGGTCGTAGCCGGCTGCAGAGGCCAGGCGCATGCCATACTGGTCGGCCTCACTTTCCTGACCGCGTGAGTAGGACGAGAGATAAACCTCCCCCGCCAGTTCGATTGGGCTGTTGATCATGTTGCCCAGGTCTTCACTGACCACGCCCACCGCACGCCCTGGCAGGGTGAGCAGCCCGGTACCCAGGGCGCGACCCGCCTGGCGTACATGGTGGCGCCGGGTGACGTGGCTGATTTCGTGGGCCAGCACCCCGGCCAGTTCCCCCTCGTCGTTCATCTGCGCTAACAGGCCCCTGGAAACGTATATATAGCCGCCGGGACTGGCGAAGGCATTGGGCTCGAACTGGTCGACGATTGCAAACTGGAAGCGGTAGGGTGTCTCACCCAGCGAGGCGACCAGTCGCTGACCTACTGCCTCGACGTAGCTGGCCAGCACAGGGTCCTGGTACAGGCCAATTTGCTCCGCGACCTGTTGTGACATCGCTGAGCCCGCTGCGGCTTCCTGCTGCGGCGTAACCACCGCAGTGACGCAGCCGGAGAGCAGCAGCGAAACGATAATTGCGGAAAGAATGTGCAGCGTTTTCATACAGCCAGGCGGGTGGTTCATGGGTTGATTTGCGTGTCGTGGAAAACAGGGCGCAGATTCTAGCAGGCTTGGGCGCTCAACGCCCCATCAGCATCTGGTTGTTGATGAATGGCCAGCCCAGCGCAATGTATAGCGCATCCTGGGATTTCTCGGTCCGGCCGTAGGCCAGGTAAACGGGGCCTATAGGCGAGTTGACCGCAAGGTAGATGCTGCCCGCATTGACGAAGTCACCGCTGCTGACAGCATCGCGGTCGACCCAGACCTGGCCGCCTTCCAGGGAGGCACCGAAATACGTGGGCATATCGAAGGGTAGAACCGATTTTGCCGTCAGCCGCCGTTGATACTGGGCCATGGCAAATGCCATTTGCTGGCCTGAAAACAGGTCCTGGCTGACGCCGGACAGATTGAATAATCCGCCAAGTTGAAAGTAGTTCTGCGGAGTGTCCCGGGCGTCAATTGACTGCCCGGTGCGACCGGTAAGGATGAGGGTATTGCGTTTGTCTTTTCCCCAACTGAAGGCACCCTGGCCGACGGCATGCCAGCGCTCGAAGTTGTAGTCTGACCCCAGGTCCTCCCGCAGCAGGCGATACTCTGCCGAGAAGTAGCCGCCGCGCGTCGGAAAGTAGGCCTTGTCCAGCGTGTCGTAGCGAAGGCTGACCATTGCGCCGCCTTCATGGAAGTTGTCCTCTGGTAAAGGGCTGCCGATCTCTATCTCGGGCTCATATTCGCCGACGTTGTAGTACAACCCAAGCCGCAGTTGTGTATCGTCGAACAGGTTGGCGCCACCCGCCATCTGCGCGGCGAATCTGCGGACTCGCCAGGAACCAAGCGAGCCACTCTCATCGAAATCAAAATCGGGTTTGAGGTTGCTGACGTTGTAATCGTAATAGTGAAGTTGCGGCACAACGAAAAAGCGCGAGTACAGGTCGAGCGGTTGGTAAAATTCGCCGCTGAACAGGATGGTGTCGCCCACTTGCGCTCGTCCGTAGAATTCACCACCGAGGTCTGTCAGTCCTTCCCACAGATAGCTCACACCCAGATTGATGTCACTGCCACCATCCAGGTCGCTGATCAGGTTTAAGCCGAACTTCAGTCTATCGTCACCCCAGCTTTTAGCCTGCGCCTGAACCTGTAGCACCTGCCCGTGCACAGGGTCCTGGGTCACGTCGAAGTCGATGATCTGCCAGTGCCCCAGCGTATAGATCTCGGCAATATCCTCCTGCAGTTGCTCGGTATCCAATGGCTCCCCTATGCGCTGGCGCAGACGCACGCGAATCAGGTCGTCGCGCAGCGGGCTGTCGTTGACGATGGCGATATGCTCGATTACTGGTGCATGGGTGGCGGGGCGTTCCCTGGCAGCCAGGTAACTTGCCCACTCAGGGTCGGCCAGGGCCAGTGGAGCCAGTTCCTCGCGAAGTGCCATGGTGGCCTGGTAGCCGCGCTGGAATATTTCCTGCGTCATCGCAAAGTCGAGCATGCCAATGCCGGTGAGATCGGGGTTGATCAGGATGTCGCGCGCCGTCAGCGCCTCCAACTGCTCCAGTGAGTTTTTGCGGGTGAGGAATCCCAGCATCTGGTCAGATACGGCCAACACGCTGTTTATTTCATCGCGGCTGCGCAGCGGTGTGCCGATATCAATGACAATCAGCCGATCGGCTCCCATTTCCCGGCCGACTTCTACCGGGATGTTCATTGCCAGGCCGCCGTCCACCAACAACCTGCCATCGTGCTCAACCGGTGCCAGCAGGGCCGGCAACGACATGCTGGCGCGCATGGCGGTGACGATACTGCCGCGACTGAAGATGTAAGGGTCGCCGGTTTCAAGGTCGGTGGCGACCGCACGATAGGGCGTGGGGAGGTCGTCGAAATTGCGCACCTTGGCTGCGTCCGTGGTGAGTTCCTTGATGATCTGGCGAACCTGCTGACCTTGCACCAGTCCCAACGGGATGGAGACTCTCCCGTCCTGGAAGCTCAGGCTGACAGACGACGGGTAATCGTAATCATCGCTTTTGCGTCTCTGGGGCAGTTCACTGCGGTCCAGCGAATCAACGAAAGCGTCTTCCCAGGACATGGTTTCAATGACCTCACGCAACTGTCCGCTGTCCATGCCGATGGCGTAAAGTCCGCCGACCAGTGCGCCCATGCTGGTTCCGGCGACCGCGTGGATGGGCACCTGCATTTCTTCCAGCGCGGTGATGGCGCCAACATGGGCGATGCCCCGGGCGCCGCCGCCGGCGAGCACCAGGCTGATACGTTCTGTCGCATATACCGGTATGCAGGCAGACAGCATACCAATAGCGATGGCGATGAGCAGGAGCGGCTTGCGATACATGGGTTGATCCGGCGTGAGCGTGGCGTGATTATCCCAGTGACTGCCGTGCAGGTCCATTGGCGGCGTGCAGTTGAAACTGCTGCCTGCGCCAAAGGCGGCAGGTTTAAGCTACCGGGCGGTAAAGAAAACCGGCCAGCGCTAAGTGTAGCGTTCAAGAAGTACCGGGGTTGGTGCATAATGGGGCGATATGTATCAGCAGTATTTTGGCCTGGCAGAGGCCCCGTTCTCCATCGCCGTGAATCCGCGCTACCTGTTTATGAGTGCGCGGCATCGCGATGCGCTCGCGCACCTGCTCTATGGGGTCGGCGCAGGGGGCGGTTTTATCCTTCTTACCGGAGAAGTGGGTACCGGCAAGACCACCATCAACCGCTGCTTGCTGGAGCAGCTGCCCCACGATACTGACGTCGCTATCATTCTCAACCCGGCGCTCAATGCCATGGAACTGCTGGCGACGGTCTGTGATGAACTGGGCATAGAATACGATGCCGATAAGCACACCCTGAAGACCCTGACCGACAGCCTGCACCGTTTCCTGTTGGACAATCATGCCCGCGGGCGCAAGACCGTATTGATGATCGATGAGGCACAGCATCTGGATTTCGATGTGCTCGAACAGATCAGGCTGCTCACCAATCTGGAAACCAACAGTGAAAAGTTGTTACAGATTATTCTTATCGGTCAGCCTGAGCTGGCACAAATGTTAGCTCGCCCGGAACTGCGCCAGCTCAACCAGCGTATTACCGCACGTTACAACCTGGAGCCACTCAACCTCATCGAGACCGGTGCCTATATACACCATCGCCTGCAGGTAGCGGGCATGACGCCCGATCGCGAGATTTTCCCCCCGGCCGTGGTCCGTGGTATTTACCAGCGTACCCGGGGTATTCCCAGGCTGATCAATGTGTTGTGCGACCGTGTGCTGCTTGGGGCATATGGTGGCAACAAGAGCCGAGCCGACCGCGCAACCCTGCGCGCGGCAGCGCGCGAGGTGCTGGGTGAAGACGGGCCGAAGCATGCTGCGCGCTGGCCCCTGGCACTGGCCGCGCTGGTGTTGATCGGGGCAGGTGTGACCTGGTGGGTACTGGAGATGGATGCGCCGCCGGTGCCAGGGGGCGCAATCACACCATCGTTGGCACCTGCCGTGAGCCAGCAACCGGTTGTTGCACAGGTGCCAATCGAGGCGCCGCCGGAACAGCTTGCAGCAGAAGGCCCCGGAACAGAACCGGACCCGGCGGAAAACACGCTGGCCTGGCTGTTGCCGCCGGATGATGCCAGTGCCCGGCTGTGGGCAATGTCCAGCGACCAGCCTGCGCCAGACTTGCTCTGTGCAGATCCCTCCGGGCGTATCGCCTGTATCGAAGCCCGGGCCGGAACATGGGATGAACTGGCCGTGATTGACCGGCCACTGCTGCTGGATATGGTTACACCCGAGCGCTTTGCCGCCGGGGTTTTACTTCTGGGTATTGAGGGTCGCCGCGCATGGGTAGTCGTCAACGGAGCGGCCAGCGAGGTTCAGCTGGCTGAGCTGGCGCCTTTCTGGACCGGGACTTATCGCTACCTGTGGCATGTCCCGCCAGGTTTCGAGCAAGCCCTGACCCAGGGCGACAGCGGTGCGGTGGTCGCCAGGGTGGCGCATTTGTTCGCCCGGCTGGACGGGCAAACCCGTCCGCTCGCGGGACAGCAGTTCAGCGCTGCACTGAAACAACGTGTGGTGTTGTTCCAGCGCGAGCATGGCCTGGAGGACGACGGCGTAGTGGGCAGGCAAACCCTGCTCAAACTGAATGAAGCACTGGGGATTGATATCACCGCGACGCAGGCCCGCATTGCGCTGCAGCCAGCGGCTGCAGGGGGGTAGCCTATGTCACTGATTCTGGATGCGCTCAACCGATCACGTGAAGACAGTGGAGAAGTGCCTGGTTTGGCCACCCGCCACGCATACAGTGAGCAGCAGCCGGATCGACGCCTGCTGTTGCTGGTCATTGCATTGCTGTGCACGCTGCTGGTGATAGCCTGGTTGGTCTGGGACAGGAGCGATAGCGACAAGCACGTTGACATGGCGACACCGCAAGAGATGGTTGCCGCCGGGCCGGGGCAGTCCGCAGTGGCGCCTGCCGCGCCTGTTGTACTGCCGGAGCGCCAGCCGTTGAAGGCGGATTCCGCGGCAGCCATGGACTCCGCGGATAACGCCATCAAGGAGCCTGCGACTCCGGCCGTCGAGCCAGCGGTTGCGCCCGAAGTTGAGGCTTTGTACCAGCCGGCTGAGCGCACACCCGATATCCTGGCGGCAGGGCCAGCGCCGAAGACGAAACCTCAGCTGGAACGGGAGCAGGCAGCGCCCACACCGGTGGCAGTTGCTGCCCCGGAAGAGACGGACGTGGATATAGGTCGGTTGGTGCGCCAGGCCGAGGGTGATTTGGAAGACGCCAGGTTGGCAGAGCACCCGGCACCGTTTATCAGCGAACTCTCACAACAGGCCAAGGATGCTATCCCTACGGTTTATTACCAGCGTCACGAGTACTCAGGCCGTGCCAGCCAGTCTCGCGTAGTGCTCAATGGAAAGCCTCTTGCCAAGGGCGACAGCCCTGCTCCGGGCATACGTGTGGAAGAGATACTGGCCGACTCGGTAGTGCTGAACCATGAGGGCACGCAGTTCCGCCTGCGGGCGCTCAACAGCTGGGTAAACCTGTAGCGCTCACAGTCCCAGGTAATCCACCATGATTGCGAAGAGCTCCGGTTGCGGGAGGAAAGGGGATACGCGACCGATGCCCTCCGCATTGGCGTAGAGCGGCACAGCCGCGCCGGTATGCTCCTCGCGGCGGAAGTCGTTGGTGGCATAGTTGACAGCCATCACACCGCCCTCGGGTGTCTCAATACGTGCCAGATGCCCGGGCGTATAGATTGGCACGGGGAACTGCGCATAGAGGCTGGTGTAGGGGACCAGTTGGGCGGCCTGGGTATGGTCAGCGGTGACCAGCACCAGTGTCTGCGGGTGTTTCGCTGCAAAGGCTAGCGCGGTGTGCAGCGCCTCTTCCAGTTGTGCTACTTCGCCAATTGATCCGCAGGGATTGCGTTTGTGGGCTGCCTTGTCGATGGAGGCTGACTCGATCATCAGGAAAAAGCCGCGGTCGTTGTCCGCCGCAAGGTGTTCCAGCGCGGTGTCGGTCATCTTTTTCAGGCTGGGTGTACCCTTAAACGCCGGATTCGGTTCACAGGCCATGGTCTCAGGCAGAGTCACGCTGCCCAGGTAAGGGTGCAGCCGGTTGAGCAGGCTGGGTTTGGGTTTTTCGGCAATGCGTGCGGCTTCACCCTGCAAGCGCAGCGGCAGGTTTCCGCTGGCGAAGAGGCCAAGCAAGGGCCGCCCCGGTTGGCTGCGCTGCAGTTGTTCCAGATTGTCTATTGTGTGGAACCCCTCAGCACGGGCGAGTTCCAGCACGCTGCCATGGCCGGCTTCTGTCCGCACAGCAAAGTGCCTGGCGCCGCCGCCGAGGATGACATCTACCGAGGACCTTGCCAGTTGCTCGGATATAGCGCCGGGCCCACCCCTTTTCCTCGCGTCTTGCGGGCAGCCGCCCAGATGTATGTCCCGGTACCCTGCGTCATAGAAGACTTCATCAACAAGCTCTGGGTTCTCGCAGAGCCGCATGCTGATATGGGCGACGAAGGCGGCAGCAGTGGCATCGGTGACGCTGGCAGTGGTGACCAGTCCGGTCCTGAAGCCGGCGGACTCGGCGAGTTCAACAATAGTGGTCAGGTCTTCATCAGTGCCTGCTGAGGTGGCGATGCGACCAGGGCTGGTTATGACTCCGGTTGCGATGCTGGTAGCCGTATTGGCCGAGTCGGCGACGTACACCGGTTTGCCTGCCGGCTTGTCCTCTATGGTCAGCACTTGTACCGCAGCGCGCACAGGCATGTTGTCCATTAGCAGGCGTCCTGTGGCGCCTTCAAGGTAGTTGCGGGCGATGGTGATCTGCTGCTCACCCATGCCATCGCCAATGATCAGGATTACCTGGCGGGAATGAGTAGTGTCCTCCTGCCCGGTCTGTGACACCGCCGCAGGTGCGGCTGCCACGGCCAGAGCGCAAACAATCGAATGCAGGTATTTCATGCTGGGCTGCCCCGCCTTGTATTGAAGGCAAGGTGATAACACGAAGCAGGTGTTTGGTACAGTGGCGGCACCTCTGGCCGGTCATGCGCTTACCTTTACGGGCATCTTGTGGCAGGATTGCGGAGGCCGCTTGCCGGATGGGCTGGCGCTGCCCCAAAGCACCACGTGGTGCGGAAACGCTGTTCTAAAAATGTAATTTCCGGGATTCTCTCAATGAAAATGATCACTGCGATTATCAAGCCCTTCAAGTTGGATGATGTCCGTGAGGCCTTGCAGGAGGTGGGTATTGCCGGCATGACAGTAGAAGAGGTCAAAGGCTATGGACGGCAAAAGGGTCATACCGAGTTATACCGCGGTGCCGAGTACCTGGTTGAGTTTCAGCCCAAGGTGAAACTTCAGATCGCCGCCAGCGATACGGAACTGGACGCGGCGATTGAGGCAATCTGCAGCGCCGCAGCCACCGGCAAGATTGGCGACGGTAAGCTTTTCGTCGCGCCGCTGGAACAGAGTATACGCATCCGTACCGGCGAGACGGGTGACGACGCACTGTGATCAAGGGTATACCAATAAAATCCATGCTGGCGGCGGTATGAACGCGGTTGCGATCTGTAAGGACTTGATGGCGGCGAGCCGTGATTGCAGCGATCTATGCTGGCAGGGGTAAGTGAATGAAGTTGATCGCGCGTTTTGCCACTGATGCAGGGTACCGCGAAGGCTGGCTTGCCGGGGAGGCTGAGGGCAAGCGCCTGCAGGCGCGGTCGCAGACCGCCGGTGTGGCGGCAGGCGCTGCCTATTCCGGTTACCGGGTCGGGCAGGAAGGTGGCAAGGCCTGGCCACGTCCCCATAACGTCGCAAATGAAGTAACCAACGGTGTGGAGACTGACGCGCTGAAAAGTTTGGAGCAGTAGTGGTGACTAAAGGGCGATGCGTGGCTTCCAGTATGCGTCAATCTCTGTATCGCTTGCTTGGCTGTGAGCTGCCGGCTCTGGCAACAGCGGCTTGCCTGGCCAGCGCTTCCCATAGTCAGGACCTGGACCTCGACACCCGCAGCTTGCAGGCGGGCTACGCACAAATGGTCAGTTTTGAGGCCCAGCCTGAAATTGCCGCGGGGCGTTACACGGCGGAGCAAAACGACCCCGCAGTCGGCGATCTCGAAATTCTGACCGTGAAGCTACCGTTTTACCGGGAGTTTCCCTCGGGCAGTGAAGGTCGCCGCTGGTTTTTCCAGGCCACCGCCAGTTACCTCGATATGGAAGAAGACGCTGACCTGTCGCTCGCTCCGGGGTTGAGCACTGGCATTGACTTTAACTGGAAAGGCTACGGTGCCCTGCTGGAAGGGGGTATGATTTTGCCCCTGACAGAGCACCTTTACTTCGCGCCCAGCCTGGGGGTGGGGGTGACCCGTCTGGAGAGTAATGCCAGGTATGACTCCAGGGCGCTCGAGGCCATAGTGGCCCCGGCGCTGGACGGCGTGCTGTATAACTGGGACACAATGGCGAGTATTCTCCGGGCCTCCGGGGCATTGCGCTACGATCGCCGGTACGAAAAGTGGCGGATCAAGGCCAGGGCCCATTTGAGTGGCAGCTATATTGACAGTTTTGATGAGTCGCGCCGTTTTTCCGGGTTCACTGACGAGGCTGGCAACATTGGTGCGAGCATCGATGCCAGTCACCCGCTGGGCTGGGAGATAGGTGATCACCGCGTGCATATAATAGGCCATCTCGGTGTCACCCAGTTTATCGGCGCCAATCGTGAAGAACTGGGTTTCAGTCGCTTTGCTGATCTGGGTCTTTCACTGGGTTTGCAGAAGTTCACCGTCGGCGTGCACGGCGTTACCGGCAGTGATTTGCGCGGTTGGAACCTGGTTTTTAATTATGACTATTAGCAGGATTACGGGCCTGGATACGGCCGGCGAAGAACGTTCAGGACGAGGCTAGCATGAATTGGACTCACCACTACGCCCACATCAACGGTATCCGCATGCACTATGTGGAGGAGGGCGAGGGGCTACCGATAGTACTCTGTCACGGTTTCCCGCACATCTGGTTTAGCTGGCACCGGCAAATCACTGCATTGGCGGGTGCTGG
Source organism: Pseudohalioglobus lutimaris (assembly GCF_002866825.1). GTDB lineage: Bacteria > Pseudomonadota > Gammaproteobacteria > Pseudomonadales > Halieaceae > Halioglobus > Halioglobus lutimaris. Next base: position 83,832 of record NZ_PKUS01000002.1, on the reverse strand, counting down.
TTACCGGGTGATCGTGCCCGATATGCGCGGTATGGGGCAGACGGATGCACCGGCAGAACCGGAGGCCTATGGCGTGGGCCCGATTACGGGGGATTTGGTCGGGCTGCTGGATCACCTGGGGCTGGAAAGCGCTGTTTTCGCCGGCCTCGATTTTGGTGCCTTCGCAATCTATGACCTGGCGCTGCGCCAACCGCAGCGCGTTATCGCCGTCATCGGTCTTGAGAATCCGGCTGCTCCGCACAACCCGGAAGAGCCGCCACTTACTGAGTACCATCGCGTTGCGCAGGAGCATTTTCTGCACATCGAGTATTTTCGAGAGCCGCCGCGCGCAGACCGTGAGCTGGAGGCGCAACCGCGGCGCTTTTTGCACAAGGTGTTCCATACGCTCAGCGGTGCCGGTAATTACTTCGACTGCTTCCAATATCCCCCTGGCACCTCGTACATGGATGCGATGGCTGAGCCGCCGCCACTGCCCTGGCCCTGGCTCTCTGAGCTGGAGATGGAGTTCTTTGTCACTGAGTACAGTCGCAGTGGCTTTACCGGTGGCCTTAACTGGTACCGTTCCATGGATATCAAGTGGCAGGATCGCAGGCCGTTTGAGGGCGTGCAGAGCGCTGTACCCGCCTACTTTATTGGCAGTGAGCACGATGTCGACCTGGAAGGCTTTCACGGTGATGACCCTATCGGGCTGATGCGCGCTGTTTTTCCAGATCTACGGGCGGTGCGGATGATCCCCGGTGCCGGTCACATGGTGCAGTTGGAAGCAGCCGATGAGGTCAACGCGATTCTGCTCGAGTATCTTGCAGATATATACCAGAAACTTGAGGCGCCTCAGGAGTAGCTCAGTGCGATCTCCAGCCTGCCCAGATAGGCTTTTTCCTGCTCCAGCTCGCTTAGTGTGAGTGGGTGTTCCTCCAGCCAGCCTTCCGGGAAGCCCAGCGCTAGCGATGAATCGTCGGCCGTTACGCCGAAGTCTGGCAACTCGGCCAGCGTTTCAACGTACTTGAAACGCACCGCCAGGCGAATAATCACCAGCAGGTAACGCAGCCGCCTGCGTTCCGGTTTGGGTAGATCGTCCAGCGTGTCACTGTGAATCTTGCCGCGCTGGCCCTGGGACAGTATGGCCAGGTTTTCCTGTTCCGCCTGCGAAAACCCGGGAAGGTCGGCATTCCGTAACAGGTAGGCAGAGTGACGGTTGCTGTGTTTATGGGAAATAGCCATGCCGATCTCATGGGTGCGCGCGGTCCAGTGTAGAAGTTCCCAGTCCTCATCCTGCAGTCGCCAGCTGCCCGCGGTAGCAGAGAATAATGTACGGCAGCGTCGCTCCACCACTGCTGCGGTATCCTCGTCTGCCGAATAGCGTTGTACCAGTGCGTTGATCGTGCGTTCGCGAACATCCTCGTGGCGGAGTCGCCCCATCAAGTCATAAATCACGCCCTCGCGCAGGGCGCCCCGCGAAGTCCGCATATGTTCTACGCCAAGTATGTCGAACAGGGCGCTGGCGATGGCTACACCCGGCACAATGACATTGCGCCGATTTTCCGAAAGCCCCTCCAGCTGTATCTCGTCGAAGCGGCCGAAGCTGAGCAGTTTCTGCTGTAGCTTGCTCAGTGATTTACGGGTAATGCCGCCATCGCTCCAGCCGTTGAGAGTAACGATCGACTCGATGGCATTCAGCGTACCGGAGGAGCCTACACACTCAGCCCAGTGTTCGGCGCGATAACGATGACGTATATGTGAGGTCTCCACCCGTGCCCGGTCATAGGCCAGCCGGTAGTTTTTTGCATTGATCACATCGCCTGGGAAACACTTGCGGCCATACGACACGCAACCCATCTGCAGGCTTTCCAGCTTTTGCGGTTCAAAGCGCTCACCAATGACGAACTCTGTGCTGCCACCGCCGATGTCCACGACCAGCCGGGAGTTGGCATCGTCCGCTAGTGTGTGGGCGACACCAAGATAGACCAGACGGGCTTCCTCTCTCCCGTAGATTACGTCCACGCGGCTACCCAGAATCTCTTTGGCGGGCAGCGTGAAGTCCAGGCGGTTCTTGGCCTGGCGCAGCGCATTGGTGCCCACGGCGCGGATACGGGTCGGTTCCAGGCTGTCCAGCAACTGGGCAAAGCGCGACAGGCAGTCCAGGCCGCGCTGTATGGCATCGGCCGATAAGCGACCTTGTTCCAGGCCCGCGCCCAGCTGTACTTTTTCTGCCAGCACCTCTACAGGACGCATTTCGCCGTGTTCGATGCGTGCGACAATCAGGTGGAAAGAGTTGCTACCAAGGTCAATGGCGGCCAATACGCTGCCATCGGGGAGGGTGTTATTGTGCTCGGCTGCCAAGTGGCTGGACTCTTGTTTCGTTCTTGAGCACCCATGGTAATGGATTAGTTTACTTCACGCACATGATCTATGGTCAACCATGCGCTAGCGCCTGCACCTTCAGTCCGCGTAGTACCAGATGGGCGAGGTCCAGGCGCGCTCTTGAATCTGCCAGGGCAGGTCCGGGTCACCACAGGAAGGCGCTCGGCCAGCTTCCGGCAGGCGAATACACGCGTGCCGACTCCAGCGACAGCTGGGGTTCTCCAGTACGCGGGCGTAATACACTGCCGAGAGAGCAGCGTCGAAATCAGGGTCGCGCCATGTTGCACAGAGTTGGTTGAAGCCGCTGCCGCTGAGTGCACACGTTTCCGGGTCAACGCCGGCGCCGTTGTTCGGGTCGCCAGCGATATCGTGCACCGCCTGGTGTGTCGCACCTGCGCTATCCACCCACGACTTGATTACCTGAATCCGTTGTAAAAGGCCCGCACCATCGCGCGGGTCACGCGTTGCGCTGGCGAGAAAAACGGGTCCCAGGGGGTCGGCGCTGTCGTCGTGTGAGTAAAGCGCTGCTCCCATTGGTACGCCCAGTCTACCTGCCTGCTCCACAAAGTCCGGTGACTGGCAATCAACCTGGTCCAGTTCCCAGCCGGCGAAGAAACGTGGCTCAATTCGCGGTCCGCTGGTGCCGAAGGTCTCGCGCCTGCGCATGGCGTCGAACAGTGCATCGCGGCTGTTTTCGCGCGCATAGATACCGGCTACGCCGCCAGGCCCGTAGCGAACCGGTGAGCCCTTGCCGATTCCCCCGGGTACTTCCTTGGTGCCCTGCAGGCGGCTGAGCACATTCCTGTCCATACCGTGCGAGCCCATATATTGACTTTCACTGTCAGCCGCGGGCATGCCGTTATGCGTGTCCGTGGCGGCGATAATCCCCATTGCAAAGGGGTTTACGCCCAGTTCCCTGCGTTCACGCAGGCCTGCGGCAAGCGCGTAGCGAACAAAGTTATAGCGTGACGTACAACCGGAGAGCATCATGCCCCCACTACCGAAAGACTCTTCGCAGTCCTCAATCGGCTCGCTGGCGGCGCGCAGTTTCTCGAAGTCGCAGAACTCGTCCGCCGGGCCCAGCACACTATCGATGCCGTTGCGACATTCCGAATCACCCTTGGTCTGCATTATTTCCGCCAGGGGTTCCAGCTCGGCGCGCAGCTCTGCCTGTTGGCGGCGTGTTCTGTCACTCAGGTCGCGGTTACTGTAGGGATACCACATGCGACCAGAGCTCCAGTTGCCGTTGTGGGGAATAGCGAGAACATCACATTGCGGATTGCCGTCGATACAGGTCTGCTTCAACCATTGCCACAGTGCTTCCGGTGTTTGCGCGTCTTTTGACCCCAGCGGGGCCTGCGGCACCACCGCGGAGCGAAATATCACGTTGCGGTGCAGGTTGGATGAGGCTTCGGCGAGCGTGTATTCATAGGCATGCAAGGTAGTGAAGTCACATTCCTCGCTGCGGTCATGCCAGCGTTCGGTGCTGCGCTGATTGTCCTGCCAGGTATCGGCCGCGCGCTCGCGACAGAGGCTGCCATCCTTCCCGCAGACACGTGCAGAGCGATCCTTACCGAAAATCGCCAGGGTGGCCAGGCGCATAATGGGTTGCGTGTCAGCCGCCACGGGCAGGCGGACGTCACCGCGGTACAGTCGGCATACGAGCGTGCCGTACGGCCTGCTGCCTGGCGTGTAACAGAGACGCGCCTCTCCCAGTGATTCTGCATGGTCGGTGACGGCCATGAAATCCAGGGGCGTGCTAATGGTCTGTACGGGTGCGCCGAATCCCTCCGGGTCAGCGCGCAGGCGCAGTGGCAAGGTTGTGCCACGGGCAAAGCGGTAGGCGTCATCGACGCTGACCGTGATGCCGAACGCGCTGGCATCGTAGGAGGCGCCAGTGTGCACGTGCAGTGCACCGAAGAAGGCACGTGTATGGGGCGTCTGATGACAGGGCCGCGGTGCGGTCAGTCCCGGTTCGAGTGATTGCACAGGCACATTGCGCCAGTATTCGCTTTGCATCCCCGCGCTCTGCACGCGGGCGAACTCATGTCGCAACCAGAAAAAGGAGAGCAGCGCGGCCAGCAGTAGCAGTAGCAAAAACCAGAGCAGTGCTTTAGCAGCACGTTTTATCGTTATATTCATTGTGCGTGATTAAAGCACGTTGATGGCGGGCTGGAAATATTGGCGGTCTACCTGGGCCGTGGGCCGCTGTGCGGTGCCCGGGAAAACCGGGCTTCTACTTCTTCTCTGCCAATAGGCCGCAAAGGGATTGCGCATGGTCCAGGGCTTCTATGCCCGCATCCGTGAGATAGCCGCCGTCGGGTTGGTCTATCAGGCCCTTGTCGAACAGGTTCTGGCACGCGGCAATAACTTCGGGGCGAGTCGTTGAGTGCACCTTTATGCCGGTGCTGGCTGTTGCCACAGGAAACTGTAGCAGCAGATTGAGTTCTTCCAGTGAGGTGGGGGTGAATCGCAAGGTCTTATCCTCTGGTAGGGGCGAGTCTCAACAGCATAGTAGGCCAGTAATTTGCCCGAGGATAGGGCTTTAGTAATCTGAGGGTCAACAATAGTCGGGTTTCGTGGAAACAGGGGTTGGCATAGTAACGGGGCTCGCATTTTCCCAACCCGGATGGGCGCCGGTTCGATACGCGCTAACCCCCTCCGTTTTCATCAACCACCGGCTTCAGCCATCGTAACAGCACTAGCGCCAGATCGTTGATAGCGCAGGGCTTGCTAATGAAGTCGTCCATGCCTGCCTTCAGGCAGGCGTCGCGTGCATGTTCGGAGGCGTGGGCCGTGAGCCCGATGATGGGGATATGTTGATCGCCTTGCTCTGCCGCGCGTATACAGCGAGTCGCTTCGAAACCGTCCATACCGGGCATCTCGCAATCCATCAGCACCAGGTCGAAGTGCTCTGCAGCCAGTAGCGCAATCGCGGCCTGACCGTCGGGCGCAGTGCTCGACCGATACCCCAGATGGGAGAGGGTGGCCTCTGCCACCATCTGGTTTACGACATTGTCTTCCACTACCAGTACACGCCTTATTGTCTCGCCTGATATTGCAGGGGGGCGTTCGGCTTCCTGAGACTGAGAACCCGGCGCGGTGTCTGTGAGAGGTGTTTCATCGGGCAACGCGAGCGGTAATTCGCACCAGAACGTAGACCCTGCGTTCAGCTGACTGGATACGCCGATCTGTCCGCCCATGAGTTCAACCAGTTGTTTACAGATGGACAATCCAAGCCCGGTGCCACCGAAGCGACGGGAGGTGGTTTCATCTGCCTGGCTAAAGACCTCGAACACCCGGTCCAGGGCGTCTTCCTCTATTCCAATTCCGGTATCAGATACCTCCAGTCGCACAACAATGCGCTCGCCCGATGACTGCTTGAGCCGGGCGCGGAGCACAACTTCTCCCTCCGTGGTGAATTTCAAGGCATTGCTCAGGAGGTTGGTCAGCACCTGATAGATGCGCAGCCGGTCACCGATCAATACGCCGGGAATATCGGGGTCCACCGAAGTGAGCAATTCCAGATCTTTCTTCTTCGCCTGCGGTGCAATCAAGGCAAGGCAGTCTTCTATCACTTTTCTGAGCGCAAACGGTTTGGTCTCCAGCTCTATTTGCTCAGCCTCTATTTTCGACAAATCGAGAATGTCATTGATGATCTGTAGCAGCGTTCGGGCTGAGCGAGAGATTGTTTGTGTGTAGCTTTGCTGTTGCGGGTTCAGGTCCGTTGCAGACAGGAGCTCTGCCATGCCCATTACGCCGTTCATCGGTGTGCGGATCTCATGGCTCATGCGGGCCAGAAAACTACTTTTGGCTGCGCTGGCATGCGCCAGTTCGGCGTTGCGCTGGTCAAGCTCTGCGGTTCTGGCCTTTACCTCATGCGCGAGTTGCTTCGCGTACTTCTGCTGCTCGCGAAAGCGCCGAGTCTGCTGTCGATAAACCGCCACCGCCAGTAGCGTTGCCAGGACAGTGTAGATTGCATAGGCCCACCAGGTTCGCCAGGGCGCTGGCCGCACTGTAATGGCAAGTTGCGCACCCTCGTCGTTCCAGACTGAATCTGCCCCCGCCGCCTTGACCTGAAACCTATAGGTGCCCTGTGCGAGGTTTGTGTAGCTGACACGATGCTCGTTCTGAAGCTGTATCCATTTTTCGTCGAAGCCGATCAGTCGATAGGCGAAACGATTGCGCCGGGGGTCAGTGTAATCCAGCGCAGCGAACTCTATTGTTAACGCATTCTCGTTGTATTCCAGCTCGAGCCCATCCAGCATCGGCACAGCGACAGCGGAAGATAAGGGTTCATTTTGTACCTCTATATGGGTGATCACTACCGGCGGAGGAATATTGTCTTCAAGCAATTCCAGTGGGTCAAAATCGTTATAGCCGTGGGTGCCTGCAAACAACAGGCGCCCGCTACTGGATTGCAAATAGGCGCCGAAGGTAAATTCATCACTCTGCGCGCCGTGGCTGGTGTGATAGGTGCGGATTGATCGGGTTTCCGGGTCCAGGCGCATCAGGCCATTATTGCTGGGTAGCCACAATCGGCCTGTGCTGTCAGCGACAATGGCATAAATTACGTCGTTGGATAAGCCGTCGGCCTGGGAAATGTTTTCAAACCGCAGCGTCCGAAAATCCCCCGTGGTATCGGCAAGGTAATCCAGCCCGCTGCCGCCAGTCCCGACCCATAGGCCACCGCGTGTATCAGCATGCAACGCGTAAACCGTGTTCGAGGACAAGCTTCCAGCCTGCTTCGGATCATGCAGGAACTGATGAACGAGCCCCTGGTCCGGTGCTATCACCAGCAGGCCGTCCCCGTAGGTGCCTACCCATATTCTCCCTTCTTCGTCCTCGCGAATCGTCGCTGCTCGCACTCTCTCGAACCAGGGGAACTTGCCGGTGGCGTCCAGTGAGCGTTTGATCTCGTCCGTTTTCGGATCATAGACGTTAACACCGCCATTGAACGTGCCTATCCAGATGCGCCCTGAGCTGTCTTCAAAGAGCCCCATAATGCCGTCGGCCCCGAGGCCATGCTCACCGCCAGCTGCCGCTCTAAAGGGCCGAATGCTGCCATCCGTATGCCTGAGATAGAGGCCGCTGTTCATTGTTCCAATCCAGAGTTGGCCGCTGCGGTCAGTCAACAGCGACATCACTACTTTATTTCCCGGGGGCTGGTCTTCTGCGACCCTGGTGACCAGTCCATCTTTCCCCATTCGCAGTAGTCCAACGGAAGTGCCTAACCACAAACCACCCTCATCGGTTTCAGCGAAGGCGTTTATCATCGAGACATCGGGCAGCCACGTCGGTATGCGGTGCCCCAGTGACCAGCTGCGGGAGTTCCACCGGCTTGCGCCACTGTTCTCGGTGCCAATCCATAGCAGGCCATTGCGATCTTCGCTGATGCTGCTGACAATACTTCCGGCGAGGCTGCTGGGGCGCGTGCGTTCGTGCGCGTAGGTCTGGAACTTACCGGTGTGCCAATCAAACAGGCTCAGTCCTGCATCATGGCCAACCCAGAGTCGCTGGTTAGAGTCTTCGAAGACCGCTGAGACATGATTGTTACCAAGTGAAGATGGGTCGTCTTTTGAGTGGGTATAGCCGGTGAATTCTCCGGTGGCAGGGTCAAGTCGCTGCAGGCCCGCGTTGAAGCTACTCAGCCATATGTTGCCCCGGTGGTCCTGGGCCAGTGACGATATTTCATGGACACCGTTTACAGCCTGAGGTGGCAGAAAGTGCAGGAAGCGGTTCTCTTCCTCGTCATAGCGATCCAGTCCCGCACTGGTGCCAACCCAGATCGAGCCGTCTCTATCCTCCAGCAGTGCCAGCAGTTGCCGGTCGCTGCTGATCGACCCAGGCACACTGCCGTTGTGGACGAAATGGGTTATTTCACCGGTGACGGGATCCAGGCGGTCCAGGCCCTGGTCGCGGGTTGCTGCCCACACACGCCCGCCTCGGTCGACGACTACGCCGCGTATGGAATCACTGGCAAGTGAAGTCGGGTCTCCAGGATTGTGGCGATAGCTCTTGAAGGTATCTGTTAGGCGATCCCAGACCACAAGGCCGCTACCTTCCGTCGCCAGCCATAGATTGCCAGCCGCGTCCTCGTCTATTGCCCGGATGAAATCACTGGCCAGTCCTCCAGGGTTATTGCGTTCCCGGTGGTAGCGCTTTATCTGGTTGCCATCGTAACGATTCAGGCCGTTTTGCGTGCCCAGCCAGAGGAAGCCCCTGGTGTCCTGGAAGATTGAATTGACTGTTACCTGGGAGAGCCCATCTGCTGTCGACAAATGTGTGAAGACCATGGGTGGCTGTTCGGCTCGCGCAGCAAAGGCCAGGAGCAGCAAACTGAATGCGAGTGCTGCATCCCACAGAGCAGGAAGTCGTTGCAAAAGCCTGCCACTTATCAAGCGGGCACAGAACAGAAAAGTTTGCTGCCGAATGCTTTACTGGCCTTGCGAAGGTGTAGCCGGGAATTCGTCATCTAAGTTTTTCAGTAATTCAGTTTGTATGCACAGCGTGCATTCAATTGACTATATTGAGGATGCCTGCAAATTACAAATTGTAGAATCCGCCGCAGGATCCCATTTTCAACGTTTTATTGAATTGCTGTGCAGGCACCTCTGCTCGCGCAGGTGTGCCCTGGGCAACCCGCACATCAGCGCATGAAACCTGGCATCATACCGGTACACTGACACGCCATGAGCCCGCCAATGGCTTCCCGAGGGGGACAGTGCGTCCCATTGCCTAGTACAGTGCCCGGTTTTTCAATGCGCTGCCTGGGTTTTTAATCGATAATCCAGAGTCTGCAAGCTGGAAAGGCGCCAGGTAAGTACAATGAGTAAAACGGTAAGAATCGCATTAGTGTCTGCGTTACTGGCGGGGACGTTTGTGTTCACTATCCTCGGTAGTCAGATCGACGGTGACGAGGTCATGATCACACTTAATTTCTGGTCGTTGGTATGCCTGCCGATTATTGCAGTTGTGGGGTACTGGTGGATAAGGAAAGCGAAGTAACCGGCTTACTGCTCATTGTTTTGACCCAGACGGCGCACTATCACTATCACTGGCACTGGCACTGGCACTGGCACTGGCACTGCACAGCGGCCTATCCGGAACACATGAATGCTCTCTGACCCCGGCATAGTGGTCGACTTTGATTAGCGCTCAACTATTACTCGTGGCGTACGCGCCGGCATGCGCGTGGTCAGCTCGTAGCCGATGGTGTCAGCCCTTTGTGCAATTTCCGCAACGGGAAGGTCTTTGCCCCAGAGTACCACCCGGTCGCCGATGTTCACTTCGTCCAGATCGGTGACGTCGACGGTGATCATGTCCATCGATACGCGGCCCGCAAGCGGTGCGCGCTTACCCTTGACCAGTACAGGTGTGCCATTGGCGGCCATACGCGGGTATCCGTCCCCATAGCCTATGCTCACCGTGGCGATACGTGATGGGCGTTGGGCGGTCCAGTTCGCGCCGTAGCCTACGGTCTCGCCTGTTTCGATTTCGCGCACAGAGATGACAGCAGACTCCAGCGTCATTACCGGCCGCAGGCCAGTGGTATTGGGGTGCGTTGTTTTCAGGGGGGAGTTACCGTAGAGCATGTAGCCTGGACGTATCCAGTCATAATGCGAATGCGGCCAGGCCAGCACACCAGCGGAATTGGCTGCGCTGCGCGGCCCTGGCAGCGCCTCGGTGACTTTCGCAAACTGTTGCAGCTGATCGCTGGTCATCGGGTTGTCCAGTTCATCTGCGCAGGCGAAGTGTGTGCAGGTGACAATCTCTCCATGCGTGTTGTCATTGTCCAGCAGGCGTTGGTGAAAAGCAGCAGCGTCGCCCGGGCTTACACCCAGCCGGTGCATGCCGGTATTTATTTTCAGCCAACAGGTGACGGGGGCGGGCAGCCTGGTTTGCTCCAGCCACTCCAGCTGGCGTTGATTGTCGATCATTACCCAGAAGTTGTGCTCCGCGGCGATCACCAGTTCCTCTGACTCAAAGCAACCTTCCAGTAACATTATCGGCGAGGTGATACCGTTCTCGCGCAGTTCCAGTGCTTCCTCGATACAGGCAACCGCCAGCGCGTCCGTCAGTGGGTCCAACGCTGTCGCCACCTCCACAGCACCGTGACCATAGCCGTTGGCTTTTACCACACACATGACCCGGGATGCCGGCGCCAGTGTCCTGGCATGTGCCAGATTGTGGCGCAATGCGCTCAGATCGAGTTTCGCCTGGTTTGCCCTGCTCATCAGAAATCGAATTTGTGCTTGCTGTACAGTGTTTGCGCCGCTAGCCAGGTGTCGCCGATCTCGCCATTGCCTACCGGTTTACCGTTGATTTCAATGACCGGGGCAATCTCCTTGGAGGAGCTGGTAATCCATACCTCATCCGCGCTGTCCAGTTCTTCTATCTTGACCACGCGTTCCTGCACCGCAATGCTGCCGTCCCGGCGCAGTATTTCCAGCAGCATCAGGCGAGTGATTCCAGGCAGCTTCTGGTGGTCCAGCAAGGGAGTGGAAACGATGCCGTGCTTGACCACGAAAACGTTGCAGGCCGCAGCCTCGGTAATCTCGCCGTCCATGTTGTAGAGAATCGTTTCTGAATGGCCCTGCGCGTGTCCGTGCTGGTAGTGCATGACGTTACCCAGCAGCGCCGTGGACTTGATGTTGCAGCGTTTCCAGCGCAAATCCTCGGCAGTGGCGACGGTGTAGGTTGTAGCCGATGTTTTCTCCGGTCTCGGCGCCGGCGGTATCTCGAAAGCGAAGGCGTACAGGGTAGGCGCGATATTTTCCGGATAGGCGTGGTGGCGTTTGCTGTCGGCACCGCGACTGACATGGAAATAGAGACCCAGGTTGCCACCGCCGTTGCGTGCAACCAGTTGGTCGGCGATCGCGCGCCAATGGGCATGGTTTACCGTCAGCTTTATTTCAATCGCATCCAGACCGTCCTGCATGCGTTCCAGGTGTGGCCCGAAGCCCACCATTTTACCATCGTAGGAGGGCACTACTTCATAGATGCCGTCACCGAAAAGAAAGCCGCGGTCCATAGGCGATATACGGGCCTCCTCCATCGGCATGTAGTCGCCGTTCAGGTATACGATATTCATGTTCTTCACCAGTTTCCGTTGTCGTTGAAGTGCGTGCCGGGCACGCTATTCCAGTGCCGCGCTTTACCCGCCAGAGCGATGCAAACCTTGCGCTCTGTGGCAGCCATGTTATGTAAATCCGGTAATCAGGCGCAACGCTTCGATCACCCCTTGCCCCTCGGCTGCTTCCAGGCCATCTTCGGTCAGCGTGTTCTCGCGGGTGACGCCATCCACACTGCCGTGGGCGGAGAGGTAGTCGAGAAGCGCCAGCGGCGAGATGTTGGCGAGCAGGTCCGTATCGTGCCAACGGGCGAGCAGTGCAATTAACCCATATGCGCCCCAGTTGGAGACATCCGCCACCAACAGTTCGTCACAGCCAGTCACTGCAGCGTTGATGTCCAACGCGCTAATAGCGTCAGCAATGTTACCCATACCGACTTCGTTGCCACCGTCGCCAATGGCAATAGTTGGGCACTTGGCCAGGTTCATGTAGGGGTCAAAAAAACCGCAGCGGACAGTGATGTCCTCTCCGCGCATATTGTAATAGCGATTATCCTCGCTCAGCCCCGGGCGCTCGATAGAAATAACCGCCGTAGGCTGCAGGCGTTGCAGAGTTGCTGCCGCTTCTGCCTCGGCGGTGGTGATGTCCCTCGCCAGTAGTGGCAGCACCCGGTACCGGTCTGCCAGGCAGTGACTCAGCGGTGGTCCGCAGACTATCACCGGCTCTGCGCCCAGGGTCGTCAGCGTGTCATACAGCGCAATCGCACCCACCGGGCCGTCAGTTTCGAAAGTTTCATTTACCGGGAAACCGGTGCCAATGAGAACGGTGCCTTTTGCATTGCGCAAGTGTCGCGCAGCGCGCAGGTAGTAGCCGGGTTCCAGCGCAGCCTGCGCGACCTGCATCTGGCGCGGGTTACGCGTTACCAGGGCGTTCTCGATGGCAATGCTCAGTTCCAGTTCATTCACGGAGTACGCTCCATCAGGGGTTGGCGACGGAAATAACTTTGCGCAAGGTGCAGTGCGTTGTGCGCGGCATGAGGGGTAATCGCAGTGAAATACACGGTGCCCCCGGGTCTTAATTGCGCCAGTAGCCCGCAATCCAGCGACAATGCGGAACCGATTTTCGGGTAGCCGCCTATCGTCTGGCGGTCATTCAACAGCACAATGGGCTGGCCGTCGGCGGGGATCTGGATTGCGCCAAAGCAAATACCCTCGGAGAGGATGCCCTGCAGGTCACAGTCAATTGCCGGGCCCTCCAGGCGATAGCCCATGCGGTCACAGCGATCGCCAACCCTGTAGGCGTGACTGAAGAAGCGGCGTTGCTGATAGCGATTGAACTGCTCCTGTTGGTAGCCGGGTATCACCCGCACGGTGACGATGTCGTGATAACGCGGCTGTAGGTCCTCGGGCAGATAGAGCCTGCGGCGTGCGTTTGACTCACTGCAGGGCAGCCTGTCTCCAGACTCAATTTTGCCGCCATTGAGGCCGCCAATATGCTCGCGCATCACCGTAGCGCTACTGCCAAAGCTGAGGGGAACATCAAACCCACCTGCCACGCCAAGGTAAGCGCGACAGCCGCGCTCGGCGAATTCTACGGCGATATTGTCACCGGCCCTTACCCGCAGGGTTTCCCAGCACGGTTGTGGCTGCTTGTTGATGCGCAGTGTCATCTGCGCGCCAGTCAGGCAAATAAAGGTGTCGACCTCGGCTTCCAGTTGTACCCCGCCAAAACTGATTTCCAGCGCTGTCGCCCCCACCGGGTTCTGCAACAGGCGGTTGCAGCAATTGAAGGCCTGCGGATCCAATGGGCCGCCGTTAGTCAGGCCAATGCGATGCTTGCCCTGGCGCCCGCCGTCCTGCAACAGGGAGAGTATGCCTGGCTGCAGAACCCGCAGGCTCACAGCTCACCCCCCAGGGCCAGGAAGCGGGCGCGCGCTATAGGTTCGAAGCGCACACGATCACCCACGGTTACAGGCATGATGGGGCTGGCATCGGGATTGAACATTCGCACCGGGCAGCGGCCTATTAGATTCCAGCCACCGGGGGAGACAGCGGGGTATACAGCAGTCTGGCGATCAGCGATGGCCACTGCGCCACGGGGCACTTTTTGCCGGGGCGTAGACAGGCGTGGTGCAGCGATGCGCGGATCAACCTCGCCCAGATAGGCAAATCCGGGCGCAAAGCCAATGGCGTAAACACGGTATTCGCTCTCGCTGTGCAGGGCGATGACCTGGTCTATGCTGAGGCCGGCGCGGTCAGCCAGCGCGGCGAGATCTTCGCCGGCTTCGGGATGGTAATACACCGGTAAGACAACCAGCTTGCCCTCGAGCTCACCAGCGGCGGCGAGGTGAGTGACGCATTCCCGCACCCGGCGCCCTACAGACAGGTGATCGGTGGTGAAGGAATTGTAGATGATCAGCAGCGAGGCGTAAGAAGGTACGAGGTCGATCAGGTCGTCACCCAGCGCCAGTTCGACGGCGGCTGCGGCCGCCTGTACCCGCGCGGATACTTCCGGACTGGTCGCGTTACCGAGGTACAGAATCAGGGCATTTTCACCCGCACTGTGCAGTTCCATGGTTTGCTACTTCCCGCCCACCAGGGCACGGATTTCGCGAATAGCCTGCACGCCCTCGGGATTGTCGCCGTGTACACAGAGGGTGTCCGCCGCCAGCGGCAGTGTATGTCCACTGATCGTGGTCACGCTGCCCTGGTTCTGCAACTGGGCAACCTGTGCCAGCATCTTGTCCCGGCTGTGCACTGCACCAGGCAGGCGACGGGACAGCAACTTGCCGTCGTCGTCATAACAGCGGTCGGCGAAGGCCTCGAGCAACACCTCCAGCCCGAGGACCGCTGCCTCGTTGCGATGGGTATGAGCTTCTGGTGTGGCCTGCAGCATCAGTGGCAGAGGGCGGTGGTAGGCCGCCAGCGCCTCCATGACGGCGGCGCGTACTTCTGCCTTGGACATCATATCGTTGTATAGAGCGCCGTGCGGTTTGACGTAGTCGACCGTCAATCCTGCGCTGGCAGCCATGCCATCCAGCGCTGCCACCTGGTAGTGCAGCGCGGCGATGAGTTCATCGCTGGTGAGCGTCATGGATCGTCGCCCGAAGCCGACCAGGTCCGGGTAGGCGGGGTGGGCGCCGATACTGACGCCGTGTGTGGCGGCCAGTGTCAGGGTGTTGCGCATGGTCAGCGGGTCGCCACCATGAAAACCGCAGGCAATATTGGCCTGGTCGATGTGTGGCATGACCTCATCGTCAAGGCCCATAGTCCAGCTGCCGTAGCTTTCACCCAGGTCGCAGTTCAGTAGCATTCGTTTCCTACCTGTTGGTTTACATTACGGCCAGGCGGCTGTTGCGCAAGTCAGTCACCAGCATGTGTCCCGGGCTGTGGGTAATCGCAAAGGGCGGCCTGGCCTTTTCCAGTGCCACCTGCGGGGTGACGCCACACGCCCAGAATACCGGCAATTCATCTTCCGCTACCGTAACCGCGTCGCCGAAGTCGGGCGTTTCGAGCTTCTCTATGCCGATCAGTGCCGGGTCGCCCAGGTGCACAGGTGCACCGTGGACCGAGGGAAAACGGGTGCATATCTGGACGGCGCGAATGGCGTCGGCCGCTTTGAACGGCCGCATGCTCACCACCATCTTGCCCTGAAAACGGCCAGCGGGGGTACAATCAATGTTGGTGCGATACATCGGTACGTTAACCCCTTCGCTGACGTTGCGCACCTCCAGACTGTCCGCCAGCAGCGCCTCTTCAAAAGAAAATGAGCAGCCCAGGGCAAACGCCACCAGGTCATCACGCCACAGCGTTGCAATATCCGCGACTTCTTCACTGAGCCTGCCATCGCGAAAGACGCGGTAGCTTGGCACATCGGTTCTGACGTCAATATCCCCCAAAAGTGGTAAGGATGCGTCGCCCGGTGACGGTGAAATGGCCAGCAGCGGGCACGGCTTGGGGTTGGCCTGGCAAAAGCGCAGGAATTCATCGGCCCAGTCCGCCGGTAAAATCGCGAGGTTGCACTGCACATAGCCTGGCGCGATACCCGAGGTATTGCCATTGAATTCGCCGGCGCGTATGGCCTGGCGCAGTTCAGCGGGAGAGAAATCGCGGGTCATCGGTGATCCTGCCATTTAAAAAAGATGTCGCTTAAGTTTGGCACAGATTGCGATTTCTGGATAATGGCCGCTGGCTTTATCAAGACCAACCGGAAGAACGAACATGCTGCAGCAGTTAGTGGATATTCTGACCCTTGAATCACTGGGCGAAGATCGTTTTCGTGGGCGCAATATGCACCCGCAAGGCTTCAGGGTTTATGGTGGGCAGGTGCTGGCCCAGGCCTTGAGCGCTGCCCAGCAAACGGTTGACCCGGCGCGGGTGATTCACTCCCAGCATGCCTATTTCCTGCGCCCCGGTGACTGCGCTGAACCGGTAGTCTATGAGGTAGAGCGCGCCAGGGATGGTGGTAGCTTCAGTTCCCGCCGGGTGGTGGCACTGCAGAAGGGGCGCCCCATACTGGTGTGTTCGCTATCCTTCCAGACCGACGACGGCGGCTTTGATTTCCAGGAGCCGATTCCGGAGGTTGTCCCGCCCGAAGCCTTGCCCAGCGAGAGGCAGCGCGCCATCGACAGCGGGACGCTGGATGAAAACTTCATGATTACCACCGGGGAGGACCTGGACGTGCGTATGGTGCGTCCCATTGACTGGGAGAATCCGCAGCAGGCCGAAGGTGAGCTGTTGAACTGGATGAAAACCAACGGCCCCGTCGGCATTAACCCGGCGTTGCATGCATGCCTGCTGACGTACATGTCAGACACTATGGTGCTGGACGCCGGGCTGATACAGCATGGCCGGTCCTGGATGCAGATGGAATTGCAGGTGGCGAGCCTGGACCACGCAATCTGGTTCCATGCACCCTGCAGGACCGATCAGTGGTTGCTGCATACCGCTAACCTGGAGCGCAATAGCGGGGGGCGGACTCTGGTGCGTGGGCGATTCCACACGCGCGATGGACTGCACGTGGCCACTGTGATGCAGCAGGGCCTTATGCGTAAGCGCTGACGCTGAGCCGGTTGCGTTGTAACAAGAGACCTTATAATGTCGGGGGCTTAAGCCCGACGACTGCAGGAACGCATCATGCCGCATCCCCGACACACCGCTAAAACGTACCCCCACAAGCCCGCCATCATCATGGGTGACTCCGGGGAAATGGTCACCTACGGCCAACTGGATGAGCGTTCCAACCAGGGGGCGCAGCTGTTTCGATCGCTGGGGCTGCAAGCCGGTGACCACATCGGCCTGATGATGGAAAACAATGCCCGGTTCCTGGAGATCTGCTGGGCAGCCCAGCGCGCGGGTATTATTTATACTCCCATCTCCAATCATCTGAAGCACGGTGAGGCGGCATACATACTGGAAAACTGCGGTGCCAGGCTGTTTATTTGCTCGCACGAGTTGAAAGACCTGGCTGAAAAGTTGCTCAATTCGGCCGGCAGTGTCGCGCACTTCCTGATGGTTGGGGGCGTGATCGACGGTTACGACTCCTGGGAAGAGGCCATGTTTGCGCAACCGGAGGAGCCCATCAGCGACGAGAAGAACGGTGTGCCAATGCTGTATTCCTCGGGTACTACCGGTCAGCCCAAGGGGATTCTGGTACCGCCTCCCAGTGACGATGTGGATGCGCCTCACCCCATGGCCCAGAGCCTGGGCATTGCCTTCGGCTTTAGCGAGGAGACAGTTTATCTCTCTCCCGCACCGCTCTATCACGCTGCGCCGCTGCACTACAACATGATGAACCTCTATCAGGGCGGAACGTCGGTCATTATGGAACGCTTTGAGCCGGAGCGGGCCCTGGCGCTGATCGAGGAACATCGCGCCACCCACAGCCAGTGGGTACCCATCATGTTTATTCGTATGCTCAAGCTGCCGCAGGAGGTGCGAGAGCGCTATGACGTGAGCTCCATGCAGTTTGCTATTCACGCAGCGGCCCCCTGTCCCATCGAAGTCAAAGAAAAGATGATCGACTGGTGGGGCCCGGTTATCGTCGAGTACTACGCTGCCAGCGAGGGAATCGGAGCCACCATTATTGACTCAGCCGACTGGCTGGAGCACAAGGGCTCTGTCGGTAGGGCGCTTTCCGGAGTGCTGCATATTCTCGACGACGATGGTAATGAGCTGCCCCCGGGAGAAGTGGGCACCATCTACTTCAGCGGTGAGCAGGCAAATTTCGAATACCATGGCGAAGCGGAGAAAACGGCTGGTGCCTTTAATGAAGCAGGCTGGGCGACCACCGGTGATGTGGGTTATCTCGACGAGGACGGATATCTCTTCCTCACGGACCGTAAGCATTACATGATCATCTCTGGCGGGGTGAATATCTACCCGCAGGAGATTGAAAACATGCTCGTGGGTCACGACAAGGTAGCCGATGTTGCGGTCTTTGGCGTGCCCTGTGATGAATTCGGCGAAAAAGTGCAGGCGGTGGTAGAGCCAATGAACTGGGCAGATGCCACCGATGAGACCGCGATCGAAATCCTGGAATGGCTGCGCGAACGGATTTCACATATCAAGCTGCCCAAAGCCCTGGACTTTTCTCCCAAGCTGCCGCGACTGGATAACGGCAAACTCTACAAGCGCCACCTGATGGAAGAGTACAAGGGCGGCGCACGCGCCGACGACAAGCCCGAGGAGTAGTGTGCGGTGGCGCGCTGCGGCGCACGGTTTTGCCTATAACCGCGCTTGCACTGCGGCCTGCGCGGCCTCTTGCTGTTTGCGCTTGTAGCGCTGACTGAACGGCAGGTAAAAAGCCGGCACCACGAACAGGGTGAACAGGGTGCCCACCAGCATACCTGCGGTAATCACCAGGCCGATACTGAAGCGGCTGTTGGCACCCGCGCCGCTGGCAATCAGCAGTGGCCACACGCCCAGTACCGTCGCAAAGGTTGTCATGAGAATAGGCCGCAGGCGCTGCGAAGCGGCCTGCAATACCGCTTCTCTGCGGTCCAGTCCGGTCTCCGCCAACTTGTTGGCGAACTCCACGATCAGGATGCCGTGCTTGCTGATCAGGCCGATCAGCGTCAGCAATCCGACCTGGGTGTAGATGTTCAGCGTGGCGAAGCCCAGGGCGATGGGTACGATTGCACCGAAGATCGACAGTGGCACGGTAACCAGTACCACCAGGGGGTCGCGGAAGCTGTTGAACTGCGCTGCCAGTACCAGGAAGATCAGCATCAACGACAGGGCAAAGAGTATGGGAAAGGCCCCGGTTTCCTGTACGAAGCGACGGGAGGCATCGGTATATCCGGTGCGGAACCCGGGGGGCGCGATTTCCTGCAGCGTTTGTTCCAGAAACGCCAGCCCGGCTCCCAGGCTGTTGGGCGGCATCATGATGCCCTGCAGCGTCGTGCTGTTCAGCTGCTGGTACTGGGTGAGGGTGTTGGGTTCCACGCGCGTGTCCAGCGTTACCACAGCGGACATGGGCACCAGTTCACCTGCAGTGGTGCGCAGGTAGTATTTCTCCATTTCTTCCCGGGTAAGGCGGAAATCCCGGCCCGCTTGCGGAATGACCTTGTAGCTGCGTCCGTCCAGGGTAAAGCGGTTAACCTCGGCTTCGCCGAGCATCAGTGCCAGGGTCTCGCCGATATCCTGCATGGAAATGCCCAGTCTTGAGGCGCGTTCGCGGTCGATATGCACCATGATTTCCGGCCGGTTGAACTGCAGGGTCTGGGTGACAAAAGCGAACAGGCCCGATTCACGCGCGGCCTGCAGCAGTTCATCGCCTACCCGCTTGACTTCACGATAGTCGGCGGTGGATGCGGCAACGAAACTCACGGGTAGCCCGGCGTCGGCGCCGGGCAGCGACGGCGAGGCGAAAGTAAACAGCTCCATACCGGCTACCTGGCCCAGTTTCGCCTGCAATTCCGCCTGCGCCTCGGCCATTGTTCGCTCGCGCTCGCTCCACGGGAACAGGGTAATGCCGCCAAAATTGCTGTCGGGTTGGATGACCTGCCAGGAGTGGCTGAATTCGGGGATGTCTTTCCAGATGTCCACGACCTCGGCAAGGTAATGATCAGAGTAGTTCAGGTTAGCGTGGCGCGGTGCAATGCCGACCACATAGACACCACCGGTATCTTCTTCTGGCGCCAGTTCTTCCTGGGCGATGGTAAAGAGCACGGGCAGACTGGCCAGCAGGCACGCTGCCAACAGCAACACTGCGCCGCGGTTGTTCAGGCAGGCGCCGAGCAGACCCTGATACTTCTCTATCAGTACCTCGAAGCGCCGGTCCAGCCAGTTGGCAAAGCGCCCCTGGTGCGCAGCATCCTTCAGTACCCGGGACGCCATCATCGGGCTGAGGGTCAGTGCCACCACACCGGATATGACCACCGCACCGGCCAGGGTCAGGGCGAACTCGCTGAACAGGGCCCCGGTGAGACCGCCTATAAAGCTGATGGGAGCATAGACCGCGGCCAGGGTCAGGGTCATGGCGACCACGGGCATGGCGACCTCGCGCGCACCGGTGATTGCGGCCTGCATGGGGCTCAGGCCGAGTTCGATGTGCCGGTGCACATTCTCCACCACGACAATAGCGTCATCCACCACTAGGCCGATAGCGATCACCATGGCCAACAGGGTGAGTAGATTGAGGGTGAAACCCAGTGAGTAAATCAGGAATATCACGCCGATCAGCGACAATGGTATGGCCACCAGCGGTATGAGCACCACGCGCAATGAGCCCAGGAACAGGTAGATCACCAGGATCACGATCAGTGCTGCTTCTATCAGCGTGGTGATCACCTCGCCCAGTGCTTCGTCAATAACCACGCTGCCGTCCCAGTCCAGCAGCATTTCCATATCAGCCGGAAGCATGGCTTCTATTTTCGGAAGGGCTTCATGCACGGCTCGCGAAACGTCCAGCGGATTGGCGTCGGGCGCAGGCGTGATCGACATGAATACGGTATCGCGTCCGCTTGACAGGGTCTTTATCTGGGTGGTTTCCGCAGCGAGTTCCACGTCGGCGACATCGCCCAGGCGCACACGCTCATCCCCCGCCTGGCGCAGGACCAGGTTGCTGAACTCCTCTGGCGTCTGCATGTCGGTGCTGGCGTCCACGGTAACGCGCACCATATTGCCGTCGGTGGCACCGGCCGCCGAGATGAAGTTGTCGCGGTTAATCGCCGCGTTGACGTCACTGGCGGTAACCCCCAGGGCCGCCATCCTTACCGGGTCCAGCCATATTCGCATTGCCAGTTTGCGGGCAAACACGTTCGCCTTGCCGACGCCGGGTAGCGTCGCCAACTCGGGCTGCACACTGCGTAGCAGGAAGTCCGTGACCTGGTAGGCACTCATTTGTTTACTGTAAAAGCCCAGGTACATCATGGCATCGGTACCGGACGCTGAACTGATGATCGGGTCCTCTATATCGCGCGGCAGATCGCCGCGGGCTTCATTGACCTTGGCAATCACTTCGTTGAGTACGTCGGTGCTGTTTTCGCCCAGTCGCATATGTACGGTGATGCTGGATTGGCCGGGATTGCTCTCCGAAACCATATATTCGATACCGCGGGCACCGGCAATACGGACCTGCAGGGGGTTGGTCACAAAACCCTGCACCGTGCGGGCACTGGCGCCGGGGTAAATGGTCTCCACGTAGATAACGCTGCGCTCGAGTTCCGGGAACTCGCGTATGCCGACACGAAAGGCGGACGCGGTGCCTAACAGCAGCAGCAGGCTGCTGACGACAATCGCCAGTACCGGACGTTGAATAAAGCGATCGGTAAATTTCATTGGGTGAAGGCCGGCGGGTTGTCCTCGGCGACGATGCGGGCGCCCCGGTAGAGCTTGTTCTGTCCCACACTGGCTATTCTGTCACCGACCATTACTCCGCTGCTGATAGCAATGCGGCCATCGCGCACCACGCCGGTCTTTACCACCCGCGGGTTGACCAGCAGACCATCGGCATCCTCTTCTACCGCAAATACCGTGTCTCCCTGCAGCGAGTAGCTCACTGCGGTCTCCGGCAGGGTGATCACCTGGCGGGGTTGCTGCAGGTCGATACGCAGTTCGGCAAACATTCCCGGCAACAAGCCATCGCTCTCTTGCAGTGCCGCACGCAGTGCCAGGTTGCGTGTGCCGGGGTCTACCGCCACATCTACAGCCTCCAGTATGGCTGCATAGCTGCGATCGCTGGAGGCTGTGCGCACTGTTATCGGCAGGCCCTTGCGCAGACTGGGAAAATGGCGGGCTGGAACAGAGAAGTCGATCTCCAGTTCCCTGAGGTCCTGCAGGGTGGTAATGGCCGTGCCATTTTCTATGTAGTCACCGCGCTTGACGTCGATAATGCCCACACTGCCGGCGAAGGGGGCAACGATGCGCTTGTTGTCCAGCTGTGCCTCGATCTCGGCCAGGCTTGCTATCGCCACATCCAGGTCCGCCCGGGAGCGGTCCAATTGACTCTGGGGAATGGATTGCTGCCTGATCAGGCTGGCGTCACGCTCGAACAACTGGCGCGCCAGCACCAGGTTGGCCCTGGCTCGCCTGAGGCTGGCCTGCTCCACGCTGTCATTGAGGGTCAGCAATAGCTGCCCGGCAACGACCTGCTCGCCGGAGTTAACGCTGATGTTGATAATTTCACCACTGGTTTCAGCCGCCAGGTTGACGCCGCGGGTGGCGCGGATACTGCCAACGGCAGCCAGTGTCGAAGGCCAGGTTTCCTCGCGGGCGGTAGCAACGGCAACGCGGACCGGCGGCGGAGTGAAGTCCATGGACGCGAGTGTGGAAAACGTGTTGTACAGGTACCCGGAAATGCCTCCGAAAAGCAGAAGCAGAAGCAGAGCAACGTAAAAGTAGGCGCGCACGGATATCCCCAGATTCAGGTGTAAGTGTAACCGGCTGTATTCTATGTGTTTTTTGGGAAGCCTGCACTCCTGGGTTGGCGTTTTTGCGGGCGGCTCCCGATTTGTGTAATTTTTGTGATTGCGCCGCGCTTGATGGAGATCAAGGCCCAATGTGATCACTGTTCACTATGCTCTGGGTATCATTAGGCAATTGTTTTATGCTGTCGCAACCCCTGTGGGTTGGCCCCAGGCAAGAGAGGTATCAAGTGCGTAAATCCCGCAAACTGAAAAAGCTTCAAAAACGGATGTATACCGCTGACAGTTACACAGACTGGGTAGAGGCCGCTGTCGAACATGACGAAATCTCCGGCGCCCGGCGCTGGCGGGAAGTCGACCATACCAATCAATATGACTACGGCCAGATTCGTATGCGCCTGGACCGGCTGCGCAGTTTGCGCGCTCGTCAGGACCACCACGGTCTGCTCTACACACTCAATGAAGGTATTCACGGCAACATGGGTGGTATGGGCCGGGACAGCCTGTATCGGCGTGCCAACTTCGGTACCAAGGTGCTGATTGAGCAATACATAGACGAAATCGATGACGCCCTGCGCTACCTCGCTGAACTGCCGTCTGACATAGTAGACCCTCAGGAGAAGCTCGACTTTTTTTATCGGGCCAATATCTGTTTTGGTCGCTCGGCACTGATGCTGTCAGGTGGTGGCGCCCTGGGCTTTTATCATCTGGGCGTGGTCAAAGTGCTGTTGGAGCAAGGCCTGTTGCCCAGGGTGGTTTCCGGTTCCAGCGCGGGCGCCATTATGGCGGCTGTTCTCGGCACCCACACTGACAAGGAAATGATGCATTTTTACGAACCCGCCAATGTGCATTTTGAGGCGGAGCGGGAAGCCAGCTTGTTTTCCAAGATGTTTTTCGGCACCAACCCGCAGATCGATGTGGGCGATCTTGAGTTGCTCATCGACCGGATGGTGCCTGATATGACCTTTCAGGAGGCCTATGAAAAAACCGGTCGCCAGGTCAGCATTACGGTCGCACCGGCGGAAACGCACCAGCGCTCTCGTCTGCTTAACGCGATTACCTCACCCAACGTCCTGATTCGCTCCGCTGTGATGGCTTCCGCCGCCGTGCCCGGCGTGTTCCCACCGGTCACCCTGATGGCCAGGAACATGCACGGAGAGGCCCAGCAGTACCTGCCCACGCGCAAATGGGTGGACGGGTCTATCGCCGACGACCTGCCGGCGAAGCGCCTGTCCCGCCTGTACAGCACCAATCACTATATCGTCAGTATGGTGAATCCTATTGTCACCCCGTTCCTCGATTCTGATCACGACCGCAGCGCACTGTCGCGTGCGTTGGGTGGCCTGGGCATCGGCGTGGGTCGCGAAGTGTTGAATTTCTACCGCGGGATGGTGCAAAAAGACGGCGATAACTGGCCCCGATTCAACATGCTGATGAATACGGTGCACGCACTGATGGACCAGGACTATAGCGGTGATATCAATATTGTGCCCAGCTTCCGTTGGTACAACCCGACCAAGTTACTTTCGCACCTGTCGGAAAAAGACCTGATCGGCCTGATGAAAGGCGGCGAACATTCCACGTATCCGCAGCTGGAGCAGATCAGGTTGTGCACGCGTATCAGCCGCACCATGGAGGAGATCCTCAACCGGTTCGAAACCGGCGACCTGCGGGAGCAGACGCTGGAAGTCAATCGTCCGCGTTCCTCGCGGCGCCGCCCACCACCGATCCGCACTGATCGCGCTGCCAAACGTGAGCCCCGTGCCGGTGAGGATGTCGGCACGGCCGCGCCGGTTAAAAAGAAAAAGGCGCCAGCGCGCAAGAAGAAGCCGGCTCGCAAGACGGCGGTGAAGAAGGCCGCTGCCAAGGAGGGCGATACGGTCGGCAGGCAAGCGGCCTGACGGCACCCGCTTTTCCCCCGGGGAAGCGTTCGATGTGACACTGCTGGAGGCGAAATGAGCGAGGTCCGCTTTTACCTTAGCCTGATTCCACAGGCGTTAGTGGCATCCATGTTAAGTCCGGACGATTTCGGACTCTACTATGCGACAGGCAAGCAGGCTCACACGCACGGCGAGGCTATTTTTTTTGAGGTCGACCCGGATTGGCGCTCCGACGATTTTCCTTTTGATATCAGCGTAGAAAAATGTGTCCCCGGCCCCGACGGTCAGCCCAAAGAGTCAGTATACATGGGTATTTATCGCGTGCTGTCGCGGGTGCCGGTCAGCGCACTGGGGAGTCTTTACCTGGTCACACCTGACGGGGTTGTTCTTGAGCTGAACAAAATGCAGTACACCGAATCCGAGGAGAAGGAGCTCCATCTCTACCAGGAATTCTGTCCGATCACACCGATGGTGGCCAGCCGGCTCAATCCGCGTCAGTTCTGCGATTTCATTACCGATCAGTCACAGCCGATACATGTGCCGCGAATTGTCTTTTCCGAGTTGCGCCTGAACGGCCTCTCCAGCGACCCGAAGCGCGGCGACGCACATGACCTGCCGTACCATAACCTGCAGCACCTGAGAGACTGCCTGTCACAGATAGACAGCAGCCACAAGGAAACCAAACTGGTAGCCAAGCAGGCCACCGAAGGCGTGCTGTACCGCATGGTCAAGGGCGGATTCTATGTGGGCGATCACGCGGAATTCGCCTACTACCCCTATCCGTCAATAGACGAGTTGGAAACCCGCTGTCGCAGCTGGTGGCGCTCGGCGCAGATCGCGAGTCGTCCATGGATCTAGCAGGGTGACTTCCGAGCTGGTTTTCTGGTTGGCACCTGCTGGTGTGATCGTCGGGTTGCTGTTCGCCGCACTCTTTTACCGCGATATGCTGCGTCAGGACGCAGGCAGTGAGCATATGCAGCGTATTGGCGGACATGTGCAGCGCGGGGCTATGGCCTATGTTGCCCAGCAATACAGGATTATGTTGTGGGTGTTCCTTGGCCTGGGTTTGCTGTTCACTCTACTATCCTTTGGCTTCGGCGTGCAGAGTCGCTATCTGCCGGCACTTTTTCTTGCCGGTGGCGCGTTTTCCGCATTGGCCGGCTACGTGGGCATGCAAACGGCCACTCGTGCCTCTGTGCGCACAGCCGCCGCGGCACGTCATTCGCTGGGTGGTGCTCTGAGGGTGGCTTTTCGCAGCGGCGCGGTGATGGGTTTGGTCGTGGTCGCACTGGGCCTTGGCAATGTGCTCGCCTGGTTGCTTTTCGCAACCGCCTTTATGCCGGCCACGGCGGAGCAGGGCGGTGGACTGGTATTGATCACCACCACGGGACTTTCTTTCGGCATGGGGGCTTCCCTGCAGGCACTGTTCGCCCGTGTGGGCGGTGGAATCTACACCAAAGCCGCGGATGTTGGCGCCGACCTGGTGGGCAAGGTGGAAAAGGGGATACCGGAAGACGACCCGCGTAACCCTGCAGTGATAGCCGACAATGTCGGCGATAACGTCGGCGACGTTGCCGGTATGGGCGCGGACCTGTTCGAGTCCTATTGCGGTTCGCTGCTGGCCGCCACCGCGCTGGGTGCGGCAGCATGGTCGCAGGATCCGGTCATGCAACTGAAGGCGGTGGTTGCCCCGTTAGCCGTCGCCGGCCTGGGTATTCTGCTCTCTGTGGTCGGTGTGTTCATCGTTACCACCAGGGAGGGTGCGAGTCAGAAGCAACTGCTGGCATCGCTTTCCCGCGGTATCAATGTGAGCGCCGTACTTATCCTGCTGGCCAGCGCCGCGGTGCTGCATGGCCTGGGTATTACCAATCCCTGGGGACTCTGGGGTGCGGTCGTGTCCGGCCTGGTCACCGGTATCGTCGTTGGCAGGGCTACCGAGTACGCTACTTCCCCGGGCTACTCCCCTACCCGCAGGGTGGCTGCGCAGGCCGAAGGAGGCGCAGCCACCACGCTGATTGCCGGGCTGGGCGCGGGCATGCAATCCACGGCTATTCCAGTGCTGGCGGTGGCAGTTGGTACCTTGATGGCGTTTCTCTGTGCCAGCGGTTTTGACATCGAGCAACTCAACGTTGGCCTGTATGGCGTGGCGATAGCTGCTGTGGGCATGCTTTCCACCCTGGGTATTACCCTGGCCAGCGATGCCTATGGCCCCATTGCCGACAACGCCGGCGGTAACGTGGAAATGTGTGAACTGGGGCCTGAGGTGCGTGCGCGTACCGATGCCCTGGACTCACTGGGCAATACCACCGCTGCCACCGGCAAGGGCTTTGCAATTGGCTCTGCCGCCCTCACTGCGCTGGCATTGATTGCGTCCTATATCGAAGTGGTGCGCCTTGAGATGCTGCGCCGTGGCGAGACCGTGCTGCTTATGGAGTCGGGTGTCTCCATAGAGCTCAGCGTTGCGAGCCTGCAGGACTTCATGGCTTACTTCAATGTAACCCTGCTCAACCCCGTGGTACTGGCCGCCATGTTCATCGGTTCGATGACCGCGTTTGTTTTTAGCGGCATGACCATGCAGGCGGTGGGCCGCGCTGCCTCAGCCATGGTCGATGAGGTGCGGCGACAGTTTCGTGAAAACCCGGGAATCTTGCGCGGCGACTGTGAGCCTGACTACGCCAGCTGTGTGGAGATATCCACACTCGGTGCGCAGCGCGAAATGATCGCGCCCGCCCTGCTCGCGGTGCTGGTGCCAGTCGCCACCGGCCTCATACTGGGCGTAGCGGGCGTGATCGGACTGTTGTCGGGCGGTCTGGCGACGGGTTTTGTCCTGGCTGTATTCTTGTCCAATGCAGGTGGCGCCTGGGACAATGCAAAAAAGTATGTTGAGGAAGGGCACCACGGCGGTAAGAATTCGCGGGCGCATCACGCAGCGGTGATTGGCGATACCGTGGGAGACCCGTTCAAGGACACCGCCGGCCCCAGTCTGAATATCCTGGTCAAACTGATGAGTATCGTGGCGATAGTCATGACAGGGGTGACGGTAGGATTCAGCCTGCTATAGTAATACGGTAGTGCCACAATAAGGAATCAGCCAATGCCAGCCCCCAGTACCATACGCGATTGCATGCGGCGC
This sequence comes from Pseudohalioglobus lutimaris, assembly GCF_002866825.1. Taxonomy (GTDB): domain Bacteria; phylum Pseudomonadota; class Gammaproteobacteria; order Pseudomonadales; family Halieaceae; genus Halioglobus; species Halioglobus lutimaris. The sequence goes on along the minus strand of NZ_PKUS01000002.1, from coordinate 56,517 downwards.
AATCCGCTCACCATTCACCACGATGCCAACCTCGTCCAGGCGATCGAGATGATAGTCGAGTACAAGCTCACCGGACTGACGGTAACAGATGACAATGGCAAAGCCGTGGGGATTCTCTCGGAGTTGGATTGCATCAAGGCCGTGCTCACAGCGCTCTACAACGATGGTGACCCCGAGTACACCCTGGTTAAGGGCGCGATGAGCACTGACCTGGCTACCTGTTCCCCGGGTGATGGCATTGTCGAGGTAGCCCAGTCCATGCTGGATACCCGACAGCGTCGTCGCCCTGTGCTGGAAGATGGCAAGCTGGTGGGGCAGGTCAGTTCCAGTAATGTGCTCTGGGCCCTCATGGAGCATTCGCGTCGCAAAACGCTGAGTTCACGAAAGTGATACCGGCTTAGCCGATATTGCGTTCTGTACCTTGCCAGAAAGGCTCACGCAGCACTTTCTTGAGAATCTTTCCTGAGGCATTGCGTGGCATTACCTCCAGGGTGCGCATTTGCCTGGGGATCTTGTAACCGGCGATTTTATCCCGGCAGAAGTCGATGAGCTCCTCCACTTCCAGCTCAGCGTCAACGTTAAGCACAATGAATGCGAGCAGGGACTCGCCGTACTTGTCGTCCGGCACACCAATCACCGCCACATCGGCCACCGCCGGGTGCTGGGCGATAGCGTTCTCAACCTCCACCGGGTAGATGTTTTCGCCGCCGCTGACCACCATGTCCTTCATCCGGTCCTTCAAATAGAGATAACCGTCCTCGTCCTGGTAACCGGCATCACCGGTATGGACCCAGCCGTCGGTGAGGCTTTCGGCGGTGGCCTCGGGCAGGTTGTAGTAGCTTTGCATGTTGGTATCCGACTTCAGCCAGATTTCACCGATCTCGCCCGTGGCAACATCCTTGCCATGGGAATCCACTATCCTGACCTCGGCACCTACCGACGGGCGGCCACATGAGCGCAGCAACTCGGGCTTGCCCTCCAGCGCGCGGCGGTGATCGTCGGCCGACAGGTTGACGACCGTTCCGGTGGTCTCAGTCATACCGTACATCTGGACAAAGTCGCACTGGAAAACTGCCATGGCCTTGCGCAACACGCTCTCTGAAATAGGGGACGCGCCGTAAAATACCTGGGTCAGGTTGCTGAAGTTGCGTTGCTCAATACCCGGTATCTGCAGTATCGCCATTATCATTGCAGGTACCATGAAGACATTGCTCACCGGGTATTGCTCTACATCGTCGACAAATTGCAGCGGATCGAAGCTGCGGTGCAGCAGTGTATTCAGCCCCTTATAAATACCGAATAGCAATGAGCCCATGCCACCAATGTGGAAAAGTGGTGCGCAGATGATCGCAGCCATACCGGCGCTGGCCCGCCGTGGTGCAGCCGTGTCATTCATCGCGCACAGGGAGAGCACATTGAAGTGGCTGATCACCACGCCTTTAGGATTGCCGGTCGTGCCGCTGGTGTAGAGCTGCAACAATGCATCCCCGGGTGTCACCGATACATCTGGAACCTGCGCCGATTGCTGCGCCAGCCAGGGATGGAATTCAATGCAGTCCGCTCCCTGCTCGCCCAGTACTACAAGTTCACCAGCAATGAGATTTTTCAACTCCTGTACGGCATCGGGTTTCATTTCCGGCGCGAGTAATACACCCGTTTCCGCATCGCTGATAATAAATGCCAGTTCTGCCGGGGCCAGCCGGTGATTCAGTGAAACAGTTACCGCCCCTATACGTCCGGCTGCCATTGCCAGAAGCAGGTGCTCCAGGCTGTTTTCGCCCAGAATGGCTACCCGGTGACCATGGCAGACCCCCAGCTGCAGCAATCCATTGGCCAGTTGCAGGCTGCGTAGCGCGACATCGCGGTAGCTGTAGGTTACGCCATGCTGGGTAAGGCAGGGCAGGTCGGGTGTGTTGCGCGCGTAGTAATCGAGAAAGTTATAAACCAGCATTGTTTTTATGGGTCCGTTTGACGTTTGAATATCTGCTAAGCTTCGGCGCTAGTGTCTTTCCAGTCAATGAAAGGTTTACGTGAAGCTTTCTGTTCTCGATCAGTCCCTCGCCCGCTCTGCTGGGGAGGTCCCCGCGGCATTGCAGGAAACCCTGCAAATGGCGCAGTGGTGCGAGCGTCTGGGCTACACACGTTTCTGGGTTTCCGAGCACCATGCCTTTCCGTCGGTGGCCGGCAGCGCGCCTGAAGTGCTGCTAGCGGCCCTGGGGGCAGCTACCGAACATATTCGCCTGGGCTCCGGCGGCGTGATGTTGCCACATTACAGTGCCTACAAGGTGGCTGAGGTGTTTTCCCTGCTGGCTAATTTATACCCCGGGCGTATCGATCTGGGAGTAGGGCGGGCACCCGGCGCGGACATGTCCACGGCCGTGGCGCTGGCAACCGACGGCAAACCGAAGTTCCAGCGCTTTCCTCAGCTGGTAGAGGATCTTTCCCGCTATCTCTGGGACCGGACGGCTACACCGGTGGTGAGTCCACCCCCGCCGGCGGACCTGCCCCTGTGGATGCTCGGCTCCAGTCCAGACAGTGCGGTACTGGCGGCGCAGCGCGGACTACCTTATGTGCTCGGTCTGTTTATCAATCCCCAGGCGGATGCGCGCCTGATCGGTCATTACAAGCAGCGCTTTCAACCCGGGCTGTTGCAGGACAAGCCCTATGCGATTCTGGCCATGAGTGTGTTCTGTGCCGACTCCGAGGAGCAGGCGAGGGCTCTGCAATTAACCTATGATATCAACCTGTATCGCTTTTTTACCGGTCAGTCCGATGGAAGTTCGTTGTCACCGCGAGAGGCACTGGCATATACGCTGGGATCGCAGGAGCGTGCGTTTATCGCCGGCCGAGAAAATAGCAGAGCGGTAGGTACGCCGGCGCAGGTGCGCGAACAGGTGAGCCGTCTTGCCGCCGAACACCATGCCGATGAGGTGATGGCGGTTACCAATATGTATTATTTTGAGGACCGCAAGCGGTCTTTCCAGTTGCTCAGGGAAGTCTTTGACTAGCGTTCTCCGGACTGGCGAGCAGCGATGGTGCGCACCGCACCCAATACTGCATCACATGGGAGCCTGTAGTGGTTACTGAATTGAACTTTCGTCCCCGGCGTTCCTGCCTGTATATGCCAGGTGCCAATACGCGAGCGCTGGAAAAGGCACAGGCGTTACCCGCAGACACCCTCATTCTGGATCTGGAGGACGCCGTCGCGCCAGAGGCGAAAGCTGGCGCGCGCCAGGCGGTGCAGGAAGCGGTCAGTGCGAAAAACTACGGGTCCAGAGAGGTGTTGATTCGTATTAATAGCCTGGACTCGGCATGGGGGCACCATGACCTGGCTATGGCGGTGGCAGTAGAGCCGGACGGTCTGCTGTTGCCCAAGATCACCAGTGGGGATCAGCTGCGCCAGGTGGACGCGTTGCTGGACAAGGCTGGCGCCGACCCCGGGATGGGTTTGTGGGCGATGATAGAAATGCCCAGGGCAGTGATTGATATTCGCGAGATTGCCGCTGCTGCGCAGGACACGCGCCTGCGCGGCCTGGTGATGGGGCTGAATGATCTTGCTCTGGAGACAGGTGCATTGACCACACCGGATCGAGCCGCGTTTCAGGCAGCGCTGATGATGGTGGTGATGGCGGCTCGCGCCTGGGGGTTGCTGGTCATTGACGGAGTGTACAACGATTTCAGGGATGACCCGGGCCTGGCCAGGGAGTGCGAGCAGGGCAGGGTGTTCGGCTTTGACGGCAAGTCACTGATTCACCCGGCGCAGATCGAGACTGCTAACCGGATCTTCGCTCCGGACCCGGCCGACGTCGCTCACGCCCGCGCAATTATCGATGCTTTCGCGTTGCCCGAAAACCAGGGAAAGGGCGTGATACAGGTGGCTGGCAAAATGACCGAGCTGTTGCACCTGCAACAGGCGCGGCGCCTGGTGGCGATCAGCGAGGCCATCTCCGGGGCCGCGTGAGCAGAGTAGCGCTATGTTTGCGCCTCAAGCTGATTGAGGCGGGTAAGTGTTACCCAACAAGCCGGCGGCAGCAGTGCTCGTATGCTTAATCGGGCCCTCGCGGTCACCACCGCGTGCGGCGTGTTAAGGCTTATTCGTCAACCCAGTCGCGCAGCTGCGAGTCCGCAATTGCTCTAAAGGCGCTGCGACAATCAGTTTCACTGGCGAAGGCAGGTTCGGCAAACTCGCGCCAGCCCTGGGCACCGCAGTCGTCCACGCCGGCCCTCAGTTCCAGCGTGCTCAGTGCCGCGTTTTCCACATCGCGCAACCGGTAGGGGAGGTCCAGCAGTTCCTTGCGCGAGAACATCTCGGTCATATCGGCATAGTGAGGGGACTCCGTGTTGGTAGACAGCGAGTATGCCAGCACGCCGCGGGCTTTCACCTCATTCCCGGTAAGTTCCACTGCCATGATCCAGCTTGCGCTGGAACCGGTGACTGCGGGGTAGCCCTCGCTGCCGGCGAAATTGAAGGCCATCTTATTGAACACACCTTCGCCCTCTTCACCGCCGTGCAGCGGGATGAGCCGGTCATTCTTGCGCACAGTCTGCAGGTCGCCCAGTCTTGCGTCCAGCGCTATGCCCGCTTCCTCAAGCAGGACTACGGCCCTGGCCAGCGCCTCCAGCGCAGCGGGGTTGTCATCGGTGTCCAGCCCACGGGGTGTATTGACCGGGTCTTCAATATCGAAGGGCACGCTGTAGTTCAGGCCCGCCGGCAGACGCCTGCTGAAGGTTCCGCCGGAGGCCGCACGAATAAACTCGCGGAAAAGGTGTGCGCCTCTGCTGTCCAGGTTGGAGTGCAGGTCCCAACCGGCCAGCGCTGCGCACGCCTCAGCGAGATCCACCCTTGTACCGTCTACTTCCACGTTGGGGTTATCCCGACACAGCACAACCAGGTCATCCCGCAATAGCCGCCCGGCGAGGTTTTCGTTGCTGAGCATCCGGTCGACGATGGATTCGACGTCAAAGGTGTTGCCGGGGAGCCCGTCAGTTCCCGCAATGCGTTGCTCGATTGTCGCCAGGCCGCTGCGGGTTCGCAGCGTCCGTTCGCTGGCACGGCTGCCCTGTACCTGGGGGATACCTTCGATGGGTGCTTGCGGGTTGGCAAGCCAATAACTGTCGTTGGAATTGGTCACATAGTCACGGCGAATCAGCGCTGCCTGCTTGCTTGTGCCCAGCAGACCTGGTGCAGCAGAGTCAGGGTCAGTCTGCCATGCGCAGTCGCTGGTATTGCCCCTGAATGCCGGCGCAAAGCGCGGGACCGGTACGGGTGTTGGCAGCGCGCAGTCCCGCAGTTGTGCATCGGTCAGGTTGGCCACGGGTCCAAGGTCACCGTAGAACGCCTCGCCATTGCTGTCCGCAGCGATGGTGTTGGTGTTGGCGGTGGCCTGGTAGCGGCCGAGCACGGTCCTGATCTCGCGCACGTTGGTGGCCCGCGCCAACCCCTTGAATTGACCGTTCTGGCCGCGATTGCCTTCATCGGCGACGCGCAGCGCGAAGGCCTTCTCTGCATCCCATGGGAACAGCATCCCCAGCAGCAGGCCATGGCGGGATTCGTACAGCGTATGACTCTGCTGCTTCACACTGCCGTCTGCCTGCAGTACAGCGACGGACAAGGGGATCGCTTTGATCGCCTCTTCCCTGCCATCGTACTGGTAGCTCATGGGGTTGCCGGGCGTCAGCTCCAGCTGATACAGGGCCTGGGTGCGCGAAGCGGTGACGGTGTTGGTCCAGGCGACATCGCCGTTGGTGCCAAAGCCCACCAGCGGCCGCTCATAAGTATTGGCCCCAAGCAGATTGGTGACGCCGGGGATAATCTGGTGCCGTGGGAAAAACTGAAAACTGACATCCCAGTCCAGGTGTGGGTTGGTGTAGAGCAAGCCGCCTGAGTGTGCCGTATGTTCGCTGCCGATGGCCACGCCGTTGCTGCCTTTGTCGTGCGCCGTGGCCATCGTCTCGATTGCAACTGCCAGCCCGGCTTTTTCGGAATCGCTCAAGACCTTGTTCGCAGTCGAACTGTTGCCAGTAGGTGACATGGGCGGAGTCGCGGCGAGGAACAAGTTTGCCAGGTGGGGCAGGAATACGGGCGTGAGTTCGGCGCGCCGTACGTCCTCAGCACGCATGGGCATGATCCATTTCGCACCCCTGCAAGCCGGGTCAGGCAATTTGCTTACCGTCGTCTGTCGCAGGTAGTGGTTGTATCCGGCGGCGAAGCCCGCGTAGAGGAATTCCATCTCCGGGGACACCTGGGCTGTGTACATTCCCGTCTGCACCATGTAGGCGCGAAACAGGTCGCTGTTCAGGTTGCCATCGTTGGGTCCCAGGTATTGCGACAATTGGCCGCGCAGCCGCAGTATGTTCTTAGCCATAATGCAGACATTATCCTGGGCCGCGGCATAACCGGTACCGAAGCCAAGGCTGCCAAAATCCTGCGCAACGATATGCGGAAAGCCTCCCTCGGTGCGGTGGACGGTGGCCGCATAGGCCACGCCGTCGTCCAGACTTGCGCCACCGTCCCGTGAGTTTGAGCACCCCAACAATAGAGCGGTGCTGGCCAGGGTAAGAATTAAGCAGGTTAGCCGCATAGATTTGTTCTCTTGTTATTGGATAGTGTGGGTGGGCGCGGGTTCTGCCCGCGCTCAGTGTGAACACTACTGCAGGTGTGCCGGTTGTCCAGCACCGGTGCCTGACGCCCCGTGCGCGGTATGGCTGCGCAAACTGTGACCGGTTGCGTTGGCCTGTTAGCCGCTTTCACCTTTTCTGAGCCGGAAGTGCTCCCAGTGAGGTTCGCTCATGGCGTCGACAAAGCGCGAGAAGGACCAGGGCCAGCTGGCAGGAATACCTTCCGCATCCAGGTACCAGCTCTGGCAACCGCCGGTATACCAGATGGTTTTCTTCGCGGCCTCGATACGCTCCCTATCAAACTCTTCCAGCGCTTCTCTGGACGGCTCGACCTCACTGCATTCACCGCTTCGCAGTTTCGCCAGCAACTGCGCTATGTAGCGCCATTGTTGTTCCGCAATTTCGATAAGAGAGAAGTTACCCACGGGGCCGTTGGGCCCGTTGAGCATAAAGAAATTCGGGAAACCGGGCATGGTCACTGCAAGGTAGGCCGTGGGGCGCCTGGCCCAGAGTGTTTCCAGGTCCATGCCGTCACGCCCGTGGATTCGCATGGGCCGCATGAACTGGTCCGCGCGGAAGCCGGTTGCCAGTACAATCACATCCAATTCATGAAGCTTGCCATCGCGGGTGCGGATGCCGTTGTTTTCGATTCGCTCGATGTCTGAGCGGACCAGCCTCGCGTTATCGCGCTGTATTGCCTGGTAGTAGTCGGGTGAGAAGATCAGTCGTTTACAGAAGGGCTGGTGATCCGGAAGCAACTGCTCCCGCAGGGCGGGGTCGTGCACGTTCTGCTCCAGGTTGTCGCGACAGGCCTGGCTCATGGTTAGCGCCATCTCAGAGTCAGGGTTGGTGAGTGCGTGGGTATAGGCCTCAACAGCTTCGGTATAACCAGCGAAGTCCATGGCGTCGTCAAGCGCTTGCGGGTCGGCGCGGAATGCCGCGCGTTCCTCTTCAGTGAAGTAACCGTTTTCCACCGGCATGATCCACTGCGGGTTGCGCACGAAGTGTCTGACATCCACGCCGCGTTCACTGAGCGCGGATATAATCTGTACCCCGGTAGAGCCCATGCCAATGACGCCAACCCGCTTGCCCTCGAGTGCGACGCTGTGATCCCAGCGCGCGCTGTGGAACAGCGCACCTTCGAAGGAATCCATCCCGGAAATGTCTGGAGTACCCGGATGATGCAGAACGCCCGTGGCGGCGATGACGACATTGGCGCGGTCTGTACTGCCGTCGCTGAGTTCGAGATCCCAGGCGCCGTCGCGGAAGCTAGCCTCCACGATTTCGGAATTAAAGCGGATAAGCCGGTCCACCTTGTATTTGCTGGTCACGTCCTCAAAGTAGGCCTGTATTTCCCCGCCGGGCGGCAGGTGGCGTGTCCAGTCGGGATTGCGCTCGAAACTGTAAGTGTAGTGGTGGGAGGGGACATCGCAGGTGAGCCCGGGATAGGTGTTCTCCCGCCAGGTACCACCTATACGGACTGCCTTTTCATAGATGCTGATGTTGCCGTAGCCGGCCTCCTGAAGCTTGATGCCCGCGAGGATGCCGGACATACCGGCGCCGATCACCACCACGCGAAAATTGTCATTGCCCATACGATGGTTCCTGTTCGTGCGATTGGTCACGCTGTCAATGAGTGCCCCGTAACGCGGACTGTGCCGTGCCTGTGCAGGTCGGCACCGGTTAAGCCCGGCAAAGCTGTCGCTTGCGCTTCTGTGGCCTTCAACGCCCGCGCCGCAAGGGTGGCCTCTTCAACTACCGACGTCCACGGATTTACAGCACACAGTGTAAATCACTCTGTGCTGCCAGCCGGTTTACTTAAGAATACTGATGCTGCGGACCGCTGCCCGTTAATCGCTGTTCGGCCGTATGCTGCAGCCCTGACTGCGGCGATCGCCTGCGCTGCGAGTGCAGCACGAAGACAGGTCAAGAGGCGTCAGCGATATCCAGCTCGCTTTGAAGCGCCTTTTTAAGAAATTTTCCGCTGGCATTCCTTGGTAGCGGGTCGCTCAGAACCCAGATATAGCGTGGTATCTTGAAGCCCGCGAGGTGCTCCCGGGCAAATTTCCGAATGTCGTCTGGGTCCAGCGTCTTGCCATTCTGTGGATAAATGGCGGCCCCGACTTCCTCGCCCAGGCGTTCATCCTCTACGGAGAATACTGCGGCCTCCTGTACCGCCGGGTGGCGAAAGATCACGTTCTCCACCTCACTACAGTAGATGTTCTCACCGCCGCGTAGCACCATATCCTTGGCCCGGTCTACCAGGTAGAGAAAGTTATCTTCATCGAGGTAACCGATATCCCCGGTATGCAGCCAGCCATCGACAATCGTTTCGGCAGTCGCCTCAGGGCGGTTGAGGTAGCCTTTGATCAACTGTACGCCGCGTATGCAGACCTCGCCAATTTCCCCTGGCGGCAGGGCATTGCCATCGATATCAGTGATCCGGGTGTCAAAGACGGGGAGGGGAGGGCCACAGCTGGTAGGCCTTTCAACCAGGAAGTTGCCCATGGAGGCCGCAATAATGCCTGAGGCCTCAGTCATGCCATAACCCTGGTTGGCCACGCGGCCCATTGCGCTAATTTTGCCGACCAGGTCCGGCTGCACGGCGGCGCCTCCGCCGCCAAAGCCGAGTACGCTGGAGGTGTCGTAGTCAGCGAACGAGGGATGCAAAACCAGCTCCCTGGCCATGGCGGGAACACTGGAGATGGCGCGGATCTTCTCTTCTTCAATGATGCGCAGGGCTTCCTCTGCATCCCACTTGTACATGAATACCAGTTTGCCTCCCGCAAGCGTAACGGGCTGGGCTGCGCAGTTGTTGGCGGTGACGTGAAATAGCGGCGTGGCCATCAGTTGTGCGGGTGGTGGCGCGTTGCCGCTGGCGGGGTCCATGCCGGGGTTGTCGTTCAGTTTGGCTATCAGGCTGACCTGTGAAGCGTTGACGAAGAGCATGCTGAGCACATTGTTGCTGCAACCTCGATGGGTGAGCTGTGCCCCCTTGGGGCGTCCGGTGGTGCCGGAGGTGTAAAAAATACACGCGTCGTCATCCGGGTCTATGTCAACCTCAGGCATGAGTGGCTTGGTTGCCAATACCTCTGACCACGGCGTGGCCCATTCCGGCACGCCGTGTGCACAGCGCACGGCGGCGACTTTAATGTCCGGGAATTGGCCATGTATTTCCCCAAGTCGCTGCAAACGCTCCTCATCGCAGATTATCGCCCTGGGTGCGGAGTCTTCCAGGGCATAAGCCAGCTCGGCGGACACCCACCAGGCGTTGACGCCAACCACGACTGCACCCATGGAGGTAATGGCCCAGTAGGCCAGCATCCACTCCGGGTAGTTGCGCATGGCGATCGCTACCCGGTCATGCTGCCCAACCCCATTTTCACGCAGCCAGTTGGCGATGCGGTTGACCTCGTCGTGGGCCTGCGCATATGTCCAACGCTCGTCCTGGTAGACCAGGTAATCCTTGTCGGCATGGCCGGCGGTGCCGGCCCACATCTGCCGTAAATTGGCAGGGGCGTGCAGCCAGGCTCTGACCCGGTGCCCGTTCGACTCGATCTCGGCTGTCTCGAACATCTGGCCGCTCGCCATGAGTTGTTCACTCGTTGTTTTCAACAGGTCAAACATGTCGAGCTCTCCTTTTCTATGCCGTAGTCGTCATCCGCGGTGAGCGGGAGTGACGGGATAACACTGATGAACTCTACGGCTTTCGCTGGAAAAAGCACCTGTTTATTTAATTTGAGAGCCTGCCCCCTCAAGGGCGAAGGTGAATGGCCTTAGCGTGGTAACAGAGTGGGCGCGCTGGCTGCCAGCGCAGGGAGTTGTCGGTGGGAGAATGGCTGCGGCAGAGCTGGCCGCCGCAGCGGCCAGCTCTCAGGCGGTTTTCTTTGGGTTGTCTATGATGACGAAGGTGGGGCTGTCGACGGTATCTGTCGAGACCTCCTTGGGAGGCAGGTCAATCAGCCGCAGCGGTTTATGCATAGGTGGCCTGGGCTCAGTCTTGACGGCGGCAGTGGGCACTTCCGACGTGCCTGCGGACGTCGATTCAGAGTGCGAACCCCGGCGGGAGATAACACCAAAGCCCAGAGCAAGGGCCAGGGCAAGCCAAACCAGGTCATAGTAGAGGCTCGCTTCACCTTCTGCGCTCTGTGCAAACGCCATGGATGCGTTGCACAGGGTTAATGGCGGGGCCAGCATTGCCCAAGACAGTGCGGGTTTCACGTTCATTACGACATACCTCAACAATTGCGTCCTTTGACACTTCGGGGCGCTAAACACCGCGCCTTCAGGTTAATAATTGCATGCGTTACCAGTGGCTGACAGGGTCGGTGATGAACTCTATGAACCAGGTCACACAGGCATTTTCAGGTCTTTGAACCAGGTCACAGTTCGTCGAGAAGTGCGGCGATATATGGCGCTTCCGAGCGGTATTTTCAGTTGCAGGAGGGTGATTTCGGCGCCAGTTGCGCCTTTATAAGTATTCTTCAGATTTATCTGAATAGTGCTATTGTATTGAGCTGATCAATGATAAGTGCGGTTGCAATGCGCTTTAATAAAGTGGACCTGAATCTCTTTGTTGTGTTCGATGTGATCTACACCGAACGCAACCTGACCCGGGCGGCAGAGGTACTGTGCCTGACTCAGCCCACGGTCAGCAATGCGCTGTCGCGGTTGCGCAAAACCTTCAATGACCAGCTTTTTGTGCGCACGCCGCAAGGCATGGCGCCCACTCCTGTGGCCAACAACATTGTCGGCCAGGTACGACATGCACTGCAGCTGCTGGATGCCTCCGTGCAGGAGGGCGACCAGTTCAATGCGGCAACCAGCGACCGTGTGTTCCGATTGAGTATGAACGACATGGCTGAATCGGCCCTGTTGCCCAGGTTGATGGATGCCCTTGGTCAGGAGGCGCCGGGCATGCGCCTGGAAAGTTACTACACGCGCCGTCGTGATCTTTCCACTGCGCTGTCCTCTGGGCAGCTCGCGTTCGCTATCGATATTCCCCAGGCCGCCAATGCAGACATCTGCCACCAGCCTTTGTTTTACGAGCGTTATGTTTGCGTGGTGCGCGAGGATCACCCACTGTTAAATAGCCGCAAAAAACTGAGCCTGGAACATTACCTGCAGCTGGGCCATATCCATGTGTCCAGTCGACGCAGGGGGTTGGGGCTGGTAGACGTGGAATTGAACAAGCAGGGCCAGCAGCGCAACATCCGTGTGCGTCTGCAGCACTACCTCGCGGTGTTGGAAATTGTACGCTGCACAGACCTGGCGCTCACCGTCCCCAGTCATTGGGTGAATAAGCCGGGACTGAGCGTGTTTGAACTACCGTTCGCGGTGCCGGAATTGGAATGGCATTTGCTTTGGCACAAGAGTGCGGATGGCGACAAGGCGAACCGTTGGTTGCGTGAGAAAGTCATCGCGCTGTCCGGGGAGCCGCGGTGAAGCCCGCGCCGTACCGTGCAGCCTGTCCCGAAATAATGGAGAGACACCATGCTGATTAAATGGATGGCAGGCGCGCTCTGCGCTGTGCTGGTCGCTTTTTTGTTACTGCTGGCCTGGTCGCTTAACAGCTATGCGCCGCTGCCTGTAGATCCCGCATGGCGGCCCTTGCCCGCGACGGGTGCAGCCGAAGCGGAAGTGACTGTGCGCTTCACTGGCACCACCACATTGCTGATTAGCGACGGCGAGACAGCGTGGATGATTGACGGCTGGTTCAGTCGTCCGGGCCCACTGCAGCTGGCGCTTGGCAAGATCGCCCCGGACATGGACGCAATCACCTTTGGTCTTGCGGCCAACGAAGTGGATGCGCTCGCCGCGGTCATTCCCATGCACTCACACTTTGATCACGCCATGGACGCACCGGAGGTCGCGCGCAGAACCGGTGCGGTGCTGATGGGCTCGCCTGCTACGGCCAATATCGGGCGAGGCTGGGGCTTACCCGAAGATCAGATACGGGTTTTGCAGAACAGGGAACCGGTTAAGCTTGGCAGCTTTCGCATTACGCCTGTCGAGTCGCGGCATTTTCAGTTTCCGGACCCTGCAATCAGGGAGCGCGCCCTGGGTGAACCCGAGATCAGTGAACCGCTGGTGCCGCCGGTAGCGGCGTTCGATTACCGCCTCGGTAAAGCCTATGTGCTGCATGTGGCCCACCCTGCCGGCAACTTTGTGGTCGTCGGCAGCGCCGGCTTCCTAAAGGATGCACTGCTGGGCTTCCCGGCGGACACGATCTTTCTTGGCCTGGGCGGACTGGGGTCGCAGACCGGGCAGTATCGCCATGACTACTGGCAGGAGACGGTGGTAGCCACCGGTGCACAGCGCATTATCCCTGTACATATGGATAGTTTGACCGGTCCCATAGAGGGGCCTTTCCTGGGGCCAGCAAGAATGATGGCCTTCATGGCAAAGGATGCTGGCCTGACGCTTCCCTTTCTCAGCAGCAAGTTAGAGCAGGATCCCGCCCTGCGTATACGCACATTGCCTCGGTATCGTGAAGTCATCCTTTATCCCTGAGTGTGGTTTGCGCTGGCGGTTGGTAAAGCTATGTATACCTTATTGTCGCGCCAGTGAGCGGGACTGGCATCCCCCCCGGGATTCGTTTAACAATGCCGGGGTAGAACAACATAACGACCGAATCAAACTGATGGGGACCCTCGATGAGCCATGTGCCAGACCTGGACAATCTTTTTTCGCCTCTCAAACTGGGCGATATCACTCTTGCCAACCGGGTGATCATGGCGCCCATGACCCGGGCCCGGGTGCCAGACCGAACGCCCAATGCGTCCACTGTGACCTACTACGCCCAGCGCGCGGGGGCGGGTCTGATAGTGACCGAAGCCACCACGGTATCGGCCCAGGGCAATGGCTCTGTTGCCACGCCCGGTATCTACAGCCAGGAGCAGATCGCCGGCTGGCGGAAAGTGACCGACGCGGTGCACGATCTTGGCGGCAGGATCGCCGTGCAGCTGTGGCATACGGGGCGCGTCTCACATGCAAGCCTGCAGCAGGACAATGCCGTTCCGGTTTCAGCCTCAGCGGTGGCGGGGGAGGTGCTGACCTTTACCGAAAATGGTTTTGAGCCGACGACGCCGCCCAGGGCGCTGGATATTGAAGAGATACCGGGCGTCGTAGACCAGTTTGTACAGGCGGCGCATAACGCCATGAGTGCAGGTTTTGACGCGGTAGAAATTCACGCGGGTAGCGGCTATCTGCTGGATCAGTTCATGCGTGATGGCACCAACAAACGCACGGACAACTACGGTGGCTCACTGGCCAACCGCTGTCGCCTGGTGTTGGAGATTGTCGATGCGGTATCTGCCGCGATCGGCTCCGGACGCACTGGTATCCGCATTTCGCCCATGCTGGTCACCTGGGATTGCCGAGACAGCGACCCGGTCGCTCTGTTTACACACCTGGCTGCAGAGCTGGGGAAAAGACCTATCGCGTTCCTGGACATGATAGAGCGCAACGACGCTTCGATTGCGGTGAGTGGCGATGACCATGCCGTCGATAACGAGGCCGGCGTGCGCCTTATACGAGAGGCGTTCAAGGGTAACTATATCGCCAACGGCTGCTATCGTGGCGACACTGCCGACGCCGCGATAGCGAACGGCTACGCCAGCGCAGTCGGTTTTGGCCGGGACTACATATCCACCCCGGATCTGGCACAGCGTATGCGCGCCGGCGCCGACCTGAATGCCCCCGCCGACCCGATTGACTATTATGGTGATGGCGGTGACAAAGGCTATATCGACTTTCCCGCGCTGACAGACTAGGCGGCGGGGCGAGTTCTCCCCTGGCCGGCCTCTGCCGAAATCTACAAGGAGATATGCGATGGAAGAGAAAGAGCACCTGGCGGTGGAAGCCAACAAGAAGTCAATTCACTATGCCATGGCCGGCGACAAGGCCGCGTGGCTAGCGCTTTACACGGAAGACGCAGTGGTCCGTGATCCGGTGGGCGTGTCACCCATGGATCCCAGCGGCAAGGGGCATCAGGGCAAAGCGGCTATCGAGGCTTTCTGGGATACAGTGATCGGCCCGGCGACACTGGAGATCACCCCACACCAACGCTGGACCAGCGGCGACTATACCTGTTGTGTGCACCAGGTCGCCCGCAACGACCTTGGCGACGGCAAGTCCACCGAGTGCGACATGCTGGCCGTGTATACAGTCGATGAACAGGGTTTGATCACCGCTATGTCCGCGCACTGGGACTTTGACGACGTGATGGCGCAGTTAAGCAAGCTGGCTTAGGGCTGGTACGTTCAGGTATTGCCAGCAGGCAAGTGGCCACCTGGCCGCGAACCTCTGTGGCGTACTCCGTTCAAACATCCAGCGCCTGGCGAATATGGCGAGCTACCAAAAGTGGGTCCTGCATAGGAATAAAGTGGTTCATCTCCGGGTGGTAGTGCTCCTGGCAGTTGGTTATGGCCTGGGCCAGCCCCGGCCAGGTGGGTGAGGTGCTGAGGTCGGTGATGGAAAGACCCTCGTAACGAGCCCGCAACAGGGTAGTGGGGGTGGTGATGCGGGGAATGTCTTCGTGCACGGCGTCACTCATGGCCTGACTGATATAGACCGCCGCTTCGTTCATGGGATCACAGGCCAGTTCCCTGTAGCCCTCCTCATTGGCGGGCTTCAGGGCGTAGTCACAGTAATCCCGCAGTACCTCAGTTTGCCAGCTGCTGAAAGGCTCGCGGTCCTTGAAGCGATCGAACATTTCCGCAGCGTCCTGCCAGCGATTCTTGCGTCGCGCCACCGGGTGGTCTGCCGCCGTAATAGTGGCAACCCGTTTCCTTGCCTCGTCATATTCTTCCCGGGCAACAATCACCGGGTCGATCAACAACAGGTGTTTGAATCGCTCAGGGTGAGCCGCTGCCGCGCGGGCGATCATGTAGCCGCCAATCGAATGGCCCACGCCCACCACGTTTTGCAGGTCCAGGGTTTCAACGAGTGTGACGATGTCAGCGCAGAGCACGTTCCAGTCGACGTCGCCCAGGCTGCCACTGCGGCCGTGGTAGCGTAAGTCAACGGCGAACACGTGCTGCCCCGGGAGCTGAGCCACCACCTGGCTCCAGCAACGGCTGTGGAAACCAGTGGCGTGCAACAACAATACAGGGTCGCCTTCCCCCGGCCACTCCAGCACCGCCAACTCCACGTCTCCTATGTCGAGGTGGAACTCTCTGGGTTCGACCATGTGCGAATCAGACCCGCTCGATAATGATCGCCGGTGCCATGCCGCCGGCGGCGCACATGGTGACCAGGCCGAACTGTTTGTCCTGGCGCTCCAGTTCGTCCAGTGCCGTGTTGATCAGCAGCGAGCCGGTGGCGCCAATAGGGTGCCCAAGTGCCATGGCACCGCCATTGATGTTGACCTTGTCACGGTCCATGCCCAGGTCGCGCATAAACTTTTCCGACACCACGGCGAAGGCCTCGTTGATTTCCCACACGTCGATATCGCTGACGTCCAGCCCGGCCCTGGCCAGCACTTTCTTTGCCGCGGGCACCGGCGCGTTGAGCATCAGTGTGGGGCAGTCACCCTGGTTCACCATGGCGACAACGCGGGCGCGGGGCTTCCAGCCCTGGGCGCGCGCATAGTCGGGTGAAGACAGCAGCAGTGCACCGGCGCCGTCGACGACCCCGGAAGAGTTTCCCGCATGGTGCACATGCGTGATTTCCAGGCCTGGATACTTTTGTAGCACCAGCTGGCGATAGGTGGTGCCGGCCTCGTCCAGCGCATAGTCCGCGACTGCAGCAAACGCCGGCTGCAACTCTGCCAGGCCCTCCAGCGTGGTTTGCGGGCGCGGAAACTCTTCCTTGTCCAGCACCAGGTTACCGTCCACGTCAAAGACGGGTACCAGGCTCTTGTCGAAACGTCCTTCAGCAATAGCGCGTGCAGCTTTTTGTTGGGTCTCGAACGCCTGTCGGTCCAGGTCTTCTCGGGTGATGCCCTCAATGGTCGCGACCGCATCGGCGCAAACACCCTGGTGGGGCTGCGGATGCGCAGCGCGCAGGGTGAGGTTGTCGTTGTCCAGGAACATGGACGGTGCCGCGCCTTCCTCGCCGTAGATGGACATCATTTCGGCGCCCCCGCCGATGGCGACATCCTCGGTGCCGGAGAGAATGTTCATCGCCGCCAGTTGCACAGAGGTGATGCCTGAGCCGCAGAAGCGGTCCAGGGTCATGCCGGAAGAGGTGATGTCGTAACCGGCTTCCAGGGCCGCCATGCGCGCCAGATCGCCGGACTGGCGTCCGCGCTGGGAACTGGTGCCAAAAATGACATCGCCCACATCGGCTGTGTTGAGGTCATTGCGCTCAGCCAGTGCCTTGAGCACCACTGCCCCCAGGTGTTGGGGGTGTTGTCCTGCCAGTGATCCCTTGCTTTTTTTGCCGAGACCGCGCGGTGTTCTGCAGGCGTCAATAATCCATGCTTCATTCATCATTGGTTTCCTATTTTCCTTTCCAGTTGGGTGCGCGCTTTTCAGCAAATGCCGTGGCGCCCTCTATGGCGTCCTCACTGGTGAATATCGGCATCACGATCTCCTGCTGCTTCTGCCACATTTCCTGGGCGCTCCATTCACCGGACTCGGCAATCACCTGCTTGCTGAGCTTCACTGCCAGCGGCCCGTTAGCCACAATGGTTGCGGCCAGCGCCTGCGCGCCCGCCAGGGCTGTGCCCGCGGGGACCGCGCGATTGATCAGGCCCACCTGTATGGCGCGCTCAACGTCCATGAAGTCTCCTGTCAGCGCGAGTTCCATGGCCACGCGCGGAGGAATCTGCCGGGGCAGGCGTACCAGGCCGCCAGCTGCGGCAGCGAGACCGCGTTTGACTTCCGGGATACCGAATTTCGCGTTGTCTGCCGCCACCACCAGGTCGCAGCTGATCATCACTTCCAGGCCGCCGGCGAGGGCAAAGCCCTCTACCGCAGCGATCAGCGGCTTCTGCGGCGGCGCTTCAACCAGACCGGCAAAACCGCGACCCTCCACTATTGGCAGTTCCCCGGTGACGAAGGCCTTCAAATCCATGCCCGCGCAGAAGGTACCGCCGGCACCGGTAATGATGCCGACGCGGATTGCGTCGTTGCTGTCCAGCTCGTCCATCGCTGCCGCCACGGCGACGGCGACGGCCTTATTGACTGCATTCTTTGCTTTGGGGCGGTTCAGGGTAACGGTCATTACCCCATTGGCGACGTCCACCAGTACGGCTTGTTCATCTGTCATGGTTATTCTCCGGTTATATGTGCTTAATCGATTAGTGAGTTGGCCAGGTCAGCCAGTGGCTCGACCAGCGCACCGCGCGCCCGTGCTTCCGGACTGGAGGCATTACCCTGTTCCGCGCGCTTGAGCACGCCCTGTAAAATGGCGGCCAGGCGGAACATGGAAAACACGATGTAGAAGTTCCAGTTGTCGATGCCCTCGCGGCCGGTACGCTCGCAGTAGCGGGCGATGTATTCCTCGTCAGTGGGGATGCCCAGTGACTTGCGGTCCACGCCGGCCATGCCGGCGACGCTGCCGTCACCCGGCAACATCCAGGCCATACACTGGTTGGCCAGGTCGGCGAGTGGGTTACCCAGTGTGGACAGCTCCCAGTCGAGCAGGGCGATGGCGTGCGGTTCGGTGGGGTGGAACATCAGGTTGTCCAGCCTGTAGTCGCCGTGCACCAGGCTGACACGACCGTCATCCGCTGGCATGTTGGCCGGCAGGTACTCCATCAGTCGCTCCATGGCGGGAATGGTCTTGGTCTCGGAGGCCCGGTATTGCTTGGTCCAGCGGCTGAGCTGGCGCTCAAAGTAGTTGCCGGGGCGGCCGTAATCGCTGAGGCCAACCGCGTCCACGTCGACGTTGTGCAGGGCGGCCATGGTGGCGTTCATGCTGTCGAAAATAGCGGCGCGCTCTGCATTGTCGTGGGCTTCAGGCAGGGTGGGGTCCCAGAGAATGCGGCCCTCCAGGTACTCCATCACGTAGAACATGGAGCCGATCACCGACTCGTCCTCGCACAGGACGTAAGCCCTGGGCACTGGCACGTCGGTGTCGCGCAGGGCGGAAATAACGCGGAACTCCCTGTCCACAGCATGGGCGGATTTCAACAGCTCCCCGGGGGGCTTGCGGCGCAGCACATAGTCTCTGCCTCCGGCACTGAGTTTGAAAGTGGGGTTGGATTGGCCACCGGCGAATTTTTCCGTGGTCAATGGACCCGCAAAGTCGGGGATGTGTTCTGCCAGGTATTCGCCCAGCTTCAAGGTGTCCAGTTCGTGTGCGCTCATGGTTGTCCTGTTTATTGGTGTGCGGGACCCGCTGCACCAGCGGGCCCTGGGGTTTGGCTCCAGGTGCGAACCCGGTGCATGAGTCTGTGGCCTGCATTCCCGGCTGCCAATGACTCGATACAACAAAAAAATAGACCAAATCTGACAGCCGGCCAGGGGTTGCTCTGGTAGTATGGCATGGTCCCTGATTTTTGCGGTATCGCGCGGTGATTGAGCCCATTGATGAAGCGCAGCGCCAGCAGGTGCTGGCGCGCACTGAGCACTACATTACGACGGCCGAGGAGGTCCTTGAACGCCCATTTGAGCGTATCCCTGTGCTGTTTGACCTGCGCGGCACGACAGCGGGCATGTTCCGTGCCCACCGCCGCCGGCGGGAAATACGCTATAACCCCTGGATATTCTCCAAGTACTGGCAGCTGAACCTGGACGGCACGGTGCCGCATGAGGTGGCGCATTATATCGTGCACGAGGTATATGGTGTGGGGAAGGTAAAGCCCCACGGAGTCGAGTGGCAGGCGCTCATGCACTACTTCAACGCCGACCCCGAGGTGACGTTCAAACTGGATCTTGAAGGCATTCCGCAACGCCGCCAGCGCACCCACCCCTACCGCTGTGGCTGCCGCGAACACCAGGTGTCAACCACGCGCCACAATCGCATGCGCAAAGGCCAGGGTAGCTATCTGTGTCGCTACTGCGAAGCGCACCTGGTTTACTGCGCCTGAACGCACTCAGTAGTCGACGTCCAACACCACCCCGCTGAAGGCCTGCGCATCGCCATCCAGCTCCGCCGCCTGTTCGATGACCGCCTTGTCTGCGGGCATACCCAACTCATTGACCAGGTATTCCTTGGTGGCGACGGCCCGGTCCCGGGCTAAGCCAAGCAATTGTTCATCGCTGACTGCAAAGGTCGCCAGCACGGCGTCATTGCGCTGCTTGAAACTGGTCTCGTCAAGGCCTTTTCCTGTTCCCAGGTCCGCATAGCGTTTGTCGATGACCGCCATGTAGTCCGGTCCACGGCTGGAAACTTCCCCGGCCTGCACGCCTGCGGCGATCAGCTCTTGTGCCAGAGCGGCCTTTTGCAGTGCGTGGCGGTCGGCATCCAGTTGCACCTGGCCGCCGATCACCAGGGTCAGTGCGGGGCGCTGGTTAAGCGCCTCGTAGAGTAAGCCCAGCTTTTCCTGCGACTGCTCATTGAGCTGTGCTGTGCCGGTGGGGATAGCCACGCGCTGCAAATCTTCCTCAGCGCCGACCAGGCTGCCAAGCAGGGCGAAGGGCGCGGTGACGGCCTTGGTGATCAGGTTGACAATGGCGCCGGCGACCACGCTGCCAATGGCGAACTGGGGGTCGTTTACGTCGCCTTCTACCGGGATCTTGAGATCAATAACGCCGTTCATGTCTGTGAGCAGGGCCAGCGCCAGCTCCAGAGGCAGATCCAGGGCTTTGTCGCTATCAACTTTGTCACCCAGCTTCAGCTGGTCGATTACAATCTGGTTGTTGCCTTTGAGCCGGTTGTTCTCGAGGCTGTAGCCCAGGTCCAGACTGAGCAGGCCACGTTCGATGCTGTGACCCGCGTACGTGCCTGAGTAGGGGCTGAGCAACACCATGTCGACCCCCTTGAAGGTGAGCTCAAGGTCCAGCTCGGGTGTGTCGGCGAAAGGCACGGCTGAGCCCAGGAGGGCAACAGGTGCATAGCCGTCCACTGAGCCCTTGATATCTACATCGGTTGCCGCGCCCGGCGCGGAGCTGACGTTGATTATGCTGCCGTTAACATCGCCGATGATGGTGCGGAAGGGGATGGGCAGGGACTCGTCCTTGAAGTCGATGGCGCTGTCGGAGATGAAAATTTCAGGTACATCCACCTGCCAGGGGCGATCCAGGTCCAGGTCATGTACGATCTCCCCGGCCCGTTCACCCACTTCCTCCTGCCATACCCTGGAGGCATTGACGCTGCCGTCGCTGGCGATATGTACACGGCCCTCGTAGTCGTGGATTTGCAGTTTGTCGAGATGCACCAGACGTTCATCCAGGTTGACCTTGAGTTGGCTCCAGCGCACGGTATCCCAGCGTGTCAGCGCCTCCTCGCTGTCTTCCATGCTGCCGGAGAACGCAGTAATGCTGCCGTCGGTGGCAACGGTAACCGGCAGGAACTCGTTGAGGCTGATCGTGCCGCGGGTATCCAACTTCCCGTCAGTGATCGTCGCCTTCAGGGCGCTGGGGAGATTGGGGTTGAACCAGGCGAGTGGCAGCGCCGCCAGCGAGTACTCGAGGTTGCCCTGCCCATTTTCCAGGGCCAGCGCGCCGTCTACTGTGAACTGCGTCGTGTCGTTGATGGTGAACGACAGGGAGAGGGGAGAGTCACCGCTAAACGGCCAGCTGATGGCCTGGGCCCGCGCTTCCACTGGCGAGATCAACAATTCGGGTGGGTCGGTGTACTCTGAGCGCCAGCGAACATTGCTGTTCTGAAGGCGTATGTCCGCCACGTTTACTTGCCACTCGGGTCCGGTCTCGTCCCTTGGTGCGGCTTCAGTTTCCGCCCCGGATTCCGGCAGTTTGTCCATGGCGAACAGCTCCGCAAGGCTGACCTGCGCACCCTCACTCCATCCAGCCACTGCCAGGTTATCGATACGCACCTCACTCACATCAACGGTGGCCTCGCTGCCGGCAAGCGTCACCGCCGAGACTGTCAGCGCAGTCATGGAGAGGCCGGTATCGGCAAGCTCCTGGTCATCGAGTGGCTGGATATCCAACGCGGCCAGGCGGAGCTGGCCGTTGGTCACGTCGTAATCAAGGCCCTCACCCCAGGACACGGCGTAGTCGCCCTGCAGGCTGAGTTTGCCCTCGCGCAGCTCGAAACGCAGCCAGGGGCGGGCAAAGCGCCAGATAGGCCTGAGGCTGAGCTCACTGATGCGCAATGTGCCCTCGCTGCGTGCAGCGGGAATCGAAACGGTGCCCTCCCAGTCCAGGGCGCCCCCGGACTCGGCATGTGCCGCGATGCGGTAGGGTTTGCCTTCCTCGACGATGGTGGACAGGTCGGTGACGTTTATGTCGATGCCTTTATAGTGAGTGCGAAAAGGCTCATCGCGCGCCTCGTCGCTCAGGTCGATACGTTCAGCGGTGAATGACAATCTGTCGATGGTGACGGCGGGGATACCTGCATCGCTCTCTGGGGCGGGTTCTTCGTCTGCCGGAGGAATCAGGTCAGAGAAATTATAGGTCTCGGCGTCGATACGGCGCAGGTGCAGCCGCAGTCCCTGCAGACTGACCTCGTCCAGCACGACACCCTGCTTGAACAGGCTGGCGAGAGAAAGGTTCACACTGGCCCGGTCCAGTGCGGCGAAGGCGCTGCCATCGGTCTCGCTGAGCCTGGCGCCGCGCACCTCGGCATTGAAGGTGAAGGGATTGAACAGGATGATGTCGGTGTGCAGTTTCCTGCCGTAGGTGTCGTGCACGTATTTGGGGGCGAGAAAGTTGGCCGCGGGCATCACCACCAGCAAGGCGATCAGCACATAAGCAATATAGATTCCAGCGAGTACCCGCACTATTTTTCTCAACACAATCCGTTCCTCGTTTCTGGTAGCGGGTTAACTATAGTCGAAATGCTGCTGAAGCAAACGGAAAAGCGCGCGCAGCCGGCGTTGCACCCTCAGCGCGCCGTCACAGGCCTTTGCGGTAGGTGTAGGGAGTGACGCCTGTCCAGCCCTTGAACGCGCGGATAAATGCGGAGGATTCAGAGAAGCCTGCGCGATGGGCGATTTCCTCAATGGACAGGCCCTGCTTGCCAAGGTAGTGCAGGGCCGTGTCGCGGCGCACCTGGCTTTTGACCTCTTTGAAGGTTGTTCCCTCGGTCGATAAGCGGCGACGCAGGGTTTGCGGGTGTACATCCAGCATGGCTGCTACATCGTTCAGCTCCGGCATATCGATCAGGTGCTGGTGCACGGCCTCGCGCACGCGGGCGGTCCAGCTGTTCTGGTCGTAGGTCTGGGTGAGTAGCATCAGCACGGGGTGACGCAGAAAGTGTCGCAATGTCTGTTCAGTCTGGGTGATGCGGCGGTCCAGCAGGGCGGTGGAAAATACCAGCTGCGAATGCTGGGCTTCAAACTCTATCGGGTTACCCAGGAACATGGCGCGGTATTCGCGCAGATCGGTCGCCGGCGGGTAGGCCAGCTGCGCGCACTGCAACGGCAGGTGTTCCTGTATCAACCAGCTGGCGAAACGGTGTGCATTGAACAGCAGTAACTCGGTCATATAGGGATCAGGTGCGGCACCCTCATCGGCAGTGACGACGCCAATTCGCGCTTCATCACCGTCAACGATCAATTGGGGGTGAACGCCAGACTCGAACAACTGGTAGAAACGACAATAGCGCGCAATCGCCTGACCCAGCGTTTCACAGCCGATTACGGCATGGCACATCATTGACCAGCAGCCGATGGGTGTGCGTCGCGAAACGTAGCCCAGGGCCTCGTCATTCATCGCCAGCATGGTGTTCACCTGCAGGTCAGCGAAACGCTCCACGGAGATGCGAGCTTCTTTCTCCAGCAGCAGCCGTGGCGATATGCGTGACTTCCGCAGCAGGCTGATGGGATCCAGGCCCTGGGCCACCGCGTTTTTCAGCACGGCCTTGATGAAGTAGACTGAAATGGAGTAGTCGCGCATGGTGTCCCTCAGCTTACCCCGGCGCTGTTGCTGAGGTGAACCGGCCTGGACTCTACCGACGCCACGCGGTTGCGGCCGCCGCGCTTGGCCAGGTACATGGCGCGATCAGCCTCCTGGCACAGTTCGTCGAGGCTGGTTTCGCCGCGACTGCAGGCCACCCCGATACTTACGGTAACGGGAATAGACTGCTGGTCAACCCGCAGTGGCCGTTCCCCCAGGGTCCTGCAGATCCGTTCTGCCACCAGCCGCGCTGCGCTGGCATCGGTATCCGGGAGGATCAGCATGAACTCCTCGCCGCCAACGCGCGCCACCACGTCACTGGCCCTGCTCATGCGCTCCAGTATTGCGGCCACCTCACGAATGACATTGTCGCCGGTTTCATGGCCAAAGCTGTCATTGACGTTCTTGAAGTGATCAATGTCGATCATCATTGCCGAGGTTTGCGCATTCTCTCGATTGGCGCGCGCCATACTGACACGCAGTGCGTCCTCCATGCCTCGACGGTTGAGCAGACCGGTCAGTGGGTCTTCTACTGCGAGGTGTGACAGGTGCTGCTGATACTCGATCAGCACGCTGGTCAGGAAGCCAATCGCCAGCAGCACAAAAGACCAGGTGTACGCGCCGAAAGTGATAACGCGCGCCAGTTGCAGGTTGTCTGAGGTAAACAGCTGGTAGAAGGCAATGGGCACACTGGCGACCATCAGCACGGCTGCGCCGGCGATTATGCCATCACCGACATTGTGTTTGCTGTAGGCACGGTAGGCGCATAGCAGGCCTGCGGCGGCGAAGAAGAAACCCGACAGGGCACTGTACACGACATACATTGCCTTCGGGTTGAGGAAAAATACACTGAGACAGCCCGCCAGGCAGCAGCCCCCGAGCACAATCCGGCCCACGTGCTTATTTGCGCGTTGTCCCGCGGCGAGGAACAACAGGTAGCTGTTGATCATCGCGGCCACCGCAGGCACATCCAGGGTCATGGGGGCGATAGTCCCCTGTTGCAGGGTGAAGGCAATCCAGCCCAGCAGTGCTGCCATGAAGTAGACAGTAAAGAGGCCCAGGCCCATTGGTGGGTTGTGATGGTCGCTGAGTACGTAGACAACCAGAAGCTGCGCCAGGGTCAGGCAAAAAATCAGCCCCAGGTGCAGTACGGCCCAGTTCTCGGGAAAAATTTCCACCATCGGTCAGTCAGCCCAGCTCACTGTCATTTCCAGTCAATTAATTTGTCGGGGGCGGTCATTGTTGCTCGCCGGAGCGCTAACCATACTGAGCGCCCGTTGACAGTCTGTTTACCCGAGGTACCCCGTCATGCTGCCAAGAAACTTTACCGAAGAGCAAAACATGTTTCGCGATGCCTATCGCAAATTTCTCGCAACAGAGATTGTGCCACATATGGAGAGCTGGCGTGAGGCAGGAATCGTGGATAGGGAGGCATTTCGCAAGGCGGGTGAGCAGGGTTTTCTCATGGTTTGGCCGGACGAGCGCTATGGTGGGATGGGCGACGAGGACTTCCGTTTTGAACAGATTATTATCGAGGAGACCAATTACGCCCGTTGCGGGGATTGGTTTAATACCCTGCACAGCCGCCTGGTAGGCCCCTACTTAACCCGCTTCGGCAACGAGGAGCAGTGCGATCGCTACCTCTCCAAGTGCGTGAGTGGAGAATACATCCTGGCCGTGGCGATGACCGAACCGGATGCAGGCTCAGATCTGGCGGGGATGCGTACCTCGGCGGTTGAGCAGGATGACCACTGGGTGCTCAACGGCTCCAAGACCTTTATTTCCAATGGTATCAACGCCGACCTGGTGGTTGTCGCGGCCAAGACTGACCCGGAGAACAATCCTCATCACATGACCCTGTTCCTGGTAGAGCGCGGTATGGAGGGGTTTGAGCGTGGTCGCAACCTGAAGAAAATGGGTCTCAAGGCACAGGATACCGCAGAGCTGTTTTTCAATGATGTAAAAGTGCCCAGGGCCAATGTGCTGGGTGAGCCGGGCAAGGGTTTCGTTTACTTGATGATGGGGCTCGCCGAGGAGCGCCTGCTGGGTGCCGCCGGTTATCTGGCCAGTGCGCAGCTCTCCTGGGACCTGACCGCCGACTATGTCAAGCAGCGCAAGGCCTTTGGCAAGCCGGTTGCCGCCTTCCAGAATACCCAGTTCAAGATGGCAGAGATGCGCACCGAACTGGATATCGCCCAGGTATACGTCGACCAGTGCGTAGCCGCGTTCAATGCTGGCTGCTTCACCGCGGTGGATGCTGCCGAGGCCAAGTTGTATACCAGTGAGTTGCAGGTAAAGGTCGCAGAACTGGGTGTACAACTGCATGGCGGTCACGGTTATATGGACGAATACCCAATCTCTCGCCAGTACACCGATGCCAAGATCTCCACCATATATGCCGGCAGCTCCGAGATCATGAAGCTGATCATCGGGCGCGATTGCCTGGGCGATGACTATGTACCCTTCAATACTCGTAATTTTTAACACTGAAAACTGAAAACTGAAAACTGAAAACTGAAAACTGAATAACAGGAGAACGAAAATGGATCTGAATGGAAAAGTAGCAATCGTTACCGGCGGCGCCTCTGGCCTTGGTCGTGGCACCGTTGAAGCCTATGTTGCCAAGGGCGCCAGGGTGGCGATCTTCGATATGAACGAAGACAACGCCAACCAGGTGATCGGCGAGCTGGGTGCCGACAACGTGGCCTTCTGGAATGTCAACGTCGCCGACGAGGACAGCGTAAAGGATGCGGTCGCCGGCGTAGTCGAAAAGTTCGGTGCCCTGCATATTTGTAACAACTATGCGGGTATTGGCAACGCCTGTAAGACCTATGGAAAAAACGGTGTATTTCCGCTGGACCAGTACAAGTTCGTCATCGATATTAACCTGGTGGGCACGTTCAACGTTTCACGCTTCGCCGCCGAGGCAATGTCGAAAAACGACCCGGTGAACGAAGACGGTGGGCGTGGCGTGATTATCAACACGGCCTCGGTTGCCGGCTACGAAGGGCAGGTGGGGCAGGTGGCCTATTCCGCTTCCAAGGGCGGCGTGATCGGCATGACTGTCCCCATGGCGCGCGACCTCGCCAGCTACGGTATTCGTGTCAACACCATCGTTCCCGGGCTCATTCATACCCCCTTGTTTGAGTCGCTTCCAGAGCAGGCCTACAAGTCGCTTGAAGCATCGGTTTGTTATCCGCCACGCCTTGGCCGGCCCTCCGAGATCGCTCACCTTTCAGTGTTCATCGCCGAGAACGATTACCTTAACGCAGAGTGTATTCGTCTCGATGGCGCGATTCGCATGCAACCGCGCTAAGGAGTAAATCATGGGACCGCTGAATGGCTACACAGTTTTGGAATTGGCAGGCATAGGACCCGCCCCGATGGGCGGTATGATCCTTGCGGACATGGGTGCGGAAGTGATCCGCATCGACCGCGCCGGCACGCCGCCCGGCTTACACATGAAGGACGTGAGTACCCGCGGTAAAAAGTCCGTGGCACTTAACCTCAAGGACCCTGCCGGCATTGAGACCCTTCTGCGCATGGTGGAAAACGCCGACGTCATCATCGATCCCTTTCGCCCCGGTGTTTGTGAAAAACTGGGCATAGGTCCTGATGTCTGCCTGCAGCGCAATTCAAAAATTGTTTTTGCGCGCATGACCGGATGGGGCCAGGAAGGGCCGCTGGCCCAGGCGGCCGGGCACGATATCAACTACATCTCCATTACCGGTGCCCTGTTTGCCATGGGCCGCAAGGGTGAGAAACCTGTGGCCCCGCTGAACCTGGTCGGCGATATGGGCGGTGGCGGTATGCTGCTGGCCAATGGCGTGCTGGCGGCTCTGTTGGAAACCGCCAACTCAGGCAAAGGGCAGGTGATTGATGCAGCAATGGTCGATGGTGCTGCGCAGTTAATGTGGATGTTCCATAGCTTCGAGGCAATGGGTATGTGGGACGCGACCCAGCGGGAATCCAATTTGCTTGACGGAGGGGCCTTCTTCTACGACGTCTATGAATGCGCGGACGGCGAATACATTTCCATCGGCTCCATCGAACCACAGTTTTACGCGCTGCTGCGGGAGAAGGCCGGTCTTTCCGATGAGGATTTCGCTGAGCAGAACAATCCCGCGCTGTGGCCGCAACAGAAAGAAAAGATCAGCGCTGTCTTCCTGCAGAAAACGCAGGCGCAGTGGTGTGAGTTGATGGAGGGGACTGACGTGTGCTTTGCCCCGGTTCTCAACCTGCTTGATGCTGCCCAGCATCCGGCGAACGTGGCACGCAGCACCTACATTGAAGTAGACGGTGTCACCCAGCCTGCGCCGGCGCCGCGTTTTTCGCGCACCCCCTCGCAGGTGCGCAACAGCGGGTCTGACCTGGGCGCCGATACCCGTTCGGTTTTGACCGACATGGGCTTTGCCGAGCAGGAACTGGACGAGCTCAAGCGCGATGGTGCCATCGTATGAGGGCTGTGTGATGAGTACTTACCCGTCGGTAACCGTGGAGCGCCAGGGTGCGGTCGCGGTGGTTACCCTGAATCGCCCGCAGGCACTCAATGCGTTTGACGCCTCCCTGCGCCGGGACATTCTGCTTGCCGCTCGCGAAGTCAATAACGATGATGCCATTCGCGTGGTTGTGCTCACTGGCGCCGGCCGCGGCTTCGGGGCCGGCGCCGACCTCAGTGAAACGCCCATGTCTGACCCCAGCTGGCGGGTGGACGATCAGCTGAACCTGGAATACAAGCCGGTGATGCTGGAAATTTACCAGGCACCCAAGCCCTGGATCAGTGCGGTACATGGCCCCGCGGCGGGGATTTCCAGCGCCTTCGCCATGGTTTGTGACCTCACGGTCATGGCGGAGGATGCCTATATCTACCAGGCGTTCACCGCGATAAGCCTGGTGCCCGACGGCGGGGCGACCTGGCACCTGGTGCGTACGGTTGGTCGCAAGCGCGCTTATGAAATTATTGCCACCGGGGAAAAGCTCCCTGCTGCGAAATGCCTGGAGTGGGGTCTGTGTAATCGCGTGGTGCCCAGTGAGGAACTGCTTGAGTCCACACTGGCCTGGGCCAGCGACCTGGCGTCTCGCGCGCCCCTGTCGTTGCGCTATGCCAAGCGCGCCGTGGCCGAGGCGTGTGAGTCAGATCTTGACAAGGTGATCTCTCACGAAGCTGATCTGCAGCGTATCTGTGTCGCCAGCGAGGATTCCGCAGAAGGTGCCGCGGCGTTCCTGGAAAAGCGGGCGCCGCAATGGAAAGGGCGCTGACGCTCACCCGATAGGCCATCACGCATGGTAGTATTTTAGCCGCATCGTAATAACGAGAGTTGAAATGCGACGAATAGCGATTCTGGCCGTGCTGGCGGCGGCAGCCCCCTTTGCTGCGGCAGCAGACAAGCATTTGCTGTGGGGCGATACGCACCTGCACACCAGTAATTCATTTGATGCCATCACCATCGGTAACCGGACGATCGACCCTGCAGCCGCTTACCGTTATGCGCGTGGCTTACCTGTGGTGCATCCCTACCATGGCGCGCGCGTGCAGATCGGCACCCCCCTGGACTTCCTGGTGGTGTCGGACCATGCGGAGTTCCTGGGTGTGGTGCGCCATGTCTATGAAGACTGGGTCCCCACGCAGGAACTGGGCCTGATCGACACGGTTTATGCCTGGTTTTCAGCGCTGGTGATCAAGGCTGGTGTGGGCTCCAGTTGGGGGCCACTGTTGTTTGGTTCGCGCTTGCCCACCGCGGAGGACCCCCGGGAAGCGGGGGAGCGCCTGCAGGAAGAGGGGTTCAAGATGGGCGGAATTCCGCCGCTGCCGGCGGTTTCACGGGCCACCTGGGTGGAGACTACCGCCGCCGCAGACGCCGCCAATGAACCGGGGACGTTCAGCGCCCTGATTGGCTGGGAATGGAGTTCCAATAACGGCGGCGCCAACCTGCACCGCATCGTGATCACCGACTCCGGCGCAGAGCAGGCACAGCGCTACCTTCCCTTCAGTTTTCTGGACAGCTCATTCCCCGAAGATCTTTGGGCCTGGCTGGACGCGACCAGCAGTGAGACCGGTGCTGACTTCATCGCCATACCGCACAATTCGAATATATCCAAGGGCTATATGTTTGACACCCGGACTTTGCGGGGGAACCCCTTGTCAGCGGAGTATGCGGCCGCCCGCATGCGCTGGGAGCAGGTCGTTGAGGTGACGCAGATCAAAGGTGACTCTGAAACGCATCCGGACCTGTCACCGGATGACGCCTTCGCCGACTTCGAAACCTTCCCGTTCTATATCCAGCGTGACCGCACACCCTATTTGGCGTCGCAGTCCGATTACATCCGTTCGGCCCTGCGCCTGGGCCTGGAGCTGCAGCAGGATCTGGGGCAGAACCCCTATCAGTTTGGCCTGATCGGCTCCAGCGATGCGCATTCGGGTCTGGCGGGCGCCGAGGAGGACAACTTTCACGGCAAGTTTGCCGCCGACAGCATTCCGGCTAACAAGGAAGGCATAGTCAGGGGGGATGCGCAGGGCCGGCCCAAGGGCTGGAATATGTCCGCATCCGGCCTCGCCGCCGTCTGGGCAGAGGAAAATACCCGGGAGGCTATTGTCGCCGCACTCAAGCGACGCGAGGTGTATGCAACCAGCGGCCCGCGCATCGGGGTACGTTTTTTCGCGGGCAGCGGCTATAGCGAAGCGCTGCTGGACAGCGCGCGGCTATATCAGCAGGCAGTGGCCAGCGGTGTGCCTATGGGCGGTGAGCTTCACGGTGCCTATGCTGCATCGCCCGAATTTTTGGTGATAGCGGAAAAGGAGGCCGATGGCGCCAACCTGGATCGCATCCAGATAATCAAGGGCTGGCTGGATGACGAGGGCCGTAGCCAGGAACAGGTGTTTGACGTGGCCTGGTCTGGCGACCGTCGACCTGATGCCGCGGGCAATCTGCCGGCGGTGGGTGATACGGTGGATGCGGCAACCGCCAGCTACAGCAACACTATCGGGTCAGAACGACTCGCGGTGCGCTGGCGGGACCCGCAGTTCCAACCGCACCAGCAGGCGTTTTACTATGCCCGCGTGCTGCAGATACCGACACCGCGCCACTCACTCTATGATGCTGTCGCCCTGCAGCGGGATATCTCTGGCGAGTTTGACGACAGTATCCAGGAGCGGGCCTACACCTCACCGATCTGGTATCGCCCCTGACGCAGCCTCGGGGCCTGCACCCAGGTGCCTCACCTCCACTTGCAGCGGTTCCACAGTGTCCAGGTGAACATCCCGCTGCGGGAAGGAAATGGCGATCCCGGCCGCGGCGAACTTGTCGTTAATAATCGTACGCAATTCAGTCCAGGTGCCAATGCGGTCTTCAGAGATGTAGCAGCGCAGCCACAGCACCAGTGCGTTATCGCCAAAGTCTTCGAAGGACGCCCTTGGCTGCGGGTCGGGGAGCACGTTGTCTACTTCCGTGGCCGCCTCTAGTAACAGCGCCATTGCCTGCCGCGCATCAGAACCATAGGCGATGCCGATCGGGATGATTACGCGAATTGCAGCGTCGGAAAGGGTCCAGTTGATGACCTGGCCGGTGATCAGCTCCTTATTGGGAATCAGGTGTTCCTTGCGATCAAAGGTCTCGATAATTGTGGCGCGCGGGTTGATTTTTTTCACCGTGCCCTCTGCACCGCCCGCGCTGATGATATCGCCAACCCGCACCGGACGCTCAAACAGGATGATAATGCCGCTTATGAAGTTGGCCACGATCTCCTGCAGGCCGAAGCCGATACCCACGCCCAGCGCCGCTACCAGCCATTGCACCTTGCCCCATTCCCAGCCAATGGTGCTCAGAAACAGTGAGCCACCGATGGCGATCACCAGGTACTGCAGCAGGATGCTGCTCGCATAGCGGGCCCCGGCGCTCATGCTGGACCACTCGCGCATGAATACCTCACTGATGGAGGGCAGGTTCCTGGCCACCAGGCCGGTCACCACCAGAATGACCAGGCTGAGAGTCAGGTCGAACAGGCTGATCTGGCGCAGTGCGCCGGTTGGATCGGCACTGTTACTGACCTCCCAGAGCGTTACCGAGTCCAGTAGCGTCAGCGCCGGTAGGCTGGGTGCCCAGATGAGGAAAAGCGCGGCGGCTGCGCCGCTGAAGCGCGCAAGCGTCAGCATTTTAGTGTGTGCTTCGGACAGCGAAATGACATCTATCAGTGCTTCAGCGTCGTCACTGTTTGCAGTAGCCTGTTCGCTGTTCTGGCTTTCATCCCTGGATTGGCGCTCCAGCCTTGCACGGAGGATCAACAGCCACCGCTGCAGCACATCCGCCACGAGCTTGATCAGTCCCAGTACGATGATCGATCGTCCCAATGCCACCAGGTAGATGTCTGCCGCAAAAAGCAGACCCATCAGTTGCATGATAATCACCGCGGCCGCCACGAAAATCACCAGACGCAGGCTAAATCGGGTCAGCGCATGTTCATTAAAGATGGGCTGGCGCAACAGGCGTATACAGAAGACGATCATGCTGGTGGCAACAACCGCTGTGGCTGCAGCGCCAAGGGGGCCTCCGCTGACAACGAGGTCCAGGTTGAATACGAATACATCCACCAATGCGGCCACGCAAACGGTGGGCCCTGCCCAGTTCAGCTCCTTGCGCAGGGCGTCCAGCATACGCGCATTCCATTTGAGGAATCGACGTCCCGCGCCGTGCCGACTGGCGATCAATCGTGTCAGTAGCAGCATATAGAGAATGCGCGCAGTGAATTCCAGTGCCGGTGCCAGGGCATCGGCGAACTCGGTGGTGGGTGCGCCTTCGCGAAGCATGAAGCCCAGCAAGTACAACAACAGCGGCCATGGCAAAACCAGCAAGGCCGAGAGCGCCAGCCCGGCGAGCATGTGCCATAGCGTGGCTGTGCTAACCAGGATAGGTTGGCTGAGCATGCGGTCATAAACCGGTCGCAGTCGTCTGCGCAGTATGAACGAGAGCACTAACAGGGCGAGCAGGGTGTTTGACCAGGGCTGGGCGTGAAACCCGGATTTGAGTTGCATGGGAATCATGGCCCAGTCATCTACAGACAGGACAACCGCAACCTGCTTTGCCAGTGTGCCCATGTCGACATAGGTGAAGTTACGCACCCACAGCAGGTTGCCGAGCAGGAATTTATGGAAGGTTTCGGTGGCATCGATCAGCTGTACTGTGCTCTCGTTGTTTTCCAGCAGCAGGTGTAGCAGCGAACCGTATCTGCGCAGATTGCTCTCCAGGAGGTCCCTGCGCTGATCAACCAGGTTGTTGGCCAGTTCCCGGGCCTCAGGCTGCCAGGTCTCCAGGTCAGGCACCAGAGCAGCCATGTACTCCTCGCGGTCGTTGATTGCCCGAAAGTCCTCCTCGATATCGATTTGTGTCATTGAGGCATCGGCGATCAGCGCGTTGCGCTCATCGATTTTACGTTTCAGCTTGTCGGTCTCCGGCAGGCTGTCCAGGCGGGTGATCATGACCCTGCCCAGTATTTCCTTGCGACCGGCCACCTGCAGTCGCCGGTGCATCAGCAGTGAGTCCTGTTCTATGCCCTCCAGTGTGTCTTGCAGTTGCTGGCTGTCCCACCGAGCCTCATCGGCGGTGGACGCCAGGGATTGCAACTGCTCGGCCAGGGCGCGATTTTCCGCCGCGAACTGCTGTAATACCGGGTCCCTGTCCTGCAACTGTTCCTGCAGTTGCGCCGTTGTCTCCAGTTGTTCCTCCGTGGCACTGCTGCGGGCGGATTCGAGAGCGTCATTCAGTTGTGCCAGTTTGGTATCGGCTGCGCTAATCGCAAAGCCCAGCCAGGCGCGTTCTGCAGCATTGACCCGGGCGCGGGCCGGCTCGCTGAGTATCTCCAGCTCCAGTGCCTGTTGTTCGGCAGTGTGCGCGAGTGTCTTTGCATTGCCGAGAGCGCGTGCCACCCGTTCTGAAAGTGTGCCTGTTGCGGTATTCGCGACAGGGGGCGGCTGCTGTTTCCGCAGTTCCACAAGTCGCTGCTGGATTTCCGCGCGGCGCGTGGCCAGGTTGTCGGTCTCTTTGAGCAGCTGTGTACGGCGTTCACTGAGGGCCTGGCGCTCGGCCGTGATCAGAGTAATCTGGCCCTGTATCTGATCTGCAGTAGCCGCAGCGGGTAGCAGTGTTCCGGTGTCTGCTTTGCGGTTCTTGGCCTGGGCCAGTTGTTGGTTATATTGCTCTACCTGCTGGCTGGCATCATCCACCAGCTCGCTCAACTGCGCGGCGCGGGTATCGAAGCGGTCGCGCGCTTCCAGCAGGTTCTGTGCACTGTCCAGTTGTGACACCAGCGCGGCACTGTCTTCCTCTGGGAGGTTGGTATCTGCGTCAACGGCTCTGCGCAGACTGGCGAGGTCATCGAGGCCTGGTGGCTGCTGGGCAGCCAGCGGCGAGGCAATGAAAAGGGTCAGAAGCAGCAGGCAGACCCGGCGAGCGGGGAAGTTCGGAAAAAAAACAGGTGCAATCATCGGGGCAGCTTATTCAATTCTATGCTCACAGTGGGTCATAATAACCTTTCTGCATCCGCTGTGCCGGATTGCCCACCAGGAGGAAAGTAGATGGAGCCGGCGGCCACCGAGGATCTGGGCTTTGGGATTACCCGCATCGACGCCGATTACCTGCAGCCGGGTCTGGTGTGTTTCTATCTGCTTGAGAGTAACGGCGAATACGCGCTGGTGGAAACGGGTACTCAACATTCCGTACCCCGTCTGCAGGCGCTGATGCAGGCGCGGGGTATTGCCCCCGGACAGGTGCGCTATGTTATTC
Organism: Pseudohalioglobus lutimaris; assembly: GCF_002866825.1. Lineage (GTDB taxonomy): Bacteria > Pseudomonadota > Gammaproteobacteria > Pseudomonadales > Halieaceae > Halioglobus > Halioglobus lutimaris. The sequence goes on along the minus strand of NZ_PKUS01000002.1, from coordinate 22,211 downwards.
CTACCCATGTGCACCTTGATCATGCCGGCGGGGCCGGGGTGATGATGGATATCTTTCCCAATGCGGAACTGTTGGCACATCCGCGTGGCGCCCGTCACCTGATTGACCCGGCGCGACTGGTCCAGGGCTCTCGGGAAGTGTATGGCGATGAGGTATTTCAGCAGCTCTACGGGGATATCCGGCCTGTGGCGGCCCGGCGGGTGATTGAGGTGGCGGACGGCGAGACCGTGCAGTTTGGCGGTCGTCGCCTGCTGCTGCGTCATACCCCGGGGCACGCCGACCACCACTTCTGTATCTGGGACGAGGTCAGTCGCGGCTGGTTCAGCGGTGATGTTTTCGGTATTTCCTATGACTGGTTTCGTACGCCGGGCGGCGACTACTCCATGCCCGCCACCACGCCCACGCAGTTTCGGCCTGAGGCGCTGAAGGCCTCGCTGGTCTTGCTGGGTGCAATGGGGCCTGTAACGATCTACCTGACGCACTTCGGGGCGCTGGCCTATACGCGGGAGAAACAACAGATGCTGATGCGCCAGATAGATGACTATGTAGCGCTTGCCCGCGATTGCGCGGGCGACGCCGCGGTGATGGAGGAAGCGCTGATGGACTATTCGCAGCAACGCGTTGAAGAGATGAATGCCGGTGTGGAGATGCGTCATATGCGTGAGCGTTTTCGCCACGATGCGCATTTGAATGCACAGGGACTGGCGGTGTGGATGCAGAGGCAGCAGATATGATGTTACAGCGTGAGGATGGACACTCGTTGGCCTACGAACATGTGGAGGGCGCTGGCCCCGGCATCGTATTCCTCAGCGGCTTTAACTCCAATATGCAGGGCGATAAGGCGATGGCCCTGGATACATGGTGCAGGGGCAGCGGTCGTCAATACACCCGGTTCGACTACTTCGGACACGGTGCTTCCAGCGGTTGCTTTGAAGAGGGCACAATCGGTCGCTGGATTGACGATGCCATAGCCGTACTCGATCGTGTGACCGAGGGGCCGCAGCTGCTGGTCGGTTCATCCATGGGCGGCTGGATTATGCTGCACGTAGCCCTGGCCAGGCCCGAACAGGTGCGGGCGTTGGTCGGAATAGCGACGGCGACGGATTTTACCGAGGCGATGCGCAATGGCGTGCTCTCCCCGGAGCAGATGTTGCAACTGGAACTGTCAGATAGCTGTTTGATAGACAACTGCTATGATGACGGGGAGCCCTACCACATTAGCCGCGAGCTGCTGGAGGAGGGCCGCCGACACTGCCTGCTGCAGGGGGAGAATATCCCCATCGATAAACCGGTACGTTTGCTGCACGGCCAGTGTGATGCTGATGTGCCCTGGGAGAATTCGTTGACGCTGGCAGAGAAACTGGTTTCTACCGATGTTGAGATACAGCTGGTCAAGAATGGTGACCATCGTCTGTCGCGCCCCGCCGATCTTGAGCGACTCACGCGCACGCTTGCGGTGTTGCTGGCTGACGCCTTGTGAGCGAAACATTGGTCTGGTACCTGCTTCATGACACGTCCTTCGATCCCGAGCGGGCCGCATCCTGGGTGGAGAAGGCGCAGCTGCGGCTGGTGCCCTATGCCGAGCGAGAGAGCATCGCCGCGGGCGCTCGCGTTTTGCTATGGCTGGGAGATGAGCAGATCCGTGATGTTGCCGACCTGGTGCTGGCCCGCGAGTGGGTGATCGGTCTGTTGGCCCACCCGGAAGCCCGCATGGCGTGTGCTGCCCTGGGGGTGAAGGGCAGTCCAGCGAAGTTGATCGCGCATTACCAGCGAGCCGAGCCCATAGATGCGGATGCCCTGACCTGTAATGGAGAACTGGTTTTTTCTTCAGTTGTGATCGGCTCGGTATTGTCGCTACGCCCTGACGACATCAACCGCCCACAATCCAACTGGAGCCTGTTTCGCGGTTCACTAAAGGGTCTGGGCAAGCTATCGCTGGCAATGTACAAGGTAAAGACAGGCAAGGAACAGGAATTCAAGCTGGGCGCGCTGGGGCTGATGGCGGTAGCCCATACGCAGAGCTCGCTGGTGGGTCGTCGCTTTGACGAAAACCTGACCATTGCCGACGGCAGGGTATCCATGCTGGCGATCGCGCCGCGCAGTATTCTCGCTTATCTGTGGTTCCTGTTCCGCCTGTTACTGCCCGGCAAGATAGGCCTCTCCCGTCTTCCTGGCTCCCTTGCGCTGCTGCAGAGCGAACGCTTGAATCTGGAGTCTACAGAAGGCTTCGAGTATCTCCTCGATGGCAAGCCTGTTCACGCCGCCGAACTGGACCTGGTGGTTCAGGCGGGAGGCCTGTGCCTGTTGCCTGGACCGGCACTGCCTGCGCGTGAAGAGGCGGGCAAGAGCAGCGGGCGTGAAACCCTGCGCATGAACCATGTGCCCCTGGATGCAGCCGCCAAGGCGATGGTGGGCAAGCACCTGCCGTTGTTCAACCACGCCAGTGAAGAAGAGTACCGCGGCCTGTTCAAGTCACTGCGTGAGAATGCCAGGGCATCCTCTTCTTACCAGGTGTTGATGGTGCTCAGTGTGATGCTGGCGCTGGCGGGACTGTATGCCAATTCTGCCCCGGTCATTATCGGCGCCATGATTCTGGCGCCGCTGATGTCGCCGATTATGTCACTGGCCATGGGTCTGGCGCGTTCAGATATTGTGCTCATCCGTGGTGCCGTGGAGACGCTGGTGATAGGCACCGCCTGGGGACTGGGTTGCGCCGTGGTGCTGGCCTGGATGATGCCTTTCGACCTGGCAACCGACGAGATGCGCGCGCGGATGTCGCCAACCCTGCTTGACCTGTTTATTGCCGTCATCTCCGGCGTCGCCGGCGCTTATGCGCACTCCCGCGAGGAGATTGCCAAGAGCCTTGCCGGCGTTGCCATCGCCGTCGCCCTGGTGCCGCCGCTCAGCGTGGCTGGTATTGGCCTGGGCTGGGGAGACTGGGATATGGCCAGTGGTGCGCTGCTGTTGCTGACCACTAACATGGTGGGTATTTCCTTCGCCGCCAGCCTGACCTTCCTGGTGCTGGGCTTTGCGCCGTTTATCCGCGCACGCAAGGGCCTGGGCGTGTCACTGGCGCTGGCAGGTCTGATCAGTATTCCCCTTTATATTGCCTATGATCATCTTGTTGAGCGGGGTAAGCTGGAGGAGCGTGTTCCCGATGGCGAATTCGCGTTGCTCAATCAAATCGTGCACGTGAGTCAGGTGCAGGTGACGCTGGGGGAACCCCCCCTGGTCGCCGTGGTGGTCAGTTCCGCCGAGCGCCTGGAGAACGTCCACCTGGACGAGTTGAAACGGTTGATCAGTGAGCAGGTCGGGCGCGACATACAGCTTGAGGCGCAACTGAATATCCGTCGCTGAAGGCCGCCGCATTTTTTCGCGAGCAAGCGTCAACTTTTTCTGGACTAACACTTTGCGTTATCTGATTTTTGCCCTGTTGCTATGCACCCTCACCGGGTGCGGCAGCTATGAATTGAAGAACATTGCCAAGTCTGACGTTGACCTGGTGACCGACGAATTCATAGATGAAAGTCGCCGTCTGGTGCGCGAACTCATGGTCAAGCTCTACAAACGGAACCCGGGGGAGTTGGCGAAAATTCCGGGAATGACTATCGACATGCGCCTGGCTCAATTGCGCACGCATCGTGGCCAACTCGATTTTGTTGAACTGGCCGGTCGCCAGGAGACTCAGGCCCTGGAGCTGGTTTTCAATCAGCATTTTGACGGCGACCGCGTGTTCGCCCTGGTCGTTGGTCTGGGTGGGATGTTGCGTCACGCTTACGGCTACAACCATGAGTCGTTCATGTTTGACAGTCTCTCTCCGCAGCCACTCTGGACCAGTGCCCACAACGTGGAGGTGCTGGCCTGGCGTTTACGTAATAATCGCCAGGCCAACGGCGAGCCATGGCTGGTTACCAGCGAGTACCAGGGTCTGACTGACAACCTGAGTTTCGAGCGACTGTTCGGCAAGCTGATCGTGCTACAGGAGATGATGGCACGCATTGCCGGTGACGCTGACCACCGCCGGGTCAACAAAGTGGTCCACGCCGCCGGGTCCGTGTTTATTCCGTTGCCGATCTAGGTGCGCAACGTTGTCCCAGGGGCGCACGCCCAGGGTGGTCATCGCCGGTAGCTACCTATTGCGCTGTGGATGCTGTATCTCAGGTGGTAATAATCAGGCGCAGTGCCTGCAGCTGTAAACTGGCGTGCTGTATATGCAGCGCGCACTCGTCTATGCGATAGCGCAGGTGTTCCAGTTCCTCTTCGCGAATAGACGGGTTGAACTCGCGCAGCGCCTCCAGGCGGGCCAGTTCAGCACCCAGGTCTTCGCGCATGCGGGTCTCGGCGGCGGCGAGTGTCTCCTGCAGCTTTGTCTCCGCCTGTATGTTGGCCAGGCGCATCTTGGCGTCGACTTCCTTGTGTACCTGCTTGATGATCGCCAATGCGGTGGACTTCTGTACTTTCTCAATCAGTTCATTGAGACGGGCATGCGGTACCAGTTCGGCTAATTGCTTGCCCCTGGCATCGACCAGTAGGCGTACGGGGGACAGTGGCAGGAACCGCTCCACCTGCAGTGCCCTGGGCGCCACGCAGTTCACGGTGTAAAGGGCCTCCAGCAGCATGGTGCCGGCGGGGACGCCCTTGAGTTTTATGGTGCCTATGGCGGCGTTACCCAATTCGGTCGAGAGCACCATTTCCATGGCCTCCAGGATCATCGGATGCTCCCAGCTGATAAATGCCATGTCCTCCCGTGCCAGACCCTTCTCCCGGTCGAAAGTGACCGTGGTGCCTTCTTCCGTTACGCCGGGAAAGTGGCCGGTGAGCATATGCTCGGAGGGCCGCAGCACCAGGGTGTGCTCAGAGTGGAACTCCTGATCCACGCCAAATGCCTCGCACAGGTGCTCCAGGTAAGGCTCCAGTTCGTTGTTATTTTCCAGCGACTCGATCTCATCGATCAGGCTCTGGGCGACCTCGCGTTTACAGGAGTTACGCTCCAGCAGACGGTCACGCCCCTCGCGCAATTCCTGCCGTGTGTGCAGGGTGAACTCGGCGGTGTCGACCAGCAGGTCCTCGAAGGCGTCACTGCGGCTCTCCAGCTCCGGTAGCAACCGCTCCCTAAAGGTCTGGAAAATCATGTAGCCCGCCGAACACGAGTCGCGGAACAGGTCCAGGCCGCGATCGTACCAGTCCAGCAGGGTCTCCTGCGCGCTGCCTTCCAGGTAGGGCACGTGAATTTCCACATCCTCCTGCTGGCCAATGCGGTCCAGGCGGCCAATACGTTGTTCCAGCAGATCGGGGTTGAGCGGCAGGTCGAAAAGGATCAGGTGATGAGCGAACTGGAAGTTGCGACCCTCACTGCCAATCTCTGAACACACCAGCGTCTGCGCGCCGCCGCTTTCATCGGCGAAGTACGCCGCCGCACGGTCCCGTTCGATAATGGACAGGCCCTCGTAGAAGGCTGCAGAGCGAATCCCGGCGCGCATCTGAAGGTGGTGCTCCAGCGCCACGGCAGTGGTGGCATGGGCACAGATAACCAGTACTTTATGTGGGCGCAGCGATTTCAGGGTCTGTTCCAGCCAGGCGACCCGTGGGTCGAAGTCCAGCCAGCTGTCGTCCAGGTAGGGCAGCTCGGGGTGCAGGGCTGACTCCAGGTCCAGCTTTGCCAGTGCGTACTGTTCGGGACTGGGCAGGGCATAGCGGTGTAAATGGCGGGCCGGAAAACCCTGAACTGCTGCACGCGTATTGCGAAACAGGACGCGGCCGGTACCGTGGCGGTCCAACAACTGCTCTATCAGTTGCTCAGGTTCCAGGTCCCGGTCAAGATCACCGGGCAGTTCGTCGGGTATTTCACCGCGCTCCAATGCATCGACCATGGTGCTGAGCTCGCGGTAATGCTGCTCTTCTTCACGGAAAGTCGCCAGGTCGTGGAAACGTGCCGGGTCCAGCAGGCGCAGGCGAGCGAAGTGGCTGGCCTGCCCAATCTGTTCCGGTGTGGCCGTGAGCAACAGTAGCCCTGCACTGTGCGCAGCGAGACGCTCCACAAAACGATAGTCCTCCCCGGCGCCTTCTTCTGACCAGTGCAGATGGTGGGCTTCATCCACGATCACCAAGTCCCAGGATGCCGCAAGGGCCTGCTCCTGCAGGGCTTCGTTCTGTGCAAACAGGTCCAGGCTGCACAGCACCAGCTGCTCGGCCTCGAAGGGGTTACCCTCCGGCATTTCCGCCAGGCGCTCGTTGTCAAACAGCGAAAAGTGCAGGTTAAAACGGCGCAGCATCTCTACCAGCCACTGGTGCAGCAGCGACGGTGGCACCAGCACCAGTGCACGACTGGCCCTGCCGGTGAGCAGTTGCTGGTGAATAATCATGCCAGCCTCAATGGTTTTGCCCAGGCCGACTTCATCGGCCAGCAACACGCGTGGCGCGTGGCGCTGGCCCACCTCGTTGGCAATGTAGAGCTGATGGTGTAGCAGGCTGGTGCGCGAACCCATAAGGCCGCGAGCAGGGCTGCCCTGCATACGGTCGGTGTATTGCAGTGTGGCCACTCTCAGCGCGAAGTCTGCATTCTTGTCGAAATGTCCGTTGAGCAAGCGCTGCTGCGGCGTGGTCAGCTGCACAAAAGCGTCCAGTTCCAGTTCGGAAACGCTCAGCTGCTCCTCGTGATGATCGGTGCCCGTATACATCAGCAACCCGTGGTGTTCGTTCACCGCGGTGACGACCAGTTCCACCCCCTCGACGGTGCTGATATGGTCGCCTTCCTTGAAGCGCAGTCGAGTCAACGGCGCGTTTTCGATGGCGTAAGTGCGCTCTTCACCGACCGCCGGAAAACTCAGCGTAATGCGTCGCGGTTCAATATCGACAACCACACCCAGGCCCAATTGTGCGTCGGCATGGCTAACCCAGCGCTGGCCGATGAGATACTCCATCAAGCGTCCCCGAAAAATAATCTGTGGCTGTTACGGTAGACCTGTTCCAGCAGTTCTTCCACTCCCACCTGCAGGGTCTTCGCCACCTGCTCGGCGATGAAGGGGAGGTAGAACGGTGCGTTGGGCCGGCCGCGGTAGGGCACCGGCGTCAGGTAGGGTGCATCCGTTTCCAGTAGCGCCTGTTCAACCGGCGTTGCGGCAATGACCTCACGCACATTCTCGGCGCGATTGAATGTGGCGATGCCGTTAAAGCCGAGCATGAAGCCCTCGCCCAGGCAGTACTGCGCCAGTGCCATTCCCGAGGTGAAGCTGTGAATAACGCCCTTGCGTGGCAACTGGCCGGAAAAGTTCGCAAGTATTGCCCGGGTGTCCTCGTCTGCGTCACGGGTGTGCACGACGACGGGAAGCCCTGCGTCTGCGGCAACCTGCAGCTGTTGCTCGAATACCCGGCGCTGGACGGCGCGGTCAGCGTGGTCATAGTAGTAGTCCAGGCCAATTTCACCCACCGCGACAATATGCTGGTCACAGATGCCGTCGCGAATGCGTGCTTCCACGCTGTCGTTGTAGTGCTCCGCCTCGTGGGGGTGAATGCCCTGTGTGCCCCATACATCCGGCTGGCTGCGTGCCAGGTCGCGCACGGTGTCGAGGTTGTCTGGCGAGACGGCAATAGTAATAATTTTTTCTATGCCGACTTCGCGAGACCTGGCCAGCGTCAGCGCCAGCTCATCGCTATCGAGGTAATCCAGATGACAGTGGGTCTCGATAATAGGGGTCCGGAAGTGCGGTATTTCGCGTGGCTTTTTCTTGCTCATGATGCCTGCCGTTGTCTTCGCTTAACGTCTCGCGGTGACGCGCTGGCGCAGCTTGTTCGGCTGGGTCGGGCGCAGGTCGCGGATGGTACAGGTGATCTGTTCCCATAGCCAGTTGTGCAGCGGTGAGTTTTCTGTTCTCTGGTGGGCCACCAGTACATAGTCGAGTGTGGCGTCATCTTCCCAGGGCAGGGGAAGAGCGGTGATCCCTTTGCTGTTGGTTTCGCTCTGGGTCAGATAGGCCGGCGCGGGCATGTAATAGTCGGTATTGCGCAATATTTCCATCGCCGTCATCAGGTGGGATATTTCCAGGGACCCCTGGCCTGGCAGCGCAGACTGTTCGAACAGCCGCGAAATGCTGCGCATCTCCAGTTGCTCCCAGTCAGAGACATAGAGACGGATAACCGGGTAATCATTGAGCATGGTAGGGGTGGACGGCGTATCGCAAAGCGGGTGACCGTCACGCAGTAGCAGAGCGGGCGGGCTGCCGCCCAGTTCTGCGACGCGAAATTCGTCACCGTAGCGTGCTTGCTTGATGTGAACGGCGAAGTCCAGCTTGCCCAAAGCCAGTTGCTCAAGCTGGTTCTCCACCCGGGTGATAATGCGGATGTTAAGGCGTGGTGCCTGCGCCTGCAGTCGTTCGGTCAACTTGGGCAGGAGGGCGAGACCGATGTATTCCGACAGCGCGATGGTCACCTCTGCGTCCGAGAGGGCGGGATCGAATTCATTCTGCGTGACCAGCTGGCTGATGCCCCCCAGGATCCTGGTCAGTCCCAGCTCCAGCTCCAGTGCTCGCGGTGTGGGTTGCATTCCGTGGCTTGCGCGTGTGAACAGGGGGTCGCCGAACAGGGCTCGCAGGCGAGAAAGCGTCTTGCTCATGGCTGGTTGCGTGATAAACAGGCGCTCAGCGGCCCGGGAGACACTCTTCTCCTCCAGTAGAACCTGTAGCGAAATCAACAGGTTAAGATCTATCTTGGCAAGTTCCCGGGTATTCATTGGTGTGATATAAATCTAATTCATGGAAAACATAATATAAATACATTTCATATATATCATACCCCGGCCTAAGATGTTGGCAACTCGAAATATCAGCCCCCTTGGGGGCTGACTATGCCCCAGCGCTGCTGATGGCATTCCATCCAGGTCCAATAGAGTTACTTTCAAACCCGCCCATGGCGGGTTTTTTTATGCCTGGTGAGATGCTGTGCCTGCTGGTGAGTATGCCGCCCACGGCAATTCCCGCTGAGGCCGGGCGCATCGGGAGGTCGGGGTAAAGACTACGAGCCGGACGACGAGGCTTTCATGCCCGGCTGTGTCATTTTTATTTGAGCTTGGGTTTTACTTTTGCTGGGGCTTTGCGCCGGGTAGCGGCCTTCTTTTTTGCCGGTGCCTGGCTCTTCACGGCCGCCTTTTTCTTTGCGGGGGTCTTTTTCTTGATGGCAGCCTTCTTTTTTGCCGGTGCGCCCTGCTTGGCAGTCGTCTTCTTCTTTGCCGGCGTGCCTGCAGGCTTCGCTTTCTTCCTGGCGGTGGGCTTGCTCTTCTTCCCGGTGTCCGTGTCAGCCGCCCGCTTGCGCCGCGGCGCGTCTATCTTGGCCCGCGCCTTTACTGTTTTGCTGGCAGGCAGGTTTTCGGTCGCAGCTGCATACAGTTCTTCGTAGGACGCGATGAGGCAATCGTGATAAAACTCGGGATCGGGCATGATGCTGCGATCGCCCAGCACCGTCAGGGTGAGTTTACCGGCGTAACTGAAGGCGGCGTGGAATAGCCCCATGCCTGGAGTGAGCACGCCCAGTCCATAGTAGTCCACCAGTTTCGCACCCGCGCAGTAGAGGGGAAAGTCAGGGCCCATAACGTTGGTGACCACCGTGGAGATGTTAACCGGCAGGTATTTTGACAACTCGTTTCGCGACCAGATGCCGGCGACGGTGCGAGTGACGGCCGGTGAAAATACCCCGGCAATCTTGAGCATGTCTACCAGCGGGCTGTGCTCCCCGTTCTTCTTGGCATCGGCGCAGGACTGGTGAATTGCCCTGAGCCTTTCCATGGGGTCGTCGATGTCGGTGTGCAACGATGCGAAGACACTGCCCACCTGGTTGTTGTCATCTTCGCTGCTATCGCGCCGCGTGCGCATGTTCAACGGTATGCCGGTTGCCAGTGACCCCTCGGCGGGTGCTTCCCCTTTTGCGTCCAGGTAGCGCTTCAAGGCGCCACCCACTACCGCCAGGACAGCGTCGTTAATGGTAGTGTCGGCGGCGTTCTTGATGTCCTTGAAGCCATCCAGGGGAAATTCCGCCGCATCCACTACACGATGCGGGCCTACGGATTTGTTGAGGATGGTTCTGGGTGCGGAAATATCCGGGGAGGGTATTTCCTTGCGCGCGACATCTACCGCGTAGCGACCCAGTGCCAGGGTGTTTTTTACTGTGCCACGCAATAAGCCAGCCGTGTTTTTCGCGGTGTTGACCGACGCTTTGGTCAGCAATTCGGTCACGCTGGGTTCGGCATCGACCAGGCGTGGTTCCTCCACGCCTTCTGCGTCTGGCCCCGGGTTGGCCACCAGGTCATGAAGCAGCGCCATAAACGAGGAGCCGCCCGCGCCGTCCACCAGTGCGTGATGCATCTTGGTGTAGATAGCGAAACAGTTCCTTGGCAGATTGGGTATGTTGTCCAGGCCCTCGATGATGTAGGCCTCCCAGAGAGGGCGCGACATATCCAGCGGGCGCGAATGCAGTCTCGCTACCTGTATGCAGAGCTGGCGCCAGTCGCCGGGTTCCGGCAGCGCTATGTGGCGCAGGTGAAACTCCACATCAAAGTTGGCGTCCTTGACCCAGTAGGGTCGGTCCAGCCCGCCCGGGACTTCCACGAGCCGGGTGCGAAACAGGGGCTGCTTGTTCAGGCGCCGTTCAAAGCTGGAAATAACGTCCTTGAAACGCACGAACCCGCCCGGGGCAGTGGAGGGGTCGTATATGCCCAGTCCACCCACGTGCTGCGGGGTATTGTTCTGCTCCAGGTTGATGAAGGCGGCGTCGAGAATTCCGAGTTGTTTCATGGTGTTTTCCGCGCCCGTGGGCGGCTTTTATAAAGGGCAAAATTCAAGGCGCCGTTATATCATTGTTAGCCCCGGCAAGCCAGAAAGGTGATCAATCCTTGTGCAACAAGCTGAATAGTTGGCCATGGCAATTAGTCTGTGCCTTGGCCTTGTGGGTGATCGCGCTTGCTGCGGTGGGGCGACCCGCTGCCTATGGCGAGGATTTTGTGCGTCTTGGAGCGAGCTGGGCCGAGGGCGGCCCGGGTCGCGGGCAGTACCGGCTGGTCGCGGAAAATACACTCGCGCAGGACTATCACCAGCAGTTGCTAGACATGGAATTACAGCAGGGTCCGTATTCCCCCGCGCTTGCTGAGCCACTGGACGCGTTGGGTGGATACTACCTGCAGCAGGGTCTGCACTCGCAGGCGGTCGCGATGTACAGCCGGGCGCTGCATGTGGTGCGTGTGAATGATGGTCTGTACAGCGAGCGCCAGGTGCCGCTGCTGCGTGGATTGCTCTCAGCTTACCGGGAAGCGGAAGACTGGCAGACCCTGGACGCGCGCTATGCGTACTTTTTCCGGTTACTGGGCAACGGAAAACCGCCGTTTACTGAACTGCGGCTGCGGGCCGCCCTGGAGTTTCTGCGCTGGCAGCGCGAGGCTTTGCGTCTTGGGCTGCCCGGTGAGCGGCGTCGGCTATTGGCGATGATCAGCCTTAACGACGAAATACTGGATGCGCTGGCTATGGATACTGGGGCCCCGTATCGCTGGCACAGAGACCTGGCATTCAGCCAGGTACTGAACCTGTACCTGCTGAGCCAGCGTATAGACGCGAGCGCTGACAAGTTCCTGGTAACAGCGCCGTCCGACTACATCGGTGCGACACCTCTGAGCGTTGACCTTGAAACCCAGCGACTGGATAGCCTGCTGCGCTCTGCGCCGGGGCGCGGCGCCGAACTGCTGCAGCAGCTGCTGCCCCTTGCCGCCCTGCAAGGGGCCCGGGAGAAGGCGTCGATAGAGCTGGCACTGGCGGACTGGTATTTCTGGCACAATAACCACGGGCGAGCGAACGCAGCCTATGCGCAAGTGGTGAACACACTTGCTGCGGCGGGTGAGACAGCATTGCTTGAGCAGTGGTTGGGCAAGCCTGTGGAGCTGCCGGACAACGGCGTCTTCTGGCAGCCGCCTCCGCCTGCGGGAGAGGATGCGGCAGTCGTCAGCGCGCGCTACGATATCTCCGCCGGCGGCAGGCTTAGCAACCTTGAACTGGATGTCGTTTCCGGCAGCGAGGACATCTCCGTCGGCGGTTTCCGGCGGCGCTTGGCTGCAACCCTGTTCCGTCCCCGCTGGTCGGCGGGTGAGGCGCAGAGGGTGAGCGGTGTCAGCCGCCAGTACCGGCTGCTTAACTAGTCTCCATCAGGCGTTTTCCAACACCATGATTGCGCCGGACGCTTCTATAGTGCCACGGGTGCTCCACTCCACTACTTCAGCACAGTACTTGTCAGCGCAGCGCTCTGCCACCTCGAAGAAGGGTGCACGCTCCGGGTCGGCGATGAGGATCTGCTTCACGCCGGCCTTGACCGCGCGGTTAACCATGTTGGTCACCGGCTTGACCAGTTCATCCCAGAAGCAGATGTCGGCGGCAATCAGCATGTCGTATTGCGACAGCTGTTTGGTCGTCAGCTTTTCAAAGCGTGATACCAGGTGTTGCGTTTCGACGCCGTTGATGTCGGCGGTGGCCTGCAGAAAGGGAAACACGTCAGGGTCAGCATCCACTGAGGTAACTGCAGCGCCGAAATTCTTCGCGCACCAGATGCCCGCAATGCCCCAGCCGCAGCCCACGTCGATAACTGACTGGCAGTGCTCCGGTGGGTTCTTTTTCAGATAGTCGATAAGCAGGCAGCTGGACTTCCATAGTTTGTTGCCGTGTATCGACGGCTCAATACCCTGGCGCTTGATTCTGCGAATGGCGGGGTGTGAGCCGGTGGGCATTCTGGCGCCACGAAAGCGGCGTTCGGTGCGTATTTGCTTGGCCAAGTTTACTCCTTGTTGGCGTTGATCCAGATCGGTGAAGTCCACGCCCGCTCCTGCAGCGTTGGCGAATAAAATGGCTGGGCTACCGGGTCCAGGCAGCAGCGGCCGAACACGTCGCCTATGGCGCCCTGATCCTGCAATTGCGCGGTTTGCGCCGCGGCCTGCTCAGCGCAATTCCCGGCAAACGGGTTTACGCCGCTTGCCTGGCACTGCAGAGTGCTCCAGCGACAGGATGGGTTTTCCAATACGCGCACATAGTAAAATGCGGACTCGTCTGGATTGTACTGTGGATCACGCCACACCGTGCAGAGATTTTTATAGCCACTGCCGGTTGGCTTGCAGGTTTGCGGGTCTACGCCGGCTCCGTTGTCAGCGGAGCCGGCGACATCGTAGACTCTTTCATGCGTGTTGCCCCCTGCGTCCAGCCACCCCTTGATAACCTGCACCCGTTGCAGGTCAAGCCCGGGATAACCCGGCACCCCCGGGTCCTTGGTGGCGCTGACCAGAAACGCCGGAGACTGCGCCGCAGCCGTCAGCTCGCCGCCCCTGGGTACACCGGCGGCGTAGGCTTTGGTCGCCATGTCCGGGTCATCGCATAGCGCGGGATCCAGGTCCTGGCCGGCGAAAAAGCGCACGATGGGGCGCGTGCCGCTGGTGGCGTAAGCCTCGCGACGACGCATGCCCTCGAAAATGGCATCGCGGGAGTTTTCTTCTGCCCATATCACCGCCAGGCCGCCGGGGTTGTCGAAAAAATGGTCCTGAACGTTGCGATATCCGGCATCTCGGCGACCCAGGTGCCCCGTATAGTTATTCTCTTCCGCACCGCCGGGAGAGGCACTATGGGTGTCGGTACTACCTATAAAACCCGGCTTGAATGGATTGATGCCGGTCTGTTTTTCCAGGGCCAGACCGTCCTTCAGCACATTGCGCACCATGTTGCGTCTGCCGAAACTGTCCAGATCCACCGGCCTGGCTTCGTCCGTGCGTACCTTTCCATACAGGGTGCCGAGCATGGCCAGGTTGTCTGCTTCTGCCTGCTCGAAGTCGCAGAGTTCATCCGCAGTATCGAGGCCGCGCCCCGCCAGTCGGTCATACCGGCACTCACTCGCTGCCTTGTGCTGCACCAGCTCGACCAGCGGCTCGAAGAACAGCCGCTCGTTCGCCTCTTGCTCGTTGCGCGGGTCGGGGAACATGAGTCCTCTGCTGAGATTGGAGTTGTGCGGAATGGCGAGCACGTCGCAGCCGGCGATGCCCTCGATGCACTGGTCGCGCAGCTGACGCCAGAGTTCGGGTACGTTTTCTGAGCCCGTGTCATAGGTGGAGATCGCAGTGTCGGTTACCTTGTCATTACGGAAGATGACGTTGCGATGCAGGTTGGAGTAGTTGGGTGCATCCGTGTACTCGTAACCGACAAAAGTGGTGAAGCTGCACTCATCGCTGCGGTCGTAGTGTTCTTCAGCAGCTGCTCTGATACCGCCCCAGGCCTCCCTGTGCGCGGCCCCGCAATCGCCCAGCGCGCACACCATTGATTCGCCTTTCTGATTGTTGTCGTCAACCACGCCCACCCTGGTCCAGTATTGCGCAGCCAGCAGTTGCACTATGTACCAGTCGCTGCGACCGGCGATGCAGACAGGAAACCAGTAGGCGAGTTTCGAGGAATCCTGTGTGCATAAATTGATAGGGCCAAGAAACTCTGCGTGGTCGGTCACGGCGGTAAAGTCCAGCGGTCGCTGGATTCGGGCTGTGAGCGTCTGCTCCCCGTCAGCATCAGGCAGGGTGATGGCCTCACCTTTAGCGTAGCGGTAAGCGGCTGATGGGTCATTGCGCTGGCTGGACACGTAGCTGTCGAAAGAATAGCTGGTATGTACATGCAGGTCGCCGAACAGAGGCCTGCGAGTGGCGCTGTAATCCGCGCAGGGTTCGCGAGATTCAGTGCGATCAAATGCAGCAGTGGGGCCAGCGCCCATGGTCGTTAGCGAAAACCCGATTGCCATCGCTTTTATTAATGTGGTATTCATATATTCAGTTTTTATTAAGTGATGAGTTGCCAGGTCAACATCTTAGCCCATGCAAGGGTGATTGCCTTGGCTGGCCTGGCCCGCTAAGCGGATTGTGCAATACTCATCATTGACCTCCAACAAGGTCGCGCCGCAGCAGTCGTGGCAAAAGTGTAGCGAGAGGGGAAGCAACCATCGACTGTTATTGTCGTGCTGATTCCGGTGCCCCCCCAAATTACCAAACAGTGTTGAGTCGGCAGTAGTATCAAAATAATGCGCCGGTTCAGGGAGTTAATAAAGATAATGATTCGGTATGCAGCCGTGCACGTAATTGCCCTGTTTCTGGGTGTTGCCCACGCCAGCCTGGCCTTTGGTGGTCAGGTGGAGTATTCACTGCAGACGCCTGGCGCGTCGCGCTCTATGCTGCTGGATATCGCCGTGGCCGGTGAGCGCCTGGTGGCCGTCGGTGAGCGCGGCCACATTCTCACCTCGCAAGACCAGGGTCAGAACTGGACCCAGGCTGAGGTGCCCACCTCGGTCATGCTCACCCGCGTTTTCTTTGTCGACGACAAGTTGGGATGGGCGGTGGGACACGATGGTAATGTGTTGCACAGCCAGGACGGCGGCCTCATCTGGGCGCTGCAACGTGATGGCCTGGCCGATCAGGTGCGGATTAATGAAGACAACGCGGGCCGCGCTCTGTCAACGGTAGAGGAACTGCAGGCGCAGTTGGCTGCGGCCGAAGAAGATGCGGTTGATGCATTGGAAGAGGCGCTTGAAGAGGCTGAGTGGGTGCTGGAAAACGCCCGTGAGAAGCTGGACATGCCGGTTTATGCCCCGCCATTGATGGATGTCTGGTTTGCCACGCCTGAGCAGGGGTGGGCTGTAGGCGCATACGGTACATTGCTGCGCACGGCCAACGGGGGGCGGAATTGGGCTGACTGGTCCCATCATGTCGGCAACCCTGACGAACTGCACCTGAATGGGGTGGTTGGCGATGGGGCGGGCACGCTGTATCTGGCCTCGGAGTGGGGCATGGTATTTGTCTCTACCAATGCCGGGGAGAGTTGGCGCGTTGCCGAGACAGGCTATGACGGCAGTTTTTTTGGTGTGGTGTCCAATCCTGAAACGGGCAGTGTTTTCGCCTATGGTCTGCTGGGAACCATCTATCGCAGTGAGGACCAGGGTGTGAACTGGAGCGCTGTTGACGGCCTGGTGCGAGGGAGCCTTTTCGGTGCTGAGGCAGTGGCAGGTTCGGTCGTTTTCGTGGGTCAGGGGGGCATCGCTACGCTCACCAGGGATGACGGCAGGACGTTTACGCCGATGGTGCAACCTGATCGGGATGGCCTCTTCGGTGTCGCAACCATGAGTGATGGTCGGTTTGTGGCCAGTGGGGAACGTGGAGCCAGGTTATTAGTCGTAACTGCTGCAGGAGATCAGGGTGATGAATAATACTCCGTTGCGCTATGCGGCCATGGAAGATTCCGGGTTGCCGGAAAAGCTGATATTCGGCAACCGTCCGCTCCTGCTGCTGATTTTTCTGGTGGTTACCGTTTTTCTCGGCTGGCAAGCCTATCACCTGAAGCCGGACGCCAGCTTTTCAAAACTCATTCCGCAAGGCCACCCGTTCGTACAGAAAATGAACACGCATATGCGTGACCTGCGAGCCAGCGGCGCCAGTCTGAAAGTGTCGGTAGCGGTACAGGAAGGCGATATTTTCAACGATGAGTACCTGTCCACGCTGGGGCAGGTCGCTGATGAAATTTTCTATATCCCCGGTGTAAATAAAAATGGGGTCAAGAGCCTCTGGAGCCCTGACGTCCGCTGGACGATGGTGACCGAAGAGGGCTTTGAAGCGGGCTCCGTCATCCCGCCTGAATACGATGGATCCGCGGCGTCAATGGAGAAGTTGCGGCTCAACCTGGCGCGCTCGGGGATTATCGGGAGCATGGTGGCCAATGACTTCAAGTCCACCATAATCGAAGTGCCGGTCTACGATGTTGATCCGACCACGGGAGAGTATCTCAATTACCTGGAGTTCTCCCGGGCCATGGAAAAGCTGGTCAGGCAGAGTTACGAGAACGATAATATCAGTATTCATATTATCGGCTTCCCGAAAATCGTTGGCGACCTGCTTGAGGGTATTGGCGCGATAGTCATGTTCGCGATTGTTACGCTGGGCATTACCGCGATTCTGCTGTGGCTTTACACGCGCTGTCTCCGGGCCACTTTCGTGCCTCTGTTAACCTCGGTTATGGCCGTGGTCTGGCAACTCGGTTTGCTCAATCTGATGGGCTATGGCCTCAACGCGTACTCGATTCTGGTGCCATTCCTGATACTTGCCGTCGGCGTTAGCCATGGCGTCCAGGTCATCAATGGTATCGCCCTGCATATGCAGGAGGCCGGAGAGCGATCGCTGGCTGCACGACTGGCTTTCCGCTCTCTTTACATCGCCGGGATGACCGCATTGATCAGTGACGGCGTGGGCTTTTTCACCCTGCTGATAATCGATATTGAGGTGATCCAGGAATTGGGTATTGCCGCCAGCGTCGGCGTGGCTGCGATTATATTTACCAACCTGGTGTTGCTGCCCGTGCTGATGTCCTATATTGGCGTCAGTGACAAGGGCGTGGATCACATGAAACTCGATCCCGACCACCGCCACCGCCTCTGGTCGAAGGTATCCCACTGTGCCACGGGCAAAGTGGCGGCCGTTTCCATCGTTGTCGCCATCATCGGTTATGGGGTGGGTATTGTTGGCGGACAGAACCTTGCCATTGGCGACCTTGATGCGGGGGCGCCGGAGTTGCGCCCCGACTCCCGGTACAACCTGGACAACGCTTTCATTACCGACAATTATGCGGTGAGCACTGACATCCTGGTAGTGATGGTGGAGACACCGGTACAGGCCTGCACCCGCTATGACGTTGCCACGCTGATCGATAAGTTTGACTGGTACATGGAGAACGTTCCGGGTGTACAGTCGGTTGTTTCCCATGCCGATGTGATGCGCCTGACGTCCATGGCGCTCAATGAGGGCAATCCGCGCTGGCACGTACTGTCGCGAAACCAGCGCGCCCTCGATGGCTCGGCAGTAAGAGTCCCGCGTGCGCTGATGAATCTGGATTGCAGCCTGGCAACGGTGGCGATTTATCTTGATGACCACAAGGCGGAAACGCTGTCCACAGTGGTCAACGCGGTGCAGCGTTTCGAGCAGGACTATGGCAACGATCAGGTGCATTTTGGCCTTGCGGCGGGCAATGCGGGTATCGAGGCGGCCACCAACGAAGAAATATCTGTGGCGCAAAAGCAGATCCTGGGACTGGTCTATACCGTCGTAGGCGCGCTGGTCTTTCTCAGTTTCCGCAGTGTAGTCGCGGTGATTTGTATTCTCGTGCCCCTGGGTCTTACCTCCGCACTCTGCCAGGCGTTGATGGCGCATCTGGGTATCGGCATCAAAGTGGCTACCTTACCGGTTGTAGCGCTGGGTGTTGGGGTCGGCGTGGACTACGGAATCTATATATACAACCGCCTCACGTTCTACCTGAAGCAGGGCCTCCCCATGCAGGAGGCCTATTACCAGACCCTGTCAACGACCGGTCGCGCTGTGGCATTTACCGGTATTGCGCTGGGCGTGGGCGTGATTACCTGGATCATTTCGCCGATCAAGTTCCAGGCCGACATGGGTATCCTGCTCACCTTCATGTTTCTGTGGAATATGGTTGGGGCGCTGTGGCTGTTGCCTGGCCTGGCCTATTTCCTGGTACGCCCCGACCGGGGCGAAACGCCTGACCGTCCTGTAGAGACCGGCAAGCGGTAGGCAACTGCCTGCACTAATGCATTACAACTTTGGCTAAGAGGGAAAGATATGTCTGCAAGAAAGCGATCAGCACTGATATCCACCGCCGTGAGAGCGGCGCTTGTCGCCAGCGGCGTGGCAGCGGTGCCTGCCCATGCGCTGGAGTATAACTGGGGGGAATGGCTGTTCAATGTTGATACCACCCTGAGCGCCGGTGCCCAGTGGCGAACCGAGTCTATAGACAAGGACATGGCCTTCGATGAAGGGGGGTTGAACTTCAACGACGGTAACAACAACTTCGGCCCCGGTCTGGTGTCCAACAACATGAAGGCGCTGCTTGAGTTCAGCGGTGAATACAAGGATTTCTCTTTCTTCCTGCGTGGCGATGCGCTGTATGACTGGGTCTACAATGAGAACAAGCGGGACCTGAGCGATGCGGCCTATGCCAGTTACAACAATGGCATCCCGGCCGGTGGTAATTTGCTCCCGGGCGAGTTACCTCGCGATACCATTGTCGAAAACGGCCGACGCACTCGCCTCCTCGATGCATTTGCCACCTATAATTTCGATGTCGGTGACCAGAGTGGCGCGGTTCGCTTCGGTCGCCAGGTGATCGCCTGGGGTGGTTCCCGCTTTTACTCCGGCGTCAATGCTTTGCAGAATCCGATCGACGCGGTGGCAGCACAGACGCCCGGGGTAGAGGTAAAGGAGATATTTCTGCCCACGTCGGCGATCAACCTGAAGTGGGACTTTACCGGCACCATCAGTGCTGAGGCCTACTACAAACTCAACTGGGAACGCTCCACACTACCGGGGGTGGGCAGCTTCCTCAGTACCAGCGATACCACGGGTGCGGGCGCGGAGCGCGTATTGCTTGGCCCCCTGGGTGCTGCACCGATAGTCAGCCGCCTGACACCTGAAGACGATGATCAGTGGGGTTTCGCGGCGCGTTACAGCAGCTACAGCGGTTATACGTTTGAACTGGCGTATACCACCTCTCACTCCAATATCCCCGGTGCCCAGATCAAACTGGATCTCGGCGGGGGGGATTCCTTTTTCCGTGAAGTTTACACAGAGGATATCGATGTCTGGGCAGCCAGTTTCAGTGGTAACCTCAGCGAGGCAGAGGTATACATCGATCTCGCTTATTCCGACAACATGCCGTTTGTTGACGTGAGTTCACAGTTCACGGACGACGGTTACTTTACCCGCAGCGATGTAACGCGGGGTCACTACTGGCAGGCATCTGTTGGTTTCAGTGACGTATACACTGCGCTACCGTGGTTGTCGCCCTCCATTGCGGTGTTGGCGGAGGCGCATGTGCAGGGGAATAATCTCGGTGAAAGTGATCTCATTCCACCGCCCGCCGGAATCACTCCCCCCGGGGAGCGCAATCTCAAGGTGACTGACAGTGCCTGGGGTTACCAGGCCGTGGTAACGCTGCGTTATTTCTCCGTCATCCAGGGTATGGACATGAACGTGATCGGTACGTTCAGGCACGATGTTGAAGGCTATGGTAATGCCATTGGCCTCAACAATGGATTGAAGGAAGACCTGATGACCGCATCCATTGGCGCGACCGCGTATTACCTCACCAACTGGCAGTTTGATGCTAAGTATGCATGGTACTTCGGCAACGATGATGCCGCTGACCAGACCCTGGACGATCGAGACAATATCTCGATAGGCGTCAAGTATCGATTCTAATAGTCTAGTATTGTAAGTGAATCTTCGAAGGAGAGTAGATAGAGATGAATAAAAGACTCATTGTCACCGCGGTAGGCTCGATACTGCTTTCGGTTGGTTTTGCCCACGCAAAAGTGTCTGAAGAGGATGCGGCGAGGCTCAACGGTACGGACCTCAACCCCTTCGGTGGTGAAGTGGCAGGGAACGCCGATGGTTCCATTCCGGCATGGGAACCGAAGTGGACAGATGTGCCTCCGGGGCTGGAATATGAAGGCCCGGGTCATCCGCGACCTGACCCCTATGCGGATGAAAAACCGCTGCATGTGCTCACTGCGGCCAACTACAAGGAACACCTGGAGCACCTGTCCGAGGGGCAGAAGGCACTGTTCGAGCGCTACCCTGAATACCAGTTGCACGTTTACCCCACGCACCGCGAGTTCGGCTACCAGGAGCGGATGGCCAAGAAAACCAGGTGGAACGCACTGAACACTGAACTGGTCAACAACGGTGAGGGACTGGCACATTACAACGGCGGTATCGCCTTTCCACTGCCGCAGAACGACCGGGAGGTGCTGTGGAACATGCGCACCACCGGCTGCTATACCACCTATAACGTAGCCTACGATGGCTATGGCGTCTTCGCCAACGGCGAGCGAGCCCACGATGCAGTGGACTTCACCCAGTCCCACCCCTTCAATAACCCCGCTGATCCCGACACGGGCGTTACCGAAGAGCAGCGTGGAGACCGCGCTGTGTGGACCATCAGCGAGCGACTGGCCCCGCCGCGTACCAAGGGGCAGATGACGGTGGTCGCCGGTCCGCTGGACTACAAGAAAGACAAGCGCAATGCATGGACCTATGATCCGGGCACCCGCAGGGTGCGCAAGGCGCCTGCCATTGGCTATGACAACCCGGACGGCCCGGGCGGGATGCAGACCATTGATGATCACAAAGGCTATAACGGTGCGTTCGACCGTTTCACCTATAAGTTGCTGGGGCGCAAGGAAGTCTACGTGCCGTTTCACAACTTCAAGTTCAACGACCGGCGGATCGGCACCCTGGATGACCGGCTGACAACCAACTTCCTCAACCCGGAGTATGTGCGTTTCGAGAAGCGCCGCGTCTGGGTGGTGGAAGGGAACCTGGCCGAAGGCAAACGCCACGCCTACAAGAAGCGCCGCTGGTATGTGGAAGAGGACAGCTGGAATCCGGTGATGTCGGAGAATTACGACGGACGCGACAACCTGTGGCGAGTGGGCTACTTCCTGTCAGATTACGAGTACCAGATCGGCTGCTACCAGAAGCATACGCAGGTGTTTATGGATCTGCCCTCGGGTGGCTACGTGAGTAACTTCATCAGCCTGGATCGCAAGGAGGCAGTACACAATCTGCCGTACCTCGACAAGGAGCACTTCACCCCCGCCAACCTGCGCAAGGCAGCGAAACGGTAACCTGCTCATTGCGGCGCAAATTGCCCCGCCTCCGGCGGGGCCTTTTTTTGGCTCTTCGCAGATTAGCGAGGTTGCTTGGTGGATAGTCACGTTCCGGCTGAGCGGCCACTGCAATCGTGGTATACCCCCGAGCGGTCGACCCCCCTTTGACTCCCTTTCGGGGGTATACCACGATCACAGCGGCCTTCTTCCATTTCGACATCACTATCCACTACCTATGCTCCCTATGACGCGCCGAAGCCGTCGCTGAAGTGCCTGAACCGCCCGTCTGGTACACGCGCCCCGCTGGGGTGCCCTCCGTCGGTCGCGAACCGGAAAAGCGCCGTTTCGCTCCCTCCCTCGGCGCGCACTTGCGACGAACGGTTCAGCCGCTTCACCGACTCTGCATCGAGCGCACTACGTGTTTGTATTGGTTTGATCCTGTGGCCTCACCCCGGGCGAGGCGGGAGAGAAGCTGAATTGAGCGTGGCAAATCACCCGCCGAAGGA
>NZ_PKUS01000019.1 GCF_002866825.1 Pseudohalioglobus lutimaris | reverse complement strand
GCAGCGCTCTATCCAGCCAGCGGCCCGGCTCGGTCGCGTAGGCAGGATAAATTGTAAGACGCTGATCGAGGAACTTTCCAGCCGCCGCCGTTTCCCTGGCGAGGCTATCCAGGTGCGGCCAGGGTGCTTCCGGGTTAACGTGATCCGGCGTGAGTGGTGACACACCGCCCCAGTCGTTTATACCAGCCGCCACCAGCTGCGGCAGCACGCCGGGGCTGAGATTCGGTGGGGCCTGTATGTTCATCTGTCCGCCGAAGATCAATCTCGCGGCTGCGATTGTCCACAACAGATCTTCAAGGTCAGGTTCCGGGGCGGCGGCCATTAACGTGCCGGGCTTGGCCCGGAAATTCTGCACGATCACTTCCTGCAAGTGACCGTGACGGCGGTGCACCGCACGCAGGGCCAGCAGGGATTCGATCCGCTCGCGGCGGGTTTCGCCGATGCCAATCAGTATGCCTGAGGTAAACGGAACCTCCGCCTGACCGGCCAGTTCCAGGGTTTGCAGCCGCAGTGCTGGATCTTTATCAGGAGAGCCGTAGTGCGGCATTCCTTTTTGGCAAAGGCGCTCTGAGGCAGACTCCAGCATGATGCCCATGGAGGCGCTGACCTGACGCAATTCGGCGATTTCGACTGCTGTCATACAGCCAGCATTGATATGTGGAAGCAGACCGGTTTCTTTCAGTACACGCTCGGCAACATATCGAACGTATTCCAGTGTGCTGTCAAAACCCAGTTCAGCCAGCGCCTCGCGCGCAGCCTTGTAGCGCAACTCCGGCCTTTCGCCCAGCGTGAACAGCGCTTCCTGGCAGCCCATTGCGGCGCCCTGGCGACAGAGCTCAAGCACATCCTCCACGGGCATGAAAGCCTGTTCGATTTTCCTCGGAGTCTGGGCGAAAGTACAGTAGTGGCAGACGTCACGGCACAAGTGGGACAGTGGAATGAACACCTTACGGGAATAGGTAATCACGTTCCCGTGACCCCGGTCGCGCACTGTGCCGGCCAGTTCGACCAACGCCGCGGTATCCGCAACCGCGGCAAGGGACAGTGCCTGCGCGTCGCTGAGCAACTCACCCTCCTCCAGCGCGTGGGCGATCTGCTGCCACTGGTCGGCTGAAGGAGGAAGCAGTCTCGATGCCAGCCCTGATTGCAACAGGTACTCACGCGTATGCTGTCCCGGGTTCGCATCGCCTATCAGCTGTTGCAGGTCATTCGGTCGATCTATATCCAGAGCCAGCCCCGAATGCCGCAACACACTCACCTGCCTGCCGAGATCTTGCGCCCAGCGAGCATGCCGTTCACAGCTATCCTCGCCATAATGAAATTCCGGTATGTCTTTGACAGTAAATAACAAAAGGTTGGAGCCACGACTATCAATGTCGGTGCCAATCACCAGTCCACCCGACTCCGCATGAATTTGCAGTGCAGCAGTGACATCGGTCGCTTGTAGCGCCGGGACATCGCCGTGCACGATAAGGATCGAATCCGCGCCTCCGGCAGCCAGTAGCTCCACTGACTCCGAGACTACAGCGTTAAGACCGGTTCCCTGCAGCTTGTCTTCGTCGATAAAGCTGGCGCCGCACTCGGCAGCCAGGGTATGTGCCGCCAGATCGCTTGAGACCAGGGTGACGGACTCAATACCCGCGTGCTCGACCAGCACCGCTAGCACGTCGCGCACCATCGCCTCGACCAGCGCTGAGCGCTCTGCGGGCGTAAGTATCTCTGCTAGCCGGCTCTTTGCGGCGTCAAGGCTTTTCAGTGGCACCAGGGCATGCATGCGGCTCATCACATCTCCAGCGACAGGCAGGTTCTTGCCAGGCGCATTTTGTCTTCCAAAGTCGTCATAACCGTAGCCGTGCACACCGCATTGAGGCCCAGACGATTGATTTCGTCTGTCAGTTTAGCGTCACTGTCATCGATCAGAAAGTGATCCACCAGGTCGGGATAGCGCTCCGCGTAATGTCTGGCCACGCCCGCTGCGGTGACCGGCACCCGCAGCTCCGCCATCATCTTGGCCGCGGGCCCCTTGATAGCCATGCCATCAACAATAGGCGAGACCAGTATAACCGGCGCCGCATGATCACGTAGAGCCTGCCACATTCCGGGTACCTGCAAAACAGGATCGATACTGACAAACGGGTTGGACGGGCACACCACGATATGTCCCAGATCATCACTGGCAAGCAAGGCCAGTACATCAGGGTCCGGGCGCGCTGCCGCTAACCCCTCGAATTCAAAACTTCGCACCCTGGGCTCACATTGACGGCGCACGAAGTAGTGCTGAAAAGGCAGGTCGCCCTCATCGGTATGCACCACAGTGCGCACCGTCTCTCGGCACATAGGGTAAATATGACTTTTAACACCCATGCGGCGGGCCAGATCCTGTGTCACTGCAGCGAGGTCCTGGCCAGCGTCCAGCTGGCTGCGACGCCAAAGGTGCGTGGCGATGTCGCGGTCGCCGAGACGAAACCACGTCTCACCATCCAGCAACGCCATCGCCTCCATGGTGTTCCAGCTCTCGCCCTCCAGCCCCCAGCCCTGCGCCTGGTTGGCGCGTCCTGCCAGTGTATACAGAACCGTATCGATGTCCGGGCTGATGTGCAGCCCCAGATGTGTGAAGTCGTCGCCGGTGTTGACGAGCACATGCAACGCCCCTGCTGGCAACACACGCTCCAGGCCCAATGACAGCTTGGCGCCGCCTACTCCGCCGGACAGCGCGAGCACCTGCTTGACCGCCCCGCCTTTCAACGAAACATATCCAGGCTGCGATCGCGCAACAGCGCGCCGGAGCCACATTCCGCCTGGCGTAGTCGTGCGCCCCTGACCAATACCACCGGGCAGGCCTCCGCTGCCTGGCCCATAACCACCGAGGCGGCGGCAGCAAGCTCGTCCGCCACGGCTGATTCCGTAACTTCCAACACGTTACCAAACATGTCTTTTTCGCCGATCTGGTTAAACAGAGGCTGCAGCCCGGCCGTACCAATGGCGATACCCACCGTACCATTGCGCCAGGCCCGACCAGCGCTGTCGTTAATAATAATCTGGGGCGTCACGCCGGTACGCCTGGCCAGGTCATTGCGCAGTGACTGTGCAGAGTGATCCGGGTTTTCAGGCAGCAGCAGTACGCGCGGATCGTCCGGGTCGCTACTGATATTGGATTTGTCGATCCCTGCGTTGGCGTGCACGTAGCCATTACGGTGTTCGACAATGACCACCCCCGGACGCACTCTCACTACCTCACGGGACTCCCTGAGAATTAATTCAGCCTGTCGGGGGTCTTTCAGTGCTCGCCGCGCCAGGTCCTCCGCTTCGGCAGATGGTTGCACCTCGGCAAGTCGCACGTAACAGTTCTCTGCCTTGGACACGATCTTCTGCGCCAGCACCAACACATCACCGGCCACCAGCGTGAGGCCGTTGTGTTCCAAAGAAGCATGGATAAGGGCACCCAGATCGTCCCCCGGTTCAACCCGAGGGAAATCGTTCAGGGGAATCAGTTGCAGAGGGTCCGCCATGCAAGCGAGTGCGCTAAGGGCTTCAGTCGCTCAATCCGGTAATGCGAATACCAGCGTGGCAGCTGTATTGTTTATTGATCACGATCAATACCGAGGTCAGTGCCTCTGCCGCAGCGGCGTTATTGATCATGCCCGCATGGAAACCGCGCATTCCCGCCGCCTCCACCAGCTTGATAACCTCCTCTCGCGCAGCCTTCTTGTTGCCGCAAACCAACACATCACACTCAACACCACTGCCCTCTTGCAGGTGGGCCGCCGCTACGTTCTGGAAAGCCGATACCACGGCCACCCCTTCGCCCAACAATTCCTGGGCGATCTGGCCAGCGCTGCCGCCTTCCGGTAATTGAACCCTACCGACCTTGGGTGGCACCAGGGGCACGGTCACATCGATAAGTATCTTCCCCTGCAGGGCGTCTTTGACCAGAGTCAGCGTGCTCGCATGATGACTGAAGGGAACGGTTACGGCCACTACATCTGCCGCCTCCGCAGCTGCCAGGTTTTCCATCGGCTGCACAGTTACATCGCCCACTCCACGGTCGGCCATCACCTCGCGCAGATCAGACACAGCTGCTTCAGCTTTCTCCAGCGTCCGAGAACCGATAATGACCTGGTAGCCAGCCTGGGCCCAGCGCCTCGCAAGCCCTGTTCCAAGGTCCCCGGTACCGCCCAGAATAGCCAGCACGGGCAATGTGTCTGTTGTCATGATTTGCTTCCTGATGAAGTTTTCATAAGCAGGAGTACAGTAATTATTACCAACCCCCTTTTGTCAGTTAAGCCCGGCCATACTGTGCCATACGCGGTTTCCTCCGCGGCGTGCGTTCAGTTAGCATTAACCGTGCGACCCGCATACTAGGCAAATCGCCCTTCCACCACAAGCGTGGGGCGTTTCTGGACTCAGTGAGTAAAACTATATGGACAATAGCGCAGATAATGCCCCTGTAAACCCGATGGACTTCACCGGAAAAGTTGTCATCGTAACCGGAGGTGGGAAAGGAATCGGGCGTGGCATTAGCGAATCTTTCCTGGCAGCTGGTGCGGATGTGGTGATTTGTGGCCGCTCGGCACCCGAATCACTGCCTGAAGCGGCCGGGCGCCGCGCACTTTTCACGCCGTGTGACGTACGCGACTTTGAGCAAATCGAGGCATGTGTAAATTTTGCCGTGGAGCAATTCGGCAGACTGGACGCACTGGTCAACAACGCAGGCGGCGCACCACATGCAGATGCGGCCACCGTTTCACCGCGTTTTTCAGAGTCCATTATTCACCTCAACCTGATCGCCCCGTTGAATTTCAGTCAGGCAGCAAACCGCGTGATGCAGCAGCAGGAAGACGGCGGAGCCATCATCAATATAGCCAGCGTGAGCACCATCCGCCCCTCACCGGGGACGGCGGCATACGGCGCAGCCAAGGCCGGCCTGGTCAACCTTGGAGGCTCGTTGGCAGTAGAGTGGGCGCCCAAAGTGAGAGTAAACGCAATCGTCGTCGGTCTCACCCGCACAGAGCAGTCCCATCTGCATTATGGAGACGAAGCCGGTATTGCGGCGGTTGGCCAGACGATTCCGCTGGGGCGGATGGCCGTACCGGCCGACATCGGCAACGCCTGCCTGTTCCTGGCTTCCCCGATGGCCTCCTACGTCAGTGGCACCAGTATTGCAGTGCACGGCGGCGGTGAAAAGCCAGCCTTTCTTGACGCAGCTACCGCCGACAACTGAGCCCGTCCCTGTCCGGCCTGCTATACTCGCGCGGAGAACCTCACCGGCGCTGACAGGAATTCGCTGATTTGAACAAACTGCTACACCCTCTCTATGGCTACCCGCTGGCGGCCTGGGACTTCCTCTGCGCTATTGGCCAGAACATCCGCCTGCTCGGCACCGACCACCAGCCAGGCCAGAATGGCCTGATCACCGCAGATTATTTCGGCGTGAATATCGCCCCCGGGAAGAATAAGCACGTAGACGAATACCTGGTAGAGCGCCTGCACGAGCTGGGAATCCGCCACGTGCGCATGGATTACAGTTACGCCAGCCCAGGCGGCGATGCGGAGCGTCTTTTGGAACACCTGCTGGGCGAGGGCCTGCAAGTCACCCTGGACTTGCTGCCACCCCAGTCACAGGCCCAGATTCTCGCCGAGGATCCGGACGCACAGCAGCAGTGGCAGCGATTTCTCACTGCAGTATTTCGCAGTCAGGCCGGCCGCGTTGCCTATTTCGAAATTGGCAACACTCCCAACCGAGGCAAGTGGTCGGGGTTTTCATCACGCGGTTTTATCATGGCGACGGCCATTGCCCACCGGGTTTCGCGGGAGTCAGGCCTGGGCCTGAAGCTGGTTGGGCCCAATGTGTCCGACTTCGAACCCTTGTACAACGCCACCTACCTTCGTCTGTTACGTCGCCTGGATGCGACGCCAGCTATTCATAGCGACAACCTTTTCGTTGAACGCGTAGTCGAGCCTGAGGCCTATGATCACCGGGTGCTAGGCTGGCTTGCACGGAAACCGCTGAAGCTCAACCTTGTCAAGAAGGCGCGTATCCTCAACCGAATGGGCCGCGAGACCGGCACCGAGGGATTTTTCTGCACCTACACCTGCTGGACGATCAAACGGCTACGCCGCCGCTCAGCCTGGCCCGAAATCAAACGCGTCGACTACCTGGTACGTTATCTCGCGCTCGCAGCATCCAGCCAGGCCCTGGATCGCGTGTACTGGGGGCCGCTGATTTGCTCTCGCGATGGGCTTATTGACGATGGCGCCGACGACTACCCTGCCGTGGACCAGGTCAGCTTCTACGAGCGCATTCGTGGTGAGGCAAGCCAATTCAGCCCAACACCGGCCTATCACGCCCTGGCGTATACCGCACGCCGACTCGGTGGCGCTCGCGCCCTGGGCAATGCGCATGACCCGGGCGGGCTCAGCCTGTTCCAGTATACCGGCGCGGACAATCGGCCCTTTCTACTTGCCTGGACCCGCGACGGCCAGGCCATAACGTTGACTTCGGTATTGCCCGAGGCCGCAATTGGGGCTGCCGGTTTCCATAGCGCGACGGGAGAAGAAATAGAGAACCCGCTGGTCATCAACGAGCACCCTGTCTTCATCACGCTGGCTGAAGCTATTGATTTGGCGCAATGCAAGAACTTGCAGGGCAGGCAGATCAGACGGACAGTGCACCTTTCCAGCCCGGAATGGCAGTCTGTAGACACCGATGACCCGGCATGGCGCGGCGCTTGTATGTTGCGAGCAAACCGACTCAGCGACGACTTCGCGTCCAGCGAAGCCATTCACCCCAGGCACATTCCCTCAATGCCCACCACAAGGGTATTACGCGATGCCCGAAACCGCCTGTGGAACGTGGTCGATCCACGAGAGCCGGATGCACAGATCACAGTTAAACTCAATCGCGTTAAGGGTATCAAGCGCTTCACCTACCGCTTTTACCCGAGCAAGGGGCGCCGTCACTGGAATAATGCCTGCGAGATGCTCCGCAGGGGCGTGGCGACCCCCCTTCCCCTGGCATTCTTTGAATCGCCCGAGCAATCCGGTGTTCGCGACTCCTGGTACCTCTGCAGGTTCATCCCCGATGCTTTCTCCAGCCGTGATGTCTATGCCGCCATCAGGCGTGGAGAGAGCACCTTCCGAGGCCTCGACAAAGCGGCCTGGCTGGACCTGATCAGTGGCTTTGTCTGTCACATGCACGACATGCAGGTAATCCACCGCGATCTTTCGTCGGGTAATCTCTTGCTCGCCCAGAGTGCCGACGGCAACATCACACCGATGGTGATCGATATAGGCCGGGCACGTATCTGGTCCGGACCTGGCTCGCGGGTCAGGCACCGCGACCGCATGCTGGACCTGATTCGCATCGCTTACAAGCTCGACTGGAGTGATCGCCGGGCGTTCATCGAACGCTACGAGGGTCACCTGGGCAGGTCGCTGTCGCCATTGTGGCGGGTGCCCTTCTTCTATTACGACAGCAAACAGCGCCTCAAGAAGGCTCTCAAGGGCAAACGGCGACGCCGGCGCTGAATGAACTGACCCATGCGGGGCGGTTTTAGGGCCCTTGTATTGGGGGTATACTTGTCGGATTAGCGATGGACCGTTGTCTTAATGGCGACATTTGCAGGAGCAACATGTCCAGTTCTCAGCAAAAGGATGTCACTCAACCTGCCAGTCTCCAACTCGCCGGCGGCGCTCTGCTGGCCGGCGAAATTGTGTGCCTGGATGACAATACCCTGCAGTTAACCCAGTTCAAATTAAAGCCGGGAACAACCAGCGGCGGTAAAATCAGCTTGCACAAGGGCATGCAGGCCGCACTCTCCCTGCCTGGGAAACCCTGGAGCGGCCCCGTCGACGTGCGTATCAGTGGCGTCGCCAAGGCTGCGCTCTCTCTCGTATTGATGCAGCCTGACTCTCCGCTGGGGACGCGTTTCCTGAAAACGGTCTCCGGGCAGACGGTGATGCCTGAGAGAAAACCCTCCCGACTGAGCAGTTCCTCAGCGCATTACACGCAACTGCTAAGAACGTTCCACCAGGACGCGCTTAACGAGCTGGTAAGCAGGTTACCCGCTGCCCTGGAAAGCATACACCTGGACCTGCTGGAACTATCCACTCGCTCCCGGGCCGACTCCAAGGGGAGAAACCGACTGTATGAGACCGCAGTCACCTTGCGCCTGCGCAAGGACGATATCGGCTTTGCTGTCCTTGATAAAATAGAGAGCCTGTTTGAAGAAATGACCCCGGCGGACGGCGACCACGGAAAGGCCGACCCGGAAAATCTCGGACTTCTGGACCTTGACGAGTTTGAAGGCAACCTGGCGCTCAATCGCTGGGCAGGCGTGGCCGAGGAAATGCACAAGGTCGCCCTGGAAGCGCTACTTATTCGCGTGGCTACACTGCTGGAGGAGCAACCACTGCGGGTTCGCCTTCCAGTGCACACGCGCCAGTTGTGTAAAGCGTTCCAGCAGGCCATAGACACCAACGGCATTTCCCCTGACACCAGCCCGGTGGTGCTCGAATACTTCTGCGAACACCTGATACGCCCCCTGGACAGTTTCTACCAGTCGCTCAATCAATACCTGGGCGACAACGGTATCAGCCCGGAGATTGAAGAGCAGATCATCGCCAAGGGCACACTGCTACAAAAACCGGGCCCGCCGACATCGCCCCAGTCGACCTCGACCACCGGGCAGGATGCGGCCAGCATTACAGACCGGGAACCAGCGCTGCCTGACGGCCAACCACAGGTTGCACTCGCCGATGCCAGCAACACCGCCGCCAAACCGGGCGGGGAGGATGGCCCCTATCTGTCCGAAGCTGCCGCGGCCCTGCGCGACCTGCCCTCACACGGGGTCTATCAATCCGTGGTTGACGCTCTGAATTTTCGCCGCGAGGCAGAGGGCCTGGCTGACGGGGGTGCGGTTGCCCCGGGTACCCCGCTTAGTGGCACCTGGGAAGGCGGCACAGTACCCAGTGCTGACGTGGACCAGCAGTCACTGGCCGACGCCAGGACTATCGCCAATGCGCTGCGCGACCTGCAGCGCAACAGTGAGGTGCGTGCCGGCGTTCAGGATACACACTCGCTTCGCGAGTATCTGGCGCAGAATCGTGAGCAGCTGGGCAGTCTCAGGGAGAGCAGCGGCCTGACTGCCGACAGCCTTAACCAGCTTGACCTGGTCGACAACCTGTTCGGCACGATAAACTCGCAGATGGACGTCACCCCGGAGTTGCAACCCACTCTGGCGAACCTGCAAATCCCCCTGGCCCGACTGGCCCTGCTTGACCCGCACTTCTTCCTCGACAAGGACCACTCGGCTCGATCGGTAGTGGATCAACTGTCCGCACTGGCCAGTAGCGCCAACTTTCCCAACCCGGCACTGGAAGGACGCATTAACAAAATTGTCGACGAGATAGTCGAGGATTACGAAGACGACAGCGCTGTATTCGATCGCGCGCGCGACAAGATCGACAAACTCAGCAAGCAGCAGGAACGTGCCCTCTCCCGCAACATCGAACGGGTAGTACGCATCCAGGAAGGCCAGGAGAAGCTGCAGCACGCCCGCCGCGCTGTCAATGATGTAATTAACCAGCGCATCCGACCGCCGGCAGCGCCCCGGGTCTTGTATGACCTTGTGGAGTGTGGCTGGCGGGACCTGCTGGTCCTGACTCACGTCAAGGAGGGACCGGACAGCACCGCCTGGGCCGATCAGATCAACACCCTGGACCAGCTGACCCAGTGGCTGGAAGACAAGCGCTCCGGTGACCTCGACGAGGACATGATGATGCAGCGCGGCCTCGAGGCCGAAACGCTGATCGATATGGTAGAGCAGCAGATTGCAGCGGCCCTGCCCACCAACATCAGTCACGAAAAGGTGCTGGCAGAACTGCGCGACATCCTCGCTGGCAATCGCGAGGTGGATTCCGCACAGATCCCTGAAGAAAACGACGCCGAGTCTCCGGAGAAAATTCGCGCCAAGGTCGAAGACTTGCCCCGGCTGCGTCGCTGGGTAAGGCGGGTTGAGCAACTGGAAAAAGACTCCTGGCTCACCTACCGCAATAAAACCGGCCAAAAACGACGCATGCAGCTGGCATGGGTCAGCCCCAACAAGGACCGGTATATTTTCGTCAATGAGCGCGGGCAGAAAGTCGCTGACCTGACCGCGGTCCAGCTGGCACGCAAGCTTAGCAGCGGCATCCAGCCGCCGGCACCGGCAGATGAATTGTCCGTTCTTGACCAGAGCCTGTATCAGACACTTGAACACGTCCAGAAGACCCTGAGTTTTGCCCGGAATCATGACAGCCTGACCAGGCTGATCAACCGTGAGACCTTTCTCGACCAGATGGGACGTGCACTGCGCCACGCGCAACTCAGAAACTCGCAACACGCCGTGCTCTACCTGGACATCGACCAGTTCAACCTGGTCAACGAAATCTATGACGAGGTCACCGGGGACGCCGTGCTGCTGGAATTCAGCAGCTTGCTGGCCCAGCTCCATGGCAAAAAGTCATCTTCGGCGCGCATTGAAGGAGATCAATTCGCCGTACTCCTGCTGGATCGCACATCGGAGCAGGCCGAGGCAGTGGCGCGAAAAATACGCGAGGACATCGAGTCCGGCAGCATGGAACTCGAGGGTGAGAATGTAACTTTCACGGTATCCATTGGCGTGGCGCCTATCGTCGAATACAGCCCCTCCGTCGACCAGGTGCTGGAGTCGGCACGCTCGGCGATGGCCTATGCCAAGGAGCAGGGCCGTAACCGGGTTCAGGTCTACGAGGAAGACCGGGAGTTGGCCGCCAGTTTCCGCAATGAAAGGACAATTACCCGAGAGAACCTTGAACAGGCGATCGCCACCGACCGCTTCGTGCTCCGCGCCCAGCCCATAGTGCAGGTTGCAGTAGACGGCAACCAACCATCCAACAAGCACTTTGAACTATTGCTGGGGCTGGCCAATCCCGATGGCTCATTATCCTCACCCAGCGACTTTATACAGAGCGCAGAACGTTATGGATTTATGAACCTCGTTGACCGCTGGGTGGTGCGCGAGGCCTTCGCCTGGGTCAGCCACCTGATGGATAACGAAAAAGAGGTACCCCACCTGGCGATCAATCTTTCCGGCAACAGCATTACGGACGATGATTTTCTCGAGTACCTGCTGGAGCAGATCTCGGAGTTCGGTGTGGGCACCAGCCGAATCTGCTTTGAAATCACCGAGACAGGCACGATTTCCAACCTGGTCAAGGCGGCCGACTTTGTGCGTGCTTTCCGCAATATCGGCTGCAAGTTTTCCATTGATGACTTTGGTACCGGTCTTGCCAGCCACAACTACCTGCGCGAACTACCGGTAGATTATGTAAAGATCGACGGCACATTCGTGACCGGCATCCACAAGAATCGCTCAGACTATGCGATGGCCCAGTCGATCAATGACCTGGCCCATTTCCTGGGGCAGAAAACCATTGCCGAGTCCGTTGAAAATGAGGAGATAGTGGAGAAGCTCAAGGAGATCGGTGTGGACTACTTGCAGGGTTGGGGGGTAGGAATGCCCAAGCCTCTGTCTGAGATCACGGCTGAACTTTCCAGCATCGATAAGTAAAAAAGCAGTGAAGAAACAGCTCCCGCACCCCCGCTACGATGAACTGGTGGGCCTGATCTACGAGGGGCCTCTGGAACAGCGCCCGTGGCAAAGTGCATTGCCTTTGCTACGTGAACTGCTCGATGCACAGGTCGCCTCGCTGGTACTGCGCCCACCCTCAGAACAGGACCGCGGCGCCATTCTCAATTGCGTACGCCCCGCAGCAGGAGACCGTAGTGACGGCCTGGCGGATCCGGATGCCTGGCAATCTGCAGCGTACCAGAAAGAATTTTTTATACTCGACCCGTTCGTGAACCTGCCCACGGATGAGGTGGTATCACTCGCAGACATGCTCACAGACGATGAGCTGGTTAACTCTGACTACTACCACCACTATCTTGAGCCAGTAGAGTTGTTTCATATTCTGGGCGTGGACACGGCTGAACCCGGTGGCATGCTCGCTCGCCTGCGCTTCTCTCGACGCCGGGAGGAACCTGCTTTTGGTGACGCTGAGCGCGACCTGCTCACTACAATTACTCCGCACCTGCGCCGCGCTATCCAGATATACGCGACGCTCAATCGCACCACGTCTGAACGGGACGTCTATGCCGGCGCTGTTTCGCAGTTGGCGATGGCCAGTATCATTCTTGATGAGCAGGCACGGGTGCTGAGCGCTAACCCTGTCGCGCAGGCGCTGCTTGATCAGGCAGACGGTCTCCTGCTAAAAGGCCAGCACCTGCATATAGAGGGGCGCAACATTAACCGGGAACTGCAGCAGGCGGTCTCGGATATCATTCAGGCGCAACAGCGCGGCGAGGCCAGCGTCGTGCGTGCCCTGCGGGTACCCAGGTCCGCGGGACGTTCACACCTCGGACTACTGGTGCGCCCGGTGCCCATGTCGCAGTGGAGTGAAGGGCAGTCCAGCCCCTGTGCAGCGATTTTTGTTTCCGATCCCGACCTTCACGAACCGGCCGACCGGCAAACGCTGGGCGAGCTGTTCGAACTTACCCCGGCTGAATCCAACCTGGCAATTCTACTTGCTCGCGGCCTCAGTCTGGCAGAAGTCTCCGAGACGCAGAGTATCTCCCAGCACACTGCTCGCGCGCAGCTGAAGTCGATCTTCGCCAAGACCGGGGTATCACGCCAAGCTGAGCTGGTGCGCCTGGTCATCAAAAGCGTCGCTTCACTGGGCTGAAACTGGCGCTTGACGTGGATCAACGCATGGTTCATTGCTTCCTGATATTGTCCGCAACATTACATCCGGAAGCTGTACCCCATGACCATCATGCCTGACAATCTGATAGCCTCTTCTGCCATTCCTGAAGACCTTCAGGCTGACATGAAACTCGCCCGGAAATACGCCAGCCAGGGTCCTCGCTATACCTCCTACCCCACAGCCCCGCAATTTCGCCAGGACTTTCCCATGGCGGAGTATCGCAGCTGGCAGGGCACGGAAGGAGACCACAAGCGCGCCCCCCTGTCACTGTACGTACACGTACCGTTCTGCAACGATATTTGCTACTACTGCGCCTGTAACAAGATCGTCACCCGGGAAAAAGGCGTGGCGCAAAAATACCTGAATCGCTTGCAGCACGAGATTGTCATGCAGTCCGAGCTGGTTGGTGACAAGCGCCCGATTACCCAGATGCACTGGGGCGGTGGCACGCCGACCTATCTGGATCATGCCCAGATCACCGAATTAATGCACATGCTGGCAAGCCACTTCCAGTTGCTCGACAAAGGATATCGTGAATACTCCGTCGAAATTGACCCGCGCACGGTAGAAACCAGCACCATGGCGTTGCTCAAGGGGGTAGGCTTCAACCGCATAAGTCTCGGAATTCAGGACTTTGACCCCCTGGTGCAGAAGTCAGTCAACCGAATACAGCCGTTTAGCCAGGTGGCAGCATTGGTAGACTGCATCCGGTCCCACGACTTCCGCTCCCTGAGCTTTGACCTGATCTACGGACTTCCCCACCAGGACCGTGAAAGCATGGCGGAAACGCTGCGTAAGGTTATTGAGCTTCGTCCTGACCGTATTGCCTGCTATAACTACGCTCACCTTCCCGAGCGTTTCTCCAGCCAGCGCGCCATCGATAGGCTCACCTTGCCTGAACCCAATGAAAAATTGCTGTTGCATGAAATCATTAGCCACACACTGCAGGATGCCGGTTACCTCCACATTGGCATGGATCACTATGTGCTACCGGATGATGAGTTAGCCCTCGCCCAGCGGGAGGGTCGCTTACAGCGGAACTTCCAGGGATACTCCCTGAAGATGGCGGACGACCTGCTCGGCCTCGGCGTGTCCGCGATTAGCCAGATCGGGGACTTTTACCTGCAAAACGAGCGCGACCTGCAGGATTACTACGGTATGCTTGATGCCGGCGACCTGCCGATTACACGTGGTTGCAAGGTCAGCGCCGACGACAAACTGCGTCGGCATATCATTATGACCCTGATCTCAGAGCTTAAACTGGACATTAGCGAATGCAATCGGGAGTTTGGTATCGACTTTAGTCTAATGTTCGCGAAGGAACTGAAGGCACTGACGCCCATGGTCGAGGACGGCCTGCTCTCCATATCCGCGTCAGGTATAGAAATCAGCAAACGCGGAAGACCCTTCCTGCGTAACATCTGCATGCCATTCGACGCCTATCTGGCTTCACACCAGGGAGATGAACCCCCGCCCAAGTTCTCAGCAACTGTATAATTTTCAACCACAAAAAACACATGTACAGCACATTAGGATTTTCGACTATAATTGCCTGAGCATTGATTCAGGGGAAGCAGTATGACCATCCATATCGCCCAGCAAGGAGACGCTGCGGTAAAACCGTGCAACCACGATTACCAGGTCAACTGCGGCAACTGTCGCCTCAACGGCATCTGTCTACCGCTGGCACTGGAAAGCGACGACATCCAGCAACTGGATGACATTATCCAACGCAGCAAACCCCTGCAAAAGAATCAGCACCTGTATCGCGAAGGCGATCATTTCCAGTCCGTTTTTGCGGTTCGATCAGGCACACTCAAGGCCTACAAAACCACCGATGATGGCCGCGAGCAGGTAACCGGCTTCTACTTTCCCGGGGAAATCCTCGGCATGGATGGTATCAGCAATAACGCCCACGCGTCGTCTGCAAAGGCGCTGGAAACGGCAGCGATATGCGAAATTCCCTTTGTCTCCCTGGAGCGGCTCAGCGCCCTGATGCCCAACCTGCAGCGTCATTTCTTCCAGCTAATGAGCCGCGAGATTACTGAAGACCAACAACTGATCACTCTGCTGAGCAAAAATTCAGCGGATGAACGCGTTGCCGCACTTATGCTCAGCATCTCCGGCCGTAACGCCCGGCGCAAACTCAGTGCCACCCAGTTCCGCCTGCCAATGTCACGAGTGGACATCGGCAACTACCTAGGGCTCACCGTAGAAACCGTTTCGCGGGTTTTCAGTCGCATGCAAAAAATGGCGGTACTGCGCGTCGACAACAAAGAAATAGAGATTCTGGATCCAGCGGGCCTACGCAGCATGGCGAACCTGGGAAGCTAGGCTGCCCTGTCGAGCACCCTGCTAACTTGATGCACATCAAGGCGGTCAGGTCTGAACGATCTAGAATGCGAGCGCACAACAATTAGAGTAACTTTTGGGGAGATCATCTTCTAATGATTCAGCACACCTTCGGCTTGTTAGTGAAGCCCAGTTCCCAGTGGAAGACCGTTAGCGAGCTGTCTGACAGTTCCTTCAAGACGCTGTTAATCTACCCGTGGATTCTGGCGATCATCCCTGCGGTTGCCTGGTACTGGGGCACTACGCATGTAGGCTGGGCCGTCGGTGACGGCGAGCATATCAAATTGACCAAAGACAGCGCGATGACCATATGCGTTCTGTTTTACCTGACGCAGGTGGTCTGCCTGGCAGCCATCGGCTATTTCATCCACTGGATGTCTGACACCTATGGTGCTGAATCCACTATCGCCAAGGGCATCATCATCGCTTCGCTGGCAGCTACACCGCTGTTCCTGTTCGGGGCGGTTGGCTTCTACCCTATTCTCTGGCTGGACCTGCTAATCGGGATTGTCGCCGTTTGCTGGGCTGTCTACCTGATGTACCTGGGCATCCCCATAGTGATGAACATCCCCGAAGAGCGGGGTTTCCTGTTTTCCAGCGCGGTGATGGGCGTTGCCATGGTAATCCTCATTTGCCTGATGGTGGGTGCGGTCATCCTCTGGGACTTTGGTGCAGCACCATCCTTCACCGATTAATGGCAAGGCCTCACGGCCTGAGCGATTTTGTTGTTTTTTGAAATCTGACTTTGGAATGAAACCATGAGCGAGCTTAACTCAGCACTGGAACATCCCACCTACAATTACAAGGTGGTACGCCAGTTTGCAATCATGACCGTTGTTTGGGGCATCGTGGGCATGTTGGTGGGCGTGATAATCGCCGCCCAGCTGGCCTGGCCCCAGCTGAACCCTGGCCTGGAATGGCTGCACTTCGGCCGACTGCGGCCGCTGCATACCAATGCAGTGATCTTTGCCTTCGGCGGTTGTGCGCTATTCGCAACGTCTTACTACATCGTGCAACGCACAACCCAGGCTCGCCTGATATCAGACAAACTGGCAGCCTTCACCTTCTGGGGTTGGCAGGCAGTCATCGTCAGTGCTGCGATCACCCTGCCTCTTGGGCTAACCTCAAGCAAGGAATATGCAGAGCTGGAGTGGCCGATTGACATCCTGATTACCATCGTCTGGGTGTCGTACGCGGTCGTTTTCTTCGGCACACTGGTGAAGCGTAAGGTCAAGCACATCTATGTGGCCAACTGGTTCCTGGGTTCGTTCATCATCGCCGTCGCGATTCTGCACCTGCTCAACAGCGCCGCCATACCGGTTAGTGCATTCAAGTCCTACTCCGTCTATGCGGGCACTGTCGACGCCATGGTGCAGTGGTGGTACGGGCATAACGCGGTGGGTTTCTTCCTGACTGCAGGCTTCCTGGGCATGATGTACTACTTTGTACCCAAGCAGGCCGAGCGTCCGGTTTACTCGTATCGTCTGTCTATTGTGCACTTCTGGGCGCTGGTGGCCGTCTACATCTGGGCCGGTCCACACCACCTGCACTACACCGCCCTGCCCGACTGGGCACAAAGCCTGGGCATGGTGATGTCCCTGATCCTGCTGGCGCCTTCCTGGGGTGGCATGATCAACGGCATGATGACCTTGTCCGGCGCCTGGCATAAGCTGCGCACCGACCCCATCCTGCGCTTCCTGGTGGTCAGCCTTTCCTTCTATGGTATGTCCACTTTCGAAGGTCCGATGATGTCTATCAAGACCGTGAACGCCCTGTCGCACTATACCGACTGGACCATTGGTCACGTACACTCTGGCGCGCTGGGCTGGGTCGCGATGATTTCCATCGGCTCCCTCTACCACCTCTTCCCCATCCTGTTCGGCAGAGAGCGCATGTACAGCACCGACCTGATCAACGTACATTTTTGGATGTCCACCATCGGCACCGTACTGTACATCGCTGCCTTGTGGGTCAACGGCATTATGCAGGGCCTGATGTGGCGCGCCTACAACCAGGACGGAACGCTCACCTACAACTTTGTAGAATCCGTAGCGGCCTCCTATCCGGGTTATGTGGTGCGGGTACTGGGTGGCACAATCTTCTTCGCCGGCATGCTGGTGATGGCCTACAACGTTTACATGACCGCCCGTAAAGACGTTGAAGCCCAACCGGCACCTGCCGCAGCCAGCGCAGCCTGAGGAGCAACAGAAAAATGAAACACGAAGCAATCGAAACCAATGTCGGCCTGATGATGATCGGCATTGTCATTGCCCTGAGCTTTGGCACTCTGGTAGAGCTGGTACCCCTGATGTTTGCCAAGGAGACCAACGAACCTATCGCTGGACTCATGCCGCTGCCGGCGCTTGAGCTGGAGGGCCGCGACATCTATATTCGCGAGGGTTGTAATACCTGTCATTCGCAGATGATTCGCCCCCTGCGAGCCGAAACCGAACGCTATGGCCACTATTCAGTTGCGGGGGAATTCGTCTACGACCACCCCTTCCTCTGGGGCTCAAAGCGCACCGGCCCGGACCTCGCCCGCGTCGGCAAGCGCTATAGCGACGACTGGCACCGCGCACATATGTATAACCCGCGCGATGTAGTGCCCGAATCAAACATGCCCGCCTTCCCCTGGTTGTTTGATAAAGAACTGTCAGGCGAATTAACTGGCAAGAAAATGGCCGCCCTGCGCGCAGTAGGCGTCCCCTACACTGACGAAGACATCGCCGGTGCCAAGGCTGCGGTGGAAGGCAAGAAAGAAATCGATGCCATGATTGCCTATTTACAGCAGTTGGGCACCCTACTGCAAACGAGGCGCTAATACCTTATGGATATCAATGACCTCAGAGGTTTCAGCACCGTCTTCCTGTTGGTGACATTCATCGGGATGTGTTTCTGGGCCTACAACAGCAAACGTAAAAAATCATTTGATGAAGCCGCCAACCTGCCATTTGCAGATGAAGAGCTGAATCGTCGCACCATGCAGGAGGAAGATAGGAATGACTAGTTTCTGGAGTATGTGGGTAATCGTCCTCACTGCGATCACCATTATTCTGGTGACATGGGTATTGTTCGCGAACCGCACCCAGGACCAGAATACAGAAGGCAATACCACCGGCCATGTCTACGATGGCATCGAAGAATATAACAACCCTCTTCCCGCCTGGTGGTTCATGATGTTCGTGATCACCATTATTTTCGCGATTGGCTATCTGATCGTGTACCCGGGTATGGGCAACTACCCCGGCGTGCTGGGTTGGACCCAGATAGACCAGCACGACCGGGAAGTCGCCGCCGCTGATGCGAAATTCCGTGATATGCGCGACCGCTATCTGGCTCTGCCAGTAGAAGAAATCGCAACAGACCCGGCCGTGCGCAAGATGGGTATGCGGATGTTTTCCAACAACTGCGCGCAGTGTCATGGCAGTGACGCCAAGGGCGCCTATGGTTTCCCCAACCTCACCGATGACGATTGGCTCTATGGCGGCACACCCGAGGCGATCAAAGCCACGCTCATCAACGGCCGCATGGCGGCAATGCCAGCCTGGGGCAGCATTTTGGGCGATCAGGGCATCACCGAAACCACCGCCTATGTGCAGTCCCTGAGCGGGCGCGATGTTGACGATGGGATGGCGAAAGCAGGTGAAAAGCACTATCAGACTTATTGTGCTGCCTGTCACGGGGCCGACGGCAAGGGAAACCATGCGCTGGGCGCCCCGAACCTGGCCAACGGCATCTGGCTGTATGGTGGCAGTACAGAGCAGATCAGTCATACCCTGCGTGCAGGCCGTAACGGTGTGATGCCAGCATTCAACGACACGCTCAGCGAGGACAAGATCCACATTCTAACTGCGTACGTGTATGGCCTGACCCAGTAAAAAGATTACTGGTTTTCCCCTAGCTGTAACGGGGCCTCGCCCGGGGCCCCTTTTTCAAACACTCCAGGTGTGCAAATACTATGTCTGAGACGAATAAGGATCTGATCGATCTTCAGGAAGTCGCGCCCGCCGAGGTTGCTGAAGTAGACCTGTACCAGAAACGCGAGCGTATCTACACGCGCAAGGTAGAAGGTTTTTTCCAGAAAGTCCGGCTATACACCGGTTGGCCGCTGTTGCTGGGCTATTTTTTGCTCCCCTGGCTAAGCTGGAATGGGCAACAGGTCGTGCTCTTCGACCTTCCGGCACGCAAGTTTCACATTCTGGGACTCACCTTCTGGCCCCAGGACTTCCCCATGCTGGCGTTCCTGTTGATCATAGCGGCCTATTCGCTGTTTGCCATCACCACGTTCGCCGGGCGCATCTGGTGCGGCTATACCTGCCCCCAGACCGTTTGGACCACTATGTTCATGTGGGTGGAGCAGAAAACGGAGGGGAGCCGCAACCAGCGTATCAAGTTGGACAAAGCGCCCATGTCCACGGCCAAATTCACGCGCAAGTTCATGAAGCACGCTGGCTGGCTGTTCATCGCCTTTATGACCGGGCTGAGCTTTGTCGGGTACTTTTATGGCATGCAGGACCTGGTTAGAGACATCGCCACACTGCAGATCGCCGGTTGGGGGCTATTCTGGACCCTGTTCTTTACCGTGACGACCTATATCAACGCCGGTTATATGCGTGAGCAGGTGTGCAAGTACATGTGCCCCTATGCCCGCTTCCAGTCGGTCATGTTCGATCAGGACACGCTGATCGTCTCCTACGACAAACTCCGGGGTGATCCCCGTGGCAGTCGGAAAAAGACGGCTGACCCCGGGCAACTGGGTCTGGGCGACTGTATCGATTGCGAACTGTGTGTGCAGGTTTGCCCTACCGGCATCGATATACGCGACGGATTGCAGTATGAATGCATCGGTTGCGCACTGTGCGTGGATGCCTGCAACTCGGTGATGGACAAGATGGGCTACGATCCCGGCCTGGTGCGCTATACCAGTGAGAATGAGCTCGCCGGCGGTACCACCCACTGGCTGCGCCCACGCATCATTGGCTATGTTGTAGTCCTCGCTGTCATGGTGGGTGTTTTTTCCTATAACATGTTCTCGCGAATTCCTCTGGAGCTGACTATC
Organism: Pseudohalioglobus lutimaris; assembly: GCF_002866825.1. Classification (GTDB taxonomy): domain Bacteria; phylum Pseudomonadota; class Gammaproteobacteria; order Pseudomonadales; family Halieaceae; genus Halioglobus; species Halioglobus lutimaris. Next base: position 88,383 of record NZ_PKUS01000019.1, on the reverse strand, counting down.
ATCCGCGACAGAAACCAGCTCTATGTAACGACAGACACAGGCGCGATTGATAACATCTACACCCTGCAGTTAGTCAACATGGACCCGCAAAGCCACGTTTTCGACATTAGTATCGAGGGGCTGGACCAGGGCGAGGTGATCGGTGAAACCCGGCACGAGTTGAACGGCGGCGAAGTTCGCTCCATCAACCTCAGGGTCAGGGTAGCACCAGAGGACTTGCAAAAGCCCAGTACCGAGTTTGATTTCCGCGCCCAGGCAACGGACAGAGAGTCCCTGCAGATTATTCATGAATCCCGCTTTATCAAGCCGCTGTAGGACCGTTTATGAGCAAGCACCTCCCGCGTGAGGACACACAGCCATGGTACAAGCAGTTCTGGCCATGGTTCCTGATCGCGCTGCCTGCTTTTGTTGTAGTGGCCGGTATCAACATGGTATTCATCGCCCACGAAGGTGCTGACGATCTGGTTGTCGACGAATACTACAAGGAAGGCCTGGCAATTAATCGCAGGCTGGAGAAGAAGCAGCGGGCCACCGACCTGGGTATCGTCGCTAACCTTGCCATCACCGGCGACGAGGTCATCGTACGTACCGATGGTCCGGTTACCGCGGAACGACTGACGCTCTTACTATCGCATCCACTGGAGTCCAACCAGGACTTCCAGATTGTACTGGTCAAAAGCGTTCCCGGTGAATACCGCGGTCGCCTGAGCGCCTCCGTTGCCGAACGCTGGCACTGGGCCCTGTTTGATGAGGGCGCACAGACCTGGCGCCTGGACGGGTCCATCACCTCCGATGCTTTCAGCGCACCAGGCGGTGGCTGAACCGCGCGCGGCCGCCGATGATGGCCCCTGCCCCTGCTATCACTGCGGCGAGACCGTTCCTCACGGCGCCCGTTTTGAGATAGAGATTGGCGGCGAGTCCCGGGCAATGTGCTGCCCGGGTTGCCGCGCGGTAGCCGGCCTGATTGCGGCCAACGGCCTGGAGAATTTTTACCAACAACGCACTGCTTATAGCGAGCGCCCAGTCGACGCTGAGTTCCAACTCAACGACCAGTACCTGATTTATGACGACGCAGAAATGGCGCAGCGTTTCTCTCAGCAAGAGGCAGACGGTTCAGTGACCGCGCGCCTGTTGCTCGGTGGCATCACTTGCGCCGCCTGTACCTGGCTTATCGAACAGTCGCTGGAGCCAATAACCGGTGTGCATAGCGCACTGGTAAACCTGCAGCAAAATCGACTGGATGTCCGTTTTGACCCGGAAAAGATAAAACTCAGTGAGATCTTTTCCCGCGTCGAATCGCTGGGCTACCGTCCCCGCCCTTTCCAGGCCAGCACCCAACGCGAGCAGAACGCGTCAGATTATCGACGCGACCTGAGGCGTCTTGGCGTAGCCGGATTCGGTATGATGCAGGTTGGCATGTTTGCCGTCGCCCTGCATGCCGGTGACATACAGGGTATTGAGGAGCAATATCAGGGGTTGCTGCGCGGATTCAGCCTGCTGGTCTCAAGCTTTGTGGTGTATTACTCAGCCGGCATCTTTTTCAGTACCGCCTGGCGACACCTGCAACAGGGCGTACTGGTAATGGACTTGCCTGTTGCCCTCGCTATCGGCCTGGCCTGGCTCGCCAGTGCCTGGGCAACAATCACAGGCACCGGACAGGTCTATTTCGACTCAGTGGTCATGTTTACTTTCTTTCTGCTGCTGGGTCGCTTTATGGAATCCAGGGTACGGCAGAGGCACAGCATGACCTGGTTCGATGCTGAGAGCGCGCTACCCGATGCTGTCAGCTGCCGGCGTAAAGACCAGTGGGTAACCGTGCCCAGGACCCAGGTTGCGGCCGGTGACATCGTCTTGTTGCGTCCCGGTGAGACGATTCCAGTGGACGCCGAAATTACTGATGGCGCCAGTGCCGTGCGCGAGGACACCTTCAACGGCGAACATCTGCCCCGGGCAGTTGTTGCGGGAAACACTGTATTTGCCGGTACCGTCAATGTCGAGGCAGCCCTGGAAGCACGGGTATTGTGCACATACCTGGAGAGTCGCCTTGCGGCTTTACAACAGTCAGTGGAAGTCGCGCAGACTGAAAAACCAAGGCTGGCCCGCCTGGCAGACCGGGTCGCTTCCTGGTTTGTCGCCGGGGTTCTGCTGGTCACCTCAGCCACCGCTCTGATATGGATGCAAATTGACCCCTCCCGCGCTCTGTGGGTCGCACTGTCGGTACTGGTGATCAGTTGTCCCTGCGCCCTGGCACTGGCCACACCCGCCGCATTGACCTCAGCCGCCAGCGCCCTGCGTGGCCGGGGCGTCATCGTACGGGGCGAAAATGCCCTGGAGGCGCTTGCGCGAACGACTCACCTGTTTTTTGATAAAACCGGAACATTGACCGCAGGCAAACTGACCCTGTCCCGCGTAGAACTGTTGGTGGACCAGACGGAGGCACAGGTGCTCGCCATTGCCAGTAGCCTGCAGCGCTGGTCAAACCACCCCATCAGTCAGGCTTTCAACGATATTTCCGGTACAGCGGACATCGATAACGTGAAGTATCACGTGGGCCAGGGACTAAGTGGAGAACAACAGGGCCTTCGCTACAGAATGGGGAGCGAGGGGTTTTGTCGCGTACTCTGCCCACAGCTACCTCCCGCCCCATCTGCACCGCTCTACTGGGTCGCGCTATGTGACGAACACCGACCTCTGGCCTGGATTGGACTCACCGACAGTGTGCGTCCCGAAGCCGCCGCTGTTATCGATGAGGCACGACACAACGGCCTGCTCGTTGGCCTGCTTACCGGAGACAATTCTCTTCAGGGGACCCTGCTGGCGAAGACACTTGGTATGGACACGGTAAACATTGGGCTGGAACCACAACAGAAGATGGCGCATGTGCAGGCCCTGCAGGAGGCCGGTTATGTAGTCAGCATGGTGGGTGACGGACTCAACGATGCGCCTGTACTGAGCCTGGCCGATGCCTCCTTCGCGGTTGCCGGTGCCACAGACCTCGCCCGCACCCAGGCAGATTTCGTCGTCGTCGGCGGCGACCTCACGGCGGTCACCAGCACCTGGCGCCAGGCCAGGGCCTGTCGGCGCATAATCGTGCAAAATTTCGCCTGGGCATTGGGTTACAATCTCAGCGCCATACCGCTGGCGGCTATGGGTTATATACCGCCATGGGCTGCGGCAATCGGCATGTCTTTGAGTTCACTGCTGGTGGTTGCAAATTCGCTGCGGTTGAATCGAAAGCCACGCTGAGAGGGCCAATATCGCTGTGGACAGTCTCTACCTACTTATTCCCGTCGCCCTGGTGTTCGTGGCCGCTGGCATCAAGTTACTGCTCTGGGCCATTGATGACGGCCAATACGACGACCTCGATAAGGAGGCCTGGCGCATCCTGGCCCCGGAGCAGGACGAGCATATCAAGGCCGAAGAAAACCCCGACAGGAGCAAAGACGAATCGTGAACGAACCGGTATTACTGACTGCGTTCGCCCTGGGCCTGGCCGGCAGCGGCCACTGCCTGGGCATGTGTGGCGGTATTGCAGCGGCGCTGAATCTGGGGCAACACCGCTCGCTGCCGCTGACTCTCTCCTATCACAGTGGTCGCATATTCAGTTACACCTTGCTGGGTGGTTTGCTGGGCCTGATCGCGGGCAGCATTGACCTGGTGTCCTGGACTATTGCCCTGCGCTACCTGGCAGGGATTCTGCTGATTGGCATGGGACTGTCGGTTGCCAATTGGTGGCAGGGTATAAAAATCCTTGAACGTGCTGGCAGTAAACTCTGGCAACCGGTGCAGCGTTTTTCCGCGCGTTTCCTGCCAATACGCAACCCAATGCAGGGGTTGGCACTGGGCCTGTGTTGGGGGCTGATGCCCTGCGGGCTGATTTATTCTGCCCTGGCCTGGTCGGCTACGGCACAGAGTGCACTGGGCTCCGCCAGCCTGATGTTCTGCTTCGGGCTGGGCACCTTGCCGGCCATGCTGGCCGTCAGTCTGGGAGCCGATAAATTGCAGGGCTTTCTGCGCCGCAGAGGTCTGAAACTGTTTATTGCGGCGATGCTGGTTCTTTCCGGTATCTGGACAATTTACCTGGTCACCGCACATGGCGAACACCTCAGGCACAAAGCCCCGGGGATGGCGCCAACAGAGAACGGTTCCATAATGGATCACTCCCCAAAGGACCATTCGAAGATGTCACACAACTGATGAATATAGCGGCAGAAGCATACGTTCCACGGGCCAGTTACCCCTTCACGACCCCTTCAAATCGGCTGGCCTTGCGGGTAAACTTAGCGCCGCATATGAGCGGCATCATCCAAGAGGCAGGTAAAGCATGACATTTGTTGTAGGCGAAGATTGTATCAATTGTAAGCACACAGATTGTGTGGAAGTCTGTCCGGTAGACTGTTTCTATGAGGGGCCCAACTTTCTCGTTATCCACCCCGATGAGTGCATAGACTGTGCGCTGTGCGAACCCGAGTGCCCCATCGACGCAATTTTTTCCGAGGACGAATTACCGGAGGATCAGCAGGTATTCCTGGAGTTAAACGCCGAGCTTGCTGAGGTGTGGCCCTGCATCACCGAGATGAAGGACGCGCTGCCCGATGCCGAGGAGTGGAAAGGCAAGCCTAACAAGCTGGAGTTACTGCAGCGTTGAGCCACGCGCTTCCAGCAAAAGCCCCGCTCTGTCGGGGCTTTTTTATGCCCCTGAATCGTTGCACAGTAGCCAGCGCAGCCCCCCTGGACCACGGGAACGCGGGGTCGCGCAATCGCCCGCACAGCAGCCCCCGGATGAACGCATCTTGAACGTCACCATTCTGCTGCTCGCCGCAGGCACTTCCAGACGTTTTGGCAGGGACAAGCGACGGGCCCTGCTTCCCGATGGAACTACGATCCTGGAACGCACCACTGCACAGGCCCTGGCCAGTGGTTTGCCAGTAATGGTCTGTTTACGGCCTTCGGACGAGGAACTGGCCGGTGCACTTCAAAGCCTGGGCGCCCAAACCCTGCTTTGCTCGCTCGCCTACCGCGGCATGGGACACACACTGGCCCAGGGATTGGAGCGGGTTAAGCAGGAGGATGGTGTGCTGATTGCACTGGGCGACATGCCGCACATTCAACCTGCCAGCTACCGCGCTGTCGCAGAAGCACTCTGCCCGGGCACAATCACGCTGCCGCAATGTAACGGCTCTACAGGTCATCCCGTTGGCTTCAGCCGCGAGTTCTTTACCGAACTGGCTGCACTGACAGGAGATCGTGGCGCGCGGCAAGTCATTGGCCGGAACGAAAATGCTATTGTCCGGGTTGCACTAACAGATACCGGCATCTTCACAGATATAGACAGTCCAGCCGATATAACTTAAGACAAGGGCTGTTTTAAAGAGGGTGCACGCGAACAGGAAGACTCTCATAGCCTTTGACGAAATTGGAATTGACGCGCACGGGGTCGCCCATCACCTCGACGAATTTGAAGCGCCGCATGATCTCCTCCCAGAGAATGCGCAGTTGCATCTCTGCGAGCCTGTTGCCCATGCAGCGGTGCACACCGAAGCCAAAGGAAATGTGGTGCCGTGGATTCTCGCGGTCGATGATGAACTCATCCGGGTTGGCAATGGCACGCTCGTCGCGATTCCCAGACATGTACCACATCACCACTTTATCGTCTTTCTTGATTTGCTGCCCGCCGAATTCCAGGTCGCGGGTAGCCCTGCGTCGCATGTGCGCCAAAGGTGTCTGCCAGCGAATTATTTCTGACACCATGGAGGGAATAAGGCTTTGATCCGCTCGCAGTTTGTCATATTGCTCAGGAAAGAGGTTAAGCGCCAGCACTCCACCAGTCGCTGAATTGCGCGTGGTGTCATTACCACCCACAATCAACAGCATCAGGTTCCCAAGATATTCCATCGGCCGATCCACCATATCCGCGGTATTCGGGTCGCGTTGCAGCAGGCTAATCAGGTCAAAACTGTCGCCGGGGTTCGCCTTGCGTTCATGCCAGAGGCGGGTAAAGGTCTCCAGGCAATCCATCAACCCCTGAAGTCGCTCCTCAGGATCCACATCACCCCCGGTCATCTCCGCTGTTCCGGCGGCAATGTCAGACCAATACGTCAGCTTATGCCTCTCCTCGAAAGGAAAGTCGAATAAAGTGGCCAACATCTGAGTGGTGAGATTAATGGAGACATCGCTCACCCAATCGAACGTTTCACCAACAGGCAATCCGTCCAGTATGTCGCAGACTCGAGTGCGAATCAGCACCTCCATCTCCGCGAGGTTCTTAGGCGCCACCACGCTCTGCACTGCCTTGCGCTGGACGTCGTGCTTGGGGGGATCCATGGCAATAAACATCTCAGCCGGCAGATCATCGGAAATGTCACCAATCAGAATTGTTGGTTCAGAGGAAAAGTCCTTGAAGTTGCTGTCCACGGCAACGATGTCTTCAAAGCGGGTAATAGACCAGAACGGCCCGAAGGGGCTCTCCGCCTGATAGTGAACAGGCGACTCATCCCGCAAGCGGGCGAAATAATCGTGCCAGGTGTCGTCGCGCAGCAGGCAGGGGTCACTGAAGTCAATCTGGTCAAGAGGAGCGGAAGCCGACGTTGGCGTGGCGATGTGATTCATACTATTTTCTCCCGGGTCTATTCGATTACATCTGGTACTCAGGCAGGCGCACAACCATACCGTCCATGGCTTCAGTGACTTCGATCTGGCAACTCAAGCGAGAAACATCAGACTGGTCCGGCCGCATTGACAGCATGGCGCCTTCCAGCGGATTTGACTCCCCTGCCGCCTCCTGCCACGCCGGTTCAACGAAAACGTGACAAGTGCCGCAGGCGCAGGCGCCCCCGCAATCCGCATCGATGCCGGGTACCTGGTTATCAATGGCGTTGAGCATCAGGGATTTGCCAACCTCCGCTTCGATGGTGTGATCTGTGCCATTGAATTCAATCAGGGTTATACGCGGCATTAATCTATTCCTCATGTTAAGTAGGGACAGTCTACCCACTAACGGCTACTGAAGGAGGTCATTTTTTGACACCGGGGAGTCATTAAAAGACAATAGAGCTGATGACGTGATCCGGTAAATTTCGATGAAAGAAGATGGCGACTGCTTTTTTATCCCCAGCAGTTACTCACGAATTGTTGCCCGCGTGTTGGGCCTCCAGGAACGGGACCTGCCCCGCTTGCTGCGGGGCACGGGTCTGCCGTCTGACATACTGCTGGCAGGCGACGAAAGCCGGTTGACCGGCCGTCAGCAGTTGCAGGTACTGGCCAACGCCAAGGCAATGGATCACTCAGCCCACTTCGGGCTGCGACTTGGACAGCAACTGCAACCCTCCGCGCACGGCCCGCTTGGTTATCTCGCACTCTCCAGTCCGGACTTGCGCACCGCCCTGCAATCATTGCGCGACTTCTTGCCGCTGCGAATTCCATTCGTGCAATTGGAACTGCAGGAGAGGGAGGACCGGCTGATATGTTCTCTGGAGATCTTGCTGGAAGCCAGCCAGGAAGAACGAAAGATGCTGCTGGAGTCTTTTGTGTTGGTGATACAGGCACTGGTGGCCTCATTCCTGGGCAGAAAGCTGACCGACGCACGGGCGCGCTTTGAGTTTCCCAGACCACACTACCACGCGCTGTATCCCGACTACATTGACGCCAGCATCGATTTTGATTGCCCAAGCAGCCAACTGCTAATTCCGGCATCGCTACTGGAGGAGTTGAACCCTTCGGGTGATGCCGATTCCTATGCTGCGGCGCGGGAGATGTGTGCCAGTCTACTGGCGCAAACACCGGCCAATGCACTGTCGATGACTGACCGGGTTAAACGCTTCCTCCTCGCACAGCCAATAAACAGCGTCAGCGAGGAGCAGGTCGCGCGCTCACTTTTCGTATCGAAACGCACGCTGGCCCGGCGCTTGCAGCGAGAAGGGAGTGGCTATAGGCGCATACGTGACGATATCCTCGCAGAAATGGCTGCCAGACACCTGCGCGACGAACGCTTTAGCGTCGAATCCATCGCCGCACTTCTGGGTTATCATGACAGCGCCAATTTTCGCCGGGCGTTTAGACGCTGGCACGGTTGCTCGCCCAGCGATTTTCGACATGGCGCAGGGCTGCGCTGACCGGTATATTAATAGTTCGAAAAAGCCACCGCATCTGGGAGCAAAATGGATAATAAAATCGTAGCGTTAATTGTATCAATTCTCCTGCCACCGCTAGCCGTCTATCTCAAAAATGGAGCCGGCAAAGACCTGGTTATCAACGTGCTGCTCTGCCTCCTTATGTGGCTTCCCGGCATACTGCATGCGATTTGGCTAACAGTTCTTTAGCGCAATTCGAGGCACTATCCAGCAAGGGGAGAGACAGGCTATGGAAGATGAAAGCAAACCATCCGGCCTGCTGAATATGGACTGGCGTATCGCCTTTGGGCTTGCCGTCACCCTGACCTGGATCACTACCGGGCTCATCTACCTCTTGCGGGTGGTAGGCTGGAACAATTTCGTTCATCTTGCCACCGCAGACATCGGCAGTTTTCTCGAGGGCGCCTTCGCTCCCCTCGCATTCCTCTGGCTGGTGATCGGTCACTTCATGCAGCAAAAGGAAATCACCGCGAATACGAGGGCGATCTCAATCCAGGAACGCAGCGCGCGCAGGCTGGAAGTACATTCTCAACGTGACTCCTATTTCAAACTCCATGATTTGGTACAAGCGCAGTTGGGGGGCATCGCGGGCTTTCACTACATGTCGGTTTGTGGGCCTACGGGGAGTGGAGAAATAAGTGGAGAGGAGTTCGCAGATCAGCGCAATCAGTCTGCAAACGGAGACCCTTCCTGGTTCATCCGTAAAATGATCGCGCTGGCCGTTAATCGCCGCGACGACCCTGAGGCACTGCGCGAAATTTTCTTTGGAACAGCGATCAGGACCCGCCACGCTAACAACTACACTCGCGCATTCGCTAAACTTCTGCGCAATGCCGAGGCGGTAGACACGGACGAAATCATCGCCGATGCACTGGTCAATGGTTCAGCAGCGGGTATTCTCTACCGCATCATCGAACACGTCAGCGGCAACGAGCAAATCGACTCGATGATGGGCTTTCCCAGCGTCGCCACAGGGCGCGGTCAGGAAAAAGGAAACCAGTAGGCGTCGCGTTCTGCACCTGGCGTACAGGTCAAGCAGGTTAGCGGCAGGGGCCCCTGGAGCGCGACCGTCTGCCGGGTCGCGTGGTACAACCACAGGCTGATCAAACTACAGTCCGTCAACCGCCACAGCGCGGCCGCCCTCAGCGCACGATCGACTGAATTTCAACGAACAGGAAATTTGTACTCGCCAACAGTGAACCGCACTGGGCCTGGGGGCGTATCAATTGCAACACAGGTCCCCTCCCCTCAGGGCGCTTCGGCGCCCTTCTTTTTATTTTCGAAGGCTGAACAACGCAGCGGCTGTGCTACGGCGCGTGCATCACTGCAACTGTGATTCGATCCTGTGGCAAGCGCAGACTACAGCCCCTACCGGCCACTACCGCCGTAACGTTCATCCCACTTACTGACTATGGCCTGGTGACTGCCATCTTTTTCAGCAGCCTCGAGTGCAGAATTGAATGCGGAGATAACACTCTCGTGACCCTCCAGCTCACGGCTTACCGCCACATGCCTGGCCACCGCAGGCAACTCAATTGCACTGACGGTGAATTGGCTGACCTTGTCGTTAAGATATTCGTGCAGTTGCTGATTGATGGTGCGCTGATCGCCGATCACAAAGTCAACCCGACCGTTGAGTAAGTTCAACAAGTTCTGGACAAGGTGATTCTCCTCTACCAGTACCAGACCGGGCACCGCAGCCAGGTCAACGCCATAAGCATAATCTGCACGTACACCGAGCCGGGCGCCAGACAGGTCACTCAGGGCGGTGTAACGACCTGGGTTGGCACGGGCCTGGAGAACGATCAATCGGCTCTGCAGATAAGGTTTGCTGTATAACAAATCCTGCTCCCTCTCTTTTGCGTACCAGGCAGTGGCAAGGCCGTCATAAACACCAATGCGCGCACCCTCAAGAGCGCGCGACCAATTTTCGATCGTTATCTGCGCGGTGATGTCGGTTGAGGCAAACACATGCTCTACCAATTCAAGAGCCAGCCCACGTGCGGGTAGCTTCTCATCTGCATACGGAGGGGATGTATTGGCCATCAGGCGCAGTGGCTGCTGAGCCGACGCTGCGGTGCTGCTTAGTGTTATCGCCGAAAGCAGCAACAGTACAAATCGAAACATGAAAATACCTCAGTAATCTGGAGCAGAAAAGTTCGTCACGCAGAATAAACCGCGACAGCGGGAAATACCACGGCAATCCATCGCGACAACGAGGACTGCCCGGAGAATAGAACCTGGAGGCCAACTGATCGATCAATCACTGATAACGCCCTCCTGTCGCAGCTGCGCCAGCGCCTTGTCATCGAGTTGCAGAATACCCTGCAACACTTCCTCGTTGTGGCTGCCAATATCACCTCCAGGCCAGAGAGTGCGACCTGGCGTACCGCGCATCTTCGGTAAAATGGCGGGGATTTTCAGCGGCTCACCGTCTACTTCAACGGTTTCGAACATGCCACGAGCCTTATAGTGTTCGTCGTTTATCATATCCTCCACGTTATAGATCGGGCCCACCGGCACACGTGCTTCTTCCAATACATCGATGATGTGCGTGGAAGAGTGCACGGCGCACCAATCGGCGATTACGCGATCAATCTGCGCCTCATGGACAACCCGCCCAGCATTGTCCGCAAGCTCCGGGTTTTCTGCCATGTCTGAACGCCCCGCTACGGTCATCAGTCTCTTGAAGATGGAATCGCCATTGCCTCCAATGACCACATACTTTCCATCGTCGCAGCGGTAGGTGTTGGTAGGGACAATACCGGTTACCGTGGTACCAGAGGGCTCGCGAATCACTCCTCCGCCATCGTATTCGGGGACGATACCTTCCATCAGGTTAAAGATGGACTCATAAAGAGCAACATCAATCACCTGTCCTTCACCCCCCGGCTTGCTGCGCTGGATAATCGCCAACGCAATGCCCAGTGCCGCGTGAATCGCCGACAGCGTATCTCCCATGCTGATGTTAGTGCGTATGGGCGGTTCGCCTGGCTGACCATTTATATAACGAAAACCGCCGAAGCCTTCCGTAACCGACGCATAGCCGGGCTTTTCTGCATAAGGACCATCCTGGCCGTAACCGGAAATACGGGCGTAGATGAGACCTGGGTTATCCATTTTCAGGTCCCCGGGGCCCATACCCCACTCTTCCATCAAACCGGGGCGGAAATTCTCCACCACCACATCCGCGGTGTTGATCAGTTCTTTGGCCAACTGTTGTCCGCGCGCTGCTTTAAGGTCCAGCGTCACGCTCTTCTTGTTCCTACCCAGGCTGCGGTACCACAGTGAAGTACCGTTTTTAACCAGGCGCCAGCCGCGGATGGGGTCGCCGCCTGGGGGCTCTACCTTAATCACCTCAGCACCAAAATAGGCCAGTATCGTGCCGGTGAAAGGGCCCGCCAGCAATTGCCCCATCTCAATGACCCTGATCCCTTCCAGCGGCCTTTGCGCGTCACCCATTTTACTCTCCCCGTTTACGTCTGCAGCGAACTAGCACTCATACAGCGGTTCAGCATAGCGGGCCGCACGCGCCGGGGCCAGCAGGATGACGACACGGACACAGTCACCAGAGTGGCTGACGGCAAAAAACAGCAAAAGTGATTATATGGGCGCCCGGGGGCGATTACCGGTGCTGAAGGGCAGGCATCGCGCAGGTTAACCTGGGAAGAAAGCGATGGCGAGACGGGGGTGAGGACAACCGGGCAACCGAAGCAGGGAGCCCGGTTACCGGCTTGCAGGAGGGCTAATCAGCTGAAGAGCGACTCGCCGCTGAGTCCCTGGGTTTCCATGATACTGCGCAGGCGTTTGAGCGCCTCGACCTGGATCTGGCGCACCCGCTCCCGGGTCAGGCCAATCTCACGACCCACTTCCTCCAGCGTACTGCTTTCATATCCACGCAGACCAAAACGGCGGGAAACGACCTCGCGCTGTTTCTCACTGAGTTCATCAAGCCAGGCCGAAATGCTCTCGCGGATATCCGAATCCTGGAGCAACTGCGAGGGATCACTTTCGTGGGTATCAGCGATGGTGTCGACCACCGACCGGTCTGAATCGGGACCCACCGGTGTATCCACAGAGGTTACCCGCTCATTGAGACCAAGCAGGCGCTTAACGTCAGCGGCAGGCTTGTCCAACATGTCGCCAATCTCTTCCGCAGTGGGCTCATGATCCAGCTTCTGCGTCAGCTCCCGGGCCGCCCGCAGGTATACATTGAGTTCCTTCACCACGTGTATGGGCAGACGGATGGTGCGGGTCTGGTTCATGATAGCCCGTTCGATGGTTTGCCTGATCCACCAGGTCGCGTAGGTGGAAAAGCGGAACCCGCGCTCGGGGTCAAATTTTTCGACTGCGCGAATCAGGCCGAGGTTGCCCTCTTCGATCAGGTCCAGCAGGGTGAGGCCGCGATTGATGTAGCGTCTGGAGATTTTCACTACCAGGCGCAGGTTGCTCTCGATCATTCTCTTGCGACCGGCATCATCCCCCGATCGGGCGAGACGAGCATAGTGTTTCTCCTCATCCGCACTGAGTAGCGGGGAGTAGCCAATCTCATTGAGGTAGAGCTGGGTAACGTCCAGCGATTTGGCAACCTTGCGCGCGGTTCGCGCCTTGGCCTCGTCGAAACGCTTCGTGTCATTGAGACTTTCCGGCGATTCGCTGTTACCTGTTTGCTTGATAACCGGGGTTTCCCTACCGCTGTCCCCGGGACTTACTCTTTTCATTGTCATAGCCGCCCCTTCTGCCCGAGCCGGTTTAACGGTCCTTTTCGGGCTTTGCGCACGATCCAGTCCCGCGGAGATATCTCATCATTTTTGTGATTCTTCTGAGAGTATTTCCTGAACGGCCGATTAGACTAACCCAACCGCAAGACCAATTACAAGCTGCTATGCAAAAACTTGCATTGGCTATCATAGTGCCCTGCCCGTGGTCTGTGGAGGCGTTTCACGCCACTGCAGATGCTAGCGCCTGGGCAGCAATCGCAGGGGGTCGATGGGTTTCCCCTCTTTGCGTATCTCGAAGTGCAGCCTCACCGAATCAGTACCACTGCTGCCTTTTTCAGCGATACGTTGACCTGCCTGCACCACCGCACCCTCGGCGACCAGCAGGCGATCGTTATGCCCATAGGCGCTCAAGTACAACTCATTGTGCTTGACGATAATCAACTCACCGAGGCCGACGATGCCGTTACCGGCGTACACAACCTGCCCCGCTGCTACCGCCTGCACCGGGTCACCCCGCTTGCCGCCAATGTCTATACCCTTGTGCACCGTCGCGGAGTAACGCCGCACCACGGGGCCACTGCTTGGCCACCGCCACGCTTTCACCGGCGCATTGGCCACGGGCCTGGAGACGACTGCAGTTTGCGTGTGTTTCGATGCAGGGGCTTTTTTAGGCGTCTGGGGTGGAGGCTTGAGAACAGGGGAAGCAGGAGCAACACCCGGGGACGGCGGGACCGCAGTGGCACTCTCTTTGCGCGTCGCACTACTGCTGGCGGTTTTCGGAATATCAGCCTGGCTCAGTCGCAACCGCTGCCCGGGATAGATTGTATAGGGAGCAGATATCCCGTTTGCTGCGCCCAGGCGCCGATAGTCCAGTCCATACCGGAATGCAATAGAGTACAAGGTATCGCCTTGCTGCACCCTGTAGCCGGCCCCCGGGCTGGCGCCGCCATACTGCCGATCCTCCACAGGCGCAGGTGGGCTGCCTGCGCAAGCCACCATCAGCAGAGCTAAAACAGCAAATAGGAGAAGTTTAAATGTACCTGCCGCTTTCCGGGCATCCTGGTCCCGAGCCGACGAGGGCCCCATGATCAGGCGGGCTGTCGGGCTCGCTCTGCCCTGCCCCAGCGTGTATCAATAAACCAGACCAGCATAAAACCAGCCAGCATCAGCCCAACGCAGAGTGCAATTTGAGCGTCGTGACCAGTGGCCACCGTAAAGTCAATTGGCGACACCGGCAGCTGTTGTGCGGGCTTGAGTTGACCGTGACTCCCCTCGACCCAGACCAGTACGCGCTTCCATGGCCAGACCACAAGCAATGAGCCAAACAGAAAGCCAGTGAGCAAGGCCATAGTCCCCTCATGGAAGCGGTGGAGAAGGTAGTGCAGCAGGCGGGAAAAACACATCAGACCCGCAGCCGCACCCACGCCAAAGACCAGGATAAAACCGAGATCCAGTGACTTCAGTGCGGCCAGTACGGTGCCGTACATGCCCAGCAGGACCAGGATAAAGCTCCCCGAGATACCGGGCAGAATCATCGCGCAAATGGCCAGAAAGCCCGAGAGAAATACACCCGGCAGACCAAAGTCCAGATTGACCACCGGTGCCAGGGCGATGGTCACGGCAATTGCCATGCCGACCACCAGGGAGAGACTACGAGGCGCCGTCCAGGTTTCCACCTGTCGCAGCAGTACCAGCGCTGACGCCAGTATAAGGCCGAAAAAAAACGCCCAGAGGGGTACCGGATGATTCTCCAGTAGCCAGGAGATAATGCGGGCGAGTGAAAAAATGCTGGTGCCGATACCGGCCAGCAACGCCAGCAGGAAGGCACCGTTGACATGCTCCCAGGCATTACGAATATCACCCTGCAACAGCAATCGCGCAAAATGCAGGTCCACCGCACGGATGCTGCTCAACAAGGTGTCGTAAATACCGGTGATAAATGCCACAGTGCCGCCAGACACGCCGGGTACTATATCTGCGGCACCCATCAGCAAACCGCGCACAAACACGCCCATGGCGCTCATCGAACTAACGCACCGTGCCGGGACGAAGTGGCACAAACCGTACCGCTTCCACCACTGTGGTTTCGAACCCTTCGTGGGTGCGATCCACAACGTGTAGATGCTGGGTTTCTCCCCCTACTGGAATTACCAGGCGCCCACCCGGAGCCAACTGCTGCAGTAGCTCCTCGGGGATGCGCTCCGGTGCGGCGGCGGCAAGTATCCCGTCAAATGGTCCCCGTTCGGGCCAACCCAGGCCGCCGTCAGCATGGTTCATCTGTACGTTGCGCAGCTTCAGCTGGCGCATGCGCTGGCGCGCCTTCTGTTGCAGTGGCTTGATGCGCTCTACGCTGAACACTTCAGTCACCAGCTGGGCCAGAATCGCGGTCTGGTAGCCAGAGCCGGTACCGATTTCAAGCACCCTTTCCGGCGCGCCGCCCTCCAACAGAAGTTCCGTCATCCGCGCGACGATATAGGGCTGCGAAAGCGTTTGCTGAAAGCCTATGGGCAGGGCGACATCCTCGTAGGCCCGGTGCGCCATCGCCTCATCCAGAAACAGGTGACGCGGTGTGATCCGGATCGTGTCGAGCACCTGTTGGTTATCTATCCCCTGGTCGACCAGACG
Source organism: Pseudohalioglobus lutimaris (assembly GCF_002866825.1). GTDB lineage: Bacteria > Pseudomonadota > Gammaproteobacteria > Pseudomonadales > Halieaceae > Halioglobus > Halioglobus lutimaris. The sequence goes on along the minus strand of NZ_PKUS01000019.1, from coordinate 72,908 downwards.
CTGTATCAGACGTTCGCGAGTCCGCCGCGATGTCATCCCGATGCCATTCAGGTCTGCCCTGTTCACTGCTGTTACCACTCCAAACACGTCCCGTTCATTCTCTATAATTATGCTCGCTACTCGGTGTAGCGAACGAACTCTGCCAGCAGCGCTGTAGCGTAACAGCCGGCGCCCAGGCAAAACTCTAGTTGCAGGCTGTCATCATCACAAAAGTGCCAGCAAAAGTCATCAGGGATGAGTCGCGCGGGACGCCATCCGAGATCCAGTTCCTGCTGCGACAGGAACTCACCAATAGCCAGCTGATCGGCCAGTACCTCACGCCAGCGATGGGTTGAAGCATCGTGCCGGTTCTCCAGCCCTCTACCCCAGAGGGGCAGTGCGGGGTGCAGATCACCACTGCGGCAACGCTGGGCGATTTCCGCATCAGGCAGCTCGCAGAGAAATTGACTGCGGGTGCCCTGCAAGATACAGGTATCGCCGGCGAGGACATGGTTCCAATCGCCACGGATTACCCTGTCCGCCAGCAGTGAGTTGAACAGTTGGGCCCTTAGTACGGACAACAACAGGCTGCGCTTCTGTCGCGACAGGCGCCGGGTACCTGTCTGTAGTAAACGGGTCGCCTGAGCAAGATTGCCCCCGTCGCGACCGAAACGCTGGGGCCCGAAGTAATTGGGAGCCCCCACACTGCGTAGCAGCCGTAGCCGCTGCTCCAGATCCTCACGATCGCCCTGCAGCTCTCGCAGCACCAGGGTAAAACGATTACTGCGGTGGACGCCGCGTTTCAGTTTACGACGGTGGCGCCGTGCCGCCAGCACCTGCACGTCACCTGCGGACTCCAGCTGCTGCCAATCGGGCTCCGGGCGCCCCGCCATGCGCACGCTGAACCACTGCCGGGTTACCGCGTTCCGGTCTTTCATGCCGGAGAAGGCGATATCCCGAGGATGAATGCCACTGAGCGACGACAGGCGTTGCGCCAGCTCAGCTGTATTAAGGCAGCGTTTTTGCAGGCGGAGAAAGACGTGTTCGCCCTCACCCTCAGGTTCGAATCCCAGCTCTTCGTCAACCCGGAAGTCTTCCGGCTGACTGCGCAGCACTGCACTGGCAACTGTAGCGCCAGCAGCAGTGGGCCACTCGCGCATCAATTGTCTACGACTTGCAGCAGTACCACCGCGTGGGCGGCAATACCCTCCTCCCTGCCGGCGAAACCCAGCTTTTCGGTAGTCGTCGCCTTGATACTGACCTGGGATAGTTGCGCCGACATGTCGCTGGCAAGATTGGCACGCATGGAGGCGATGTGCGGAGCCATCCGCGGCGCCTGGGCCACCAGGGTTGCATCCAGGTTCCCCAGTGCATAGCCCTGCTCCTGCACCTGCCCCATCACCCTGCGCAACAACACGCGGCTGTCGATACCCGCATTGTCCGGGTCATTGTCCGGAAAGTGTCCACCTATATCGCCGGCGGCGATAGCACCCAGCAGGGCATCACAGATAGCGTGAATCAGCACATCACCATCCGAATGCGCCAACAGCGCCATATGATGCGCTATGGTTACCCCGCCCAGGGTTATTGCATTGCCCTCGCCAAAACGATGGACATCGTAGCCATGGCCAATACGTATATTCACTCGAGTCCTTCCGCTCGTGACAGATACCAGGCCGCCAGGTCCAGGTCGTCCGGCAACGTCACTTTTAAATTGCTGGCAGAGCCAGGAACCAGGTTTACCGCGTAACCCATACACTCCATTGCCGAGGCCTCGTCGGTCACGGGCAAATTCCGGGCAATCACGGCCTCAAGAGCCTGCGTCAATTCACCGAGGCGGAACATCTGGGGCGTTTGTGCCCGCCACAGGCGGCTCCGATCAAGGGTCTTCTCCACGTGGCCAGATGAATCCGCCAGTTTCACAGTATCGCACACCCGCTCAGCGAGGATACCACCCTCCCCCCGTGACACCGCATGCTCCACCAACCGCAGTACATCAGCCTGCTGCAGGCAGGGCCGCGCCGCGTCGTGCACCAGCACCCAGTCCCCGGCGCCGCCAGGCACCGCATGTAGCGCTGCCAGCACGGAATCAGCGCGCTCGGCACCGCCGATTACAGTGTTCACTCTGTCATCAGATAAAAGGGCCAGGCTGCCTGCAAAACGGTCTGCCTGGTGTAGCGCCACGGTTACCGACTGCATGCCGGGCACCGCCAGCAATGCCCTCAAGCTGTGCTCCAGTAATGTCTCTCCGTTCAGGTTGAGATATTGCTTGGGCGTGGACCCACCCATGCGCGAGCCAATACCGGCGGCCGGTATCACACCATGCAGGCCGACACTCACCGGGAATCCTCGACTGCCTGTCCTGCGCCGGACGACGAATCCAGCTCGGCTCCTTCAACCTGGTAGAAGGTCTCCCCTTCCCTGACCAGGTTAAGTTGCTCGCGCGCTCGTTGTTCCACGCCGGCGTTTCCAGTCTGTAGTTCCAGCACTTCCCGTTCCAGCACGGCGTTGCGCGCGCGAAGTTGCTCGTTTACCTGATTGAACTCCTTTACCTGCTGTCGCAGGCGATGCTGCTCGGCAATGCTGCCATCGGCAATCCACAGGCGATATTGCAGTAACACCAGCAGGATCAGCAATACACCCAGCAGCCAGCGCAATTGAACACCGCTTACCGCTTGAATTCCGCAATGCCGCGGTAGGGCGCGCGATTGCCCAGTTCCGCCTCGATGCGCAGCAGGCGGTTATACTTGGCGACCCGGTCCGACCGACACAGCGAGCCCGTCTTGATCTGGCCCGCAGACGTCGCGACCGCGAGATCGGCAATGGTAGTATCTTCGGTTTCACCGGAGCGGTGAGAAATCACAGCGGTGTAGCCTGCAGCTTTGGCCATGGCAATCGCATCCAGCGTTTCAGAGAGACTGCCAATCTGGTTGAACTTGATCAGAATTGAGTTGGCAACGTTCCTGTCGATACCTTCACGCAGGATTTTGGTGTTGGTCACGAACAGGTCATCTCCCACCAGTTGAACGCGGTCACCGATTTTGTCCGTGAGCATTTTCCACCCATCCCAATCAGACTCATCCAGTCCATCCTCGATAGATATTATGGGATGACTGCCTGCCAGGTCAGCGAGATAGTCGGTGAAAGCCTCAGATGAAAACTGTTTGCCTTCTCCGGCCAGGTCGTAGACGCCATCCCGGTAAAACTCCGATGCAGCGCAGTCCAGGGCGAGGGTGATGTCGGTACCAAGCTTATAACCTGCCTTGTCGACCGCTTCGGCGATCGCTTCCAGTGCCGCTTCATTGGAGGGCAGGTTGGGAGCAAATCCACCCTCGTCACCCACCGCAGTATTGAGCCCCCGAGAGGAAAGCACTTTCTTCAACTGATGAAATATCTCAGCCCCGGCACGCAGCGCCTCGGCAAAGCTGGGCGCGGCAACCGGCTGCACCATAAACTCCTGGATATCGACGTTGTTATCCGCATGCTCTCCCCCGTTGAGTATGTTCATCATCGGTACCGGCATGCTGAAGTCGCTGGTACCGTTAATGTCAGCGATGTGCTGGTAGAGAGGTACGTTCTTGGACTGGGCAGCAGCCTTGGCGGTTGCCAGAGAAACAGCGAGTATGGCATTGGCGCCAAAGTTTGCCTTGTTATCCGTGCCGTCGGCATCGATCATCGCCTGGTCCAGGTCCCTCTGGGCGACAGCATCACGACCCAGCAATAAATCCCTGATCGGGCCATTGATGTTGGCCACCGCATTCAACACGCCCTTGCCGAGATAGCGTGAGGCATCACCGTCACGCAGCTCCAGCGCTTCGCGTGAGCCGGTAGAGGCGCCCGAGGGCGCACAGGCACTGCCCACCGCGCCAGACTCCAGTGTCACCTCTGCCATGACGGTGGGGTTGCCTCTGGAATCCATAACTTCAAAAGCCTGAATATTGGCGATATTGCTCATAGGGGTCACTCCGTATTTTCTAATCGATGAGTAAGGGAGGCAGGGACTTCACCAGGTCGTCCACCGCTTTAACCTGCGCCAGAAAAGGCTCCAGCAAGGCCAGAGGCAATGCACTGGGGCCATCGCATAGCGCGTTTTCCGGCTCCGGGTGCGCCTCCAGGAACAGGCCGGCAAGCCCCACCGCCATTCCCGAACGCGCCAGTTCGGCGACCTGGGCACGGCGACCGCCGGAAGCAGCGCCGCCGGGGTCCCTGCACTGCAGTGCGTGGGTGACGTCAAAAATCAATGGCACGTCATTACACGCCTGCTTCATAACACCAAAACCCAGCATGTCTACAACAAGATTGTCATAACCAAAATTGCTGCCGCGCTCACAGATCATCACCCGGGAGTTACCGCACTCGGCAAATTTTTCAACAACGTTGGCTAATTGTGAGGGGCTGAGGAACTGGGGTTTCTTTATATTGATCACGGCACCCGTGGCCGCCATCGCTGCCACCAGGTCGGTCTGCCGGGCCAGGAACGCCGGCAACTGGATAATGTCCGCGACCTCTGCGGCGGGACCCGCCTCCTCAGGGCTGTGCACGTCGGTTATCACCGGCACGTCAAATGTCGACTTAACTTCCGCGAGGATAGACAAGCCTTCTTCCAATCCGGGACCACGAAACGAATGAATTGAAGACCGATTGGCCTTGTCATAGGAGGCCTTGAATACGTAGGGAATACCCAATTCCGCGCACACCGTCACATACTGCTCAGCGACGGAAAGGGCGAAATCGCGGCTCTCAAGCACATTCACTCCGCCTAACAGCACGAAGGGCGCGCTGTTGTCAAAACGAATATCTCCGAGAGTGATAGTCTGGTCAGTCACGGCTTGTCCTCATGTTTGCAGGGGCAAGCACTCAGGCGACTTTGCCCGCACGACGCTTGATCGCTGCCTGAATATAGCTGGTAAACAATGGGTGGCCGCCGCGGGGTCGAGAGGTAAATTCGGGATGAAACTGGCAGGCTACAAACCACGGGTGATCCGGAAGCTCAATCATTTCAACCAGGGAGCGGTCAGCTGACCAGCCGGCTACTTTCATACCCGCGCCGCAGAGTTGATCCAGATAATTATTATTCACCTCGTAACGATGACGATGGCGCTCCTCAATGGTGTCTTCACCATAGATGCCTCGTATCATGCTTCCTTTCTCCAGGTGGCATGGCTGTGCACCCAGGCGCATGGTGCCGCCTTTGTCTGAGGACTCATTCCGCTGTTCGGTGCTACCGTCGGCGTTCTGCCACTCGGTGATCAGGCCAACAATGGGATGGGGAGTATGGCTGTCCATCTCGGTGGAATGTGCCCCCTCAAGGCCGCAGACGTGACGTGCGTACTCCACCAGGGCCACGTGCATGCCCAGACAGATTCCGAGGAAGGGAATATTGTTTTCACGGGCAAATTGCACCGCGGTGATCTTGCCCTCTATACCCCTGTCGCCAAAGCCACCGGGTACCAGTATTGCATCAGCGGATTCCAGCAGGCCGGTGCCGTCGCGCTCAATATCCTCCGCGTCGATATGGTCGATACGCACATTGGTCAGCGTCTGTAATCCGGCATGAGCCAGGGCTTCATTGAGCGATTTGTAGGCGTCCAGCAGGTCCATGTACTTACCCACCATGGCCACCCGGACTTCACCGGCCGTTTTACAAAACTCGCGCTCAACCACTTCGTCCCATTCGGACAGATCCGCCGCAGGGCACTCCAGCCCAAAGCGCTCAACCACAAAATCATCCAGTCCGAACCCGCGCAGCATACCCGGGATACGATAGATTGAATCGGCATCAATGAGTGGGATCACCGCACGTTCTTCGACATTGGTAAACAGCGAGATTTTCTTGCGCGCGCTGTCTTCAATGTCCACGGTGCATCGGCAAAGCAGGATATCCGGCTGCAGACCCAGGGCCCGCAATTCCTTAACCGAGTGCTGGGTGGGCTTGGTTTTGATCTCTCCGGCGGTGGCGATATACGGCACCAGGGTCAGGTGCATTAGCAGCGCCCTGCTGGGTCCCATCTCTACTTTCAACTGACGGGCGGCTTCGAGAAAGGGCAGCCCCTCTATATCCCCGACAGTGCCGCCGATCTCGATCACTGCCACGTCCGCATCACCGGCACCGAGGATAACCCGGCGCTTTATCTCATCGGTAATGTGCGGGATCACCTGGACGGTACCGCCGAGATAGTCACCGCGGCGCTCCTTGCGCAGTACCGTGTTGTACACGCGCCCGGTGGTGAAGTTGTTGGTCCGCTTCATGGTGGTGTGGGTGAAGCGCTCGTAGTGACCCAGATCCAGGTCTGTCTCCGCACCATCTTCGGTAACGAACACTTCACCGTGCTGGAACGGGCTCATGGTACCGGGATCCACGTTGATGTAGGGATCCAACTTGAGCAAGGTGACCTTGAGCCCCCTTGACTCAAGCACAGCCGCAAGGGACGCCGCGGCGATGCCCTTACCCAATGAGGAAACCACACCACCGGTGACGAAGACGTAACGCGTCATGAAAAGCCTTTAATTAAGCCGTATTACTGGAAATACAGCCGTCCACGCGCTTGCACTGGACGACCGTGGAAATGCTGCAAAAAGATGGGAAGCCAGACTATCAGAAAGACTCTGCCAGCTCAATCGAATCCACCACCCACAGCTGGCTCCCAGACCACTTCCCATGGTGCCTCCGCTTCCTCGCCTGCTTCCCCCCAGCGACTGCTCTGGCAGGGCCACAACCCGCCCACGGCCAGAAGCTGATTCTCCAGGTACAGTAGCGGCATACGGTCCCGCCACCATGGCGGTATCACTTCCTCCTGCTGCCACTTTTTCAGGTCCGCATTGCGTCGGCGGCCTGCGGGTCGCGCGCGCTCGCCGCCGCCACGCCATCGCAGTTCCAGCTCTTCATCAGCGGCCAGCCAAATTCCCGGAGGGTCACAGCGCCGCAGCGCCAGTCGCCCCACGCCCTCGATATCGACGACTTCGCCTGGCGCAAGCGTCATCGTCTGGTCCAGGTTCCCCGCGGCCGGGGGAAGCAAATAAATCGCGTCTCGATAGCGCTGCAGGCGAAAAGAGCCTGTATTCAGCATGGGCCTCGCACTGCGCCCTGCTTTACGCAGCTGGCGTAAAAACTCCTCCACTACGGACTGATCCGGTGCCTGCAATGAGCATAGCCTGAGCCAACCCCTGATTACCTGCACCGCCCCTGCGTCGTCGGTTTCCGCCAGGAAGCCCAGCGGCAAACCGGGGTCCCCAAGCGCACTGAAACAGGTTTCGGGAACCTCAACTGCCTGTTCCAGTACCCCCGCTGCCCGGGTCAGGTGCTCACTCGCTCGCGTCACCGTTTTCCTGTAACCGGGCCAGCGCTGCTCTACCAGCGGTAGGACTTCACCACGCAGGAAATTGCGGTCCAGTGAGCGGTCCTGATTGGAAGGATCATCGATACAGCGCAGGCCCTGCGCCGCTACATAGGCTTCCAGCTGGACACGACTGAGTTCAAGCAACGGCCGATACAGCACGCCCTTACCCAACGGACGCTGCCTGGGCATGGCGCCAAGGCCATCAACACCCGCCCCACGCAGCAGGCGGAGGAAAAACGTTTCTACCTGATCATCCTGATGATGACCTAAAAACAGCACATCACCCGCTTCCATTTGTGACGCAAATAAAGCGTAACGGGCAGATCGCGCAGCGGCTTCCAGCCCGGCGCCATCCGGCTCCACTACTGCTTGCAGCGCACGAAACGGGATATCCAGAAAGCGGCAGATCCAGGCGCAGTGGTTTTCCCACTCGGCACTTTGCGCATGCAGCCCATGGTTAATGTGTAAAGCCGTGATCGGGGGAGAATCGCTACTCCCTTTGCTCCAGGTGCTTACCAGGTGCAACAGCGCAGTTGAATCGACGCCGCCGCTGAATGCAATCAGCCAGCGCGATGCGTCACTGTGCGCCGCCAGGGACGGCGCCAGGGTTTTCGAACTGATCGCCTTGGACATGGCCCCGGGTGCCGGGAATCAGTTACCGTAGGACATTAGACGCTGGTAGCGCTTGGCCAGCAAATCCTCAAGGGAGAGCTGTCGCAGCACGTCCAGCTCATGGATAACGTGCGCCTGGATGCGCTCTGACATCAGTTCCACATCGCGGTGGGCGCCCCCAAGAGGTTCCTCAATAGTCGCATCTACAATACCCAGGTCCTGCAGGACGGAGGACGTCACGCCCATCGCCTCGGCGGCATCAGGCGCTCTCGCCGAGTCTTTCCAGATGATGTTGGCGCAGCCCTCGGGAGAGATCACGAAATAAGTAGAATACTGCAGCATGGCCAGGTGGTCGCCCACGCCTATACCCAACGCCCCGCCGGAGCTGCCCTCCCCTATGACCACGCAGACGATAGGTGTGGCCAGACGAGACATAACGGCCAGGTTCTGGGCGATGGATTCGCTGATACCGCGCTCTTCAGAATCGATGCCCGGGTATGCCCCGGGCGTATCAATCAGGGTGATGACCGGGAGCTTGTAGCGCTCAGCCATCTCCATCAGGCGCAGCGCCTTGCGATACCCCTCAGGCTTGGGCATGCCAAAATTGCGCAGGACCTTGTCCTTCACTGCCCGGCCCTTCTCCTGGCCAATCACCATTACCGGCTGGCCATCCAGGCGAGCGACGCCACCGACGATGGCATTGTCGTCGCCAAAATGGCGGTCACCATGCAGTTCGTCAAATTCGCTGAAGATGCGCGGAATATAGTCCATGGTGTAGGGGCGCTTGGGGTGACGAGCGACTTTTACGATGTCCCATGAACTCAGTCCCGAATAGATCTTTTCGGTAAGCTTGGTGCTTTTTTGCTTGAGCGTCTCTATTTCTTCGCTGATATTGAGGTCGTTGTCAGTACCGACCAGCTGCAGCTCCTCGATCTTCACCTCGAGTTCGGCAATGGGTTGTTCGAAGTCCAGGTAATTGGGATTCATTAGTTCTCAGGCCATGCTGTTAGTGATGATGCCAAGTGTAACCAATAAATGACGCCCTCACCATTCCCGGCAGCCTCAGCTGGGCCGCTGTTCACTCCGCAGGACTGCTCTGCGCCGCATAGAGCCGCACATCGCGAAACTCGGCCGACTCATCCAGGTCAGGCAGAGTACAGCTCTGGCGCTGTGCTATTTGCCGATAAGGTGGAAAATCAAAGTGCTTCACCCTTGAGTCCGCAATCAACACCTGCTGCGCACGCTCCACAAAACGCCCCAGCCAGGGGAAATTTTCACGGTCATAGAGCACGTCGGCAACAATGATGATATCGATCTCACCCTGCACATCGAAATAGTTCTCCACCAGGTCGAGCGATACGCCGTTGAGACCGGCATTGACGCGGGTTGCCGCCAATGCCAGCGGATCGATATCGCAGGCGACAACCTGCGCTGCACCCGCCATAGCCGCTGCCACGGCGACCACGCCGGAGCCGCTGCCAAAGTCCAGCACCCGTTTGCCCTGCACGAGGTCTGGATTATCCAGGAGATAACGGGCCAGAACCTGTCCTGAGGCCCAACAAAACACCCAGTAGAGCGGGTTATCCATCACCCGCTGCATCGCCTCTGGACTGAGCTCGCCCTGCGGATAATCGGCAGCAAGCAGCAACAATCGAAGTTGCGGCACCTCTGGAAGGGCTGTCTCGGCAAGCTGTGCGCCAGGCAGGATTGCGGCCAGGCTGGCGTCCAGTGTTTGGCGGTCGGTAGGCATGGCTGCAGATTATACGCTTGTTATCTGGGCGGCGGACTTTACACTACCGGCCATGACCGACTTGCCGCCCTACATCGTCCCCCACAGCCAGGAGGAGATTCGCATTCTTTATCAGGATGAGAACCTGCTGCTGGTGCGTAAACCCGACCTGCTGCTGTCAATACCCGGGCGCCATCCTCTCAACAAGGACTGCCTGATTACCCGCCTGCAGCAGCAATACCCTACGGCCACCATCGTTCACCGCCTGGACCTGGACACCTCAGGTATCATGGTTATCCCCCTCGATAAGCCCACCCACGCGCATATCAGCCGGCAATTCCAGGAGCGTAAAGTCGAAAAGCGATACGACGCTATCGTCTACGGCGTGGTGGAAGAGGACACCGGCCAGGTGGAACTCCCCATACGCTGCGACTGGGAACGGCGGCCCTTGCAAATGATCGACCACGAACAGGGTAAACATGCGCTGACCCGCTTCGAAGTGATGGAGCGCATGGCAGACCGCACCCGCATGTTGCTGAAGCCGGTTACGGGCCGATCACACCAGTTGCGCATCCACATGCGTGAGCTGGGACATCCCATTCTCGGCTGCGATATGTACGCACACCCCACGGCGTTGGCCATGGCTGACCGCCTGCTGCTGCACGCTAGCTATCTGGCGTTTGAGCATCCGGCCACCGGGGAGTGGTTGAGTGGAGACTGCCCGGCAGATTTCTGATTGGCAGCAGGCTTTCGTCGGCTCGCAACAGATTGCCAGGTCCGCAGCGCTGCACCAGGATACCGCTACCCGGGCTGACCCAGGCGTCGTATTCTGAGCGTCCCGCTATTCAGAACTGGTTCAGGATAAAACCGATCACCATCACCTGCGGCACCGTAATCAACGGCAGGAACAACGCAATTTTCCACGACCGGGTGGTGTCGCGAATGGACATTACTTCCGTGTAATCCGTGGCCACGCCCGCCATCAGGAAGGTAAAGGCATTACCCGGGGCGTTGGCACGGTTCATCAGGTCCGCTGCTATGGGTGTGGAGCCCTCTGAGCAGACTTCAATGATGGTAGTGGCCAGCAGTGTCAGCCAAAGGCCCGCAAAGGTAGCGCCGAACCACGTTGCAAAGGCCTCTTCCGGCACCAGCGCGCGGATCAGGCCAGCGAGGATCAATCCGAAAAGGGACCAGCGAATCACTACCCGTGAGCCGACGAAACCCTCGCGGAGTATGCCCCCTGTGCCGGACAGGGAAAAGCGCATTGACTGACGCATCTCCCGCCACATTTCCCCCAGCGGACGCTCCTCACCCAACTCATCCTGCCACGGGTTGCGCGGCAAAGTACCTCGCGCGGTCAGCGCGTCAAAAATCAGGCCACTGACAATACCGATTACCAGCGACAGCAGGATGAACAGCAGGGTCCAGCTGACACCGATCAGGCCGAACAGAATGAGCGTCAGGGAAAACGAATTCCATGGACTTGCCAGCAGAAGGGCCATGACCTGGCCAACGCTGGCACCGCGTTCATACAGTTTCATGCCGACAGCGAGAATGCCATGGCTACACAAGTCCAGAAACACGCCCGCAAGCGTGGCGCGAAAAAGGCCGTGAATACCGCCGTCACGACCGAGCACACCCATTACCAGCTCGCGGGGAATGCGACTTAGCAGGCCCACAAAAATGATACCCAGGGCGATACCCCACCACATGAGATTGAAGAGCTCGAATACGCCACCGGTAAATACACTCAACGCACTGTCGTGCTGATGAGGCAGGAAAGCGCCCATAGGATAGGCGATGCTCACGAGGATCAGACAGGTCCAGAAAAAATAATCTTTTCTGGCTGGTGTTTCGCAGCAGCTGTCGCCATTGCCGGGCTCACTGTGACAGCTGTCCGCAGACTGCTTGCCACCACCGGTCGCATCGTGTCCACCCTCCATCGCATCCTGCACAGAACCACGATGCTCCTCAGCAGCGTCTCCAGCAGGGTGGTGGCAACAGTCAGAAAACTTGCCGGTAACCTCACTCATTCCCGGGCTTCCTTGCCGCCCGCGAGATCATCCAGAATCGCGCACTCGGGTCCCTCGTCACCGTGACAGCGGCTGGCCATGTCCTGCAGCACTTCCTGCATGGCCTGCAGGGATTCGATGCGCGCCTGCAGTTGCGCGCTTTTTTCCAGTACCAGGGTGCGGGCATGTCGACTCTGGCGTCCGCTGTCATGCTGCAGGTGCAGCAGTTGTCGACACTCTTCTATGTCAAAACCCACCTCCCGGGCGCGGGCGAGAAACTGCAGTTGCGCGACCTCCTTCGCCTCATACTGGCGATAACCGTTGTCGCTGCGGCGCGCGGTCTCGATCAGTCCAATCTCTTCATAGTAGCGAATGGTCTTGCTGCTGAGTCCGCTGCGGCGCGCCGCTTCCGATATATTCATAGGCACCTCCACTGGTTGATATGCAACAATCTAAACCTTCCTGTCACTGGAAGGTCAAGTATTGCGGAAAACATGCTGAAAATCTCCCCGTGCTACTCCAGAAAGATCAGCCGACGGCCAGCTCTCGAACCAGGTATTCGGCGAACAGGCGGGCTCGTACGCCGATAACATCAGGCTGCTCGGTAACCAGGTAATGTGAGAACCGGGCCTCCACCCCAGGCTCCCCCAGCGCAACCAGGTTGCCGGTGCGCAGATCAGCACCGACCTCTATGCGATCGGCGAGAAAGACGCCGCAGCCGTCCCGCGCTGCACAGATCCCGAGGTAGGAATCGCGTACATGAAGATGCACCTCAGCCTGTTGTGGGTCCAGCCCCTCATTGGCCAGCCAGCGCTGCCAACGATCATGACGATCATGAATCAATGGCAACTGCAAAAGGTCCGCAGCACGGCCGCTGAAGCCACCCGCCGGTATCAGTCCCGGACTGGCCACCGGCGCATAACGCTCCCGGAATAACTCCCGCACCACCCTGCGCGGCGCGTCCGGCTCCCCAAAGCACACGGCAACCTCGATCTCCGGGGGAAGTTCGCGTTGCATGGGCTGCACATCTTCCACGCGCACCTCGATTTCAGGATAGCTGCGCTGGAACTTACCCACCATGGCCAGTAACCAACAAGCAGAAATGGACGGCGGCGCGCCAATTACCAACGCACCCCGGAGAGAGCCCGGGTCAATCGACAGCGTACCCTCGGTGAGCCGGTCCAGTGCGTCGGTGACCACCTGCAACAGCCTGCGTCCGGGTTCGCTCAACACCAGACTGCGACCGCTGCGATCAAATAAGCGGACGCCCAACTGCTCTTCCAACTGCCGAATCTGGCGGGAGACGGCACCGTGCGTCACCCCGAGCTCGGCTGCGGCGCGACGCAGGTGGCAGTGGCGTGCAGCGGCTTCGAAGCTGCGCAGTGCGTTCAGGGGTAAATTGCGACGTGATATCTGCATTGTCTTCTGGTTAGCTTTTCTCACCATTATGGTAGAAATATATCGCTTGTCGTGAGCGAAACAAACCATAAACTTGCGATTCACCGCCCGAATAGTTTGCCGTTCGTCTTCGGACACAGCGCTGCCCCTTTATCGTGGCCTGTGCCATGGGTACTGAACCAGAGCCGCGATCGCACAGGAAAAGATTATGTCTGCAGTTATTTATCCCACTACCAACCTCTCGGCCACCGAACAATTGCTGTTTGAGCGCGGTGAAGGCATTTACGTTTATGACCAGAGCGGCAAGCAATACCTTGAAGGTCTTGCAGGGCTCTGGTGCACCGGGCTTGGCTATGGCAACCGCGAACTAATCGATACCATCAGTTCACAGCTGGCAACCCTGTCCTTTTCACATACATTTGGCGGCAAAAGCCACCAACCGGTGATTGACCTCGCTGACAAGCTTGCCGGCATGGTCCCGGTCGACAAGGCCATGGTGTTTTTCGGCAACTCAGGGTCCGACGCTAATGACACGCACATCAAATTGCTGCGTTATTACTTTAACGCCATTGGCAAACCGGAAAAACGCAAGATCATTACCCGCGAACGCGCCTATCACGGCGTTACCGTGGCGGCAGGTTCCCTGACCAGTCTGCCCGCCAACCTCGCCCACTTCGACGCCCCCCTGGATGCCCTGGGCATTCTGCGCACGGACCACCCGCACTACTACCGCGGTGCAAAACCCGGGGAGAGCGAGGCAGACTTTGTGGCGCGTATCACCGCCAACCTTGAACAGCTCATTCTGAGCGAGGGGCCAGATACGATTGCCGCGTTTATCGCCGAGCCCATCACCGGTGCAAGCGGCGTGATCGTACCGCCAGCCGGATACTATGAGGCCGTGCAGGCCATTCTGGAGAAGCACGATATCCTTTTCTGGGCGGATGAGGTTATCACCGGGTTCGGACGCACCGGCAAGCTGTTCGGCTGTGAAACCGTGAATATCCAAAAGCCGGCGATGATGACTTTCGCGAAGCAATTATCCTCCGCTTACTACCCTATCAGTGCTTCAGTGATCCGCGGCGACCTCTACGAACCCATGATCTCCGCCAGCAACGAAGTCGGCGTGTTCGGCCACGGCTTTACCTATTCAGGACACCCGGTAGCATGTGCCGCTGCATTAAAGACCCTGGAGATATACGAACGCGACGGGCTCTACGCCAATGCAGCGAGCGTGGGGGAGTACCTGCAGAGCCGCCTGCAAGAGTTCGCCGACATGGAGTCTGTCGGTGAGGTGCGCGGGGCAGGCCTGCTTGCTGCGGTAGAGTTGGTAAGCAACCGTGATGACAGGACCCCGGACGTAGACCTGGCGAAACGAGCAACGTTGGCCTGCCAGGAAAACGGACTGATTGTACGTAACGTGGCCGGCAACGCACTCGCCGTCTGCCCACCGCTGATCATTACCCGAGAGCAGGTAGACGAGATGGTGGACAAACTGCGCCGTTCGCTGGAGCAAGCCTTGTCGCCATAACACCTGCTGCGGGCGTCGAATTCTGTCGCCGCCAGGGGGCGCAGTTATTCAGCGGCGCTGAGGTGCTCTGCGACCAATTGCACACTGCGTCTGCCGCGAAACTCGTTGACGTCCAGGCGATAGGCAAGGTGCACCCGGGAAAGCGTCTGGTTCGGCCATTCCTGTGGGTCTATATTGAACGCGATAACATCCAGTAGCTGTGCGCTGTCCGGGTGGGACAGTACCAGCTTGAGATGCTTCTCTCCCACCAGGCGCTGATTGATGATATCGAAGACGCCGTCAAAAACCGGCTCAGGAAAGTGCTGTCCCCATGGCCCTGCGAAACGTAATGCGCTGGCCAGTTCCAGATTGAAGTCGTCGGGCGCCAACTCACCGTCTGATTCAATGACCGCCTGCAGCATCACCTCCTCGGCATGCAACTCAACTTCAGCGACAAACGCATCATGGAAGGCTGCGTAGGCGTCGCGTGGAATAGACAAACCAGCGGCCATAGCGTGACCACCAAACTTGAGGATCATTCCCGGATGTCGCGTTGCCACGGCGTCCAGGATATCGCGGATGTGTATTCCGGGAATGGATCGCGCTGAACCCTTTATTTCACCCGCGTCGCCATCTGCGAAGGCAATGGTCGGCCGATGTAACCTGTCCTTTATACGTGACGCCAGAATACCGATCACACCCTGGTGCCAGTCGGGCTGGTACAGGGTCATGGCAACCGGTGCACTCTCGGTCTCCACAGTGATCTGATCAAGCAGCTGTAATGCCTGTTGCTGCATGTCCGCCTCAATCAGTCGCCGGTCCTGGTTCTTCTGGTGTAGTTCTGCGGCCAGAGCCCGCGCGGCAGCATGGTCATGCTGCAGCAAACACTCGATACCCACCGAGATGTCATCCAGACGACCCGCGGCGTTTATCCTTGGCCCCACCGCAAACCCCAGGTCAGACGCAACCACGTTATGCGGTGAGCGCGATGCCACCTCCAGCAGGGCCATGATGCCCGGGCGAGCCTGACTCTTGCGAATACGCTGCAAACCGGCGGCCACCAGAATGCGGTTGTTGCGATCCAGCGGCACCACATCAGCCACCGTCCCCAACGCGACAAGGTCAGCGTATTGCGACAGGTTGGGTTCCTTCCTGCCTGCAAACCAGTCCCTGCGGCGCAACTCAGCACGCAGCGCCAGCATGATATAGAAGATTACGCCAACACCCGCAAGATTCTTACTGGGAAACTCGCAGCCGGGCTGGTTGGGATTGACGATAACCTCGGCGTCGGGGAGCGTCGTGCCTGCCAGGTGATGGTCAGTGATAAGAGTGCGTATGCCTGCGTCCCGCGCTGCGGCCACTCCCTCAATACTGGATATACCGTTGTCCACGGTGACGATGATATCGGGAGAACCATTGGTGATGGCGAGCTCGACAATTTCCGGGGTGAGCCCGTAGCCGTACTCAAAGCGATTGGGGACCAGATATGACACATGCCGGCAACCGAAATCACGCAGCACAGACACGGCCAGCGCCGTGCTGGTCGCGCCGTCAGCATCGTAGTCGCCCACAATCAGAATGTGCTTGTCTGCCGCCAGCGCATCGGCAAGAAGAATCGCGGCTCGGTCCGCATGCAACAGCTTGTCGGGAAGAACAAGATGCCCAAGACCCAGTTCCAGTTCATCTGGGGCCGCCACCCCTCGACCCGTGTAGACCCGTGCCAGCAACGGATGCAATCCGCCTTCGGCCCAGTCCACACCCGGATTGGCCTCGCGACGACGAATCAATTTTTGCACCGGGTGGCCCCGCTCAAGCGTTGATGTTCTCCGCCATAAACGCCTGCACCGCAGCCAGCTCGTTGGGCAGCACCTCAGAGCGCTCGGGGCGATCGAAAAGATCACGCAGGTGGTGCGGCAACACCGGCTCATCATCCAGGCCCGCTGTTTTGACAGCCGCGGGAAATTTCGCCGGATGCGCTGTGGCCAGGGTCACCACGGGTACCGACGCCGGCAGGTCGCAGTTCAAGGCCGCCTTGACGCCGATTGCGCTGTGGGGATCAAGCATATATTCACAGCTGTCCCAGGTCGCGGCCATCTGTGCGCAGGTCTGTGCATCGTCTACCCGGTAGCTGGAGAACAGCTCCTTGACTTCCGACATGGCCTGGTCGTTGAAGCTGATATCACCGTCGGCGAAACGTGCCATCAGGTCATTAATGGCTGCGCCATCCCGACCATAAAGATCAAACAACAGGCGCTCAAAATTTGAGGAAACAGAAATATCCATGCTCGGTGAGAGCGTATGTTCCAGGGTTTGCCTGGCGTAGGTTCCTGTGGTCAACACACGGTGCAGTACATCGTTGCTGTTGGTGGCGATAATCAATCGCTCCACGGGCAACCCCATCTGCCTGGCGAGGTAGCCAGCGAATATATCGCCGAAATTACCGGTAGGGACAGAGAAAGCGATCTTCCGGGCGGGAGCGCCCAGGGCAACGGCAGCATAAAAATAGTAGACAATCTGCGCCATGATGCGCGCCCAGTTTATCGAGTTGACCGCCACCAGGCTGCGATCAGCGGGCAGGAAACTGCGGTCGTTAAAACTGGCCTTAACCATTGCCTGACAGTCATCGAAATTACCCTGCACCGCCAGGTTGTGAATATTGTCACCCACCACCGTAGTCATCTGTTTACGCTGTACGTCAGAGACACGGCCATGCGGGTGCAGAATGAAAATATCAATGTTATTGCAGCGTTTGCAGCCTTCAATGGCAGCCGATCCGGTATCGCCAGAGGTGGCGCCCATGATCACCACTTTCTGGTGCTTGCGTTCCAGCACGTAGTCCAGTAGCCGCCCCAACAACTGCAGGGCAAAGTCCTTGAAGGCCAGAGTCGGCCCGTGAAATAGTTCCAGCACCCACTGGTTGCTAGCAATTTGCACCATGGGCGCAACCGCAGCATGCCTGAACTCGGCGTAAGTCTCTTCAAGAATGGCCTGCAGGTCGGGCCCGGGAATGCAGTCCTCTACAAAGGGGGTGATGATCTTTTGCGCCAGCTGCGCGTAGTTCATACCGGCCATTTCGGCGATATCCGCAGGACTGAACTGCGGTAGCGTTTCCGGTACATAGAGGCCCCCGTCTGAAGCCAGGCCTGTCAGTAGAACTTCTTCGAAATTAAGTGTCGGGGCCTGGCCCCGCGTGCTGATGTACTTCACTGTATCTACCTTAACCGTCCAGTACTTCCACCCGGATACGGGCGACTTCTCCACTTATAGAATCCAGCGCCTCGATCGCACTGACCGCCTTGTCCACACTGCCCTGCATTGCGCGATTGGTGAGCACGATCAGCGGCACCCGGGTCTCGCCCTCGGCTGGAGCCTTCTGAATCAGCGCTTCGATGCTGATGCCTTCGTTACTGAAAATGGTGGCGATGGCCGAAAGCACGCCGGGCTTATCCTCGGCGACCATGCGCAGATACCATGGTGTGACCACTTCAGCCATGGGGACAACCGGAAGGTCGTTCAGGCATTCGTCGGCGAAACCCAGCGACGGCACGCGGAATGACTGACCAGCTGATAGCTCCCGCGCAAGGTCGACAATATCCGCGACCACTGCCGACGCCGTTGGCTCAGCGCCTGCACCGGCTCCGTAATAAAGCGTCGGGCCAACCGCATCGCCCTCAACGAGCACCGCATTCTTGACTCCGTTTACGTTGGCCAGCAGGCGGGCCTCAGGAATCAGGGTCGGGTGCACGCGCAGTTCGATGCCCGCCTTACTCTGCTTCGCTACCCCAAGGTGCTTGATGCGATAACCCAATTCCTCCGCATATTCAACATCCTGCGGTGTCAGCCGGGTAATACCCTCAGTGTAAACAGAGCTGAACCTCAGGGGCATACCGAAGGCGAGTGATGCAAGAATAACCAGTTTGTGCGCGGCGTCGATACCTTCCACGTCAAAAGTAGGATCAGCCTCTGCATACCCCAGCGCCTGCGCTTCTGCCAGAACATCGGCAAAATCGCGGCCCTTGTCGCGCATTTCGCTGAGAATAAAGTTACCGGTACCGTTTATGATACCCGCCAGCCACTCGATACGATTACCGGCCAGCCCCTCACGCAGTGCCTTGATGATGGGAATACCGCCAGCAACAGCAGCCTCATAGCAAATCACCGCCTGGTGATCCTTCGCCAGCGCAAACAGCTCATTGCCAAATTCTGCGATCAGTGCCTTGTTGGCTGTCACCACGTGTTTGCCATTGCGCAGCGCTTCTTCCACGAGATCTTTCGCTACTGTTGTGCCGCCGATCAGCTCAACCAGGATCTGAACATCCGGGTCCCGTGCAACCTCGAAAACATCGCGGCTGACCCGCGTCGCACCCAGGTCACAGTCCGGGTTGTCGCGACGCGCACCGACGTGAACGACCTCTATGCTGCTCTGCGCGCGGGCAGCAATGGCTTCGGCGTTTCGGCCCAATACGTTAAAGGTTCCACTACCGACAGTGCCCAGTCCGCATATTCCTATTTTTACTGCTTGCGAGGTCATTCTCTGTTGCTTACTCCGATGTGCTGGCAACGCCTCAGGCGAAACCATCCTGTTTGATCATTTTCTTTATACTGCGCAGTGCCTGCCGGGTGCGATGTTCGTTCTCAATAAGACCGAAGCGCACGTAGCCCTCACCGTATTCGCCGAACCCTACACCGGGTGACACAGCAACCCGGGCTTCCTTGAGCAGTTTTTTACTGAACTCCAGCGAACCCATTTCTGCGTAATACGCAGGGATTTTTGCCCATACAAACATGGTGGCCTTGGGCGGCGTTACCGGCCAGCCAGCCTCGTTAAGACCATTGCACAAGACATCCCGGCGGGAGCAGTACATGGAATTGATCTCGCTCACGCAGCTCTGGTCACCCTCCAAAGCCTTGATCGCAGCGACCTGTATCGGCGTGAACATACCGTAATCAAGATACGACTTGATGCGCGCCAGGGCACCTACCAGCGCCTTGTTACCGCAGCAGAAGCCAACACGCCATCCGGGCATGTTGTAACTCTTGGACATACTGAAAAACTCCACGGCCACATCCATTGCGCCTTTCACCTGCAGGATGGAAGGGGCGACATACCCGTCGTAGCACAGGTCGGCGTAGGCCAGGTCCTGTACCACCCAGATTTTGTGCTCCCTGGCGATAGCAACGACTCTCTCATAGAACTCCAGCTCGACGCAGTGCGCGGTGGGGTTGGAGGGAAAGTTCAGCACCAGCATCTTGGGCCTGGGCCAGCTGTTGTGAATCGCCTTCTCCAGTTCTTCGAAAAATACGTTTTCATTCTCGCCCATGGGCACATGGCGGATATCGGCACCTGAAATCACAAAGCCATAGGGATGAATAGGATAAGAAGGGTTGGGCACCAGCACAGCGTCGCCAGGGCCGGTACAGGCCAGAGCGAGATGCGCGAGGCCTTCCTTGGAACCCAGGGTGACGATCGCCTCGGTTTCGGGGCACAGCGTCACGTCGTAACGTTTCAGGTACCAGTCACATATGGCTTTGCGCAATCGCGGTATACCCTTGGACTGTGAATACCGGTGAGTGTCCCCGCGCTGCGCGGTCTCAACCAGCTTGTCGACAATGTGTGCCGGTGTGGCCTGGTCAGGATTACCCATCCCGAAATCAATAATATCCTCACCCGCCGCACGCGCCTGCTGCTTCAAATCACCAATGATATTGAAAACATAGGGGGGAAGGCGCGAAATTCGCCGAAATTGCTCGTCCACGGTAGAAACTCTGATCCGGGGCCCGAAGGCCAGGGGTGATAGCCAAAAAACGGTGGAAACAGTAAGGTTTCAGGGGGGGGATGTCAACGCGGAGAGTGGTAATTCACCGCGCAGTGCTGGTCGGGCAACCGATTACGCTGCCGACGCGAGACCCGCGCGGAGAAACGACAGCCGCTGCGTCAGTTGAGCCCCAGGGTGACCATCAATTGATCTGCGCTCTGGTAACCGGGAATCATCTGGCCGGTTCCCGTTACCATGGCCGGGGTACCGCGCACACCCATTTCCTGGCCAAGCTGATACTGCTCCGCTACCGGGTTATCGTCACACTGTTTGGACGGCACGGACTCCTTGTTCTTCATTTTTGTCAGGGTTTCCTGCGGGTTCTCGGAACACCAGGCGCCTACCAGCTGACGGTATCCGGGGGAGTCGACACCAGCACGGGGATAGGCCAGATAACGGACCTCCACGCCGCGCTTGTTCAACTCCGGTACCTCTTTATGCAGCTTCTGACAGTAGAAGCAGGTGATATCGGTAAATACGCTGATATGCGCTCGAGTCTCTCCTTCCGCAGGAAATACAATCATGTCGGCAGTGTCCACGGCACCCAGCACGGCCACACGCTCGGCATCGCGGCGCTGTTCGGCAAGGTTCACGAATTGTCCGTCATTAACCTGGAACAGGTCACCCAGCAGGAAAAACCGCCCGTCACCGGTGGCATAGACCATGGGACCAGATTCAAACTGTACTTCGTAGATCCCGGGCATTTCACTGGTTTCCACGGTATCCACTGTTAGCCCCATAGCCGGACTGGCGAGCGCAGCGCTGAGCTTGTCGACAATCGCCTTGTCTGCCGGTTCGCCCGCCAGCGAAAAGGCAGATAACGCGGACAAAACCAGCGCAGAAAGGGCTTTACAGGTCAGGTTGAGCATAGTGTTTCCTCAATTGCGGCAGCTTTTTATACTGCCAATAACGTTAGTAGTCGCCTCTTTGAGCAGACTTTGTCCCGGTAGTTCCTTATCCACGGGGATGATGCTGTGCATGCAGTTCCTGCATACGCTGCTTGGCCACGTGGGTATAGATCTGTGTCGTGGTCAGGTCACTGTGCCCCAACAACATCTGCACCACACGCAGATCGGCGCCATGGTTCAGCAAATGGGTGGCAAAGGCGTGGCGCAGGGTGTGCGGTGACAGTGCCTGACGGATACCTGCGCGCTGGGCATAGATTTTAATACGATACCAGAAGGTCTGGCGAGTCATCTGTCGCCCCCGGTTACTGGGAAATATGACATCAGACGGCACACCCTTCAACAGTTCGCTGCGCGGACCGGCCAGGTAACGCTGCAACCACGACAGCGCCTCCTCGCCCATTGGCACCAGGCGTTCCTTGCTGCCTTTACCAAACACTCTCACCACGCCCTGGTTCAGGCTCACCTGGTTTACCTGCAAACTGGTCAGTTCGGTCACCCTGAGCCCGCAGGCGTAAAGCAACTCAAGCATGGTGCGATCCCGGAACTCCAGTGCGACATCCAGGTCGGGCGCCTCCAGCAGTTTATCCACATCGGCCTCGGAGAGAGACTTGGGTAGCGGGCGCCCCAGTTTAGGGCTGTCCACATCCAGAGTAGGGTCCACAGTCAGCCGCCCTTCCCTGAGCAGGTACTTATAGAAGCCCCTGGCGCAGGACATAAACCTGGCGGTGGAGCGCGGTGACTGCCCCTGCTCCAGGCGGGCGCCGAGATAGGCCTGCAGTTGAGACCGGTCAGCACGTATGACGGAGCTCTGCCTGTTACGCATGAGCCAGTCGTTGAACTGGCGCAGGTCCCGCCGGTAGGAGCTCAAGCTGTTATCGCTGAGCCCCTTTTCCATCCACATGGCATCGATGTAGCGTTCGATTTCAGGGTGCTCGGACAATGGCTTAGGCATGGTTGTACGGTAGCATGGATTTCAGTTTTTTTACCGTTTGCGGCGGCCGGCGCTGGTCCTCTTAAAATTCCATCTGCCAGTCGAGTTTAAAACCGGTATACCGGCACTTGAGGCAAAAAAGTGAGGTTACCGGGTCACATCGCCACCCTACCCGAAAAGACTCGGCCAGTTTCACCAGGGGGATGATACAAAAAAGCGGCCACTGGGGCCGCTTTGGAATCTGCAGGATAGAAACTGCCCTAGGACAGCTTCTCCTTGATGCGCGCAGCCTTGCCTGACAGCTCACGCAGATAGTACAGCTTGGCCTGGCGTACATCGCCGCGACGCTTGACAGTAATGCTCTCAACCAAAGGGCTGTATGTCTGGAAGGTACGCTCAACGCCAACGCCGTGGGAGATTTTGCGCACAGTGAAGGCAGAGTTCAGGGCGCGATTGCGCTTGCCAATGACAACACCTTCGAACGCCTGCAGACGTTCACGCTCGCCTTCCTTTACCTTTACCTGAACGACTACGGTGTCACCCGGGCCGAATTCAGGCAGTTCTTTTTGCATCTGTTCAGCTTCAAGCTGAGAAATGATCTTGTTGGTGCTCATGGTGCGCTCCTGTTGATATCCAAATGTAGCTTCACAGCTAGCCGTATTAAAAAGTGTTCATTCCTGTTCGCGAAGATATTCCGCCAACAACGTTTTTTCCTCGGCCGACATGGCCCTGCCTGCCAGCATGTCCGGGCGACGCTGCTGCGTTCTGCCCAGTGCCTGCTTCAGGCGCCAGCGGCGAATCTCTTCATGATTGCCGCTGAGTAATACATCCGGTACCCGTGCTCCCTGGTACACCTCAGGCCGGGTGTAGTGCGGGCAGTCCAATAAACCGTCCGCGTATGAGTCCTCTTGCGCGGACAATTCATGGCCCAGCACACCTGGCATCTGCCGCGTCACCGCATCGATAACCACCATCGCGGCCAACTCACCGCCGCTCAGGACGTAGTCCCCTATAGACAGTTCCTCGTCCACTTCCGCTTCGATCAAGCGCTCGTCCACGCCCTCGTAGCGGCCCGCCACCAGAATCAACGCCTTCTCTCGAGAAAGTGCCACGGCCTTGTCGTGGTCCAGGCGTTGCCCCTGTGGCGACAGGTAAATGACGCGTGCGTCACTCCCTGCGCTTTCCCTGGCTGCAGCGATAGCCTGCTGCAGAGGGTCAATCTTCATCAACATGCCCGGGCCACCGCCGTAGGGCCGATCATCCACCGTTCGATGTTTGTCGGTGGTGTAATCGCGTGGGTTACTGTGGCTGATCTCAACCAGCCCCTGCTTCACCGCCCGGCCGGTCACACCATGATCAGTAACTGCGCCAAACATCTCTGGAAACAGGCTTACCAGTGCAAAATGCATGCTGTGTTTACCCTGTTCCTGTCGCTGCTGCGTGTTGCTGCTGCAGTTCCTTATTCGTCAAGGTACCAATCGACCTCGATAACCCCCTCTTCCGGACTAACCCGTGTCACCACGTCACCGGGAAGGTAGGGTATCAGGCGTTCACTATCATCTATGCTCTGGCCTGTAGCCTTGACCACCAGCACATCGTTGGCGCCGGTTTCGATCAGGTAATCCACCTCACCCAGTAATACTCGCTGCTCGCCCGACCCGGGTTCCCTGCCCCAAACCTGCAAACCTTGCAGGTCGCGCCAGTAGTACTCGCCCTCCTCCAGACTGGGCAGGCTGTCCGCCGGAACCAGAATCTCCAGTCCCTTGAAAGACTCTGCCAAGTTGCGGTCATCCACTCCGGAGATATGCGCAACCATCCCCTTGCCATGCCGCTTCCACTGGTCAACCTCAAAGGCTTCCAGTGCGCCGTGACGCTTTACCCGCCACTGACCCAACCCGGCAATATTCGCCACCGGGTCAGTGTAAGAGTGGACCTTCACCCAACCCTTTACACCATAGCAGCCGGTGACTTTGCCAGCGGTTACCAGCTTGTATCCAGGCTCACCCATAGGGTGCGCTAGCGGGTTATCAAGCCGCTGCGGCAGCTTCTTTCACCAGCTTGGATACACGCTCGGACAGCTGTGCGCCCTGGCCCTGCCAGTAATCGATGCGGTCAGCATCAACGCGCAGGCGCTCTTCCTGGCCACGCGCAACCGGGTTAAAGAAACCCACGCGCTCAATGAAACGGCCATTACGTGCATTACGATGGTCGGTCACGGTCAGGTGGTAAAAGGGGCGCTTCTTGGAGCCGCCGCGTGCAAGACGAATTGTTACCATTTGCTCTAAATTCCTGAAATATTAGGGGTATCTGACACGATCTTGCTCAGCCACCCACGACAAAAACCGGCACACTGGCCGGAAAGGTGGCGTATCATACGGAAATCACTGCTGGATTAAAACCCCGTGCGCAGGATTTTTTCAGGTAATTCCGCAGCTTAGCGACTTTCCTTGCGCCGCTACCCCGGCGCTCGAAGCATGCGGCGCCAGCCTCACTTGAAGGGAGGCATGCCACCGGGAGGCATCCCGCCTGGACCGCCTGCACCCGGCGGCATCATGCCGCCCAGACCGCGCATCATCTTCTGCATACCGCCGCCTTTCATTTTCTTCATCATCTTCTGCATCTGCTTATGCTGCTTGAGCAGGCGGTTGAGGTCCTGAACCTGTGTGCCTGAGCCACGGGTGATGCGGCGCTTGCGCGCGCCCTGAATCAGTTCCGGGCGACGGCGCTCTTCCGGGGTCATGGAATTGATCATCGCCTCCATGCGCGAGAACATTTTGGTATCCATATTCTGCTGGGCCATCTGCGCGACGTTCCCCATGCCGGGCAGTTTGTCCAGCATACCGGTGATACCGCCCATATTGTTCATTTGCTGCAACTGGTCACGAAAGTCCTCCAGGTCAAAACGCTGTCCCTTTTTCACCTTGCGGGCAAGTTTCTCGGCCTTTACCTTGTCGACCTTCTGCTCCGCCTCCTCGATCAACGAGAGCACATCCCCCATGCCGAGGATACGTGAGGCCAGCCTGTCGGGGTGGAAGGGATCCAGCGCGGCAGTCTTTTCGCCCACACCGAGGAACTTGATCGGCTTGCCCGTCACAGAGCGCACTGACAGCGCCGCACCACCGCGGGTGTCGGCATCTACCTTGGTCAGAATCACACCGGTCAGCGGTAGCGTTTCACCAAACGCCCGCGCCGTATTTGCCGCGTCCTGGCCGGTCATGGCATCAACAACAAAAAGCGTCTCGATGGGGTTAACGGCTCTGTGTACTGCGGCAATCTCCGCCATCATTTCCGCATCGACGGCCAGCCGGCCAGCGGTGTCCACAATCAATACATCAGCAAACTGCTTACGCGCATGGACGACCGCTGCCTCGGCAATAGCCACTGGTTTTTGCGAGGCATCTGAGGGGAAGAAATCCGCGCCCACTTCGGCGGCCAGTGTCTCCAACTGCTTTATTGCCGCAGGCCGGTAGACGTCTGCAGATACCACAGTGACCTTCTTTTTATCCCGCTCCCTGAGCAGTTTCGCCAGCTTGGCCACGGAGGTAGTCTTACCAGCACCCTGCAAGCCGGCCATGAGGATAACGGCGGGGGGTTGGGTAGCGAGGTTCAGGCCCTCATTGGCGGTACCCATCACCGCTTCCAACTCGGCCTGGACTATCTTGAGGAAGGCCTGCCCCGGGCTGAGGCTCTTCATCACCTCTTGCCCCACCGCACGCTGCCGGACCGCCTCCACGAACTCCTTGACCACGGGTAGCGCCACATCGGCCTCCAGCAGCGCCATACGCACTTCGCGCAGGGTTTCCTGGATATTTTCGTCGGTCAGGGTGGCTTTGCCGGTGATGGAACGCAGGCTACTTGAAAGGCGGTCGCTAAGACTCTGGAACATCTTGTTTCTCTCGGAACTGGGGATAAGGCCAGGCCGCTATTGATTCTGCGGGGCCACTTCTGTACAAAGGTGCGAAGTATACGCCACCTCGGTCCAACCCCCAAACAGATGTCAACTACCGTGTTCGCCATGCTTGCCGCGCTACTTTACCTGGGGGCCACAGGCTTGCACCTGATCCACGTATTCCAGCGGCGCCAGCGGGTCACCCGTGGCGTAGCCATACTGGGAGGGCTGGCCCTGCTCTGCCACTGCGCGGTAGCTGTTCAAAGTGTGGGCGGCCAGGGCGGGCTCAGCCTGGGCTTCTACACCATTTCCGCACTGATGTTCCTGGCCATCAACCTGCTCTGCGTGCTGTTGATGGTACGCCGCCCGCTGCAAAACCTGTTGATCATCCTGTTTCCACTTTCGGCCATGTCCGTACTGATCTCGACTTTCGCCCCGGAAACAGCCGCAATCACTACCGACCTGCCCGGCGGCCTGCTGCTACATATAGGCAGTTCTATTCTTGCCTACGCGCTGTTGACACTTGCCGCGGCCCAGTCGGCACTGGTAGCCGCCCAGGACTACCAGTTACGCCACCGGCACACCCGCGGCATCGTACAAATTCTGCCGCCACTACAATTGATGGAGAAAATGCTCTTCGAATTGCTGGCGGCCGGGGTGCTTATGCTGACCGTGGCAATCATCTCAGGCTTCATTTTCCTCGACGATATCTTTGCCCAGTCCCTGGTGCACAAAACCACCCTGACCCTGCTGGCGTGGGCGTTGTTCACCGTTTTACTGTGGGGACACTACAAGCTTGGCTGGCGCAGCCAGACCGCAGTACGGCTTACGCTGGCCGGCTTCGCAGCCCTGATGCTTGCTTTCTTCGGTTCCAAACTGGTGCTTGAGCTGGTTTTACACCGCGGCTGAGTTCCTGTTGTCGGGACTTGCCCCTGCCCCGCTTTTTCTTCAAGATACCGTTTCAGAAACTATCACAGGTTCACCCCCCCTTGAACGACGCTCCGCTGGGTCTCCTCTTTTCGATTCTGGCTGCACTCATCTTCCTCTCCGGCTTCTTCTCCAGCTCTGAGACTGGCATGATGTCACTCAATCGCTATAGGTTGAAGCACCTGCAGAACAGCAACCACCGCGGCGCAATCCGGGCCGGCAAACTGCTGGACAGGCCAGACCGGTTGATCGGCCTGATTCTGATCGGTAACAACCTGGTCAATATCTTTGCCTCGGCCATCGCCACGGTAATAGCCATCCGTTTGTGGGGCGATGCGGGGATCTTCATCGCCACCGCTGCACTGACGCTGGTCATACTGATTTTTTCCGAGATCACACCCAAAACACTGGCCGCCCTGTACCCGGAGAAAGTCGCCTTCCCGGCAAGCCTGATTCTCTGGCCACTACTGAAAATCTGTTACCCGCTGGTGGCTATCGTAAACTGGGTTACCAACGGTCTCTTGCATCTGTTGGGTGTGGATGCCAAAAAGCAGAACGACGAGCATGTCTCATCTGCCGAGCTGCGCACCATCGTAACTGACGCGGGCAAACTGATTCCTGCGCGTCACCGGGGCATGCTGCTGAATATACTCGACCTGGAAGAGGTCAGCGTGGACGACATCATGGTACCGCGCAGCGAAGTTTACGGTATCGACCTGGACGACAGTGACGACGAAATACTGCGCGCCATCCAGACCAGCTCCCATACGCGCCTGCCGGTCTGGAAAGAAGACATTAACAACGTGGTCGGCATGCTGCACATGCGTAATATAAGCCGGGTGATCGACAGCCAGGGCCTGGACCGGGCCGCATTGGAGAGGGAAATGGAAAAGCCCTATTTCATCCCCGAAAGCACGCCACTGCATACTCAGCTACTAAACTTCCAACAAAAAAAGCACCGACTTGGCGTGGTAGTGGACGAGTACGGTGACATCCTGGGCCTGGTCGCTCTGGAGGACATTCTCGAAGAGATTGTTGGCGAGTTCACATCCAGTCTGGCAGACAGCGAGGACAACATCTTCCCGCAACGCGACGGCAGCTTCATCATTTCCGGCGCCGCGAATATTCGCGAGATCAACAAAGCACTGCACTGGGAATTGCCCACTGACGGCCCGAAGACATTGAGCGGGCTCATTCTGGAGCACCTGGAGGGGTTCCCCGACGCCAATGCGGGTCTCTCAATCGAGGGATATCGCCTGGAGATACTGGAGTTGCAGGGCAACGTGGTGCAGGCGATACGCGCGGAAGTTAACGAAGAGTCAGACGCCTAGGCCTATGCCAGCCAGGACTGCCTAACGCAGGCGAAAAGGTGATGCGGCCTGGCGACGTTCTTCGGCCAGTACCAGAATCTCTCGTTTACGCTCTGCGCTGGACATGAACCAATCCGTCACTTCCTCAGCGCTGCGAAAGCAGCCCTGGCAAATATCCTGGTCGTCAAGCACGCAAACGGATATGCAGGGAGACTGGGGCTCACTATCACTCATGTTTGCTCACTCAATTCTTTACTGAAACGCTGCGCGTTGCCAATGTAATGATCCGCGTTGTGTTGCAGTAGAAGCTGGACCTCTTCACTCAACTGCTTGACCACCTTTGCCGGCGAACCCAGAACCATGGAGCCGTCCGGAACCTCCATGCCCTCGGTGACCAGGGCATTGGCACCAATGAGACACCCTCGCCCTATCCTGGCACCGTTAAGCACTACCGCATTGATGCCCACCAGCGTGCCGTCACCAATATGACAGCCATGAATCATGGCGTTGTGCCCCACCGTGACGTTTTTCCCAATCACCGCGGGAAAACCGGGGTCAGCATGAACCACGGTACCGTCCTGTATGTTACTTCCGGCGCCAACCTCGATACTGTCGGCATCACCGCGCAGTACACAGCTGAACCATACGCTGGCGTTTTCGTGAAGGGTCACATCACCGATCACAGCAGCGTTAGGGGCGATAAATTGGCCCTCTCCACGAAGTTGTACCTGTTTTTCACCTAGCGAGTACTTCATGGTTTCGTATTCCAGTTTCGTTGCAAGTCGAGGCCCGCATCGTAGGCGATGTTGGCGAGCATCGCCAGCACAGCAGCGGTAACACCCCAGATATTATCGTTCTCTATTTGATAGTGCGGCACCTTGCGCGCAGTACCGTTTACCGTCATGGTCTCCAGGCGAAACACTGCCGGGTCCGCAAAACGCAGTAACGGCTGCCTGAACAGGGTATCAAACTCCTGCTCATCCACCGTCAGTGCCAGCTCAGCCGGCACCATGGCGACACAGGGATGCACTTCAAAACCGGTGCGCGTTACCAGGGGCGACAGCTCTCCCAGTGGATACACCAGACTATCTTCTATACCTGCCTCTTCGTTGGCTTCTCGCCTGGCAGTGCACCAGGGCGTGCTATCGACCAACTCACGCTTGCCCCCGGGGAAAGCTATCTCACGGGGATGGTGCGTAAGGTGTGCCGCCCGGCGCCCGAGAAGCACTGTGGGCTGCGCCTCTGCAGAGAGCGCTACCAACACAGCAGCCTGTGGCAGTTCACCACTTACCCATGCCAGCCTATTCAGCGCCAGGGTAGTATCCAGCTTCTGCAGGACGCCGGGCATCGATCGCATCAGGGCAGCTCCACAACGAGGTTTACCAGGTCCCAGGCGGGCGTTTCGTAGGGGTGCGCCGCTTTCATGGCAGCAACCACAGCACGCACCACCGACGCATCACACACCATTTCCACACGATACTCGGGCAACTGTTCGAGTTCACCGAGCACGCCCACATAGGGTTCACTCCCTTGCATGGGGCGAAACTGCCCCTGACCCGGAACTTGCCAGCAGCAGTGCTCATAATTGCCAATACGCCCTGCCCCGGCATCGAAACAACTGCGCTTCACCGCCTCAAGGTGTGTTTCCGGCACATAAAAGCCGAGCTTATACACCGCGCGCCTGTTCAGTATAGAAATGCTGGGCAAACTCCGCTAACGAGCCGTTTGCTATCGCCGCGCGAATCCCTGCCATATGATGTTGATAGTAATGCAGGTTGTGAATGGTATTGAGCTGCGAGCCGAGGATTTCGTTGCACTTGTCCAGGTGGTGTAGATAGGCGCGACTGAAATGCTCGCAGGTATAACAACTGCATTCCTCGTCCAGGGGCAGCGTGCTGGTCTTGTGTCGCGCATTCCGTAGTTTGAGCACGCCACGGGAGGTGAAGATATTGCCATTGCGCGCGTTGCGCGTGGGCATCACGCAATCGAACATGTCCACGCCCCTACGCACGCCTTCGAGCAAGTCCGCAGGGGTGCCCACTCCCATCAGGTAGCGGGGCTTATCTGCCGGCAACAGCGGCTGCATGACATCCAGCACGGCCATCATTTCGTCTTTGGGTTCACCCACCGACAGACCGCCAATGGCATAACCATCAAAACCGATGTCATCAAGGCCGGCCAGGGAATCGGCACGCAGATGGGGGTACATACCGCCCTGGACTATACCGAAAAGCGCCGAGGGACTGTCGCCGTGAGCCGTTTTGCTACGTAACGCCCAACGCAGTGACAACTCCATGGAGTCGCGCGCCTCCTGCTCCGTTGCAGGATAGGGCGTACACTCGTCAAAGATCATGACAATGTCGGCGCCCAGACTGCGCTGGATCGCCATAGAGGTTTCTGGATCCAGGAATACCTTTGAGCCGTCAACCGGGGACTGGAACTTGACGCCCTCCTCGCTGATTTTTCGCATATCACCCAGACTGAACACCT
Organism: Pseudohalioglobus lutimaris; assembly: GCF_002866825.1. Classification (GTDB taxonomy): domain Bacteria; phylum Pseudomonadota; class Gammaproteobacteria; order Pseudomonadales; family Halieaceae; genus Halioglobus; species Halioglobus lutimaris. The sequence goes on along the minus strand of NZ_PKUS01000019.1, from coordinate 42,063 downwards.
GGAAGCCGCCAGAATCAGTGAGTATCGGGCCGTCCCATCCCATGAAATCATGAAGGTCACCGTGCTGTTCGATGACATCTGTTCCTGGCCGTAGCCAGAGGTGGAACGTGTTGCCGAGAATAATCTCGGCGCCTACTCCGCGAATATCACGCGGCAGCATGCCCTTTACCGTGCCGTAGGTGCCCACCGGCATGAACGCGGGCGTCTCGACGGTACCGCGCGGAAAACGCAGGCGGCCCCGGCGTGCGTCGCCGTCTTCACCCAGGCGCTCAAACTGCATATGACATTGACGGCTCACCGGGCTTCCATTGCGGCAGTGATAAACATGGCATCTCCGTAGCTGAAAAAGCGGTAGCGCTGTGCCACCGCTTCGCGGTAAGCCCGCATTATAGCCTCACGGCCGGCAAAGGCGCTTACCAGCATCAACAGCGTGGACTCTGGCAGGTGGAAGTTGGTAATCATTGCGTCAACAGAGCGAAAGCGATAGCCGGGATACATAAAGATGTCGGTATCACCGGTGAAGGGGGCAATTTCGCCGCTGGCACTGGCAGATTCCAATGAGCGCACCGCAGTGGTGCCCACAGCCACAACCCGCCCTCCTCGCTCACGTGCCTGACGAACGGCTGCGCAAACCGAGGCATCAACCTCAACAAATTCGGCGTGCATAACGTGATCTTCGATTTCGTCCGCACGCACCGGCTGAAAAGTGCCGGCACCGACATGCAGCGTAACGGTCGCACGGTGCACGCCCTTTTCGTCCAGACGCATGAGCAGCTCGTCGGTGAAGTGCAGGCCGGCCGTTGGCGCAGCGACCGCGCCCTCGCGATCAGCGTAAACTGTCTGGTACCGATCCTGGTCGGATTGCTCGTCCTGCCTTTTGATATAGGGAGGCAGGGGCATATGGCCGATTTGCTTAAGGATTTTCGCAAGCTCAGGCCCACCCTCGCTGGACAGCGCAAACAATGCACCCTCCCGTCCCGTCACCTTGAAACTGTATTCCCCGGGCTGGGCACCCTCCGCGTCGGCAAGCAGGATTCGCGTTCCGGGCCTGGGAGACTTGCTGCAGCGAACGTGAGCCAGTGCGGTGTGCGATCCCGTGACTCGCTCTATCAGGATCTCCAACTTGCCGCCGGTCTCCTTCTGGCCCCACAGGCGTGCTGGTATCACCCGGGTATTATTGAACACCAGTAGATCCTGCGGGGAAAGCTGCTCGATCAGGTCAGTGAAACGACGGTGCACTACCTGACCACTGACACCGTCCAGGCACAATAATCGACTGGCACTGCGTTGCGCCAGCGGGTACTGGGCGATCAGGTCCTGCGGTAATTCGAATGAGAAATCAGTGCGCTTCATCTACAAAAAAGCCGGCGCTGGGCCGGCTTCTCACTTTCGGTGGCCGGGAGCTACTCTTCCTTGGCGGACTCTTCTTCCGCAGGGGCTTCCTCAGAAGCCTCTTCTGCGGCATCAGTCTCTGCGGGCGCTTCTGCAACTGGCTCGGCTGGCACCGAGACCTTGATCAGGTCCTCTGCCGCCAGAATCTTCACCTTCTCTTCACCGTTAACCGGCTTCTTGTCAGCGCCCTTTACGGCATAGCGATCATCACTGCGCTGGTAAATACTGTATTCGGCTGTTTTCTTAACCAGTTTCATGGCCATGTTCTTTTCTCCTCCTAGGTACTCAGATCATCCGCACTGAAGGCGGTTCGGGTGTTAATCAGAAGCTCCGATAATGGCGCGAAGTCTACAGGCAAATCGCGGCGGGGTTAAGGAAAATTATTGCAGTTTGAAGGCCGGTTGATATAATCGCGCGCTCCTCAAACGGACACCTGGTGTTCCGCTACCTTCATTGCCGGTGTGATGGAATTGGTAGACATGAGTGATTCAAAATCACTTGCCGTAAGGCGTGGCGGTTCGAGTCCGCCCACCGGTACCACCTTTCACAACCTGTTCGTCCGGGCAGGTGGCTAGCAAAACGTTAAAATGGACTCTGCTACCTGATCGATAGCGGCATAACCTGTATAAGTGAAGAAAACAGCGACCCACCTGACCGTTGTTGCCAAATGCGGTGCAGGAACGGCCGCCCCGATGGAAAAGTAACGGGTCGCTAGCCGTAGGGAAGAAAATCGAAAGAGTAGTTCACCCGGGTGGTCAGTACGCTGGCGGCATCAAAACGTATCATGCGGATGCGGGCGAGAATCTTGCGGGTCAGTTCCTCATCTTGCAACTCCGATGAGATCAATCGCAGGTCCGAAACCTCGCCAGAGGGCTCTATCACCATCTCAAATACGACCTTACCCTCCAGCAGGGGGTCCTTGCGTAACGCGCGATTATAAACAGAAAAGATAGCGCCCTTGCTACGGTCCATTACCCGGCGGATGGATTCGTCACTGCGGCCGCCCTGGTGCTCAGAGGCATTTTTCGACTCGCGGGTGCCGGTACCGGCGGTGATGTTACTCTCCACTCTTGTGGCCTCCCGCGCGGACAGCGCTGGGCCACCCGCGTTGCGACTGATGGCAGAAGTTTGAATACCGCCGCTGCCGGTATTGTTGGCGGTAATCAACGAACGCTCAACGCGGGCAGAGGATGTTTCGCCGCGGCTGGTCTGGGTCTGGTCCAGGTCTGCCACATCGAGGCTATCTCGCATATCCATCAGCTCGTCCTGAAACGCGAGTACCCCCGCCGCCTTTGCCTGCTCCCTGGCTTGCTCCACCTTGTTCACCGACTTGACCGGTTCCTGCACCGTCTTCACCGGAGGCACCTCCCTGGGCTTTGGCGGCGGTTTTTTCTCCACTTTAGGCTTCACGGGTTCAGGTTTGGGCAGTTCTTTTTTCTCCAGCAATATCCGGGCGAGATGCGCGGGAACTTCCTCAGCCTCCTCGGGGGTCAGTTCCGCCACCGGCAAAACAGGAATGGCAACAGCGACGACCATGAACAGCAACAGCATAAGTCGCTGTATGCGTCGATACAGCGCGTCCTCTTGCTGACTGGATTCCCAGGGCAGTAGAAGTGAGGGTGTGGCAAGTGCTGCGCCCATACTCAGGTCTCCGCCACGGCAGTAGAATCAGCGGCCAGCGCCGGCTCGGCAACGCTGCTTACCGCCAGCGATATATCCCGATAGTCCTCGGCGGCACAGGTGGACATGATGCGTTGCAGTAACGCATAGGGCATGGTCTGGTCGCCCATGATGATCACGCTGCGGCCACGCGAAGCCTCTTCCTCAGCCAGTGGACCGGCTCGGGATGCATGGTGCTGTAATTCGGCCTGTAGAGCGCTGAGCAACACCTCCTCTGCGCTCATGGCATCAGCAACGGTACCGATAGCCTGACCCTGCACCAGAATGACGTCCGGGCTCACCTTGATGGTCAGGGACTCTTCCGGTCGCTGCTCGGATATGGACTCAGGCAGGGTGATGTTGCGATCCGCCTGCAACACCTCGACGTCGCCATTATTGACCATAAGGAACAATACGAGGATGGTAAAGATATCCATCAACGCAACAAGGTTGAGTCTCGCCGGACGCTGCATGCGGCGATGATTGCGCGCCATGCGCCGTGCCCGCAGTGAACTCATTGCACCACCTCCTGCTCCGCTTCCGGTGCCTGACCGAAAGAAATATCCGGAAACAGCGCTGCATCCACCATTGATGCAGCGACCAGCGCCTTGAATGAACGTACCGTATCCATCGCGCTGACGATGGTCTGGTAATCGACCTGCGGTTCAGGCAGCAGGGTGATATCACGCTTCTCTATGCCCTGTTCAACAAGCTGGCGCTTCACTTCTTGCAGCACCAGCGAAAGCAGGGCGAAATCCTGGTCGCCGTCCTCGTTCAGGGGAATCGCTTTCAACAGAATGCCGGCCGGATAATCAACGCGCATGCCTTCGGCACGGATGACCAGTTCCAGCTGTTTTGGCGGCTGGTCCGGCTCGCCGCCTGCCGCTTCCGGTAACACCACGTCGACCACCGTGATACGGGAGAAGACCATGCCCAGCAGGAGGATAGGCACCAGCACGATCATCAGGTTCATGAACGCGGTGATGTCCAGCTCTGCTTCCTCGGGTCTGGAACGCCTGAATTTACGCATGACAATACACCAGCACTGGGCTCAGTCGTCCACTGCGCGGGTCCGCGCCGGCAACGCACCAGCATCAGCGAGCGTGTTCACCACTTTTACACTGGCCATTTCGAAACTGTCGACGATTTCGGTGGTCTTGGTTTGCAGCACTGCATGCAGTAGCAGCAACGGTATGGCCGAGATCAGGCCAAAGGCCGTGGTATTCATTGCTACGGATATAGAGCTGGAAAGCATGCTCGCTTTCTCCGTGGCCTCGGCGTTGGCTACTGCGGTGAATGCCGCGATGAGGCCGATAATGGTGCCGAGTAAGCCCAGAAGCGTCGCCACATTAGCGAGAGTGGCCAGGTATTGTGTGCGTTTTTCCAGGCGCGGCAGCGCCTCCATCACGCCCTCTTCCATTGCCGATTCAATATCTTCCCGACGACGGCTGCCCGCATAACGCGCGATACCGGCGGAGACAATCCGCGTGATGGGCACGCTGGAACTGGCGCCGGCGTCGACGACCGCCTTGTAGTCCTTCTTTCTCAGCTGGCCCATGGCCTGATCGAATGCCTTGCGATTCCGGCTTCGCGCAGTGCTCAGCACCAGCCAACGCTCCACGGCAATCGCCAGGCCTATTACCAGAACGAGCGCAATCGGATACATAAACGGCCCCCCGCTCTGAAAGAAACGAATCACAATGTCGTAGCTGTTCATATTAATTACCTCTTTCCTCTAGATTATCTGTCGCGGGCGAAAGCGCACCGTTGGCGTTCTCCACGAGGGTGTGCTGATAGCGCAGTTGCCTTAGGTACTCATCGCGGCGCAGCGGTCGAAACAGGTCCCCGGCAATACCTGCTTCTGGCTCCCAGCTGAAATCCATTTCTGCTGGCTGGCGCCAGGGCAGAATGTAAGTGACCTTGGGCAGCTCACGATTACCGGTGACACGCGATTCGAGGCGCACGCTGGGGGACTGTGCAATCACCGTGAGTGGAGCGCTTAGAAGCACCAGCGCCAACACCTTGAAGACGAGCCGTTTCACGAGGCACCCCCATCATTGGAGGGACGTTGCGCCAGCTGGCGCTGCAGATCGGCAATCCAGCCAGTGACCTGCCGACTCTCGCCTGCGGTGAGCTCCTGGTACCGTGAAAAGTGATCAAGCGCCGAGGCTTTCTCGCCCAGGTACAGGTCATAGAGAATGGCAAGGTTGTAGTGAGTGGCCGCATGCTCTGCAGCGGTAACCAGTGCTGCCTGATACTGTTCCTCCGCTTCGACATAGCGCCCCTGCTCACGAAGAAAAACGGCAAAGGCGTTGCGCGCATCAAGATTGGATGGATTGGATTCCAGCGCGCGGCGGAACCACTGCTCAGACTGCTCCGGCATGGCCTTACGTTGGTAGATCAGTGCGGCATTGAGCGCAGGCCCGGAATACTCGGGATAGTCCCGCCATAGTGTCTCCATTGCCGCCAAGGCCTCATCCCACAGCTGCTGCTCCATGTCCTGTAGTCCACGTTCAAAACGCGTCTGCACCTTCGCAGGTGCGGCAGCAATGTTGTCGGTCGCCGCATGGTCGCCGGCACCCTCAAACTCAGCGCCAGCGGGCATCAGTCCGCAACCCGTCAACAGAAGCGGTACCGCAAGCAACGCAATTCGAAGCATCGCGCCTGTCATCAGCGTATCTCCCCACTCATGGTGAGCGCCTGCTCGCGTTTACCCCAGCGAGCGGGCATCAGTTCAGCAAGAGCGGTGAAGCTTTGATCTATCCAGGGGTCAAACAAACCATCCCACGCCCGACGCGCGTTCGCCTCGTGTATCGCTACAGCCTTTTCTTCAAACGGCCAGGCCTGCTCTTCCAGCAGTATTTCGTACTGTTCCAACGCCAGCGCATCAAGACCCACGGGGCGCGGCGATGCCAGAAGCTCCTCGGATAATTTTTGGTAGACATCACCCAGTCGATAGGTAGCACGCGTGCCGAAGGCCTGCACTCCATAGGCGTTGACCCGTTCGTATGCGTTGACGGTCAGGTCCAACGCCTGGCGCTTGCGACGCAGGCTCTGCGGCAGCGGGTCAGTCAGTTGAATATCAAGATACTGCGTGTAATACCCATCTGCCAGTTCAGAAGACGAGCTGGCGGCGAGATAAAGGCTGCGTTCGTCCTGTTCTTCTCCACCAGTATCGTGGGCATCTGCGAGCGCGTTCAGCCAGTAGTCGCGCTTTCTTGGTTCTGCTCGCTGGGCATAGAGGTCGGCGAGAATCAGCATAGCCTCCATACGCGGCGCCAGCGGTGTTTTCCAGGTGTGCGCGTAATGTCGATAGCGCTCTATCGCCAGATCTTCATTTCCTGCGCGCTGGTAGTAATCCGCAGCGAGATAAAGCGCCTCGCGCTGTACAGCAGCGTCATCGCTGGTCGCAGTGATGCCGTCCAGTTCCTCTGCCGCATTTCGCCACTGTCCGGTCAACTCATAGTTCTCTACCAGGCGTGCGCCAATGCCTGCGGTCAGTGCGTGCTCGGGGTAACGACGACGAAAGTCCACAAGCAGTGCGTTACCCTTTACATACTCTCCGGCCAGCAGGTAGTTACTGGCGGCATCGTACTGCGCATTGAGCCGTATACCTGATGTCGGCGCGGCATCCATCACTCTGGCGAAGTGTATTGCCGCCTGCTCGTGCTCGCCGGCGGCCGCCGCCATCTCGCCCTGCCGGTAAATGCTGGCGGCCAGGTTCTCCAGGGTTTCCTCACGCCGGGCATCGTGCTCGGGCAGCAGGGCCAGCGCACCCTGATACGCGTTTTCCGCGCTCAAGTAGTGACTGCGCGCGAACTCAGCGTGCCCCAATACTAACCAGGCGGGCAGCAGCACGTCGGCCGCCGGCGCAGGTTGCCAGGCAACCAGCTCCGCAGCCGCAAGCGCTGCCCTTTCGTTCAACGCAGAGTCCAGTAGCGCTGTCGCTGCGCTACCCAGCACCTTCGGCGCGCGCGGGTCCCGGGGAAAAACCCGGGCAAAGCTGAGCTGACTGTCAATCATTGCCAGCTGGTCGTCCGGCAGCGTAGAGGCCAGGTTGCCATGGGCGATTATGGCTGCATAGGCTGCTTCCGGAGCCTGCGGGTGTTCAGCGTAAAGATAGGCCATTTCCTGGTAGGCGCTGATCGCCAGACGGTACTCACCCGCCGCCTCACGAGACTCGGCGAGCAAAAACAGCATATCGGGGACACGGGCATCGTCTGGAAAGCTGCTAACGTAAAGTCCATAGTAATCCGCCGCAAGCAGGTATTGTTGTCGCGACTCACCGCCCTCGCCCGACTGCGCCAGAGAATGATAATGCCGTGCCAGTTCGTCTATATACTGCGCCAGCAGAGGTCTTATATTGTCCCGGGCACTTTCCTCGGCAGCCATCCAGTAAGGCCCTGCAACGCTGTAGGCCGTCACATAATCGCGCTTTGCCTCAATCACCTGCTGCGGAAACCCTGCGGCCTGGTAAACGGCAATCACTTTACCCTGAAAATTGTGGGCCATCGGCGAAGTCGGGTTTGCCGCTATGAACCCGGCATACGTCCGGGCACTATCCTGGTAGCGCTCCTGCTGCAGGTACAACTCACCAAGCGCCGCATAGATCAGTGGCTGGTACCCACGTTCGCCCAACGCTGCGTATGTTGCAGCGATCGCGTCGCTGCCTCCGCGATAGTCGAACATTACTGCCAACACACGAAGACAGTCTGACGCAATTTCACGATCTCCCCGGGCGAGAGCTTCCAGCCGATTGTCGGCCGGCATCAGTGTGTCCAGAGTGGTGGTAAACACTTCAATCGCCTGCTCATTGCGCTCTTGCTTGAAGTAAGACCAACCCAGCATGTACAGGCTGTTGGTATAGTACTCACCGCCAGATTCGCTGCGGACCACACGCTGGTAGGAGTCGGCAGCAGCAGCATATCGGGCTGCAGAAAAATAGGCCTCGCCCTTGCGGAATTCAGCCTCCGCGCGGTGCTCAGAGTCGGGATGCTGCTGACTGAGCTGTGTCATCAACGCAACCGCCTCATCACCACGTCCGCCCAGATCGTGGGCACGGGCCATCTGGTAAAGCAGTTGGTCACTACCTGCAACCTCGGGATACTCATGCAATAAAGCCTGGTAGGAGGCGATAACGTCACCGTAGTCAGCAGTGTCTGTGGACTCGTCCAGGCTTTCGCTTTCAGTGGCCATCATGTCGAGGTCGGCCAGGCGCCGCCGCACTTTGAGCTGCACTGCGGGGTCCCGCGTGGCGGCCAGCACGTCGCGGTAGGCTGTTTCCAATTCGCGCAGCGAACGCTGGGGAACCGGCGCTTCCGCCACCTCAACAGGAAGCGGCTGCAGGTCAGCAAGGGTGGGTTCCGGTGGCGCGCTGGCTTCACCCAAGAGCGGCAGCTCCGGCAGGTAGCTGCACCCGCCCAGCGCAAGTGTGAATAGTACTGACAGCGGCACCAGTTTCATCACCGGGGCACCTCGGGGCTGGCGAGGTCATAAAGCCGGGCAACCGCCAATAGCGCCTGGCCTTCACTGTGGCGCAGGTGCTCTCTTTGCTGCTCCAGTTCAGCCACCGCCACCGCGCGTAGCTGTGACTGGGCAGTACTGAGTGCGCCGGCAACCATGACACGCTGGGAGGCGGTACGTTCCACCAGGTCATCGATACGCTGTTCGAAAACCGGTCGCGCACTTCCCGCCATGGCGGCATCCATCGCGGCGTAAGCCTGAGCGGACTCGGCCGCCAGCGCCTCCAACTGACGCATATCGTCCTGCAGGCGCCAACGTCGTGCCGGGAATGCCTCGCTGTCCTGCCACTGCATCAGACCGCGCATAAGCCTGATTTGCTGCTGTGCGCCTTCGTGCTGTAGTCGTTGCGCACGCTCGGAGGCGATGTCGATACGTCGCCAGCGTGCGGCCTGCTCGGGTGTGGCCAGCAGTCTGCCGTCGCCGCTGGCTATAGCGCTGTCTAATTGCTGGCGTAGTACTGTGCTGCGCTGCAACAGAAACGCACGCCGGCCCGCGAGCTCCTCGGCACCACCACCCTCCACCGTCCTGCTCCAGTTCTGTCGCTGTTCGCTTTCCACCTCGCGCAACACCGTCAGTCGTTCCTGCGCTAAAGCCAGTTTGCGCTGGATATCACGGAGGTCGTATAGCTCACGCAAGGCCAGCTGCACCCCGTCCGTGCTGAGCAGATGAGCAAGGTATTTGGCGTATTCGCCCTCAGGTTGTGGATCTTCGCCACCCAACCACTGTGGATCGACGACCGCATCCAGCCCAAACAACGCCAACAGGTCACCATCCCGAACTTGCGTTAGCGCGGCATTCACTTCAGAGCGTGCCCCGGCATAATGCTCGGCAGCACTCTGGTAAAGTGCCAGAGCCGTAGACGGACGCTGCAGTTGCTCGTAGGCGTAGGGGACGGCTAGCAGGCTCTCTCGTGCGCTGGCACTGACCAAACTGCGCGCACTCAGCGCCTGCCATGGCACCAGCGCTTTATCGAAATCGCCCTCGTTGGCGTGGCTCCAGCCATATCCAAGCAACGCCCTGTCTGCCTCGGGGCCGTGAAGGCGCACGGCAAGGAAATCCTCGGCTGCCTGACCGGAGTTGCCCGTTGCCAGGCTGGCGAAACCAGCAGCTGTAGAGGCCTTGTCGCGCAGGGCGGCGCCCTCCTCGTCTTTACAGCCCAGGTGTGCAACCTGACGAAAAGCCTGCGCGGCGCCGGCCCAGTCTTTATCCTGCACGCGGACGGTACCAAGGTTGTAATAGTAATAGGGTTTAAACGGGCATGCGGCCTGCATGGATTGCAAGGCTGCGCTGGCCACTTGCTGCTGGCCCAGTACTAGCGCCTGCATGGCCCGAAGATAGTGCCCCTCATCGGCAAGCGGACCGGCATACTGAGGATCCATCTTAGCCAGGGCGTCATTGCTTGCCTGGTTATCACCACGACGCCAGGCAAGTTTGCCCAGGTAGAACCAGGCTCGATCGGCATCCACCTGCTCACGGGGTTGGGTCAGCAGAGCGTCGAATATGCGTCGCGCCTGCCTGTCCATGCCATAGGACAAACTCATACCGCCACGCAGTAACTCGGCCTCTTCGCTGTGATGAGGCAACTTCTTCATCTGCTGAGCAGCGCTGAGTTCGGTTAAAGCATCGAAGTAGTTTTGTTGAAAGAAGTGATACAAAGTCACGCCGTAGCGCAGATCTTTCACGGATTCATTCTCGGCAGTGACCGGTTGACTTAGCAGCGTCAGTAACGCACAGGCGCAGAGTAGCGCCTGCGCTGCACTCGAACCCGGCTGTAAGAAGCGACGATGCATGGGTCTCACCATTCCCGAACCGAAAACTCCGGCTGCTGCAGCGACTCGGAATCAGAAATAAGCAACTCCAGGTTTTTCGCTCCTGCTGTTTTCGCTACCTGCAATTGCGTAGCCCGGCGATAATCCCGCCCTTTCGGGCCGCGACCGGTAAACACAGCGACAATCTCATGGTCGCCGTTCTTCACGTTACCCATGTAGAGGCGGTGAATACCTCCACGCTGCAACGCGTCCACCTGTCGCTCTGTATACAAATAGTTGGCGACCACGGTTCCGTCGATCGTGAGTTTGACTGCATCGAGAGCAAAAAAAGTACCCACATCCATAGACAGGTAAACCGCCATCTGGGTATTGCTTGGGAAAAGCAACTCCTCTTCCAAAATAAACAGGTCACGATTGAGTTGCAGTGTCTGCTGCTTGATGTCTTCTATCTGTTCGCCCAGAGAGACCTCGTCTGCCGCAAACACCAGCGACGGAGCAAGCAGTATGAGAAACAACGATCGCGCCAACCAGCGTCCCGGGCGTCTCATAGCAGCACGCCTCCACTGATACTGGCCAGCGGCTGGAAGGCGACCATGCGGTCACGAGTCGCGGCATTCCCCAGGCCCTGACCGGGGAAGAAGCCAGAATCAGCAAACAGGTTTTGTTCGCCGTGCAGCGCCATATAATTGAGAATAATCGTTTCCACGTTGAGGTTGACGTTATTGGCCGCCGGCGTAGAGGTAGTCTCAACCGACGCGTCCGTGCGCATCCAGCCCAACTGCTGATGCTGGAACGGGTCGCCACTACTGTCCATCAGCTGCGGTGCACCCGCGGGATCGTAAACTAGGAAGAAGGACGCCGCTGTGGAGGAATTGTCACCACTCCACACCCCTTTCTCGACGCCGTTGACAACTTCAATGGTGCCATCACTGGATACCGAGCCGTCGGAGAACACGTAGATCATCAGTGGCGTGGAGGTGCGCCGTGCGTAGTCCAGGCAAGCGCCGATACACTGTCCCGCGCGGAAATCCCGCGCCTCGCCCGTGCGGCGATCTCCCGTGTGATAGTCGTAGCCGCCCATTTCTATGGTTCCGGCACCGGCGATACCGTCGACAACCAGTTTCATTACCGACGCCGCCTTCTGGAACTCGCGATCCCCCTCGAATTCGGCGCTGTCGAAAATACCCGCCGCGCCGACGATATTGGCGTCGATACGGGGATCCAGGGCATCGGGGCTGGAAAATTTTTCCAGGGTATCCGCGCTGCGCAGGTACTCACAGCTGAGGCGATCCTTGAGTCGCTTGTCTTCACCTGTCGGGTTATTCACCCGGGTGTTAACCAGATCAAGCTTGAAGTCTGTAATGCGTTTCATTGACTCCATCACAGAGACAATGTCATCCGGATTATCCAGCAACAGGTTGAGGTCGCCCACATCGACCAGACCGCTGGCGTCAGAGGGCCTGTCCACCTTGGTGGGCCTGATCTCCGGATCGATAAGCATTGAAGGCGCCATGGAGTTACCGCCAGACTCACTGTTCTCGGAGCCTATCAGTTGCAGTATCTGGCCCCGCAGGCCGGCGCGATAGATGCCGTACATCGGGTTGTGCGGATTGTTGCCCGTATCGTTTTCTGAACGTCCGGGAATAACCGCGCCATTGACGAAACCCGGCATGCCCGTGGCCTTGTCCAGAATGCCCCGCAGCATTGCGCTTTCAGAGTGAAACAGCAGCCCCAGACTGTCATCAGTGAACATGCCTGAGGCAGTGTTGGGGTTATTTGCAAACGGCAGAATATCCGGCGGCAGGCCCAGACGGGCGTAACCGGCGGTACTCAGCGCGTCGCGCTGTCCGCCAGGACCACCGACAATAACATTGGAACCGGCGATGTTGGCGCCGCCGGCCAGGTCAAAGCAGATAAAGGGAATCTTGCGCCCGGATGCGGCCCCGAGATCACAGCTGGTATAGGGGGTACGCGCCGGATCAAGGAGATCGGGGGAAATGGCATGCGCACGCTGACCAAGCAGCGCGTAAAGCGAGGTGCCAAGCAGTGTCGCCCCGCCGGCGCGGAATCCCTGGGACAATAATTCCCGCCGGCTGATCGGCCTGTGGTGGTCCGGGTGTCTAAGCGCCTCATCGGGCTTGAAGAATCGGTGGCGCCTGGCCATGTTTATATCCCCTACTTGATCAGAACCAGTGCACTGCCATAAACCGCGGTGCAGGCCGCTTTGACTACGTCTGCGGTGCGCGAGGGCGGACAAGGCTGGTCGTTTTCGCAGTAAATCAATCCATCACGCTTGTTGTGCGCAGCGGGGTTCGGGTCAGAAACCCAGCGTCCATTGAGGAGCACATAGGGCTTCAGGTCACGATCGTCGGTAATCAACAGTTCCACTTCATCGATAATGCGCTGACGATCTGCCGCGGCAAGCAGGCCGGTGTTGGTCGCCCGGTCCACCAGCGGCGCGATAACTTCACCCCGCCAGTCGATGCCAGGGCTGGCAACATTCGCATCGAAATTGAAGCTTCCCGGAAACAACTGACGCCGCAGCGTTGCATCTTGCACCAGCGCATCGCAGTAGGCGGCAGTGAGCTGGGTCGCCGCCATCTGGTGAGAAGACATGAAGGCATTGAACTCGGCCACGCCGGGCAAAGCACGGCGAACTGCATTAAAGGTCTCGGTTACGGTTTTGCCGGTGACCTGGCTCACTGAATCGCTACCTAATGGAACGCCGGTGAGTGTAGACAGCGTTGCATTGACTTCATCGAAAGTGCGCATGGCGATATCAGGGGCTTCACCCCCGGTAAAGGTCGGCTGGAACACCTGCACTACGCCGTCATCGATTAAACCACGCTGTCCATCAACGTCCTCGAAAGCGAGGAAGAACACGTCATTTTCCGCACCGTTTTCCAGGGGCAGGACGGTGCCAACAGATGACAGCGATAGCCCCAGCTCACCCAGACTGCCGCTGTTGATACGCTCATCGACATTGACAAAAGCCTGACCAACGGGCGCGATACGGCCATTGATACCAATGCGTATGCCCCGCAGGTCGAAGTCGAAGTCACCGCCCTCAGGATTGAGATTGACGAAGAATGGCTGGTTAAACAGGTAGCTGCTGTCGTCAAACTGACTGACTTCAAACGCCACATAACAGTAGTTAACGCGCTCACCCTCGGATTGTTCATGGCAGCTTTGCTCACTTTCGACCAACTCAGCCACACTGAACAGCAGGTAGTACTTCTGCCCCACACCAACTTCGAAATTCTGCACAACCTGCCCTGGCGTTAGTGCACGATTGTGTACCGCCGCCATGCGTAACGCACCCGCCCAGGGATTGCTGCCGGCCGTGCTGTTACCCAGCACAACGGTAAACGATTCGTTCCAGTTATTGAGCAAACCACCACCGGCAGGATCCATATCGCCACTGAACACGCCATTCACGTATATGCGGCGTCCTTCAACCGGGTCATAGGTCACCACAACATGCTGCAATGTGGCCTGTGCGAGCTCAGCGTCATCGTCAGTTGTGAGCGCCGGCTCGCCGGCATTACTCTGCTCAGTCACCGAACTGCGGTTGAAGGCCTCGTAGTTGTAAAGGCTCTGGCGCAACAGCAGGTTACTGCTGTCGGGGCCACCGGAGTAACCCAGTATCCACGCCTCTTCCTGGCTGACATTGGCGGGCGCGACCCAGGCTTCCAGGGTGTACTCACCGGTACCCGCTAATTGGCTGAACAGCTTGCTGGACCCATTGACGCCACCCTGGGCCTTGCCATCTACCAGTCGCACACCCCAACTGGACATCCAGCTGAACTCGCCTGACAGGGTGAGGGGGATTTCCGGCCGCACACCGCTGGTGTCAGCAACGGTAGCGCCCGAGCCCTCACGGAATTCCCACTTGGCAACCAGGTCAGATTCGTAGCGGCCGCCCGCCGTGGCGACGATACCGTCAGTCTCCAGCACCTGGGCCAGGCTGATCAGCAACTCAGGGTCAACGCCGGTCTCCTCGACCACGTCAGCGAAGCGCTGCACTGCATCGCGCATGGCACGCGCGTCGCTGGGGCAATCGTTCCAGCAATTGTGAGATTCAGGATCCAGGCGCAGTACAACACGGGACTCGGCAGGGCTGGTCAGGTTGATGCGGCCTCGTAAGGCATCATAGGCCAGGCTTTCGTCATCACTGGCGAAATAAGGCACCTGCGCCACCGGCGCCGTGTCAGAATGGCAGTCCGCACAGTGTTGTTTGAGCAGCCCCATCAACTCACCGTTCTCAGTCAAGCCTATACCGAGAGACTGTGCGTCCACCAGAGTATCCGGCGCGCGACGGGTTTCACCCGGCCTCAGGATACGGCGCGGCGCCAGTTGCACGGTAGCCGCAGTTTGTACGGCGTCAGCCGCCCAGCGTTCTATATAGCCAGTAATCGTCGTAGCACAGGTCTGTTCCTGCCCTGGGGCCAACCAGCAATTATGTCCGTCTGCCACGCGGGTAACGACGGCGGACGCTTCAGGATCATTCAGGTTTACCACTGTTCGCGCCGCCTGCCAGGCATTGTTTACATTACCCTGGTCCACGAACGCTGTTTTGCCCTGCCCACCAGGCGTGTGGCATTCGCCGCAGCGGTCATTACCTGCCAGTGGGTCGTAAAAGTTGATCTTGAACTGCTGGATCTCATCGCTGGCAGGTGGTGGCCCGCTATAGACGAAGTCTCCGGAGGCGGGATTGGAGTCCGGCAGCACCTCGCGCTCACTGCCACCACCGCCGCTGCCGCCACTGCAGGCTGCAAGGGAGAGCACGGCGACCAGAAAAATAAGAGGGGAAACTTTCATTGCACCGTCTCCCTACAGGTCGGCGGCGCAGTACGCCGCCACTCTTGCAAACACTTGCTTCATATTGCCTCCGCCGTGGAAAACGGAAACGAAGCCAGAAACTGATGCCGCATCACCGGGACCGGGTTCACGTACACATATACTGCGAAACGCTTTTTTGACCTGGCACTGGGCGAAGGCCTCGGTATTGGCAAGCTCCCATCCGAGTGAAGCAGCGCCGTCGCCTTCGGCATAGGCCGGGTTGCGAGCCAGGTCGCTGGAACCCGTGTTGTCTGCCGGTAGTCTCCAGCCTATGCGCGCACTGTTATCCCCGAGACGCCAGTAATTGGTCCAGTGATCGTCGGGCGTGACATAGCCTGTAGGGAAGCTCGCACTATTAATCAGGTACTTGCCCTGCACCACGCCTTCTGTATACACGAGACGTCCCAGGTCCTTGCGCAGCTCCAGTTCCAGGCCAGGCTGCTCCTCCTCATCGGGATAAGGGAAATCGTAATAGGCAAATGCCTGTGCCAGCGGATCCATGCCTGCATGGCAGTCCACACAGGAATTGAGAAACAGGCGGCTGTCACCACCCGGGCTGCGTGAGATATCCTGGCGAATACGGTCTGCGGGGCGCGTGCCATCCTTGACTTGTTCCAGGTCCAGGCAGAGGTGGTTAAGTAAGGTGAAGCGGAACATGGCCCGATTGGTGCCATCAACAAAAAACGCCCTCGCCGCTGCCCGGCTGGTGAGCACACCCGCAACGGCCTCCGGCGCGAGCCCGGTGACATTACTCTGCGTGCGGCGGGACAATTCCTGCGGGTCACCCAGGTTACTGCCCGCGTTTTCCAGAGCCTCGTAGTGGTCGTTGTTGCTGTCACTGTACGCGGGCAAGTTGCCACGCGCGCCCACATAGATGAGATCCGCACTCAGTATCTCGCGAAAGTCCAGTTCATCGCGCACCGCTCCGATCACTGTGGCGGAATAATCATTCAGCGGGGCAAAGGCGTCCTGCGCCTCATTAGTCCAGGGTGTGGACCAGTTTTTCAACACAGTAGTGTAGAACTGCCCGGTGGCCGCCACGCCGGGTGCGCCATCAATAGCATACAGGGCAGCTGTTACGGCGTCGCCGCTGCCTACAGCGCCTGCCATTGCGTTGAGCATCGCGTCAGTCGGAGGCACACCCGTCAGGCGATCGTGTATGCGCCGGGCCTGGTCGCGCTCATCCGCGGTTGCAGCCAGTGCAGTAACCAGTACGACAAAGGCGATGTATACGGAAGTGAAGTGTTTAATAAGTCTAGCCATAGGTAGAATTTGGGCTTTCCTGCTTTGCATCAACTTTGCAGACACCCAGGCTGCAGACAAGGAAAATCCCGAGAAAAGTGGAGAATTACAAAACCTCGAGTTTTCAACGGTTTTCGCTTGCGACATTTACACCCCGTTTGCAAAGCTGGCGGCAGAAAAATCACACCTCTGGAGTCGAACTTTCATCATGCAGGGACCCGTTCTGAGCAAGCGTGCGCACAGTGCAGCAGTGCTGGCGCTGGCCCTATCCTGCCTCACCGCCTGTGGCGGAGGGGGCGGTGGCGGTGGCGTATCGCTGGTTTCCGGTGACCAGGACGAGGACCCGGTTGTCGTGGAGATTCCCATCGCGTATGTGCGCAGGCCAGTGCCTGAACAGTTCAGCGACCTCCGCGACCCGCTCGCGTTCAATCCGGGAGCGCAACTGCTGCTCAGGGAACGGGCAGCAACCACCGCGAAGGACATCGACATCACCGCACAGATAACGGCCATCGTTGCCGAGGAACTGGCTACGGAAGCGGAGAACCTGGTTGTGGACATCAAGGGACTGGAGAGCTCCTTTGACGGTGAAACCATTGTATTTGCGGCTAGAGTCGTACCAGAGCCTGTGGCCGCCAACCTTGAGACCACCACCTGGAATCTATGGCAACTGGACGTGCAAAGTGAACAGGTGAGTTACCTTATCCCCTCACGCATCAAACGCAACGAGGGACTTGAAAGCGGCGGCGCGCAAGATATAGCGCCCCATTTCCTTGCGGACGACCGCATCGTATTCAGCTCGACCCGTCAGATAGCCAGCCAGGCCAGGCAGCTGAACGAGGGGCGCGCTCAAATCTTCTCGGCATTGGATGAGGACCGTCGCAGTCCAGCTGCTGTGCTGCACATTTACGATCCCCTGCTGCGCGCAGAAGAATTCCAGCAGATTTCTTTCAACCTCAGCCATGACCTGGACCCCACCGTATTGGCCAGCGGGGAGATACTGTTCAGTCGCTGGAACAATACGGCAACCGACCACATCAGCCTGTACCGGGTCGAACCGTCCGGTGCGGGGCTGGCCCCGGTTTATGGCTTTCATAGCCAGAACGCCGGCACAGATGGGGCGCGCATTGCCTTCACCCAGGCCAGGCAACTGGATGATGGACGCCTGGCGAGCGTGGTACACGGCTTCAGCCCGGAGAGTCTGGGCGGCGAGATAGTACTGATCGACGCGGCGAACTTTGCCGACGCGGACCAGGGACTATGGAACAATCGCAACACTGGCGGCAGCGGCCAGGAGTCGCTCACCGATACCGAGGTGCGCAGCGACGACCTGATATCCAGGGGCGGCCAATATGGCAGTGTTTATCCACTGCGCGATGGTACCGGCCGGCTGCTGGTGACCTGGAGTGAATGTCGCGTAATCGATGCAGACGCCACACTGCTCGAAGGCGAGGTGGCCAGCGCCGGTGACCTTGCACCTTGTACCCTGCAACCGGAGAACACCGATTCTGCTCCACCCCTTTACGGCGCCTGGATTTATGACCCCGCTGCCGACACCCAGCGACCGGTGGTGATTGCTGAAGAGGGGTTCTGGATAAGTGAGATAATAGCTGCAGAGAATCGTGATTTTCCCGATCTGCTGCCCCCCGGCGAGCGCTTCGACGCGGAACTGGCCGCGGCAGACCAGGGCCAGCTGCGCATCGCCAGCGTGTACGACTTCGACGGCGTAGACAGTTCACCTCAGGGTATCCCTAATCATGCTCGCCCCGGAACACCTGCTTTTCGTGAGCGACCCGCCCGCTTCTTGCGCGTGATCACACCCGTTCCCCTGCCCGACCCGGATATATTCGAAATACCCCGCTATGCGGCTGGTGTGAGCACGGCCTTTGGCTTTCGCGAGATTCTTGGCTACGTTCCGATAGAGCCCGACGGTTCTGTTAGCGCCAACATACCCGCGGGCAGGCCATTCAGTTTTGAAATACTCGACCTGCGTGGCCGCAGTATCGGGCCGCGCCACAACTACTGGTTGCAGCTTGCCCCCGGTGAGGTGCTGGAGTGCGCCGGGTGTCACGATCATGGCAGCGCGCAACCGCATGGTCTGGTGGGATCACAGCCAACATCGGCAAACCCGGGAGCCAGGGGCATCGCGGGTGGCGTTACCGGTTACCCCGGCACTGACAGCGACAGCCTGTTTGCCCAGGACAGCGGCGCCACCATGGCTGAAACCTGGGATTTTCACATGCCCGCGGACAACCCGGCTGCGGCGGCGCGCGCGCTGGATACCGCACCGACTTATGAGGATCTGTGGAGCGGCCCCCAGGTCAATGCTGACCCCCCCATAATGGATCGTGAATACGCCGCCGACTGGACTGACATACCGCCGGAGCGAGCTATTCTCACCCGCGGCTTCGACGCAACCCAGCCCCCACGCAGCGTAATCAACTACATCGACCATATACAGCCGATATGGGAACGACTGCGAACGCCGGTCACGGATGCCATGGGCACCGAACATGCACACTGCACCAGCTGCCATATAAGCACAGACGACGCACTGGTACCGGCCGGCCAACTGGACCTGACCTCGTCACCATCCGACCTGGACCCGGAGCACTATCGCTCATACCGCGAATTGCTCAGCGGCGACGATGAGCAGTGGATAGACACGGGCGGTGCCCTTGCAGACCGTGTGCGCACCTGTACCGAAACCAACAACGAGGGCGAAACCTTCACCACGGTGCAGTCAGTTTCGGTGGCAGCGACTCTGCGTGCCGGTTCTGCCAACGCCAGTAGCGCCTTCTTTCAGTGTTTCGAGGGCGGTAGCTGTGGCCCGGCTGATGCCCCGGCGCTACCCACAAACTGTGTGGAGGATGAAGGCGAACCGGTACCCGCTACTCGGAACACCATCAATCATGTGGGTATGCTGAGTGAGGCTGAACTGCACCTGATTTCCGAGTGGCTGGATATCGGCGCCCAGTACTTCAACAACCCCTTCGACAGCCGGCTGCAGGACTGAATCATGCACCCGGTGTTGCAACTATTCACCCTGATCGCACTATTGCTGATACCACAGGCAGCGCTGGCGGATGCTGAGTCTTTACGCGAAAGCCACGTCGTGGAAGCCTATATCGAACTGCATACGCACCCCGGCCGCAACTATCCCGTGTTCTACGTCGCGGAGCGCGGCGAGAGCATCGAATTACTGAAACGCCGCACCGACTGGATCAAAGTCCGCAACGTCAGGGGTATAGAAGGCTGGGTGCATGTCGACGCGATAGGCCGCACCGTCGATGACCGCGGTGAGGTACTCGGCTTTACGACGCCTGACCAGGACGACTTCAATACTCGCGACTGGGAACTGGGCATTATGCTGGGCGACCTGGACGGCTCTGATGCCATCACCGGCTATGGCGCCTATCACTTCACGCGCAACCTCTCCGTCGAAGCCGCCTACACCGAAAACTACGGGGACTTCTCTGACGGCAAAATGTTTACCGGCAGCATCGTCCACCAGATGTTTCCACAGTGGCGCTATTCGCCCTTCTTTACCATCGGTGGCGGCACCCGTGAGACCAATCCCAGGTCAACTCTGGTCGACACTGAGGACCGCAGCGACGGCGTGGCCAGTGTGGGCGCAGGAATACGTATTTATCTCACAGGACGGCTGATGCTGCGCCTGCAATACAAACACTATGTCGTCATGACCGACCGCGATGACGACGAGGAGGCTGGGGAATGGAAACTGGGTATAAGCGCGTTTTACTAGGACTGTGTCTGACCCTGGGTGTGCTGCCGGCACTGGCCCAGGAGCCGATACAGGTGATCGAACCGGAACTGGATCGCCGGGAGTTTGAACCCCCTGCGATTGATAGCGAGAACTTCGAGGTTGGCCTGTTCGTGGGGATGATCAGCATCGACGACTTCGCCAGCGAGCCTGTCTACGGTCTGAGAGCGGCCTGGCACCTGTCCGAGGACTTCTTTTTTGAAGCAAACCTGGGGATGGCCGAAGCTGACCTGACCAGTTACGAAAAACTTAGCGGCGGCGCACCACTGTTTGAGGACAGTGAACGCGACTACCAGTTTTACAATCTGAGCGTGGGTTGGAACCTGTTACCTGGTGAAATCTATTTTTCCGAGACTCGTGCGTTCAAGTCTGACCTCTACCTTATTGGCGGCGTCGGCGGCACCGATTTCCTTGGGGACACCTGGTTCACAGCCACCGTGGGCATAGGTTACCGGCTACTGATCAATGACTGGATAGCCCTGCGTATGGACGTACGCGATCACATTTTCGACCGGGACACCTTCGGTGAAGACGAGACCACCCAGAACATCGAATGGTCCACCGGCGTGACCTTTTTCTTCTGACACACTGGCTGGAGATTTTTGCCATGAAACTGATACTCCTTGCGCTACTCGTTTTCTGTGCCCCACTGGCGAGTGCGGTAACCGACCAGGGCAGCGCCGCCAACTTCACCCTGAAAAGCACCACCGGCGAGAACATCAGGCTGAGCGAATACCGCGGCGAAGTCGTACTGATAAATTTCTGGGCGTCCTGGTGTGGCCCCTGTCGCCAGGAAATGCCTGAGCTGGAGGCCCTGCACCAGCGCTATCGCGACCTGGGCTTTACTGTCTTTGGCATCAACGTAGAGCAGGACCGCAGCAGCGCCGAACGTATTTTGCGTGATCTTGGATTGAGTTTCCCGGTGCTCTTCGATGACGACAATCAAGTCAGTGAGCTGTACGACGTGGACGCAATGCCAGTGACAGTGCTGGTCGATCGCAACGGCGAAGTGCGTTTTGCCCACAAGGGTTACAAGCCTGGCTACGAGGCCATGTACGAACAACAGATACGTGAACTGGTAAAGGAGTAAGCAATGAGACCACTGGGCACGGCAGGCTTGCTGGCACTACTGGTGCTGATCACGGGCTGTGGCATTCAACCCTGGGTGAAACCCTATGAAAGGCAACACCTGGCCGAGCCGATCATGCGCTTCGACCGGGATCCTGTTGCGGGGGCATATACCAAGCACGTTTACCAGGCCCGTGAGAGCGCGCGCGGTGCCGAAGGTGGCGCAGGAGTTGGTTGTGGCTGTAACTGATTCACTTTCACGCCTGCTGGCGGTCGCCCTTGCGGCGGCACTGCTGGCCTCGTCAGGAGCGTATGGTGTCACCCTGCCTGAGGAACGCGCCGATGCAATGTATCATCGCTACGACGGCGGGGGCGTTACCGTCGACGGCCCTTCACTACTGGTGCGCAAAAACTTCAAGGAAACCGTATTGGTAAGCGGTAACTACTATGTGGACAATATCAGCAGTGCCTCTATAGACGTCATCACCTCCGGGGCCAGCGAATACAGCGAAGAGCGCACCGAGTACTCGCTGGCAGGCGACTACCTTTACGGTAAGAACCTGCTTAGCGCCGGCATAACCTACAGCGACGAGAGCGACTACCAGGCCAGCACCTACTCCCTGGGGGTTAGCCAGGATTTTTTTGGCGACCTGACCACTATCAGCTTCGGCTACTCTCTGGGGCAGGACGAGGTCTCACAGAACGGTAACGCCGAGTTCGAAGAGGATCTTGACCGCCACAGTTTCCGGATTGGCCTGAACCAGGTCCTCACACCAAAACTCGTGCTCAACGCCAACTACGAGCTCATTACCGACGAAGGCTACCTGAACAACCCATATCGCAGCTACCGCTACCTGAGTGATCCACTCGACCCTTCCGCAGGCTACCAGTTTGCCCAGGAGGTTTACCCGAACACGCGAACCTCGGATGCGGCATCAATGCAGATGCGCTACCGCCTACCGTGGTCGGCAGCGCTAGGGGGGCTTTATCGCTTCTTTACTGACGACTGGGGAATCGATGCGCACACAGCACAAATAAGCTACACACACTCGCTGTATGAGCACTGGACCTTTGACCTGCTGTACCGATGGTACAGCCAGGACCAGGCCGATTTTTACCAGGACCTGTTCCTGTTTCCCTCGCAGGACGAGAAGGATTATCGCGCCCGGGACAAGGAAATGAGCGAGTTCAGCAACCAGACTCTATCGTTCTACCTCAGCTACGAGCGCCCGCTCAGCTGGCGTCACGCTTACAAGGCCGGCATCACTTTCCAATATGACCGAATCAGTTTCGAGTACGACAACTTCACTGACCTCACCGCCGAATCAGCACTTCCCGGCAGCGAACCCCTGTACGAGTTCGATGCGGATGTAGTCAAAGTGTTGTTCACTCTGTGGTACTGAGCAGGAGTTCCTGAGAATAGTGCAGCTTTCCTTCACCATCGACAATAATGGCATCCACACCCGGAAGACTGTTGACCAGTGCCAGGCCCTTCTCCACACCTAGTACGAACACTGTCGTGGACAGCGCGTCGGTGTCGATCGCCAGCGGTGCTATAACGCTCGCACTGCGAACTTTTCTCGCGGAATCGCCGGTCTCCGGATCGAGGATGTGATGAAAACGCACACCATCACGCTCGAAAAAACGTTCATAGTCTCCCGAGGTAGAGATCGCTGTATCCTCCAGAGGGATCACCACAACGTACTGATCTTCTTTGCGCGGATGGCGAATGCCGATCATACGCGGGCGATCACCGAGATTACCGAGAATCCGGCTGTCGCCGCCGGCGCTGACAACCGCGGACTCAATACCCGCATCGGTCAGAATCCTGATGCCACGGTCAACCGCATAGCCTTTGGCAATACCACCCAGATCCAGCGACATTTCGCGGTGACCAAGACGTATACTTTGCGCCGTTGAGTCCACGCTTATCTGCCTGTAGTCAATCGCGGGACCGGCTACCGCCAGTTCACTGGCCAACGGTACTCTGCCCTCCCTGAAATCATAATATCGGCCGGCTGCCGCAAAACTGATATCAAAAGCACCGCCGCTGAGCCGGGAGTAGTAGAGAGAGCGCTGTATTACCTCAATGAGTTCCGGCGTCACGGGCACCGCATCGTCGAATGCCCGCCGGTTGATCTTTGCCAACAAGCTTTGCGCATTCCAGGGGTTCATCATTTCATCCAGCCGGTGAAATTCAGCCAACACCGCGCGCTGGGCCGCCCTGCCCCGTTCCGGGTCCGTAGCCCACAGCTCTACGCTGACTTCTGTACCCATCATCGAGCGCGTTTCACTCAACCATTCGGCTCGACAAAGTCCTGCAAGGCAAACGCCAAGAACCAACAGAACCAGGCATTGCAAGCGGATTTTCTGAAGTTTGCACATAGTTAGTCACTATCAGCGAAAAAGCGCAGATTTCAACCCTTTTTAGTGGAAATATCGGTGCTGGAACTCTAGATTCTGAGGGTATCAACGAAGAAAAACCGACTTGCCAGACGGACTGGATAATCGATGAAACGATTCGATCTCACTTTCAAGGGGGACATCCTCCCCGACTTTGAACCCGACAGCGTTCGCGCGGGCTTTGCCGAACTGTTTAGCATCAACGATACGCTGGTCATCGACGAACTGTTTTCAGGTGACTCGTTCGTCCTGCGCAGCAACCTTGATCGCAAGGCGGCGGCGGATTACTTTCGCAAGGTATCCCAGGTCGGTGGCAGAGCGGAACTGGTCCCCAGTGAGGAACCTAAACAGCACGCCAGAGAGCTGGAGGTTTCCAGCGCGGTTTTTGCCCACAATCCTGCTTCGAAAGCAGCATCGCGGCACAGCATCGAATATGAGGTACCGGGCAGTTCGCCAGGTGAAGACGATCTAGACATCGTCGCCAATCCAGAGACCAACCAGGAGTACCACCAGGAGGCAGAAGCAGTAACCCAGGCTCATACGCCATCCGCCAGTGAGATTTTGCAGCGCCTGCAAAGTCTCAAACGTGATGCGGAAGTAGCGCACCAGGCGAAAGTGGAGCAGCTGCAACAACTCCAGTCGGAGGTGAAGCAGGAGACATCCGCGGCTCTGGAGCAGATAAAACAACGCCGTGACCAGATACTGATGGACAGCCAGGATGAACTCGCCAGGTTGCAGCAGCTGGAAGCGAAGTCGCGGGAGCAATACAACGGTGACGTGAGTGCGCTGACCGAGGAAGAGGAAAAGCAGTCACACAGTCTGCAGGTGGAACTCAAAGCACTGGAACGTCGACATCACGAGCAGCAGACCGCAAATAGCGTCTCACGCCAGCAACTGGAAGATGACCGGGAAAGCTATCGCACAGCAACCGAGGCGGAAGTGGCCGCACTTGAGGCCCGGATTACAGCCCTGCGCGAGCAGTGTGCGGAGCGAATTGCCGAGGCCGACCAGCTGTTGCTGGAGAATCAGGCCAACATGGACAACATGGCAACCAGCTTTAACGACCAGACCCAGTCTCTGCAAAACGCCTATCAGAACGCGATCGAGAAGATCGAGCTGGAACGGGAGGCGCACGCCAGCCGTTTCGAGTCTGAGTTAGAAGAGATCAGCCAGCAGCAGATGAAGCATGAAAGGTACCGCGAAGAGCAGCTCACGGAACTGTGGACAGACGAGGAAGAGAACCAACGCAGGGCCCAACAGCGACTGAAACAGCTGGAAGTAACGCGTAAGCGCCAGCAGCAGGAGCTGCAACAGCACCTGCAACGCCTGCAAGAAGAAGAAGACAAGGTCAGCAAGGGCGAAGTCTCCTTGCCCTGACCCTTTTTGCCGCGCGGGGTACGAATATCTCACTCACCGCGAAGAAAATATCCCCCGAACTCCCGTACCTTGGTAAGAACTGCTAGAGTACTTGTCTATGCGCCGGTTAACGGCTGTAAAACCCTCCTGAAGACGCAAAAGGACCGCCAGGATGTCGAACGCACCTGCCTACGTAATCGCCAATTTTATCGTTCATGACAAAGATGAGTACCGCAAGTATGAGAAAGGTTTCTTCCCTATTCTCAAGCGCCACGACGGCGAGTTTTTTACCTATGATGACAACCCTCTGACTTTCGAAGGTGCCGACCCACGTAAAGGGAGAATGGTAATCTTCAAGTTTCCCAGCGAGGACGCGGCAAAAAACTGGTACAACGACCCTGATTACCAGGCCCTGTCCGAATTCCGCCGCGCCGG
Organism: Pseudohalioglobus lutimaris; assembly: GCF_002866825.1. Classification (GTDB taxonomy): domain Bacteria; phylum Pseudomonadota; class Gammaproteobacteria; order Pseudomonadales; family Halieaceae; genus Halioglobus; species Halioglobus lutimaris. The sequence continues at coordinate 16,593 of NZ_PKUS01000019.1, read as the reverse complement.
CACCGAACTGAAGTTCATCACCATGGTTCACGGACTTCCCCCGCGGGACTAGCCTCTACAGCCGCCAGTACGGCACGCCCGCCTCTTCCAGCGCCTCACGTGACAAGCGGGACTTGACGTCGATAACAATGCCCTTGGGTGCGAGCATGCCAGTGAGGGCTGGCAACGTCATGTCCAGATAGTGGGCATGCGGCACCGCCAGCACCAGCGCGTCTGCCGGGGCCAGTTCGCCCCAGTTGCTGAGGCTCACACCATACTCAGCCTGGGCTTCGTCCGGATCAGCAAGCGGGTCGTGGACGAGCACATCGCAACGATACTCTTCGAGCTCAGAGATAATGTCCGCAACCTTGGAGTTGCGGATATCCGGGCAGTCCTCCTTGAAGGCCAGCCCAAGTATGACCACTCGCGCAGAGTCCACTGGCCTGCCCGATTGCAATAGCTTCTTCACTGTTTGTTCAGCAACGAACTTGCCCATACTGTCGTTCGTCTGGCGACCGGCAAGAATTACCTGCGGATGATGCCCCTCAGCCTCGGCCTTATAGGTCAGGTAATAGGGGTCGACGCCAATACAGTGCCCGCCCACCAGCCCTGGACGGAAAGGCAGGAAGTTCCACTTGGTACCAGCGGCCTCCAGCACATCCAGGGTGTCTATACCCAGGCGGTTGAATATCAACGCGAGCTCGTTCATCAGGGCGATGTTGAGGTCGCGTTGCGTATTCTCGATCACTTTTGCTGCTTCGCCCACCTTGATACTGGCCGAACGATGCACGCCGGCGGTAACCACAGACTCGTAAAACGTCGCTATTTTTTCCAGTGTCTCAGGCGTATCGCCGGCAACCACTTTTACCACTGTTTCCAGCGTGTTCTTTTTATCACCGGGGTTGATACGCTCAGGCGAGTAGCCAACATAAAACCCGTCGCCTGCACCCTGATCCGTGGCGCCCAGCCAGGGCATTCCCGATGCTTCTTCCAGCAGGGGCACGCAAACCTCCTCAGTACAACCAGGATAAACGGTGGACTCAAAGATTACCGTGGCACCCGGCCGGAGATGCGCGCCCACGGTGCGGCACGCGTGCTGCAGCGGACTCAGGTCCGGGCGATGGGCGTCGTCTATGGGGGTCGGCACCGCAACCAGTATTACGTCTGCATCGGCCAGGGAGGTCGGGTCAGAGGAGAACGTCAGTTGCTTCGCCTCGCCGAACTCAGCTGTGCTGATACCGGCATTGGGGTCATCACCCTTACGGTATCGCGCCAGCCGTTTCTCATCCAGGTCGAAGCCAATAGTGCGCTGCTGGCGGCCGAAGGCGATGGCCAGCGGCAATCCCACATAGCCCAGCCCTACTATCGCTACCGTTTCAAACATAGGTTTTTATCCTGCAAAGTAAACTACCGTAATCGACGCTGGAGACCACGCCATCTGCGGCGAACAACCAACCCCTTGTGCCGCTAATGAGTTGAAACATCAAACTCCTCGCCCTCCAGCCCCGCCGTCATCAGCCGGGCCCCAATCTCTATGACCGCGTCAAGCAGCGCTTGCAAGTCGTCCAGGCGGGTACGGTGATTGGCGATACAAACCCGGATCGCGGTTTCGCCCGCCAACTCGGTGAAAGATGGAACAGCTATTCCGTCGCAGTGCAGTGTCACTACAATGTGTCGGTTGATCCTGTTCAGCTGCTGCCGGCTCAGCCCGGCGGGCGCGAAACGAAAACACACTATATTCAGCGAAACGGGGGCAAGCCGTTGCAGTTGCTTCATACTATCGACCTGCTGCCCCAGCCACGCGGCCTGCCGGCAATTGCGATAAATCGCCTCTCCCAGACGCTTGGTGCCCATTTCATTCAGCAACATCCAGATCCCGAGAGCGGCGAAACCGCGAGAGAGATCAATACCGTAATCGCAGGGCCAGGGCGCACCCGCTGCGACGCCGCGACTCTCCCCCTGTAGATAGGCATGTGAAGTCGCAAAGCTGCGCCGGTGCAGTTCGCCATCCCTGATCAGCACACATGCTGCCGCGTAAGTGACATGCATCCACTTGTGGAAATCAAAAGCAATCGAATCTGCGTGCTCGATACCAGCGAGTCTGTGCCGGAGCTCAGGCGAGAGCACGATCAACGCACCAAAAGCGCCATCTACGTGATGCCACAGACCGTTTTCCCTGCAGATTTGTCCTATAATTTCAAGCTCGTCGATGGCGCCAGTATTCACTGCGCCCACACATGAGATAACAGCAAAAGGCTTCATTCCCAGCGCCACATCACTTCGTATCATTGCATCCAACGCCGCGTGATCGAGGGTAAAGTCCGGGCGCACGGGAACACTGCGCAATGCGCGCGAGCCCAGCCCCAATATCTCCATGGCCTTGGATACAGAAACGTGGGCCTGCTCTGAACAATAGGCAACCAGTGCTGCGCCCCCGTTACCCTGTTCCCTGACCGACTCGCCCAGCGCATGCTGCCGGGCAACAGCCAGGGCCAATAGTGTGGCGTAGGAGGTGCCGGTACAAATCAGCCCACTGGCGTCCTCCGGGTAGCTGAACAGTTGCCGCATCCAGGCAAGCAACTGACGCTCGATATACATTGGTGAATGGTCGCGTCCGCCCATGTTGGCGTTGATCGCGCCGACAAATGCCTGGGAGATCACTCCACTGGGCGTGCCGGAGCCATTTACCCAACCCCAGAAGCGCGGGTGCGTGTTGCCGAGCGTGTAAGGCAATACATCACGCTGCACTGCATTCACCACCTCACCCAGGGGCTGGCCATGGACCGGCAGTTCCTTGTCGGTGACCTTGAGCCCAGGGGGCGTTTCCTCCCAGGCGGCCTCCTGCGGACGGTCACGTACGAAGTTCAGGGCAACATCCAAGGCGCGATGAGCCTCTGCGCGAAACTCTTCCCAATCGGCTGGCTCCAACAGCGAGGGGTCGTTCAGCCCCTCAGCCTTGTTTACAGGAGTAGACACTATGTCAGGCAGTGTCGCCGCTATCAGTTTGCGCCTGCCTCGACGCCTGCACCTGCTCCATCTGGTGGCGGTAGGCATCGACGATCTTGTCCATGCCCGACGGGGTAAGTCCACCCGCATTACCCACGGCAACATACGTAGCGTACACGGCCGATGCCGACATCAGTGCGGCGGACACGACATGGGTGCCTACCCCCTCCTCTTTCATCGCATTAGAGAGTTCGATAAAGCGATTTACGCACTCGTGGTGTAATTCAGCGTCAGACTTGGACATTGCTATGCTCCTCACAATCGGGACAGATAAAAACGCGAAATTCTAGCATCTTCGAGTAGGCCCTGCCGAGTGAAACAACTGCCCTGCCCCGGCGACGGCGAAAAAGTCACATTAGTGTCGATGACCGCCCCGTTGTTTACGCCCGGCGAGGGCAACTGAACGGTGTGCCAATGCAGAGCATTTGCTATGATGGCGCTGTTTCGCAGTTCAGCATTTGAACACCACAATCAGAAGACTCCCGGATACGATCAGATGAAATGGCCGGCATACACGGTTAGCTTGTCTTGCGCCCTCGCCCTGGCGTGTCTGCCAGTGCCCGCCAGTTCCGCGACCGGTGATTCCTCCACCGAGTTCTCCGCGGAGGTTGGCATAGGCGGTGAATATGACAGCAATGTCTCTGTGGATGAACTCGATGCATCAAGCAGCGAGAGCGACTACGCCATGATCGTCGATGCGGAGTTGCAGGTCGACCACCAATTCAACGACGCGCTCGACATGGCGGTGACCTACGATTTCAGCCAGAGTAACTATGACCAGTTCAGTGACCTGGACCGGCAAACACACTTGCTGGGCGTGGACTTCGGCGCGGACCTGGGCGCAGTCAATTCGGGACTCTCGCTCTACTATATTCACGCCAGGCTGGACGGCGACGCTTTTCTGGAATACTACAGGGCATCCCCTTATGTCTCTGGTTTTCTTTCCAAAAAGTGGTTTGCACGTGGGGCCTACGTCTTCTCGGACAAGAGCATTGAACAGAACCCCGGGAGGGACGCAGATAGCCACGCCGCGGAGGGTGACCTGTACTTCTTCCGACGCGGTCTGCGCAGTTACTTCAACCTCGGTTACAAGTACAAGGACGAGAATGCGGTTGAGGACCGGTTTGATTACAGCGCAAATAATATAAAACTGCGCTACATACACCGTTTTGAAGTGTTCGGGGAGGTTTTAAAAACTGAAGTTTCGTGGCGCTATGAGCATCGCGACTATAGTTCTGTCACGCCAAGCATCGACGAGGAACGGGAAGACAAACGCCATCGGTGGAAACTCGATCTTGAATACCCTGTGCTCGACAGGGGCGCGATTCAGGTATACACGGGCTATGCTGACTACGACTCAAATTTCCCACGCTCAGACTATGACCAGTACGTGATCGGCACTCGCCTGTCATACCGGTGGTAGTTACGGTAGTTACGCCCGCCGCACTGAAGCGGCAAAGCCTGGCCCATTGTTGAACCGCTGCGCTCAGGACTCACCGAAGCGCAGTAAACCGTATCCGTAAATTTCGTCGCGACCGGGTGGGCCCAGGTCTTCGGCAGACTGATAGAGCAGTGCCATGACATCGGCACCGGGATGCAGTTTGCGCAAATTGGCCGCTGCCGCAGCCGCGAACGGTACGGCGAAGGAAGTCCCCGAGGAGGCCGCATAACCTCCGCCCGCGCGAGCATGCAACAATCCTACCCCGGGTGCCGCAATGTCCAGGTACTCACCACGGTTGGCAAGCCGGAACACCTTGTGACCGCCGTCGACGGCGGTAACCGCCACGACTGTATCGTAAGCAGCGGGATACATCGGTTTAGCGACAGGCCCTCCGTTGCCCGCCGCCGCCATCACCAGGACATTCTGCTGCGCGGCCCGTTGCAACGCAGTTTCAAGCAGGCGATTTGGCGGCCCCGCCAGACTGATATTCACCACATCGACATGCGTTGAAATCAGCCAGTCCAGTGCGCGCAGCAAGCTTACGGTTGAGGCTATTTCGCCGCGCTCCTCATCCTGTTCAAACACCGCCGCCGCATAAACTTGCGCAGCGGGCATCAGGCCCTGGTACTGGCCATCGTTGGCAGCAATGATCGAAGCGATTGCGGTACCGTGAAAGTCGGGCAACTGCGCGCCAGGCGATACGAAAGAACGACTCTCAATGCTGGCGCTGGCCAGCGCTGGGTGTGTGGTATCCACTCTACTGTCGATCATGCCAATGCGAGGCGCAACATCCGAAACCTCAGACGTCATGCCGATAGCGGCCCGCGGTGCAATGCCCTCCTCGAGTACGGCAACTTCAGAACCAGCCGTATAAATATGGTTCAGGTCGACCTCGGCCCGGTCTTTGCCCACCACATCAAGCACGCCACGGCGAACCTCTGTGATATCGAAACTGGACGGTCCTGCGACCTCAGCCAATCGCATACCCAATCCGGGGAGGTCTGTAACCGTGTCGAACAAATAGCCTTTCTCGGCCAGCTCCTCAAACACCTCTGGTTCAGCCATAACCAACCATTGTTCCCGGTGGATGCGTTCTTCGTCCACTTCCAGGTCACTCTCCAGGTCATCGAGTATGTCGTCGATCTCGTTTTCCAGCCGTTCTTCAACGGCGTCTGCGACCTGAATCTCGGCTGAAGCCTCTACGACTTGCTCCACGTTTTCTTCGACTGCCACCTCAACAGCGCTCTCCACTGTGGTTTCCACTTCCGTTTCAACGCTTTGTTCTACAGTCTGTTCTACACTCTCTTCAACACCGCTTTCGAGGTTCTCTTCTACGTTCTGGGCGACCTCCTGCTGTACCGACTCTTCTATCTGGTCTTCCACGGTATCCTCGACGTTATCGGCTACAGTCTGCTCGACCTCTTCCTCCACTTCCTGCTCAACATCGTCCTCAACCTCTTCGGTCACGGTATCGGTAATCTGCTCTTCAACAGCGTCTTCCAGCGTATCCTGAACCTCTTCTTCTGCGACCTCTTCGACGACGTCCTCTATTTCTTCCTGAACGGCGTCTTCAACCTGCTCCTCAACCTTGTCCTCGACAAAGCGGTCTCCCGGGCCAAGTAACAGCTCATCAAGCTGATCCTCAACGGCTTCTTCCACTCCCTCCTCGGCCGCGTCGGTAATCGTGTCATCAACCGCGTCTTCAACCGAATCCTCGACTTCCTCTTCAACCTGGTCTTCAATGATGTTTGAACCGTCGAGGCTACCCGGCACCTGGCCAACGGCCTTATCTGACAATGGCAGGCACACCAAAAGGAGCAAAGCAGCGCCCGCCGCGGTGGATGCACAGCCACTCGGATCAAATATCTTCAATTCTTTCAATGAGTTGCGGAAAAGCATGATAGTATTTACCGTGAAAATTACCCGTCATTCTCTATATAGATGACGTTTCGCGTGAACAATAATTCCGACCAAGGGAATAAAATCACGCATTGAAACGTCACTAATTTTAACAGGATTTGTATGTCTGCGCTCAGCGATTCGCAGCGTGAGGCCCTTATGGCCGAACTCGGTGGATTACGTCGCTTTTGTTACTCGCTGACCGGCAACGCCGCTGATGCGGACGACCTGCTGCAAGCAACGGTGGAAAAGTTGCTGCGAAAGGGCATGCCAGAGGATGCACATGCCGCGAAATGGAGCTACCGGGTCTGCAAGAACGTCTGGATTGACGAATTGAGGTCCCGCGAGGTGAGACAGCGCTACCCCGCTACCGTTGTTGACGAGGACGTTGCTCACAGCACTGAAGCGGTCGCCGAAGGAGAGCGGGAACTCGCCGCCGTATCGGCAGCTCTGGAGCAATTACCGGCGGAGCAGCGCCTGGCGCTCAGTTTAGTCGCCATAGAGGGCAAGACATACGCCGAGGCAGCGGAAATACTGGAGGTACCGGTCGGCACGATTATGAGCCGCATCGCCAGGGCCAGAAAGAACTTATTGCAGCATTACAGCCCCGGAACCGCAGAGGGCTGATGGGACCAGAAACATGAATGAACAGGACTACCAACTACTTTCGAGCTATGCCGATGGCGAGCTGGATGAACGGTCAGCGCAACGCCTGGAGAAGAGACTGGCTGAGGAGCCCGAATTGCGCGAAACCCTCAACCAGCTCAAGGCACTTAACCACAGGCTACAGCAGTCATTCAGTGACGCAGACACCGTTCCAGAGCGGGTTAAAGCCATGGTGCAACCGATGACCGGCAATGTAGTCCCCTTTACGCAGCGCCGCTCACGCCCTGCCTGGCATTATGCCGTCGCCGCCTCACTGATCGCAGCAGCAGGACTATTACTGGCACCTCAATGGCAGGACCCCACAGCCGGCGCTCCCACCCTTGCGGCAATACTGGAGTCCACCCCGTCTTCCGCATCTGACTGGACGCACGCTGCTGACGGCCGCCAGATTCGACCGGTATTGAGTTTCCGTTCAGTCGATGGTGACTGGTGTCGCGAATACCTGGTCGCCATGGAGGACACTGGAGAGCGCGGCGTAGCCTGCCGCCAGGGTGGTCAGTGGCAAGTACAAGTTACCGCGTCAGCACAGATTCCCGGCGGCGCATCCGAGTTCAGGCCAGCCGGTGCAGGCGATACCGACCTCGTTGCGGACTTCCTGGCGGACCAGGCTGATGATATCGCCTTGAGTGCTGCGGAAGAGAAGGCCGTCATTGCGGCTGACTGGCAGCACTAGCGTCCCAGGAAAAGAAAGGTCCCCTGGCCCGGCCACTGCAAGGTGTCCGGGTTTTTTTTGCCTGTAACGCTTGCGCGCTCACCCGAATAACAGGCGCGCAAAAGTCATGGCAATGCCTGACACTGTGTTTCAAGGGTTTTCAGAGATAGTGAAGGGAATAAAGAGTGAAGAGAGGAGAAGCAGGGCCTGTCGCCCCATGTAGACGACAGGCCCTGAGGTTCAGTGCGGAGGGCTAGCGGTCCCCGCTCTGGGAGGCGTCGCCACAAGACACGGACGTCTTCAACGTCCGTATCTCGTGGCTGAAAAGGTGAGGTCTGCGGCGGGGCCAGGCATCGATGGCCTTATGGCTCTATGATGCATACCCAAGTGGCTTGCCACCCGTTACCTCTTGTGGTGTTTCACTCCACTTTGATTAATTAACGGATTGGGGCGAAGGTTTATTCCCCTAAATCGTAAAAAAATATGAAAAAGATTCCCGCTTGCTGACAAACAACCCTAAGCTGCTGTTTTTACTGCTTTATTTTTCCTGCACTTCCTGACGACATACTGGAAATTCGCGTGGCGAAAAGCGCATGGGCGGCTTACGCGGGCGATCTCCCCTCAAGGCTACGGCTACAATTGCGCGCAGGCCCGGGCCCTGACAAGATAGCTCCCTGACTCAGCTTCCAGGGCAACTGTCCGCCTAAGCCAGACAATCAACAATCAGGGAGAACCAGGCATATGATGAACGTACTGCAACCTACCGGCGATCAGGTTCGCGCATTAAGAGACCGTGCAACGGGTCAGCCTATTGCCATGCTGAACCTCCTCAAGTTCAAGGACAGGGCGCAGTATGAAGACGGCAGGATTACCGATCTCAGCGGCAGGGACGCCTACAAGCTCTATGCACAGGCGTTCCGCGAAATCATGGAACCCAGGGGGGTCTCCATTATCTATGGCGGCGACGTGAGAGGCCTGCTGATCGGGGCGGGTGACGACCTATGGGACGAAGTGGCACTGATCCAGTACCCTTCTACCCAGGTGATGCTGGATATGCTCAGGGATGAGACCTACCAGGCGGCACAACAGCATCGCGCCGCCGGCCTGGAAGGCCAGTTGCTGATTGAGTGCGGTAGCTCAGCGGCGTTCTAACCGCCCTGGAGCGGGCCTCAAGGCAGGCCGGATCAGCGATTCCGGCCGAGATTCTCGTGGGCATCTACCCATTCATTGCGGCCGGACTCCTTGTCACGCCGGGTAGCGGCACTCAGCGACAACTCCCCCGCCACCACCATACCAGCGGCAATTTCCAGTAATTTGTACGCCTTGCCCTGCCCGTAACAGTCCATCAGTTCCAGACACTCCCGCTGTGTCGCCAGGCCAGTGCCGCCGCCGTAGGTCGCCATCACCAGTCCGGGCAAGGTGATGGAAAAGTGCAGGTCTCCCTTGCGCGTAACATACTGGTATACCGTACTCTGCGCTGCTTCGCCGATACAGGCGGCATCCTGGCCCGTGGCGATATACAACGCAGCAAGCCCGTTCACCGGGTGCGCCGCATTGCTGGAAGAGCCGGCGATATAGGAACTGAGCATGCTGATGCCATAACCGTAAGCCATCTGCTCAGGCGTAATCCGCAACAGATCGGTGAGCACCTCACGTGGAATGGTGAGTTCGGCGGTTACTCGCCGGCCCCTCGTTCCCAGAGAGTTCACATACGAGGTCTTTTTCTCGGTGTCAAAGTTACTGGACAACAGGTAATGGCGCAGCGCCGGATACTGTGCGCTAATCCATTCACAGGCGACATACGTCGCCCTGCCAGTCATGTTCTGCCCTGCAGCGTCGCCGGTGGAGTAATTAAAGCGTGCATTCACAAAATTGTGGAACACGTACTGCTCTATCTCCAGCAATCTGCCCACCGAGGTTGTGGATTCTGCCTGGGCCTTGATTTGCTCAAAGTGCTCGGCCAACCACAGAGAGAAGTCACGTGCCTCGCGGCTGTTGCGGAACACAAAACACGGGGCTCGTTGCATCGCTTCGCCACATACCGTAGTGGTAACTCCGCCGCTCTCACGAATCACACGCATGCCGCGGTTGTAGCTGGCAATGAGCGTGCCCTCGATGGTCGCCATCGGTACATAGAACTCGCCCTGGGCATGCTCACCGTTCACCAGCAACGGCCCGGCCACACCGATTGGCACTTGCGCCACACCAAAGAGGTGCTCACAGTTACCGTCCATGCTTGCCGGGTCAAACGAATAGTTCGCGGTGTGATTCAGCCTGGCGCCGGACTTTTCTTCCAGAAAGCGCTGACGCTGCGCAATGATTTCTTCGCTGTAGTCATTGCCATTGTCACGTGGGATCTTATTGCTCACGATTCTCTCCACTGTTGAATGCAACCACTGTGGATTGCGTTACGCCAATCTCGCCGGAAAACGCAAGTGGCGAGTTTGCCTATACTGGCGACAGGATCTGTCCCATTCTGGGGAAGTGCACATGCACTGCACCCGCCTGCGGATCCTCGCGAGCAATACTGATACGCTCATCATTGAGGCCTATCAGGGTGCCTTCCACCGTCGCCGGGTCAGGAGACTCGGTGCGGATAGAAACCTGCTGACCAGCGCTCCAGCCCTGCCCTGCAGACACCTCACAGGGGGCTGTCGGCGTGTTATCCCGCGCATGATGAATGGCCTGCTCAGGCGTCCACTGTTCAAAGTCGCCGTTACCTATAGCCTCCACGCGCTCGTACCAGGCCGCAACCTTGTTGCCGTAGTCCGCAGGCGCAATAGCCGCCAATTGCACAAACCGCATGATCATATACAGCGTCAGGTCAGCATGCCCCGGGGCGTCCCCGGCGATGAAGGCGCGCCCGTCATCCAGTGCGCCTGCAAGGTAACTGGCGCCGGCGGCAAACTGGGATTGCAGATGCGGTATGGCGGGAAGAAACGTTTTACGATCCATGCCGAAACGTTTTTTGCGGTCCTCCCAGAACGCGTCCGGCAGGCTGTCCGGATTGGCACCCAGTGCTGTCCCGGCTGCAGGCATAAACCAGGAGTTGCCGGCCCACTGCGCAATCAGCTTGCCTGCCCTCCCCAGTGGCTGGGGGTAGAGACTGGGCTCCGGCGTATGCAACTCCAGGGCAGTGGTAATGCAATCGGTATCGCAGTAAACATCGGCACCCACTTGCAGGACGGGGATTCTCTCATAGCCGCCCGTCAGCGCACTGAGGTCGGGCTTGGGTGATACCAGCGGCGCGTCCACCGACTTCCATGAGATACCCTTGAGACCCAGTGCCAGGCGCATAGCCGTACCGAATGGGGAAAGCTCGTAATGGTGCAAAATCACTTCAGGCATTATTTTTTCCTTATTGTCGTGAGTCAGGGGAGCTTAGGGGAGTTGAGGCCTCGCTGCAATCGAACTCGGCGTGAGGTTCGCTGCGCACAGGAGACAATACTGTGGAAACTACCAAACATGTCGGTACACTCAAGCATTCAACGGACCCGATGCAGCACGATGAAATCACCAGCCCTACTGATACTGATCTCCCTGTGCCTGTTTTCCAGCGGCACCAGGGCCGATGCCGCCCTGAAACTTCACCAACTCCTGGATGAGCACTGGGCCAGGGCAAACCAGGAACAGGTATTTTTCCGCACCGACCCCGACACCTACCGCCCCCACGGAGCGCTGGCTGAAGTCAGCGCCAGGGGCCGGGAGCGACGGCGACAGTTCAACGAGGAGATGCTCGGGAGACTTGCTGCAATAGATGCGTCAACGCTGACCGGACAGGACAGGATCAGCTACCAACTGTTTCGCTACGAACGAGAAACGGAGCGCGCAAGCTATGACAGCCAGGACCATCTATTTCCTTTCACCAGCCTCTTTGGTTATCACACCTACTTCGCAGCAGCGCCCGCTAACATGGCGTTCTCTACCCTCGAGGATTATGAGCGCTTGCTGATAAGTCTCGCGGATTTCCCGCGCTACAACGCCGAATATATGCAGTCGCTGCGAGAAGCGATAGAAAAAGGCTATACCCACTACTGTGAGTCTATCAGCGACTATGGGCAGACGATTACCGAACTCATCGTGCAGGATGCGCGGCAAAGTAGTCTCTATGCACCCTTCGAGAACATTCACCAGACAGTCCCCGCCGCTGACGCCAAGCACCTGCGCGCCCGCGCCCATGAGTTAATTGCCGACGCGGTATTGCCGGCCTACCAGGAACTCAACCAACTGTTCAGGGAGAGCTACCTACCCGCCTGTCGTAAACAACCCGGTATCGGCAGCCTACCCGGAGGGGCTGAGTACTACACCTACCTGTTACGCTATTTCACCACCACAGATATGACGCCGCAGGAGACTCACCAACTGGGCCTGCAGGAAACCCACCGCATCCGTGCCGAAATGCAGGCCATCATTGAGCAGACCGGCTTTGGTGGAGGCTTCCGGCAATTCCTTGATTATCTGAGAACAGATCAACAATTCTATGCCAGCGACGCCGAAGACCTTTTGGAAAAGACCGCCTTGATTGCCAAGCGAATGGATGGCCAGATGCCCAGGTTCTTCCGTACGCTGCCGAGAAACACCTATGAAATCAGACCTGCAGAGGGCCGCGGCGCCTACTACGTCAGTGGCCCGGCCGACGGCTCCTCCGCAGGCATTTACTTCATCAACACCAGCGACCCCGGGAAACAGCCACTCTACAACCTGGAAGCTCTCACCCTCCACGAGGCAGTGCCCGGCCACCATCACCAGGCCACGCTCGCGCTTGAACTGGACCTGCCAGCGTTTCGCCGCACGCTTTACCATGCCGCCTATGGTGAGGGCTGGGGGCTGTACGCTGAGAGTCTGGGCAAGGAAGCAGGCTTTTACACAGACCCCTACAGTGACTTTGGTCGACTGACCTATGAAATGTGGCGCGCCAACCGATTGGTCGTGGACACGGGACTGCATGCCTTCGGCTGGTCACGGCAGCGCGCCATTGACTACCTCATGCAGAATACTGCGCTCACCGAAGCGGAAGTCACCGCGGAAGTTGATCGCTATATCACCTGGCCGGGGCAGGCAACCGCATACAAGATTGGCGAACTGCGCATCAAGGCTATGCGCGCCCGCGCCGAGCAGGCACTGGGCAGCGACTTTGACCTGCGCAGTTTCCATGATGTGGTGGTGGGGAATGGCTCAGTGGCAATTGCCATTCTGGAGGAGATTGTCGACGAGTGGATAAACTCTCTGCTGAGGGTGCGTGAGGGCTGAGTTTCTTCCCTGAATTTCGAGCCTCAGTCGCGGCAGTAACAAGCAAACCCGATTGCTGCGGGAACTGACTATCAGGTGATCAGAACGGCACCGACTCAAAACCTGTACTGTCTCTCCTGGTGGAGAATACCGGGACCATGTACCTGGCGAAAACCCGGACCCACACATTGAGAAGCGGACTCCTGGTTCGCTGCTACAAATTCCGCGAAAAAAAGGTTAGCAATTGCTACTGTTCATAGCGTTGCTCGTATAACTAACCTATACTCGGCCAACTGATCGAGCATGGTGTGGAACGCATGGAAATGGATGAACTGGAAGAAAAGCGCCTCATCGCGCTGCGAAGATATGGGCTGTTGGATTCTCCGCCAGAAGCAATCTTCGATGGAATCACCGTTGCCATAGCCAACATATGCGAAGTTCCAATCGCACTTGTCAGCCTGGTAGATACTGATCGACAGTGGTTTAAATCTGCCTTCGGTTTGCGCGCAACGCAAACCCCACGGGACATTGCCTTCTGCGCCCATGCGATACAGCAACCGGACACGCTGATGGTTGTCGAAGACGCAGCCTCGGACGAGCGATTTCGGGGTAATCCATTGGTTCTGGAAGATCCCAGGATTCGATTTTATGCCGGTAAACCTATCGTCACCGAGGATGGTTATCCTCTTGGAACGTTATGCGTGATTGATCAAAAACCCAGGCAGTTGTTGGCACATCAAATTGAGGCCCTGGAGGCACTCAGCAAGACAGTGTCGGCAATACTGGATGAACGCCATCGATTGCAAATGGTTGCGATTGATCGAGACACTACGGAAGAGTTAGTGCGGGAAAGTGAGGCCAAATATTACCACCTCTACCAGGATGCAGAAGTAATGCTTCGAGGCGCCCTGTATCAGTTGCCAACAGCCGCCGCAATGGTTAACGGAAAAGGTATCATCGTCTCGTCGAACGCTGCCTGGGAGCAGTTCACGACCAGTATCGGTTGGTCCCAAACGTCGCTGGGGGGAAACATAGTGCAGGCCTGTAAGCATAAATCGTCTCCTCTTGCCGACCGGCCAATTGAAACTGAATCAGGGTTGCGCATCGTTCTCTCCGGTGACGACAATCAGGTTGAATTCGAATACCCAACAGTTAATGGCGCGTGTACGATCACTGTTTCGTCAATATCGCCGCCGGGTTCAGGGGCAATCATCCAACACTTCTATTCCAGTAATCATTAAGCAGTTGCTTGAGCTTGCGCTCGCGCTGGACTGAACAACCAGACACGTGGACCTCAGGTTATACCGGACACAGAGCTTGCAGGTCACCGCATTTGGATGAGTACTCCAGATGCTCTGGGAAGACTGCAATGCTCTGGGCAGACGCGTCAGATTTGGTGCCATGCTGCTGGATGGATACAGCATGCCTCAAATGCTCAGGCGTTTGGACTATTGCGCGTAGCAGGTTGCAAGATCTGCCTTTAGAGGAACTTCTACAAGCGAGTCCGCCACTCTCTGTAGTGTAGTCCTGGGCGTCAGTGGCTGCCTCATGCAGAACGCTGCGTACGTGTTCCGTTCATTTCACGAGATGAGAGTGTTGAGGACAAGGAACTACCCTCGAATAGGAACAACGACCACCGGACAATGGCTTTGTCGCAACACACTTGAACCCGTGCTGCCCATGAGGACGTCATGTAAAGCGCCATGTCCATGTGAACCAATAATTATTGCCCCTGTATCAAGTCGCTCCGCCTCCTGAAGTATCGTTTCTGCTGCAGGGCCCCGTATGAGCAAAGCGGTGGCATCAATTTTTTGATCACGTAGTTCTTTGGCAAGTTCTTGCAATCGTTTATGTTCATCACGGTATGTCTCCGCCACCGCATCTCTCAGTGTTGTCGAATGCACTTCAAATCCACCCGGTGGTTCCTCCTCGGCTACATGAATAAGCCATACCTTTGCATCATGTGCTTTTGAGAACTGCGTGATAGCTGGAACCAATCTATTGGTTGCGTCTGAGAAATCAATTGCGGCAAGAATATTCACACTTATCATCCATCTGAATCGTTGGTGCTGTAAGAAAGAAGGTCATGGAAGGCGACCAATCATCTGTGATTGCGCAATGAGCAATGAGCAAGAGGAAAATTCGCTGTTACTGCTGACGCGTCACGCTCCCTCGTCATTGAACTTCTCGCCAGATAAGCGTTCAGCGACAAGCCACCCGCTTCTAACGCGTACACCGTTTTGTATAAACCGCGTAAGAAAGCTCTGCATATCATATCGCAATAGTCCTGGAAAAGGCGAAAGCAGTCCTGTTCGCTTCCGCTCTCGAAGCGGGCTCATTGAACAACCGGTGCAGGCCCCCGTGCTTTGCGCGGATCCCGCATGGCCATGAGGGAGACATCAATCCCATAGGTTATGAATTGGCCTTCGGGACTAACCTCAATCACGCAAGATGTAGCCGCCAGTTCCGAATCATCTACCATGCCCTTGGTGAGATTTCGCGCCAGATCAGGTTCAACCAGACAAACTCACCGGGTCGATATCACGAGTTGCTTTGCAGGCCGATAGTAGCTACGTCGCAGCAACCGCCCGCTCGGGGATGAGGTGTTGACACTCAGCGTTCTATAGTCGAAATGCCGCATAGTAGACGAAGACGTTCATGTCCGTTTACACCTGTAACGTTTCCGCGGAAACGCCCACCAGGTTAAAGTGTGACAGATTTCCCCGAGACCGCTGTCAACAACGCCACGCCTTCGGGGCGAAACACTATTGAACCAGGGCGGCCCTACCAAGGATTGCGTGAGTAAGGCTTCATTTTGTGCATCGACCCTCGCGTATTAATGCGGCCAGGGCAAGTAGAAGGCCAAAACTCAAGCCTGCCCCTCCTGCATTTAACTCGGGGACAACACGTTTACTCCAGATACCGGGATAGTGAAGATAGTCGGTCCCGAAGCCGATATAGCCGCTGGTTCCGGGATTTGATGGTGGCCAGCTGATTGACCCCGCCGAGAAGCTGGACGATTGGGGGTCGACTGCGCCCGAGGCAAGGTAGTCGTCATAGGCAAGATTTTCGCAAGCACCCGCGCTGTGAGCCACGCGACAATCTACTGCGAATCTGCCGCTGAGCCGGTCGCTGGTTTTGAGCTCACCGTCTGCCCCGCCAAAATTATTGCCCTCGTAGATGTAGCGAATCTTCTTGCTACCCGCAGTGGCATTGGCTACCTGCGCTGCGCAAAGGCCAAGTATCAAGAAACATATGGTCGGCATTCTATGCCTGAAAAGTCTGTTCATAGTCGCGATAACCCCCCAAGGAACGAAGTCAGTGAGTGTCGCGGTACCAGGAATCAAAGCCGTGACCACCAAACAACTGGCCATACAGCTTGTACGGTCAATTGGGGTGTTAATTAGGACTGAACAGAAAGTGCGCGGCCGGTCTACAGCGAACTGCTAGAAATGACCCTTAATAATTATCCGTTGAGGGTGCGGACCACCTGAGGGTGGGCGATGCGGCGTTTCGCTGGCATTTTCAATCGGATACGGATGAATGCCCGCCACCCGTGTGTGGGTATAGCCAGTAGAGCCCCGACGCCCCAAAAATAAAAAAGCCCCGGAGTACGGAGCTTTCAAGGTGTTTTGTGACGTTTGGTGATGCTGAAAGATGGCTCTTCATCATTAACGGGGGACACCGGCATTCATTAAACTGAATTTGCGAAGTTCGTTTA
>NZ_PKUS01000018.1 GCF_002866825.1 Pseudohalioglobus lutimaris | reverse complement strand
CCAGGGCGTGGGATTGTGTTCGGGCTATTCCCAAACGTGGAGGCGCATTATACAGCCGGCGCTCCTGTTGGCAACCATTTCAATGAAAAAAGTTACCGTTGCTGCCCTGAGTTATCACACCACCTGTTAAACATAAGCTTATGAAAAAGCTCGGTTTTTAAAGGGGTATTCCACGGTACCGATGGCGCCGTCCTCACTCGAGGGAGGCGAACTATACGCAGCGACTATTGGCGACGCAACCTCTTTTTCACAATATTCCGGAAATGCCAATTTTTGCCGAATCCCGGGGCCAGTTTTCGGGGTTTGCCGGGGCCCCTGGGGAGCCGACGGCAGGTGCGAAGCACCCTGCACAGACCCGGGGCAAGCGCGCTGCGTGCAGCTCTTCCTATTCAATGTCGAACAGGTGGTACTTTTTCTTGCCCAGCCTGACCAGGTAGTAACGGGAATGCAGTGCTTCACCAGGATCAAAGCATGCATCAACACGGGCATTGTCATCCCAGCCCAGAGGCCGGTTGTTAACAGTCACCGCATTGCGCCCCAACGCATCCTTCACCTGCTTCCCCGACGCGGCCATCCCCGCGTCGGTCAACATCTGGGTGAGCGTATCCGGGAACGCCGCACGCACAATACTACTGGCGGGCAAACCGTCCTGGCGCAGCTGCGCCAGATCATCCTTGCTGAGCGCCTCGATAGACCCGCTAAAAAGCGACTCGGTGATACGTTGTGCCGCGGACAGGCCCGCCTCGCCGTGTACCAGCCGGGTCACTTCCTGTGCCAATACCGCCTGGGCTTCAGGCCGGCCCTGCCGTTCGGCGTCTGAACGTTCAATCGCGTCGATTTCGGCGACATCAAGGAACGTGAAGTACTTAAGAAAACGATAGGCGTCGGCGTCTGCACACCCCAGCCAGAACTGGTAAAAAGCGTAGGGAGAGGTCTTTTTGGCATCCAGCCAGATCGTGCCCGACTCAGTCTTGCCAAATTTGGTGCCATCGGCCTTGGTAATCAATGGCATGGTCAGGCCAAACACCTGATTACCGTTGAGACGCCGGGTAAGGTCAATGCCGCCGGTTATATTGCCCCACTGGTCAGAGCCACCCAGCTGCAGCGTACAGTCATAGCGCTTGTTCAATTCGGCAAAATCGAAAGACTGCAGAATCATGTAGGTAAACTCGGTGTAGCTGATGCCGCTTCCCTCGCGCTCGATACGCTGCTTGACCGATTCTTTCTGGATCATGGCGTTGACCGAGAAGTGTTTGCCCACATCCCGCAGGAAGGTCAGCACATCCATTCCGGCAACCCAATCCAGGTTATTCACTACCTCAGCCGAGTTTTCGCCCGCCTCAAAATCGATGAACTGAGAAACCTGTCGCTTGAGCTTTTCGACCCACCCCGATACCACGTCGGCTGTATTCAACTGGCGCTCCTGCGCCTTGAAACTGGGGTCTCCGATAAGACCAGTAGCGCCACCCACCAGCGCCAGCGGCCTGTGCCCAGCGAGCTGAAATCTACGCAACATCAGTAACGGCACCAGTGAACCTATATGCAAGCTGTCAGCAGTCGGGTCAAAACCGCAATATAGCGTGCGTGAACCACCGTCAAGCCAGCCCGCAAGCTCATCTTCGCCGGCAATCTGAAAAATCAATCCGCGAGCGCGGAGCTCCTCGAGTAGTGCACTGCTCATGGGGGGTTCTCTTGGTGTTATCAGTTGGCCAAAAAACGGGCGCCAACCATACAACACCCCTTTGCAAATGCAAGCTTATGGCACTTCTTGTCTATAGAAGTTGTCAAATGTTTTATATACTCGCGACTTCAGGTAATGGGAAAAACCACCGGCAATATGTCTTCAGCGAACCGACCAAGAGGGGCCACCGCAATCCGCGCTGAACAACCCGCTCTGGCCAACTTCCGCCTGCCGCGCCTCAAGGTGCGGCGCGGGCACGTTGTTGCTGGCGCATTGGTCGTCGGCTGCCTTGTCATCGCGCTTGGACTCGATACCGAAGAATCACCAAAGCCTGATCTTCAGGTCGCCTCGAGTGAAGCCGCTGTCACGGCAGAGGCAGCACCGCTGCAACACGAAAAGCCCGCCACCGGACTGCCGGAGCCCGCACTCAGCGTGCCGGTTGAAGCGCCCTGGGAAGAGCAGGTAGTTCGCAGCGGTGACAACCTGTCACTTATCTTCAAGCGTGCCGGCTACAGCGATAAAGAGGTCCACCGCATCGTTACCGAATCGGCAGACGGTAAAGGACTGGCTCGCATCTACCCGGGACAGACAATCGCCTTCCAGGGCGACGCTGCTGGCAAGCTGATCTCTGTTCGCCATGTCAAGAACGAGCTTGAGACCATCGCCTACACCCTTGACGAGCATGGCGTTAGCAGCAAGACCCTGGCCCGAGAGCCGGAGAAACGCGTGTCTACTGCGACAGGGGTAATTACCTCATCGCTATTTCTTGCCGGACAGGAGGCGGGACTGTCACATACCACGATCATGGATATGGCCAACATCTTTGGCGGTGTGATCGACTTTGTCGGCGATCCCCGCAAGGGCGACACCATGCACCTGATCTTCGAGGAACTCTACCTCGATGGAAGCAAGTTTGACGATGGCGAAATCATTGCCGCGTCCTATACCAACCAGGGCAAAACCTACACCGCCTACCGCTACACGGATGCACAGGGAGATACCGGATATTACAACGAGGACGGCGTCAGTATGCGCAAGGCCTTCCTGCTGGCCCCGGTAGACTTCACGCGCATCAGTTCCAACTTCAACCCACGGCGCATACACCCTATCTACAAGACCGCACGCCCTCACCGGGGCACCGACTATGCCGCACCTACCGGCACACCAGTGTACGCAGCCGGTGATGGCCGCGTTATTAAAGCCGGCTATAGCAGGGCCAACGGTAACTACGTGTTCATCCAGCACGGTGAGCAGTTCGTCACCCGCTATCTGCATCTGCACAAACGCAGGGTAAAGCAGGGGCAGAAAGTAGACCAAAGTCAGGTTATTGGCACAGTGGGCTCCACGGGTGCTGCGACAGGCCCCCACCTGCACTATGAGTTCCTGATGAACGGCGTTCACCGCAACCCGCGCACCATTCATAAGAAGCTGCCCAAGGCCAAGTCATTGCCACAGACTGAAATGGCTCAGTTCAGCGCCTCAATTTCATCAGTGACCACTGAACTGGCGCAACTACAGGAAGATATGGACACCCGTCTGGCCATGACCAGACCCGACGATGACCGGGGCTGACAGCCTTGCGTGAAGGACTCCTTATCGGGCTGATGTCCGGCACCAGCGTTGACGGCATAGACTGCGCTGTGCTCGACACCACTAATGAGCGGACAAGACTGGTACACACCCTGGACTACCCCATCCCCGACGCGGTGCGCAGCAAGGTTACACAGATAAGCCACAGCGGAGAGGATGAAATCGAACGGCTGGGCACCCTGGACCGCCAACTGGGTCAACTCTTTGCGCAGGCCGCGCTGCAACTATTGAATGAAGCCGGTATCGACGGTAAAGACATACTTGCCATCGGCAGCCATGGCCAGACTATCCGCCACCGCCCTCCATCCGGCGGCCATGCAACCAGCGAGAGCTTCACACTACAGATTGGCGACCCCAACACCATTGCCGAGATTACCGGTATCACCACCGTCGCCGATTTCCGGCGCAGGGACCTGGCCGCTGGCGGCGAGGGCGCGCCACTGGCGCCCGCCTTCCATGCAGATGCCTTCGGCCAACCCCATACCAACAGGGCTATTGTCAATATTGGCGGCATCGCCAACGTCAGCCTGCTGGAGGGAGAAGACCTCGTTTCAGGCTTCGACACCGGCCCGGGCAATACCCTGATGGATCACTGGATCAACCGTCATCGCAGTGATGCTTTTGACCGGAATGGAAGCTGGGCCGCATCCGGCAGGATTGAGGAAACCCTGTTGCGGCAGCTGCTGCAACACCCATACCTTGACCTGCGGGGGCCACGCAGCACCGGCAAGGAAGCATTCAACCGGGCATGGCTGGAGGAAATACTCACCGCACTGCCCGCACAGGACGCAGCGGACGTACAGGCGACGTTGGCCGAGTACACCGCCATCACGATTGCCGGCGCTATCAAGGACAGCGACCTCGAAATATCTGAGCTATATGTCTGTGGGGGCGGCGCGCACAATTGCCACCTGCTGGAGCGCCTGGCGATCGCCTTACCCGGCGTTCACCTGGCGGATACGGGAAGTCTGGGCATCCCACCCGACTGGGTTGAGGCTGCGACCTTTGCCTGGCTGGCCTGGCGCACCCTCGCAGCATTACCCGGAAATGCGCCAGTCGTCACCGGGGCAAGGGGCCCACGCGTACTGGGCGCCATCTATCCCGGCAACGACAGCTAGAAGGCAATATAGCCCTGCTGCTCCACCAGCCGCGTCACCTCACCCGCTCCGTATGACACGACCTTGACGAAGGGTTGTAACTGCTCTTCGTTAACGCCGTTGGCTCCCATCCAGGTGCGACAGGCCTTCACCTCGAGCAGCCCCAGCGCGGAAAGACTCGCGGCCTGGTTGACCAGCGTCTTGTTGCGGGCGTAATTGGGTCGGAGTAATGAGCGCAGCACGGGGCCATGCAGCACCAGAACCAGGGCGCCGTCCTGTTGGCTCAGCTCCCCGTCGATTAGCAACTGCTCAGCCCTGCTCAGCAGTGCACTCAGGTCGGCGTCAGTTTGCAACTCAATATCAGCCACATAGCGTGGCGCTGGAGGTTTGTCGTCAGCGGCCCATAGGGCAAGGGGGAGTATGCAGCCCAACAGAACAAGACAGCTGAGGGCGGAGCGCAAGCGATAAACTCGTGTCAGACTGAGAAGGACACACCACAACCACAAGTAGTGGTGGCGTTAGGGTTGCTGACAATAAAGCGTGACCCTTCCAGACCTTCCGTGTAATCCACTTCAGAGCCCACCAGGTACTGAAAACTCATAGGGTCCACCAACAGGGTCACCCCTCCGGTCTCGATGGCTGTATCGTCTTCAGCAACGTCTTCGTCGAAGCTGAATCCATACTGAAAGCCTGAGCAGCCCCCGCCGGTGATGTACACGCGCAGCTTCAAGGCCTCATTCCCTTCCTCGTCGACCAACTCGCGCACCTTGCGAACGGCGTTACCGGTCAGGTTGATACTGGCAGGGTTAAAGGATTCAGCTACAGACATGGCTCCGCTCATTAGCGACCATCTGGCCGCCAGATACTTCAGGACCCCGAATTATGCTAAACCCGAGTATTTTAGTCAACTTTTAACAGGAGCAACCTTGCCAGTGACCGGGCGCTTGCCGGTGCGAGCCTCGGTAACTTCCACGGCCGGGTTCGGCGTGACCTCTCGCGCGCCTTCCTGCGCCTCTGGCTCTATATGAGTGAGGCTGCCGTTGACTTCGGAGCCAGCTGCCATTTCCACCAGCGTGTAGTGCACGTTGCCTTTGACCCGGCCTTTAGCTGCCAGTTCAAGGTGTTTGCTGGAATGCACGTCGCCTTCGACAATACCGTTGATAACCACTGACGGGGCCCGGATTTCGCCCTGCACCCTGCCTTTGTCGATTATTCGCACCAGGGCGTCTTTACCGTTTTTAGCAACAATGTTGCCCTGCACAACACCTTCGACATCCAGATTGCCACAAAAATGCACGTCACCCACAATCACCGTGTCCCGCGATACCAGGGTGGTATTCCCGCCCGCGCCAAAGCCCGTCTTCTTACTTCCCAACATGGGTAAACTTCTCCTTCAGTTGCCAGGGGAATTCCTCCTGGACTTCCATCCCCCGTGGCGAGGTGGTTTTGGCCACCAGGCTCACGCTCCTGGGCTCAAAGCCCTCTGGTAGAGTCAGCGTCCCCTCGGTGGATTGGAAATAGCGAAACCGCAGAGGTATGGGATTGCTTTCCAGCTCTTCGCTGAGATCTGCCAGAGAATAGCTTACTCGCTCCCCATCGAGCACACCAACGACCTCTGCAAATAAGTCCACATTTAACAAGGAGTGCTTGCGCGCCTCTTGCTGGGCGACAATACGGAAGGAATACCGTCCGGGATCATTTTGCTGCACCAGTTCCAGCGGCCGCAAGCTCAGGCCCTGGGCGATATCTCCCGGCGCCATCAGGCTGCGATAGAAACGCAGCCCCTCGGCCAGGCCGGCTATCTCGTCTTTCTGCACAGCGATTTCCCTGCGCACCATCTCCAATGCACGTTTATCTACTTCTGCCGCGGTTCGCTCCACGTCCAGCTGAGTTTCCAGTTCAACCACACGCTGCTGCAGCCTTGGCACCTCAACTTTCATGGCCTCGTACAATTCCGGCCTGAGGCCCAGACCGCTGTAGGCAGCACGCTCGCCAAACAAAAAGGCGGCGACCAACAGCAGGACCAGCAACACCCCCGCCAGCAACTGACGCCGCTTATTCAGCCGTTCAAGTTCGTGGCTACTCAGATGATTGTGGCGTGGCGAAAACATGTACCGGCCTCAGGGCAGCAGGCCCACTTGCTTCAGACCCATGTCTTCGGGCAGCCCCAGCATGATATTCATATTTTGTATCGCCTGCCCGGACGCGCCCTTGACCAGGTTATCGATGGTCGACATTACCACCACCGTATCGCGCCCCTGCGGCACCTGCAGCGAAATCTGGCAGCGATTGGCCCCTTTCACGGTGCGGGTCTGCGGATACATCCCCTCGGGCAATACATCCACAAAAGGCTCGTCTGCATACCAGTCCTCATAGAGGGCCTGCAGATCGACAGAGGTGTCTACCCGTCGTGCGAAAAGCGTCGAGTGGATACCACGGATCATCGGCAGCAGGTGCGGTACAAACGTTAATGCAACCGGGCTGCCCGCGACATCAGACAAACCTTGCTCTATTTCCGGCAGGTGGCGGTGCCCGGTCACAGCGTAGGCCTTGAAGCTGTCCGCGACCTCGGAGAGAAGATTATCTACCTTGGCCTGACGCCCGGCGCCGCTGACCCCGGAGGCCGAACTGGCTATCAGGTGCATCGGGTCCACGACCTGGCGCGCCAGCAAAGGTATCAAGCCCAGCTGCACAGAGGTGGGATAACAACCGGGGCATGCCACCAGGGTCGCTCCCGCAATACTGGAGCGGTTCACCTCGGGCAACCCGTAAACAGCCGCTCGCAAAACTTCCGGGCTGGCATGGGGTTCGCCGTACCAACGCGACCAGAGCTGCGGATCGCGAATCCGGTAGTCCGCAGACAGGTCTATCACTCGTGCACCCGCCTGCAGCAACTCTGGAACCAGGTTCATTGCCACATTGTGGGGCGTTGCAAAGAACACAATATCGCAGGCGGCAAGCTGCCTGACGTCCGGCTCGCTGAAAGCCAGCTCGTAGTGTCCGCGCAAGTTCGGGTACAGGTCATCGACGCGACGACCACTCTCGGCGCGCGAGGTAATCGCCACTACCTCCGCTTCTTCGTGGAGCGCCAATAGCCTTAGAAGCTCAACGCCGGTGTACCCGGTGCCACCGACAATACCAACCTTTACCATAGTGTTTCCTGTGGACTCGTTTTCCCGCAGAGTGCTGCGCGCGACTGACCGGATAGTATAAAAGCATTATCACGGTAATTAACTGGTAATATTGTCTTTTTAAACGAGGCCACGGATACCACGTGCGCAAGCAGATCAATAACTATCGCCAGTTACTGACCAACTACGATTCCGTGTTGGCCTACTCCCTGCTGGGCGTCGTCGGCGGCATTGCCTCAGGGCTTGTCATCCTCGCCTTCGAACAATCTATCGTGCTGGTGGCGGCAGTCTGGGGCGTTGGAGAGCGCGGCGAGGACTTCGAGTCCCTGCCACCAATGATGCACTTCTTACTGCCTGTGGCGGGAGCGGTAATACTGGGACTGAGTTATCGACTCCTGCGCAGCGAAGACCGTGAAACCGGCATTATCCACGTGCTGAGCCGCATGCATTCTCACTATGGCGCACTCCCCGTGAAAAATGCCCTGGTACAATTTATCGGTGGTGCTTTTGCCCTGGGCTCGGGGCTGTCAGGTGGCCGCGAAGGACCCGGAGTACACCTGGGCGGCGCGGTTAACAGCCTGATCGGTCAACGCCTGGGGCTACCCAGCAACAGCCTGCGGGTACTAATCGCCTGTGGCACTGCCGGCAGTATTGCCGCGGCGTTCAACACCCCGTTGGCGGGGGTCATCTTCGCGATGGAGGTGGTTGTCGCGGAATACACCGTCGTCGGCTTTATACCGGTTATCCTCGCCGCTGTATCCGCTTCCGCCATCAGCCGGACACTGGCCGGAGGCGGCGCCGTTTTCGCCCTGCCGGAACTGCAGCTAGCCTCCCTGGCGGAGCTGCCCTACATTATCTTCCTTGGCTTCAGCTGCGGCCTGGCAGCGGTTGCCTTCATCCGCATCGCCAAGCTCACAGCGCGCTTTTCCCACATCGACGTGACCGCGCGTTTTGCACTGGCCGGCATCATCGTTGGTGCGCTGGCCTGGTGCGTGCCGGAGATCATGGGCATTGGCTACGACACGCTTAACCTCGCTCTACATGGCCAGATTGCGGTGACGTGGCTGGTGATTATCGCTCTGGCGAAAATCGCCGCGACAGCGATCAGCGCAGGCGCCGGGATGCCGGTAGGGATTATCGGGCCCAACCTGCTGATAGGCGCCTGCATCGGCGGCGCCCTGGGGCACATTGGCCAGCTGGTCATGCCGGAAATGGCATCACACCCCACCCTTTATATTCTTATTGGCATGGGCTCAGCCATGGGTGCAGTCATGAACGCGCCACTGGCGGCAATGCTGGCTGTGATCGAGCTAACCCATAGCATCGAGATCAGCATGCCCGCCATGCTGGCAATCGTTGCCGCCAACCTGACCAGCAACGGCATATTTCACCAGCGCGCGCTGCACCAGGCACTGCTGCGCCAATTTGAGCGCTCGGTACCTGATGACCCGCTGAATCAACTACTGCATCGCACGCACGTCGGATCTATCATGGACACTCGCGTGGTGAGGGTACCGGCGATACTGACAGATGACGACAGGGTACCGTTACTGGAATTCAAACCGGCCTGGTGCCTGGTGACTCGCGAAGGCCAGGACCTCTATCTGGTACAAGGCGAGACGCTACTGGAATGGCTGGCTGAAAGCGTGGCATCACCCGCAACTGATATCACCGACGCGGATATCCGCCGCTGGACCATAGCCGAAGTGCCGTTGCAGGCGAGCCTGCGTCAGGCGCTGGACAGCATTGGCAAGCAGACGGCGGAAGCGGCCTGTATTTACGAGCGCAGTCGCACCGCCAGTAAACCGATACTGCACGGGGTCATTACCCGCGAGAGTATCGAGAAGTTCACCCTCGCCCGACTGTAGACCCAAGGAACGCTGCCATGCTGTGGATGAAAGCCCTGCACATTATCTTCGTCGTCTGCTGGTTTGCCGGCCTGTTTTACCTACCGCGCCTGTTCGTCAACTACGCTGCCAGCGATCATCCACAAACGCGGGAGACCCTCGCAATCATGGCGCGGCGCCTGTACCGCTTTATCACACCCTTCATGTACATACTCATGGCGCTGGGGATAGGCTTGTTCAGCCTCAACCCCGACTACTACATGCAGGCGAAGTGGTTCTGGCTGAAGATGGCAGGCATGGTCTTTCTGGTGGTTTATCACCTGCAATGCGGTCGCTATGTAAAGGCGATCATGGAGAAGAGTGATGACCACAGTCATACTTTTTACCGATTTTTCAACGAAGTACCGGTGTTGTTTCTGTTTGCGATGGTGATCCTTGCCGTACTCAAGCCCTTCTGAGTGTGCTGGATATTCTCGCCAACAGAACCGATAATTCGGCTCCCGGCGGCGACAGCGGCCCCGTTAACCAGATTCAGGCAGTAGATATCATATGAGCACCTCGCAGGAACTATTCGAACGCGCCCGTCAACACATCCCCGGCGGCGTCAACTCGCCGGTCAGGGCTTTTCAGGCCGTGGGCGGCACCCCGGTGTTTGTCGACCGCGCCGATCGCGCATATATCTACGACACGGAAGGTAAGCGCTACACCGATTACGTGCTCTCATGGGGCCCCATGCTGATGGGCCATAACCATCCGGCCGTGCGCGAGGCGGTCATCCGCCAAAGTGAGAAAGGGCTGAGCTTCGGCACGCCCACGGAGCTGGAAATACAGCTTGCGGACCGCATCTGCGAGATCATGCCGGGCATGGACATGGTGCGCATGGTCAACTCAGGCACCGAAGCCACCATGAGCGCCATACGTCTGGCGAGAGCTTACACCGGACGGGACACCATCGTTAAGTTTGAAGGCTGCTACCACGGCCACTCCGATTCACTGCTCATCAAGGCCGGGTCGGGCGCACTCACCCTCGGTGTTCCCAGCTCTCCCGGCGTTCCTGCGGTACTGGCAGACCACACCATGACTCTCACCTACAACGACGCCGAGGGTGTCAGGCGCGCGTTTGCGGAACACGGCGATAAAATAGCCTGCATCATCGTTGAGCCAGTCGCCGGGAACATGAACTGCATTCCGCCCGCGCCCGGATTCCTCGAAACCCTGCGCGAAGTGTGCACCGCCAGCGGCGCCCTGCTGATTCTGGACGAGGTGATGACCGGCTTTCGTTTCGGCCTGCATGGCGCGCAGGGGCACTACGGCATCGACTCGGACCTCACCACACTGGGCAAGGTTATCGGTGGCGGCATGCCGGTAGGTGCATTCGGCGGCAAGCGCGACATTATGGAGCAGATAGCGCCGCTGGGGCCGGTTTACCAGGCTGGCACCCTCTCCGGCAACCCCATCGCAATGGCCGCGGGCCTGGCCACAATGGAAGTCATCTCCGCAGAAGGCTTCTACGACCCCCTGTTCCAGCGCACGCAGGAATTGTGTAACGGACTGGAGGCTGCCGCCAGGGAGGAGGGCATTGCGTTTACCACCAACTGCGCGGGCACCATGTTTGGTGGCTTCTTCACCGACGCAGCGCATATCCAGAACTACACGCAGGTTATGGCCTGTGATACCCAGCGTTTTAACCGCTTCTTCCACATGATGCTGGATGCGGGTGTTTACCTGGCGCCGGCGTCTTATGAAGCCGGCTTTATGTCGAGCGCGCATACCGATGAAGATATCCAGTCCACAGTGGAAGCGGCCCGTGCCGCTTTCGCGCGTTTCTCCAGCTAGAGGAAGAGAGCATGAGTTTCAGTTCAGCACGCGGCCCTTTCCCCTCCACCCGAATGCGCCGCCTGCGTGCCCGGGAGTTCTCGCGCCGCCTGGTGGGTGAGAGCCTGCTCACCCCCGCAGACCTCATTTATCCCGTCTTTGTCCTGGAAGGTGAAGGCCAGCGCGAGGCAGTACCTTCAATGCCGGGCATCGAGCGTCTGAGTATCGACCTGCTGGTGCAACAGGCCAGGGAAATTGCGGCACTGGGTATTCCAGCGATCGCGCTGTTCCCTGTAGTCAGCCTGGAAAAGAAGAGCCTTATGGCTGAGGAAGCGCACCATCCTGAGGGACTGTTGCAGCGCGCAGTGCGATCGCTCAAGGACGCCGTACCCGGGTTAGGCATCATTACTGATGTTGCGCTGGACCCCTTCACCACCCACGGACAGGACGGCATCATTGACGACCACGGATACGTGCTCAACGACATCACCACGGAAGTACTGGTGCGACAGGCACTATCTCATGCCGAGGCCGGTGCTGACATTGTGGCGCCGTCAGACATGATGGACGGACGCATCGGCGCGATTCGCCAGGCACTGGAAGCTTCCGCCTGCGCCAATACCCTGATCATGTCTTATGCCGCCAAGTACGCCTCCAGTTATTACGGCCCTTTTCGTGATGCCCTGGGCACCGCCGGCAACATCAAGGGAGGCAATAAGTTCAGCTACCAGATGGACCCAGCCAACAGCGACGAAGCCCTGCATGAATGTGCCCTGGACCTGAACGAGGGTGCGGACATGATTATGGTCAAACCCGGCATGCCTTACCTGGACATCGTGCGCAGGGTCAAAGACGAGTTGCGTGCGCCCACATTCGCCTATCAGGTGAGCGGCGAATACGCGATGCACCAGGCTGCCTTCGAGCGCGGCTGGCTGCAACAGGAACCGGTCATGCTGGAATCCCTGTTGGCGTTCAAGCGAGCCGGCTGCGACGGCATCCTGACCTACTTCGCTATCGAGGCAGCCAAAGCGCTGCAGTAAGAGCATGTGGTCGCGCCTCTTCATCTGCCTTGCCTTGCTCACCCCCGGCATGCCCGCCAGTTCGCAGTGCGAATGCCTGTGGCAAGGCTCTTTTGTGGATGTACAGCATACCGCCGACCTGGTCATCGCTGGAGAAGTGATCACCGGCAAGGGTAACTCCATAGACCTGCACGTTGTCCGCCACCTGCGCGGCTCATCAGCAGGTGAAATCCTGCGCATCTGGCTAAAAACGGGCGATTACTGTCGGCCGCAGGCCGCATTGTTTCCACCGGGCTCCGCCTGGGTAATGGCGTTGCACCAGATCGACGAGGATGTACCCGGCGGATTCGATCCTGGCACACCGAATATCAGCTACGGGCGCATCGGCGACTATCAGCTGTCCAGCTGCGGTGGTTACTGGCTAAGCCTTGGCGAAGGGTATGTAAGCGGCGCACTGGTGCAGTCGCCAAGATGGGTCCACGAACCCAAAATGACCCCGGTACTGCTGGACCTCGTTGCCGCCTTTATAGAAGGCAAAGCGGATGCCAACGCCTTACTGGAGGCGAGCCGGGAGGATCCTGCCCTGCGTGAGCTGATGCTGGATACCCGGGCCTTTCTGCGTGGTGGCGATCAATAGCGGCGTTCTGGCGAATCACTAAAATGTAGAGATAACTCAGGCCATTGCGCAGCACATAGGGTATAAAAACCGCTAATCCAGATACAGCCAGACAACACTATGCAAAGGTTTCTGCAAAAACTGGCCAACGTTCGCGAGTGGTGGATAGGCGTCTGTACCGGGCGCGACCCGCTGCGCCCGCTGGACGAGGAAAACTATCGCCAGCGCATTCTCGCCATCACCAGCTTCTTCTGGCTGTTAACGGTGGTCGCACTGACCGTGATCTCTTCTTGGGTGATCGACATGTCGCCGGAAGGGCGTTCAGCTGCGACGGCGCTTTTTGTCACCACCGGTTTCGCAGTGCTGGCAACTGTGCTTATCCTGCGCTACCTGCACAATCGCCTGGCCGCCATGCACATACTGCTGCTGGCTTTTACCAGCGCATTCACAGTAGCTTGCGTGTTTTTTGGCGGCACCCAATCACCCACTTACGCACTGCTTATACTCGCTCCGGTCATGGCAGCCATCGTGGGCAGCGTCTGGGCCGCTATGTTCTGGACCACTCTGGTCATCCTGATCTGGGTGGTCATTCTCGGCCTGGAGAGAATCGGCGTGGAGTTCAGCCAGATCATCATGCCGCATAACTACAATATAGCTATCACCCTCGCTTATGCGTCCATGGGTATTGCTGTGGTCAGCGTGATTATGATTTATGCAGAGCTCAATAAACGCCTGCGACACGCATTACAAAAGGCCAACAGGGAACTGGAGCACCTGTCTTCACACGATGAACTCACTGGCCTTTACAACCGCCGCTTCTATGCCCGGCGCATGTCGCAATCACTGGAGAGAGCTGCAACCCAGGGTAAACCTCTGGGACTGCTGATGTTTGACCTGGACGAGTTCAAGGAAATCAACGATACCCACGGCCATGGCATGGGGGATGCGCTACTGGTCAAACTCGGAGAGCGCCTGCGTGCGCATGTGCGCGAAACTGACCTGATAGCGCGACTGGGGGGCGACGAATTCGTCGTTATCATGGAAAACATGCGGTCCATCGAGGACATGCCGAAGATCGCCGCCAAACTGGTGGCCGCCATCAAACAACCGGTGAGGCTGCGCAATATCGACTTTTGCCTGGGCGTCAGCTGTGGCGTCGCGATGTATCCGGCAGATGGGGAGACGCGGCGTGAGTTGGAAGAAAAAGCGGACCGGGCGATGTACCGGGCAAAGCAGTTGGGCTCAGCTACAGCGCTGGAGACACCGGCTCCGGCCATGCTGCACTAGCGCCTTCTCCACCGCGGGCGCAGCGGGTTCTTGCCTCCTTCTATCAAGTCCATCAGTTCATCCAGCATCATCAGGGAAAGACCCCAGATACAGCGCCCCTGATAGCGATAGCAGGGCATAGGTATCTTCAGCCCCCGGAACTCCCACACCATTTCCTCCCTATTTTCTACATTGAGAAGGTACTCCAGCGGCACCCAGATCACTTCGGCCACCTCGTAGTTGGGCGTGAAGCGCACCTCGCGCTCCAGATGAAAGACAAAGGGGCTGACTGCCATACCCAGGGTGCCTTTGCGCGGACGGGCATTGAGGTCGGAGAGTCGCCCCAGGCAGCGATCGCCCGGGCCAAGCGTCAAGCCGACCTCTTCTTCTGTTTCGCGCACGGCGACGGCGTAGCCATGGGCATCGGTTTTGTCCATGCGGCCTCCTGGGAAAGCCATATGTCCCGACCAGGGGTCCCCTTTCCTTTCCGCGCGCTTGATCATTAGAATGTGCAGCTCGCCCTCACGTATCTGCAGCACCAGCGCGACTGCCGAGCGCTTCATCAGCCGGCGCAGCAGCGGCTTCCTGGGGTTGAAGGCGTCCAGGCGTGATTCGACAAGATGTAACAGAGAAACCGACAACAGTACTTTTCCTATAAAATTTAGAGGATTAAGCCAGCCCGTAGCCAGCGGTACAAGCGCCACGGGGCGCCAGATGATGAAAGACTCTACACTGCTTACCCTGAACAACGTGCAACTGGTCTACCGCGCCCTGCCCGCGCTGCATGGTCTCAACTGGCAACCGCACACCGGCGAACAATGGGCCTGCCTGGGTCCCAACGGCGCGGGAAAAACCAGCCTCGCCAATATACTCAGCGGCCAGGCAAGCCATTTTTCCGGCGATTATACCCGCTCTGCGCTGTTGGCTGAAAAAGGCGTTGCCTACGTCTGCTTCGAACAGGCCAGGGCACTATGCGAGCGCGACAGGAAACTGGACGATTCGGAAACCAGGGCGGACGCCGCGGATCCTGGCACCCTGGTGCAACAACTGATTCTGGAGCGTAGCGCGCCCGATGAGCGCTTTCTGCATTGGGTAGACAGGCTCGGTATCGGCCATATTCTGCAACGAGGCCTGCGCTATATCTCCACGGGAGAAATGCGCAAGACATTGCTGGTCAAGGCCATACTCAGCGACCCGGGCCTGTTGATTCTGGACAGTCCACTGGATGGCCTGGACGTCGGCTCGCAACAGGAACTGTCGCAGGTGATAGCAGAGCTGCTGCAATCTGACATCACCGTGCTGATGCTCTGCCGGCAACCGGAAGACCTCCCGGCAGGCATCACGCATGTGCTGGTCATGGAAAACGGCGAGGTACTAACCCAGGGCGAGCGAACTCGCGTGCTCGAGCGCGAGGATGTCGCCGCGCTGATGAACCCACCGGCAGAGGGCCTTGGAGAGCTGCCCCCGCCATACCCCAGGCCCTACGAGATTCCCCGCGATGCACCACTGCTGGCGCTGCGCAACGTCAATGTGAGCTATGGCCTGCTGCGCGTACTAGACAATGTGAACTGGCGCTTCGATCACGGTCAGCACTGTTACGTTTCCGGTCCCAACGGCTGCGGCAAGAGCACCTTGCTCAGCCTGGTGACCGGCGACAACCACAAGGCCTATGGCCAGGACATCACGCTGTTTGGCATACGCCGCGGTTCGGGAGAGAGCATCTGGGACATCAAACAAAAATACGGGCAGCTGGATAACCAGTTACACCTCAGTTTCGCGCGCGGCATGAAGGGGCTTGAGGTAGTGATTTCAGGCTTTTTCGACACCATCGGGCTCTATGATGACTGGGGCGATGAACAGCGCACTATCGCTGAGCAATGGCTGGCAGCGCTGGGAATGTCGGCGGTATCTCGCGAGGGTTTCGACACCCTCTCTTTTGGCCAACAACGTATGGTGCTGCTCGCACGGGCGATGGTGAAGTCCCCGGCAATCCTGCTACTGGACGAACCGACCCTGGGGCTGGATGGGCATCATCGCCGGCTGATGCTGGGCGCCATCGACCATATCGCCGCTCATTCCGATACCCAGATTATTTTTGTCAGCCATTCGGCCGGGGATGTTCCCGCCTGCATCAACCAGCATCTGCGCTTTGAAACCGGCGATACAGGCTTCAACGTGGTCTGCGAAAACTGCTAGCGGGCAAGAGATCTCAAAGCATCACACTGGCCGTGACCGTTGCAATAGAGCAGCCCCCGCTCGGCAGTTGCGCGGGCCTGGCTGTCATTGCCGGACGCTGCATGCGTCTGCGCCAGGCCGAGATAGATTTCCGCGTTGTCAGGATCAATGCGCAGTGCACGCTCGAGATAAGCCAGTGCCTGGTCGTAGTCACCACGCTCGCGCGCGTCGTCAGCTTTAGCCAACAAGCCGGCATGGGCGCCGGAAGGGGCAGGCCTGGACACCTCTGGCTGCGGCTCTGGCACCGGCTCAGGCGCGGGCTCGCGATACTCCGGCTCCGGCGTCTCGATCTTTGGCAAGGAATAGGGGTTGGTGCCACAGGCACTGAGCACGAGACTCAAGCCCACCAGGACTAACAGGCGTTGTAAGATCTGAAGCCGCACTCGATGCTCCCAGGTAAAATCCGACTGCATAGTGTAACCCAAGTTGCCAATCACCACGGGTGGAGCAGGCAGCCAATCGCCTCGCGCCCTGCAAAAATACCCGAATCAACCACCAAACAATGACTCGAACCAATCGCGGATGCCGCCCTTTTTCGGTGCGCACTGGGTTTTACCGCGCGGCTCTGAACCGGCGATAAACGGCACACTGCGAGCATTGGGACAGCCCACTCCGGTGCGATAGCCGTTACTGCTGTCGATCACCGAAACCTCGATCCCGGACGGCATATTGTAATTCAATGGCCGCTTACTGGCGCGTGCCATGAAGTGCGACCAGACCTGTAATGCGCCGCTGCTACCGGTGAGCCCGGTTACGCCATTATCATCGCGTCCCAACCAGGTTACGGCCATCAGGTCCCCCGAAAAGCCGGCAAACCAGGAGTCGCGGCCCTCGTTGGTGGTGCCGGTTTTACCGGCCACAGTCATCCACTCAGGCAGCAATGCACGGCTGCTGCGGCCGGTGCCGTTCTGCATAACCTCCAGCAGCGCGTACTGCAGCAGGTAAACGGCCTGCAAACTAACCTGTCGATCGTAGAGCAGCTCATAACGCTTTTCGGGCTCTCCGTGCGCATCGACCACGTCACGAATACTGCGCAACGGCGAGCGGAAACCACCGGCGGCGATGGTCTGGTAGAGCACCGCCATATCCAGCGGAGAATACTCACCCGCTCCCAGGGACAATGCAGGCACACGCGGCACGGCATGCTCTATGCCCAGACGACGCAACATGTCCGCCACGTTGTCGATACCCAGGTCCATGCCCAGGCGGGCGGTGGCCAGGTTGTAGGAGTTCGCGAGAGCCTGGTACAGCAACACGTCGCCATGCTCCGTACGATCGAAGTTGCGCGGCTGCCAGGGGTCGCCCTGCCGACTGGGCACGGTAAGAGCAGTATCGTCAAGCACGCTGGCCAGAGAATAGGTATCGGCCTGCTCCAGCGCGGTAAGGTAGACCGCTGGCTTGAGCAGCGAGCCGGCGGGCCGCCGTGCATCCAGCGCACGATTGAATCCGGCGTAGCTGAAGCGCCGCCCGCCCACCAGGGCCGCCACCTCGCCGCTATCCAGACGAGTTACTACCGATGCGCTCTCCAGACCACCCGCGCTGTCCAGCTTATCCATCACCGCCCCGGTGGAGCGCTCCAACTGGCGCTGGATAATCGGGTCAAAGGCGGTGAGTATTTTCAGCCCTTCCTGCGTTAACTGCTCCTCCCGGTATTCCAGGCGCAGCTGGCGTCGCACCAGCTCCAGGTAGGCGGGGAAGGTATCGCGTATTTTCGGTGCCTTATTGAGGTCCAGCGGCATCGCCTTGGCGACCATGGCATGTTCTGCTGAAATGACATTCTGCTCCACCATCACGTCCAGCACCACGTTTCGCCGCTCCCTGGCGCGCTCCGGGTTTCGCCGCGGATTGTAAAGTGAGGGGCCCTTGATCATTCCCACCAGCAGGGCCTGCTGGTGCAAGCCCAGTTGTTCCAGCGGCGTATCGAAGTAGTGCCTGGCCGCCAGCGCAAAGCCGTGAATAGCG
Source organism: Pseudohalioglobus lutimaris (assembly GCF_002866825.1). GTDB lineage: Bacteria > Pseudomonadota > Gammaproteobacteria > Pseudomonadales > Halieaceae > Halioglobus > Halioglobus lutimaris. Next base: position 115,081 of record NZ_PKUS01000018.1, on the reverse strand, counting down.
CGCGGACCTTCCTGGCCCAGGTAGATCTCGTTGACATAGCTTTCCAGTATCTGGTCTTTGTCGTAGTGCAGCTCCAGCAGCACCGCCATCAGCACCTCATTGAGCTTACGCACAATGGTACGCTCGGGCGTGAGGTAGTAGTTCTTCACCAGTTGCTGGGTGATGGTACTGCCCCCTGCCACCACCCGTCCGGAGACCAGATTGCTGTAGGCCGCCCTGGCAATACCGGTGATGGAAAAACCCCAGTGCTGGTAGAAACGCTGGTCCTCAACCGCCAGCAAACCCTGCAGCAGGGTTTCCGGAACATTGTCCAGGCGCACCAGTACCCGGTCTTCGCCGTGGGTAGGATAGATACCACCAATCTGCGCTGGGTCGAGACGCATCAGGTCAACGCCCCGCCCCGACTCCGTAATAGCCTGCACTTTGGTTGGCCCGATATCCACGATCACGCGACGCGCCGGCTCACGCTCGCCCGGGAAAGTAAAACCCCGCGTATAGATTTCAAAACGGCCGCGATTGCGCGCCACCTGACCCGGCTTGCGCGTAAGCGTTACTTTCCGATAGCCAAGCACCTCCAGCTCATAAGCCAGATCCTCGGGCCGGAGGTCGGCGCCGACATACAACTCCAGCGGGCGGGCATACACTTTTGCCGGTAGCTCCCACATTTTATCGGTGAAAGTGGCGGTAATACGGGCGTCCAGGTAGATCACATAGCCGGTGCCAATGACCAACGAAACCAGGAATAACTTGAGTAGCAGGGAGCGGGCTTTTTTCATGGCGGCGAGTTTAACCTACTTTTAGCGTTTGTGACGGCTCTCCCAGGAACCTCGCCGGCGTGGACCTGCTCAGGCTGGCAAGCCGGCGCAGCGGCCTTTGCTGTGACGAGGGCAGCAGGCAGCCTACCCCTCCCGGGAACGCCGGGGGTACCTTGCTCCACGCCCCCAAAACCGAGTGAACCTTAAAAGGGCTTTAATCAAGCTGGTTAATCCGGATAATGGCCCGCTGGATAACCACAGGACCCAAATCATGAAGAAGTACGTGGCATATGGCATCGGTGCGGCGCTGGTCGACACCGAAATCAAGGTAGAAGATCGCGAGCTGGCGCAGATGCAGGTGGAGAAAGGCATGATGACCCTGGTCGATGCCGCGCGCCAGACTGACCTACTCAACCACCTGCAGGGCCATCTGGTGAAAGCCAACCACGCCAGCGGCGGCAGCGCCGGCAACTCCATGATCGCCACTGCCCAGTTTGGCGGGCGCACTTTTATGTCCTGCAAGGTGGCCAACGATGCTGACGGCGACATTTACCTCGCGGACCTGGAGTCAGCAGGTGTCGATCATTGCCTGAACGGGGACCGTGAAGACGGTACCACCGGCAAATGCCTGGTGCTGATTTCGTCGGACGCGGAACGCAGCATGAATACCAACCTGGCTATCAGCGAAACACTATCCGTGGACCAGCTGGTACCGGAGGCAATTTGTGAGTCTGAATACCTGTATCTGGAGGGTTACCTGGTGACGTCGCCGACCGGGCGAGCAGCCGCCGTAAAAGCGCGAGAAATCGCTGAGCAGGCAGGTGTGAAAACATCCATCAGTCTGTCGGATCCAGGCATGGTGGAATTTTTCCGTGACGGCCTTGCAGAGATGATAGGTGAACGCGTTAACCTGTTGTTTTGCAATGAGTCCGAAGCGCTGGGCTGGGGGCAGACCGACTCGCTCGAAGTGGCAATTGAGCAGATGAAGCAGATCGCCGACAGTTTTGTCATCACCCGCGGGGCTGAAGGGGCTATTACCTTCGACGGCACTGAGCTGGCTGAGATTCCACCGCACAAGGTTCACGCCGTGGACAGCAATGGCGCCGGTGACATGTTCGCCGGGGCTTTCCTGTATGCAATTACCCGCGGCGAGGACTTTCCCACGGCCGGACGCTTCGCCAGCCTGGCGGCGGGACGGGTGGTGTCCAAATATGGCCCGCGCCTGCCAGCCGCCGACTACCCGGACCTGCGTGCAGATTTCTTCGGCGACTGAGCGGCAGGGCTCAAAACAGGTCGATCTGCTTGTCCACGATTGCGCGAAAAGACGTGCCCATAAAACCGAGTATGCCGTCGGCTACCGGCTGTAGCTGACGCTCTGCGTAGTGTTCATAGTCCAGCGGCGCATGTGGCATCTCCGCCGGCTCTGCGCCGGCTGCGGTAATGACATACTCAACCCAGCTGCCGCGTGACGGGGGCGCCAGCCCTCTCTGCGCATAGAGCCTGGCCGCCTGCACATGCGGCGGCACATTGCGCTGGTAGTCGTCCAGTTTCCTGCGCAGCCGCTTACGGTAGACCAGTTCACCATCCCGTTGCCCCGCGAGCAATTGCAGATTGGTCTGACGCACGAAATCGACGAAGGGCTCCTCCATAAACACCCGCCGATAAAGCTCCTCCTGGAATGAGCGCGCCAATCGAGTCCAGTCGGTGCGCACATTCTCCAGACCCTTGAAGACCAGCCTGTCGCCCTCCCGGCCCGCTACCACGCCGGCATAGCGTTTCTTGCTACCTTTGTCTGAGCCGCGCACGGTTGGCATCAGGAAGCGCTTGTAGTGCGTTTCGAACTCCAGCTCCAGAGCACAGTGCAGACCGAACTCATCGGCGATCTGCTGCTGCCACCAGTGATTCAGACTGACCTCCAGCCCTCGGCCCGCAGCGACCGCCGCCGCATCATCAGCGGCTGTCTGAATCCAAACAAAAACAGAGTCGGTGTCCCCATAGATGACCCGGTGCCCCGCTTGCTCGATGTAATCACGCGTACGCTGCAGTATCTGGTGCCCGCGACGGGTAATCGACGTGGCCAGGCGGGCGTCGAAAAATCGACAGCCCGGTGACCCGAGCACCCCGTAAAATGAATTCATAATGATTTTGATGGCCTGGGAGAGCGGCGCATCATCCGCCTGACGGGCGGCGTCACGCTGCGCCCACAGTTGCTGGATCAGGTCCGGCAGTATGTGCCCATCCCGTGCAAAGCGGGCGTCGAGAAAACCGGGCACACAGGCCTCCTCGCCAAGCTCGCCTGATGCTCCCAGGGCCAGGCCCAGGGGATCTATGGCAAAGGTACGGATGATGCTGGGATACAGGCTTTTGAAGTCCAGCACCAGCACGTGATCGTAGATGCCGGGCGTTGAGTCCAGGACCCAACCTCCGGGGCTGGCAGTGTGGTCAGCGCTGGCATTGGGTGCGACATACCCTGCACGGTGCAGGCGCGGCAGGTACAAATTATCGAAGGACGCGACCGAACCGCCCATGCGATCCATATTCAGGCCAGTCATTGCCGTGCGAGCCACGGCAAAGTCCATCATCGCTGTGGTCTCAAAGATACGCGTGACCAATTCGCAGTCCTTGAGGTTATAGGCGGCAAGCGATGTCTTGTCCTCCCTGAACAGGCGGCCGATCTCTTCGCCACGGCCGGCACCGTGGAGCAACTTGCCCTCCCCCAGCAGTTCGTGGGCGACATTGTCCAGGGCAAAGCTCTCAAAGCTGTAAAACGCGGCTCGCAGCATGTCGATGCCATCCAGCACCACCCGTCCCGGGCACTGCACCGCGCGGCGCTCCCCGTCGTCATCGAGGCTGCGCCAGTGCGCCGGGCGACGGTCCCGTCCCAGCAATAGCCGACGGCCAAGCTGGTCCGCCACACGTTGCAAATACCAGCAGTCAAAGTTGATGACGTTCCAACCGATCAGCACATCCGGATCAAAATCAACCAGCCAGTCGAGGAAGGCCTGTAACAAGTTTTCCTGGCTGCTGCAGGTCTGCACGTAGTCCTGTGTAGCGCCTTCACCCAGCATGAAGACGCAACGCTGCTGCTCACTGGCACTCACGCCGTGCACGGCAATGGAGAATAGCTGTACGCCCGCCATCGCTGTCTCGATGTCAAACGAGGCGACCTTGAGTACGGGGCGATAATCCGAACGGCGAATCAGGGGATTCTCGATACGCAGATAGTCGCCACGCGGGCTCGCCTCGCCCTGTATCTGCGCGCCGCCGGTAACGAAGCGCTCCATCAGAAAGCGATCGGCGGGGTTGATGTCTGCCTCCAGCGGCTCCAATCCGGCGTCGCGAAGACGATCCGCCAGCTGACGCGAATGGCGGTAGCTGCGGCAGTAAACACCGGCAACAGCGGCCATGCTGAAACTCCGCAGCGGCAACGGCCTGATCTCGACACCCGGGTTCTCGCCAATCAACGCCTGCGCGCGGTCCAACTCATTGTCGGCAAGGAAGAAGACGCTCTGCTCGCCCCGCACCAGAGCGCAAAGCGGACCCTGGTCTGTGGAAAACCAGAATTCCAGCTCTACTCCCCCGGGCCCGTCTCGCCAGTTACGGGTCAACAGGAAGCCGTTATAGGTCTGTGTACTCAAACCCGCTCTCTTGTCATAGCCCACCGGGGGAGCTTAAGCTATCCTCCACCCGGCCGGGACATCATTTGAAAGGTAAAACCATGAACAAGCCCGTTATCAAGCCCGACCCTCTCTACCAGCTTCTGCGGAACGAGGACATCAAGAGTTTCAACGAGCAGCGGCACAAAATGGACACCAGCGACCTGCAAAGCGGCGACTACCGCGGGCGCGACCTGCGCAATATGGATGCGGAGGGCCTGGACTTCAGGGATTCCTACTTCCGCAATGCAGATCTCAGCGGTATCGATTTCCGCAACACCAACCTGGAGGGCGCCAGCCTGCTTGACGCCAAGCTCTCCGGCACCTATTTCCCCAAGGAGCTCTCCGCGCAAGAAATACGGCTCTCACTGGAAACTGGCACACGCCTGCGTTACACAGAGGAGCCGTAAGCTCGCTCAGCCCTGCAGTAAAAGATCCCGCAGATCGATAATGGCTGCATTGGCCCGGCTAATGTAGGAAGCCATCACCAGGGAATGATTGGCTACCAGGCCGAAGCCGGTGCCATTGAGAATCATCGGGCTCCATACGGTCTCCTGCGCTCCCTCCAGTTCACGAATAATCTGTCGCAAACTCACCAGAGCATTTTTCTTCTCCAGCACGTCGGCGAAGTCCGCTTCAATAGCCCTGAGAAAGTGTATCAGGGCCCAGGTCGTGCCGCGGGCCTCATAAAATACATCGTCGATTTCCAACCAGGGCGTTTTGACCTCCATCTCCACCGGCCCCTGCGTGGACTGACTGGCACCTGCATCCCCGGCGAGGTCCGTATTCAGGCGGCGCTGGCCTACACTGGCACTGAGGCGCTGGGAGAGCGAGCCCAAACGGGTATTCACTGTCGACAGCCAGTACCGCAGATTGTCTGCGCGCGCGTAAAACTGCGCTCCCGGAGCGTCTGCATCTGACAACCGACTAAAATATTTGCGGGTGAAGTCCTGGGCCTGCTGGTACTCGGACTCAGACGAGGGCAGCACCCAACTATCTGAATCGAAGTGATAGCGGGGCTCCGCCATCGCCAGGTCCTCATCTTCCGTTGACTGTGATTGGGAGCGACTGAACACTTCACGCATGGCTCGAGACAGGTCGCGGACCTGGATCAGCACACCGTATTCCCAGTTGGGCATGTTATCCAGCCAGATACCGGGCGGAAAACGGTCATTGTGCAGATAACCCCCGGGCTTCTCCAGCAGGGTCTCCATCACCCCCATGAGAGCAGCGGTGGTTACTGAGCCGGTGACGACTTCGCCGCCGTCCTCTGTTGCGTACTGCGCCGCCTTCTCCTCCGGGTCAAAGTGATCCGGTGTGAGACTCCAGAAAATACCGGTAATAGTGGCCACCAGCAGGTAAACAACCAGGGCCAACACCCCCCAGCGCACGGGGCGAGTGTCGGGCAGGAGATCGAACAGGCCATCGCGCCAGTCCGCAAGAGTTTCTTTTACTGCGTTCATCTGAAGTATGCCTTCTTAATGATGTTGATGGTGATCGTGCTGGCTTTCCCCAGCGCTCTTGCGCACATCTGCCCGTGCACAGGCCTCGGGGCCCGATGCCAACTGCAGACAAACTTCGCGACTGTCGCCGGGCTGGGGCATGGTGACCAGGTCAAACAACATCAGGTGAGTCCCTCCCGGCGCGAAAGACAAAGTCTGCCCCGGTGCCAACATCAGTGTACTGAGTTGCTCCATTCTGACCAGCCCCTCCACCTCCCGGCTGGTATGCATTTCCACTCTGCCGACGCCCTCTACCCGCGCGCCGGTGATCGTCACCGCCTGCTCGCCGTGGTTCATCACCTTGAGATACGCTGCCGTCACCGGCTGCGTGGGCGGCAGCGCTCTAATCCAGGCAGACGACAGCTGCACCTCGGCCAGCGCCGGGCCGGTGACAAACACAAGGATGAACAACAAGAAGCGGAACAACAGCACAATTTACTCCAGGTGGAAACTAACAGCAGATTCAAGCGTCGTACACTATATCATTGCCCGCACAGACGCGGCAGTAGATTGGGCCCAGCGCTACCGGCTGGTACACTCGCCCCATCACGACTCGGCTACCAAGGATAACCATGCGCGTACTGATCACAGCGCTGCTCTTGCTTTTCACCCCTCTGGCATTGGGCCAGGGCCTGGGCCAACCCGGCACCCCGACCTTTACCGCGACGCCCGTGCAGGACTTCCTGCCTGTGGAAGAAGCCTACCAGCTGGAGGTCGAGGTACTTGATGACGGCCGCCTGCGACTGTACTGGCAGATCGCGGACAGCTATTACCTCTACCAGCACGCGTTCAAGTTCAAGGCCAACAACGGCACACAAACACTGACTCCACAGTTTCCACCGGCACTTGAGCGCACCGATGAGTACTTCGGCGATGTCAGCGTCTACTACCAACAGGCCGACATTCCGCTAACGGCGTCACCCCCACTCTCCGAGGGATCGGTGCTCGCCGTGACCTTTCAGGGCTGTGCCGACGCCGGCCTTTGCTATCCACCGCGCACACAGTACTTCACGCTGGACCTCGCCAGTGCGGGCGCTCGCGAGATCGAGCGACCCGGCAGCAAAACACCAACGGCAAGCCGCAAGGCCGGAGCCGCAAATGCTGACCTGGGCTCCCTGCCCTATATGCTGCTGCTCGCCTTTCTGGGCGGCACCATTCTTAACCTGATGCCCTGCGTATTCCCTATTCTGTCGCTGAAAGTGCTCAGTTTCGCACGCAGCAGCGATCATGACCGGCATCTGCAAAGCTGGGTGTACACCGCTGGTGTGGTAGTCAGCTTCGTCGCCGTTGCCGCTGTACTGATCGGCCTGCAACAGGCAGGCAAGGCGGTGGGCTGGGGCTTTCAACTGCAAAGCCCCGGGTTCGTGGTCGCCCTGGCCTACCTGTTCCTGGCAATGGCCCTGTCGCTGTCGGGCCTGGTACACCTGGGCGGCAGCCTGATGAATGCCGGCAGCGGCCTGGCCAACCGGAGCGGCCCCGCCGGCAGCTTCTTCACTGGTGTGCTGGCGGTGGTTGTCGCCAGCCCATGCACCGCGCCATTCATGGGCACCGCCCTGGGCTTTGCCGTTACCCAACCACCACTGGTCGGGTTGTCCGTCTTTGCTGCACTCGGCCTGGGCATGGCTGCGCCCCTGCTGTTGTTCAGCTACAGTGGCGCCGCGCGCGCACTCATGCCACGTCCAGGCCCGTGGATGGAAACCCTGAAACAGTTTCTCGCGTTTCCACTCTATGCAGCTGCGATCTGGCTGCTGTGGGTAGCGGGCCGGCAAACCGGCGTCAATACCATGGCGGCGGTACTGGCCGGGGCGCTGGCCCTGGCGATGGCACTGTGGCTGTGGAGCCTGGGCGGCTGGAAACGCGGCCTGGCCGTAGCCTGCGCGCTACTGGCTATTTCACTGGGCAGTTGGCGCGGGCTGGACGAGAACGGCAGCCATGCCTCGACCCTGGCAGACAGCCATGTAGCATGGTCTGAGCAGCGCCTCGCCGATCTGCGAAAAGCGGGCAACCCGGTGTTCGTGGATGTGACCGCTGACTGGTGCATTACCTGTATCGCCAATGAACGCGCCGTGCTACTAACCGATTCCATGCAAGCCGCCTTTGCTGAACACGGCGTGGTCTACATGGTGGCGGACTGGACCAATTATGATGCTGATATCGCCGAGTTTATCAGCCGACACGGCCGCACCGGCATTCCACTCTACCTGATGTACTCCGCAAACACGGCGTCTGGGCCACTGATACTGCCGCAAATACTCACCGCCGACACCGTGCTTGAGGCGCTGGAGTCAGTTTCGGTGAAAAAGAAAGGAATTGCGGCGATCGTGCCGACAAACCAGGGGCATCTCTAGGCAACACGCTGTTTACACTGCAAACATTCTGTCGTCGTCACCAGCGGGACCACTACGGGATAAATATGGCTAACTTCTGCAATACAGCAGCGAATTGTCGCCAAAATTCGAAAAATTACCAATCGCCCTAGTTTACCGTAGACAGTGCACCATTATTACGCCAAACTTGCCGTTAATCCGTCCAGCCCCTGGTGCAACTCAACATGGCGACGATACTCGTACTACACGGCCCCAACCTGAACATGCTGGGCGAACGCGAGCCCGGGATCTACGGACACAGCACCCTCAGCGATATCAACCAATTGCTTGAACAACAGGCCAGGGAACGCGGGCACCACCTGCTCCACGTGCAAAGTAACGCGGAATACGAGCTGGTAGAGCGCGTACAGGACGCCAGGCACGAGGGCGTCAACTTCATCCTGATCAACCCCGCAGCTTTCACCCACACCAGCGTGGCGCTGCGTGACGCACTGGCCGCCGTGCAAATTCCTTTCATTGAAATCCACCTGTCAAATGTGCACGCAAGGGAGGCGTTTCGCCAACACTCCTATTTTTCTGACATTGCACTTGGGGTCATTTGTGGACTGGGACCCCAGGGCTATGAGCTTGGACTGCAGGCGGCCTTACGCCACCTGGAACAAACCTGAAACATTAATCAAGAGAGGCCAGTATGGACATCCGCAAGGTAAAGAAACTGATTGAGCTCCTGGAAGAGTCCAATATCGACGAAATAGAGATCAAGGAAGGCGAAGAGTCCGTTCGTATCAGTCGCAACAGCGCCCAAAACCTGATCGCAGCGGCCCAGCATGCCCCGATCTATGCCGCGCCCCCACCGGCGATGGCGCCGGTGGCGGCCCCAGCGGTGGCAGAAGCGCCTGCAGCACCGACTACCCCTGTCGAAAGCGCGCCAGCCACCTCAGGACACGTGGTGAAGTCGCCGATGGTCGGCACCTTCTATCGCTCCCCCGCACCCACTTCCCCCTCCTTCGCCGAAGTCGGTCAACAGGTTAAGGTAGGCGACGTAATTTGCATCGTCGAGGCCATGAAGATGATGAACCAGATCGAGGCAGACAAGTCCGGCACGATAGGGGCCATACTCGTGGACAACGGAGCACCGGTTGAATTCGACCAACCTCTGTTCACTATCGTTTAAGGCGCCCCGAGGAGCTAGACATGCCCATTCTGGACAAAGTACTCATCGCCAATCGCGGTGAGATCGCACTGCGTATCCTGCGCGCCTGCAAAGAACTGGATATCAAGACGGTTGCTGTGCACTCTTCGGCCGACGCCGAGCTGATGCATGTGCGCCTGGCGGATGAGTCGGTCTGCATTGGCCCCCCTTCATCCACCGAGAGCTACCTGAACGTTCCGGCCATTATTTCCGCGGCGGAGGTGACCAATGCCACGGCAATCCACCCAGGCTACGGGTTTCTGGCGGAAAACGCCGACTTTGCCGACCAGGTGGAAAAGAGCGGCTTTATCTTTATCGGACCCACCGCAGACACTATCCGCCTGATGGGCGACAAGGTCTCGGCAATCGAAGCGATGAAACGCGCCGGCGTACCCACGGTCCCGGGCTCGGACGGCCCGCTCACCGACGATCACGATCGCACAAGGGAAATTGCACTGCGTGTGGGGTACCCGGTCATTATCAAGGCTGCCGCTGGCGGCGGCGGGCGCGGCATGCGCGTGGTGCACAACGAGGAAGTATTAATCAGCTCCATCGAAGTGACCAAGTCCGAGGCCGCGGCCGCGTTTGGCTCAGACGTGGTCTACCTGGAAAAATTCCTGCAGAAGCCGCGCCACGTAGAAGTACAGATCATCGCCGATGGCCAGGGTGGCGCAATTCACCTGGGGGATCGCGATTGCTCCCTGCAACGCAGGCACCAGAAAGTACTGGAAGAGGCACCGGCACCCGGAATACCCGATGACCTGCGCAAGCAAGTCGCTGAAGCCTGCGTCAACGCTTGCCTGGAGATCGACTACCGCGGCGCCGGTACCTTTGAGTTCCTCTACGAGGACGGTGGCTTCTACTTTATCGAAATGAATACGCGAGTTCAGGTTGAGCACCCGGTCACAGAGATGATCACCAGCTTCGATATCGTCAAAGAGCAGTTGCGTATCGCCGCTGGCCTGCCGCTGTCGGTAAAGCAGGAAGATATCGAGTTCCGTGGCCATTCTTTCGAGTGTCGTATCAACGCCGAGGACCCGCAGAACTTCCTGCCATCACCTGGTAAAGTCACCACCTTTCACGCCCCGGGCGGCCTGGGCGTACGCTGCGACTCTCATCTTTACGACGGCTATACCGTGCCGCCGTTTTACGACTCGTTGATTGCCAAGATCATCACCTTCGGTGAGAGCCGTGACGTGGCCCTGGCAAGGATGCGCGGGGCGCTGGATGAACTGGTGATCGAGGGCATCCGCAGCAACACTCCCCTGCACCGGGATCTCACCCGGGATCGCGCTTTCCAGGCAGGTGGCGTGAGCATTCACTACCTCGAGAGCAAGCTTGAGGACTAGCCACCGTGGGTATTGATGTTGCGCGATGGGCACGCTGTCGCGCAGCTGAAATTACGGCGCCCACAGTGTCTCCCGCGCACCGGCAAACATGAGCTGGATTCAACTGCGCCTGGATACCGACCCGGAACAGGTGCCTGCACTGGAAAACCTGTTGCTGGCCAGCGGATCGGTTGCCGTCACCATGGAAGACAACGCCGACCAGCCGGTGCTGGAGCCGGCAGTCGGCGAAACGCCGCTGTGGGGGCAAACCCGGCTCACCGGCCTGTTCCCCGCGGACACAGACATGCGCGCGGTGCTTGAACATTTTCCCGATGACCTGCTCTCCCACTGCAACCAACGCATCGAGATTCTGGAGGACAAGGACTGGGAGCGCGAATGGATGCAGCACTACCAGCCCATGCAATTCGGTCAGCGCCTATGGGTATGTCCGAGCTGGCTGGCGCCGCCGGAACCCGACGCGGTCAACCTGCTACTGGACCCGGGCCTCGCCTTCGGCACCGGCACCCACCCCACCACTGCGCTGTGCCTCGCACAACTGGACGGCATGGACCTGGACGGTGCTACCGTGGTCGACTACGGCTGCGGCTCCGGCATTCTGGCTGTCGCCGCCCTGAAACTGGGCGCGACCCGGGCGCTGGGCGTGGACAATGACCCCCAGGCGCTGGTGGCGAGTCGCGATAATGCCGGGCGCAATAGCGTGGCAGAAAAGCGATTCCCTGTGGCCCTGCCGGGGCAATATGATGCCACCGCCTGGCAAGCACAGGCTGAAGTGGTCATCGCCAATATTCTAGCGGGGCCACTGATGGAGCTGTCGGACACGCTGCTGCACTTGCTCCAGCCCGGCGGCACACTGATGCTCTCCGGACTGCTCAATACCCAGGCTGCGGGGATGATCGAGCACTACGCGCCGCGGCTCGAGCTGTCAGTGGTCGGGGAGCATGAGGGCTGGGTTTGTCTTCGCGGTGAACTGCCCCTCGCAAACTAGTCGTCGGCCTGTGCCTTCCTCCGTATTGGCACCGCTGCTCTGGGCCTGCGCCCGGTGACTCCCGGCCGTTCCGACCGGGAGTCACCGGGCGCAGGCCGCTTGGACCCAAAACGCCCATCACCTGGCGACCCAACCCCGAAAAGCACCGTCTATCCTCAAATCTGGCCGTTTTTTGTGCAGAAATTCTTTCACCGCAAACCCCATCCGAGTAGAATACCGCCTCTTTTTGCACCACCCTAAACACAGTGTTCTCAATGCCACAGATTGGACCCTACAAGCTGGCCAACCCGGTCGCCCTTGCGCCGATGGCCGGTGTGACCGACCTGCCATTTCGCCGCCTGTGCGCGGAAATGGGCGCAGGGCTGGTGGTATCCGAGATGATCAGCAGTAATCCACGATTGCGGGATTCACGCAAAACCGCATTACGCAGTGTGCACGATGCAGAAGTTGAACCGCGCTCGGTGCAGATTGCAGGTAGCCACCCTGCCGAACTGGCAGCAGCGGCCTTCTATAATGTGGGCCGCGGCGCGCAGATTATCGACATCAATATGGGCTGCCCGGCCAAGAAAGTCTGTAAAAAGGCGGCTGGCTCTGCACTACTGGCCGACGAAAAGCTGGTGCGGGACATTCTGCAAGCTGTGGTTGCAGCCGTGGACGTGCCCGTCACCCTGAAGATTCGCACCGGCGCCAGCCGCGCGGAGCGCAACGGGGTAACCATTGCCCGTATCGCCGAGGACGCCGGTATTGCCGCACTGTCCGTTCACGGCCGCACCCGCGCTGACAAGTTCAACGGGCAGGCGGAGTACGACACTATTGCCTGCATTGTCGAGGCAACGGACTTCCCGGTGTTTGCCAATGGCGACATCGACTCCCCTGAAAAAGCGGCGGCAGTGATCGCTGCCACGGGTGCCGCCGGCGTCATGATCGGCCGCGCTGCCCAGGGCAGACCCTGGCTGTGCGGACAGGTAGCCGCACACCTGGCGGGAGAGCAATTCGTGGAACCATCCGCCAGGGATCAACTCGCCATACTGCGTCGGCACTTGCTGTCACTGCACACTTTTTACGGTGAATTCATGGGCCTGCGCATTGCCCGCAAGCACGTGGGCTGGTACCTGCAAGGACAGACTGCCTGCCACACCCACCGCGCGCGCTTTAATCAACTGGAATCGGCAGCCGCGCAGCTTGAACACATCAAACACTTCTTTCCAACTGACACCAATGAGGAGCTCGCAGCATGAGCAGGGCTGAACCCCTACCCGCAGCAGTGGACGGCGAAAACGCCGCTAACGACGAACAACTTCAACCCGGCAACGAAACCAACCTGCGCAATGCGGTGACCGCCAGTGTGCGCCGTTACCTGGCAGAACTGGACGGCCAGATTTCCACCGACGTCTACCAGATGGTGCTCGCGGAAATAGAAAAGCCCCTGCTGGAGGAGATCATGGTCTACACGCGCAACAACCAGACCAAAGCCTCCGTTATGCTCGGCCTGAATCGCGGCACCCTGCGCAAAAAGCTCAAGCAATACAATATGATTGGCAATAAGGACTAGCCCCATGAGTGAACCGGTAACCGTCGCCCGCGCGCTGATCAGCGTCTCGGACAAGTCAGGGATCGTCGAATTCGCCAGCAAACTACGTGACCTCGGTGTGGAACTGCTGTCCACGGGCGGCACCTATCGCCTGCTGCAGGAGAACGGCCTGGCCGTTACCGAAGTGTCCGAGTACACCGGTTTCCCGGAGATGATGGACGGTCGGGTGAAGACCCTGCACCCCAAGGTACACGGCGGCATTCTCGCTCGTCGCGGCCAGGACGACGCCGTCATGGCTGACCATGGCATTGACGCTATCGATATGGTGGTGGTTAACCTGTACCCCTTCGAGGCAACCGTGGCCAGGGCCGACTGCACGCTGGAAGATGCCGTGGAGAACATAGACATCGGCGGTCCCACCATGGTGCGCGCCGCTGCCAAAAATCACCGCTTCGTCAATATCGTCGTCAATGCATCTGACTACGACGCCATTATTGAGGAAATGCAGTCCAACGGCGGCGCTACCAGCCTGGAGACGCGCTTCGACCTGGCGATCAAGGCCTACGAGCACACCGCGGCCTACGATGGAGCCATCGCCAATCACTTTGGAAAACTGGTACCTGGCGGCTCAGAGAACTTCGCTCGTACTTTCAACACCCAGTTTCACAAAGTGCAGGAAATGCGCTACGGCGAGAACCCGCACCAGAAAGCGGCGTTCTACGTGGAAAGCAACCCCGCTGAAGCGGGCATCGCCACGGCAACCCAGATACAGGGTAAAGAACTGTCCTACAACAATGTGGCGGATACCGACGCCGCGCTGGAATGCGTCAAGTACTTCGACCAGCCGGCCTGCGTCATCGTCAAGCACGCCAACCCCTGCGGCGTGGCCGTAGCCGAGACGATCGGCAAGGCTTACGACCTGGCGTTCGCGACGGACACCGAGTCAGCGTTTGGCGGCATCATCGCCTTCAATCGTGAGCTTGACGGGGCCACGGCAGCGGCGATTTGCGAGCGCCAGTTCGTGGAAGTGATTATCGCGCCCAGCATCAGCGCTGAGGCCGCAGCGGCAGTTGCCCAGAAGAAAAATGTTCGCCTGCTTGAGTGCGGCCAATGGTCGGCACCGACCCCGGCCATGGACTACAAACGCGTCAACGGCGGCTTGCTGGTACAGGACCGCGACCTGGGCATGATCAGCCCCGACGACCTCAAAGTGGTCAGCAAGATATCACCTACCCAGCAACAGCTCAGCGACCTGCTGTTCGCCTGGAAAGTGGCCAAGTTCGTCAAGTCCAACGCCATAATCTACGCCAGCAATGGCCAGACCGTGGGCGTGGGAGCGGGCCAGATGAGCCGCATCAATTCTGCGCGCATCGCCGCCATCAAGGCGGAACACGCCGGCCTGCAGGTAAAAGGTTCGGTGATGGCCTCCGACGCCTTCTTCCCCTTCCGTGACGGTATCGACAGCGCCGGCGAGCGCGGTATCGCTGCGGTGATACAGCCCGGCGGCTCCATCCGCGACGATGAAGTGATTGCCGCGGCTGATGAGCACGGCATGGCGATGGTCTTCACCGGCATGAGGCACTTCCGTCATTAACGTCACGTCCCCGCCGGGAACGTGCCCAGAAAATTGAGACACAACAACCGGTATGACCAGAACCAATAAGCAAACAAACAGCATCGGGAAAGCACAATGAACGTACTGGTAATCGGCAGCGGTGGCCGGGAACACGCACTGGCCTGGAAGGCGGCTCAGTCCGACCGGGTGGATACCGTCTACGTGGCACCCGGCAACGCCGGCACCGCAAACGAGCCCGGTCTGCAGAACGTGGCCATTGATGTGATGGACTTCTCCGCACAGGCCGAGTTTGCAGAGAACAACGGCGTTGGCCTGACCATCATCGGGCCAGAGGCGCCGCTGGTGGAGGGCGTGGTCAATTTTTTCGCAGACCGCGGGCTGCGCTGTTTCGGTCCCAGCCAGGGCGCCGCCCAACTGGAGGGCTCAAAGGCCTTTACCAAGGACTTCCTTGCCCGCCATGGGATCCCCACGGGCGACTATGCCAACTTCACTGAACTGGAACCTGCACTGGCCTATCTGCGCGACAAAGGCGCGCCCATCGTGGTCAAGGCCGACGGGTTGGCTGCCGGCAAGGGCGTCATCGTTGCCGAGACCCTGGAGCAGGCCGAAGACGCCGTAACCGACATGCTCTCTGGCAATGCCTTTGGCGAGGCCGGCTGCCGGGTGGTTATCGAAGAGTTCCTCGAAGGCGAAGAAGCCAGTTTCATCGTGATGGTGGACGGACAGAATGTACTGCCCATGGCCACCAGCCAGGACCACAAGCGCATTGGTGAGGGTGACACCGGCCCCAACACTGGCGGCATGGGTGCTTACTCACCGGCACCGGTGGTGGACGATGTCATTTACCAGCGCATTATGGATCAGGTGATCATGCCCACCGTGCACGGTATGGCCGCAGAGGGCAACGACTACACTGGCTTCCTGTACGCTGGCCTGATGATTTCCCCGCAGGGAGAACCCAGGGTCATCGAGTACAACTGCCGCTTTGGCGACCCGGAAACCCAGCCCATTATGGTACGGCTGCAATCAGACCTGGTCGCGCTCTGTGAGCAGGCCCTGGATCAGGAACTGGACAAAGCCAGCGCCGAGTGGGATGCGCGCTGCGCCATCGGCGTGGTCCTGGCCGCGGGCGGCTATCCCGGCAACTACGCCAGGGGTGCGGTTATTCACGGGCTGGATGCAGAGCAGGAACAGGACATCAAGGTGTTTCACGCCGGCACCGCACAGGATGGTGACAATATTGTTACCAGCGGTGGCCGTGTATTGTGTGTGACCGCCCTGGGACAGGATATCGCCAGCGCCCAACAGGCTTGTTACCGCGCTGCCGACAAGATCAGCTGGGACGGTGTCACCCTGCGCCGTGACATTGGCTGGCGCGCCATCGCGCGTTATAGTCAGGACTGAGCCAACAGGCAGGCAAGCTTATGCGTCATCGCAGACTCTCTATGCTGGACCGCTTTATTACCGAAGCGGACTCAGTATTGCGCACCATCACCAATCGCGGCCATTCGGCCGGGCGCCCCTCGCCTTCCGATGGTCACACGGATACCCCGTTGGCGGAAAATGAACGCAAACATGTCGCCGGCCTGATGCGGGTCAATCATACCGGCGAAGTCTGCGCACAGGCGCTGTACCAGGGTCAGGCCCTCACCGCCCGACTGCCCAAGGTGCGAGATGAGATGCGCGAAGCCGCAGACGAGGAGATAGATCACCTGGTCTGGTGCGAGGAGCGCCTGCGCGAGCTGGACAGTCGACCCAGCGTACTCAATCCAGCCTGGTATGGCATGTCCTTCGCACTGGGTGCGATCGCCGGCGCCATTGGCGACGATATCAGCCTGGGTTTTGTCGCCGCCACCGAGGAGCGCGTCTGCAATCACCTGAAGGACCACCTCAAGCAACTGCCCGAGGAGGATCGTAAATCGCGGCTTATCCTGCAGCAGATGCTGGAAGACGAGGAACGTCACGGACTGAATGCGCTGGCCGCTGGTGGCAAGGATTTCCCACGCCCGGTCAAGGATGCCATGTCCGCCATATCCCAGGTGATGACTGGCAGCAGCTACCGGATTTGAAGGCCCGCCGCCAACGACAGCCTCTGGAAGCAACACCAGGGTCAGCACCGGGCAAACGCTTCCACAACCAGGCGATTGCCTGTTCCACTAGCGGCGGCAGCAAATGATTCAATGGCAGGACAAAACCCGTTTCCGCGTTGGTGAAACAGCTTTTCGCTGCTACGACTGGATGTTCGGCTCGCAGCCATCCACACCCGATGAGTACTTCCTGCAAAAAGATGCGGACATGGTGCGCGACTATGCGCGATTGGCCGCAGAAATCAGTCCGCAGCAGATATTCGAACTGGGCATCTGGCAGGGCGGCAGCTGTGTGTTCTTCAACGAGCTGTGCCGCCCGAAAAAATTGGTTGCTGTTGAACTGAACGAAGAGCGCATTGTGGCTCTGGACACCTACCGGGCTACGTCCGCACAGGGGCGCACTCTGACGCCGCTCTACGGCATTGACCAGGCAGATTCAGCAACCCTGGCAGAAATACTGCAAACCGAGTTCGGCGACACGCCGCTGGATCTGGTCATCGATGACGCCTCCCACTTTGTCGACGAGACACGCACCTCTTTTAACCTGCTGTTCCCCAGGCTTCGCCCGGGCGGCGCCTATGTTATCGAGGACTGGGCCTGGGCCCATGACCCGGTGGATGACCCGGCGGGCGCGGTGAACTTGTATCCCGAAAAGGAACCGCTCACCCGGCTGGTTTTCGAGCTGGTGCTCGCTGCCGGGTCCACTCACGACCTGATCAGGCATATCGAGGTCGACAGCCACAAGGTGACCGTATACCGCGGCGAGAGGGCAATCGACAGCGGCAGCTTCAATGTCAGTGACCTCTGCCTTCCACGCGGGCAGGCGCTGCTGGCAACATCTGTAGATACCCGGCCCTGATTCATGTCTACCGTTCTCAACGATGAGTTACTGCCGCCCTACCAACGCCTGATTCAGGGGCATATCGATGTGCACGCCGGACCCGCTGAATTGATCGAGGACCCTATCGGGGTGGGTGCCGTGGGCGGCAGTGGCACCAGACTGGTGGCCGCGCTGCTGGCACGCGCTGGTGTAGCGATGGCATCACCGATCAACAAAGCCGGCGACGCACTGGAGTGGCCACCCTACCGTAAAATACTGACCCAGCCTCTGCTGGAAACGTTCTCCCGCGACACCCTGCTGGCCAACGCCTACCAGGTATTCGAATCATTACTCGCTACCAGGCGCCAACAGCTGGGCCTGAACGGACGGGCTGGCTGGAAGGTTCCGGGGACTTTTCACTGGATAGCGGATCTCGCCCGGTACTTTCCACGCATGCAATATGTGCACCTGATGCGCAATGGCCTGGATATGGCCTACTCAGGCAACCAGGTACAGGCCAACAACTGGAGCAAGGCTGTGGGGGTGGAGCTCACACGCGACAAGGGCGGCAGGATCACCCCGGGTTCAGTACTTGATTACTGGTTAACGGCCAACGAAGTGGCGCTGCAAAGTTGCGACCGCCACCTCGCTGGCAGAGCCTACACGCTCAGATTCGAACAACTCTGCGCCGCGCCGGCGGCAGAGCTGGCCAAACTCATGGAGTTCCTGGCGCTGGATATTCCCACCGGGGAGCTTGACGCTATGGCTGCGCTGGTAGCCCCTCCCGCATCTATTGGTCGCTATCTTCAGGCAAACTGGCGCGAGGATTTCAGCGCCGGGCAGCTAGACCGTCTGGACCGCCTCGGCTACCAGCCGTAACCTCCCTCACTGCCCGCAGTTCGCCGCAGACCCCAGGGCTCGCTGGTAATGCCCTGTGATATCAGCAGACAGGAACGCATTACTGATCACTGGCTCTCCCGCAGGCGAATCAAGCTTGAAGGCCGGATAGTTGTCTACCAACTGCGTTTTATTGAGGGGAAAACTGGCGCTGTGCAAAACGCGCTCTCCCAGCCTCACCGCCAGGTGGCCGGTGGACCGTCGCGGTCGACGCACCGACCACTGGTAATACGTGGAGATGGTGAGCAACTGGCAGCCATCACCGGGCAGGGCAAACTCGGCGCGCGTACCGGGTAGCACCAGTTCCAGGTCCCGCCCGGCGATGCGCAGGGAAAAGTGGCCTTCCTGCTGTGCCAACACCGGGGGCGCCGCACCAACGAGGACTGGCAACTGTAAAGTCCACGCCCCATAACCCGGTGTGCGCCGGTAACTGTTGCCAGTATAGTGGCGTTGCCCGCCCCGCTCGGTCGCCGTCAATGCAACCCTGCGCACCGACTCTGCCCAACTGGCATATTCAGCCTCAATCGGGTCCAGGGCTTTTGCGGAAGCGACCTGCGGGGGCGCGAAGTACGCCCCCGCCTCGCCGTGGCGCTGCATCTTGTTCTGGTAAACCAGGTACTCCCCGGCCAGGTCAAGGACGCCACGCTGTGACCAGTCGAAGCTGGCCATGTCCCAGAAAACCGTTTCGCGCCCCTGGACATCGCCGCCTAGGAGTAACGGTGTCAGCTCTTTCCCGTCCAATCCCGTCGGCACCGGCAGCCCGGCATGCGCGAGCAATGATGGCATCAGGTCGCGAATGAATACCGGCGCGCGGACTTCCCGCGGAGCCAGGGTGCCCGGTCGCGAGAGAATCAGCGGTGTGCGCAGGCCACCCTCATAAAACGTGTTCTTTTTCCCAAAGTAGGGCTTGTTGCTGTTGCGGTCCTTGTTCACACCACCATTGTCGCTGGCAAACACCACCAGTGTGTCGGCTAACTCACCCGCCTCATCCAGTGCCTGCAGCAGGCGACCTACCGAGTCGTCCAATTGCGCCACCAGGGCCAGATAGCGCCCCTCTGCTGTTTCCGGGAACTTTGCGGCGAATCGAGCCGGCGGCTGCACGGGAGTGTGCGGGGCAAAGTACCAGAGATTGATAAACCAGGGGGCTGTCGCGGCGGAAAGCTGTTTGATCCTGGTAACAGCAGCATCGGTAAGTATATCGGTAAGGTGCCCGCTAATCTGGCGGGGTGCGAGGGAGGAGCCTTGCAGCCAGGGATTGTAATAGGAGGATCGGGCGGGTCCCGCGACGCCATTGCCGGTTTCCAGGGCGTGCAGGAAACCGAACCACTCGGTGAAGCCCTGGCGGTCGGGAAAGGCGGAGGGCTGGTCCTGGCCCAGGTGCCATTTACCCAGGTGCAACGTGGCATAACCGGCCTCTGACAATATTTCCGGCAGTGTGGCGACTTCCGGGCCTATCCCGCGCAAATGAGGGGGTACGCCAATCCGGCTGGCGGCCATCCCCGTTAACAACTCCACGCGTGAAGGGCGACAGGTGGCGTGGGCGTAATGCCGCGTGAAGCGCACACCCTGTCGCGCCAGACGGTCAATGTTGGGGGTGGTTGCGCTGCCGTCGCCAAAAATACCCAGGTCATTGTTACCCAGGTCATCGGCAAGTATCAGCAGGATATTCGGCCTATTGTTGTCATCGCCTGCACCCGGGGTTTCCGTACCACACGCGGCCAGCAGGATAACCAGCAACAGCGGCAGGCAGGCGGAACGCACGTCAGGAAGAGCGTGCCAGTAATCCGTGATCGTCGCGCAGGATGCGTTCGCGCCAGTCGAGATCCTCATGCATACCCGGAAATTGTTGCTGGTCCCGGCGCAGGTTCTGCAACACCTTGCTCACATCCTCGTCGCTGGCAAAGCCATGATCACGCTCCAGCAGGATTTCACGCACCCGGTTGGTCGGATCCAGGTCGCAGTCAAGGCAGGCGGAAATACCACCGCGTGCCAACAAGTCTACCTTGGTGTCGTTGAGCGCGGTGAAACCAATATCGGTGACATGGCCCAGGGGCGTGGTTTTCTCGTAGTCGTTGCAACACACGTAGTAATTGCCGCTCCAGCCCACAAACAGAAACTTGAAGGCTGCGTCGCAGAGCGTGGAGATACCGTGGTCGCGCATCAGCCCCTCTGCCTCATCCAGAGTGGCGCGACTTTCCAGGAACAACTTGCCATTTTCACAGGCACCACCCCGGTTGTTCTGCGCGAACACCAGGAAGCGGTTTACGCCGTGTGAACGCCAGAAGGCTTTCATCTCCTCAACTTTGGACTTGTTGATATCGTGCTCGACAATGTTAATGGTGATCTGCACCTTGTCCTTCGCGATCTCCACAAACTTCAGCGCATTGTTCATCGACGTGTCGAAGTCAAGGTTATAGACCTCTTCATAATCTTCACCAAAGTCACTGATACTGAGGCTTATTTCCTTGAGCCCGGCGTCAACCAGGTCCTGCGCCAGCTGCGCGTGCATGCGCGAAGCATTACTGGTCATCCCAACACGCAGCCCCTTTTGCGTGGCGTGTTGCATGAATTCAACAATATCGGCGTGCAGGGTCGGTTCTCCCTGGCCGGTAAACGTGACCTTGGGCAGGGGCTGGGGAAGCTCCAGTACTCGATCGATCGCCTGGTAGAAATTCTCCCGACTGAGATAACCTTGCTGCGGGGTTTTGTCACGCGGGCAAAATGAGCAAAGGGCGTTGCAGCGGTTGGTCAACTCGATATCGACTAGCACGTGGGAAAACTTCATAATGACGCAACTTCCGGATGTAAAGCTGGCCCGCGAAGGGGGTCAGTCATGGGGCACAAGAGTATAGCACCGCATTGCCCTGTTCAATTCCTGCCCGACAACGATACAGACGATATCCTGGGAAACCCATGCAGTACTTGATTCTCCTTCTCTCCCTGGCAGCGGTAATTGCCCTGATACTCTGGTTGCGCCAAAGGCAGCCAGGAGAAGCCGTGCGGGCTGCGGAACCGGTTCAACCTCTACACCTGGGTATCAAGTCCTACATGCGCGAGGACTACTCCCGCGCCGAACCGATTTTGCGTCATCATGCGGAAGCCGGGGAGCTCAAGGCACAGCAACTGCTGGCAAAAATGTACTATTCCGGCCACGGTGTGCCTCAGAGCATGGAGCTGTACCTGCAGTGGCTGGAGCGCGCAGCAGACCAGGGTGACCGTGCCGCCAAAGCCAGGCTCAAGGCCGCCAAAAAGAACCGTGACGCCTGAGCAGATCGCTTGCGCAGGCCTTCGGGCTGCGCGTAGAATGCCCGCAACTAATTGATAATTATTTGAAAATTGCTCTGATCTGGCCATTCCAGGCAGCGGCCGCAACCAGGTTCCCACGCTATGTCTCTTTATGTTCCTCCCAGCCTGCGCGTTGATTTCGAGCCCAGATTACGCGGCCAGAGTACCTGGATGGACCACGCCTGCTTCGGCTATGACCTGGTCGCCGCCAAGGCGCCCCGGCTACTCGTCGAACTGGGCAGCCAGCGCGGCTTCTCCTTTGGCGTTTTCTGCCAGTCTGTACGCAGTCACTCGCAGGATTGCACCTGTTACGCTGTCGACACCTGGGAGGGTGATCAACACACGGGCAGCTACGGTGAAGAGATCTACGATGCCCTGGCAGGCCATGTGCGCGAGCACTACCGGCACTATGCCTACTTGCTGCGTATGACTTTCGATGCGGCCTCGCCCCAGTTCAGCGACGGATCGATCGACCTGCTGCACATCGATGGCCTGCACACTTACGAGGCGGTATCCCACGATTTCAACACCTGGTATCCGAAAGTCGCGGAGGGGGGCATTATCCTGTTTCACGATATTGCTGAACGCCAGGGGGACTTCGGGGTCTGGAGACTCTGGGAGGAACTGGAACAGCAACACCAGACCTTTGCCTTCAAACATGGGCACGGCCTGGGCGTGCTACGCAAACCCGGGGGCAAACCGCTGGAACAGGAGTCGCAGCTCATTCAACTGCTTTTCGCCGACTCACCCGAAGACCGCCAGGCACTGGGCGAGCTCTACAGCATCGGCGGCCAGTTCCTTAAAAGCCGGCGCCAGGCGCGCAAATTCCGCCAGTCCCGGGAAGCGGCGGTGAAGCGCAAGCTGTCGGGCAAGAGCTGATTGTGAGCAGGAAACCACTCCTTTCCATTGTCGTCGTTGCTTACCGCATGCCGGAACAACTGGAGAGAACCCTGTTCACCCTGTCTGCGACTTACCAACGTAATGTCGACGCACAGGATTACGAAGTCATCGTCGTGGAGAACAGTTCAGACCGTCCCTTTGCGGCGGAGAAGCTGGATGCGCTACAGGGCAATTTTCGTTACTTCCTGCGTGAAGAAACCGCGAAAACGCCGGTACATGCCCTCAATTTTGGATTTGCGCAGGCGCGCGGTGAATATGTCGGCATCATGATAGATGGCGCGCATATGATTACCCCCCGGGTCATCGAGCATGCCCTGGCCTGCTTCCGCGCACATCCCAATTGCCTGGTTGGCATTCCCGTTCACCACCTCGGACCGGAAGAACAAAATATCAGCACAGGGAACGGCTACGATATTGCCGAGCAGGACCGCTTGCTGGGTAGTGTGGAATGGCGCGAGGACGGCTATGAGTTGTTCCGGGTCAGCGTCTGGTGCAGCGCGCATTCACGTGGGTTCATGCAGCCGATCTCCGAGTCCAACTGCTACTTCGTGCCCCGGGCCAACCTGGCGCAGATCGAGCATGCCGATACCCGCTTCGACTACGAAGGCGGCGGGGCCATCAACCTGCATATGTTTCGCGCCCTGGGGTTGCTGCCCGGCACGGTCTACCTGCTGCTCATGGGGGAAGCCAGCTTCCACCAGTTTCACGGTGGTGTGACCTCCAATGAAACCCGGGAGCAGGTCGTCGGAAAATTCTATAGCCAGCTGAGCGAGTTATGGCGCGGCAAGTACAAGGCGCTGACGCGCGAGCCGCTCTTCTATGGCAGCATCAGCCCCCAGGCCCAGGCGCTGATCAGTGCGGCGTCAAAGTATGGCGAGCGCAGGGCAAAACGCCTCGGCGAGCTGGGAAAACCCCTTTGGCCCGAGCGTCCTGTCGACTCGGTGGAAGAGCTCCCGTTTTTCGGGGACTAGGCAAGCCGTGACAATTACCGCGCCCCTGGTTCACATCGGCTATCCAAAATGCCTCTCCACCTGGCTGCAGCAGTGCCTGTTTCTGCCCGAGTTCGGCTTCATCAACCCGCTCAACGCGTTTGACATACAGCTGGGGCTGGTCAGCCCAAACCCGCTGGACTTCGAACCGGGTGATTTTTGCGAAACGTTTTCCCAGCGTTGCCACCAGGCGGCGGGCGACAGGTCACTGATGCCCGTATGCAGCTCGGAAAACCTGGTGGGCGCGCTATCTCATGGCGGCTACAACGCAAAATACAATGCAGACAAACTGCAGGCCTGCTTTCCGCAAGCCAGGATACTGATGGTGATCCGTGAGCAGCGCTCCATGCTGCGTTCCCTGTACCGGACCCTGGTCGCCTGGGGCAACCCCTACCCTATCAAGAAATTGCTTAACTCCCCGCCGCACTGGCGGCACATCGCGCCCAGTTTTCAACTGGAAGCCCTGGAATATGATCGCTTGATCCGCTACTACCAGCAGCGCTTTGGCGCGGAAAGCGTGAAGGTTTTATGCTTCGAACAGTTTCAGCTGGACCCCAGGCGCTTCGCCGCAGACGTTTTCCGGTTTTGCGCTCTACCCGCAGACGAGCAACAGCTGGCAGCGCTGCCGCTGCAGCAAAGGCTGAACCCTGGCTCATCCCTGTTTGGCATAGAGAAAAAGAGGCTGGGCAACCGCCTCTACCGCAGTATTTATAATAGCAATGGGCTGCTGGAAGAGACCGAGGAACGGCAATTCCAGAGGATGGCGGCGTTTCGGGCAAGGCAGGATGGATGGCTGGATCGTAAGCTTGGCCCGGCAATGGAGCGCCGCTTCCGCCACCACATGGAGGCCTTACCGCAGGGACAATTTGAGGCCAGTAATACCCGCACTCAGGCCCTGGTTGACGCGGACCTGGAAGCGCTGGGTTACCAGCTGGGAGGCTGAGTCTCAGCCCGCGTCAAACTCGCGGATTTCGTAGCTGTGAGTCATCTCCACCCCGGCCGCGCCAAGCATGATAGAGGCGCTGCAGTACTTCTCAGCCGACAACTCCACCGCGCGCTTGACCTGGTTCTCTTTCAGCTTCACGCCTGTCACCACGAAGTGCAGATTGATACGGGTGAAGACGGCGGGCACGGCATCCGCGCGCTCTGCCTCGATCTCAACCTGACAGTCAACGACGTTCTGACGCGACTTCTTCAACATGCCCAACACGTCGTAGGTGGAGCAACCACCGGTGCCGATGAGCAGCATTTCCATAGGCCTTGGTCCGAGGTTACGTCCTCCAAGGTCCGCAGAGCCGTCCATAACCACCGCATGGCCGCTCCCGGATTCGCCTACAAACATTGCGCCATCGGTCCACTTTACCGTCGCCTTCATCGAACTTTCTCTTCATACTGGGGAAAAACGGTCGGGGAGCTTAGCACAACAAGTACCGTTTTACTTGGACCGGGTCTGGGATAAACTAATACAAAACAAAGCGACATAATTTTAGGGAATAACCCATTGCTCAAACCGCAAATAACCAAAGCCATGCCGACTGTCGAGAGCTTCCTGCGCCATTGCCAACGCAAGGAGTACAAAGCCAAGGCCTCGGTGATGAAACAGGGTGAGGCCGGTGACAAACTCTACCTGATCCTCGATGGATCCGTCTCAGTAATGGTGGAAGATGAGTCTGAGCCAGACCACCTGATGGTCGTCAGCTATCTCAATCCGGGAGACTTCGTCGGTGAGATGGGCTTGTTCGAAGACGAGGCTCCCCAGCGTAGTGCCATGGTGGTTGCCAAAACCCAGTGTGAAGTGGCGGAAATCTCCTATACCAAGTTCCACCAGATAAGCAGCCAGCACCCCGAAATCCTCTATGCCGTAGCGCGCCAGCTGGGCAAGCGACTGCGCCAGACCACACGCAAGCTCTCCGATCTCGCCTTTGTTGATGTATCTGGCCGCATTGCCCATACCCTGCTGGACCTATGCAAGGAGCCCGACGCCATGACCCACCCCGACGGCATGCAGATCAAGATCACCCGACAGGAGCTTGGCAAGATCGTTGGCTGCTCACGGGAGATGGCAGGCCGGGTACTGAAGTCCCTGGAGCAGGACGGACTGGTTTCGGTCTCCGGAAAAACCATGGTGGTCTTTGGCACCCGCTAGGGTCAGCGTCTGCAGTCGGGCCGCGCGATAGACCCGGGGATGGCCTGGCCCTCTTAGAAAAACAACTCCCTTAGTTTTTCGCCGGGCTCATCGGCGCGCATAAACGCCTCACCGACCAGGAAGGCATGCACGTCGTGCTCGCGCATCAACGCCACATCGGCAGGCGTATGAATTCCACTTTCGGTGACGACCACCCTGCCCGCGGGGATATGCGGCAACAATTCCAGGGTCGTTTCCAGGCGCATATCGAAACTGTGCAGGTCTCTGTTGTTAATCCCTACCAGCTGCGTCTCCAGCTCCAGCGCCCGATCCAACTCTGCCCGGTCGTGCACTTCCACCAGCACGTCCAGTCCAAGTTCGATGGCCGTATCGGCCAGCTCTCGCATCTGCTCATCCGCCAGGGCAGCGACGATCAACAGTATCGCGTCCGCGCCAATAGCACGCGCTTCAACCACCTGGTAGGGATCGACGGTGAAGTCCTTGCGAATTACCGGCAGGGCGCAGGCAGCACTGGCCTGTTGCAGGTAAAGATCGGCGCCCTGGAAAAAGTCTATATCGGTGAGTACTGACAGGCAGGTAGCACCCCCGTTCTGGTAGCTGACCGCAATCTGCTGCGGATGAAAGTCTTGCCGAATGACTCCCTTGCTGGGCGAGGCCTTCTTCACTTCGGCGATTACCGCTGGCGCCGACGCGGCGACTCTCGCCGCCATGGCAGCCGCAAATCCACGAGGCGCCGCCTGCTCGGAAATACGTGACTCCAGTCCCGCGAGCGACACCTTTGCTCGACGCTCCTTCACTTCCTCTGCCTTGCGGGCGAGTATCTTACGCAAAATAGTGGGGGGAGTTACCGACATGACACTACTTCCCTTCTGCGCGCATCAATTGGGTGAAATCGATGAACGAGTTCAGTTTCTCGGCAGCCTGGCCACTGGCCAGTAAGTCCTCTGCCATGGCGACGCCATCAGCCAGCGTGCTGGCAATACCAGCTACATAGATGGTGGCACCGGCGTTCAGGGCAATTATGGCGGCGGCCCTGGACGAGGCAGGATCAGTAGCTCCGGCCAGCGCGCCACGAATGAGGGCTGCAGACTCATTGGCATCGGCAACGGCCAGCCCATCCAGGCTCTGACGGGCCACCCCGAATTCCTCCGGCGTAATATGATAGGTCTCTATGCTTCCATCGCGCAGTTCGGCGACACGGGTTCCGGCGGCAATTGATATCTCGTCCAGGCCGTCGTCCGAATGCACAATCATCACGTGCTCAGCGCCCAGCGCCTTGCTGACCTCGGCCATCGGTTCACATAGCTCAGCGGAAAACACGCCGATGACCTGCCGTTTGACGCCAGCCGGGTTGGTCAGTGGACCCAGGATATTGAACACCGTACGCAGCCCCAGCTCGCGACGCGGGCCGACTGCATGGCGCATCGCACTGTGGTGAGCCGGGGCGAACATAAATCCCACGCCGACCTCCTGGACGGCACGCGCCACCTGATCCGGACGCAGATCCAAAGGCATACCCAGCGTCTCCAGTACATCCGAACTGCCGCTGCTGGAAGACACACTGCGATTTCCATGCTTGGCGACATGGGCGCCGGCCGCGGCCACCACAAAGGTTGAAGCGGTGGAAACGTTGAACAGGTTGGCCCCATCGCCACCGGTGCCTACCAGGTCAACCAGGTTAGGGCAATCCACCTCTACCGGCGTCGCCAATTCACGCATCACCTGGGCAGCACCGGCAATCTCTGCGATGGTCTCACCCTTGATGCGCAGCGCGACCAGCAGGGCGCCTATCTGTGCGTCGGTGGCGGCGCCGGACATTACCTGGTGCATTACACCGGCCATTTCGTCACGACTGAGATCCTGTGACGCCACCAGTGCGGCGATAGCCTCCTGAATATTCATGCTATTGCTCCAGAAAATTCCGCAGCAGGTCATGACCGTGCGCGGTAAGAATCGATTCAGGGTGGAACTGCACGCCCTCAATGGCCAGCTCGCGATGGCGCAGGCCCATGATTTCATCCACTGCACCCGATTCAGTCTGGGTCCAGGCGGTGACTTCCAGGCAGTCGGGAAGACTGGCCTTTTCCACCACCAGACTGTGGTAGCGGGTGGCTTCAAAAGGCTGGCTCAGACCACGGAACACGCCCTGTCCGCGATGATGAACCGGGGAAGTCTTCCCGTGCATGACCTGGCGTGCTCGCACCACCTTGCCACCAAACACCTGGCCAATGCTCTGGTGACCCAGGCAGATGCCAAGAATCGGGAGTCTGCCGGCGTAGGCCTTGATGACCTCCATGGAAATACCGGCTTCGTTAGGGGTACACGGACCGGGCGAAATAACAATTTTCTCCGGGGCGAGCGCTTTGATATCGCTGACCGCGATTTCATCGTTGCGCACTACCTGGACGTCCGCGCCCAGTTCGCCCAGGTACTGCACCACGTTGTAGGTAAAGGAGTCGTAGTTGTCTATCATCAGCAACATATCAGCTCCCCACTCCGGCAAGCGCCATGGAGGCGGCGCGGAACATGGCACGGGCCTTGTTGTGGGTTTCCTTCCACTCCAGCCGCGGTACAGAATCGGCCACCACACCGCCGCCAGCCTGCACATACAGTCTGCCGTCCTTGATTACCGCGGTGCGAATCGCGATCGCAGTGTCCATATCACCCGCCCATGAAATGTAACCCACCGCGCCACCGTAGACGCCGCGTTTGACCGGCTCAAGCTCGTCGATGATCTCCATCGCTCGAATTTTTGGTGCCCCGCTGAGCGTGCCGGCGGGCAGGGTTGCCCGCAGCACATCGATGGCGGTGCGGTCACCCTTGAGCTGGCCGGTGACATTAGAGACGATATGCATAACGTGTGAGTAACGCTCTACTTCCATCTTGTCGGTCAATTCAACGGAGCCGATCTCGGCAATACGGCCCACATCGTTACGCCCCAGGTCGATCAGCATCAGGTGCTCGGCAATCTCCTTGGGGTCAGCCAGCAGCTCCGCTTCCAGCGCGAGATCCTCCTCCTCGGAATAGCCTCGTCGCCGCGTTCCGGCAATGGGCCGCACCGTGACCTCACCCTGCTCCAGCCGGGCGAGGATTTCCGGAGAGGAACCGACGATATGAAAGTCCTCAAGGTCCAGGAAATACATGTAGGGTGAGGGATTGAGATTGCGCAGCGCGCGATAGAGATTCAGCGGAGGCGCCGAGAACGGCACGCTCATACGCTGGGACGGCACTACTTGCATCACGTCTCCGGCGAGCACGTACTCTTTCACCTTGTCTACCGCCTGATAGTACATGGCCTCGGTGAAATGCGACTCGGCCTGCTGCTCCAGTTCAGCACTGTCAGCGCCTTCCAGTACGACTTCAGGCAGCGGTGGCATGGGGTCACGCAATTTTGCCACCAGCTCCCGCAGGCGCTGCTGCGCTGACGCCAGAGCATTTTCTGCAGCGGGGTCAACGCTGACCACCAGGCGAATCGTACCCGCCAGGTTATCGAACACCAGGACTTCCTCGGCAACCATCAACAGAATATCGGGGGTACCCAGTTCATCCGCCGGCTGACCGGCCGCCAGGCGTGGCTCTACATAGCGTACGCTGTCATAACCGAAGTAACCCACCAGCCCGCCATGAAACACGGGCAGGTCATCGCGGGGGGCTGTCCGATAACGCTGGTGAAAGGCCTCGGCATAGGCCAGCGGATCCGCAACCTCCTCACTCTCAACCAGAGCACCGTTTTCATATACATCAGCACGGTAACCATGGACTTTGAGAACGGTGCGACAGGGCATGCCTATAATGGAATAACGACCCCATTTTTCGCCGCCCTGGACAGATTCAAAGAAGAAAGAGTAGGGACCCTCGGCCAGTTTCCGATAAGCGCTGATCGGCGTTTCCAGGTCGGCCAGCACTTCCAGGCTAACGGGTATACGGTTGTAGTCTTGTGCCGCCAGCGCGGCAAAGTCCTGTGAATTCATGGGTGTTCCTCGGAGAATGGTTTGCGTAAACAGGTCGTGACGAGGTCCTGGCTACCATCGCCAGCAGGTGATCTCACGCATCGAGAGGGTTTCGATGCTGTTACGCGGGGCTGTTTGCACAGCGGTCTCCGGATTGAAAGTGCGCCTATTTTACATGGCGGCATGGTATTGGCAAATGGCTGGTCGAGAACGATCCCTGCGCTGTACTCTTGCCGGAGGGCGGCCTGGAGAACATACAGCGCGGTCAGGGAGGCGGCATAGCCCCTCTCCTGAGCGATCCAGGAAACAAACAGCGGCCTGTAAGCAGCTAACTCCCGGCCAACTCAGACCGCATCCGGGCAATCACCTCAGCGTAATCCGGCTGATTAAAGATCGCGGAGCCCGCGACAAAAGTATCGGCACCCGCGGCAGCAATTTCGGCAATGTTTTTAGCTGAAACCCCACCATCCACTTCGAGGCGAATATCATGGCCAGAGGCGTCGATCAGCGCTCGCGCCTCACGTAACTTGTCCAGCGTGGACGGAATAAAAGACTGGCCACCGAACCCGGGGTTAACTGACATCAGCAGCACCATATCGACCTTGTCCATCACGTACTTCAGCGCGTCCAGGCCCGCTGCCGGGTTGAACACCAGGCCAGACTTGCAGCCCGCATCGCGAATCATCTGCAAGGAGCGATCGACATGCGTGGAGGCATCAGGATGAAACGTGATGTAAGTGGCACCCGCCTCAGCGAAGTCACCGATAAGGCGATCCACCGGACTGACCATCAGGTGCACATCGATGGGGGCCGTTACACCGTGCTTGCGCAACGCGCTGCACACCAGGGGCCCGATCGTGAGGTTGGGCACGTAATGGTTATCCATCACATCGAAATGGACGATATCGGCGCCGGCAGCGAGGACATTGTCCACCTCTTCCCCCAGGCGAGCAAAGTCAGCGGAGAGGATGGAGGGCGCTATCTGGTAGTCGTTCATGATCTGGGTTCCGGGCCAATACAGAGCGCTATTCTAACTGTTCAAGCGCGCAGGGACGAGGCGCAAACGCCTGAATTATCGTCTGTCAGCCGCGCTGATGCGCGCATCCAGTTCCGTCAGCCGCTGCGGCGTGCCGACATCTTCCCAGTCGCCACGGAAGTGCTCACCGCCAAGGCAACCCTCGGCAATCGCTGCATCCAGTAGTGGACGCAGCGCCAGCTTACCCGGCTCCATGTGGGCAAAGAATGCCGGCGCGAACACACCGAGGCCGGCGTAGGTATAGCCGACACGCTCTGCCGGCCGATACGTCACCCTGCCCTCCGCGTCCAGGCAAAAATCGCCCAGGGGGTGCTGCGGCGGATTATCGACCATGACCAGGTGGGCAGTCTCCCAGGGTTTCAACTGCCACCTGCCCAGGCGCTGGAATGGGTAGTCGATCCACACATCACCATTGACCACCAGAAAGGGCTGAGCACCCAACACTGGCAGCGCGCGCTGAATACCACCGGCAGTCTCCAGTGGCTGCTCCTCTGGCGAGTAGGTAATTTCCAGCCCCCAGCGGGAGCCGTCACCGCAATACGCTTCTATTTGCCGGCCTAGGTGCGAGATATTTATCACCACCTGCGCAAACCCCGCCCCGGCCAGCCCGCGCAGGTGATACTCGATCAAAGGTGTGCCTGCTACCTGCAGCAGGGGTTTGGGAGTGTGACCGGTGAGGGGCAGCATACGTTCTCCGAACCCGGCAGCCAGGATCATTGCTCTCACGGCGCAGGGCCCCATGGCTGGGCAGAAAAAACCGGCACAACGGCGGTTTCAAACCAGTCCGCGAAGGCAGCGATGTCGGCACATTCACCCCGGCGCTGGTGCAAAACCTCGCGAATATAGCGCATCACCAGGGGTAGATCAGCGAGGTATGCGGATTTGCCGTCACGCAGGTAAAGCCGGGCAAAGGTGCCCAGTACTTTGAGATGACGCTGCAGACCCATCAGGTCAAACCAGCGCAGAAAAACCGCCTCCGACACGCCCACAAGCGCACCAGCCTGCTGCAGCCGGGCCAGGTAAGCCAGCGCCCAGGCGCTTACCTGCTCCGGCTCCCAACGTATGTAACAGTCACGCAACAGGGATACCAGGTCATAAGAGACCGGCCCAACCACGGCATCCTGAAAATCGATCACTGCCAGGGCACCGTCGGCCTGGGGCATGAGATTGCGGCTGTGAAAGTCACGATGGACCAGCACGCGGGGTTGCTCCAGGGCACTGGCAGTAAGACGCGAACTGAACGTCTCCCAGAGCGTATTGGGGGGCGGCTCCGCAGCAAGCAACTCCACCACAAACCAGTGAGGAAATCGGCTGAGCTCTTCGCTCAGCAGTTCATCATCGTAATGCGGCCAATCCGGATCAGGTACCGCTGTGGCACCCATTTTCTGCAACACATCAAACGCCGCCCGGTAACTGCGGTCAACCGATGCGGGCGTGAGTTCTGCCAGCAGCAGCCTGTCGCCCAGGTCTCCCAACAGCAGGAAACCGCGCGCCAGATCCGCCGCCACCATTGCCGGCACACGGATACCCGCCGCATCCAGTAGCGCTCGAACAGCCAGGAACTCAGCGTTCTTCTCACTCTGTGGGGGTGCCTCCACGGCAATAAAGCTGTGCTCGGCCAGGGTAAGGCGGAAGTATCGGCGCGCACTGGCGTCTCCGGCAATCGGCGCAAACGCCTGGGCACTGGAGGCGCCGAGCACCGACAGTGCCCAGGGCAGCAGTTCAGGGTCTGCGGGGGTGGAACTCAATGATAACTCCTTCACTGCGGGTCGATCCTTGCGGCGGACCGGTGACAGGGAAAATTTCTCGGACAAGGGGGATTCGATGCATTAGACTTCGCCTTTCACCGCCAAACAACCCTGATAAGAATGACGCTCAGTTTTCCCGCTCCCGGACCGCGCACTGGCACTCAATTTCTCTGCCTGGCCGTCGCCCTGATGGTATTGGTCCCGTCGGCGCTGGCACAGGATAACAGCGAGCAAGCCCAGGCACACCCCCTGGACTGGGTGAAAGCCCGTCAGGTGCCGCGAGAACTGCGTGATGACCAGTGCGTCAACTGCGATGGTCGCTATCTCGATCCACTGCGTGATGTCGACACATCAGTCACACCTGAAGAGTCCGATCTCAATGCGCGCGCAGACAACACCGAACTGACAGAGAATACGGTCACCTTCAGCGGCAATGTCGAAGCCAACCAGGGCTATCGACAGATTCGGGCTGACAGTGCCCGCTTCGACCAGGTTGACCGCACAGCGGTGCTGGAAGGCGATATCACATTGCGCGAACCCGGCATCCTGCTGCGCGGGGAAAGAGCTACCATCCTGGCCCGCACTGGCGAAGCAAGCATCGAGAACAGTCAGTTCGCGCTGCACGAACAGCACCTGCACGGCAATGCCGAAGTATTGTCACGTGATGAAGACGGTATTTTGCATATCCACGGTGGCCAACTCAGCTTTTGCGCCCCGGGTGAAGACGAATGGCGAATTCGTGCAGGCGAGTTGGAACTCGATGTCCAGGAAGGACTGGGCGTAGCCCGCGGTGCCCGGGTGGACATCGCCGGCGTACCCATATTCTACTCCCCATGGATGCAATTCCCACTGGACGACCGCCGACGTACTGGCTTTCTATGGCCGGATATAGGCTCTGACACCCGCGGTGGCGTCGACATTTCAGTGCCGGTCTACGTCAACCTGGCACCCGACTACGACCTGCTCTACTCCCCTCGCTACATCGAGGAGCGCGGCATCAACCATGAAGCCAAAGCGCGCTACCTGAATCCGTTGATTGGCGAATGGATGGTAGGCGGCGCATTCATGGACAACGACAAGCGCTACGAAGACGAATACCCCAGTGACCGCAATTACGATCGCTGGCTGGCGGTGGTCAAGCAAAACGGTCTGTTCAACCAGCGCTGGCGCTCCAGGGTGGACTACAGCAAGGCCAGCGACGTCAACTATATCAAGGACCTGGAGACCTCCAGTCTTGATTCAAAACGCAAGACCGAACTGCTGCAGTTCGGCGGGCTGGACTACCTCGGGGATCGCTGGCTGGCCAGTGTGGAAGTGCAGCAGTTCCAGAGTCTGGCGGATGACATCAATAACGACTACAAGAAGCTGCCGCAAATCACTGGTCGCTACCGACCGGATGGCACCCCCTTTGAAATCGACCCGATTTTTATGGCCCAGTATTCAAGCTTCGACAGCGATGATGACCGGGTGACCGGCAATCGCCTGTATACGGAAGCGGGCTTGAGCTACCCCATGCTCTGGACCTATGGTTTCCTGCGCCCCAACGCAAGATACCGTTTCCTGAAATACGACCTGAACCAGAACGACAACTTCGAGGACAACAGCCCGGACGCCGGTGCGGCACTGGTCAATCTCGACGGTGGTTTGTACTTTGATCGCTCGACGACTCTCTTCGGCAACTCCATGCTGCAGACTCTGGAGCCAAGACTCTACTACCTCTACAGTGGGTTTGATGAGCAGACCGACCAACCCGATTTCGACAGCGCCGAGCTGACCTTTACCTACAACCAGTTGTTCCGCGACACGCGCTTCTCCGGACGCGACCGTATCGACGACGCCAACCAGGTCTCGGTGGGCCTCACTACACGCTTTATCGATGAGGAAGATGGCCGTGAGGAGTTCAGCGCCAGCCTCGGCCAGATCATCTATTTCCGCGATCGCGAGGTCCGCCTGAAGGCCACGGACGAGCCTCTGGAAACAGGAGGCTCTGAACTTGCAGCCGAAGTAGCCTATTACCCGAATGAGCGGCTGAGTGCGCGCGCCAGCCTGATCTGGGATCCCTATAGCGACAAGATGAACTCGGGCAATTTCTTTACCAGCTATACGCGGGATGACGGCAGTATCATCAACCTGGGCTACTCCTATCGTCGTCCGCTGACCACGGTGAATACCGAGCAGCCTCCCACCGAGCAGGCCCACGTCTCATTTTTCGTCCCGGCGGGCCGTAATTGGCGCGTTTTCGCCGCGATGAACTATTCGGTCGAGGCCAATACCAGCGTGGAAGATATGTTCGGAGTGGAATATGATAGCTGCTGCTGGAAAGTGCGGCTGCTCTACCTGCGGTACTTTGATACCGCTGCCGGGGAAAACCCCGACTTTAATGACCCGCTGCTCGAGCGGGAAGACTCCACCCAGATTCAGATCGTGCTCAAGGGCATGGGCGGCTTCGGCAGCCGGGCCAGCAGCATCATGAAGGATATGATCCGAGGTTTTAACGACAGTGAATATTAAATCAACGTTGCTCGGCTGCTGCCTGACGGCATCCATGCTGCTCATGGGGACAGCGCGCGCTGAGACCGAGATGCTGGACCAGGTTGTCGCCATCGTAGAGGATGACGTGGTCATGGCCAGCGAACTGCGCCAGCGCCTCAAACAGGTGCGTGAAACACTGACATCACGCGGCGTGGAACTGCCTCCGGAAGATGTACTGATCCGCGAGACGCTGGACCGACTTATTTTGGAGAATATACAGCTACAGAAGGGCCAGCGTGTTGGCGTGCGCATTTCTGACAGTCAGTTGAACAGCGCCATGCAGCGTGTCGCTGCCCAGAACGGGTTGAGCCTGGACCAATTCCGCGCGGCACTGGAAGAGCAGGGGCAGTCTTACCAGGCCATGCGTGAGCAGATTCGCCGGGAAATGATCATCCAGCGAGTCCAGGCCGGCAACGTCAATCAACGTATAGAGATTTCAGAGCAGGAGGCCGACAACTTCCTGGCAACAGAAGAAGGCCAGAAGCTGACCCAGCCGGAATACCAGATTCTGCATGCCCTGCTGGCGGTCTCACCCAGCGCTCCGGCGGACGAGATCTCACGCGCCGAGACCTACGCCAACAAGGTACTGGCTGAAATTCGCGCCGGCAGTCCATTTGAGACCGCAGTCAGCGCCCCCGGACCTTACGCCTTCAGCGGCGGCAATCTGGGCTGGCGCAAGCTGGACGACCTGCCCTCCCTGTTCTCCGATGTCGCCCCAGCGCTGGCCAAGGGTGATACAGAACTGGTGCGTTCCGACAGCGGTTTCCACCTCATCAATATGGCGGACCGCCGCGGTGGCGAAAACATGCTGGTGAGCCAGACCCGGGTGCGCCATATCCTGGTCAAGCCATCCGAGATCATGACTGACGAACAGGCTCTGGAACTGGTAACCGAGCTGAAGGCACGCATCGAGGGTGGCGAGGACTTTGCCGACCTGGCGCGCGAATACTCAGATGACATCGGCTCGGCCCAGGAAGGCGGTGACCTGGGCTGGACCAGTCCTGGACAGATGGTCCCCGAATTTGAAAAGGCCATGGGTGACACGCCTGTCGGAGAGATATCCTCGCCTGTGCGCAGTCAGTTTGGCTGGCACATCCTGGAGGTACTGGAGCGCCGTGATGAGGATATGACCGCCACTGCGACGCGCAACAAGGCTATGAACTACCTGCACCAGCGCAAGTACGATGAAGAACTGGACGCCTGGCTCAGGCAGATCCGCGACGAAGCCTTTGTCGACATCAAGTGATTCCGCGCATTGCCCTGACTCCCGGCGAGCCGGCTGGCATCGGCCCGGACATCACTCTGGCTGCTGCCGGGCAGGCATGGAACGCAGAAATCGTTGCCGTCTGCGACCCTGAACTGCTGCGCACTCGCGCCAGGCAACTGAACCTGGCAGTAGACCTGGTAGAGTTTGAGCCCAACGCAGCACCCCAGCCACACCAGCCCGGTACGCTGAAGGTACGCCCAATAGCGCTTGCGGCTTCCTGCACAGCGGGCAGCCTGAATCCGGCGAACGCGCAATACGTCATCGACACCCTGCACTGCGCTGTAGACGGTTGCATGGACAAGACCTTCTCCGCCATGGTCACCGCTCCGGTACAAAAGTCGATCATCAATGACGCCGGCATTGCCTTTTCCGGGCATACAGAATTACTTGCTGAACGCACCGGGACTGCCCGTGTGGTGATGATGCTGGCCTGCGACGAATTGCGGGTGGCCCTGGCGACTACCCACCTGCCACTGCGGGATGTTCCCGATGCCATTACCGGGGAACTGCTGAGCGAAACCCTGCATATCGTTCATAGTGACCTGCAATCAAAGTTCGGCATTGCAGCGCCGCGCATCGCCGTCCTCGGGCTCAATCCCCATGCCGGTGAAGGGGGCCACCTGGGACATGAGGAAATCGATGTGATTATCCCCGCACTGGAGCAGCTCAAGCGGCAGGGCCTGCAACTGCTGGGCCCGCTGCCTGCAGACACGGCCTTCAATCGAAAAGCACTGGCCAACTGTGACGCCGTGTTTGCCATGTATCACGACCAGGGCCTGCCCACGCTCAAGTACGCCGGCTTTGGCAATGCCGTCAACATCACCCTCGGACTGCCCGTTATCCGTACCTCGGTGGATCACGGCACAGCCCTTGACCTTGCCGGAGCAGGCAAGGCTGCCCCCGACAGTCTGTTTACCGCGCTGCGTACTGCCCTGGACATGAGCACCAATGACCTGCGGACGAGCGCCTGAGACAGTCGCTTCTTCCGCCGCCTGGTTTACACCTCTGGGCCACGCCAATAGAATCAACGTTCTTTCAC
The DNA here is from genome assembly GCF_002866825.1 of Pseudohalioglobus lutimaris. Classification (GTDB taxonomy): domain Bacteria; phylum Pseudomonadota; class Gammaproteobacteria; order Pseudomonadales; family Halieaceae; genus Halioglobus; species Halioglobus lutimaris. Next base: position 77,512 of record NZ_PKUS01000018.1, on the reverse strand, counting down.
CCCTTGCCAAGAGCCAGTAATGAGCAACCCCACACAAACTCCTTCTACGGGCCTCTATGCCTTCACCGAGTGCGAAGCCGTGCATATGCTCACCGGTGCGGTACTGCTCATCGACAAGTTCAGCGATGCCCAGGTCATGGTGGCTCCGCCGGTCGCTCAAAGCATGCAGACCTGCAGAACGTTCCGCACGCTGGAACGACACGCAGAACACCTGACCGCTACCGTACCGGAGCTCGCGGGGCAAACCAGTGACGTGATGAACGTGCTGGGCATGCTCAGGGATGCAGGCCTGATGGTGTCCGCGGAGAGTGTCTGTGAACGCCTCAATGCACCCGTATCCCCACCGGTGGATTTGCCGGCGACCCGCGGTTTTATCATTACCTGCGACCGCCCGACAGCAATTGAGCGCTTGCTGGAATCAATGCTTAGAGCCGGCAACCTGAGCCGACATCAGGCACTGTTCCTCATAGATGACTCGCGCGATGCGGCCAACGCAGAGCGAAACCGGGAAGCGGTGGATAAGTTCAACCTGTCGTCGCCGCGCGACCTGCTCTACTTCGGGGCCGAAGAGGCGAGCCAGTTCATGGCTGACCTCATCAGCGCCAGACCGGATGAGGAGGACGCCATTCGCTTTCTCATCGATCGCCAGCGTTGGTCCGGGGAAAAAACCCATGGCCTTGCCCGCAACCTTTGCCTGCTGCTCTCCGTCGGCTACCGTGCCATCGTACTGGACGATGATGTGCTGTGTACCGCCCTGCTCCCGCCTCACCGGAAGCCGGGGATAGAGTTTGGCACCCCGGAACGAGAAGCGGACTTCTATGCCAATCATCAGGAGATGCTGTCCGCCAGCACTGTTGCCGATTTCGATCCGCTGACGGGTCACAGCCAATGTCTCGGACTGAATATGGGCCAGGCCACGCAGAAACTGCAGGGCCGCCCTGTTGAGGCCGCAGAGCTCGAAGACGCCAATGCCAGCTACCTGCGTTTATGGAACGCCCACTCCCCTGTTCTGGTCACCCAGTGCGGGACGCTGGGTGACCCGGGTTCCCCCAGTACTGACTGGATATACTTTGCCCAGGGTGACACCGCCAGACATCTGGCGGCCTTTCCCGGTGGACTGGAGGGCGCTCTGGCGTCGCGCAGTTATTGGCTGGGCCACACCCGCCCCTGCTTTACCAAGATGGCGGTCATGTCACAGGCAACCGGACTGGATAACTCACAGCTGCTCCCGCCTTACTTCCCGGTGTATCGCGGCGAGGACTACCTGTTCGGTGCCATGACTGAACACATGCACCCGGAGGGAACCATCCTGAGCTACGACTGGTGTGTGCCACATCTTCCGGTAGAAGCGCGCCAGGGCGAAGGGGAACCTGAGCCAAAGACAGGCAAAGGCCTGTTCAGCATGGGCAAGTATGTGACCGATCATACGGTTTACCAGTCAGGCATCAGCCCCGAAACCAGACTGCAGGGGCTTGCCAATATGGCCACCGCACTTTCACAGACGAATGATCGCGGCCTGGCGACCCTGTTCCGCAGGGAGGTCGCCGAGCTGCAGGGCCTGGAACAATACAAGCTCAACTCCCTGCTTGCAGACGGCAGTATTCGCCCGCCCGCCTGGCAGTCATGGCTGCAGGACAGCGCCAACAACGTCAGCCAGGCCATGCAAACCGTGGCCGAGATAAAGGATATGAGTAACCTGCCCGAGGGCAAGGACAATGCACAGCTATTAAACCAGTTCCGCAGTCTCGCGGCGGACTTCGGAGAAGCGCTGGCCTCCTGGGTTGCACTGCGCAAGGCGGCCAGGGAGATCAGTGACCGCCTCTGAGGCCAGGGGCCTACTTTTTCATTGAGGCCCGATACTGAGCCAGAGTGTCTTCCGGGTCTCCCTCAGCACGAATTTTCCCTTTGTCGATCCACAACACGCGATCACAGAGCTCCTTGACCTGGGCGTTGGAATGGGAAACGAAGACCACGGTCTGGTTGCCACTGATGCGCTGCTTCATCGCCTGTTCCGCCTTCTGCCTGAATTCGGCGTCACCGACACTGAGGATCTCATCGACCAACAGGATATCAACGTGGGTCAGCAGCGCGGTGGTGAAGCCCAGGCGTGACTTCATACCCGCAGAATAGGTTTTCACCGGCTCCTCGAATGAATCCCCCAATTCCGAGAAGGCCTTGATCTCCTCCAGGTAACCAAGTGCCTCAGACTTGCTGGCCCCCTGGAGCATGGCCGAGAGCAGCGCGTTGTCCCGCCCGTTGAGATCCAGCCTATGGCCTAGGCCGATGGTAAGCAGCGACGCCGCCACGTCCGGCCGGGTAATGACCGTACCGCTGGTGGGGGCGAGAATACCGGCCATAATACGTAACATCGTGGTCTTGCCAACGCCATTACGCCCGACGATTCCCAGTGTTTCATTCTCGTATAGCTTGAAGGACACGCCGTCCAGCACGTGATGCACCCCGTCATCGAAACTGCCCTTGCTGCTGCGAAAACTGAGGGAGACATCCTGCAACTCCAGCATTACCTGTGGGTTTTCCGGCGTCATCAGGTCAGCACCTTTAATGCGAGGTACTGGCTATGCTTTCTCATATACCCTACTGAAAGTGCGATCAACACCGACGAGGCCAGCGCGATAAGGCCAAGATGCAGCAGATCCGGCGCTTGCTTGTGCATTAGAATCTGTCGGTGTGCGTCGATCATGAACGCCAGCGGATTGGCCGTTAACAGCAGCGCGGCTTTTTCCTGGTCAGCGATCTGCCGTACATCCCAGAAGATGCCCGAGGTGAACAGCAAAAAGGTCATCGCCAGGGGAATAACTTTCTGGAAATCGCGGGAGATGCAAACCAGGCAGGCACCGATCAGGCTGCAGGCAACAATACCAAGATACATGACCGCGAGTACGGGAATCATCCACAGCCAGGGCGCGCCCGGATAAACACCAAACACAACCAGTATCAGCAGCAGTAAAAGGTATACCGTTGCCTGCCGGTACAGACTCTCCTGAACAACCGACATCGGCCACAGTGACTTGGGCATATTCACTTTGCCCACCAGCCCCTGGCTCGCAATAATACTGCCAGAGGCTTGCGAAACGGTCTTGGAAAACCAGATAAAGGCAAACTTGCCGCAGGTCAGGAAGAGGATAAAGTCGCCTGATTTTCTGCCTGAATCCAGGATCAGGTTGAATACCAGGAAAAATACTGACACCCACAACAGCGGCTCAAGAAACCACCAGAGGAAGCCCAGTGAAAATTTCGAAGAGTCCGCCTTTAACAGCATACGAGCCTGGACATCGACAAGACTGAAATAGTGGCGGAGGGTCATGGGTTGAAGTCGTTTCCGTTCGGCTAGAGCTGGCTGTATCCGGCGAGTAGGAGTTTACCAGAATTCTCTGCCCGGTAACGGCAATCAGTAGTATTCACGTCGGTCACAGGTACAATAGCCGCCATGTCATCCCGACCTACCGCACATCGTCCGCGCAAACGCTTCGGCCAGAACTTTCTGACCGATGACAGTGTCATTGGCCGCATTGCATCGGCGATTGCGCCCACTGTGACCGATCACATTGTTGAAATAGGCCCCGGGCAGGGTGCGTTGACCGAAACCCTCGCACCCTCCGGCTGCCAGCTGGATGTGATCGAGCTGGACCGCGACCTGATCGCTGGCCTGCTCGCCAGCTTCAGCATCCATCCGCGCTTTACGCTGCATAGCGCCGACGCGCTGAAGTTCGATTTCGCCTCGCTGGCCCGTGGCGATGCGCAGCTGCGTGTAGTGGGGAACCTCCCATACAACATTTCCACACCGTTGATTTTCAAGCTGCTGGAGAATGCAACGATCATCCGCGACATGCATTTCATGCTACAGCTGGAGGTCGTGCAACGACTCGCCGCAAAGCCGGGTAGCAAAAACTGGGGAAGACTTGGCATCATGACGCAATACCAGTGCGAGGTGGAACATTTGTTCGATGTGCCGCCCGAGGCGTTCGATCCGCCGCCGAAAGTACAGTCCGCCATTGTGCGACTTACCCCCTGGACGCAGAATCCGTGGCCGCAATGCGACCAGGCCCGGCTGCGTCAGGTGGTGCAGGCCTGTTTTGCCCAGCGCAGGAAAACCTTGCGCAACAACCTTAAAGGGCTTATAGATAGTGGCGCGCTGGAGCAACTGGGAATCGACCCGGGCGCACGGGCAGAAACCCTGGAACTAATAAAATTTATCGATATCACTAACGCCATCAATGTCTAACATCCCGTTCAACCCCTCGCTGGTCGGTGTCAGTGTGGTGACCACCTTCCTTCCCAATCATTCCATTCCGGATGAAGGGCACTTCACCTTCGCCTATACCATTACTATCAGCAACGCCAGCGACCTGCCCGTACAGCTGGTCTCACGCCACTGGATCATCACCGATGCCAACGAAGAGATACAGGAGGTGCGCGGTGAGGGCGTAGTGGGTGAGCAGCCGGTGATCCCTCCAGGTGAATCGTACCGCTACACCAGCGGTGCCACGCTGGCCACTCCCCTGGGCTATATGCAGGGCAGCTACTATATGGTGGTGAGGGAGCCCATGGACGTATCGCCCGGTGAACTGCCCACATTCGAAGTGCCTGTAGCACCGTTCACCCTGCATACGCCGACGGCATTGAACTGACATGGCCACCTATGCAGTCGGCGATGTACAGGGTTGCCTGGAACCCCTCAAGTGCCTGCTGCAAACGGTAAAGTTTGACCCTGCAACAGACGTATTATGGTCGGCGGGCGACATCGTTAACCGAGGCCCGTCCTGCCTGGAGACCCTGCGCTTCTTTTACCAGCTGCGGGACAGCCTGGTGATGGTCCTGGGCAACCATGACCTGCACCTGCTGGCGATTGCCTGCGGCGCGAGGCGCCCGTCAAAAGCTGACACGCTGGACGAAATTCTCGAAGCGCCGGATCGTGGGGAGCTCATTGAGTGGCTGATTCACCAACCGCTGATCCACCACGAGCATGACTATACTCTGGTCCATGCAGGGATCCCCCCGCAGTGGTCAGTAAAGAAAGCTGTAAAGCGCGCTCAAGAGGTCGAAACAGTACTGCGCGGCCCGAATTGCGTAGAGTTCCTGCGCACCATGTACGGCAACGAACCCGCCGTATGGTCCGGGGAACTGACGGGAATGGCCCGTCTGCGAGTGATAACCAACTACCTGACGCGCATGCGCTACTGTACGGACGAGGGCTGGCTGGATCTGGTTCACAAGGGCCCCGAAGCACCCTGTAACGGCAAAAAAGTATCAGCCTGGTTCAGTCACCCGCGACGCAAGACAGTCAATGATCGCATCCTGTTCGGCCACTGGGCCTCACTGGCGGGGAAAACCGACACACCCAATGCAATCGGGCTGGATACGGGCTGCGTCTGGGGCGGCTCCTTATCACTCTACTGTCTCGAGACAGGTGCCTGGACCCGCTGCCGCTGCGAAAGTGGCAACCAAACCATACCTGATTAGGCGAGCGAGGTCCCCAGCGGCTGCCGCTTTCTGTAGACTCACCCTATGCAAACCTATCTTGTCGGCGGCGCTGTCCGTGACCAACTGCTCGGCTATCCCGTCCACGAACAGGACTGGGTGGTGGTGGGCGCATCCCCCGATGAAATGCTGGCCCTGGGATTCCAGCAGGTAGGCAAGGACTTCCCCGTCTTCCTGCATCCGCAAACCCGCGACGAACATGCACTTGCCCGCACCGAACGCAAACAGGGTCACGGATATACTGGTTTTGCCGTCCACTGCGACAAAGACGTCACTCTGGAGGAGGATCTGCTGCGACGCGACCTGACGATCAACGCCATGGCGCTGGATGAGGACGGCAACCTGTTTGACCCCTACGGCGGTCAACACGATCTCGAGCGGCGCCTGCTCCGCCATGTGTCAGCCGCCTTTGTCGAGGACCCCCTGCGTGTTTTACGCACCGCCCGCTTCGCCGCCCGTTACGCCCACCTGGGCTTCAGCGTTGCCCAAGAGACGATGACGCTGATGACCGAAATCGTCGGGCAGGGCGAGCTGGCGCATTTGCCGGCCGAACGTGTGTGGATCGAAATGGATCGTGCCCTGGGTGAACGCAACCCGGAGGTCTTCGTTGAAGTGCTGCGGCAGTGCAACGCGCTGGCGAAACTGCTACCCGAACTGGATGCGCTGTTTGGTGTGCCGCAACCGGAGGCGCATCACCCGGAGATCGATTCCGGCGCACACACGCTGCTGGCACTGCAGCAGGCCGTGAGGCTGAATGGCGGCAACGACGTACGCTTCGCCGTATTGCTACACGATCTGGGCAAAGGTCTTACGCCTGAGCAGGAGCTGCCACGACATATCGCCCATGAACACCGCGGCGTCAAGCTGGTTGAAGCCGCCTGTCGCCGACTCAAGGCACCGAACCTGTACCGAGAGCTGGCGCTGAAAGTCTGCGAGTACCACCTGCTAAGTCACCGGGCCATGGAGTTACGCGGTAAAACACTACTCAAGTTGCTCACCGTCACCGATGCACTGCGCCGGCCTGAGCGCTTCGAGGCCTTCCTGCTGTCCTGTGAAGCGGATGCACGCGGGCGCCTGGGAAGTGAAGACAAGCCCTACCCACAGGCTGACTACCTGCGTCGCGCACAGCAGCTGGCCGCGCAAGTCAACGCCAGCGACTTCGCCGACAAGGGCCTGCACGGCAAGGCAATAGGAGAAGCCATCAGCGGCGAACGCGCAAGCAGGCTGGAGTCACTTAGAGCCGGCGTTCAGGGCTTGGGCAGCTGACGTCCACGCCAGTGGAAAACGATCGGGGCAATCTGCTGTGAGCCCTGGTCGAAGGCCTCCCAGAGCGAGCGATAGGTCTCTCCCAACACCGGGTGACATTCATCCGGCACCAGGTCGGCCAGCGGACGTAATACAAAGGCGTGGTAGAGAATCTCGGCGCGCGGCAGCTCCACCCCGTCAATCACGCCGGTGAGATCATCGTAGGTAAGAATGTCGATATCAAGCTGACGGGGTGAATTGCGCTGCGCGTTTGCCGGGCGCCCATGCTCCGTCTCAACATGACGCAGGGTGCGGGCGAGCTCCGCCGGACTGAATTCCGTGTCAATGCCGGCCACCAGATTCAAAAACGGTCGCCCCTCAAAACCCATTGCAGGGCAATCATAGACCGGGGACAGCTGCAGCGCGCCAAACAGACCGTCGAGGGCATCCAGGCCAGCGGTGATGTAGCGTTCCCGCTCAATATTACTGCCCAAACCAAGGTAGACGCGCGCCATCAGGAACGACTGCCGCGCTCGATGATCACGCCAACACTGTCCGCAGCCTTTACCGCGCCCGGCTTGGCCAACTGCAGCCGCAGCCAGGTCACGCCAAATTCGCGCTGCAACAGCTCCGCGATGCGCTCAGCCAGGGTTTCGATCAGCTGGAATTCGCTGTCTCCCACGTAGCCCAGGATACGCCCTGATATGGCGTCGTAGTCAACCGCGTCCTCGATGGCGTCCGTCGCGGCGGCAGCGCGGTTATCGCTGGCCAGTTCCAGATCCAGGATCAGGGTCTGGCGGATTGAGCGTTCCCAGTCATAGACACCGATTACAGCTTCTGCCTGCAAGCCGCGGATATAAACAATATCGGTCATGCGGCACCCTCGACGGGCAGCAACTCTTCCATGGGCCAGCGCGGTCGCACCCGGGTTTCTGCGCCATCCACCTGACCCGCCAGCAAACGCTGGGCGCCAGCGTAGGCAATCATGGCACCATTGTCAGTGCAGAACATCGGCGCCGGGTAGAACACCTGGGCCTGCTCTTTCGCCAGCGCCCGTTTCAGTTCTGCTCGCAGGTTCGCGTTGGCACTGACGCCACCGGCCATTACCAGGGTGTGCAGGTTTTCCTGCTGCAGCGCACGACGGCACTTGATCACCAGCGTGGCGACGACAGCGTCCTCAAAAGCCCGGGCAATATCACAGCGCTCCTGTTCGCTGAGCTCCCCATTCTGCCGACAGGCCTCCACAGTGTTCAAGGTAAAGGTTTTGAGCCCGCTGAAGCTGAAGTCCAGCCCGGGCCGGTTCACCATGGGCCGGGGGAAGTCAAAGCGCCCGGGCTCACCCTGCTGCGCCAGGCGGGCAATATGCGGACCACCGGGATAGGGCAGGCCAAGCATTTTTGCGGTCTTGTCAAAAGCCTCACCCGCCGCATCGTCCAGGGACTCGCCCAGCAACCGGTAGCGGCCAATACCATCGACTCTTACCAACTGGGTATGCCCTCCCGAAACCAACAGGGCGATAAACGGAAAGTCGGGGCGCTCCTCCTCCAACATGGGTGCCAACAAGTGGCCCTCCATATGATGCACACCCAGGGCGGGAACACCCCAGCCCCAGGCCAGGGACCTGGCCAGAGTCGCCCCTACCATCAGGGCGCCAACCAGGCCGGGGCCGGCAGTGTAGGCCACACCTTCTATTTCGGCCGCGGTAATGCCTGCATCATTGATGACTTCCTCAATAAGCGGCAAGGTTTTACGTACGTGATCACGGGAGGCCAACTCGGGCACCACGCCACCGTACTCGACGTGAATATCGACCTGGCTGAACAGAGCGTGCGCCAGCAGACCGCGCTCTGTATCAAACAGCGCAACACCGGTCTCGTCACACGAAGTTTCCAGGCCCAGGATCAACATAAAAGGAGTCTCATTTGACTAACGAGCGCATGATACTGGCTGCAAAAGACGCAAACCAGCCTGATTTCCGGGCGATTTCCCACCGCGCCGCGCAGATTTTCCCATATCAGCCCGCCCGGCCCTGAATATTACCGGCTTCAGCGGCCCGCAGGCCTTTGCAAACCCCTTCCGATAAGTATAGAATGCGCGCCCTTTCAGGCGTTCACCGGCCCATTAACCGGTGCCCGTAACAAACAACAGAGACAGGTGTAGAGTTAATGCCCCAAATCAAGGTCAAGGAAAACGAGCCTTTCGACGTAGCCTTGCGTCGTTTCAAGCGTTCCTGCGAGAAAGCCGGCGTTCTGGCTGAAGTACGCAAGCGTGAGCACTACGAAAAGCCCACCACCGTACGCAAGCGTGCCTCAGCCGCTGCGGTCAAGCGTCACCTGAAGAAGGTCTCCCGGGAAAATCGCAAGCGCGTCCGCCTCTACTAGGCGTTGAATCCCCTATGACTGAGCAATCGCTCACCGAGACCATCCGGGCCGCTATGAAGGCGGCCATGAAGGCCAGGGATAAAGACAGACTGGGTACCATCAGGCTGATACAGGCCGAATTCAAGCGAATCGAAGTTGACGAGCGCATCGACGTTGACGATGCCCGTGCCCTGGCGGTACTCGACAAGATGGTCAAACAGCGCCGCGATTCTGCTCAGCAGTACCAGGACGCCGGCCGCACGGAACTGGCCGACAAGGAGAACGCCGAGATCGCGGTGCTCCAGGAATTCCTGCCCCAGCAACTTTCCGAGGATGAAATTATCGCCCTGATCGACGAGGCCATCGCCGCATCCGGCGCCTCCGGTATGGCGGCGATGGGCCCGGTAATGGGCCAGCTCAAACCCAAACTCCAGGGTCGGGCAGACATGGGCGCGGTCAGCGGCCTGGTTAAAGCACGGCTTCTCGGATAGCGTTTCAGCTACCCGCTCTCACCCAATCACTACAACACCGGGCCTGCTGTGCGAGCCCTGTGGTGAAGGCAGGCTATCCGGCCTGGTGAGCGATCACCCCGGTACCGGGATCACCAAAATGCGTCGTCCATGACAGGCTCGAGCTTCGCCATCCCTGGCTGCGCACGTCCCGGCACCGGGGTGATCGCTCACCAGGCCTCCGTAACGCAATCTGCGCCAATACCCGCGCGAGGCACGCAGGTGCCTGACCCCGTCACGAAAATGTGCGCAGCCAGGGATGGCGGAGCCCAAGCCCGGCAAGGATGCTGCTTTCTGGCGGTTTTCGTGACGGGGTCAGGGACCTGTGTGCCGATAGTTCATAGTCTGAGACTGCCGCTTGCACCAAAACGGCATACTGCAACAATCACAATGGCGTTACACTAACCCGCTATGGCCGGACGAATCCCACAAACCTTCATTGATGACCTGCTCGATCGCGTCGACATCGTCGAAGTGATCGACAGACGGGTGAAACTGAAGAAAACCGGCAAGAACTACAGCGCGCGCTGCCCCTTCCACGAAGAAAAAACACCCTCTTTTTCGGTAAGCCCCGACAAGCAGTTTTACTATTGCTTCGGTTGCGGCGCCGGCGGCAATGCCCTCGGCTTTGTAATGGACTACGAGAACCTGGAGTTCCCCAAGGCCGTTGAAACCCTGGCGACCAGTGTTGGCCTGGAAGTACAGCGTGAGCCCTCGCGCGGCGGCCAGGCACAAGAACGACAGGAGGAAAGCAACAAGTCCCTGTATAAGCTGCTTGAACAGACAGCCAATTACTACAAGCTGCAGTTGCGCCAGCACCCGCAGCGCGAAAACGCCGTGGGCTACCTCAAACAGCGCGGACTCACCGGCCAGATCGCACAGCAGTTCGGGCTGGGCTTCGCACCCCCTGGCTGGGACAACCTGATCAAGGCGCTGGGCGACAGCGACGAAAAGCGGCAGCAGCTGATGAAAGCCGGCATGCTGGTGGAAAACGACAAGGGCCGTGTCTACGACCGCTTCCGCGACCGGGTGGTATTCCCCATCCGCGACCAACGCGGGCGGGTCATCGCCTTCGGTGGGCGGGTGCTGGGCGACGACAAGCCCAAGTACCTGAACTCACCTGAAACAGCCGTCTTCCACAAGGGTCGTGAGCTATACGGCTTTTACGAAGCACTGCAGGCTAACCGCAAACTGGAGCGGGTGCTGGTTGTCGAGGGCTATATGGACGTTATCGCCCTCGCCCAGTATGGCATCAGCTACGCCACCGCGACACTCGGCACGGCCACCAGCAAAGCCCATCTTGAACGGGTATACCGGCGCTGCCCGGAAGTGATTTTTTGCTTTGATGGCGATGAAGCCGGGCGCAAGGCCGCCTTTCGCGCTCTGGAGGCCGCCCTGCCCTGCATGGAAGATGGCCGCCAGGCACGTTTCCTGTTCCTGCCCGAGGGCGAAGACCCGGACACAATGGTACGCAGTGGCGGAGCCGCAGAATTCGAAGAAAGATTGAGCTCGGCACAGCCACTGGAGGAATTCCTGTTCGCCGCCGTTGCCGAGGGCATAGACACCAGTTCACTCGACGGCCGCGCACGGCTGAGCAAGCTTGCCCTTCCCTATATCAGGCAGTTACCCGAAGGCGTGTATCGACAACTGATGTTCCAGGCGCTCGCCGAACACACCGGGCTGGAACTGGAGAGCCTGCTGCGCCTGGAAGTGACTGCGCCTGCGCCTGCCCGGGAGCGCTACGCTCCCGGAGAGGCGGCTGAGCCGACTTCAGCGCCACCACAGGATTACCAGGATCTGCCACCACCGCAGATGGATGACTATGCCCACTTCGATGGTGATGATGACACACCGCACTCGGCGCCATCACGGCCTCCGGACGCGCCCATGCGGGGTTACTCCAACCTCGCCCAGAGCGCTATCGCCCTGATTTTGCACAAGCCTGAAATCGCTCGCAACGTACAGACTGCAAAGTTACAGGATCTGAGCGGTGACGACGCGATATTGCTGAGGTCGCTGATAGAGTTGGTGCAACGCCGACCGGAGTCCAATACCGGCATGCTGCTGGGGCACTGGTACGGCACTCCGGAGGGAGGCTTGCTCAATCGACTGGCCGGCCAGGAGCGCCTCATTCCCACCGAGGGAATAGAGCAGCAGTTTGCCGACATCATGCATAACCTTGCACACCGATTGCCACACCAATCAAAACTTGCCGAGCAGGTCGACAAACTCAAACTCACGAACTACGCTGAGGTGAGTGAACTGCAAAAGCAACGTTTACGTGAGTTATTGCAGGAAAAACGGCAGCGTGATGAGGAACGAAACCGACGCGATCACTGATATGACGAGCGTAATTCATCACTGATTTTTCTTTCACTACACGCCGTTGTAATCGGCCGATTCGCCCTCATATAAGAAAATCCGAAGATCAGGGCATATTCGGGCCATATTTAGCTAAATATCCCGGCTTTTAGGTGGTTAAGGCACTGTTTCATGTCTATAATTGCCGGCTGATTTTTTTTTGTATATTCAAAGGTGCCAGCTTAATGAATGACGCGGTACAACAACAGTCACGCCTGAAAGCCCTCATCGCCAAAGGCAAGGAACAGGGCTACCTGACCTATGCCGAGGTGAACGACCACCTCCCCGAGGACATCTCCGATCCGGACCAGGTTGAAGACATCATCCAGATGATCAACGACATGGGCATACAGGTATTCGAGCAGGCTCCCGACGCCGATGAACTGCTGATGACAGAGGGCGACTCCTCGGCCGATGACATCGCCGCAGCGGAGGCCGCTGCCGCTTTGGCCGCCGTGGAGACCGAGGCCGGCAGAACGACCGACCCGGTGCGTATGTACATGCGCGAGATGGGCACGGTTGAGCTGCTGACGCGCGAGGGTGAGATCGTTATCGCCAAGCGCATTGAAGAAGGCATTCGAGAACTCCTGGCTGCCCTCGCACTCTATCCTGGTGCGGTAAAGCAGATTCTCAACGAATACGAGCTGGTCACCAGGGAAGAGCGCCGCCTGGCCGACATCATGGTCGGCTACCTGGATCCGGCTGAGCACGTGCCCTCTGCTGCCGAAATGGCAGAAGCGGCCGCCGCCAACGCGACGACTGACGACGACGATGATGATGAAGAGGTCGACACCGGCCCTGATCCCGTTGAGGCGAAGAAGCGCTTCACTGCACTCAAGCGCCAGTACAACAAAACCGAGAAGGCCATTGCCGCCAAGGGTCGCCAGGACCCGGCCAGCATCAAGGAAATGGAGAAACTGGGTGAACTGTTCAAGTTCTTCAAGCTGACTCCCCGCGTTTTTGATCCGATCAGTGACACTCCCCGCAACATCCTTACCGCCGTGCGCGATCAGGAACGGGAAATCATGCGCCTCGCCATCAAGGTTTGCGGCATGCCCCGCAAGGATTTCATTTCTTCCTTCCAGGGTTCAGAAACAGATCTCAAGTGGGTATCCAGGCACGCGCGCAAGAAAGATTACGGTAGCAAGCTCAACGCTGAAAAAGAGACCATCCAGCGCATGCAGCGCAGGATCAAGCAGGTCGAAGAGCAAAGCGGCCTGACCGTCAGCGAGATCAAGGAAATTAACCGCCGTATGTCAATGGGCGAAGCCCGGGCAAGACGCGCGAAGAAAGAAATGGTGGAGGCCAACCTGCGCCTGGTGATCTCCATCGCCAAGAAGTACACCAACCGCGGCCTGCAGTTCCTGGACCTTATTCAGGAAGGCAACATCGGCCTGATGAAGGCTGTGGACAAGTTTGAATATCGTCGCGGTTACAAGTTCTCGACCTATGCTACCTGGTGGATTCGCCAGGCTATCACCCGCTCCATCGCCGACCAGGCGCGTACCATTCGTATTCCGGTACACATGATTGAGACCATTAACAAGCTCAATCGTATCTCCCGCCAGATGCTGCAGGAGATGGGTCGCGAGCCGACACCCGAAGAACTGGGCGAGCGCATGGATATGCCGGAAGACAAGGTGCGCAAGGTGCTGAAGATCGCCAAGGAACCGATTTCGATGGAGACCCCTATCGGTGATGATGAAGATTCTCACCTGGGCGACTTTATCGAGGACAGCACCATCTCCTCGCCGGTCGACTCCGCGACAGGGCAAGGCCTTCAGGAAGCCACCAAGGAAGTGCTGGCGGGCCTCACCGCGCGCGAAGCCAAGGTACTGCGCATGCGTTTCGGTATCGACATGAACACTGACCACACCCTGGAAGAAGTGGGCAAACAGTTTGATGTCACCCGTGAGCGTATCCGCCAGATCGAGGCCAAGGCACTGCGCAAGCTGCGCCATCCGACCCGTTCTGATTACCTGCGCAGCTTCCTCGACGAATAACTATCGAATACCGTGAACCTGGTCGCCATCTTTTGCATGGTGATCAGGGGCGCGGCATCACCCGTTCGCCCTCAGCGAGCCCGCTGACCACTTCGACCATATCCTGCCCCGCAGGTCGGCCCAGCCGAACAAAGCGGCGCACCACAGTACCCTCTTGCGCCACCCACACCACATCCAACTGCCCCACCTGCGCTACGCGGTCTGCAGGGACCAGCATTCGCACGCGCTCGCCAGCAGGCACCAGCATCCGGGCGTACATACCCGGTAGCAGGTTTTTTTCACTGGGCAGAACTGCCTTCACCAGAAAGCTGCGCGAACCGGGGTCTGCTGCCGGTACGATCTCCTCGATTCTCGCATCCAGGGTTTTGCCCAAAGAGGGCACTTCAACAGTCAGGGTCTGACCCATTTCCAGCGACAACGCCAACTGCTCTCGCACTCTTGCCTCTACCCAGAGTGAAAACGGATTATAAAGAGAAAGCAGTTTGGCGCCCGGAGAGGCGGTATCACCGGGTTCTGCGAAACGATCAACTACCCGGCCTGCAATCGGCGAGCGGATTTCGCTGAAGCCCACTGCGGCCTCTGCCTCCTGCAGCGACTGACGCGCTGAGGAAAGGTCTGCCTCGAGGGCGGCGGCATCAGCGCGGGCGGCATCACGTGCCGCCACCGCAATCAGACCCCGCTTGTGCAACGCCTCACTGCGGTCGAGGTTCTGCTGCGCCTCTCGCATCCTCGCCTCCACTGACTGAACCCGGTCCCGTGCCTGCTGGGCACGGGCAAGCAGGTCGGCCTGCTCCAGTTCCAGCAGCAACTGCCCTTCCTCTACATAATCACCGGCGCGAACGTTGATCGAGGTGATGCGAGCCAACAATCGTGAAGATATGATCGTCGCCTCCTTTGCTTCTACCGATGCCGGTACCGGCTCGGTGAACGTCGCCACCTCACGGCGCACTTCAACTGCATCGGCAGTGTTCGCAGTGGCCGGTTGCGCCAGACCGGGTTCAATTTTTTCACTGAAATACCCCGCCATCCACGCCATCATTGCTAACAGTAGCGCTACGGCAGCCAGGGGAAGCAGCAGTTTGTTCATCATTAAAGGTCCTCCGCCGGAGAGATAACGGGCTCCGACGCCTCATTCGGTTTATCAAATACCAGCATGTACACCAGAGGCACCACGATCAGGGAAAATGCCGTCGAAGCGACGATGCCAAAGATAATTGCCAGCGCCAGGCCGGAGAATACCGGGTCAAGGGTGATAATCAGATTCCCCAGCATCGTGGTACCGGCAGTCAGCAGTACCGGGCGCATGCGCACGGAGCCCGCCTGCAGGAGAGCATCGCGAATACTGGCTCCTCGCTCCCTTGCCTGGGCAATAAACTCAACCAGAATCAGTGAGTTACGCACCACAATGCCGGCCAGCGCGATCATCCCGATCATGGCCGTGGCAGTGAACAGGACCGGATCCGGCGCTCCCGCCACCCAGCGCTCGCCGAACTGGTTCATCATCCAGAAGCCCGGCATGATGCCAATGACGGTCAACGGAATGGACAGCATGATAATCAGGGATAGAGGTGTGGAGCTGGTTTGTACCCGCAGGACGAAAAAGATCGCCGCCAATGCGAAAGCATAGCCCAGACCCATATCGCGGAACACATCCTTGGTGATGCGCCACTCGCCCTCACCGGTCCATTGCACGTCAGTACCTTCAGGGAGGCCCCAGCCGTCACCCGCACCGCTATTGAGGAAGGTGCGAGACTGCCAATCATTAGCAGTCCCCGCCGGCTTATCCATATCCGCATGGACGTCAGCTATGATCTCAGCCGGGGTGCGACCGTTGAGTTCGGCCATCACGTATACGACGGGGCGCAAGTCCTTGCGATGAATGGTCTGGTCAGCCAACCCCGCCTCAAAGGCGCCCAGTTCTCCCATGGCGGCCAGCGGCTGCGGCGCAATCTCCAGGCCCTGGGCGGTACTGGTCTTCGCCACCCCCTGGCGGCCTTTCACCAACAGTCGCAGGAAGTCGCTGTCCGCAACGCGTTGTTGCGGGTGCAGGCGCAGCTCGATGGGCAGGGGCCGGGCCTCATCCGGTAGCTGTACGTATCCGGCCACGTAACCATCGTTAGCCATTGCCAGAGTCTGGGCAATGTCATCTGTGGCGATCCCTGAAATGGCAGCCTTCTGTCGGTCGGTGACAAAACGCAGCCGGGTCCTGTCTGCCTCAATGGTGGAGTCGATCTCCACCACATGCGGTTCGCGTGCCAGGCGCTCCATCAGCGCATGTGCGCCCTGTTTCTGGGTCGCGTAGGGCGTCACGGCGTCACCGTAGATTTCAGCGACCAGGGTACTTAACACGGGCGGGCCGGGTGGCACCTCCACCACTTTGATGGAAACACCATCCACACTGAAGGGCTTGAGCAACTCACGCAAACGCAGCACCAGGCCGTGCGACTGTTGCGCACGCTCGCTCTTGTCTGCCAGGGTAATGCGCAGGTCACCCAGGTTTGGCGCGACCCGCTGATAATAGCCACGCACCATCCCGTTGAAGTCTATAGGTGAAGGCTCACCGACAAACGCCGCCACTGCGCGCACTTCCGGCAATCGGGTCACTTCCGTGGCTATCTGCCTTGCCATAGCGGCGGTCTGCTCGAGGCTGGCACTTTCCGGCATGTCGATCAGCACCTGCACTTCGTCCTTGTTGTCAAAAGGCAGCAACTTCAGTGGCACCAGCCGGAACAAGGGCAAGCTTGCAGTCACGATGAACAGCCCAAGCACCAGCCACAGACTCATTTTTGCGCGCCGGCGATTGCCCAGAAGCGGCGCCATCCATCGCCCGTAAAGGCCTCCGTCTGCCGCCGCGGGGCTCTCGATTACTGGCGCCTCCTTCAATAACTTGCTGGCCAGCCAGGGCGTCACCAGAAACGCGACCAGCGTACTGGTCACCACGCTGGCGGGCACGTTGAAAGCCATGGGCGCCATGTATGGCCCCATCATGCCGGTGATGGCAGCCAGCGGCAGGAAGGCAAAAATGATGGTCACAGTAGACATAATCAGCGGCACCCGGATCTCGCTCATCGCGGCGACCACCCGTTCACCTGGTGTAACATCCTTGCGCCCCATAAACCGGCTGATGTTGTCGACACCGGTAATCGGGTCGTCCACCAGCAAGCCAAGGGAAAGAATAAGGGCGAAAAGGGTCACCCGGTTGATGGTGTAACCCAGTGCCATGTCCATGGCGAGGGTCAGTCCGTAGCAAATAGGCACCGCCAGGCCCACAACAACAGCCGGACGCCAGCCGAGAAATACCCCTATGAACACCACCACGGTAAAAATGGCGAAGCCAAGGCTACTGGCCAGGTTGTTAACCTTTTCATTGGCGGTCTGCCCGTAATCGCGCAGCACTTCCACATGCACTTCACCGGGGAGGAAATTGTCCCGCAGCTCGGCCATCAGATCGTGCACATCACGGGCCACACCGACGGCGTTCGAACCCGGCTGCTTGGCAACGGAAATCGCCACCATGGGCCGCGTACCGATATCGCCTGCCGCGTGATGCGGCGAGAAGCCGATCCAGGTATAACTGTCGGGCTCAGCCGGGCCGTCCACGATACGCGCGACGTCGCGCAGATACACCGGCACGCCGTCGATAACATTGATCACCAGGCTTTCTAGCTCGCCGCTGTCACGCAGCACGTCGCCAGATTGCAGTTCGATGGACTGGTTGCCGAAGGACCAGTCCCCTGCACTGCGCAGCACATTGGACACGGCCAGCGCCTGGACGATATCCTGGGCCGTGGTATTGCGTGCACCCATACTTTCCGGGTCTATCAGAATGCGCGCCGTACGCGGGCGGCCACCGACAACATTCACCTCGCTGGTACTGGGGATACCCTGCAAGAAAGTAGACACTTCATCCGCCATGCGCCGTAACTCAAAGTCGCTGTAGCGCTGCGGGTCATCGCTCCACAGCCCCAGCATAACAATCGGCACGTCATCCACTTCCACCGGTCGCATCATCCAGCGACTGACCACCGGCGGCAGGCTATCCTGGTTTGAATAAAGCTTGTTGTATGCGTTCAGGATCGAATCTTCCCGATCCTCCCCCACGTGGAAGCTGAGGGTAACAGCAGTCCGGCCAGTCCCTGTTGACGAGTACACATGCTCTACCCCCGGAATCTGCGACAGCAGTTTTTCCAGCGGAATCGTTACCTGTCGCGCTACCTGCTGTGCACCCAGGCCCGGTGCCTCTACCAGCACATCCACCATCGGCACGACAATTTGCGGCTCCTCCTCACGAGGCGTATACAGCAACGCCAATATTCCAGCGAACAGACCCGCCACGAAAATCAGTTTGGGCAGGCCGCCACGAAGCGAGTAGTGGATAAGGCGATCAACGGGGTGATTCATAATCTGTAGAGTTTCCGCGACAAGCGATTACTGGAAAGCACAGCCTGGCTGTCGTCCCAATTTTTTCAGGATAACAGCCAGAGGACAGAATCCGGTAAAGGCCGCCTGAAACAGGTTTGCACCGACGAAGGCAGTAAACCACAACCAATTTTGCGAGTGAAAGTGACTCAGCACCAGGCTGAGCAAAATGAAAACGCCGGCGATTGCCAGCACCAGTTTGTCAACGTTCATAACAGTGTCCTCATGATTTCAGTTTTTCAATGCCCATCATTTTGAGAATGAACTTCTCATGTATGGGATAAGTACTACCTCTGCGCACCTTACGCAGGTGATATTTCTCAAAGGCGACCTTCGCCAGGTGCACCCACTTGCCTTGCTTTGCCCAGATAACATTGCGCGGCGACATCTGTGGGATTGCCACGACTGCGGCGCCGCTATCGCCCATGTCTGCAAGGCAGATCGTCGCCCATGTCGCCTCGTGGGAACCGGTGAACGCCGGCAGCACCCAGCTCCGCCTTCAACTCATATGTCAGCAACACGCCACCGATACCGGCTCCCATTATCACTACCTTTGCCATACAACCTCCCATCGCTCGCGCTTCTCCATTTATCGTTACGCATCAGCGCAGTAAATGTCGTGCAGCGTTTCCAGGACTGCACGCACTTCTGGATTGTCCAGAGAATAAAAAATGCGCTGGGCGTCGCGCCGGGTATCGACGATTCCCGCCTCACGCAGGCGGGCCATATGTTGCGAAATGGCAGACTGACTAAGCCCTGTCAGAACTTCCAGTTCACCCACGGTGTGCTCTCTGCTAACCAGGGCGCACAGCACCAGCAAGCGACTAGGATTAGCCAGGGACTTAAGCAGCCCGGTCGCGGCCTCGGCATTGTTTTGCATAGCAGATAAGTCCACGGAGCTCACCCTGCATCCAGTAAGAACCCATATATTAGTAATTCATTATATTAGAGTCAACTAATGCTGAAATCGAAGTTCACAGAGGTGCGATGACGCGGGAAGAAAAAACCAAAACCCCCAGGGTCGATAAATCCAGACCCAAATTCGGACCGTAACAACGTGTAAGTAATTGCTGATGGCCAGGAACAGCGCGGGAGGGGCGAAGCCAATCAGCAAATTGCGACCAGGCGTATTCCACCACTTACTCATTGAAAAATTCTGGAGCTAACCATGAAAAACAAACTGTCTATCGCTATCGCCTCCGCCGCACTCGCCGTGGGTTTGTCCACTGGTGCGCAGGCCGCATCGTTCTCCGAGTGCACCTCCACCAACCTGGCCAACTTTGACGGCACCATCGTCGATGCCGCCGTTGCCACACCGGCTCTCAGCACTTTGGTTGACGCTGTCACCGCCGCTGGCCTGGGCGACGCCCTGGCAACGACCGACAACATCACTGTATATGCCCCAACAAATGACGCGTTCGCAGCCCTGCCCGCGCCGCTGTTGGACGCAGCACTGGCTGACACTGAGCTGCTGACTGGTATCCTTACTTACCACGTCTCTACCGGCCACCAGGACCCGCGCAAGTTCGCCGGTTCCGTAGCGGTTGCTCGCGATACCCTGCAGGGCCAAAACGTCTACTTCACCCGCTCCGGTGGTGAAGCACGCGTTAACAACGCGGTTGTTACCTGTGAGGGCGTGCGCGCTTCCAACGGTATCGTATGGGTGATCGACAGCGTACTGCTGCCTAACCTGTAAGCTTTACAGCAAACGGCACTCGCTTCGCGGGTGCCTGTGAACCCGGTAGCAGGGCTCACGCAAGCAACATATCAGCCCTGCTTACCGTCACCTTGCGCGATCTTTCTGCCAGCAACACAAACTCCGCCTGCTTGATATCCGAGACATAGTGCCACTGCGCACTCACATCATCCTCGCCAAAACGCACTTCGAGAAAGCCCCTGTCTGCCAGGTTGGCGTACTTCAGGTCATCCACCAGCTGCGGCGCCAGCGGCGCAAACAGCCGGGCGTTCTCCGCCCCTAACTGCCCCTCCGCCCCCGGCGAGGTGACACTGGTGCCAGCAAACTCAACCCCAACCGGGGTTCCGTCTGCCAGTGTCAGTTGTGAGGCCCAACTGTTATGACTGTCCCCGGCCAGAACGACCATGCGAGCGCTTAGTTGGCTGGCGTGCACCAACAAGTCCTCGCGTTCAAATTCGTAACCATCCCAGGCGTCCAGATTGAGGGGAATGACAGAATCAAGCAGGGCCTGCTCCGCGGGTGAGCGCTCCTCCGGTGGTTTTGCTTTGGCGCCAAGGGAGGCAAGCAGTGCAGCGGTAGCCTCTTCAAGGCCGCCATCACCGCCGCCTGTTAACGGGCGTACCAGCGGCTCCGGCATCACCAGCCTGGCCATCAGCACCTGCTGGCCCAGCACCTGCCAGCGCGCTGTGCTGTCCGTAAGCGCTTGTTTCAACCAGTCACGCTGCGTCTCCCCCAGAATAGAGCGCCCGGGATCTGCCGTCGCAGCGCGTACCGCGTCCACGTCGATCAGCCCGCCATTGGTAAACTCGGTGTATTCGAGCTGCTTGTCCCGCCCGATCACCCTTGTATCGAGCATGATAAGGTCGACCAGGCTGCCATAGGCAAAACGACGGTAGGTAATATCCTGCTCAGACGCTGGCGGGCGCACCGGCAACCATTCATACCACGCCTGTATCGCCTGTGCTCGGCGCTGGAGAAAATCACCCTCGGTTTCAGGATCGTGATTTTCCGCGCCATCCTTCCAGGTATTGTTGGCAACTTCATGATCATCCCATACGACAATGAAAGGATGCGCCGCATGACAGGCCTGAAGGTCTGCGTCAGTATGGTACTGCGCATAGCGACGCCTGTAGTCATCGAGTGCGAGCAACTCGTTGGCAGGTTCTGAAACCCTGCCCAGCGCCTCGGCATCCTCACTGGCATAACCATCAGCGGGATACTCATAAATGTAGTCACCCAGGTGCAGCACTGCGTCGTAATCCCGATTGGCAATTTCACGGTAGGCGTGAAAATAGCCGGCGGGATAGTTGGAGCAGGACACCACAGCGAAGCTGGCCGCTGCCAGTAGACCTGAGGGAGCCGTACGCGCGCTGCCTATGGGCGAAACGTTCTCCCCGCAGGTAAAACGATAGTAATAACGCGTCCCGGGAGCAAGGCCTGACGCATCTACCTTTACGGTGTAGTCAACCTCAGCAGCAGTGGTCCCACTGCCCTGATTAACCACATCGGTGAATTCGCGATCGCTGGCAATTTCCCAGTCCACCTGCACTGTGCCATCACGCTCAGGCGACAGGCGCGTCCAGAGAATAACCCGGTCCTGCAGCGGGTCTCCTGAAGCCACGCCGTGCAGGAAGTCAGCCGGGACGGAGGGCTGCCGCGTACGATCGGAGCTGTCTGAGCAACCAATAAGATTGGCGCCGAGCAGGGGCAGCAGCGTCGCGGCCGTTACTCCCTGTACGATGCGACGACGCATCAGGTCAGGTTTTTTGTCCATGATCAAGTACTCCGACTGGGAAAGTCACCGGTATACCAGTTTTTGGTGAAAGCTAAAACCGCTGCCGGGGCCTGCCGGTGTCCGGCCGCTTTGCGAAATACATCAATTTTAGTAAGGTTGCAGCAGATTCAGGTCACGGTCAGCCCACTTCCCCCATGACACTCAATGTAGAAAAAACCTTACGCAAAGCCAGAGGCCTTGCCAAAGCCGGCGATCCACAAGCGGCCGCACAACTGTACCGGGCGATTCTCGAGCGCTTCCCGCAGAATAGAAAAGCGATCAGCGGCCTGCGGGCACTGGGGACACAAAACAAGCAGGCGCAACCTGCATCGGCACAAGTACCATCCAGCCTCATGTCCAATGCGGTCAACCTCTACCGCGCGGGAAGCCTGAATGAGGCCCTGGCGGCAGGCTCACAGTTGGCCTCCCGATTCCCCACAGATCCAATGATTCACAACTTTGTTGGCGTACTGCACTCTGCACTGGGTCAACCCGAGGCGGCTATCGCGAGCTATCGCGCGGCTCTTGGATTAAATCCCGACTACGTCGAAGTGCGACTCAATATGGGCGTTGCCTGGCAGCAGTTAGGTATGCATGAGAAAGCGCGCGACCAATTCGCCGGTGTACTCAAGCTGCAACCGACGAACGCTACAGCACTCTCGGGCCTGGCCGGTGCACTCAGGGAAACTGGCGACTATGCCCAGGCCATTGACTGTTATCTCCGGGCAGCGGGTCTGCAACCCGACAATGCGGTCATCCATAACAACCTGGGAAACATCTACCAGATTGTCGGGCACTTCGACGAGGCAGCCGAGTGCTTTGCCAGATCCACCAGGCTGGCACCTGAAAATGCCGAGGCACACTGCAACCTGGGCCACGCATTCAATTATCTGGGGCGCCACAAGGAGGCAATTACCAGCTACCGCAACGCGCTGCGCCTGCGCCCCGGGTTCAGCGATGCGCAGGCAAAAGTGCTGCACCTGATGTCGCTGGCTTGCGACTGGAGCGCGGTGGAATCAGCAGAAGCAACGACACACGAGCTGGGAATGACCGGCGAGGCCATTGGTCCCTTCGTAATGCTCGTGCGCGATGACAACCTGCAACGTCAGTACCAACGCGCACTACGCTATTGCCAACAGAGTTTTGCGCATATCGCCGAGTTACCGCCCATAGCCAGACCCTCGGCAAAACCAGCGCGGCTAAAGATCGGTTATTTCTCCGCCGATTTTCACGATCACGCAACGATGTTCCTGATGGCGGAACTTTTTGAGCTGCATGATTCCAGCCGCTTCGACGTACACGCGTTTTCTTTTGGCCCTTCGGGGGACGACACTATGAGTCACCGCCTGCAGGAAGCGGTGGCCCATTACCACGAGGTACGCCATCTTGGCGACAAGGCCATCGCCTTGCTTGCCAGATCCCTTGAGATAGACATTGCCATAGATCTGAAAGGATACACACAGGGCTCACGGCCGGGCATTTTTGCGTTTCGTGCCGCGCCTGTACAGATCAGTTATCTTGGCTATCCAGGTACGATGGGCATGCCTGCCATGGACTACCTGGTGGCGGACAAGACGCTCATCCCTGCAGAAAAACAGCAATATTACACCGAACGCATCATCTATCTTCCGAACAGTTACCAGGTTAACGACAGCACGCGGGCAATTGCCGGGGAGTCGTTGTCCCGCAGTGATGTCGGCCTGCCTGAAGAAGGCTTTGTCTTTTGCTGCTTCAACAGCAGCTACAAGATAACACCCCGCGAGTTCGACATCTGGATGAGACTACTGCAGGCGATAGAAGGGAGCGTACTCTGGTTACTCGATTGCGGCGAACAGGCCAGGCAGAACCTGGCACTTGAGGCACAGAAGCGCCAGGTTGATGCGCATCGAATAGTGTTCGCTGGCAAATGTCCCCAGGAGCACCACCTGGCAAGGCACCGTCTGGCCGACCTGTTCCTCGACACATTCAGTTGCAATGCTCACACCACTGCCAGCGATGCGCTGTGGGCGGGCTTACCCGTACTGACAAAGCCTGGTGAAGGCATGCCGGCTCGGGTCGCCGCCAGCCTGCTCTACGCCGCTGGCCTGCCCGAGCTGGTCACTGACACCGAAGTTGAGTATGAGCGACTGGCGCTGGAGCTGGCCCGCGACACCGCAGCACTGGCCCGGCTGCGCAACCGCCTTGTCGATACGCGCCTGGACTCACCGCTGTTTGACAGCGCGCGCTTCACCCGTCATCTGGAGTCAGCCTACCAGCAGGTCTACGATGGCTATTTCCAGCAACAGGAACCAGGAGCCATTGAAGTTACTCAAAACCGGTCCAGCCAATGACATCGGCCAACGGTCGACCAATGCCAGCTGCAATGGCACCTCGAAACGGACAAAGCAGGCTGGCTGCTGGTCGAAGACGGGCCAGGAGAATACTGACAACAAGTGAGCTGGCTCAATAGTTTGCCATGCCATTCCCTTTGCAACGATGATACCTTCTCACAACCACAGCAACTAAAGGCGCAGGATTATGGATATTCTGGAGATAAAAGAGAAACGCACACTTTCCCGTGAAGAGGCTGCGAAGGTGCTACACCGCATAGCTGACTCGCTGGAACGTCACAATGAACTGCAGTTCACCCGGGAGGGTAAGGGCCTGCACGTAAAAGTCCCCGACGCGGTAGAGCTGGAAGTGGAACTGGAGATCGAGAGCGATGAGACCAGCCTGGAAATCGAACTGAACTGGTAGCCAGGGCAACTTCAACCGCGGAGGCCAGGCCCATGCTCGGCAAAAATGGCGGCAAAGGGATACGACCTGATATCGCTCTCCACTGGCGCGGGCGGGGGGATAGCTACCCTTACGAGGAAACCTTTGCCCTACCGCGACACTGGGGCGCGATCATTGCGCTGGCAGTGTTCGACCTTGTCTTTGCCATTCCAGCCGTTATTACGTTCCGCCAGGCCAGCGAGCTGTGGCAGCAGGCAGACAGCCTGTTCAACCTGATCACTGCCTTGTTTCTTACCTTCTGGCTGCTGGGCTGGTCACTGGCACCGCTGACGATGACGGCTCTGCTGCTGATGCTGCTGTTTGGACGTGAGTCACTCCGCGCAAGACCCGGGGAACTGGCCATAGAACTGGGCCTGCCCTGGCTGGGGTTGCGCATGCGCTACCGTGCCACCAGCATCCGCAACCTGCGTACCGAAATGCCGGCAGCCAAAAAGGCCCGTTCATGGCGCGGCAATCATGCGGTGTTTGACTATGGCCCCAGCCAGGCGGCGTTTGGCATTAACCTTCCGGCAGAAAGCCTGGCTGCCATTGCTGAGCGTATTGAAACTTTCGCCGGCGTTACCCTGCGCCAGGGGGAAGCCTCCCAGGCGGAACTGACCGTCAATCCAGCTGCAACTCTGGAGCCATTGCCCGTGGCACCGGCGGATGCAAGCACGCCCTTGAGCCTCGCCTCGCCCTCCAGCCTGATGCTGATTGCCGCGAACATCGTCCCCCTGTTCGGCGCCGTTTTCTGGAACTGGGACCTGGGTTTACTCATGTTGCTGTACTGGGCCGAAAGCGCGGTCATCGGCTTTTTCAACATATGCAAGATCACGGTCATCGGCAGGTGGATGGCTCCCGGCGCAGCCATTTTTTTCCTTGGCCACTTCGGCGGTTTCATGGCCATACACTTTCTCTTCCTGCACGCCCTGTTTTTGCAGGATACCGGCAACGGGGGGTCAATGGACGCCAGTGTGAAGGACGTCGCTGTGCTGTTCCTGGGCCTTTGGCCAGCGCTGCTCGCCCTGTTTATCAGCCACGGTTTTTCCTTCTTTCACAATTTCATCGGCCGTCGGGAATACTTGCAGCGCACGATGCGCCAGCAAATGTCAGAGCCCTACAGCCGCATCATCTTCATGCACATGGTTATCATTTTCGGCGGCGCGCTGAGCATGATGCTGGGCGAGGCAGCACCGGTGATCATGGCGGTTATCCTACTCAAAACAGTGGTTGACCTGCGTGCGCACCTCAAACAGCGCGACGCCAACAGCAAAGCCGACACCAGCCTGGCGACTGCAAAAGCACCTGCAGACTAATCAATGAACGCCCGGAGTTCCGTTCTTGCGGACGGGCAGCGGCTAGTCTGAGTTGTTGCTCAGCTTGGCGGCAAGATCTACAGGCAAGGGGAATACAATGGTGTTACTTTTGTCGCCGGCGATTTCCACCAGCGTCTGCAGGTAGCGCAGCTGGATGGCCTGGTCCTGGTGTGCCAGTACCTTGGCGGCCTCTGCGAGCTTCTCTGCAGCTTCGGCCTCACCCACGGCGTGAATGACCTTGGCGCGACGTTCCCGCTCCGCCTCTGCCTGCTTGGCAATCGCCCGCACCATGGTCTCATTTAGGTCGACATGTTTCAGCTCTACATTCGCGACTTTGATACCCCAGGCTGCGGTCTGCTTGTCGAGAATATTCTGGATGTGCACATTGAGCTGTTCACGTTCTGCCAACATGTCGTCCAGTTCGTGTTGGCCCAGCACCGAACGCAACGTGGTCTGGGAGAGCTGGCTGGTCGCTTCCAGGTAGTTTTCCACCTGGATGATCGCCTTCTCCGGGTCCAGCACACGAAAGTAGATCACCGCGTTGACCTGCACCGAGACGTTGTCACGGGAGATTACATCCTGCGTAGGCACGTCCATCACGATGGTGCGTAAATCCACTTTCACGATCTGCTGCAGTACCGGGACAATGATGATCAGACCCGGGCCTTTTACCTTGTAGAACCTGCCCAGCATAAAAATCACGCCGCGTTCGTACTCCCGCAGCACCCGGAACATGGACAACAGAAGCCCAACCGCCAGTAGCAGCAATACACCGCCGAAAAACTCCATTTCGAACATCAGCTCTTCTCCTTTTTGCTCGGGCTCACCGTCAGTACCAGTCCATCCAGCGCATCTACGGTTACCTCATCTTGCTCCGCCAGGGACTGTGCGCTTTCAGCGTTCCACAGCTCACCGTCGAGTCGCACCCAGGTGCCCTCGGGTGTGACTTTTTCAACAACCGCCAGTTGACCGAGCAGGTGCTCTACACCGCTCACGCTGACCTGGCGCCGGGCCTTGAGTATCAGGCCCAGCGCGATAGAGCACAGGGCAGCGCTGAATACCGCGAACGCGGCGATAACAGGAAACGCAATACGGTAGGCAGGCAACTCTGTGTCCATCAGCATCACCGAGCCGATGACAAAGGCCGCCAGTCCACCCAGGCCAAGTATGCCGAAGCTGGGTGCAAAGGCCTCCGCCGTCATCAGGCCGACACCCAGCAGGATCAGTGCCAGTCCTGCATAGCTCACTGGCAGAACCTGGAAAGCATAGAGTGCCAGCAACAGACACAGGGCTCCCAACACGCCGGGCAGGCCGATTCCCGGGTTGTAGAATTCAATGATCAGGCCGTAGATACCTACAAGCATCAGGATGTAGGCCACGTTTGGATCGGTAATGACCGCGAGAAACTCGCTTCGCCAGTCAATCTGGTGGTGATAAAGCGCCAGCTCGGCACTGTTGACGGTTTGCTCCACCCCGTTGACGCTCACTTGCCGCCCGTCCGCCAGTTCCAGCAAGTCGTCAGCCGACTCGGCAAGCAGGTCCACCACCCCCAACTCGAGAGCATCCTCAGCTGACAGGCTGGCGCCTTCTCGCACGGCGCGTTCCGCCCACTCAGCGTTGCGGCCGCGCAATTGCGCCAGGCTCTGGATGTAGGCCACCGCATCGTTAACGACTTTCTTCTCCATTGCGGAAGGCCCGGGAGGAGCTGCACCCTCCTCCCCGGGGGAAGGCCCACGGCCCAGGTCTGGCCCACTGATTTGCACCGGCGTGGCCGCACCCAGATTGGTACCCGGTGCCATGGCGGCGACATGGGTGGCATACAGTAGATAGGTGCCGGCGCTGGCTGCATGGGCACCACTGGGCGCGACATAACCGAGCACAGGAATGGGGGACGCCAGCACGGCCTTGATCATGTCACGCATGGCGCTGTCCAGCCCCCCGGGCGTGTCGATACGCAGCACCACCAGCTCAGCACCCGCGTCCTGCGCCTTCGCCAGGCCACGTACCATGTGGTCAGCCGTCGCCGGGCCCACCGCTCCGTCCACCTCTACCAACCAGGCATCCGCGTAACTTGCGCTGGTGCCCAGGCAAAACACAGCGAGAAAAAGGATCTTAATGAACATGTCGTAGAGTTTGCCCTTCATACTGACAGTATAGGACAGGCCAGCGGTGTCTACCTGCGCTGCGCTAAACCGATCTGCAGGTAAACAGGTGAATATCATCAGCCGTTGCCCTGGTAGATCAGGCGGCGGCGCACCAGATACTTCTCCACCTCCACTACCACCAATACCGTGGAAGACAGCGCCAGGCAAGCGAGCAGGTCAAGGACGGGCAGCGGCTGGGTGTGAAACACACTATTGAGGGCGGGCAGATAGATAACCGCCAACTGCAACAACAGGGTGATACTCACAGCAAGCAGCATCGGAGGATTGCTGAATAGCCCTATACGCAACAGCGAGGCCGTTTCCGCACGCACCGCTATGGAGTGAAACAACTGGGACACAGTGAGTACCGTGAATACCACCGTCTGCCAATACGCCGCCTCGCGATCGATGGCCCACGCCATGGCGGCGATTGAGATGCCGGCAATGTAGAGCCCCACCCAGATAATATGCTGCCACATGCCATGGGCAAAAATGTTCTCCTGCGGCGGGCGCGGCGGACGACGCATAATCCCGGGTTCCGCCGGTTCGGCACTGAATGCCAGACCCGGCAGGCCATCGGTGACCAGGTTTATCCACAATATATGGATAGGCAGCAGGGGGATCGGCAATCCCATGAAGGGTGCCAGCAGCAAAGTCCAGATCTCACCCGAGTTGGAACTCATGGTGTCTTTGATGAACTTGCGGATGTTGTCGAAGATAGAACGACCCTCGCGCACCGCACTGACGATAGTGGCAAAGTTATCGTCCAGTAGCACCATGTCCGCTGCTTCGCGGGCCACGTCGGTACCCTTCTGGCCCATGGCAATACCGATATTGGCGCGTTTCAGGGCGGGCGCATCATTGACCCCGTCCCCGGTCATGGCCACGAACTCGCCACGCTGCTGCAGAGCCTTGACTATTCGTAGTTTCTGCTCTGGCGTCACCCGGGCAAACACGCGTGCGGTACCCACTATCTGCTGTAGCGCCTCGTCGTCTGCCGCTGCCAGCTGCTCACCGCTAACGGCCTCGCCACCATCTTCAACGATACCTAAACGCCGGGCTATCGCCAGGGCGGTACCCGGGTGGTCGCCAGTGATCATCATCGGCTTGATGCCTGCCGTGAGGCAGTCGGCGACGGCCTGTGGTACCTCGTCGCGAGGCGGATCAATCAGTGCAACCAGGCCCAGGAAATCCAGCTGCTGTTCCACTTCTTCCGGCGACGGCTCAGCCGGCAGCGACCCCAGTTCACGTCGGGCGAAAGCCAACACGCGATAACCTTCTGCCGCCAATGAATCCGCCTCAGCCAGCAAGGCCTGTTGATCGATAGCCGGGGCAGCACCCTCGCCATAAAAGCCTGTGCACAATGGGATCACTTGCTCCGGCGCGCCCTTGACATAAGCCACGACAGCGTCGCCAAGACCGTGCAGAGTGGACATGCGCTTGCGCTCGCTGTCGAACGGGAGTGCACCCAGCCGAGGACAGCCGACACTGAGACTATCCTTGTCAAAGCCCGCCTGTTGAGCAGCAATAAACAGAGCCAGCTCCGTCGGCTCACCGACCGGCTCACCCGCCTCCTGCAACACGTCGTTGTTCAGCGCTATAGCCTGCCCCAATTCCGTCGCAACACCTTCCTGTTGCAGTTCCGCCAGTCGCTGCCCATCGCAATAGAACGCTTCCACGGTCATCCGGTTGCGCGTCAATGTCCCGGTTTTGTCGGCACAGATACAGGTGACTGAGCCCAGCGTCTCTACCGCGGGCAGGTTGCGGATCAGTGCGCGATGGCGAGTCAGTTTGCGCGCGCCCAGAGCGAGCGACACGGTAATCACCGCCGGCATGGCTTCCGGAATCGCCGCCACCGCCAGGCTGACTGCCGTGAGAAACATCAGCAGCGTGGGTTGTCCCTGCAACAGGCCGGCAGTAAACACGATGGCGCAAATACCCAGCACAGCCAGAGCCAGGTAGCGGCCGAAGCGGGCCAAGCGCTGCTGCAGCGGTGTTTTCACCTTGGGTTCGCTGCTCAACAACTCGGCGATACGACCCATCTCGGTATCCTGGGCAGTCGCCACCACCAGGCCGGTGCCACTGCCACTGGTCACCAGGCAACCCCTGAAAGCCATGCTGGCCTGATCTGCCGGCGGCAGCCCCGCCCCCTCTACCGCCTCGGCCTGCTTGCGCGATGCTACCGACTCGCCGGTGAGTGCCGATTCATCTGTAAGCAGCTCCTCAACCTCCAGCAGGCGCAGGTCTGCAGGCACTATCGACCCCGCCTCCAGCAGGACCACATCGCCGGGAACCAGTTCGGTCGCTTCCAGTGTAGTGACCTGGCCATCGCGCAGCACCCGTGCCGAGGGTGCCGTCATTTTATGCAGGGCGGCAATGGCGTTCTCTGCACGACGCTCCTGCACCGAGCCGACAATCGCATTGAGTATGACGATAACCAGGATGGCAATGGTGTCTTCGGGCTCACCAACCACGCCCGAGATGACCGCCGCAGCGAGCAGGACCATAATCATGAAATCACGGAACTGGGATAAGAACAGCGCCAGCAGCGTCCGGCGACGCTTCTCGGGTAGCGCGTTGGCGCCATATTGTGCCAGACGCTGGCCTGCCTCAGTGCTGCTCAGCCCGGATGCATCCACCTGCAGTTGCTTCAGTGCGGCACCGACTTCACTGCTGTACCAGACAAAAGGCGTCATTTACTTATCCCGTGAGCAGGTAGATCAACGCTACCGTGACCGCGGCGACCAGCAGGGTCTGCAGGCCGCTACGAACCCAGGACACATCGGCGATGCGCCCAAGTAACATTCCCAACACACAGATCATCAACCCGGCGACAGCGCCTGCCAGGTAGAGTGGCGCAACAGGCAGGGAAAAACCGGCCTGTACCAACCACAGCGGCAGGATAATCAGCAGGGAAATCACTAAGGGCGCGCCGCCGTTTACCACTGCGACCAGCACCGGTACCCAGCGCGCCGCCCGTCCGTGGGCAGACTCACCCAGATCGGAGATCATGGAGTCCTCCAGCCTGCCTAACTCACGTTTGCGCTCCGCCACTTCACTGACGTAGGCACTGCTGACCCCGCTCATACCGAGGGCTATAGCGGTTGCCAGGCAGGCGTTGGTAACCATGTCCAACTCCGCGGGCTCGCTGACCAGAAAACCAATAATAAGCCCGAGCATGGCCAATGCGCCGTCAAAGCCATTGACCACCAGGTAGCGGCGCAGAATGCCGTGGGAATCGGATACGCTCAGTAAGCGATTGATACGCCTGAGAGGACTCATCAGCAATCAGGGTTTATCGGCCTCATTGTGCACCTCCACCAGGTCGATACTGTGCAGGGAGGCACCCATTTCGGCGATAGCCTTCTCAATAGACTCCAGGACTATGGACGCACCGCGTATTTCCAACTGCAGTGTCTGGGTGTTTTCATCCACCTCTTCTACCGACAGGCAGACCTGGTAATCATCACCAAGGCGGGCAATGTGCTGACAGAAATACAGCGCACCGGGCTGATGAGGCTTCAGTACATCCAGAACAAGGCGTTTGACGGTAACCATCGCGGCTCCTCCAGGAGACAGGTGGTCCATCATAAAGTAGCCATAGCTGCTCGATAAAGCGCAAAGACCGCAACGCTTGATCTCGGTCATAGGCACAACCGATGGCAGCAAGGGTGCGAACCACCCGCACGGGAGCGTTGCTGCAGCGAAAACCACGGGCACCGGGGGCGCCCGTTTGTGAAACGGCTAGCGTTCCTGAGTGTGCCAGTTATTCACCAGCTTTTCGACGTCGATCTCTTCACCCACGGAGCGCCACTTCCCGGAATAGTCGATATCGGTGGAATTGGGGGGAGGATCAGGGAGATCCACGCGGAAGCGTACCGGCATGGGCACAGCCTCACCCAGGGCAACTGCTTCGCCCTTGGACAGCGACGTCAGTGCCGAGAATGTACCGCGCGCGGCATCGGGCACCATGGAGCGCACGTACTCTTGATCATCGGGGTTGGATATTCTCAGGCAGATGAATGAACTGCACTGCGCAAGCACAGTTTCCGAGACGTCGTGAGGGCGCTGGCTAACAACGCAGAGACCTACGCCATACTTTCGTCCATTCTTGGAGATTCGCTCCATGGTCCGACGTGCCTCACGGAAGCGGGGGATATCCTCCCGCGGGATGTACTCGTGGGCCTCTTCACAGATCAGGAACAACGGGAAGTCCCGGCAGCGCGGATTCCAGAAATTGAACTCATAGGTAAGACGACCAATCTGTGCCGCCACCAACGGCACCACGTCATAGGGCACAGCGCTGAGGTCAATAACACTGACGCTGGCACGGGGAGTGCCCAGTCCAACCAGGTCCTTCATCAACCCGGTGAGCGATTCAGACGAGGTGCGCTGCTTGGGACGCATCAAAAAATCGTAACGGTTGTCGTTGAGCAAACTGCTCAGCCGCACCAGTACCTGGTCAAACTTACCAAATGTTGCAAGTTTTTCCTTACCGAAATCCGTTGTCGCCCTGTTAGCCTCCTTGAGGGCGTGATTGAGGTCCTCAAGGGAGTAATACAAGGGCGAGTCTACCGTGATATGACCCAGGTTGAGATGCTCGTTCACCTCCTTACGGAGCTTGATCAGCGCGGTGCGCATGGCGGATATCTGTATGGATGCGTGGTCGTCCTCCGGGTTGATCAGCAGGTCGCACAACTCGGAAAACGAAAGTAGCCAATAGGGAAACTCCAGTTCCTCGGCTTTGAAACTGCGGACCTTGCCCGCTGCGTGGAAAGGTGAACGCGAGACAATACCGTCCACTTCCTTGTCGCTGTACTCGCCATGCATATCCAGCAGAATGATGTGCGCCTCAGGCATGGCCGTGAGGGTAGACTGGATCAGGCTGGTGACTGTCCAGGACTTACCTGCACCGGATTGTCCCAGTATAGCCGCGTGTCGGCCGAAGAATGACGACGCATCAAGATGTACGCCAATGGAATCAAACGATGCCAGGCGACCGACCCTGAAATCGGCATCTCCATAACCGGCAAAGATCCGCTCCAGGCTTTCCGGGTTGACCGTGTAAATGCGGGCACCGGACATCGGGTAGCTGGACACGCCGCGCTGGAACTGCCCTTCGGCGTCGAGTTCTCCCAGCGGCGTGAGGTGGACCATGTTCACCGCCCGGCCCTGCTTGTCCGCGGCGTGATAACTGCGCTCCACCATGACCAATACAAAGCTATTGCCATTGGCGATCTTGAGATACGAGCCTACCTGCCCCGGGGGCATGTGCTGATCAGCGCCTCTCTCCATCGCCGCCACTGTATCCTTGCGCGGGTCCAGCCTGGCTGTGAAGCTCTCCCCGGTGACCTCTACCAAGAGTCCAACCCGGAGAAGTTCCCCGGCTTGCTGCTCGCTGCCGGTTCCCGTGGCGCTGACTGATTCAAGCATGTCCAATCCCTCACTATTGCTAATGAATTAAAAAATAGGGGATCGAGTGGGGTCAGGTACAGCAAAAACTGGCCTTTTATTACATTTCCTGAAAGCTCGAATTCCCAGTCAGGCCATGTCCAGGGGGCAATATCAATGCAAAAACCTGGTTTTCCGCCATTCGTAGGCACAAGGACTGCTTTAATCGGTGAACACCCGGAAAAGAGGTCTGCATGCTTACGCTGGCTCGGTGGGCTCCCCACTGCTCACCAGAAACCCTCGGTAGGCGGCCAGAACATCGTCGGGCGCCTCCAGCTGCGGGTAGTGGCCGATGTTGGGCAGGCGGCTAATGAAATGCTCCCGCCCCACCAGTTGCTCGAACCGTTGGACCATATGTTCGCCTGACACCGGGTCGACGCTGCCGTTGATCAGGCCAATCGGACAACAGGCTTCACAAAGGGCATCCAGCCAGCGCTGCCTGTTGCTGCGCCGGTCACTCATATAATGGATCAGTCGGTGCAGGTTGCGCTGCCCGTCATTCAATGTGAACAACTGCCACAGGGCATCCATCTCTTCATCGCTGGCCGGCGTATCCGGGCCAAAGACACGGTCGAAAGACTTGCGCATGCTCGCACGACTGAATGCGTGACGGACGAGAAAGCCCAGCGGCCCGAGCAACAGTCGCTGCACCAGCAATGCCTGGTGTGTTTCCGGAAAGAGCCCTCCGTTGAGAAACAGGCAGGAGCGCCAGCGGCCTATACCCGCGCCCGCATTCTGGCGGGCAAGCATTTCCTGTGCCACCGTATCGCCGTAGTCATGGGCCAGCACGTGAAATTCGTCAAGCTCAAGATGTCCAACGAGAGCCTCGCAGATATCGGCCTGCTCCATGATGCGATAGTCGTGAGGGCTGGGTTTGGCACTGAATCCGAAGCCCAACATATCCATGGCCACCAGGCGGTAGTGACGATTGAGATTGGGCCAGATCTTCCACCAGTCCCAGCTGGCCGACGGAAAACCGTGAATCAGTAATATCGTGCCCCACGAGTCCCCCCGGGCGGGTTCGTCGATGAAGAAAATATCGTGACCGCATAGCGTTGCACGCTTGCCGCGCGCCTCCCAGTCTTCTATACGCACCGTCTGTTTACTCCTGTTGCTTAATGCGCCAGTGTAGTCCATGCGCGGTACACGCGGTCAACCTGGCCAGACAGGCTGGCAGTGAGCGGATCCGCCCGCAGCCACGTATCAAGACACAATCACAGCGGGAATCCAGACCATGCCGGAAGGACCAGAAATCAGGCGCGCGGCCGACCAGATAGCCGAAGTACTGGTGGATGAAGATATCACCCAGGTACGCTTTGGCCTGCCCAGGCTGCGGCGCTATGCCAAACTTTTGCGCGGCCACCGGGTCGTTGACGTAGAGACGCGGGGCAAGGCCATGCTGACGCACTTCGACCACGGCTACAGCATGTATTCCCACAATCAACTCTACGGATTGTGGCGAGTGGTAGACGGCCATAAACTGCCGAAAACCACTCGCTCTATGCGCGTGTTATTGCAAACCGCGAGCCACAGCGCCATTCTCTACAGCGCCTCCGACATCAGCGTGATGCCCACTGGCGAGTTGTCCCAACACCCCTTTCTGGCGAAGATCGGCCCCGATATTATGAATACCGCACTAATCTGGCGCGAGGTAATGGAGCGCCTGCAGTCGCCGCGCTTCAGTCGCCGCGAACTCGCCGCTCTCTATCTTGACCAGGCCTTCCTGGCGGGCAACGGCAATTACCTGCGCTCAGAAATTCTGCATGACGCTCGCATTGACCCCCGATGCAAACCCGCACAGTTGACCCGTGGCGAACTGGGCAGACTGGCCCGCAGCACCCTGACCATCAGTCGTCGCAGTTACGACACCGGCGGCATTACCCTCAATCCCCGGCTGGCAAAGCGGCTGGCCAGGACATCGCTGAAGCGGGAACAGCGCCGATTCTATGCCTATGGTCGTACCGACCAGCCCTGCTACCACTGTGGGGGGATCATCCGGCGCAGTGAGGCCAATAGCAGGGGTTTGTACTACTGCTCGGTCTGCCAGAACGCCTAGTGCCCTGGCCTGGCCTGAACGTAGCGAAAGGTGAGGTTCAGTCGCGGCCCACAGGAGCGGGTCAGCTTGCGTACACCGTGCTTCCAATTATCCTGTGTCGCACCGCGCATCAGCAGCACACTACCGCTGGGCAAGGTGAGGTCCAGCGCCCCCAGCTCGCGGTCATGCTTGGGTCGAAAATACAGCACCCGCTCCTCCCCAAGACTGAGCGATGCAATAACCGGTTCCCGCCCCAATTCGGGCTCATCATCGGCATGCAGGCCCATGGAGTCGCGCTGGTTGCGGTAGTAGTTCAGCAGCACACTGTTGAACGGGGCGCCGGCCAGGGACGCCATCCGCTTACGCAGGGTTTCCAGGCGTTTGGTAAAGGGCAACGGCTGGTAAGTCTTGCCCGAATAGCGGTATTGCGCATCCGCTTCGCCATACCAGGCCAGCAGGCGTGGCTGCAGATGCGTTTTACCAAACAGGGTGATGGTTTCCTGGCGCCATGGGGTATCAGCCAGCAAGCCGGCCAACAGCTCGGAAGCGGACACCCCCAGGTCAGGTCGCCGCAGTAAGGTGAGATCGGCGCCGGGCAGGGAGAGCGCCTCCACTCCAGCGTCAGGATAAAGGGATAGCTGTGTCACTCCCGCTCTGCCCCTGCAATAAAGGCGAGCCGTTCTGTGACGAGCACAGGAAAAGCGCTGATTTGATTGTCGGCCATCGCGTCGTGTCTACTGCGGCTGGTAGCGCAAGTGTAGGGCGCAGGCGAAGTCGCAGCAAGCCATGTAACAATGAACACAAAGCACCGTAATCGCGGGTGACCCATGCGTAAACGTAATAATCCGATTGATCGATTCGCCAGGGATCTGCCCGCCGGCACCCTGGAGTGGATAGGCGTCAGGCCCGCACGACGCAGCCCCATGCGGGAGCTGGCATGCGTGAATGCTCTCGCCGGTCTGGGGCTGGCCGGTGATCATCGCAGCGAGAAAACGCCCGGCTCAGGCCGCCAGGTCACGCTGATATCACGTGAGTTCATCGCGCAGATCGCCCACTTCACCGGCGCGAAGCACATCGACCCGGCAATCCTGCGCCGCAACCTGGTGGTGTCCGGCGTCAACCTCAATGCACTTCGATATCAACGTTTCCGCATCGGTGAGGCCCTTTTCGAGGCCGGCGCACTGTGCCACCCCTGCTCAAGGATGGAGCAGGCGCTGGGGAAAGGCGGTGTCGCTGCCATGTTGGGACATGGTGGCCTCTGCTGCCGCATCCTGGAGAGCGGTAAGGTCGGCGTCGGTGACCGCCTGCTGGTCGAAGGCCAGAATATGGAGCTGTTCGACAACTGAGGCACCGACACAGCAGTCAGTGCAACAGGGCCTCGATGCGCCCCGCCAGGGCAAAGTCGAGCTCACTGATCCCGCCTGCATCGTGCGTGGTCAGCGCGATTTCAACGCGATTCCAGACATTGCTCCATTCCGGGTGATGATTCAGTTGCTCCGCTGCCTGCGCGACACGGGTCATGAAGGCAAAGGCCGCGCTGAAGTCCGTAAACTGCAGTGAGCGGCACAGTTTGCCGTCACGCAGGTCCCAGTTGGAGAAGGCCTCCAACTGCAGCCCAATCTCGTCTTCAGTGAGTCGCGTTACCGGCATGGTTACCCTCCTAAAAGCGGTAAGTATAGATGGTCTACCTTTGTTCACAGCGATATCCAGCAGACCCGCCAGGCTGCAGGCACCGAAGATGCCAGCCGGTAACCGCTGCATGACGCAAAGTGAACGGAAGCCAGCTGTCCTGCGTATATCTCCCAGAGCTTCAACCCCGGAACAGACCATGAAAGTCTATCTGCTGATGACCTCGCTGGCGCTGATGGCTGGAGCCGCTATTGGCTACCTGAGTGGCAAAAACAGCGCACAAGCACGATTTGTCTCTGCCTGCACAGATACCCGCGTTGCCGTTATCTATAGCTATGGCAGCGAAGAACCCCGACACTTCCATTGCTTCGAACTGGAGACGTTGGACAAAGCTGAACAACCAGCTGCCGCCGACCTGGACGGCACGCTGATCCTCTAGAGAAGAAAGAATGGCCTCTGTGCAAATCAAACTGGAACAACGTTTCTTCCGTGCCCTCAACGCCGTGGTTGAGCCGGCCGTGCGCCGTGGCGTGCTGTCGTCACGCCTGTTGCCCACAACCCTCATCGTGCTCGAGAGCACCGGCTACGTCAGTGGCCAGGCCCGGCGCACGCCGCTGTTTTGCCAGCACCTGGGGTCACATGTCTTGATCAGCACCGGCAGAGGCAAGCGGTCTTTCTGGGTGCGCAACCTGCAGCGAAAACCCGATGTGGAGTATTTTATGGGGGGGGCGCGCCTACGCCGCCAAAGCGCAGGTTATTACTGCGGACACACCCGCGAGCCCGCAACAGTTGCCAGTTCTGTTGAGACCACTGACCGGCTGCCTGAATGCCATGACAGCAAGGGGCTGGTCATTTGCCTTGCTAAAGACACAGTAGACAAAACACAATAAGCAAAACAACAGTGAGAACACGCCATGCAAAAGAAGGTCATCGTCTGGGGTACCGGTAATGTGGGGCGTCCCGCGATACGCGCCGTACTCAGCCATGCTGAGCTCAGTCTTCACGCCGTTATCGTATCCAACCCGGGAAAGGTAGGACAGGACGCAGGCGAATTGGCGGGCATAGAGCCCTGTGGGGTAGCAGCCGTCTCCGACTGGCAGGCGGCGCTGCAAACGGGCGCCGATGCGCTTGTGTACAGTGCTACCGCCGATACCCGCATGGAAGAGGCTATTGGCGAACTAATTGCCTGCCTCGACGCCGGTATCAACGTCGTTGCTCCGGGCTTTTATCTCTACCTTGATCCACAGTCTTCCCCCGAGGAAGCCCTGGCCCCTGTCAGGGCGGCCTGCGAACGTTCCGGCGCATCGCTCTTTGTCTCCGGCATAGACCCGGGCTGGGTGATGGACATGCTACCTGCCGTGCTCAGTGGCGCCAGCGCCAACATCACTGAAATTCGCACACGAGAAATTTTTAACTACGCGCTGTATGACCAGCCCAAGGTTGTGCGTGAGGTAATTGGCTTTGGCACCCCCATGGATGAACTGCCCATGATGCTCCATGACTTCGCTATCGACATGGTGTGGTCACCCATGGTTAAACTGGTGGGGCGAGCACTGGGCAAACCAGTGGAGCGCTGCGAGATCAGCGTAGAGCGCCGCCCGCTGGAAAAGACCATAGAGGTGCCGGGCATGGGTATATTCGAAAAGGGCACACAGGGCGCGTTTCGCTTTGAGCTGCGCGGATATCACCAGGACCAGCCGCTGTATGCGCTGGAACACATTACCCGCATCGACGACGACTGCGCACCCGACTGGCCCTACCCGCCCGGGGGCGGGGGCTGTCACCAGGTGATTATTTCTGGCAGCCCGACGCTGGACGTCACCGTTCACGGGCACGATCCGGTCGAGCCGGGCATGGCGGGTGGTGGCAATTCTTCTGCGGCGGCCTGGCTGGTCAACGCGATACCCGCGGTGTGTGAGGCATCGCCGGGCGTACTGACAGTGCTGGACCTGCCGCGTATCACCGGCGCCGCACAGCTCGGAGCAAATACTGATGAGTAACCCCCAGGAAGAATTTGCCGCCCTGGCTGGGCAGCCCGGCTTTATGCTGGGCAAGCAGGCTGTTATCCATCTTGGTGTCTGGCTGCTCAGTTTCAGCATGTTTGCGGCCACCGACAGTTGGGCGGTGCTCACCGGGCTGCCACTGGCCTCATTTATCAGCATCCTCGCCGGTGTCACCGCCGGCTTCGTCACCGTGAACCTGGTACACGAATGGTTTCATTACCTGGGTGCTAAACTGTCCTCTGGTCAATACACGATCGCTGCCCGGCCGGGCCTGTTCGTCTTCAATTGGCAATTCGACAAGAACTCGCTGCAGCAGTTTTATGTGATGAGCATTGCCGGCAGCGTGGGCGGTGCACTGGGTGTGACCGCCCTGTCCATGGCCATCTCAGCGGACAACCCGGGGCGAGTGGCGCTGATTGCCGGTGCCGTCACCGGCTTCGTGCTTGGCGCGCTCATCGAATGGCCAGTTCTACTACGCACACGCAAGAGCGGTGAGCCGCTGATGGAACTGGCCAAACTCTCACCCTCCGCACTGGGGAAAGCGACCGCCGGCAGCGCCATTGCCGGCGTGCTGTGCTGGATGGCGTTGTCCTGATACAGTAAATCGACGCGACAAGAACACGGTAACCGAGGCAGTCATGAGCAGCACAGGCTTTTACGAAGAAGAACCCGAGTACGTCAGTCTTCCCGATAATACCAACCTGCAGCACATCCCCGGGGATTACGGCTGGCCACTGCTGGGCCGCACCGTTCCCTACCTGCAGGACCCTTCCGCTCTGGTTGCCGATTACCGCGCACGCTACGGCGACGTGTTCCGCATCGGCCTCACTTTCCAGAAGTACGTGATGGCGGTGGGCCCCGACTATCTCAAGCAACTAATGCTCGACAGCGACAAGGTGTTCTCGGCGCGCATGGGCTATCACGCACCGCTGAAACACTTCTTTGAAGGCGGCCTGCTGATGCGCGACTTCGCTGAACACAAATTTCACCGGCGGATAATGCAGAGCGCTTTCAAAACCGACGCCCTGCGCGGTTACGTTGACGATATCAACCCGCTCGTTGACGAGCGCCTCGCTCAATGGGGCAAACAGAAAGACTTTCACTTCTATCCCAACATCAAGGAACTGCTGCTGGAGATCGGCGCGAAGGTTTTCCTGGGGCTCGATCTGGCCGGCGATGAAACCCATAAACTCAACAACGCGTTCCTGGCCATGGGCGACGGCACCCTGGCGATTCTGCGCAAGGACTGGCCCGGCCTGGGGCTGAGCTATCGCAAGGGCATGGACGGTCGCCGCTACCTGGACCAGTTCTTCCTTGACCTGGTACCCCTGCGCCGCGGACAGAGCGGACGCGACATGGCCACCTACTTCAGCAATGAGAAAACCGAGGACGGGGAATACTTCCCTGATGACGTGGTCTCCAAACACCTGATTTTCCTGTTACTGGCAGCCCACGACACCACGACTGCCGCGCTGACCATGGCTTGCTACTACCTGGCCAATGACCCGGTATGGCAGCAGCGGCTGCGCGATGACAGCGAAGGGCTCAGCGGCCCTATCAGCTACGAACAGCTCTCCAGCGCCCCCACCCTGGACCACACTTTCAAGGAAATCGAACGACTGCACCCATCGGTACCCGCGTTCAGCCGGCGGACGGTCGGCGAGACGGAAATCGGTGGTTTTGCCATCGCCGCGCACACCCCGGTACAGATTCCCGTTACCTACGTGCATCGCATGCCGGACTGGTGGAACGAGCCCAATAGCTTCGACCCGGACCGCTTTGCCCGCAACGAACACAAACAACATGCGTTCATGTGGGCCCCCTTCGGTGGCGGTGCACACAAATGCATCGGCCTGCATTTCGCCGACATGCTGTTCAAGTGCGTGATGAGCGCGCTACTGCGCAAATACACCCTGGAACTGCCTGCGGGCTATGGCTTCCCAACGAAAATACAACACTTCCCTTTCCCCAAGCCGGTCGACAACCTGCCGCTGGTGCTCAAGGCTCGCCCATAGCACGACGGTGCTGCCTCCGCGCCTCATCCACCTGCGCCGCGCCTGCGTATACCCCGCATGAATGACACCAAGATTGTACTGGTACTCGGCGACCAGCTGAGCCACAACCTCGCCACATTGCGCGACCTCAATCCCGCTACCGATAGTGTGGTCATGGCCGAGGTGGCCGCTGAAGCCAATTACGTTCCTCACAACCGCCACAAAATCGCTCTGATCTTCGCCGCCATGCGCCATTTTCGCGATGAACTTCGCGCTGCCGGCGTGAACGTGGTTTACGTCGAGTATGGAGAGGGACTGACATCGCTTGGTGAGGCCCTGAACCGTGCCTGCTCAGAGCACCCCTCGGCAAGCGTCGCCTGCTGCGAGCCTGGAGAATATCGCGTACGAGAACACCTCGATGCATGGGCGGAACAGTCCGGCCGCAGCTTTCATTGGATAGAAGACGATCGCTTTCTTTGCAGTATCGACGCGTTCAAGGACTGGGCTCACGGCCGCAAGCAACTGCGCATGGAGCACTTCTATCGACAGATGCGACGTGATCACGGCCTGCTGCTCGATGCCAGCGGCGGCCCGGAGGGCGACAAGTGGAACTACGACCAGGAGAACCGTGCGGGCTGGCGTGGCAAGGACACCATTCCGCAGCGCCCGGTCGTGGAGCAGGACGCCATCACCAAAGCCGTGCTGGAGGAAGTTGAGGCCGCCTTTCCGGACAACCCCGGTGACCTGTCGCAATTCAACTTCGCGGTGACTGCCAGCGGCGCACTAATGCAGTTGGATTATTTCATCGCCCAATGCCTGCCTCTGTTCGGCCACTACCAGGATGCCCTGGCAGAGGAATCCCCCTGGCTCTTCCACAGCCTGATTTCCATGTACCTCAATATCGGCCTGCTCGATCCCCTGGACATCTGCCAGCGCGTGGAGAACGCCTTTCGCGAGGGTTGTTGCGGGCTGTCCGCCGCGGAGGGGTTTATCCGCCAGGTGCTGGGCTGGCGTGAATACGTGCGTGGTATCTACTGGCTGAATATGCCCGGATACGACACACTGAATGAGCTCGCGGCCACCACCCCCCTACCCACCTGGTTCTGGACCGCGGACACTGACATGCAGTGTCTGCATAAGGCACTACAGCAGTCTCTGGAACTGGGTTACGCGCACCACATCCAGCGCCTGATGATCATCGGTAATTTTGCCCTGCTCGCCGGACTGGACGTGCAGGAAGTCTGCGACTGGTACCTGGCAGTCTATGTGGACGCCTTTGAATGGGTAGAGCTACCCAACACCCTGGGAATGGCGCTGCACGCCGACGGCGGTCTGATGGCCAGCAAGCCCTACGCCGCGAGTGGCAAGTACATCAAGCGCCAGGGAAATCACTGCAATAGCTGCCGTTACACGCCGGAAAAGTTGACCGGCAACGACGCCTGCCCCTACAACAGCCTTTACTGGCAGTTCATCGACCGGCACCGGGAGAAGTTTGAGCAGAACCCAAGAATGCGCCTGACGCTGGCCAACTGGCAGCGCAAACCTGCGGACGAACAACACGCGATATTGAACTGGGCCGGCCAGGTCGAGAACCACCTGCTCGCAACGGACGCGCCACTTTGAGCGAAGTCGCACCAAATGTCTCAATAGTACCGGGATATTGGACTGTCCCTGAGCTCACGGCGCTT
Source organism: Pseudohalioglobus lutimaris (assembly GCF_002866825.1). Taxonomy (GTDB): domain Bacteria; phylum Pseudomonadota; class Gammaproteobacteria; order Pseudomonadales; family Halieaceae; genus Halioglobus; species Halioglobus lutimaris. The sequence continues at coordinate 34,632 of NZ_PKUS01000018.1, read as the reverse complement.
GCAGAAAGTGTTTTCTCGGCGCAGTATCCGCTTCTGGTCCCGCTCGCCATTGAACAAACTGGAACTGGCGGTGAATTACTCAGGAGTAGTCCAAGATGATGAGAAAATGCAGATTCAGCCTGCGTAGCGTTACCGCTGTAATGCTGGTCGGTGGCACGCTGGCCCTGACGCAAGGCTGCAGCAGCACCCCCCGACCCGATGCCGAGGTTGCCGGCGCAAGCGCTGCCCTTATGAGCGCGGAGAGCAGTGAAGCCACGTTGTATGCGCCTGTTCCTATGGACCGAGCCAAAGATAAATTACGACGCGCCCAGCAGGCGATAGAAAGGAAAGATTTCGACGAAGCCAGGCGCCTTTCAGAGGAAGCGCAGGCGGATGCCGAACTGGCACACGCTATTACCAGCAAGACCCGGGCGCAAACGGCCTTGAGTGACCTGGAAACCAGTATCGAGATGCTGCGCAGCGAAATTTTACGTGGTCAGCAGAATTGAGCACGCTACAGGATCGATCAGGAGATAACATGAAACTATCAAAATGGATGCGCGTCGGCACGCTGGCTGTAGTCGGACTGGCAATTTCAGCTTGCAGCGGCCTGGAGAAAAACCAGTCTCTGTCTGAGGCAGAGGCCTTCTACAACTCCACCAAACAAAACGAGGATGTTCTGCGGTATGCGCCAGCTGAACTGCAACGCGCTGAACAGGCGCTGACAATGGCCTCAGCCGCAGAATCCGAGGATGACATGACCTCACTGGCATATGTCGGCAGGATCCGCACGGAGACGGCGCTGGCTGTAGCAGAACGCAAAGTGGCCAGTGCTAAGATGACGGAACTGAGTAAAGCCAAGGACCAGATTATCTTGTCTGCCCGGGAAAGTGAGCTACAGAGCTCCCAGGCGCAGGCGGATGCATTGCGCCGCGAGCTGCTCGCTCTGCAAGCTGTGAGCACCGACCGTGGCATGGTAATGACACTTGGTGACGTGCTGTTTTCGACAGGCAAGGCGGACTTACAACCCGGCGCGATGAGCACCATAGACAGGCTGGCGGACTTTCTTGCCGAGTATCCCGACAAGTCAGTGCTTATTGAAGGTTTTACCGACAGCGTAGGCAGCGAATCTTTCAATCAGGTACTGTCTGAGAATCGTGCATCGTCAGTACGATCAGCGCTAATTGACGCCGGGGTCAGCCCCAACCGCGTCAGCACCCGCGGCTATGGCATGTCGCGGCCAGTGGCTGACAACAGCACCGCCGAGGGTCGACTCCGGAACCGGCGGGTTGAAATCGTCATCCAGGATTGACGTTTTTCAGCCGCCGACATATCCGGAAGCAAAACGCCCTTGAGGCATACCAGATTAGTGCAATAGCAATATTGCTCACCCCACCAGCCCGCACCTGAGACTGACCACATGCTCTATGCGGGCTTTTTCAACAAGGGATAGAAACCATGAATCGAATGCTCACCCTCCGTAACACGCTAAAGCTGTTTACGGCCATTACCCTGCTGGCAGCGGGCTCTCTCACACAAGCAGCCGATAGCAAGCCCAACATCCTCGTCATTTGGGGCGATGATATTGGCCAGTTCAATATCAGTGCCTACAACATGGGCATGATGGGCTACCGCACCCCCAATATCGACAGCATTGCCAAAGAGGGCGCGCTGTTTACTGACTGGTACGGCCAGCAGAGCTGCACCGCGGGCCGCGCCGCCTTCATTACCGGGCAGTCGCCCATTCGTACCGGCCTGACCAAAGTGGGTCTTCCCGGCGCACCGGAAGGCATGAAAAAAGAAGACCCGACCATCGCTACCGTACTCAAGGCGCAGGGCTACATGACCGGCCAGTTCGGCAAGAACCACCTTGGCGACCGCGACGAAATGCTGCCGACAGAACATGGTTTCGATGAGTTTTTCGGCAACCTGTACCACCTCAACGCTGAAGAAGAGCCAGAGAACGTCAATTACCCCAAGGACCCAGAGTTCAAGAAGAAGTTCGGACCTCGCGGAGTGATCCACAGTTTCGCCGATGGTCGCGTGTCTGACACCGGGCCACTGACCAGGCTGCGCATGGAAACCATTGACGCCGAGGTGAATGCCAAGGCGATTGCCTTTATGGAGAAGGCGGCGAAAGCGGAGAAGCCTTTCTTTCTGTGGTGGAACTCGACGCGCATGCACATCTTCACTCACCTCAAAGAAGAATCCGTTGGTGTAACCGGCCAGGGCATCTATGCCGACGGCATGGCGGAACATGACGGCCACGTCGGTGAAATACTGGCCAAACTGGAGGAGTTGGGCCTTAGCGACAACACCATCGTCATGTACTCCACGGACAACGGTGCAGAAACGTTCACCTGGCCTGATGGCGGCACCACCATGTTCCGCGGCGAGAAAAACACCCAGTGGGAAGGCGGCTACCGCGTACCCACCATGATCAGATGGCCAGGCGTCATCGAACCCGGCACGGTGATCAACGACATCGGTGCGCATGAGGACATGTTCGCCACCCTGGCCGCTGCAGCTGGCAACACCTCGGTGAAAGCGGATCTGCTGAAGGGAAAGAGAATCGGCGACCGGAAATACAAAGTGCATCTGGATGGCTACGACCTGGGCCCGGCATTGCGCGGCGAGCAGAAATGGCCCCGCAACGAATTCATTTACTGGACTGATGATGGTGCCGCCGCCGCCCTGCGCTATGGCGACTGGAAGCTGACCTTCCTCAAGCAAGAGGCCCATGGCCTGGAAGTGTGGCAGAAGCCCTTCATTTCACTGCGTGCACCCTCCGTCGCAAACTTGCGTATGGACCCCTTTGAACGGGCCGAAGCGGAGCACGCTATCGGCTACCAACGCTGGTATCTGGAACACATGTACATGATCGCACCGGCTGCTGCATATGTAGGCAACTGGCTGCAGAGCTTCAAGGAATACCCACCGCGCCAGAAACCGGGCAGCTTCAACCTTGACCGCATCATGGAAGAACTGACCAGCGGCTCGGGCCAGTAACGTCGACAGGTCGCCGCTGGCGTGAAGATGCAGAATTAGCAACACCCAGGCAACTCAAGGCTGGCCTTTACCGGTCGGCCTTTTTTAATGAGGTCACGATCATGAAATATCTCACACGAGCGCTGTGTTTTTTTGCACTGGCTATCTGTACTCATCTCCAGGCCACAGAGCTGCCTCAGGCATTACAGGGCCTGGGGCTGCGCGAGGCCAAGGTCGCCAGTCGGGACATGGCAGGATGGGAGAAACCCACTCGCATTGTTGTGTGGGCACCATTTGGCCCGCAACTGGTTGAGCAGCTGCAGGCGGTAGCCCCGGGTGTTGAACTGGTGTCCGTGGACAGTGCCGAGGCAGCAGCTGCGGCTGCACCCGGTAGCCAGGCGGTAATTGGTTTCTGTGACCAGGCGGTACTGGCCGAGACGGTGAACTGGGTGCAGGTTTTCTTTGCCGGTGTTGAGGATTGCGTAGTGCTGCCCGGCATGCAATCAGGCGTAATACTCACCAACGGACAGCGACTGAGTAGCCCCACCATCGCCGATCACACCATCGCGCTGACCTATGCGCTGTTACGCGGCATTGATATCTTTCACGGTAATCAGGCGCAAGGTAACTGGGATCGCTCTGCGTCGAATTCACTGCGCGACTTTGGTGAACTGTCCGGCCGCACCATGTTGGTCGTTGGTTTGGGGGGTATCGGCAGCCAGGTAGCCCAACGTGCCAACGCACTGGGCATGAGGATACTGGCAACGCGGGGCAGTCGCCGCGAGGGGCCAGACTATATTGAATACGTAGGACTCAGCGATGAGGCCATCAAGCTGGCAACCGAGGCAGATGTGGTCGTCAATGCGGTCCCGCTGACGGAGTCCACCCGAGGCATGTTCAACAAGGCATTCTTTGCCGCCATGAAACCCGGTGCCTACTACATTTCCGTGGGACGAGGGCAGACCACCGTGCAGGCTGATTTACTGGAAGCGCTGAACAATGGCCAGATTGCAGGGGCCGGACTGGATGTGACCGACCCGGAACCACTGCCGGCAGACCACCCACTGTGGAACACGCCCAGAGTGATCATCACCCCGCACACAGCGGCCAATTCTACAGAAACCTTCGGACGCATACAGGCCCTGGTAACAGAGAACCTGCGACGCTATGTTGCGGGAGAGCCTCTATTGTCCGTGGTGGATATTCAGCGAGGTTATTGAGTGGGCATGGGTGGAGCAACAAATGCCATGCCAGGGCTCACAGGCGCCGGATCAACGCGGGGAGGCCCTACTTCAGTCCCCGGCTGATTCGATAAGCGCGCTCAGGCTTGTCTGCGGCCTGCAGTATTTTCATCCGCAGCTGCTCGCTGTAGTGCGGACGGGCATCGAGAAATTGCTGCGCTGTGGAGGACGCCTCAGCAGAATTATGATTCTGGAAACTGGTCTGCAGCCATCCCGTGGGAAAGAAAATCTCCCCGGTGCGCTGCACCTCCTGCAGCAGTTCAAGGGTGCGCGGCAGGTACTTCACAGACTGGCCTGTGCGACTGGGATGGTGCAGGCTGGCCAGGGCATCCAGCACCCAGGACTCGGTACGTCGGTTCTGCTCATCCGCCAGTGATGTAAAAAACGCATCGCGCTCGCTTTGATCCGCCGACAGCGCCGGCGCTATGAATGCAAGCCGGCGCCGGTTGTCGGGGTTTTTTATCCGCGCTAATTCAGTGGCAACAATCTTGTCTGCCTGCGCCGGAAGTCTGACGGCCAGTATTCGCGCCAGGCGAATGGAGTCTGTTTCTGAGAGCGTAACTTGCGTCAGCGTCTCCTCTCCCGACCATATCGAGTGAATCCGTTTCAACTGCTCAGGCGAGCTGGCCATGGCGGTAAAAGCCTCAAAAAACTGACGCGCCCGGCCGGAATCCGTCTCCTCCTCCAGGCGCTGCCAAAGAACGTTCTCCAGCTGCGCCTGCACGGCTTGCTGATGCCCAGGCGTTAGCATTACCGGATAAATCGCAGAGGCCTGGTCCAGCGCCAGGCCAAGTACAAGTGCGTTGCCTTCTACCGCCAGCACACCCAAAAGTGCGGTGAGATACTCGACCGCATCGAGGCCATTTTGCGCTAACAGGTTTTCATTGAGATCGACTAACAGTGCGCCTTTTTGCAGATCGGTGAGCCCTTCCCATTCCCGTATCGTTTCAAGGGTCGCGGGGAACAGGCCATATCCCACAGCATCAGCATTAAACAGGAATGCAGTGTCCTGTGGTCGCGCTGCAATAGGCCACGGTATGACCGCTTCTGTTGAGTTCAGCTTCACGGGCCGGACGCCTGCGCCAAGGCCTGGCATTACCGCAAACTGCTGAGGCCATACCCGTGCTTCGCCCGCCGGGTCATGCTGGCGGAGCTCCAGCACACCTTTGTTGTTAACTGCCAACTGAAACGCCGGGCGCCCGGGGCTGTTAACCCATACTGCACTCCAGGCCTTGAGGTCGGTTTTGGTCTTTTCATCCAGAATGTCAATTAACTCCGGCCAGGTCACATTGCCGTTGGCATAATGGTTCAGGTATTCCTGCATACCCTCGCGGAATGTCTGCTCGCCCAGTATCAACTCCAACTGGCGCATCATAATGGGCGCCTTGTGATAAATAATGCTGCCGTACATCTGGCCCGCGTCTGCCAGGTTTGGTAGCGACTGGCGAATGGGATTGGCCCCCGCCGTTCGGTCGACCGCGTAGGCAGCGGGGTAATGATCCACAAGAAAGCTCAGCTGGTGATCTATTGCCGGAAATTCAGGATTGACCATCTTGGCGGCCATGAAGTTGGCGAAGACCTCCTTGGTCCACACATCGTTGAACCAGGCCATGGTCACCAGGTTGCCAAACCACATGTGTGCGGTCTCGTGGGCAATCAGCGTCGCCCTGTCCAGCAGTTGGCGCTCGGTTGGATTCTCATCCAGGAACAGCTTTTCGGCGCGGTAGAAAATAGCACCCACGTGTTCCATACCGCCATAGGGGAAACCCGGTATCAACGCAAAGTCGAACTTTGCAAACGGGTAATCGATGCCTGAGTAACGCTCCATCCAGTCAATGCCGCTGGCATGCTGCTGGAAGATCGTATCAATATTGCGGGCGACTTTTTCTGCATCGGTTTCCCGGTGCAGCAGGGACATCTTGCGACCGTTGATCTCACGCGTCACTTCCTCGAACTCCCCCGCCACGAAGGCAAAAAGGTAGGAGCTGATGGCATCCGAGGTGCCGAAAACATGACGCTGTTTGTCATTCACAGTCTCGCGGTAAGCCAGGGGGGCGTTGGCCTGTGCCGACCAATTAGTGGGCAGATCAAGAGTGAGGTCGAAGGTGGCCTTCAGGTCCGGTTGATCAAACAGCGGAAAGGCGGTTCTGGCGCGATCAGGAACGAACAAGGTGTGCAGATAGTCGGGGTTACGGTTCAACGATGAGTCGCCAGCGGTAAACACAACTCCCACTGTATTCTTGCCAGCCTTCAACGCTGCCGCGGGTATCACCAGGTGCTCGTTGCGATGGTCGACCTTCACAGGCTTACCATTACAGCTCACGCTGACCAACAGAGCGCTGTCTTCCCTGAAGTCGAGCTGCAGCGGCTGCTCATTCGAGGCCAGCGTAAAACTTATCAGTGATTCTGCCCGTATTGGCGCCTCAATCTCTGCGGGAATATCGAAGTGGAGACGGTAGTTAACCCTGGAGATATTTTGCGCACGATGCTGGGCCAACTCCAGCGAAACGCCCGACTCCACCGGCAAATCAGCGGCCACGGCAAGGGAAGGGGCCAGCAGCCCCAGAAAAAACAGACAGACTCGAATCACAAAAAATACTCCCCAGGGTCATCAGTCTGCCTACCTTAGCCCGCGCCGGCCCGCTGGACCAGTAACGCATACACACCAGCCTGGCCACAAGCGGTTAGCGCTCGATAGTTTCAACGCACTTCAAGATCTCTGCCTGATAGCGCTTCCCACGCTCATTAAGAAAATCCAGCACATGTAGGGAAGTGGGGACAAACGCGAAGCCGATATCGCGCTTCGGGTGCCACTGGAAGATCGAGCCACCCAGCCCCATCCACCCGTAGAAGCCTTCTCGCCCCTCATTAAAATCCCGTTCGATACGGGTACTCTGCGCTGTGCAGGGCGTAAAACAGTCCACACCGCCCTGGGTAAAGCGGGTGACCAGCATTGCACCCATGTCCGCCTTTACCGGATGCTCGTGCATCGCCTGCCAGGCCTCATCACTTATAAACTCCCTGCCTTCCCACTTACCACCCGCTGACATCATGGCCGCGATCTTTGCCAGGCCCCCGGCGGAACAGGTGGCGTTAGCGGAAGGTGTCTCTCCCCTGGCGAAACCGGGCTCATTGAAGAACCCCATACCAGTCATACCTGTCAAAGGTGGAGGAGTGCCTGCCCTACGGCTCTTGATCATGCTCGGGACAATGCGGATGAGGCGACCAAGTATCTGGAAAATATTGTGCACAATCCGCCTGCCAAGGAACCGCGGTATAAGGCTCTGCAACAACACATAACCAAAACCCAGGGCGTGCACTTTGGAAACGCGCGGCATTTCTGTTTCTTTAACGCCGACCACCACATCAGCATCAAGCGGGCCGCTTACCTCCTCCCGCAAAAACTCACCAATAGTGCGCCCGGCAGGGTCTACCCTTCGAAACACCTCGTTGACGATCCATCCCCGCGTGAGTGCGTGATACTCGCGCTTGCCGCCATCGCCCTCGCGGTAGGCAGGCGCGTGCTCTTCAATGATACGCCCCACCGCATTCTGTTTGATATTCTCAGTGAACAGATCTTCCATATCGATAGAGGTGTCGAAGTTGGCCAGACCCGCCTCATGCCGCATCAGGTCTGCGATGGTCAGGCCGTCTTTACCGTTGGCGCCAAACTCCGGCCAGTACTGGGTAATTTTCGCGTCGTAGCGTACCAGTCCCCTGCTCACCAGTGACGCTATAGCGATTGCTTCCAGGCTCTTGCCACTACTGAAGACATTCACCAGGGAATCCGCGGTGAACGTGTCGTCGCCAATGGCCGATGCCCAGAGATCCACTACCTTCTTACCGCGATAGAACGCACAGAGCTGGACATTGCGCTCAGCCATAGTACGCATCTGGTTCTCAAATAGTTGCCTGACCGACTCGAAGCCCGGTTCGACCCTTCCCCTGATCCGCAGGCGCCCGTTTTGTTCAGTTTTACTGGGATTCATCTGTCACTCCATCGAATGGCGACAGATTATAATGCGCCCGGTAGAAAACGTCCCTACCACGATAGCTACGATCGCTTGAGTAAGTTAGAGAACTGAAAGATGAGAAAACCCACCAGAGAGAGCACGATGGCGATTTCGTAGCGGCTATAGGCCACTGAGATGCCAATGGCACCGGTCAGCCAAATACCCGCGGCTGTAGCAGTACCAGAGGCTCCCGAGTCCGTTTTGATAATTGAGCCTCCGCCGATAAAGCCCATGCCAGTAATAATGCCGTACATCACTCTCGCCTCCGCATCCGAGCCGGAGTAAACGCTCATTCCAACCAGCATAAATGCACAAGACGCGATAGCCACAAGCGGAAAGGTGCGTAAACCGGCACCGTCAGAACTGTGCTCCCGATTAAGGGCGAGGGGCAAAGCGAGTAAGAAAGTTATGCCAAGCAATATCAGGTGGCGCAGTATTTCTGCGAAGTCGATGTCTATTTCCATTCTGGCCTCACAACCTAAATCCAGGGTTCATCTCTGTCGTCTGCGCTGGACTAAGTCCACATCACAAGACTAACCCTCCCAGGAAGGGATGTCGAAAGACACTAGGCGCGGGCCCGATGATTAACTATAATCCCCCGCTCTCCTTTTCAGGGCCCATAGCTCAGCTGGTTAGAGCATCCGACTCATAATCGGCAGGTCGAAGGTTCAAGTCCTTCTGGGCCCACCATATCTCTTTGTTTTTTATAGCTTTTCTATAGATTCCACCTGCCGACTATGGCAGTGTTGTCATTGGTAACAGCCAGTGGATAAATCGGGCCCAGCATTCCAATCACGGACAAATCCCAGCCAGCTGGCTGTCAACTGCATAGTTTTCAAACATGCCAACAAAACAGACACAGGAGCGAGTCTTGAAACAAGAAAGGAAGCGGAGGAGGATTGTATACAAGCGGGCCGTCCTCACCAATAACCATGCCACAGTCCAGCAGCTACTCACACAGGCACTGGCTCAGGGTGAGGGTGTATGTGCCGGTGGCCGCCAGGAACCACTTGGCGAGAACACTGGGGTATTCCGGCTGATCAACCGACACACTCCTGGCAACGGAATGATCTTCGGTCAGTTCATGCAATTCGAGGCCGGTCGCGCCCAGCAACTTATTACTATCGAAGACGATGCAGAGTTCTATTCCATGAAGGAATTGAGCCCATCGGAAATGAAGACTGAAGAGGAGCTTGCGGCAGCGGAAGACCAGCGTAAAGAGTTCGTAGAATCAATTATGTACTTCGGAATCAAGGACAATCACGTTGTGCTTATGACATCTGCAGCTCTGAGGCCGGGGGACTTCGAATCTCATTTGGGGTGGCTGCTTGGTTACAAAACAGAGGTTATGGACGCCAACTCCGCACTGATCCTGCAAGACAAGCCGTCACAAGAAGTTATTGATAAGGTGATGCGTGGCGATGTGAAGTGCGTCAAAGTCGGCTCGGATATCAGAACTATGGCCATGGTGAAGGAAGAGCAAGGGGAGCAAATCCAAACCCAGTACGTACCCACCGGTCGTGGGTCCAGTATCCTCAGCGCCATCATCGGTGACAATTGGGTAGAGCAGTTGAATCTCGACGACACCCTGGATGATGCCAACCTGACTGTGGACCTACAGATCAAATACCGTCGCAAGACCAGCAAGAACGGGCAGAAAGTCCTTGATGATGTGGCCACCAGCCTCAGGAACATGGAGGATGGTGACTTCAAGATTGAAATGAAAGACGGCGGTGAGTTCCTGTCAGGTGATGACCTCAGGCTATCGAAGCACATAAACGTAAACACGATAAATGGGTCTATTATTGAATCAGACCTCTACCATGAGATGTATGTCTGGTTGTTCAACAAGATCCAGGTTGGAGACGTGGAAGCTCAGGACTGAAGTGAATGATGAAAAAGTAAAACGCGGACCGGGCCGGTGGGTGTGGGCATTGGTTGCCGCATTCGGCATTGGGTGTGCAATAGGCAACATCACCCATAGCTTTATCCTTGGGGCTGGACAGGGGACTCTTCCTTATTTCCATGTCACGCTCTACGTAATTCCGCTGGCCTTGGCCTTGCAGGTTTTTTTCAAAGTGCTATCCCTGAAGGACCGGAGCGAGACTGGATCTGTATCTGACTCCGAATTGCGCAGAATAGAACATGCCGTAGACAAAAAGGCAGCTATGATCCGCAACGCTGCGCTTTACTACATCGTATCGGCAGCCCTGGTTTATGTCGGAACTATCATAGTCAAAGCCAATCCCGGCTACGCTCAGGGCGTCGTAATGATATCAACGGGAATTCTCGGAATGACAATCGTCTCATGTGCTTATCTGCTCCAAGAATCTAAGGCTATCAGTGATTTCAAATCAAAGCTTTCAAACCGGGCTGCTGATCGCGCCCGGTATTCGAAGGCCTTGGAAAAATTTCAGGAGTAGCCACTTACCGCCCACTCCGGATACGCTCCAGCAAAGTACTTGCAGACTCGTCATCAGTATCCTGCGCTACGAGTTCACCACGAAAGGCTTTGGAAAGGATAGACTGAGTGATTGTGTTGATACGCGACTGTGCGCTTTCAACTACCATCTGAATCTGACCTGCATAAGAAAACAGTGTATCAACGCGCTCTACAATCGCGATCTGGTCCTTTATAGGAAATAGTGGGACACATACTGATGATATCTTGGAAATGCTGAGAGTGTAGAGGCCAGCACCAGATGTTGCTTTAGCTACTATTTCCTTCTTTCCTTGAGGAGACATCAAATAGTACAGCAGGTACTTGGGTATAACTTTTTCGCTATCAGCACGAACTTTAATCAAATGATTTTGATGAACACAAGGAGATATCGAGCCGTCCCATAAAGCCACGCGGCCAATTTGGTCCAAACTGCCATTCCCCTCTACTACCAGGAGATCGTCTGCCTGTAATAACAGTCGTGCCAACTCTTTTTCTTGAACCCCAATTTCGACGACATCTTCCAATCTCAGCTCATCTTCGTAGACATTGGCAACTCGCAAATAAGGCAACTTGTTGGGAAACTCCTTTCGCTTTGCGTTTTTCGTAAGCCCACCAATGACTTTACAAATATCTGAGATTTCAGAGCTGATCGAATTAGCGCAATCAACGAGCTCACCACTCACCGCAGCAGCCAGGACAGACTGACGGAAGCGCTTGAGAATATCTGGGATAGCATCTACGCGGGCCTTGATGGTGTCGACCTGGGCGAGGAGCTCATCGAGTTTGTTGGCGATGCGGGTTTGTTCTTCGAGTGGCGGAACCAGAAACGGAGCCTCTTTCAGATACTTAAAATGCCTCGAGTAGCCCTTATCTGGAAGGCTCGTGGCCCGAAGTTGGTAGTAGGCAAAACGTGGATCGAGGAACTCCTTTGGTGAGAGTACCTTTGTACCATCCGCTCCTGGAACGAAGTCATGGTCAACCCACTTTATGGCACGAGTGTGGTCACCAAAAATGCAAAGAGGCCGATCAACCGGGATAACTTTCTCTTCGTCATCCACATATCCCGCTATAGGTTCCTGTCCCTGATCGATCACAGGGTAGCGCCCTTCTGGCTGGCAGTCCTTCGTCTTTACTTTTTTGTGCGTCGTGGATATCTGGGCAAAGCATTCGTTCGCGATAAAGCGTTCCCATTGTAGAGGCAACCGCTGCTCAGTCATTTAGGCTTCTACCATTCCAAGAGCTTCTGCAAGGACATTCTTCTGTGCAACAGCCTCATCCTCAGCACCCAAGGCATCCATCAGTTCAGACAACTCCCGCAGCGCTTCCGTCAACTCTGACATAGCCTCCCCAGCCAACTGCTCAGGCTCAGGCAAATCCGCCGCATCCACGACATCCTTGTCCTTGATCCAGCTGATATCCAGGCTGTCACCACGCTCAGCAATGGCTTCCCTGGAAAACAACTTCCAGCGGCTCTGGCTATCGGCATCATCCGCCAGCTCCTCCCGCTTAGAGCCGCCATTCTTGTCGGTACCGAAGCAGTTGATGAAGTCCTCGAAATAGTCCTTTGTGAATGCCGTACGCTTGCCGAAGCTGGGCATGTTCGAGCGCATGTCGTAGATCCAGACTTCCCTGGTATTGCCCGTATCCTGAGCCACATTCTCCGGCTTGGAGAAGAACAGCACATTGGTCTTCACACCCTGGGCGTAGAAGATGCCAGTTGGCAATCTCAGGATGGTGTGCAGGTTGCACTTATCCATCAGGTCACGACGAATTGCGGCACCGGTGTTGGCCTCGAACAGCACGTTATCAGGAAGCACCACAGCCGCCCTACCTCCGGGCTTGATGCCACGGTAGATGTGCTGCAGGAAAGCCAGCTGCTTGTTGGATGTGGGAAACGTGAAGTCATCCCTGCTAGGCAAGCCACCACCCTTTTTCTGCCCGAATGGTGGATTAGAGAGAATGAGATCAGCACTGGGCAGCTTCTTGGCCTCCGCTGACATGGTATCGCCGTAGATGATGCCGTAGCTGTCACCATCGGATTCAATGTCGTGCAGGGCGAGGTTCATCAGGGCCAGCTTGTGGGTGTCCTGCACGAACTCCATGCCATAGAACGTGTGGTGCTGGTATTGCTCCCACTGTTTCTCGTCCAGCTTGTTGAGGTCGTTGTGCTCTTCCAGGTAGTGGTTGGCTGCGATGAGGAAGCCACCGGTACCTGCTGCGGGGTCCTGAATCACCTCTCCCAGTTGGGGCTGCATCAGCTGTACCATCACATCGATCAGCACCCGGGGCGTGAAGTACTGCCCAGCACCAGATTTCTTCTCGTTAGCGTTCTTTTCCAGCAGCCCCTCATAGAGATCACCAAGGCCCTCTTCCTTGGCGCTATACCAGTCGAGCTTATCTATCTCAGTAACCAGCGTGGTCAAGGTAGCGGGTTTCTTGATAATGGTGTTGGCGTTGGCGTAGATGGAACGAGTGAGAATGGACGGGGTCTTCTCTGCATCACCCAGGTCCAGCAGCAGCTTGCGGTAGAAGGTGAGCCTGTCGGGCGCGGCCTTGGCTTCCAGTTGTTCCCAGCGATAGGCCTCGGGTATGCGGTCCTCGGTGCCGGTTTCCTGAGACATCTTCAGGAATAGGAGGTAGGTCAGCTCTTTGACATAGTCGGTGTAGGTCACCCCGTCGTCCTTCAGGACGTTACACAGGTTCCAGAGCTTGGCAACGATATCAGTCGTGGTGGACATACGTTTCTCTCAAATGGGGTTACAGCGAACTCACTACTGCTTATTCTCTAGCCGGTTTGATCCCAAACCGCTTCATTGATGGCTTCCAGCAGTTGCGGCAGTTCGCCATCAAACATCTTGTTGACGCGGTTAAAGCCGCCTTTGCGGCGCAGGGCACTCTCGTTGATCGACTGCTCATCCAGCGCAAGCCGGGTCTTTAGCAACTCGCCAATATCTTTCAGCAGGTTCTTCTGCGCGGGCTTCCAGGGTTTCTGGGTAAGAATGACACCGATGGCGTTGTCCACCCGCTCCTCCCATGGCACCAGGGCATCTCCAACCGCAGCCTTCCTGACGTACCCGACGATCCTGGCGGCGATGTCCTTATTACTGGCCAAAGCCCAGGCTTTTCTAAGGTTCTTCTCGGTAAACTGCGCCTCGGAAAGCTCCAACATCAATTCCTTGATCTGCTGGCGGGTAATCTTACCGGGCTGGTGAATGATCGTCTGCAGGGCAATCATGTCATTTTCATGATCTTTGATGAAAGATTCGAACTCGCTCAGGTAATCTGCCGGCGTGACTGCCTTGCCATAGTTCTCGGCAACATCCAGCAGTTCGTCATCTTTCTCGCTGATAAATATAACCGGTGGGCTGGACTGGGATTTCGTGTCCAGAAATTCGCCCAGGCCGGGATGATTGATGAACCAGTCAGCCACTTCTGCGATGGGCAAGGTTTTGATATCGTTGATAAAGTCCTCTGGTGCCTGGCCTACAGTGGTCTCGAAGGCCTCGCGTGCCTCGTCGCTCATGTTGCGTCGCTTGCGCTGCAACTTGGCGATAAACTGATCACGCGCGAGTTCCTGCTGTTCGCTATCGTGGGTCTGCTTGCCGACAATCTCCTGCTCGAGCTGCTGGAAGCTGATATTGGGGCTCACCACCACCGGCTTCATGTTGGTGAGGGGCTCCAGGTTGTCATAGAGGTTTACGGCATCGAAGATGCGGAACACTTCCTTACCGATCTCTGGGCACTGGCGGGTTGCCCGGCCCTTCATCTGCTCATACAGGATGCGGCTTTTTACCGGTCGCAGGAATACCAGGTTGCAGATCTCCGGAACATCGACCCCTGTGGTCAATAAATCAACAGTAACGGCGATATTGGGCAGGCGGTCATTCTTATAGAAGCGGATGGCCTCCAGTGGCTTGTCGGTATTGCCTGTGATTTTCTTGACCAGCCCGTCTTCGCAATCGCCGTAGGCCTCGGCTATAGCATCTTTCATCAGCCGCACCACCATATCGGCGTGGCGGTCAGTGGCGCAGAAGATCAGCGTCTTCTCCTGATCAAAAGGATCGATGTTCTCGGCCAGCACGTTGCAAACGATACGGTTGAAGGCCTCATCCTCAATCACGCGGTTGATCTTACTGATGTCGAAATTGACCTCGTCTTCTACGTGCGCGTAATCGATACTATTCTTGAGGCTGTCGTAGTAGGCAATCTTATCGCCCACCGCGTAGTCGATACCCTCCTGATTGTGCCGGGTCTTGATGTGGAAAGGCGGCTCATGGTCGATCAAATAGCCGTCTATTACCGCTTCCCGGTAGCTGTACAGATAAACCGGCTCCCCGAAAATCTCAGTGGTGTGCAGCGCGGGGGTGGCGGTCAAGCCGATCTTCACGGCATCGAAGAAGTCCACCACGCGGCGATACTTGGAGATATAGTCGTGCTGCGAGCGAAACTTGACCTCGGTGTCGTCTAGCTCCCGATCCAGCAGATAGCCCCTGTGACATTCGTCCACCACAATGCAGTCATACTGGTCTACCGTGGGCCGATCGTCCTCGGCATAGAGAATGCGCTTGACCATGCCCTGGACCGTAGCCACGTGCACCTGGGTGGCGGTATCCGGGGTAGCCTCTTTTAGCCCCTTGATATTGAAGGTGTCCGCGAAGGTCTGCTGGTTGAGCATTTTGGTCGTGGCAAAGGCATCAGCTGTCTGCTCACCCAGTGCGCTGCGGTCCACCAGGAACAGAATACGTCGGAAACGCTGGGCCTGTAGCAAACGGTAGATCATCGCGATGGCGGTTTTGGTTTTGCCGGTACCGGTAGCCATGGCAAGCAGGATATGGTCCTGCCCATCACGTATGGCTCGCTCAGCAGCCCTGATGGCATCTATCTGATAGTAACGTAGCTGAAAATCAAAGTTGAAGCTTTGCTGCTGTAGCTGCTCTTCCGCCGCATCCAGATCCTGCTTTAGAAGACTCTGAAGGCCCTCGGGGCTGTACCAGCCGTCATTGACCTTGCGGTTGTTCTGCGGGCGGCGCAGGTCGCGGAACCAGATGCCTGACATCTCTTGATGCTGTTCAAGATACGGCCTGCCGTTGGTGGAAAACGCAAAAGGTATCCTATAGCTACCCTTCTCAGGATTCCCTGGCTCTACCGGCCACTCGTTCTGATACAAGGAGATCTCATCGCTATCCTTAATATCGCGGCTGTAGCGTTCAGCCTGGTCGATATCCCCCGCCACGCTCTTCGAAGCTTTCTTAGCCTCCACGGTTGCCACTGGCAGAAGGCCATCGAACAAAATGTAATCAGCTGGTCCTGATGCCGTGGGCCACTCCGCAATTGCCTTGCACTTACCAGATTCCGGCCTGGCGCCGCTGGCATAGCGCAAGTTCTGGGTATCGGCTTCCCAGCCCGCGTCACACAGTTGCTGATCAATCCGCAGACGCGTCTCTGCCTCGGTTTCATACCAGACAGAAGTCTTGATAGCATCCCTGACCTCAGCCACCTGCTCCTGCGCTTCAACAGTCTCCTCGGCTGCTGCCTCAACAATTTCGTGCTGGTGCTTCTCAAAAGCCTGCTTGGCTTCCAGATAGGCCACTTCCTGTTCATGGGCCAAGGACTGCCAGACTTCGGCGTCTTCCTTGACACGTTCGGCATACTTTTCTAACTCAGCAGCTTTTTGAGCCTCGGCTTCTGCCAGCTGCTGGGCCACATTCAGCTCACGCTGTGAGGCTTGCTGTGCTCTAAGCAGTTGGGCAATCCGCTCCTCCAAATCGCGTACCTGTACTGAAGGGTCCTCGGGTGTGACGAATGCGCCGGGTTTCCAGTCCTTTACGGCATTGCCAAAGGTCCTGTGATACCAGACCGCCAGATTTCGGGCCATGCGCAGCCCCTGAAGCGCTTCACGATGGGAGGTGGTGAACTCATGCGTCGCCACATTCCCGGTACGACGAATATCATGGAATGATTCCGCGACCTCTCGCGGAAGGCTTGCTTCCTGCTGAATCTTACGAAGCAGATCAAGTTGCGTGGTCCGCTCGCCAACCTCGATCCCGAGACGGCTGGCTATATCTTGAGCAATCGCCTCGCCAAGCTGACGAAGTTTGAGCAACGTGGTATTTGGATCAGGCACGAAGGCTTGTTCTGCGGTACTGGCCAGTTGTAGCAGAAGAGGATCGTGACTTTCCAAAAAAAAGAAGTTACTCGACATTATCCTTGTCTAAATTTTGAGCATTCTCGAAAAATCCGTGCATTCAACCTAAATAGACTACCAAAGACCGATTCTCTGTGCCCGATATACTTGAGTATGCGCTTGAAAGTATGTGCGCTCGTGCGATAAAACTATTTATGAAATAAGATACTGGCTAACTTCAATTTTTATAACTATGCCTCGCTCGTCAGCAAGGCCGATATGGGAATCAATTTTTGGACAAGATACTTAATGCAGCGAAAAAAGTCGTCACCGCTTTTTTTGCACTTGTCTCGGCTTTCGTCATTTTCATTTTGGGGATAGCTTTTGGTCCTATCGGAATAATATTCGTCATCGCGCTGGCGATTTGGGGAGTCTTTCAGTGGAAGGAAAATCAGAAAAAACGCGGCAGAAAAAAATATACCCCGAAACCAAGGCCCGCAGCGACCGATGAAGAGCAAGATGCTAACTTCGACTTACCGCGGCAGATATATGAAGACATTAAGTCTGGAGCTGAGCACTTATCAACTCTGGTACAGGATCGAATGTCCCAAGTCTGGGACCAGTTAGAGGTTGAATTTGCGGACTTATCTCTGAAAGTGCAAAAACGATCAGAGATAGAAAGAAGCAAATTTTTTAAGGCGCGAATCGAAGAGTTCATCGCGGCGAATGCAGGGATCTTCGATTTCATCTCACAGAAAATGACAGATGATGTGCTAAACAGAATCCGAATAGAGTATATGGACGTCTGTATACGCATCAATGATCTCGAAAGAAAAATCGCTGACATCAAAGCAAATATTTCGATGAAGAGCGAAGCTGAGAACGGTCCGTTTCATAAGCTACTTGCGCAGACGCAATCGCGACTTAAAAAGGAGGAGGCCAATCGCTCCTGGTGCGTAGAGCAGACCAAAGCACGAATGGCTGCCTATGGCGTGGAACTTTCTGATGAACAGGCACAAGTGCTTCTATCAAGAGTAGACGCTGACGACATAATGCGCATGACGACCGTTTTTGCTGTGGTGGCAAAGATGACAGAACAACTGGCCACGACGA
Source organism: Pseudohalioglobus lutimaris (assembly GCF_002866825.1). GTDB lineage: Bacteria > Pseudomonadota > Gammaproteobacteria > Pseudomonadales > Halieaceae > Halioglobus > Halioglobus lutimaris. The sequence goes on along the minus strand of NZ_PKUS01000018.1, from coordinate 16,731 downwards.
TGCGCGAGAGTGGTGAGAATCTTGATGTCACTAAAAAGTACTACGGCATTTATCTCGCCCTATTAGAACTTCAGGTTTACATACAGGGTAATTACCTTGAGAGATTGGAATACGAATACCTTCCAGGCGTCAAAGAAATTAATCGGGACGCCAATGAGTTACTGAAAGAGACCAAAAAGAAACTAAAAAGCAGCGATCAAAAGCATAGGCCTTATTTCGAAAAAAACGTTCAGTCTTTGGAGTTTTCAATAGAGGTTACTTGTATATACGAAGAAGCACTCAAATCTGATACCAAGAAAGTTTCCAAAGCAAGAAAGCTAGTTCGCAAACAACATGATGCAGCCGAAAATACGCTAAAGACAGTGCAAGTATCAGCAGTCCTATCAGATCTGGTTCGTCAGAATGAAGCCCTTTATCAAGAGGTCATGACTCTTCAAGCGCCGGAACTGGTGCCTTTCGAAAATCTACAGATACAGCGTGAGTTCGAAGCAGTTACCACTCGCATTCAAAAGTCTGCGTGAGAGTAAGGCTTGACAGCCTCAAGGAGACGTTTTCCCAACTAGCGGAAAGCCCACTGAGCTAATTTCCAACTATTATAGGAGGTGTTTCGATGAAAAGGGTTCACCTCAGCACTACCGCACTAATCGCACTAATATCTGTACCCGTTTTTAGCGAATCCCCTATCCCCCGCGTCGATAGTTCTTGCCCCACCGGTTACTACCGAGCAGGCGACTACTGCAAGCCAATTCCATCAAGCCGCAGTGGCAAAGCCATTGTCAAAGAAGGCAAATCCTGTCCAACTGGATTCTACTCGGTTGGTGACTACTGCAAACGCATGAGCGGTTCAGACAAGGAAGTCATCTCCAGGGAGAATGACGTTCCATGCCCCACGGGCTGGTACCGGGCTGGGAAATACTGCGCTAAACAATAACAAAGATATCCTTCGGAAAATCAAAAGAAACCATCAAACACCCGCGATTTCCTATGATTTCCGACAAACGCCTATGAACAACCAATGGGGCGAAACCCAAGCAGTACATGACGTTGCAGATTTGTCGTCGTGCAGGAGTATATACAACCAACGTCAACAACTTCCCAATTAAGCCCCCCACAAAGTAGGTGGGGGTACCTCCCATACTTGTTTCGCCGACTTACTCTTATACCCGCGCGAAAATTTTTTGCCCCTCTATAAAGGGACGACCCAGAAAACGAGAAAGCTGGTGTATCTAACCTAGGAAAGAACTCGACGGTTCCGTCGCATCCGTCGATTAGCCCCTATCAAAACAGCGACTTCACTAACCAAAATTAATCCCGGAATCATGAGGAGGGCACCGTATGCCTACAAAAAAGTCTTCACCATCTAATCCAAACCCCGAATCCAGCGAGGAACGCATCGAGATAATCAAGGAAGCTCGCTGCAAATCCCTGGAGGGCTCGGCTCATCTCACTTACCAGATCGGCCGGGACAAGGCTGGCGAAGTCTGCTTCCGGATCAGCAAGAACACCGGAGGCGGTTTCTTCAGCAACGAGTGGGTTGAATACTGGGCTATCGAACGCGCCATCAAGGAGGACTGGCCGCAAGACAAGCCCATCACAAGCATCGCGTTACGTGGGCTGTTCCGCGGCAAGTCCGTAAACACGCCCAGTTTCCTGATGGCAGTCCTCCGGGATGTAGGGTTGCTCGAGCCTGTTCCGGGTAGGAAGCGGATTCACCAGCCCTGCGATCCCAAACCGTTCCTGAACAGCCTGGGCAAGCCCCCTGCTCCAGCCAAGAAGAAGGCTCCCCGGAAATCCCCTGCAAAGGCCAAGGCGAAGTCAGCACCGCGATCGAAAGCCCCTGCCAAAACCTCCCGGAAGCGTTCCCCTGCTTCCAAGAAGAAGGCCTAAGCAACCTGCTACCACCTGCCGAGTATTGGTCGGCAGTCTCAACTCGACTGTCACCCGTAAGTCGTTGAAGCGCAACGCTTTATAGACACACCGTTTTCAGTATCTCGAAAATCCGCCCCTATACCGACCCTGTCGTGCAATGGCGAATTTCCCCTTCTTTTCATCCACTTACTCAACAAAACAGGAGAATTCCGTGCTCTGGCTACTACTTGTGCTGGCAATCGCGGCGTCGATTTTCGTCGATTCTTTTAGGTTGCTGCTGCTCAGCCTCATTGCCCTGCTCTTCCGGGCCTTCCCCATGGCCACGCTGTCCAGCCTCTGCGCTGTGATCATCTGGGCCATCAAAATTAATCTACGGAGATAACACCATGACTACCCACAATGACTACATTCCGGACGCTATCGAAGCTGTAAATGCTTGGGAGTTACCCGAGGAGGAGTGGCGGCAAGCCGTCATCGACCAAGCCCACCTTATGGCCGGTGACCAACTGGAGCCCTCGGCCGACCTGGCCATCAACAGCCCCTACCTTCCCCTGCAATTCTGAGCCGACACCTGCCCTGATCTGGGCAACCATTTCACCTACATGACAGGAGACCCATCATGACTGGAGACCTATCCAGGGTTCGTTGCCGTCTTGAAAAAGCGGTTGCTGACCTCCCAGGCGAACCCGCTAATGCTGAGGAGGCCTACTCGCGTTTTGAGGAGACAGCGGCTGCCATCCTCGACAGCGAATGGGAGCAGTACACCCCGGGCATTTTGGAAACTTACCTCGCCGTTCTGTGCGAAGCCAGAATGCTCGAACTCGGCCTGGTTCCAGACTTTCACGAGTAATCCCGCATACGGTCAGCCTCTTCGGGGGCTGTCAACTCCTTTCTTTCAAATTCAATGGAGGTCTATATGACCAAAAACGCACCCATCACAAGACACCTGATTCCTGAAGACCAGCGACTCTCAGCCACTGCAGACCTATTTGGCACATTCTTCCCACTCCGCCTAGAGCCAGTCATTTACGGCATCACTGATCGCATGGCTGAGGACTATCACGGGGGATATTGGCTGTATTACCTGCTCGAGAATGGTGGCTTTTATATGGCCCCGAACTGGGAGCAGCACTTCTCGGCCAAATCCCTCAACGGCTGGCAGGGCGAACTGTCGGCTGATGCCCTTGGTATCATCGTTTGCCTGACCGCCTATTCGCATCTGTCGTTTGGAGGCCCGGAGCCGTTTGCCCGAACATGCGCCGAGCAATATCACCTGCTGCGGGAATACATGTGCGAGCACCCTGAGTTGGGGGAAATTTTGGGGGCAATAGACTGATCAGCGCCCCTGAAATGGCAGTGAAACCCGTCTAACCCGTCTACCTGACGCCCATCACCCTCCTGCAGTCCACGAACCTACAGGCCGGCGTCGGGTTGACGAGTGCGTCGAGTTGAATCCACATTTTTCTCCCGCCCCCCTTGAAACACCCAGAGCTGTATCCATATTGGCCAGATAACCACCATAACCCAGGCATAAAATATGACCGAACAGGAACCCGCATACGGCTATACCCACGGTCTCGCCATCCACGAGGCTGTCGGCCGTATGATCGGCTACAAGCAGCAGGAACTGACTTACGATGAGGTACTAGATTGCGCGATCGAACAAGCCGAATCAAGATACCAGGCGGCAGTGGATGATCAGGCTTCACCGGAAGAACAGCAGGACGCCCGAGAAAGGCTCAATCAGCTGAAACAGACTCGTGCCAAGGCCATGGCCTGGAATAATGAACTCAACACGGCCGCTGACGACATCGCCCAAGGCCTTTCCCACCCCAGCCTGGTGCTTTGCTCCATCGCCTACCACGACAAATTGCCCCGGTTTACGATCGAGAGCCTCCATCGGTGGGCAGAAATTGACCATGGTCTTGAAATCCCTGAGTGGGCTTCACCTTGGGATCACAGTCCTGGTCAAGATCGCGCAGGAACCACAACACCATCACCCTACCCCAGCCCTACCCAGTCGGCAACCTGGGGCAGCGTGGAAATCACTTTCTGCGCCCACGATAAAATTCTGGTGTCAGGAGTATGGGATAAACCTCGAAAACTGGATCTCATCGGCACAGGGCTCAATGATAGGCGATTCAATCGCCTGAATATGGCAGGCACAGCGCTGCTTGGGCTCGCCCAACATACGTGCATCCAACAGGAGGGTAATTGCATAGAAGGAGGGATCAGCAAGAAGGTCGCGAGCGATCTGCGCAAGGCGTTACGGGAGATCACCGGCATCGACTCCGACCCCTTTTACAAGTACAACCAGGCTGACGGCTGGAAGCCCAAATTCACGGTATCTGACCGCCGGCGTACCGCCGATGAACGGGCCAAGGAGAAGGCTGTTCACACCTCTTACGACGATAGATTTCACGGCCAGACCACTTCCGATGAATACACCTTCGAAGAAGAGGAGGATGAAGCAGGAAGATATATCCGTGAGCATGGGTGATTTTGGCACATGCATTACCGGTAACGCAGCAGAAACCTCAAGTGCCTAGAATTTTCGCATTGCCATAACCCACTGTATTTACTATAAAAAACCGCCCTCTCAACCCCTCTTCATCACATCTTTCGGTTACCAGTAACGCCATATGTATGGGAACACAGAGTAGGCGACACGATGATCACGATCTCAAGGAGAGATGGCCGGCACAACGGCACCAGCATCGATCTCCTGCTCCAGCTCCCAGGAGCACACCACGAACGGCTTTTTCACCATGCAGTGGCGTGTAGATGTTCATACATACGGCCCAGCGTACACATACCTGGTGTCGTGAATACAACGGATTACTGGAGAAAACCTATGAAACATGAAGAAAAAAATAGGGGCCTGGCAGAAGCCTGCGCGCCCGTATTACGCACAACAAGCAATTCCAGCCAAGATCAATCCCGAGTGTGGTCCTTGGCCCAGATGGGAGCAGGAACAGTCAGTGGACAGTCGGTCATAATGACCTGCCTTCTAGATAGGCAGCTGGATAGTTACGGGGGCTTCGCGGGCCAATTCCCATACCCCATAGTTAGTAGCCTCCAATATCTCCCAGGTATCGGTGCGCACCTGCGTACCATGGAGTTTCGTTGTGCTACCACCGTGGACGGAAGTAAGGGCCTTGCTTACCGAACCTGCCCTTTTCCCAACCGCTCTTCCAATTCCTGGTTGATCTCTGCGGAAGCCGCGATGAACAGGCTCGTGGGTAAGTGGGGCCGAGTCACATCAGATCATGCAAATCAGACTTATGTGTTTGAGCAGCTGAAGCTGGAGGGCCGACCGCTTCCCAGCTTCCCAGATGTGAGTGAAGAAGTCGACCGGCTGCTGGCAGATTTCGTTATCGATAGGCCTGATCACCCGATCCTACGACAGCTACTGGGCGACTCGGTGTCAGACGCCGTGCAGCAGCCCCAGGTCATCGACAATGCATCAGAGGAGGATGAAGATGTCTATTAATCCCCACCTGGAAGAAGTAGCCAACATGGACGAGGAGAAGCTGCTGTCGACTGAAGCTTCAGATGACCACCCGTTTGCCGTTGAGTCCGGGCAAACAACGGAGCCTGAAATGGGGTCAACACCTGATCCCGATGAGGCTCCTGGAGCATACACGCCCGCATCACCCACCATCGACAGCAATAGTAGAGGGAAGGCTGCCACTCCGGCAGCCGACCCCGCTGATGAGCGGGAGGAGGCATCCACTGTCGAAAATCCCAATGAATCAGCCATCGCGCCTGTAATGGACAGGGCCGCATCGACGGACCTGGTTGACACCGAAATTCATGATCCGAATGTGGACGCCAATTCCCCGGCTAATTCTCAGGAACCAGAGGAGGCTACCCCTGCGGTAGCCACTTCTCCTCCCCAGGTGAAGACCTCGGGACCACCTTCTATAGCAGCTATAGCGTTGGCCTATATCAGGGAACAGTTCGAACTGACCTTCACTGCGGACGGTACGGCCTACGCGGTGGACAATTCCTCAGGGCACCCCCGAGTGTATCGGGTCGATAGCGCGAGATTCGCATCGGCAATCCGTAAGCTGGTCTATCTGAAAAATCCGGCTTTGATACTCACAGCAGACATCGTGCGAGAAATTCAAGGCCAACTGTCGGCCTTGGCTGAACTCATCGGGCAGGAAAGCCAAGTCTGGTTACGGGTAGCGCAGCTTGAAAACGGCATTGAAATTGACCGCGGTGATACCGACTTGACGCGTTTCCGCATTACTGCCGGAGAGGTCGAGGTGATTACGCAGGGTTCAGAGACACTCTTCCACCGCGAGCCCAGCCACCTGCCCTTTCCATATCCAGCCGAAAAGGGCGATATTGGAAAGTTGCTCCCCTACTTAAACGTGGAGGAATCACAAAAAAGGCTTCTCGTCGCCTGGGTCACGTATACGCTCGCGCACTCGAAGGTCTCTTCTACCAACTACGTGGTACTGGTCCTGCGAGGTGACCGGGGTTCAGGTAAGAGCACTATGTGCAACGTCATACTCGGCTCACTGGTCGGACCTACCACCCTTGGTGTCCAGGCCTTTCCCGGCAATGAGCATACCCTGGCTATTGTCGCTCAGACCCAGCACGTTGGGATGTTCGACAATATCCGTAGTTTCACGCCAAGCCAGCAGGACCAGCTGTGCCGGGCTGCCACGAGGGCGACGGTTTCGACCAGAAAGCTGTATACAGATGGCGAGGCGTTCACCCAATCGCTGCACTTTGCCCCAGTCCTCAATGGAATCCATCCTTTTATCGACCAAGATGACCTCGCTCAGCGCTGCCTCACGATCAAGTTGCAACCACTTGATTCGGAGGGCCGTGAGACCGAACAACGGCTGCAAGAGCGGTTCGAGCGGGATTTGCCTGTCATTTTTCGAGGTGCGCTCGACCTGATCGCTGAGATCTTCACCCGGTTGCCAACGGTAAACGTCAAGTACCCGGAGCGCATGCTGGAGTTTTCACAATGGCTGGCTGCGATGGAGGAGGTGTTAAATCTTCCGGCAGGGGAGCTACAGAAGGCATACAGGGACAACCTGGTCCAAGCCATGCACGACTCCCTCGAGGATGATCCGCTCGCAGAGGCCATACTGCAGTTTGCAAAAGGCAATAGCTCAATCATTTGGCGTGGTACACCCCAAGACCTGTTCAACGGGCTAACCAGGACCGTACCCGCAGATGTCCTGAATACGGCAAATTGGCCCAGAAACGCTATATCCCTGTCGCTACGGCTGAAGAAACTACGTCCAAAACTCAGCGGCGCTGGCGTAGAAGTAACTGTCGGGAAGCGCGGAAAAGAGCGAGAAATCGCTGTCCACCACACTGGGAGGTCGTCATGAGCAAGAGAGCGCACGATCTGCTCAAAAAGGCGCTGATAGCCATTGCCAATAACAGGCCCAATTTAAAACCGGGTACACCCTACACGCTGGAGCAGCTGACAGGTGACCAGTACTGGGGTTCGTTAAGCAGTGGCCAGCGGAAGGGCCTGGGCATCCAGTTCAAGACGTATGTCAAAAAGCACGGCTCACCAGTGCAATGGGTGAGTGAGACACCCACGCACTGCCAGCAGTACCAACTGCTCTGAATCCCCTAGCTCACCAGTACACCGTCATCTCGGCGGTGTATCGCTTTTCTACCACCTACCGATCAGAACACAAAAGTTCGGTAAGTTATTGAGCGGAAAAATATTTAACTAGTGATAATTACTATATAAGCAGGCACATCCCTGCACGTAATTAACCGAAAACAAAACCCGGAAATGCAGGAGAACTGCCATGAAATTGACGATGAAGGAGGCCAAGCGGGTAGCAAGGACCACGTACAAGGCCACACAGAAGGGCCGAAAGAAATTGAAGCCCGGAAAGACGTATACCGTCCGGCAAATAGTCGGAGAACCGACCTGGTCGAATTTCAATCCAGCCGAGAGGTACGTAGCCAGCTGTTTTTTCGCCAGCATGGTCAAAAACCGCGCGTTGGTCATGTCAGCCCTTGAACCGGCAGGTAAAGATTCCAGAAATCACCGCCGTTATCGACTTTCACCACCGCCTCCTCCATCACCTCCTCGCAAAAGCCGCCTTCCCAGATAGACACCAAGCCCAACGACATCAACAACTTGAATGAGAGACAAATATGAGAATCAGACTGACACAAAAACTTATCGATAACCCCCTGCAATGCCCTGCCAACAAGACTCGTATCGAATGCTGTGATACCGCCTTCCCTGGCCTGTACTTCGAGGTACGAGCCACCTGCACAGAATGGGGGACGTTTTTTCTGCGCTACAAGAATGAGGCCGGCAAAACCACCCACAAAAAGTTAGGCCGCTCGAATGAGATTACCCTTAAAGAAGCCAGGGAGGCCGCGAAAAATTTGAAGGCTGAAATCCAGCTGGGTGCTGATCCGCAAGAGGAGGCCAGAAAAAAGCGCCAATCAATCACGTGGAGCACCTTTTTCAATGACCATTACCTGCCTCATGCCAAAGCAAACAAACGGTCCTGGAAGTACGACGAGGACATGCACCGATTGAGAATTAACGATGAGTTCGGTGACTGTCCGCTCAACCGTATAAAGAAATCAGCAATCCAGCAGTTCCACGACGGCCTCCCCGATGAGGGTCTCTCCCCAGCAACGGCAGATCACTATCTCAAGCTGATCCGTCATGCACTCAATCTTGCAGTTGACTGGAGCCTATTGGACAAAAATCCTGCCCTGGGTATCAAACAGTTCAACGTGGATAATCGCCAGGAGCGGCTCTTGACCGATGAGGAGCTGCAACGACTGCTATCTGTCCTCGATAACGCGACAAATCGGCAACGAACTGCCGCTCTTGCAGTAAAGCTTTTATTATTTACTGGCGCCAGGGTCAACGAAGCGCTAACCGCCGAGTGGAAGGACATCGACCGAAAGTCGAGAACCTGGATGGTCCAGGCCACGAACTCAAAGAGTAAGCGCCGTCGATCTATACCGCTCAACGCCAAGGCCCTGGCGATTCTCGACGAGATTGGCACCAGAGGTAAGTCAAAGTGGCTGTTTACGAGTTCCCGGAATGCCAAGGACGGCTCCAAGGAAAAGGCCAGGCTGAAAAACATCAACAAGGTCTGGTATGTATTGAGGAAAGAGGCCGATCTAGAACACATTCGGCTTCACGATCTCCGCCACATGAATGCTAGCATGCTAATCAACAGCGGCCACAGCTTGTATGTCGTCCAGCAGGTGCTGGGGCACAGCGACCCAGCCGTTACCCAGCGATATTCTCACCTCACCCCAGATACTCTCCAGGAAGCCGCCAACAGCGTTGATGCCTATGTTGAAAAAGCTTTGGAGGTAGCGGGCGATTGACTCCACACTAACGGGCTCTGCAACGGGGCCTGCTTTCACCTTTCACCATCAGAACTCGACACACTCGACGAACTCGACTACGTGACTGCCCGTCATGGCATCGGGATTGCTGACCAGTCGACGGGTACGACAGGTGAGACATGTTGGGAGTTGCTTACCCCCCATAGGCCCCTTTGTGCACCACAATCACAAAAAGTCTGACCGCAGAAAATAGGGAACCTCCTTAAAGGCCCGTCCGGTCCGAGTAGAAACGCAAAAAAAAAGGCCGCATCGTTACCAGAACTCTGCGCTGTGAGCATTTGATGCCAAACTGCATGGCTCTCACCTAAGCCATCACTCATATCGAACCGTTCCGAACTGGCGGGCACGTATGCGCGAATCTCCTCAGAATAGCGCCACGAGGTCAGCTCTTTGCGCAATGCTGCTCGCAGCCCCAATTCATGCTCTTGCCGAGCCTTGTTTCTTTCTCAGGCTAGAGCCTCTCTGCGCCGCTTTCGGCGGTCCATTTCGTCATTGTATCGTTTTGCTTAGACGCCTGGGCATACTGAACCGAGCCAGAGCAGAATCTGTTCAAACATTGATCAACACGCTGGATCTTGGCGTCTCCCCAACTACAGCGCCCCGAATAGGAATAATTGGCATGGATCTTCAGCTTCAGTTGTCCTGTCGGACTGTAGTCATACCTCGGTGGCCAGACCCAATTACCTCTATTCCTCGCCTTTATCTCCTTTTCCGTGAGCACATGCTCCACTGCCTTTACCGTCTCTTCGATTGAGAACCCGATCTCCTCACCGAGAACCTCTACACCCATCCCTGGCTTGGGGCCCTTGTGGATTCTGAATACCCATCCCCGCTTATCGAATCCCTTGAGAAGGGCATCCATGATACGGAGCGTTCTGTCTACCGCACCCTCGGTTATCGCTAGATCAAAATGCTGGGCTGCCCGGGGTTGTACTACACCCCTGTCGTCAACCTTGGCATTGCGGAATCGTTTGATATTGGTGGCTACCAAGGCATGTGGATCGTCGAGCTTGTCATCCACCAGTATCTGGTGCTCGACCTTGGCCTCCCTCGCAATCTGCGGATGCAGGATGCCCTCATCATCCGTTCGCCCCTCCGAATAACCCTGGCGCCACAGGTAGTGATGCTCGACGCCCTTCTTTCTCAGTTTCGGCAGCGGTGTCTTCTTGACATTCTTCCCGCACTCCACCCGTGTCCAGTGGCCTTTGCCAGGACGGGGAATCTCCATCTTCTTGCAGATTTTGATTATCGCCGAGTCTGAGACCTTGTAGTCCTTTGCAATCTTGGTGATCGGCTTACTCCATACCAAGTCGTAGAGTTCCTTCCGTTTGATCAGTTTGTCCATGCGGTGTCCTCCTGTCAGCTACACATACTTCCAGATGGTCGATCTTACTTCCGACCGCTACAATCTGGTGAGAGGAGACTTTCCATTTCACTCAGATGCAGGAAGCGTCCTTGATATGACCCTACAAGGTGACGTAAATGCCATCCTCGCGGCCCTGGAGTCCAAACACCGCCGTTGTACCTATAATGCAATGGCATCCTTTTTAGGAATCAGCCTTCCCCAACTGTTTTCCGCGCTAGGTGAAAGACGCCCCCATGCATCCTGGATCGTCAACCAGAATACACACAAACCAACCAAGTACACCAAGGCCCAGGAACACCCCCACCTCTACGACAATGCCCAGGTGATTTCCAGCGAGCAGGAACTGCACACATTTCTCGGCCAAGTAGCTGGCGCTACAAAGTCAACACCGTTGACCGCCTATCCCGAAGCGGCTTGCTATGGCGTAGATGGCTGCAAGGGTGGCTGGTTGTTCGCAAAAATTCTGGACGGAGAGCTTTCATTTGGGACTGTCCCAAGCATTGGGGTACTGGTTGAAAAAGCAGCTGAAGGATCTCGCATCTTTATCGATATCCCAATCGGCCTCAGATCCAAGTCAGCCGACGCACGGCTATGTGACCGGGAAGCCCGCCAGATTCTGAAGCCCCGCCGAAACTCCAGCGTCTTCAATGCCCCCATTCGCGAACTCCTTTCGACTGAGGATTACGCCTCGGCCAACGCGCTCAGCAAACGTCTCATCAACAAAGGGATCAGCAAGCAGTCCTTCAATATCATGGACAAAATCCGGGAGGTGGATGATCTATTGCAAGGCAGTGCTAAGGCCAGGGCGCTGTTACGCGAAGTACATCCTGAGGTGTGTTTTTGGTCTCTTGCAGGCGGTATTGCAATGGAACACAGCAAAAAGTCTGAGGAAGGCTTCAACGAAAGACTAGAGCATATCCAGGAGTATCTCCCCAATGCCCGCAGAGCCGTCCTCGGCGCCATAGACCACTATCCTCGATCAAATGTCGCCAAAGACGACATACTCGACGCAGTGGTTGCTGCAATCACGGCGTCCTATCCAGACCGCTGGGCCACTCTGCCTGCCGCACCGGAGCTAGATGAAGCCGGACTACCCATGGAGATGGTATATCTCAATTAGCTAAGAGTAGGAATGAGATCACGTGCTTGTGAGCCAAGGATAATCACCGAAGAGACGATACCCGAGACACGGGACACAACAACTCTCATTTTCGCGACTACTAGTCAGGCGTGTATGAACCGTGTGGTGACGAGCACAGAAGTAGCCATAGCTATTCTTTTTCAAAAACTTGCAGACATGCTCTTCATGACCATACTTATGCTAAGGTGATTATATTGTTCTAATTGGTCGACCTCCCCCGAAGTCGGATAAAAACAGGTTTCTTACAAGACCCGGAGACATGGACGTGAACCGATCTGTACGCTCTCTTAAAAGACGTTTGCCCGCTCTACCGATTATAATTCTCAGTACGCTCTTTTCGTCGATTTATGTGTCCCAGGCAAACGCCGTACCCGTTGTACCCACTTCTCGGCTACCAGGATCATCCTCGTCTCCGGGCCCAACCATCAGTTCGGAAGTGCTCTTCACGTTTGTCTCCTATAATGCTGAATGGTATGAATTAGCGGTTCGAAATCGTGACACTGGTCGATTCGACCTAGACGTAACTGTGAGAGGCTCCTTCTCGTATCAGGCCAACTTGGAACCAGGAACTCGATATAAATGGGATGTGAGGGCTTGTGATAGTTCGGGTTGCTCAAACTACTCAGACGACCTGTACTTTCGAACTGCTGAAAACGGAGATGCACCAGACCGGCCGACTGGTTTAACACCAGGGTCGACTAGTCGCCCCGGACCCGAAGTTGATCAGCCCTTCGACGTGGAGCTCGACTGGAGATCAGTATCTGGTGCGGACTATTACCATGTTCAGGTTTGGAATTACGACACTGGGACCTTGTTTCGCGAGCAAGGGGGGGGGGGATCTTCACAAACTTCAGTCGATGGATTTGAATCTGACACGATTTATCGCTGGAGAGTGAAAGCATGTAACTTTCATGGTTGCTCTGGTTATTCCGCCTATGAGTACTTCCATACACCCGGAGCGCCATCGACGCCAACAGGACTTGAACCGGGCAGCACTTCTCAGCCTGGGCCAGCGCACCTCGCTTCGGATTCTATGATATTGAAATGGAATAGTGTCTCCGGTGCAGACTATTACAAGCTTGAAGGGGGAGTCGTCGGAGGGCAGAGCTACAGTACACAGCCTCGTGATACATCATATACGCTGCCTAATCCGTTTTTCGCACTGACAGTTAACGAGCATGAATGGAGAGTGAGTGCTTGTAATGCATTTGGAGACTGTTCAAGGCCAACCTCCTACCGATATATCAACGTTGTGGATGATAGTGAACTCGACCACGATAACGATGGGATAGCAGACACTTTTGACAATTGTCCGATCGATTACAATTTCGATCAATCAGATGTCGATAATGACGGCGTGGGTGATGCATGTGACGGCGATTGTATCAATGTAAATGACTGTGACAACGATGGGATAAGCAACGATAACGAAATCGCATGGGGCAGTGACCCGTCATCACCAACATCGGTAACCAGCCCGCCTACCTCGCCGCCAGAACCGTCTTATTTAGAATTCAGAGAGTTGATCGATCCTAGTTTAGACACAGTGATACTAACTCATGGACTTTCGCAAGAGAGTGATCTTGGCGAACTCCCCGACTCGATATGGACCGGCCCCAGTACGAATCAAGGCACCGAATTGATCTCTCGAATTCATGGTGCATCCTTCAACGTACTCCAGTATGTCTGGGAGGGGGCATTTAAGGCCGATGGATTACCGCAAGGACACGAATACAACGACGCGCAACAGAATGTAAATAGCGCCGGATCAAGCCTCGCGACATTTCTTCTTCAAATTCTAGGCTCTGACTACGATAGAAAAGTTCACTTTATCGGCCATTCACTAGGAACGGCGGTTAATGCATACGCCGCCCGCGAGTTCCTAACATTTGCTCAAAGGGTTACTAAGGCTCAGATTACAATATTAGACAGGCCTGACGATTTGGACACCATTCCTTTATGCGGCCTTCTCAGATGTATTAATTATCCAGAAGATTTTCACGCAATAATGTTTGATGAACTCCAGAAAGACCCTGACCGTAAACTAGAGGTCTTGATAGATAACTACTATTCGCCCGCTTACAACGGTGCCGGTGTGGGAGATGTCACCAACGGGATGAATGTCTACAACCACGTACCATTAATTAATCCGAATGATCTCAATGATCTCTATGAGCCTGAAAAAAGGGCAAACAATCATTCTGGTGTTCATCAATGGTACAGATCAACTATTCAGGGAACACTTAGTCCCGAGATCGGCCAATATCCTATTTGTTACCCGGGAGGCTTTTGGGTTAAACCCCTGCTTTACCATGTCTCTCTTGATCCTTGCTATGAGGGTTGGTCAAAGTCGATCATAGGTGGAACAGGAAGGCTAGAAACGGAAAACAGATCCGTAGAAACTACCAACTATACGATTGATATTGAGTATTTCAGTAGTTATGGATGTGACCTCTTAAAAGATTCGTCTACCGACCCCGGAATTATCACCTGCACTGAACAATCTTCCCCGTTTGGAGTTATCGATACACACATACCTTTGGAGGCTGAGTGGATTGAGTTCGAGTACATGACCTCAAGCGCTGGTGATGGAGATTATGCGGCTATTTTCGTAAATAGCACTAACATCTGGAAACAGCTCCTGAACGACGAAATGCTTGGAGTTTGGCGAAAGTCCGGCCCAATACCGCTTACAGGCCTCTCTGGTGACGTAAAAATATATATTAGCCTTAAGGGCACAAACGACAAGAATGCCGAATTTAAGATCAAGAACATCAAGTTTCTCAACACAAACATTGATAACGACTGGGATGATGACGGCGTGCTCAACGATTCGGATAACTGCCCAGAGATATCAAATAGCGAGCAACAAGATTTCGACCTTGACTCCTCGGGAGACGTTTGCGACCCAGACGATGACAATGACTTTGTGCTAGACGACATTGACGTCTGCCCAAATACCGTTGCTCCGGAAACAGTGCCTACACAAACATCGGGGTTGGGCAAGAACCGCTGGGCTCTACTTGATGCGACCGGAGAATTTACTCAAGCTCCTCCGAAGCAAGGGCGTGCCGGACTATTTACTACCACGGCTACGAAGGGCTGCTCCTGCGAACAGATTATAGTTGCTCTTAATTTGGGCCGAGGACATATCAAGAAAGGCTGCTCTACAGGCGCGATAGAGGAATGGATAAACCTCTATTGATGCTGAAATTGGTTAGTTTTGTTTGGGAAATGTGGCCGTGCACTGCTTGCGATAAACCAGTTTCAAGGACCAAGAAATTGTTTCAGTCGCTGGGAGTCACTGCAAACCTGGGGCAGCTTTAACTGCAATTCGATACTGTTAGTAGGCAAGCAGTAAGCGAAGTGCGAGATTTCGGCATAGGTTCAAAGTTCGGTGCGTGAAAACGCTTACTTTTCTTCAACCTACTGAAGGAAGACACATCAACCGACCCACCCTGAGTTCGGGATAGGATCGGTTTCGGTAGTGATAGAAACTCCCGCAGGAAAACTGCTTATCTTTCTTCGCCTTACTGAGCGGGCTCGGCCCCCTCTAAGCGACTCATAATCGGCAGGTCGAAGGTTCAAGTCCTTCTGGGCCCACCATCTTATTGTTTTTTATAGGTTTTCTATAAATCACACCTTCCGACTATGGATGCTGAACCATAGACCGGAGTCGGTGGGTGTTTCACATAGCCGGTTGCACTGTAGTATCGTCTCCCCACCGCCAAGTGGCTACAAGCTGTCATTCACCATGCTGAACCGCGATCTACTCATTGTCAGACTGAAACAGCCCTTTGTCGACTGGATCAATGAAGCTGATCCCTATCCCGATCGAATACCCACGTCCCTTGCCAATGCGAACGAAGATTGCCCAGTCTTCCTCATTCATCAATTCGCATGTGAAGACTTGGAAGGCTGGCTGAAGCATTGCTACGCCGAGGTTTTCGAGGAGGTCCTGTATCAGTGGTATGTCGATGAGTCACTGTGGCCCCAAGACAGGAATCTGAAGATGTTCAAGGCCTGGTGCGAGGTGGAGGTCCATGGGGTCATTACTGATCTTGTAGATGAGCCGCTTCTGGATTCGGATTGGGAGTGTTCAGAATTCTGTGTCACAGTAATTCCTCGTTAATCATCTGATCACAGATCCAGTACGCCATCAAGCCGGCCTTCGAAGAAGATGGCCAACTGGGACAGCGCAATGTTCCACCCCTGGATCGGCATCGTCCATTTCTTGCTGGCGTTTTGAACCCCAAGATAAAGCAGTTTCATCAAGCTATCCTCGTTTGGGAAACCGCCCTTGGTCTTAGTCAGTTTCCGGAACTGGCGGTGGACTGCCTCTATGGAATTAGTCGTGTAAATCACCCGGCGAATGTCTGGCGGGTACTTGAAGTAGGCTGACAGGTTGTCCCATTTTGCTCGCCAGGATTTGATCACGATGGGGTAGAGGTCACCCCAGCGGGCTTCCAATTCATCCAGAGCCTGCTCTGCAGCACCTTTGGACGTGGCCCGGTAGACGCGTTTCAAATCGACCATGAATTCCTTCTGGTTCTTTGACGCTACGTACTTCAGCGAATTGCGGACCTGGTGGACGATGCAAAGCTGTACCTCGGTATCTGGATAAATTGTGGCGATGGCATCCGGGAAGCCAGTCAGACCATCCACGCTGGCGATCAAGATATCTTCCACACCGCGATTATTTAGATCAGTCAGGACAGAGAGCCAGAAGTTGGCGCCTTCGCTCTCGGACAGGTAAAGGCCGAGAATTTCCTTCTTGCCCTCCAGGTTGACGGCCAGAACCGTGTAAACAGCCTTGCTTTTGTAGCGCCCGTTGTCCTTGACCTTGTAGTGGATGGCATCGAGCCAGACGAAGGGATACAGGCTCTCCAGGGGCCGCTGCTGCCACTCCCTGACCTCGGCTATGATCTTGTCTGTGATGGCGCTCAGCGTGGCAGTAGAGACCTTGATGCCA
>NZ_PKUS01000017.1 GCF_002866825.1 Pseudohalioglobus lutimaris | reverse complement strand
GCTCAGCGTGGCAGTAGAGACCTTGATGCCATACAGGTCCTCGACCTGGGTGGCGATGTCTCGATAGCTCATACCGAGGCCGTACATGGACAGGATCTTGGCCTCAATCTCGTCGTTGACGGAGGTCTGATGCTTCTTGATCAGCTGCGGCTCGAAGTTTCCCGCCCGATCGCGGGGCGTCTCAAGGTCGAAGGGACCGGCAGTACTTTTTACCGCCTTCTTTGTCTTGCCGTTTTTACGGTTGGGGACGACGTCTTCAGCCAGATGGGAATCCAGCTCCGCCTCCAGGGCCGCCTCGGTGAGTTTTTTAATCAGCGGGGTCAGGACGCCGTCCTTCCCAGTGATCGCTTTGCCTGATTGCAGTGCCTTCAGGGCTTTGTCAAAATCGAACTCGTCGCTCATAGGTCAATCCTCTCATATAGAGATTAGTGGATTGACACAGAATTTCTAACGCTCCCTTCGGATTTTGAAGATATCTGATGTGCCCTGGCCCAGACGTCAATACGGCGCTTGCTTTTTACCCGCATTACTTCCAGGCCGGGTCTGCCTATAATCATACTTGCGTGGGACATCGGTGTTCTCTCCATTAAACGATCTTCGCAAAATCAGTTTAATGAATGCCGGTGTCCCCCGTTAATGATGTAGAGCCCTATTCCGGGAGGATGGGTGACACCTGGTTACCCAGATCTGCTCGAATAGAATCAATCGGTCACAAAAGAGGTAACAGTTAACGCTCTCCGATGACATCAGGATAGCGAGCCTTCATCATCTGAGTGAAGAACCTCTTGATCTGAATCTCCTTGTCTTCTGGCAGGCCCGGAATGGTCCAAATAGTGGCTTGAGCAAAGTTCGACAGGCCCCCAGAGGGCTCTTCTATATCTGCCACCACTGTGGTGGAAATATAAGCAGCCAGTAGGCGGCTACTTTCTAAGTATTTGCGGAAATGTCTTTCATTAGTCCTCAGAATTTTGGTTAAAATCGTTTAAAGATTCAGCCGCATCCGAGTGTGATGCCTGTTTTAGAATCACTTTCTCCGGAATCAGATCATCAAGATTTATTGCTGCAATGCCGTAGTCAAATGAAGTTTCCACCTGTTTAACTGCATTCGACAGGACTCGTTCGACATTCTTATTTGAATAGACTTTCTTACAAGGTATTGCGATGACAGAGCCTTCAAATTCCACGAGGATATCTGGAGGATCCCTCAGCGCACAGGTAAATCCAAGGTCTTGTAGCTTTGCGCAAAGCTCCAATTCCCAAAGAAAACCCTTCGCATCGGAGATTTTTCGGCAAAGTAGATCCAGGTCACCGCTTTGCATCTTCCTTAGATAGAATTCGGCCTCATTGTTATCGAGCAATGGCAACAAAGCAGAAGAGATTCGACCAATTTACTAGCGCAGCGAGTAACCTATCAACCGTCGCTTCTGCATCATTACCAGTTAGCCAAGCATCCGAGAGCTTCTTTGTCTCGTCAATTTGTTGAGCGAGACTGCTGCCAGGGTGTATGGAAAGGCCGCGTGCGGTATACAGCTCTTCAATTGCTAGTGCTTGATACTTGGCATCAACATACGAATCTGTTGATTGTCTCTCCAGGTTGGCGATGGCGCCAGAAGGAATGGCAATACCACCCTCTGTTTCTGACCATTGCGTTTGACTATGCTTCTTTGTCTTCAAGAATTAACCGGCTAGGATTACGAAAATCGAGAAGCAAAATTGCTTCGCAGACCGCTTCTTCAAATTCTCTATATGATCTTCTTCGCGAGTGGCCAAATACCACCACTCCTAATTCCCATCATTCCGAGTGCTCTTCTTCGCGTCCACCTCGTGTAAAAGTAGCTTCAAATCATCATCGCTGAAGCCTCCAACTTTTTCCTAATCGCGTCGAATGATCTATCAACCCACTTGTCGTGACTTAGCATCTCTACCAAGAGAGCCTTGACGTGCTCACGAGCCTGGTTCTTCAGAGAATGCATTTCCTTCTCGTGCGCGAATTGTCTATTCTGGAGCTTCAGATTCACCACTCCAGAGGCTAGGGCTCCCACAGCAACTCCAATTAGTGCGAAAATAGCTTCTGTCATTGTTTTTTCTCCTAATGCCCACCCTGGTTACGCTCCAGCAAGACACTGGCAGGTTCATCGTCAGTGTTCTGTGGTACGAGTTCGCCTCGGAAAGCTTTGGCGAAACCATCAACTTTTAGGGTCTCGTATGTACATCGCCGTGCCATTCCTCAACTCGACCTTGAAAAGTTCAGTCGCTTTGATCAGGTCGCTGACTCTACCGTAGCCATAGTTGATAGATGAAAAGGAGCTGTTGTTGTTCGCAATATAGCTGGCTACCTGACCCATATTTGCCCAGCCATCATCACCGGCTGCTTGATCGATTGCAGTTCTAAGCAATCTCACCAAGGCTGTGTCTTGTCTCAGCTTTGCTTTGCTTTTCTTGACAGGGGACGAGACATTCTCTGTCTCGCTCTCGCTACTAGAAACAAGGTTTTCGATATAGATAAATGGTGAACAAGAGTCCACAAATGGCTTGGGAGTCTTTCTCTGACCAAAACCATAAACCGGGAACCCGTTCTCTAGAATTCTCAGCACCAGAGGCGTGAAATCGCTATCACTTGTCATTAATGCAAATGCATCTATATTGCCGCTATAGAGCAAGTCCATGGCATCAATGATCATGGCGGCGTCAGTAGCATTCTTTCCTTTAGTGTAGGCGAACTGCTGCATGGGACGGATTGCATGAGGATGCAATTTGTCAGCCCAGCCAGATAACGAGGAACTTTTCCAATCACCATGGGCATGCCTTACATTCACAGTGCCATGCTTAGCAAGCTCTTCCAATACACCTTCGATCGCGGTGTGACTCACGTTATCACAATCGATTAGAAGAGCGATTTTCTTTGCTTCCTGCATTGACTTCTCCTTTGATTTGCCACGCGATTGTCATAGCGATACAGCTTTTTTAAGTAATTCGACCATATGCACTTACCGTACACCCTGGATACGCTCCAGCAAAACACTGACAGGCTAATTGTCGAGCTCTGTATCATGAAACTACTACCAACTTTTTTTCAACATTTTATCAACAAGAGGCCTGCAGGCTATCCAACTCTCTACAACGGCATCCAATATCTCAGGCCGTCTAGTTTTGCCACACGATTCATATGGGAATTACACGCCAACATCCCAATCCATGTTCGAATGCTTATTAATGATCATTGAGTACATCGCCTGAAGCCATTCACGCTGGACTTTCACTTTCTGTCCCTTTGGACCAGGAAATGCCGTTCGCAAGTCGAAGTCCATCTTGCCGTCGACTGTAGGTTTTGCACCTACGGAAGCAAAGCGCCTCTGCGCAATATTGGCAAACGGGTAGGAGCCAGCATATGTCTTTGTAATACGCAGGAGGTTTGAATTTATCTCGCTCATTACATCAAAGAACCCCTCTTCCCCCATTTCCTTCACAGGATTGCGGTACACCGACTTCATACCATTCGGCACGTTCAAGAAAGCCCGTAAATGCTCGTGTGTAATGAGCAATGAAAGGTGTCGCTGTGTCGTGTGCTCTGCAGAGGGTTCCAAGCTCTTTAGCCGAAGATAATCCCATACGTGCGTGGTGTGCTTCCCAGTTATTTTACTCTTTCCGGGACCTTTCAAATTTGATAATTGCTTTAAACTGCTCCTCTCTCGGAGGTCGCTCATCATCAAACGTATAAGTCGCTTCGCCGTAGCTATATGGGTTCTGCTCATCGAAATGTATTCCAGCGAATTCAGTCAATGTACCCTCCTTGAGGTATGCCTCTGCGGACCACTTACGCTCTGCAATTTCCATGTATCGCAGTGCTCTCATTGCCCACTTTGATTTATCTGATTGGTGAGGTAACCAGCTGTAGATCTCTTTCCACGATCGAAAGACGACATAGACAGGTAAATCAATTTTCGGGGGAGCTACGTCTATTGCCAAAACTGATATTACCGAGAAGCCGCGTCGCTCAGCCGCTTTATAGTGTCTCTTCAACTGATCCAGGCTCAGTTTCGAGGCCACCTTGTTCTCAATCAGTAAAGACCACTCATCCCCATCGTGAACCCAGGCATCGGGGAGCCCAGGCTTTTCATATTCAGATTCAGACAACTCGTACTCACCAGGTAGCTGCTGTTCCACGATGTCTAGTCGTTTCGGTGGCGTAGCCCCTGTGATCCACCTGACGAAACTTCGCATAAGTTTGTCATCCTCCGCAAACGCCGACACAAGCGCATGAGTGAGGCGATTTTCAGGTTGGCTGTATTGGTCGAAGATATTGCGCAACTTACTGCTTCCTTTCTTGCTCTGACTTATTCACTCCTGAGATTCCACCTTACCAGTGTTCGTCCATAATTTATTTCAGTTCTTGAAAATACCTCGACAGCGACGACCCCATTTCGGTTTTCTGTGCTCTTGCCGCAGTAGCCACAGCCCGTTCCGCCTGAAATCAAAAAAATCGGACCTACCCGAGCATTGGCTACGTGTACGAAACCAGCTGTAAATCCCTGGAATGATGCAGAAACTCGATAGAAATCATCGAAATATTGCAAAAAAAATATACCCCCATTTCTAGTGTTCCACGACTCGGCCACCAGACGCAGTGCTTTGCATTCTTGCCTCGGTTCTATGCGGCGCATGGTAAGGGCTGGGTTATGTGTCTGTGACGTGTAATAGCACGTGCGTTCAACGACCGCGAGATATATACCTGCAGGGCGTCGGCATGCACCCGGTATCACCCCCTTTAACTCAAGCAAGCACATATATTCCCCACCCGAATTTCAGGTGACTTTTGTCGGCCAGAAAACTGAGTAAAGCAACGTATCTAATATAGAGGAAATCCGGCCAATTCACGCCTGATACAACCTCTGCAACTTCAACTGTTGAACGAGAACAAACCAGGGAGAAACACCATGGCGACTAACGCTGCCAGCAAGAAAACAGATCCCGCCGAAACAGCGGATTCACCCATCACTATTCTCAAGGAAGCTACCTGCCCCACCAACACCGGGAAGTCCACTCTGGGCTACCAGATCGGTACCAACGAAAAGGGAATCGTACAGCTCAAGCTTACCTCCAACTCAGGTGGCGGTCATTTCTCGTCTTCTTGGATATCTTTCTCAGACGTCCAGGCAGCGCTGAAGGCCTGGCCGCAGGACCAACCAATAACCAGCATGGCGCTTCGTCCTCTCAGTAGAGGTAAAAGTGCTAACGATGCAGGATTCGCCTGTGCAGTTCTGGTAGCTGAGGGGTTTCTAGAGAAGATCACTGGCAAATCCCGGGTACACCAAGCCATCGATCCGAAGCTGTTCAAGGCGAAGGTAGAGGCACTGAAAGGAGGCGGCAGTATGCCAACTACGAATCCTGAGGAGACCTCTGCCCGGAAACATAGGGTACCGGCTAAAGCCAAGGCATCAGCCAAAGCCAAACCCACACCAGAAGCGAAGGCTAAATCGCCCAGGAAGCCAGCATCAATAACTCCGCGCAAGGCGGTGAAAAAGAACCCCCAAAACCCCTGAAACCCCCTCCTCCGACTTGCTGTCGGATTCCCCTC
This sequence comes from Pseudohalioglobus lutimaris, assembly GCF_002866825.1. GTDB lineage: Bacteria > Pseudomonadota > Gammaproteobacteria > Pseudomonadales > Halieaceae > Halioglobus > Halioglobus lutimaris. The sequence continues at coordinate 379 of NZ_PKUS01000017.1, read as the reverse complement.
GGTCACCTGTAGTCATTACTCCACGAAGCGCAACACTTCATGAGTCTGGCCTACGCCTGTTTCTCTATACCGGGACAATGCCGAACTTCGGGCTTCTCTTTCGTTTCAACCGCTTAGTAAAAGGAGGACTTTTGCTAACGCTTCTGCTGTTCCTGGCCGTCGGCCTGAGCTTTGTCTCAGGTTCAGTCTGGCTGGTTTCTATCACCCTATCTGCCCTACTGATCAAGCTGTACCCAGTGCTTCTCGCACTGGCTGTTGTTGGCTGCGGAGTGTTCTTACTAATCCATTACCTGAGGAGTGTTGATTTGCAGTGAAGACTGACCCAGGGAGGGTGCGGACAAAATCTTGGACTACTTGGAGGTAGTCCATGTACTCGTAT
>NZ_PKUS01000016.1 GCF_002866825.1 Pseudohalioglobus lutimaris | reverse complement strand
GGGTAAAACCACCGCGTTGCAAATTCCGAGAAGCGCGTGTCCAGGTAGTCCCTGGTGACCAGGGCATCCATATTGTGAACAAAAACTTGTGTCATGGCTTTGGCGTGTACCTCCGCCTGCTCACGTGGGACCCCTGAGGATTCCAACGCGCGGGCGTACTCCAGCGGATCGAATGCTATGGCTGCCATGCTACGCCCCTGATCACTTATTGACCAGCCTACACAACCAGCATCTCAGCTGGAACATCAAAATCCGCCAGGCCGCCGAACCCTGGCCGTCCCCAACACGCCCACGTCGTCGAACAAACATTTCGCTACCCACCTCGCAGACACAGCGCTATATACTGTAACGACTCCAACGCGAGAAATAGCGATGATGCGACAACTGACCCTGGCACTGCTGCTCTTATTCACCACCACAGCCCTGGCAACCCCCTACGACGTGGTGATTCTGAATGGCCGGGTGATGGACCCGGAAACCGGCCTGGACGACATACGCCATGTGGGCATTAACGGTAATACCATCGAGGCAGTCTCCGAGACACCGCTACATGGCACGCGCGAAATTGATGCCAGCGGCATGGTGGTTGCACCGGGCTTTATCGACCTGCACACGCACTCGCCCACGGAACTGGGCCAGTACTACCAGCTGTTTGACGGGGTGACCACGGCACTGGAACTTGAGGCGGGCGCCTACCCGGTAACAGACTACGCCGGGCAGATTAGCGACACCCCTCTGATCAACTTCGGCGCCTCGGTGGGCTACCTCAATATTCGCATGTCGCGCAAAAGCGGCATCTCGCTGGCAGACGCCACAGCAACCCCCTGGCCCTCCACCGCGCGGGGCTGGCTCAATGCGCTGCGCGTGCTGATCTACGGGCCCGAGGTGGCACTGGCAGACACCTTCAAGACAGCCGCCACAGAAGAAGACCTGGCCGCCATGCGGAGCATGCTCAACGCAGGAATTGACGCCGGCGCGCTGGGCATAGGCCTGCCACTAGACTACGCCAGTGAGGCCGTTGACACGCGCGAGTTGCGCGCCATTTTTGAGCTGGCGGCAATGCGGGAGGTGACGATATTTGTACACGTACGGCGCGGCATCAATGGCGACCCAGCCGGGCTGCGTGAAGCGTTGGCCCTTGCGGAAGACACCGGCGCCAGCGTGCACATTTGCCACATCAGCCATAATGCGATGCGTAACACAGCGCTGTTTCTGGACGAGATTCGCGCGGCCAGGCAAAGAGGCGTGGACGTGACCACAGAAGTGCTGCCCTACAACGCCGGCTCAGCGCCCATTTCCTCTGCGGTGTTCGGACGGGACTGGCAAACCGTGTTTGCGATCAGCTACGAAGACGTGGAGTGGGCTTCCACCGGCGAGCGCCTGACACGAGAAAGCTTCAACAACTATCGAGAAGAAAGCCCGCGAGGCGTTGTCATCCACCACTACCTGAAGGAAGAATGGACCCGCCGCGCTATAGAAGAGCCGGGTGTGGCCATCGTTAGTGACCTGGTCGCCATGCAGGATCGCGAAAAGAACGTGGCTCCCCACAATGGCGCCTTCACCCGCATTCTCGGGCGCTACGTGCGCGAGCAAGGCGTGATCGACCTGATGACCGCACTGGAAAAAATGACGCTACTGCCAGCGCGCCGGCTTGAAAACATGGCCCCCACCTTCAAGCGCAAGGGCCGCCTACAACCGGGCATGGATGCCGACATTACCGTGTTCGACCCCGATACCGTTATCGACCGCGCCACCTACAGAAACCCCTACCAGGAGGCAGCGGGACTGCACGCCGTGCTGGTGAACGGCACCCCGGTGATGCTGAACGGAACGCTGGTCCCCGACACCTGGCCGGGTAAGCGCTTGCTGACCACGGGTACCTGAGCGGTGTAGCGGCATTCGCCGCGGCACGGAATGATCATTAGCGGACTGCCGAAAAAGAGGGGAAAAAATCTCCGCGGAGATGTGAACGAAGTCAGCAAATGGACTCACGCCATGCAGAACATCAACCAAGCACACAGTCTCCGGCGAACTACTTCTGAAAAAAAACCCGGTACCACAGCAAACATATCTAAGAAATTATTAGACATAATCATTGAATCTCTAAGCATCTTCAAATGACTGTACTCTCTTGGTTTAAGACTATCCGAACATTCTGAAGATCGTTTTGATTCAAATGCCCAAGCATGTATCGAAGGCGGTAAAGACTCAAAATCTTTTCGAAACTGTTCCTTAGGCACATCGGGTAGACCACCAAACCATAGGTCGGTGAAATAAAACCCCAAGGCCAAAGGTCTGGTTAACTTGAATCCTCTTGCAGTGCGCATCAAGTTTGACCAGTCTATTCTGATCCCCCAACGCTCAATAAAAAGATGTATATCCAGAGCCATCGCACTCAATGATGATCCACCAGCACGGACATGCCGCCCCATAACAATATGCTTACTAAGATGAAGGGTTAGAAATACCAATTCGTCCGTTATAGCGAGCATACGATGACCGTCTTCAATGCTTGACCTTCTCCACATTTCCTCACTCAAGCCACGGGAGCCCATTAGGCCAAAAGCCCAATGATCTCCCCAGATCGCGTTACCCATAAGGCGCTCGTGAAGCTCCAAGTGAAACTTAGTCCTACCGGTTTTGCTCTCTAAGAAATACTCCCTGTGATAGTGTGAGGGATTAGATCCAATGTACTTATATCCTAACCCTTCCACGAGCGAGCAAGCGTCCCCTATCATGCCGGGCTCGACAAAGAGGTCGACATCACCGAAAGGTCTGACATCAAGTCCATCGTATAAACGCTTCGCCAAACTGGCACCTTTCAAGGGGATTACTCCTATTGGGCTCGACTCAAATGCCTGGAGTAACCTAGAAGTTTCAGCAGCCAAAGCCATTGAGTGAATACTGCATTCAACACGAAGAAACCGAAGTTCCTTTCCAACCCGTTCGCTCAATTTCAAATCTGAATCCATCACCCTAGAGGCAAGATAGGGGCAAAGTCTCCGGTGAAAAGGATGGTTCGATGCCCACCTATAAAGCCATAGCTCCCCCATCATATCTCTCGGAATCGGGACCTTCGGCATGAACTCATCTGACCCATCGAAAGCACCTAAAGACATGACTTCATCATCTCAAGCCTCATTTTTTCCCGATGGGAGGGGAGTTCTTAAGCAACAGAAACCCAAGATAAACCGCCAAAATAACCACTGCCGAACGTAAAGACGTGTAAAGAGTCACCTCCACCAACCCCAATATGGACTTAGGATAAATAAAAATTGCAAGCTTCATCGTAAGCAAACTTAGTAAGGGTACGCCCGTGACACGCCTCAGAAACAAACTTAAACGTATCATGACGTACAGACTAATCGAGGGAAGAAGTCCACAGATAATTCCCCACCAGCCAAACCGTCGAAACGCATCGTTGTGCAAAAGGATTGGGAACCTAGTAGAAGAGTACCCCGTACCCATTCCAAAGCGCTCCCTTAGGTAGACTGACCCATCGTTTATGATTGGTTTATTAGGAAAGAACACAGCCGGAAGATAGAGGTACTTGAGATTCTCAAACCCATCAAACCCATCAAACCTCCTTGCAGAGTACATTTTGTCAACTACTTCAAGTGTTGCGAACTCGCCAACCCGATCGACCAGTGCATCAGATACACCGGCAGTCAAACCATGATCATGCCGCTTTGCTTCAATAATAAATAAGCCAGAAAAAGCAAATAAGACAACCAAAATTGTAACGAACGTAGATCTGGTACCGCCTCGCGGTAAGCCGCGTGATACTCCAATGGATTGCGTGTCTCTGGCGAAAAAGGAAAACCAGACCAAAACTGCAGTGGCAACCATTCCAAACCGATTAAACACCAAGTATACGAAGTAAACCATGCCTATAGAAAGAAGCAAGCCAACGACGGATCTCGTGACAATTGTATAAACAAGGCAAGCTGCAACAGAAAGAAACAGAAAATCTTCAAATAGGAAGAACAATTTAAAAAGGAAGTCTCTGTTATCAATCTGAGACGCTCTAGCACCCAAAACAGTTGGGATATTCACAACTACTATCAAGGCAGCAACAACGACGAAATACAAAACAACATTTTTCCGACCAAAGTCAGAGCCAAGGCTAGAAAGCAAAGTCTTAGCCCCCTCCCTGTTGATTATGATCATACTAACAGCACTAACGAACCAAAATAATGAAGAGAACGCGACGTACTCGACAGGCAATGGCTTTCTATAGATGGGAAAAGCAAGTATACCTATAACCACAGGCAAGACATTAGCTGCAATTATGATATGAAGTACACGATCCGACCTCACTCAACGGCCTCGTTCACATCACTTGTACCAACGCTCGTCTTCAAGGAAAAAAAGAAAAAAGCGACATTCAAAACTATGCATATAGAAAAGCCGTTGTTTCCAAAAAAATAGAAAGCTGAAAATAACATCAACGTTCGAATCCAAGAATACTCACTTCCGTAGGAAAATACGTTGAGACCAAAAGAAAAACCAAGCACAACCGGAAGAACAACCAACGAGAAAGGCCGCTCCTTTAAATTGGCAAGGCTGTCAGCCTCTACAAGACCAGCTGGCATAAATGTAAAAAACATCGTAAATAGAACTGCAAAAATAAACATAAGAAAAACAGGTTGAATCAGGTTTTCGACAACATTCTCAGCTCCCAAGTTCTCGTGCTTGGCCCACATATACGCTGCAATGTTTGCAGAAAATGTCATGATCAAAATGGATAGCGAATATTCTGTAGCCGTTAAGCCGAATACAGGCTGAGAACTGGTAATAGCCAAGACAATGGCTATTGTCGGATTCCTGTCAAAGTATGCACCAACTTTCTGCACGAACATGGGCTGCCCAAAATCGGAGGCATACAACGCACCATCCGCTTTCACTAAGAACGATTTTTTTTGAATTCTTTTTGCGTACATGTAAAACAAAGTAGCTCTTGAAAAGTTGGAAATTGCCGCAGAAGCAATAAAGGCGTCTAGTGGATTAAATAGACAAAACAAGAAAAAGAAGGTGACAAGACGAACGAGGCTTGCAGCGATATTAATGAAAATCAACCGAATTCGTGGTGCAGATGAGTTTACAATGACCGCCCTCCAAACTGCTGAAAAGTCCCCTACCACAACTGAAGCCCCGAAAAGTAATGAGCTTATTAGGATAGAATCAAGGCTTTCTTCGCTGATTATCGCTAGAATCCAAATACCGATACAGATGAGAGCTATCCCGAGTCTTTTGGAAGAGAGTCCGTTTCGTGCCCGTGACGCTTCTATAGAAGCTGTAGAGACTTCGAGCGCGAGAAGCATAAAACTTGCTAATGTCAGGGATATTAACGTTTGGCTTGTAACAATGTCGCTATCGCTCAGAAAAAACATAGCGACCAGAGACACCAACCCGCCGCAGACCACATTAAGCACCTGAAAAATCGTATAACTGTCGAATAGACGTTTAAACAAAACGGCTGAAACCGTACACGCGCGCACTCAAAAATCGTGGAACATCTTTACTTAGCTGGACTGCCAGCTTAAACAGTAGGAACCACCACCCCCCAGATGGGCTGCAAAAATCGCTCATATTCTTCATTCGCATAATCGATTCAACTCGCGCCTAATCGTGCTTCGATCAATCGCAAGAATCAGTCTTTTGACGTTCTCAAAATATTCACCGACCTCAAGCTCTTCAAGCAGCTCAGGCATTCCATCACATGCTGTCACGAGCGGAATAGCACCAAATTTGAGTCCCTCATAAATCACCATTCCAAGACCCTCGAGATGAAGCGTGGGAACCACATTAAAATGGGAATCGCTATAAACATCATCTCTCTCAGCCTCAGTCAATTCGCCCAAAAATACCACTCGTTCGTCTAACGTCGACGCTGATCTCACCCTATCCTCTAAAGGGCCAGAGCCTACGATAGTAACTCGCACCTTTTCATCCAAATCTATTGCTCGTAAGGCCTCGAGGAACTCAATAACACCAACACGATTTACCAGTCGCCTACAGATAACGCAGCTGATAATTCCATTCTTGTCCAGCGAATTGAACTTCTTCTTCACTAGAGCGCCGTAACGGTAACGATCAAAGTCGGCCTGTGGGCGAACGACCTCGATTCTTCTAATTGGTACGCCATGATTTTCGTGAAGCCGTCTTCTGAATGCACGTGAAGCAGTGTAGTATTTTCTCAAATTTCTCAGCATCAATGCCTCGACTATGTACAGCCTTAAGACAGAAAGCTCGCCACTGCCCTCTACAGCAGCCTCTTGAAACCCTGGTCCATGATAGAAAAAACTACATTTTCTTCTAAAAAAAATTAGAGCGAACAGCCCGGTTCGAATTGAGTGCACTTCGATCTCTTCATATCTATGCGCGACTGATAGAACCTTAAATTGAGAAGCGATGGTGCGGAAAAACTTGTTCCTGCTATAATCGCCAAGACTTAATTGTGAACCAGATTCACGATCACACCATTCAAGAAAATGACAATCCGAATACGTATCGGATTTTTTTAGATAACCTATAAAGGTGGGTATACCGCCAGGAGCGACAGCAGGGACCGAAGTTCCAATGACAAGCTTTTTCATAAAGTCGTTTCGGACTGACTCAGCATAGAGAAAACACTCTCTGCTGAGGTCGCCTTACTGTTTAGCCAAGCAATTTGCTCGGCAAGTGCTTGACTGTAGCTAGCTCCACTCATGCTTAGCACTTCAGCTATAATGTCTGCGGCCTCTACAAAATTTTCAAACGAGTATGCTAAAAGCTTTTCGTTTAGAAGGTCTCGATTATAAGGATTCATAGAGTAAACACCCAAGGTCCCATAAAGCGGATACTGGAAATATCTAACTGTTATAGGGTCGATTGTGCCTCCAAAGGAGTCAGGAACCGCAATGCCAACCTTTACTTTTTTTAAAAATTCCGCAAGAGCTGGACCGTATATCGGGCCCACAGCTTCTATATCGTTACGATCGCTCCAACCAGAGCCGATGACATAGACTTTCCTGCGGATAAGACGGGCGATTTCAGATATTTGAAGTTCCTTGTTGTAGCTATGATTCCCTAAAAAAACAACATCTATACTTTTTTCGTGAAGATCTCGATAGAATTTCCTTTTTTGAAGTTCAATCTTCTCTGACTCGAACGAAAACATTGTAGGACAAATGTTCACTATCTTATCTACTGTAATAGAGCTTCTAAACCGGACTTCGTTGTAGGAAGAAGGTTTTGTGAAAATAATTTTCGTCGCTACTTCTTCTAAGTATTTATGTTCTTTGTGGGCCAGATAGTCCGGCAAGTACCAGTAAACCTCATCTAAATTTGACAAGATTCTACCTACGGATTTATTTACCCCTCTCCCATTAAATACGAACGCCCGAGATTCATCGCACCTAGAAATAGAATTCTGAATATCAAGAGCCATCGTGTTTGACATATTCCTCTTTAGTATGTGCCTTGCAAATTTGCTCAAAAAGCCCGATGCGTAAAAGTTCGCGTAAGTAGTATCGTCAAAATTTTGAAACACAAAATTACTAGCAAGCAAATACTTAAAGAAAACAGTTTCATCCGACCCTATTTTCGATCTCATGTAGGTAATAATGGGTCAACCCCCTTAAAGATATTCCTCATAGTAAGCCACAAATAGAAGCTATTACTTCTTCCTTTTTCTTTGAACGTTGAACCGACCAGACTGAACAACGTTCACGGTTGTATACTGAAAACCGAATACCCGTCAGCCAGTCTTCTAGCGAGTTATAGTCTTTCACAACCTGAATACCACCATTGTCTGGCCTCATAGAAAAACCGGGCAAATTTCCTGTCACAACACATCCTCCTTTAGAGAGAACCTCCTCCGCAAGAACGCTATTTATCTCTAGAGTACTGGTGCACAGGTAAATAGTAGAAGCATTAATGAGCTTGAGAAAGGACGAGCGCGGCAGTGCATCGAAATAATCCACACCGTGAGACTTGAGATGCGGTTTTCTCGCACCGAAAAAGAGCACCCTCAGGCCCTTTAGTTCACTATCTTTTTTCATAGCCAGAGTTATTCTTCTCGCAAGATCTTCATTCTTTCGATAATAGTCTCCAAGTCCCGACCAAATCACTACCGGCTCTGGGGAATTTGCTTCAGTGCACTCATGGTTTGAAAACGAGATGAATGCAGTTTCTCTGCAATAGACTTCTCCCCTGTTAGTGATTTTGCGAGCGAAGGGAGTAAAATGAATCTCGGCAAACCTGCGAATACACCACCTATGATACGAGAAACCGACCCACTCCAAGCATTCTTTAGACCATATCCCTACCTGACGCAGCAGAACTCGAAAGTCACTAAGGTACATTGCGGAAATCGACGCCCTCGCCTGAATTCTCATAGGGCCAACTACCTTCTTGCCCTTGCTCCGCAGAAGAAATACTGGGTTCAAGTAGAGTATTGACGCAGGTGAAATCTGATGAATAATATCGAACTTCCCTCTTTGCAGTACCTTTGCTAACCTTACTTGCCAAAAAAACCTAAGCAGTCGGCCAAAGTATTTATGCTTCTGCGGCAATACCTGCGGGATAAAGTTAATCTTTGCTTGAACATTTCTATTTCTACAGTAATTGAGGATTGATTCTCGATTTTTTTCGTTTTCGCTAATGAAAACGTGTATGGAGAAATTTGATTGGATCCGCTCGTCAAAAATGACCTCCTTCAAAAAATACCATCCCGCAGCAAATTCAGAGCCTCTATCTGGATCCACCGTCTGAGCAATTACTGCGTATCTCTTCACTGCAAATGCTTCCGTATCTCCTGAATCCAGGATGTCGTTTCCATCTCACGAACTACAACCACATTAGGCAGCGCTTGGATCTCAGGCGCTACCGCTGGTGATACCAGAACGATGCTACCTAGCAGCGAAGCCTCTCTTGCTATCAAGCAGTAGCCTTCATGATTACTGGGGACAACTAAGATAGACGTCCGCAGTAATAATCCTTCTACGTCTAGACTTTCCCCGTTCAAACGGACATTGTCTAGCTTGGATAGTGAGGCCATTACGCTATCTTGATTACCGCCCCCGAAGATATCGATGGTCAGATTCATCGCAGAAAGAGCTTGTGATAACTCTGGCAGAAATTTTGAGTTTTTCGCGTCGCCTAAGATGGCGCTACTAGATAGCCGCCCTATGAAGGCTATCGAGTTAGCAATCTCTCCTGATTTAACCGAAACAGTTCCACGATATTTCTTAGTTATCATGCTACAAGGGGGGTCGACGTAGTGCCTCTTAAGCTTGGAAAGCAGAGAAAACGTTTTCAATTGTCGAACAGAAACGAACCTAACCCGAGATGCGAATATTAGCCCAAAAATCTGGTATATGAATGTGGCTAACCTGATTTTGAAAGTACTACTAATTGGTGAGGATAAAGGATCGCAGTGCACGCCAATCTCCAAATCGGGAAGTTTTCTCTTGTGAACCGCGAGGGCCAAAAGCATTGGGGAAAGCGTAAGATCTCTGAAAAAGCCGCTGCTTTTAATTACAACATTCTTAAAGTGAGTATCGTGGAACAGATCCTTGGCCTCCAGCACCTGTACGCACATCCTGTCACATAATTTTCTTACATTTACGGAGATGGCTTGAAGGGGCAATACAAACCCTCCATGCATAGACGCCCTTAGGATTGAGTCCATTTCGCCGCCACCAAGGCTGGAGCCGTTTATAATATAGACGGCAATTTTCTGTTCCATTTTCCGGTCTCATAGCCAAAAAAATTCAAAAGTTCGCCAATGCATGGATAGTCAGCCGCCTCAAAACAACCTAACTCTCTCAGCTTTTCGTTCGAGTACAAAGTCGATGAGAATAAAGAATCTGACGGTACAAAGCTTCTAATCTCTTTCTTCGGAAGATCGCGGCACTCACCAAATATCTCAACTAGAACTTCCTTACATGCAGCAAAATCAGTAACTAGTGTTTCATACTGTATTAACACCCCTCCGACAGCACCAAGTAGTCGCCGATAGCTTTCAAATTTGTACAATATCAATTCTTCCATAGACATAACGCATCGAGGCATATTCTCGATTCGCCGAGGAATATAGCTTTCTGTCGAATCGTAGCTATGAAAAGGTCTAGCTGCGAAGGATCTCTTCCAAAACACAGGGTGCTTAACCACTATAACTGGAATCACCGATGTGTTTTCGAATAACTTGATGTCAGGAGCAGCGTGCTTCCAGCCCAGTATCAATTCATGTCGACTTCCAGTCACCAAGTCATAAACGCTGTCATAGGTCTTAGGTAACCCTCGACCAATTCTCATTGCAAAAGCATTTATGACTAGACTGGTCGTAAGCCCCGCATCATCAGGAAAGAAGTGGTTCTCCCCAATTAGAAATCTAGCCAAGTTAGTTCCGGAGTTTCTTTCACCGAAAATCTTGTACATAGCTTTCATGATGAAGGCCAGTGCTGTATGTATTCATACGAGAAGCATTTTTTCATTTTTTCATTTTTTCACATTCTGTAGGCCGTTCCACTTTTGATGCTGAGCGCCTCGTGGTTTAAAGTGAGACCCGCCATTAGGAACCACGAATGAGCTTTCAGCCTGCACCGACGGCATTCAAAAACCCCAACAATCACCAAGTAACCGGGGCGCCTCGTCTCTCGCAAGGGATTGCGTCAGTTTTATCGGGCTTTGCTTTGATAGAATGCCGCATCTCGAGGTATTTGCCATTTGTTAAAAGAAGTATTCCAACCACCACATAGACCCTACGAGCATCTTCAATACATCTCAATTGGGAGGAATTATCATTGGAGCCGCGCTTTCATTTTTTGCAGTTTAGAGCTCCTACTATCCATCCCCCCCAAACAAATCCCGCGTATAAACCTTATCCACCACATCCTCAAGATCCTTACTAATGCGATTAGCAATAATCACATCACTCAATTTCTTGAAAATATTCAACCCGGCTATCACTTTGGAGTTATAAAACTCCTGCTGCTGCATCGCAGGCTCATACACCACCACCTCAACACCCTTGGCCTTAATCCGCTTCATCACCCCCTGCATTGAAGACGCTCGAATATTATCCGAGCCCTCCTTCATCACCAGGCGGTAAATGCCCACCACTTTCGGCTTGAGCTTAAGCACTTCATTGGCAATAAAATCCTTCCGCGTGGAATTAGCATCCACAATCGCCTGGATAATATTACTGGGCACATCCGCGTAATTCGCCAGCAGTTGTTTGGTGTCTTTCGGCAGGCAATAACCGCCATAGCCAAAAGAGGGGTTGTTGTAGTGGGTACCAATGCGCGGGTCCAGGCCCACACCTTCTATTATGTTGCGTGTATCCAGGCCATGGGTGGCGGCGTAGCTGTCCAGCTCATTGAAGTAGGCCACGCGCATCGCCAGGTAGGTGTTGGCAAACAGCTTTATGGCCTCGGCCTCGGTGCTGCCGGTGTGCAGCACGGGTGTGTCCTTGTCTTCTGCGCCCTGCAACAACAGCGCGGCAAACTGCTTGCCGCGCTCGCTGCTGTCACCCACCACAATCCGCGAGGGGTGCAGGTTGTCGTAAAGCGCCCTGCCCTCGCGCAGAAACTCCGGGCTGAACATAATGCTGCTCACGCCTGTCCGCTCACGCAGCTGACGGGTAAAGCCAACCGGAATGGTGGACTTGATCACCACTGCGGCACCCGGGTTGATTGCGGTGGCGTCTGCTACCACGGCTTCCACCGTGGAGGTGTCGAAGTAGTTGGTGTCCGGGTCGTAGTTGGTGGGGGTCGCGACGATCACAAAGTCCACACCGGCGTAGGCTTCATGTTTGTCTGTGGTGGCGCGCAGGTTGAGCTTGCGCTCTCTGAGGAACAGCTCCAGCTCGGGGTCTTCCACCGTGGGTTCGCCGCGATTGATCAGGGCCACGCGCTCGGCATCTATGTCCAGCGCCACCACTTCATTGTGTTGGGCCAGCAGCACAGCATTGGCCAGCCCCACGTAGCCGGTGCCCACCACGGCAATCTTCGTCATCGGCTAGGACTGTCCGGCGCGGTAGTCATAGGCGTAGTTGTAGTAGTCCTTACCCGCGCCCTTCATATCCAACTGGTTCAGCACCACGCCCGCCAGCGGCGCATTATTAGCCTGCAGGGCGGCCACGCCTTTCTGTACCTCGTGGGTAGAAGTGCTGTCTGCCTTCACCACATATATCACCGCGTCTGCCAGTGAGGCCAGCACCAGGGCATCGCTCACCGGTTGCGTGGGGGCGGAGTCGATAATGATGCGGTCATAGTTGCGGCGCAAGGCATCCAGGGCGTCGGCGAAGCGTTTGGAGCCCAGCATTTCCAGCGGATTGGGGGGAATCAGGCCGGCGGGCATCACGTCCATACCCATACCCGCCACCGGCTCTATGCATTCTTCCAGGCTCGCAGCGCCAGACACATAATGGCTCAGCCCTTTGTGGTTGGCGGCAAGCTTGCACTTCAGCGCCAGGCTGGGGCGGCGCAGGTCGGCACCAATGACCAGGGTCTTTTCCATTTGCGCAAAGGCGGCGCCCAGGTTGAGTACAGTAGAAGACTTGCCCTCTTCCGGCAGGGTAGAAGTCACTACGATCACCTGTGCCGGCGTATCCAGGCTGCCCAGTACCACACTGGTGCGCACGGTACGCACGGCCTCGGCGAATACGCCCTGGGGCTGCTGCCACAGGTTGGCGGGCTTGGCGCCTCTGCCGGTATCCATTTTGGGCAGCGCGCCCAGCAGCGGCACGTTCAATTTTTCGGCCACGTCTTCCGGGGTTTTTACCGTGTTGTCCAGCAACTCCAGCAGGTAGGCCACGGCGCAGCCAAACATCGTACTCAGGAACAGCGCCAGCATCAGGCTCAGGCGCTTGTTGGGTTTAACCGGCGAGTCCGGCACGGTGGCGCGGTCCACTATCCGCGCGTGGGGCCGCTCAAAACCGCCGGTTTCGCTCAGGCTTTTCACTCGCGCCAGGAAGATGTCATATAGCTGGCGACTGGTGTCCACCTCGCGCTGCAGCTCCTGCAGGCGAAACTCAATACGGTTGAACTCCTGCAGGTCACTCTTGCTGGACTCCCAGGTGGCCTGCAGCTGCTGTTCATTGCGCAGGGCCAGGTCGTATTCACGTTCAATGCCAGAGACCACCTTGCGCACCTCGCGAGCCAGGTCGCGGTCGGCCTCGGCCAGGTCCGAGCGCGCGGCTATCATCTGCGGGTGCTTCTCGCCGTAGCGCTTGCGCAGCTCGGCGACTTTGCGTTCAGCGCCGGACTGGGTCTTTTTCAGGTCGCGAATCAGCTGGTGCTGCAGCACGGCGGGTATGGTCATCAGCTGCTCGGTGCTGGCATCGACCATACCCTGCACGTCTTCCATAATATTCTGGGCTTCAATGCGGGCGCGCCGGGCATCCTCAAGGCGCTGCGAAAGCAGTTGCAGCTCACTCCCGCCCAGCGTGGTTTCACCGTCCACGCTCACCAGGCCCTCGGCATCACGAAACTCCTGCAGCGCCAGCTCAGACAAGCGCAGCTGCTCGCGCAGGTGACCAAGGCGCTCGTCCAGCCAGCCGGTGGCCTGCACAGTGCCGGAAAGGCGCTGCTCCAGGTCAGAGGCAATAAACGCTTCCATCAGCGCATTAACCACCCTTGCGGCCAGTTGCGGGTCGCTCATCTCCAGGCTCACGTAGGCCAGGTGACTGAACTCCACCGGCGCCACGCTCAGGCTGCCGGCCACGGCATTGGTTACGTTCTTTATGGCCTGCTCTTCCAGCTCCGCCTCGCTCAGCTGCTCCGGCACTTCTTTTTGCGCGGCGGGTAGCAGGGTCTGCAGGCTGAAATCAAAATCGAACCAGCCGGGCTCCTCTTCAACCTTCGGGTCCGGCAGGAAGTACGGGTGTTTGTGCAGCTCCAGCTTACGCACCACGTTTTCCGCCAGGCTGCGCGCCTTTAAAATTTCAAACTGCGTCTGGAAGTAGTCATACCCATATTGGCCGGTGCCGTAGTAGTCCTCCACTGACATCACGTCCCGCTCCGCCGACATCAGCTGCAGGGAGCCGCCGGCGCGGTATATCGGCTCCAGTGAGTACACATAGAAACCCACCGCCACGGTAACGGTCAGCGCCAGCCCGGCAATGCCCCACTTGTAACGCAGAATGGCGCGCAGTATCTGGCCCAGGTCGATGAACTCGTCGTCATCCCGGGCAGGAGCCGAGGGAGCAGCGGTGAACTGTGAGTTGGCGTTCATTTAGAAGAAGGTATCCCGTACGGTGATGATATCCCCGGGCTGCACCCGGTAGTCCAGGCGTGCCTCGCGTTCTCTTGACTCGGGGTCGTCGTCAGAAATCACCAGAAATTCTTTTTTGTTGGCGCGCTCGGTAAAGCCGCCCGCCAGGGAAATGGCCTTGCGCAGGGTGAGCCCGGGCTGAAAGTCCACGCCGCCGGGGCGCTTCACTTCGCCGTTCACAAAGAAGGGTCGGTATTTGACAATGGAGACCGACACCCTGGGACTGATCAGGTAATCCGGCTGCAGGCCGTCTACCAGCTTGTCCTGCAGGTCTGCGGCAGTACCGCCGGCCACGCGCAGCTCGCCCAGGAAGGGGTAGGAAATACGACCGTTCTGGCCTATCAGCATCTTGTCGAAGGTGAGGTCCGGCTCACCATAGACATGAATACGCACCGCGTCACCGGCATTCAGGGTGTATTCCTGCTGCGGTTCCTGTGCCTGTGCGGCTACAGCGAAGATAAACAGTGCGATGCAAACAATGCGCGACATGTGCTACTTAACCTGTGCGACCAGTTGTTGGTATTCCAGCAGCAGGCGCCTGTCCTGCGGCCGCGCAGGACGGTAAGCCACCGCCATTTCCTGACTGTCTACTGCGCGGCGCAGCAGGTCCGCAACCTCGGCACGGTCATCCGACCAGTAGGCCTGCCAGGCCAGGTCGTTGGCCTGCGCTGCCAGGTAGTCCGGGTGATGCGGTCGAGCTGCCAGTAACTTGTTTATAGTGCGCGTTGTTGCCGCCCGTGTCACCACCGTGGGCTGGTACTGCTCCCTGCCGCGAAAACCCAGCTCGGTTTCCACCGTGCTGAAGCGCAGGTCATCAACAAACTGCCAGCTGCCTTCCAGCAACATCAGGCCGGCGAGCAGAATGGCCAGCCCCAGAACCCAGAATGACTTGACCCGGACCACGCCCCCAGTACCTCCCCACAGCCCTAAAGGCTGAGCTCAAGCTCAAGGAAGTAGGCGTTGCGCGTGTAATCGAAGCGCTGCAGGTTGGAGTCGCGGTCTTCCAGGCGATACCCCATTCCCAGATCCAGCCAGCGACGGGCGGCAAAGGTGTAACCCAGCTCCAGGTTGATGAAGTCGTCATCACGATTGGCACCGGAATAGTCTTCCCGGAAGTGCGCGGCCGTCACGTAGGTACTGGAGCGGCCGCCCCAGTCGTGTTTCCAGTCCAGGGTGAATTCGCGGGTATTGATAAAGTCACCCAGGCCGTTGGTTTCCTCAGAGAAGCGCCGGGCGCCCAGGTCTATCCGGGAATAAGTGCGCGGCCAGTAGGTAACGCCCACCTCCCAGCTGAAGCCGTCATCGTCGTCGCGGCCGCTGGAGTCGTAGCTGCGGTCATAGCCACCCAGGCGCACATTGCCGCTGGTGCTGGCCGTCGCCTGCCATTCCACACCCACAAAGTAGTTGTATTCCTCGCTGTCCAGGCTGCCACCCGGGTTCTGCGGGTTCACCCTGTCGTATTCGTTGTCGATGTAGCGTACTTCCGCCAGCACATCGGTGCGCGGTGCCACCTTGACAAAAAACGTGGAGGCAAAGTCTTTCTGGGCGCGGTCAAAGTACTGGGTCTGTTCGCGGAAGTTACCGTATTCCAGGTCCAGCGCCCTGGCCGCAAGCACCAGCCGGCCGGCGGAGTCCTGGTTGCCGTAGGTGTATTCAACACCAGCACGAGCGCGGTCGAACTCCACCGGCTCGCCAATGATTTCACCCACACCCTCGCTGAGGCCAGTACCCGTTTCCTCATGGCCGGCAAGGTACTCACCCACCACGTCGATCTTGTGGCGACTGGTGAACTGGTGGGCAATATCCAGGTTCACCTTGTGGTCGGTGAAGTCTTCCTGGTGCTGGCTGAAGTAGCGGTAGTCCTTGAGTTCGTAAGACAGTGAATAGAGGCTGGGGCCGGACTGCACCCAGGCCTGGATCTCCGGGGCAACTTCAGATGCCCAGGTGCTTTGCTCACTGCTGCGTGAGCGGTAGAGGTTGTCGATATAGCGGGTTTCCGCCTCAACGGTGGGCGTGATATTGACCGGACCTATGGTGACATTACCGGGCTCGACGGCGAAAGCACCTCGACTGAGAGCCACCGCGAAGCAGACCAACGAAATGGTTGCCGGCAGGTGTTTGGAGCACCCATGCCTGCTTGTCCTGCCCCGCGAGACCTCTGTCACCATGCCAGCATGCCCGGTTTTTCCCTACAATAATATTCTAATTATCAAATACTTATAGAGGAATTAAAACAGAACTATTACACAAATCAAAGCCCTGTTTATACACAGTTACCACGAGTATCCAAATACGACATGCCAAAGCGTGCCGGCGTCAGCTCGCCCGTCCTGCAACCGCCCGCGGCGCTGCGGTTTTCGCAGGCAGCACCCGTGCCACCCAGGCCAGCGCCAGCAGCACCACAAAGGTCAGCGCATTCGCCGGAATCTGCAGGTTAAAGTCCACACTGGAATGCAGCAGCGCCCAGGCTATGGTCATCAACACCGCGAAGGCCACGCCGTGAAAAAGCCGCGACTGCCGGCCGCGCAGCACCGCCAGCGCCATACGCAGCGCCAGCACCACAAACGCCGCCAGCAGCAACGCGCCGGGCAGCCCCAGCTCGCCGATAAACTGCAGGTAGTCGTTGTGCGCGTGAAGGTACGCCGCCTTTAGCTCGGTGCCCTGGTAGCGCGGAAACACACTGTAAAAAGAGCCGCCGCCGGAGCCGGTAAACCAGAAATCCCTGACGTATTCCAGCAGTTGCGGCAGGTTGGCGGTGCGTGCTTCTGTCTGCGCCTGTGTTGAGGCCAGCCGATCCATCAACCGGTCAAAGCCGAACCAGCGGCTGAGTATCGCCATATCCACCACCACCAGGCTGAGCAGCAGCAGGGCCAGGCGGCGGGAAAAATACTGCCCCGCGTACTGCGCCACGGCTCCGGCGCAAAACAGGGAGATAAAGAACGCGGCGTTGCCCATGCGCGAGCGGGTCAGCACCAGCGCGATAACCATCAGCGCGAGCAGAACCCGCAAACGCAGGCGGGAGCTGAGCAGCAGGCGCAACCAGCGCCGCATGCGCTCGCGCCCCCTGGTGCTGCTTTCCGCCCGGGAACTGAGCTGCGCGAACAGCAGCCCGGTGCCGGCCGCCAGGCACATCACCAGGTAGCCCGCCAGGTGGTTGCGGTTAACAAAGGTGCCGGTGGCCACACCCCGGCCCACGTACTTCTCTACAAAAAAGCCCCACTCCAGCCCGCTGAGCAGCATCAGCGTGCCGTACACCGCCTGGAAGCTGCCACTCAATACCAGCAGCCACAGCAGCTGCGTCAGCCGGTCGCGTGAGTTCACCAGCACCAGGGTAAGGAAAAAGCCCGCGGTATAGGTTGCACCCAGCAACAGGTACTGGCGCGTGTAGGCCGGGTCCAGTGACAGCGTCAGCCAGCCCGGGCGCGCATGCCATTGAAACGCCGTTGGCGAGAACCACTCCACCAGCACCGGGGGCAGGGGCAGGCACTGCACCGCCACCCAGCACTGCAGCAGCACCAGTAACAACAGGGGGAGATACATGCGTCGCCACAGTGCGGGGCGCACCTTCGCGGCACCCGCGGAATACAGCAGCAGCCAGCACAGCAACAGCGCGGCCACCATCGCCGCCAGCAGGCCTGCGCTCCAGATACGCGCGGAAGCAAAAGGCAGTGGCGCCCAGAACAACAGGGCTAGAAACAGGTAAAAGAGGCTCTTCTCAAGAACGGGGACTTTAGGGTCTGCCAAGTCAGCAGACCCCGGGGCTGCGCACAACGGTAAGGATTTCCACCATCACCAGCGGGCGACGACAACCCACCGGAGGTTCAGCTAGCGGGGCTTACGCCTCCGCCTCCTCCGGGAAGCTGGGAGGAGTCATAGGTGCCGGGAGGCTCGGTGAGAATAGGTGACGCACAGCCACCGGTGGCCCAGGTATCGGCCGTGCGCATTATTCGTTCCAGGTCATCCTCGTCAATTCCCGGCAGTGCGCCCAGTGCCGCGGCCACTTGCAGGGCCTCGGTGTCGTTGGCGGCGGCGCAGACACCGGCCACCCCCAATTCACGGTGAAAATCTGCCGCAGAAGCGGACAGTGCCAGTACCGCAGAGGACTGTGCATCCCGGCCATCGGCGAGCAGCGCGGCAACAACCTGCTGTGCCGAACTACCCTCGGCCAGCATGTCTTCCACCGCCTGCGCGGCCTGTTCTTCAGTCATCATTGCCTGCGCCGCCAGCGGCAAACAGGCCAACACAGCCATCAAGCCCAAACGCTTCGTCAAACCTGCCATAACATTTCTACCCGACCACGTGGTTGCGTGATTGCTCTATAACGATTGCGCCACACTAGTCAGTTTTGAAAAATCTGTCAATTTGCCTCGTCGTCGCCGTCTTCGGCCCTGGCAAGCACAGCCGCGAGGAACGCCAGCACGTCGGCAATCACCGGTACCGCCTGCTCCGGCAACAACTCAGCGGGCGGCGCCACCTGGGGCGGCAGGATATTGCCGGTGGGGTCGTTTTCGTCGCTCATCCCGTCGCTCATATCCCGTCGCTCATAGCCAGGCACTCATATACTGACGCTCACGTTACCATCCCACTGCCCCGCCCCTGCCGGCGGGCTGTAGTCGCCCATGTAGCAGCGCAGCACCGCAATCTCCAGGCCGCGCTGGGCCAGCGCCTGCTGCAGGGCAGGCAGATGATCACTGAACAGCTGGCGGGTAGCCGCTCGCTGCGCCCGCAGCACCACGGACAAACGCCCGGACTGCTCAAATATCTGCACCTCCACCGCTCCCATACCCGGCAGCTCCAGCCGCAGAGTCACCTGCCAACCGGTCTCTTCCTCTTCATCACCGGCTTGCTCGCGCTGGCGTCGGCGCTCCCGCTGCACCAGCAGCGAGAGGCTGCCGGGGCGACCCCGCCACTGGTAAGGCAGGTCGAACAGCCACATATACGGTGCCCGCTCACCCGCCTGGGCCTGCACCTGGGCCATGGCCAGCTGACTGAGCGCAAGCGTGGCCAGGGCCCCCTGCAACTCTCCACCCAGGCTACTCAGCAAGCCCCGGGCAGCCTGCTCCCCGCCACTGCCTACGCCCTGCGCACCGGGGTTACCCGCACGCAGCCCAGCTATACGCTGCAACAGGCGCAGCAGCGCCAGCCGCAGGTCATTCCCCGCGCCGCCCGCGACAGAGGCAAAGGCCCCTGAGTTCAGCAACAGCGCCTGCAACTGTGCAGGGTCCGTCATCTGCTGCAGTGTTGGCAGCAGGGCGCGCAGGCTGCCTGCAGCGTCATTCCCCAGACCCAGCAACGACAATAATTTGGCACTTTCGGGGCCCAGCAGCAGCCTCGCCAGCGGCGCTGCGACGCTGTCCTGAATCGGTAACAACAAGCGCAGCTGACGCTCCATGGTACTGGCTGCCTCAGCTGCAGCAGGGTTGTTGGGCGCTATTTTCAGCTGCGGCTGCGGCAGCAGGGCTGTCACCTCAAAGCGCACGGCAGCCCCGGTAGGCAGGGCAAAGGGCGCGCGGGCCGTGATCTGCTGCGCGCCTATGCGGATAACGGCCTCCCCGGTACCGGACTGACTCAATACCTGACCACTGAAGCGCTGGCCCAGCCGCCAGCTCTGCAGCCAGGCGTCCACCGCCTTCTGTGCAGGGGCCGACGCCGACGAGACGAGCTTCACATCAATCATGGTTTCCGGGGCGCATGGCCGTTTATAACTTAGGCATGTTTTATGCATATTGTTTGCCAACATTCGTCGGAATAAACGATGGCAAGAAAAGACCTCAATTTCTCGCTGGACGGTGACTTCGCCAGCGAGACAAGCTCGCGGCTCAAAGCAGCGGGCAGGGGTATGCGCGCGGCAAGGGCCGACAGGCCCGCCCGCGCGGCCTACAGGGGCGGACAGAACTGGACGGCGGCGGCACTGGTCATGGTGGTCAATCTGACGTTTATCGCAACGCTGATGTACTGGTTCAGCGGCGGCGACCTGCGCAGCCTGGGTGCGGGCCCCGGCAACTCCTCGGCAGCCATGGCGCGCCTGGAGGTGCAGCTGGCCTCGCTGGGCGTGCGTGTGGGTGAACTGGCAGGCGCCCTGCAGCCGCAACTGGTCAGCAACCAGCAGGACATAAAAGCCGTGGCGGCCACGCTGCAGCAGCTGCAGGGAGAACTGGCTCAATTGCGCGCGCAAATAGCGGTAACGGCAGCGCCAGCCGTGGCGGCGGCCAGCCCTGTGAAGGCCGACGAGTGGTTGCTGAACCTGGGCAGCTTCAACGAAGCAGCGGCGGCCAGGGTATTGGTCGCGGAGTGCGAGGCACTGGGTTACAAGCCGGAAATTATCGAGCAGACCGCGTCTGGCAAACCGCTGTACGTGGTCGCGCTCGCCGGGTTCAAGGATCGCAATGCAGCAGAATCCAGCGCCCATGAAATTATGACGCAAACCGACCTGAATGGGCTGTGGGCGTGGAAAAAGCAGTGACCAGGGGACGTGGTCGCAGGACGACGCGGCAATAACAGGCATCAATAGCAGCTGCCGCTTGAATGAAAACTAACTAGCAAATGACGTGAAATCGGGGAACACATATGGATCTGGCAACATTACTCGGACTTCTGGGCGCTATAGGCATCGTGCTGGCCGCCATGCTCTTTGGTGGCTCGGCCCTTGTCTTTGTCAACGTGCCATCCCTGCTCATTGTGCTTGGCGGTACTTTCGCCGTGGTGATGATCAAGTTTTCCATGTCCCAGTTTTTCGGCGCCTTCAAAGTGGCGGCTCGCGCCTTTGTCTTCAAGCTGGACTCCCCCGAAGCCCTGATCGAGCAGATCGTGCACCTGTCCGGCATCGCCCGCAAAGAAGGCATGCTCGCGCTGGAGAATGAAGAAATAGAAAACGAGTTCCTCGACCAGGGCATCAAACTGCTGATCGACGGCAACAGCCACGAAGTGATCAGCGCGGTAATGAAGAAAGACCTGCAGCAAACCCTGGACCATCACACCTGGGGCGCAAAAGTATTCAGCGCCACTGGTGAGGTGGCGCCCGCCATGGGCATGATCGGTACGCTGATCGGCCTGGTGCAGATGCTTTCCGCCATGGACGATCCCAAATCGATTGGGCCGGCGATGGCCGTTGCCCTGCTCACCACGCTGTACGGTGCGATGTTGGCAAACATGGTCGCGCTGCCCCTGGCCGACAAACTCACCCTGCGCAAAGCAGACGAGAACAGAATCAAATCCATGTGTATAGACGGCGTGCTCGCTATACAGGGTGGACAGAATCCGCGCATCGTAGAATCCATGCTCAAGACCTACCTGGAACCCAAGAAGCGCGCACTCGCCAATGAAGCAGCAGCGAGCGCGGCCGAGGCTGCCTGATGAGCGATACTATGGAAGACGACGAACAGTCACCGGGCGCGCCCGCATGGATGGCAACCTTTGCCGACCTGATGTCGCTGCTGATGTGTTTCTTCGTACTACTGCTCTCATTCTCCGAAATGGACCTGCAAAAATACAAGCAGGTGGCCGGTTCCATGGCGTATGCCTTCGGTGTGCAGAACAAGGTGAAGGTGATGGATATCCCCAAGGGCACCAGCATCATCGCCAAGGAGTTCAGCCCGGGTAAACCCGAGCCCACGCAGATTAAAACCGTAAACCAGTTCACCACGGAAACCACCAAACCCTCGCTGAGCGTGGGCAACCCTTCCGCGCCCAAATCAGCTGCCCGTGAACTGAACGAGGAAGAAACCGAACGCCTGCTGCGCGAAAAACTGGAGGCCTTGATTGCCGAGACGGAAGAAGATGCTGACAAACTGCGCGACCTGCTGGAGGAAGATGTTAATGACGGCAAGATCGACATCGAATCCAACGGGCGTTCCATCACCATCCGCATTCGTGAACGAGGCTCTTTTCCCTCCGCATCGGCAAACCTCAGTCCGGAGTTTGTGCCGGTAATGAATTCGCTGCGCAACGCGCTCACTTCGATAGATGGCCTGATCTCAATTGAGGGGCACACTGACAACATCCCCATTCGCACTGCCGCATTTGAGTCGAACTGGGACCTGTCAGCCAGCCGGGCGCTGTCGGTGACCCACGAGCTGATCAAAAGCAACACGCTGGACCCGAACCGTTTTATGGTCGTGGGCCGGGCCGATACCCAGCCATTCAAGCCCAATGACAGCGCGCAGGAGCGGGCACAGAATCGACGCGTGGAAATCATCATCCGCCAGGGACTGGACGAGCAACTGACCACCGACATCAAGAAACTACAGAGAGGGTTTGACGACTTGCTGCAAGGCATAGACCTGAACTCTGCAGGTTAAGCGGCGAACATTTCCAGGGAACGTTATGACGCATACTAAGGAACGCAGGGATTTTTTTCGCATTAACGACATCATCGGCCTGTCCTATACCGAGCTGACCGGCGACGATGAGCCAAAATACCCGGACGTTTCGGGCGAAATGGGCCTGCCACTGGCCAACCTGCTCGGCGAAGTGGATGCCACCTTCAACAATATCGCCAACACCATCTGGAAAGAAGAGCCGACGGTGGCCCAGGCCCTGGGCCTGTTGAACAGGAAGATTTCCTTGCTGGCTGCGCATATCATGCAGGCAGACGGCTCAGACGCGGACTCCTACCAGGACATTATCGTCAGCCTCAGTGGCTGCGGCATGGGCTTTCACAGCAACGAAGCATTAACGGAGTCTGCCCGCCTGCGTGTCGCAGTGATCCTCAAACCGTCTCACGTGGAAGTAAAATTCACCGCCACCGTGGTCAGTTGCGAGCCGCTGCCGCCGGAAAAAAAGCACGCTTACTGGATTCGCATAAGTATCGACAAAGGCAACGATGCAGCACAGGAACAACTGATCCAGCACGTGGTGCAAAAACAGTACTCATCTATTGCTATCAGCAAAACCTGAAAGCTGTCAGGCCGCGGCCACGCCGTTACGCGTGGTCGTCGATAAACCCGCCTTTATGCGGCACCTCGTCAGTCTCCACCTCGTCCTGCTCCGGCGCCTTCTGTTCCGGTTCTTTCTGTTCCTTCGGCGGCTTGCGTGGTGCGTCCTCGTCGGAGACAGGCCGTGGACGCGGTATCGGGACAATATGTGCGGGACCCAGTTTATCTACCATTGCCAACCCCCTGCTGTGCTACACAGCGCGTATCGGATGGATATTGCTGCTTTCAGGTAAAACAGCTGTCATTCCTGCGAAAGAAAAAACCTGTAATGCCCGCAGGGAACACGACCAGGCCCGACGTACGGTTTTTCCACAGGGATTTTCAATTTCCTTCCAGCGCAGACATGGCGCCCTCCTTGAGCATTTCGAACTCATACACCCGCTGATTGCCATCGCGCTCCAGCGAGGCCATCACCACCACCACGACACGGCGATTCTTGGCACGCCCCTCCTCGCTGTCGTTGTCTGACACGGGCTGGTGCTCACCATAACCAATTGAGGCCAGGCGTGAAGGCGCAATGCCATTGCGCTCAAACAGGCGCACAACCGCTGCCGCGCGCGCAGAAGAAAGCTCCCAGTTGGAGGGGAAGGTATCGGTCTGTATGGGCTCGTCGTCAGTAAAGCCCTCCACGTGAATACGGTTGGGCAGATCGGCAAAAACGCCGGCCAGGTTGACCAGGGTGGGCACAGATGCGGGGATCAACTCACTGCTGCCACTGAGGAACAGCAGACTGGACTTGATCTCCACTTCCAGCCAGAACTTGTTGCGCTTGACGTCGATAAGGTCGTCGTCCAGCCACTCCTCCATTTCCCCCTCCACGCTGTTGGAAATGTCGTTCACTTCCGCCTCGGCAGCGTTGAGCAGGCGCTGGGAGAAGTCATCCTCAGGCTCAGGCTCAGTTTCTGCAACCGCAGGCTCCGCTGGCATTTCGCCCCCGGGTCGCAGCGGAGGCAACACCGCGTCGGCGTCGGCGGGAACAGCAGCGACGGGGAGCGAAGCAGCCAGCAAGCGAGCGCGCACAACATCGTCGGCGGGCACGCCCTGCGCGGTGACACCCTGCTCACCGAAGGCGTTGACCATGGCACCGGAGAGCACACGATACTTGTCCTCGTTGACCGAGCTGATGGAGTACATCACCACGAAGAACGCAAACAGCAGGGTGATGAAATCCGCATAGGAAACCATCCATCGCTCGTGATTGATCGGCTGGCTTACCTGCCGCGCCCGTCTGGCCATCGCCTGGTTGCTTCCCTATCTCAGGTATCCTTCGAGCTTGCTGGCTATGGTGCGGGGGTTTTCCCCTTCAGCAATACCCACCATGCCGTCCAGCAACATTTCCCGGTACTGGGTCATCTCGTCGGCTATTGCCCGTATCTTGTTGGACATCGGTAGAAACAGGAAATTGGCAAAGCCCACGCCGTAAATGGTTGCCACAAACGCCACGGCAATACCCGGCCCCAGGGCCGCCGGGTCAGCCAGGTTATTCATCACGTGAATCAGCCCAAGCACGGCGCCAATGATACCGATGGTGGGCGAATAGCCACCCATTGCCTCGTAGACTTTGGCCGCATTGGCCTCATTGATTGCCAGGCTGTCTATTTCTATTTCCAGTGCCTTGCGCAGCTCGCCCGGTTCACTGCCGTCCACCAACAGCATCAGGCCTTTGCGGGTAAAAGGGTCAGGCTCTTTATTGGCGATATTCTGCAGGCTTAACAAACCGCCCTTTCTTACCGTCTTGCTCCAGGCATTAATGCGGCGCAGGGATGCCTCGGCATCGATTTTGGGTGGAAAGAACACCCATGAACCGCGCTTGATACCCTGCACGAAAGTCTTTAGCGGTATCTGCACCAGGGTAGCGCCCAGGGTGCCACCAAACACCACAACAAAGGCGGTGAGCTGGATCAGCGACTCGGTGTGGCCGCCCTCCAGCAGGTTGCCGCCGAAGACGGCCAGAAACGATAACACGATTCCCAGGACGGACAGGTAATCGACTCTGTGCCTGGCCACCGAACTCACCCGTACAGACCCCGCACTGTCGCCGGCCTGCGTTGGTAGCAGACCGCGATGACGTTCATGCCAGTCATATCAGGAGGCATCGTTTTGCATCTTTGCGCGCAGTCTTGCCAACGCCTGTCCGTGTATCTGCGACACCCGCGACTCGGACACGCCGAGGATCTCGCCGATCTCTTTCAAGTTCAGTTCTTCACCATAGTAAAGCGACAGCATCAGCGTCTCCTTCTCTGGCAGGGACTGTATCGCCTCCAGCACATGCTCCCGGGTCTGCCCCTGCTCAAAGACATTCAGCGGATTGGCGCCATCGCCATCGCCTGCTTCCTCCACGTCGTCCAGCGAGGCCAGTCGGCTGTAGGCAAGCTCCGCACTCAGCTCGTGATACTCGGCAACGCCAATGCCCATCTGTGCGGCGATCTCCTGATCGCTGGCGCTGCGCCCCAGTCTTGCCTCAACCCGCGAGATGGCCTCGCTGACATCTTTCAGTCCTTTCTGTACTGAACGCGTTGCCCAGTTGTTGCGGCGCACCTCGTCGAGCATGGCCCCTTTAATGCGTATACCGGCGAAGGTACTGAAGTTTGCCCCCCGCGACGGATCATAGGATTGACTCGCCTGCATCAGGCCGATAATGCCCACCTGCATCAGGTCATCCAGCTCGATATGCGGCGGCATGCGACCCACCAGGTGCAGGCCGATCTTTTTCACCAGCGGCAGGTATTCCCTGACCAGCTCGTCAACGCTCCTTTCCTGAATATCGGCATACATACTGGTTTCGCTCATGTAGACAGTTCTGCTCCGACACCGCTATCTACTATGCGCTCAAAGAAGAAACCCAATCCCGACACCGCGCTTTCGCCGATGGGCTCGCCGCCGATTTTCTCCGCCAATCTGGTAATCGCCCTGGCCGACATACAGAACGGATAGGTGTGGGACACCGCGACCTGCTCGCGTATTGCGCGGCGCATCTGGTGGTCGCGGGGCACCGCCCCGAGGTAGGAGAGCTTCACGTCGAGGAAGCGGCCGACCACCTTGTCCATCTTGGCAAACAGGTTTTTGCCGTGGGCCTCGTTTTCCACCATGTTGGAGAGCAGGTTGAACGACTTCACACCGCAGTCCTGGTTGAGCACCTTGATCATGGCGTAGGCGTCGGTAATGGAGGTGGGCTCGTCGCACACCACCACGATGATGTCCTGGCAGGCGCTGCTGAAACGCAGCACGCTGGAATCCAGGCCCGCGGCGGTGTCGACCACAAGCGTATCCACCGGCACCGACATTTCACTGAATGCACTGATCAGGCCCGCCTGTTGCTGCTCGCTGAGGCGCGACAGTGCACCAATGCCCGAAGCGGCGGGAATGATGCGTACCCCGCTGGGGCCTTCCAGCATCACATCTTCCAGGCTCTTTTCACCATCCAGCACATGGCTGATGTCAAACCGCGGGCGCAAGCCCAGCGCCACGTCCACGTTGGCGAGGCTGAGGTCGGCGTCGAACAAGATCACCCGCCTTCCCAACTTGGCCATGGAGATGGCGAGGTTTACCGCGACACTGGTCTTGCCCACTCCGCCCTTGCCGCTGGTCACGGCGATCACCTTCATCGGTACGGAGCCCGAACCGGCGCCCATTTCCTGCATTCGTGTTGTCATGATTCTCTACACTGTTACTGATTGTCGGGTATAGGCGCGCGCACTGCTTTGCTCGCCGCTCTGCCGTGGGTCGGCCTGTTCTGCTTCAAGCGATTTCACCGCCAGGGAGAGCAGGTCCGCTGCACGAGCCGGCTGCATGTCCCGGGGGATTTTCTGGCCATCGCACACATAGCTGACGCGCAGGCCCTGCTCAATGACGGTATCAAGCACGTTACCGATGGCTTCCGTTTCGTCCACCTTGGTGATCATCGCGCCGGCCAGCACCTGCGCCCCGAACACCTGCACCGTTTCCTGCAGGGTCTGCTGCTGGGCAGAGGCCGGCAGCACCACATAACTCTGTATGTTGAAGCCCACGGAATTGATCATCTTGAACTGCTTGAGCATTAGCGCGTCCTTCTGGCTGAGCCCGGCGGTATCGATCAGCACCAGTTTCTTTGACTTCAGCCGCGACAGGGCGCGCTTGAGACTGCGCGCGTCAGGGGCGGCGATTGCCGGCACTTCAAGGCGGTCAGCCAGGGTCTGCAGCTGCTCCTGTGCGCCAATGCGGTAACAATCGGTGGTGATCAGGGCCAGGCCCTCACGGCCGTGGCGCAGTACGAATCGCGCGGCGATTTTCGCCAGCGTGGTTGTTTTACCCACTCCGGTGGCGCCCACCAGGCAGACGATGCCGCCCTCATCGAGAATGTCGTCGGCGCCGGTAACACCGATACGCTGGGCGAGCAGGCCCAGCGCGCGTGTCCAGTTTTCTTCCAGGTCGCCGTGCTCAGGCAGCATATCTGTAATCAGGCCGGACAGAGAACGTGACAGCCCCAGCTTTTGCAGCCTTGCCAGCAGGGCACTCTTAACCGGTGGCGCGTCTACCGCTTCCCGCCAGGACAGGTTTGACAGGCGCCCCTCTATCATTGAGCGAAGACTTTCCAACTCGCGCTGCAATTCCGCCAGCGTGGTGGCCTGGCCACCGCCGGGAAAAACCAGGGTGTCACTCAGTGCGGGCTGTGGCGTAGGGGGAGCCGGGGCAGCGGCGGGCGCGGATTCGCCATAGGCTGCGGCGGCGGACAATTGCGCCTCGTCAAGATCCAGCGCGGCGACCAGCTCCACCTGGCCGCCAACCTTACGGTTGGAAACGATAACGGCATCCGGCCCCAGTTCCTGGCGCACCCGCGCCATGGCGCTGCGCGTATCGTTATCCAGAAATCTTCTTATTTTCATGTCTTGTTATCCAACCTCCCACTGCCCGGCGCTCAATTGCCAGCCCCCGCTAACTGGGCCTGGCCGCCAATCACCTCGACCACCTTGATGGTCTTGCTGGCCGGCACTTCTTCATAGGCCAGGACATACAACTCCGGCAGGCGACTGCGCACCAACCGGGAAAGCAGCAGACGTATACCGCCGCTTACCAGCAATACCGCTGAACTGCCCTCGGCCTCCAGGCGCATCGCGGCCTCTGCTATCTGGTTGATCACGCCCTCGATCAACGAGGGCTCCAGACCGCCGGCACCTCCCTGCACAGTACGTTGCAATATTTGTTCCAACTGTGCGTCCAGGGTGATCGCCGTCATCTCACGCCCCACACCGGTAACTGCCTGACAGATCGCGCGCCCCAGGGCCACACGGACCCGTGCGGTCAGAGCGTCAGTATCCTGACTATTTGCCCCCTGCTCCGCCAATGCCTCGGCGATTGTGCGTACATCGCGTATGGGAATACCCTCGGACAGCAGGTTCTGCATCACCTTGGTCACCATCCCCAGGTCGAGGAGCTTGGGCACCAGGTTTTCAACCAGCTTGGGTGATGACTGGGCCAGCTTGTCCAGTAACTGCTGCACCCCGTCCTGGCCGATCAACTCCGCGGCGTTGGTCTTGATGAGGTGACTGAGGTGCGTTGCAATCACCGTGCTGCCATCCACTACCGTGTACCCCATGGCCTGGGCATCGCTGCGCAGCCCCGGGTCTATCCACACCGCATCCAGGCCAAACGTCGGGTCCTTGGTCACAGCGCCCTCGAGCTGGCCGTAGACCTGCCCGGGGTTGATGGCCAGTTCCTTGCCGGGATACACCTCACCTTCACCGACCATGACGTCATGAAAACTGATCTGGTAGTTATTGGGGGGCAGGTCCAGGTTGTCGCGTATGTGTACCGAGTGGACGAGGAAGCCCAGCTCCTGTGAAAGTTTCTTGCGCACACCCTTGATGCGACTGAGCAGTTCGCCGCTCTGGTTCCTGTCCACCAGTGAGATCAGCCTGTAACCCACTTCCAGTCCGATCTCATCCACCGGGGTGACATCTTCCCAGCTCAGGTCGCGCACTTCCGCCGGCTGGTCCTCAACGACTTCCTCCGCGGACAGCACTTCCACCTCCTGGCGCTGCGTCCGATTGTAGGCAATTACCAGCAGGATAGCGGCGAAGGACAGAAACACCAGGTGAGGCATTCCCGGCACCAGGCCCATAATGCCAATCAATGCCGCGGTAACCTGCAGGGCGCGCGGATTGCCGAACAACTGGCCGATCACCTGCTGCCCCATGTCCTGAGCATCGGACACCCGGGTGACGATGATTGCCGCGGCGGTAGACAACAACAGTGATGGAATCTGGGCGACCAGGCCGTCGCCTATCGTCAGCAGGATATAGTTGTTGGCCGCCTCGGCACCGGTCAGCCCGTGCTGGAATACGCCCACGGCGAAGCCGCCGATGATATTGATGAACAGTATGAGAATGCCGGCGATGGCGTCGCCGCGCACAAACTTGCTGGCACCGTCCATGGCACCGTAGAAATCCGCTTCTTTGGAGACCTCCTCACGGCGGGTCCTGGCCTCGTCCTGGCTGATCATGCCCGCGTTGAGGTCAGCGTCGATGGCCATCTGCTTACCGGGCATGGCGTCGAGAGTGAAGCGCGCGGTGACCTCGGAGATGCGTCCCGCACCCTTGGTGACCACCACGAAGTTGATAATCACCAGGATCGCAAACACCACAATCCCCACGGTGTAACTGCCGCCCACCACGAACTCACCGAAGGCCTGAATCACCTTGCCCGCCGCGCCCGTGCCGTTGTGACCCTCCAACAACACCACCCGGGTGGAGGCCACGTTCAGCGACAACCGCAACAGCGTGGCCACCAGCAGCACACTGGGGAACGCGGCAAAGTCCAGCGGCCGCGAGGCATAGACCGCAGCCAGCAGCACGATCATCGCCAGTGCGATATTGAACGTGAACACCAGGTCAAGAAAGAACGCCGGCAGCGGCAGAATCATCATCACCAGTATCATGAACAGCAGCAGCGGCGTACCCAGCCCGCTGAGCGCTGCCATGGTCACGCCGCCGAACCCTGCGCTACCCACTGATTCACTCGTCGCCATTTAAATCCTCCCGATACAGATCGCGGTATTCCTCAGGCACCGCATCATTGCCCGGTTTTTCCAGATGCGTATCGCTGCCACTGGCCTTCAGCTGATAGATGTAGGCCAGCACTTTCGCTACCGCCAGGTAGAGGTTGCGGGGAATTTCGTCGCCGATGTCGGTGGTGGCATACAGCGCGCGGGCCAACGGCGGGAACTCATAGCTGGCCACGTTGTGCTCGGTGGCAATGGCGCGGATTTTCAGGGCGATGAGGTCGCGACCCTTGGCGACCACCCGCGGGGCGGAGCCCGCCGCTTCGTCGTAGCGAATGGCGACAGCAAAATGCGTAGGGTTGGTGATCACCACGTCTGCCGCAGGTATGTCCTGCATCATCCTGCCCTGGGCAATCTCCCGCTGCAGGGCCTTTATGCGGCTCTTCACTTCCGGACGACCGTCAGTCTCCTTCATCTCGTCCTGCACTTCCTTGCGCGTCATTTTCAGCTGCTTGTTGTGATTCCAAAGCGAAAACGGTACATCGAAGGACGCGATCACCCCCATGGTCAGGCTGAGAATTACCAGACCCCAGGTGAGCATGGAGGATGACGCCATCGCCGCAGCGTCGGGCGCGTGTTTGCTGAGCACCAGGATATCGTCGACCATGGCCATGAACAGCAATGCGGCGGCGGTGCTGAGGAATACAAACTTGAGCAGCGTCTTGACCAGTTCCATCAGCCCCGTCGGGGAAAAGATCTTTTTCAGGCCCTTCAGCGGGCTGAGCTTCTCCAGCTTGAAGGCGGCATTGGACAGGGTGAACACCCAGCCACCCATCAGCATGGGACCCAGCAGCGACCCGGCAATGGCGATCAGGAAGAACGGCGTGAGAATCAGAATAGCGGCAACGATCACTTCCATCAGGCGCGCGACAATCTGCTCCTGCGCGTAAACCATGTTCTGGTCGATGGTCAGCGACGCGGCAAACAGCTGCGCGAAGTCGTCCGCCATGGAGCCGCCCAGCAGGGCCAGGGCCAGTGCTCCGGAAAGCAGCGAGAGCATGGTATTGAGCTCGCGCGAGCGTGCCACCTGGCCTTTTTTACGCGAATCCTGTTTGCGTTTCGGCGTTGGCTGCTCTGTTTTTTCCTGTGCGCTGCTATTCTCGTCTGCCATTCAATACCCTACCTGAACAGCTGCAACGTCTGCGCCAGGCTTTCGTCGAACAGTTCTATGAACAGCGAGAAAGCCACGGGCAGCGACAGAAAGATGAAAATGAAACCGGCAAGAATTGTCACCGGGAAACCGACAGCAAAGATATTCAGCTGGGGCGAGGCGCGGGTGATCACGCCGAAGGCGAGGTTGATCAGCAGGATCGCGGTAAGCGCCGGCAGCGCCAGCAGCAGCGCGCTGGCAAACAACTGGCTGCCCCAGTACACCACGTTCATTGCGGTCTGCCCCATCAGCAGGGGATCGCCCACGGGGAACAGGGTGAAGCTCTGCACCAGTGCCTGTATCAGCACCAGGTGGCCGTCCACGGCAAGGAAGATCAGTGTGGACATAATCACGTAGAACTGACTGAGCACCGGCACCTGCACACCGTTCTGCGGGTCGACCGACATGGCAAAACCCAGGCCCATGGTCATGGCCAGCGATTGCCCTGCGACCACCGCTGCCGCAAACACCATCTGCATGAGAAAGCCCATGGCAAGCCCCACGAATACCTGCTGTGCGGCGACCACCGCGCCGGCGGACGACAACGGGTCGATGGTTGGCGGCGCCGGCAGTGCGGGCGCAACCAGAACTGCCAACAGCGCTGCCAGCACTATGCGCACGCGTACGGGAAGGCCACCGGCACTGAAGATCGGCGCGGCGAGAAACAAGGCGGAGAGGCGCAGAAACGGCCAGAAGAAGCGCTCGATCCACGACAGCAGCTCTACGTCTGTAAACATGGGCGCGTCATCCGATCAGCCCCGGAATGGCGGCAAACAGGTTGCGGGTGTAATCCACAACCACGTGCAGCATCCACGGACCCGCAAGCAGCAAGGCAAAAACCAGGGCGATAAGCTTGGGAATGAAACTGAGAGTCATTTCCTGGATTTGCGTGGCGGCCTGGAAAACGCCGATCAGCAGACCCACAGCGAGCGCCGAGAGTAATAACGGGCCTGCCAGCAACATGGTGATGTAGAGCGCTTCCCTACCAATATCCAGAACAGCTTCAGGATTCACCGGCGCGCCCCTACGTCACGAAGCTGCTGGCCAGGGTGCCTACGATCAGCGACCAGCCATCAATAAGCACGAACAGCATCAGCTTGAAGGGCAGCGAAATCAGCATGGGCGAAAGCATCATCATGCCCATGGACATCAACACACTGGCCACCACCAGGTCGATCACCAGGAAGGGAATAAATATCAGGAACCCTATCTGGAACGCCGTTTTCAATTCACTGGTCACAAAGGACGGCAGCAACACCTTCATGGGTACG
This sequence comes from Pseudohalioglobus lutimaris, assembly GCF_002866825.1. Lineage (GTDB taxonomy): Bacteria > Pseudomonadota > Gammaproteobacteria > Pseudomonadales > Halieaceae > Halioglobus > Halioglobus lutimaris. The sequence continues at coordinate 24,654 of NZ_PKUS01000016.1, read as the reverse complement.
TCGTCCTCGTCCTGGAAGGCGTCGTAGCCACCCAGGTCGGCAAACATCATCAGATCTGCTTCGCGCGTCTGGTTGAGCATGAAATCGCGAAAAGGCAACTTGGCCTTTTCCAGCGCCGCTTCGAAGCCGATCTCGCCCTCCATATACGGAAGCAGCGACTCGCTGTAGGCTTTTTCCAGTACCGGCGCCATGATGAACAGGCTGAGGAACAGTGCCAGGCCCAACAATATCTGGTTAGAGGGCGTCTGGGCCGTGCCCAGTGCCTGGCGCAATATGGCCAGCACAACAATCACCCGGGTGAAGGACGTCATGGCCAGCAATGCAGCCGGCAACAGCGTGAGCGCCGTCATCAGCAGCAACACCTGCAAACTGACCGAGTAGCTGGCGCCGCCGTCGCTGGTGGGCTCCACGCTCAACAGCGGTATAGCGGTTTGCGCCGACACCATGCCCGGCAGCAGCACCAGCGCCAGGCCGAGCAGGGCGGAAGCGTACCTCATGACTTACTCCCGCCGCTGTTGGCCGCCTTGAGCAACGCCGCGAAGCCTTCATCTGCTGACTTACCGCCGTGATCATCAATGTCGCCGGAAAACGTATGCAGCGTGCGCAGGTTACCCGGCGCAACACCCAACACCAGCAACTGATCCACCACCCGCACCAGCATCAGCTTCTCGCGTCCGCCCAGCCGGGTGGATGCCAGCACCTGTATCTGTTTTTCGCCACTGCCGGGTACGGCGTTAAAACGCTTTAAAACCAGTGCCAGCACAAACACTGCCGCCAGCACCAATAACAATGAGCCCATCACCTGCAACAGGTATTGCGTACTGAGAATGTCATGGGATTTCTGGCCCACACCCGCAGCCAGCGCAGACTGCGCGCACCACGGCAAGGCAATCACGCATGAGCAGGCGGCTGCGAGGGACTTCACGTTGATGACCGGCTTCACTTCAATCCATTGAGGCGTTCAGAGGGACTGACAATATCCACCAGCCGCAAACCAAACTGACCGTCCACAACCACCACCTCGCCACGGGCCATCAGGGTTCCGTTAACCAACAGGTCCAGGGGCTGGTTTACCTCACGGTCCAACTCGACTACCGCTCCCTGGTTGAGCCGCAGCAGTTCCTTGATGGGCAGCCGGTTGCGCCCTATCTCTACCGACAGCGTCACCGGCACATCAAGCAGCGCGTCGAGGTTGATCTCCGCACCTCCTTCTGTTGCCGCGGCACCGGCCACCGGACTGCCGGCCACCGGATTGCCGGCCACCGGATTGCCGGCCACAGCGGCGGCGGGCGCATCGACGGCCTGCGCTGCATCACCCTCAACGGCCTGCTCCAGCATCTGGCTCAGCGGTGCGTTCTCTTCTTCAGCCATATATCACCCCCAAAAGGCACTAGGCAGCATTGCCACCCTGTTGAATAAGGTCTTTTATCTTTATCGACTTCTTGCCATTGATAACGCCGTGCTCGCCCATTGAGAACGGCACGCCTTCGATCAATACGGTTACTTCGTCCGGCATCTGGATCGGGACGATTGCCCCTTCTCTGTAGGTCAGCACGTCGGCAATGCTGACCGTGCGGGTAAAAAACGCGCCGGTAATTTCCAGGCTCACGGACCCCAGCGCAGTGCGGAAGTGACGCTCCCAGTCTGCGCTGGCTTGCGGGCGCACCTCCGGAGGCAGCACACCAAGGCGCGCCCGCAGGGGTTCCAGGGTGGCATACGGCATACACCAGTCGATGGAAAACTCGCATTCCAGGGCGGTTACCGCGAAGGAGAAGCGCAGAATCAGATCGTCCTCCGAGCCGATACGCATGTGCTCGGGGCTCTGCTCAACGCTGTGCACCAACGGCGTCAGCGCCACCTTGTCTTTCCATACAGTCTGCAGGCAGTCCAGAAAGCGGCCGCAGAATACGTCGTTGATGCGCCGCTCTGTCGGCGTAAGCTCCTTGCCTGCAGTACGACCACCGGATGCACCGGGAACGCCGCCGAAATAACTCTCCACCAGGAAAGAGAGGAAGTCACCGGGCAGCACCACACAGGACACACCGTTCAGCGGCCCGAGGCTGAACAGGTTTATCCCTGCGGGCTCGGTCACCCCCTGCATGGCCTGACTGGCGGGCAGCATGGCCACTTTGGCGGGCACGACCTTGACCGGCATCTTGTAGGCGTCCATCAGCATCTGCTCCAGCGCCGCCGCGTGTCGCTCAGTCAGGGTCTCCAGCGCCGGCATCTGCGCCAGCAACATATGCTGGCGGCTGGCAAAATCGAACAGCTCGCAATCCCGCAGGGCCGCACCCGATGCACCGTCGACACCCTCATCCGAGATGGTGTCCATGAGGGCATCGAGCTCTTGCTCTGTGAGTACGTCGCTGCTTTCCATTTACGGCTACTGCATGACAAATGCGGTGAAATAGACTTCCTTGACGCCATCGGGCCCAGGGAACTTCACCGTCTCATTGACGGCACCCAGCACCTCTGCACGCAAAGCCTCCTTGCCTTCAGGCGTGGCCAGCACGTCAAAGTCCTTCGCCGACAAGAGCATGATCAGCGTGTTGCGCACCGCCGGCATGTTGGCCTCCACCTTGTCGATGATGCTCTGCTCATGCGCCATGATCTGCATGCTCAGCTGCAGGTAGCGGGTGCTGCCCTTGTGCTCGTAGTTGACGACGAACTCAGGCCTTAGCGCGAAGTAGATCGGGTCTTTTTCCTCGACCACAGGGGGTGCGCTGCCTTCACCGCCTTCGACACTGGCCGCCGCGGGTTCTTCCTTGAGCAGAAACACGTACGCCGCTGCGCCGCCGCCTACCAACAGCAGCAGTACAACCGAGATTATGATCACTTTTTTCATGGCCTGGATTCCTTAGCTTCATTCCGGTAGCCCCCTGCGGGGTGTTGGGCAGTACCGACGGGGGTTGTAGCGGAGCACATCAACAGCGCCCCGCGAGCACCTGCCTTACCATGGGGTAGCAAAAGGCGTGCCATATTATTTTTCCCACAAAATCAACAGGTTAGGGAATCACCACGAAAGAAGGTCAGAGAATTGACGTAGCCCGGGGCCAGCAGGGACGGGTGACTGGCGGCCATCCACTGATGATGGGGGGGGGTAATAGAGAGGCCCGCACAGTGCGCAGTTCGGGCTCGCGGTCGCTTTCGGCAGGGCGCTACAGCGCCGGGGCACTGTCAGTGAGCGTGGCATGCCCGGATCAGACGTGCAGCGCCCCTGACTCAAACATAGTGATCGATCATGCCGCGCGGTTGCGCTGACCGCAATGGGCCGACCACATCCTCTGTGGACAATGAGTCCTCCAGCCTGGAGACGTCACGCCCATCGTCGCCGGCAAAGGTCCGCTCACGACCCTGCGACTGTGACTGGTCGGCCACATCGCTCTGGGCCAGTTGTAATCCGCTTTGCTCCAGCATTTCACGCAACCTCGGCATGGCCTGTTCTATGGCTTCACGCGCCATCGCATTCTGTACCAGGAAGTGCACGCGGGTCTGGTCACCGTCGGTGGCTATCTGAATCTCCAGGCGCCCCAGGTCGGCCGGGTGGAGCTGCAGGCTGGCCTCCTGCACACCATTCTTCACCATCACCGTGAGACGACCGGCAAACTCACTGTTCCAGGCCCGATCACCGGGGCGCAGCAACGCCGAGCCCTCCGCGCGCTGGGCCAGCTGTAATTCACCGGCGCCCTCCGCCATCACTCCGGACAGGGGCTGCCCCAACAGCGACGCTGTCGCGCTGGCAGTGGGCTGCGGGGCATCCGCGATGCGCGGTACCAGAGCGTCCGGGAACATGCGATCGGCAAACGATCTCCCGTTGCCGTCCTTAGCGGGGGCAACAACGTCGGCCAGATTAGGCATACCGACAGCGGGAAGGGAGCGCAGATCCTGCGTGGCCAGTGGCCGACCCTCGACCGCCGGCTGCGACACCGCCTGCGGCAGTACTTGAGGCGGCGAAGGCAACCCGGGCTCGGTAAGGCGCAACCCCGGTGTGGTGTCGCTGGCCTTGCCAGCCTGCAACATCCGTCGCGGTACCGCTGCGGCCGGTGGCGCCACAACCGGAGAGGCGACAGCACCCGGCAGACGTCCCTCGGTGTCGTCGACAGCGTGCGCCTCAGCAAGCTGCTCTGCCAGGTTTGCGCCCAGCGCAGGGTGAACAGGCTGTAGCTCCGAGGCCGTATCAGGCGCCGATTCTGCGGGTCGCTTGTCCTGCACTGCGGGCTGATAGGGTGTGGGGGTGGGCACAGGACTGGCGGTAGTGGATACCAGCAACTCTTCCGCAGAGGCGGTATCACCCTGTGCGGTCTGATCGCGCCCGGAGGCCGCACCCGCGGCAGTGTCCGTTTGCGCAGGTGTGTCTGCTTCTGCCTCGGCTGTGGCCTGGCCTGCGGGCGGCAGATTCTCGCCATCGGACTGCAAATTCTTGCCGCCGCCCCGCTCGCCGTCCGGTCCGGACGAAGACTCGGGCGCAGGGGCCGCGCGCGGCGCCTCGTCTTTGTAGACGTCACCGAACGCCTTCCCGGCGTCCTGTGTACCAGGCTCAGCGGCGCCCGGCGTCTGGCTGCCTCCACCGACCAGGGGGAGTAACTGTTTTCCGGCTACTGGAAGCACGGCACGTATCCTTCATGAAAGACTCTCTATTCATGAATAAATAGCAATTTACGTGCCAGCGTCATCCCGCTGGTCACTGCGGTACCTGGCCATGGACCTGTCGTCAGACTCTTTCTGTTCCGCCTTCTCCCTCGCTCGCGACTCTCCCTTGAGCCGCTGATCCACCAGGTGGTCCAGCGCCTGCTTGCGCTGGGAGCGCGAACGGTAACTCGCTTCACTGTCGGCCAGGTCGGCAACCGAACTGTCCACATGCTGCCGCTGCTCCTCGATAGCCTGGTTGAGGTTACCGATAAACATGCGGTAATCCTGCATCTGTGCAGCCGATATTCCGCTCTGGCCTTTTTCGCGCAACGCGGCCTCATACTCGTCGCGAAAACGCTGCAGCTGCTCTAGTTGCTCCAGCTTGTCCTGGTGGCTCTTGTGCGATGCAGAGAGTTCACGCGCCGATATCTGCTCCGACATTTTGGCGAACACTGCCAGTTTCTTCAGCTTGTCTGCACTCATGATTCGTTATCCGCCACCGGTGCTGAACAGATCTCAAACAGCCCGCGCAGGGCCTGCAGGCTGCCGGACATATCAATTTTTTCGGCCGCGTCCTGGGCGATAAAGGAGCGAATATGTGGCGCGGCGATGATCGCCCGGTCCACGCTGGCGTCAGCGCCCTGCTGGTAAGCGCCAATATTGATGAGATCCTGGTTTTGCTGATACAGCGCGTACAGGCGCTTTACCTCACGCGCCATCTCCTGCTGCGGTCCGTCTGCGATTGCGGTCATCAGGCGGCTGACCGAGGGCTCGATGTCAATCGCGGGGAACAGGCCGGAGTCGGCCACCTCGCGGGAGAGGACAATGTGACCGTCAAGAATCGCCCTGGATGCGTCGGACACCGGATCGTCAAAGTCACCGCCCTCCACCAGCACTGTATAAACCGCCGTGACCGAGCCACTGGCACTGTTGCCCGCCCGTTCGACAATGGCCGGGAGCAGTGAAAACACCGACGGCGGATAGCCCTTGGAGACCGGCGGCTCTCCCACGGCCAGGCCAATTTCACGCTGCGCCTGGGCGACCCGGGTCAGCGAGTCCATCAGCAGCAGCACGCTCTTGCCGCGGGTACTGAAATACTCGGCAATGGCGGTAGCGCGCCAGGCCCCGTGCACACGCATCAGCGGTGAGTCGTCCGCTGGCGTGGCGACCACAATAGCTTTCGCCAGCGCTTCCTCCCCGAGAATTTCGTCCACAAATTCACGCACTTCCCGGCCACGCTCTCCGACCAGGCTGACCACAATCACATCGGCCTCGGTATGTCGTGTCATCATGCCCAGCAGCGTACTCTTGCCCACGCCGCTACCGGCAAACAAACCCATACGCTGCCCTTTACCCATACTCAGCAGGGCATTGATGGCTCGCACCCCCACATCCAGGGGCTCATTGATGGGCGTGCGGTCCAGCGGGTTGATGGGCGTGCCGCGCAGGGGTATGTGATGCAGGCAGCTGATGGCGGGCCCGCCGTCGATTGGTTTTCCGGCCCCGTCAATGACCCGGCCCAACAGGCCGTCACCCACTTCAACCACCCCACCGCTGTCGAGTGGAACCACCCGCGCGCCGAGCCGCACACCGCGCAGGTTACCCTCGGGCATCAGGAACAGGCTGCCATCGGAAAACCCGACTACCTCGGCCTCCATGGAGGCGCCTTCGTCGGTGATAATTTTGCAGCGACTGCCAATAGGCGCCTGGCAACCCACCGCTTCAAGCTTGATACCGATCATCCTGATCAGCGAGCCCTCCTCCCGAAACAGCGTGGGCTGCAGCGCTGCCGAGATATGCTCAAGACGCCCGGTGACACGCTGCTCGCGCTCCACCTGTAGTTGCTCGGAGAGGCTCACGTCAGGTATCCAACAGGCTTTCGCTGACGTCCAGCAGATTCGCAAACACCAGCTCCATCTGCTTCTCCACCGAGGCATCCACAAACGAGGTGGGCGTTTTCACCTGGCAGCCGCCGGGGGACATAGCGTCGTCCTCGACAATTACCCAGGTCTTGCCCTCCAGGGGCTCCGGCACCAATTCGCGAACCAGTGTTGCGTCTCGCGGATTGAGAAACACCACCACTTCCCCCTCCAGCTTGTAGAGGGTGGCGACGGCCTCGGCGACCACGTCGGTAATAAGTTCCGAGCTGATGCTCAGCTCCCGGCGAATTATCTGCTCGCTCAGCAGGATCGCCATCCTGGTGAGTTCATGCGCTATGACGCCATCCATGGCGCGGAAGGGGTTGACCAGTTGCTCCAGCATCACCGCCATGTCCCCGGCCATCGCCTCTACCTCAGCCTTCCCGGATGCCAGCCCCTCCTCCCTGCCCTGCTCAAAGCCCTTTGCCCTGGCCAGAGCCTCAATTTCATCTGGAGACATGCGCGCCTCGCTGGATGCAGGCTGCTCGAAAAACGGGGCCTGCCAGCGCTCCACTGTGCCTCGATCAGACAAAATCGCCGCCCCCTTTGCCAATGAATATTTCGCCATCGTCAGCCAGCTTTTTGGCGATGGTGAGTATCTGCTTCTGCTCGGCTTCGACATCCGACAGCTTCACCGGGCCCTTGGCTTCCATGTCATCCTGCAGCATTTCTGCAGCGCGTGAAGACATATTCTTGAAGAACCGGGCCTTCATCTCTTCATCAACGCCTTTGAGCGCTACCAGCAGGCTGTCGCCGGAGATTTCCCGGATCAGGCGCTGCATGCCGCGATCGTCCAACTGCATCAGGTTGTCAAAGACAAACATCAGGTTCTCGATCTTTTCACCCAGATCGAAGTCCGTGGACTTGACCTTCTCCAACACCTCGCTTTCCAGGTCGGTCTCAAGATTATTCAGAATGCCCGCCGCCAGGCTCAGCCCGTTCACCGAGGCCGGAGGCGAGTCGTCGTTGGTGGCGAGCTGTATTTCCAGCACACGATCCAGTTCCTCCAGCGCCGCCGGGTCCACCATATCCAGTCGGGCGATGCGCATCACCAGATCCGAGCGCCCCTCTACCGGCAACAGCTCAAGTACCTTGGCAGCCTGGTCTTCCTGCAGGTAAGCAAGGACCAGCGCGACAATCTGCGGGTGCTCATTCTTTATCATGCGGGCGACAGAGCGGGGGTCCATCCACTTGAGCGCATCGATCCCCCTGGATGCGCCGCCCTGCATCACCTTGCCAAGCACGCTGCGCGCGCGATTTTCACCCAGCGCCTCAACCATCACCCGGCGCGTGAAGTCACTGGCGCCAATGCTGATGGGGCTGGTCGCACTGACCTTGTCGGAAAATTCCTGTAACACCGAGGCGATCTGCTGGTTGGACACATCTGAAAGACTGGCCATGGCCTCGCCTACCTGCTGCACTTCCTTGGGAACCATATGCCGCATGATCGCGGCCGCGCCCTCTTCACCCACCCCGAGCAGGAAGATTGCCGCGCGCTGCGGCCCCGTTAGCTGCGCCGGCGCGGCTGCCTCAGTCATCAGCAGCTACCCAGCCCTTCAATACATGGGCGGCGCGCTCCGGCTCGCCCTGCACCATATTGCGCGCCATATCCAATTGTTGTTTGTATGCCGGCTCACCCGCGGGCAAGCCCTGGAGGCCGAGCGTGACCCGATCATCCCCCATCATCATCGCCTCGGCAGAGGCCGGCAGTGGGCCGCCATCGCCTGCAGCCGCACCAGCGGGCAGCGCGACAGCGGGGGCTGCGCCGGGCGTAGACGCCTGCATCAGCGGTCGCACGACCACAAACAGCGTGGCGAACACAGCCACCGCAGCCAGCAGTAATTTGCCGCTGCGCCAAAGCCACTCGGCTTCCAGTATCGATGCTGCGGGCAGGGGCTCGAATTCAGGTGGCGGCACAAACGATGCATTGACCACGTTGACCCGGTCCCCCCGGTCTTCGTCGAAGCCAATGGCTTCTTTGACCAGGGTGGTAATCTCAGCCAGCCGCTCCGGCGACAGCGGCGTGCGCTCTACATCACCCTGTTCATTCACCGTGCGAGTGTAGTCGACCACTACCGCCACAGTAAGCCGCTTGACGCCACCAGGCGTTTCGCGAATATGACTGATGGTGCGGTCCACTTCGTAGTTACGAATTTCCTGCTTGTTGGAACGCGAGGGCGCTGCGGCGACCTGCTCACCTTCGGCGTTCTCAGCGGGGGGAACCTCCACGGGGGGCTGGTTGGACAAGGTACCAGGCACCCCTAGCGCGCCGGGGTCGGAGGTTATTTCCTCGCTCAGCTGCTCGCTGCGCACGCTGGTTTCAGGCTCGTATTTTTCACTGGTGGTTTCGACAACCGTAAAGTCCAGCTCCGCCGCAACCTGCGTTTGTACCGCACCCACTCCGAGAATCGGGGTCAGGATTTCGATAATGCGGTCTGCGTAGCGCTCTTCCAGCAGCTCGGTATAGCGGAAGTTCTCCGTGGTCAGGCCAAAACCACTGTCCTTGGCCTGGGACGACAGCAGGCGGCCATCATTGCCGACCACTGATACCTGCTCCGCTTCCAGACCCGGCACGCTGAATGCGACCAGGTGCACAATCCCTGCAAGCTGCCGGTCGGTGAGCTGGCGACCGGCGGCCAGGTTAACCAGCACGGACGCCGCAGGCTTGTCTTTCCTGCGCACAAAAGCGGACTGTTTGGGCAAAGCCAGGTGAACCCGGGCACCGTTGACGTTTTCCAGCGAGGCGATAGAACGTGACAGCTCCTGCTCCAGCGCCCGGTCGAAGCGTGCTTTCTCCATGAAACTGCTCAGACCCAGGCTCTGCTCGTGATTCAGCGAGTCATAGCCCAGCGCGCTCTGTTTGGGCAGGCCCTCGCTGGCCAACTTGATCCGCAGCTCACGCACACGGTCGTGGGGAACCGTCACCAGCCCTCCCCTGCCCTCAACCTGATAGGGCACACCCTGCTCATCCAGTTGGCGAATAATCTCTGCCGATGACTCGGCGGGAAGATCGCCGAACAAGGGCGTGTAATCCGGCGCCATCGCCCACTGCACCAGCCCGATGCCCAGGGCAATACTGGCGGCCAACCCCAGCAGCAGCTGTGTCTGGCGCACGGCAGGCAACGTGCTGACGCGGTTGAAGCGGTCGATCAACTGTTGCGATTCAAAAGCCATGTTTTCCCGATTACCAACCTATACCAAGAGACAGATCTGCTTCAGACCTGCATGTTCATTACTTCCTGGTACGCACTTAACAACTTGTTGCGCACCTGGCTCATCGCCTGGAAGGAAATACTGGCTTTTTGCAACGCGACCATTACCTCGGGCAGTTCTACCGAAGGGTCACCTGACTCAAACGCCGTGGCCAGTCGCCTGCCCTCAGCCTGGGCTTCATTCACCTGCTGTATTGACTGCTTCATCACCTCGCCGAAGTCCGGCCCTGCTGCGTCGTCTGCCGGCCCGGAAGTTTCACTGGCAGCCACAGCCGACATCGCGCGCATCTGGGCCAGTACCTGATTGATCTCTACGTTACTCATGTTCTCTCCTTGATCTCGATGCCGCGCCTTAACTGACCGCGGGTATCGCCACACCCTGCTCCTTGAGTCGTGCCAGCTTGTAACGCAGGGTCCGCGGACTGATGCCAAGCAACCGGGCGGCGTCCTTGCGGCTGCCGTCCACGGTTTCCAGCGCGGTGACGATCATTTGCTTCTCCTTGTCCTTGAGCCCGCCATTGAGTAGCGGCGCGGCCTCACCGCAGTCGGCTGAGTCAGCCGCGTCGGCAGCCGGTTGCCCGGCCTCTGCGCTGAAATCGTCTTCAAAATAAATATCCGCCAGCCGCACTTCATTGCCGACGCAGAGTATGGCGGCTCTCTGGATACAGTTGTCCAGCTCACGCACATTGCCCTGCCAACCGTGCTGCAACAGCCGCTGTTCAGCAGCAGCATCCAATGACAGCGGCCTGTCCTGGGCATACCTGGCGAGCATGACCCTGGCCAGCGGAAGAATGTCACCGGGACGATTGCGCAGGGGCGGCAGGCTCACCGGAAAGACGTTGAGACGGTAGTAAAGGTCTTCGCGGAACTTGCCGGCCGCGACTTCCTGTTTCAGATTGCGGTTAGTGGTGGCAATCACCCGTACATCAAGCGGAATCAGTGTATTCCCGCCCAGCCGTTCCACCTCTCTCTCCTGAAGCACACGCAGTAACTTTGCCTGCAGACCCAACTCCATCTCGGAAATCTCATCCAACAGCAGGGTACCGCCGTTAGCCTGTTCAAACTTTCCCGCCCTGGACTGATAGGCACCGGTATAGGCGCCTTTTTCATAACCGAACAACATCGATTCCAGCATAGGCTCAGGAATTGCCGCGCAGTTGATGGCGATAAAAGGCCCTTCTGCACAGTCCGAGCGGTTGTGCACGTAGCGGGCCATGACCTCCTTGCCGGTACCTGATTCGCCGCTGATCAGCACCGTGGCGTTGGAGCGCGCGACCCGGGAGACCAGCTCGCAGATACCCGTCATTGCCGGGTCTTCGGCAACCATGCCCACAGCAGTGTCCTGCTCCACCCGCTCAAAACGACTGACCACCTCCAGCAGCACTTCCGCCTCGAAGGGTTTGATCAGGTAATCTGTGGCGCCCTCGCGCATGGCGCTTACCGCCCTCTCCACGCTGCCATGCGCCGTAACCAGCACAAACGGCAGCTCGGGACGACGCTCTCTCACCTTACGCAACAGGGTATGGCCGTCCATAACATCCATTTCCACGTCGCTGATAACCAGGTCCACGCGACGCTCATCGAGCACCGTTAAGGCTTCCGCACCATTCACTGCAGACACTGCCGTGTAACCGCCATACTTCACCGTGTCACACATTGCCTCGCGCAGAATTTCATCATCCTCGACAATCAGTACCGTGGTTTTTTCACTCATGCGCGCAACGCCTCCTGCTCAATTCCCTTGATTTGCTCTTCCGCCCCGGCAATGGGCAGCGTGATGGAAAACTCCGCGCCACCCTGGGGGTGGTTGCTGACCGTAATCTCACCGTCGTGATTGGCGATAGTCCTGGCGACAACGGCCAGGCCCAGGCCGGTACCTTTGCTGCGAGTGGTAAAGAACGGGTCGAACACCCGGTCCATGATGTCCGGGTCAATACCCGGACCATCGTCGCGGAACTTGAGCTGCATGCGGTTATGGTCCAGCGCACCCACCCACACGGTGATATTCACCGCGCCGCCCGCGGCTTCCTGGGCATTCATTGCCAGGTTGCACAGGGAGCCGACGAGTTCGTCGCGCGCGCCGCACAGGACCAGCGAGTCATCGACAGGCTGAACACGAACGCTGGAGCCCTGAACGGCAAGCTGGGGAAGGACGGTCGACTCGAATTCCGTGAGCACGCTGTTGAGCAGAATGCGCTCACTCGTGGGGGTGCTCCCACGCACGAAGCTGAGCATGCTCTCGACCAGCGCTTCCATATGGCTCAATCGGTCGACGACTTTATCGGCAATGGCCCGGCGCTCATCGGCAGCGATGTCGGCACGCCCCAACTGCGACAGATACAGCGCGGTGGAACTCAGCGGCGTGCGGATCTGGTGGGCGAGGCGCGTGGCCATTTCTCCCAGGGCCGTCAACCGCTTCTTGCGGCCGAGCTGTTCCTGCAGGTTATGTAGTTCGGTGACATCAGTAATCAGCACCACCTTGTCGCCACGATCATCCAGCTTGCGACTCACAATGGAGAAGAAGCGACCGTCGCTGGAAAGTATTTCACTGGAGAGCGCGGCATTGCCGTCGGTGACCCGCGATATAACCCCTTCCCAGGACTCACCTATCAGGGGTGCGCCCAGCAGTTCAAATGCCTCAGGGTTGGCGTCAGCGACACAGAGGTTGCGGTCGAGAATCAACACCCCGCCAGGGAGCGCTGCCACCAGGGCTGAAAGGCGATTGGCAAGACGTTCCTTCTCGGCGAGATCCTTGACACGGGCCGAACGCGTGCGAGCCAGCTCATCGGTTAGACTGGAAACCCTGGACTCCAACTCGCGGTAGGTGGAATCAAGCTCGGACGAAACGCGGTTAAACACCGCGAAAGCTTTCTCCAACTCTTCTACCGAGAGCGTATCTGCCTGCCCCATAACACACCCCTACGTTCCGAAGCCACAATGGCGACCCCTACGTCAGAACTATGCAATTAGCGTGCCCGTTTATTTTTTCTATATATATCAGCTAGTTAGAAAAGCACGGATTAAATCAGTCAAATTTCCGTCACGCCTTCCGGACGCTGTATCTTGAATTTGCGCATCTTTTCGACAAGCGTGGTGCGCTGCAAGTTAAGCAATTTCGCCGCCCTGGCCACCACCCACTCGGACTGGGACAGCGCCTGGGTCATCAGGTTACGCTCAATAGCCGCAAGATGCGGGCGCAAGTCGATTCCCTCGCTGGGCAGCACCAACTGCTCCGGCGACAACAGATCTCGCACCTGGGCACGCACTTCACTTTCCATCTGCTCCGGAAACAATTCCTGGTTGGGGCGGAACTTGTCCGGAAGATCATTCCACTTGACCGTTTTACCCGGGTGCAGGATAGACAGCCTCTCCAGCAGGTTGAACAGTTCACGGACGTTGCCGGGCCAGAAGTAACGGGACAAGCTCGCCATTGCGCAGTCGCTGAGCTTTAGCGCGCGACCCTGTTCTCGTTCGAGCTTGTGCGCGTACATGTCTATCAGCATGGGGATATCGCCAACCCGATGACGCAGGGGAGGAATTTCCACCGGGAACACGTTCAACCGGTAGAGCAGGTCCATACGAAACTTGCCCTCGGCTACCAGTTGCTCAAGGTTCTGGTGAGTGGCCGCCACAATGCGCACGTTTGCCTGTATCGTCTTGTGACTGCCGACACGCTCAAACGAACGCTCCTGCAACACACGCAGCAACTTGACCTGCATATCCATCGGCATGTCGCCGATCTCATCCAGGAACAGAGTGCCACCTTCGGCTACTTCAAAACGACCCCGGCGCGTCGAGATCGCCCCGGTGAATGCGCCTTTCTCGTGGCCGAACAGTTCCGACTCGAGCAACTCAGCAGGGATTGCGCCACAGTTCACCGGCACAAAGGGGCCGTCGTAGCGCTGGGAAAGACGATGAATACTGTGTGCAACCACCTCTTTGCCAGTTCCCGATTCACCGGTAATCAACACAGAGGCCTCAGCGCAGGCGACCTGTGCAATAAGCGAGCGCACAGTTTCGATGCCATCACTGACACCCACCAGGTGACGCCCCAGGTTGCGGATATTGTGTTCAGTGGCAACGGCTGGTTTGACGCACGTTCTCCACGCTTTTTCCAGCGCATCACGCAAACGGCCATAGCCCTCTTCCATGCTGATCACGCCGCCAAACAGCGTATGCAGGCGCGGGGGCACAGCACCGGTAAATTCACCTTCGGCAAACAGGCAGGTAGGGTGCTTGCTGCCCTGCTTTGCCGCCATCCTGATACAGGTTGCCAACAGCTCAAACTCATCATCCGCCGCAACCAGCGCTATGAACGGGGATACAGCTCCACCCAACAGCGCATCAAGCCCGGCAACACTGGAAGCAACTTCCACATCGTAGCCGAGAAACTTGACCAGCATGGCGACCCGGTTGGCAGCCTCGGCATCCGGGTCAACGATCAGCGCATACGGTTTTCCCTGCATCAAATCCACTCCCCTGGCGATACCTGTGGTTTGGCAAGATTATTCACCAGCACATTAGGTAGCACCGTGCTGGTTGCAGAAAGTCGAAGGAATTGAGCCTGTGATTTACAGAGGATTAGCGGCGCGCTCGAATTGTGTCGCGCGCGGTGAAACAGTCCTTGTATTCGCTTGTCGGTTAACGGAATACCGACTTGCTCAGTCCCTTGCACTATTTTTGTTTTCCTTTTTGCGAGTCACAAGCAAGCAGACTCGCGATACCCCTACCTAAAGCGAAGTGCACATTTTAGCGCCGCTGAAACCACAGCTGCATGTGTCTGTATCACTGACTACCACGGTATAGAAAAAAAGGGGCAAGGAAAATTCGGGGAAATACGCAGATTTATTTAAGTAGAATTGCGTAACCAAACCTACTCTTCTATCTGCATCGCCATCTGCACAAGTTCAGCGAGGGACTCCGCCTCCATCTTCTTGATGACATTGCGCCGGTGAACCTCGACCGTACGCGAACTGATATTCAGTATATTCGCTATCACTTTATTATTTTTGCCGGAGACGACCCATCTCATCACTTCCTGTTCGCGGACTGTGAGAGAGTCGTAGCGCTGCTTGATCTGCGAGACCTTCATTCTTTCGTAGCGCGCCTTGAAATCATAGCTGATCGCTGCGCGTACCGAGTCGATAACCCGGGAAGGGTCGATAGGCTTTTCGATAAAGTCCATGGCACCGGCTTTCAACGCGTTTACCGCTGTGGTCACGTCGTCGGCACCAGACAGGAAGACGACCGGAGTCGTATCACCGCGGGCGGACAACACGCGCTGCAGTTCCAACCCATCCATACCAGGCATAATGATATCGAGCAGCAGGCAGCCGCCCTGGTTCTCATCATATTGCGCCAGGAACTCTTCTGCGGACGCATAAGTCTCTACGCTGAGGTTCGCTGCTCTGAACGTCTCCTCAAGTAGGATGCGGGCAACGATATCGTCGTCCACTGCGTATACGGTAGGTTCAGGTGCCATTGCTACAGATCCGGAATACACCTCTTTACTCACGATTTTGTGTGGTGCGGTGCGTTTTTGTTCGCAGCCTCACCAAAACCCTACTAATAACTATCACTAACAAAAACTTCAGCGACGCTATAATGACTATTTTCAGTAAGAAATAGCAATAGAAATAAAAAATTTAACGTAAAACCCTGATCTATATGGCGTCAAAAGACTGCAATACAAATACTGGTTTTCTTTTCCGCTCCCACTAAGTGTCCGCCGTGACTGACTTCTTGAATGCCACCTGTCGACGATGGTGCCGAAATATCAATTTTTCCAACCAACCCCGGGTTTGCTCACTCAACCCAAGGTAGCGTACCCGGGCTTTGCCGGTCGCGTGTTCGGCCTGCTCGCTAACCACCTCACCATAAAAACAAAGCGGCTTGGGCGTTCCATGCTGAATATAAACCTGCATAAACACCGTCTGGCCCGGCTCGGGAAGCTCATTCGAATGCCATTCTATTCCATCTGAGGAAATGGTTGCGCGGGTTCTGGCGGGTATTTCCAGCTGGGCATAAACCAGTTGACCAACCAACTCCAATAATAGGTTTATCTTCAGGTCCAGGCGACCGATTTCCTGCACAATCGCCGCGTTTTCCTCGGCAAGCTCGCCCGGTGGCGCACTTACCGCCGCAACGGCGCGCAAAAAAGCCTGGTTGGACTCGTTAACCAGCGAAAGTAATTCGGCGTCGGGTGACTTGACCGCTGCCTGCCACTTTACCGAAATATTATCCGAAAAAACCAGGCCATCCTCAGGCTTGCTACTGCTCTTGTCCATTGGCCTTCACTCACTTCTTCCTGACCACAGTTTGCATGAATGGCACGCCCGATTTCAATCCTATCTGCATTCCGACAAGCGAGTTAACCGAGTTTTAATCTTAACAGTGAACACAAGCGGCCTGGCCGACCAGCGCTCATCGACAGCGGTCAGGAGCGCGAGGCAAGCTCCACGCCCTGGTAACTGGACAGCGCGCTGCGCTTGCGAGAAAACTCACGGCCCTGCCGCATAACCGTTTCGCGAGCAACTTTCAGCCTGGCCATCAACTCTTCATTGAGATGTAACAACACCGCCAGGGCCTCGGCCACGACGTCGCTTTCAGCTAGGGGAATGCTTTGCGAAAAGCACAACTTGAGATCGTCGCGCCGCTCGCGCTCGATCTCTGCAACACTTTCCCAGTCGCCGGCATCGGCGCAAGCCACCATCCTGCGCGTCATTTCCAACACGGTTGCCAGGCGCCGGCAGCTGGCTACCTGGTCGTGCATTTGCAATTCAGTGAGCGCTGCATTCATGACTGCAAGCTCCGGTATTCCGCGGGAATAGACTCCCAGCCCGCACGTATCTGTAGCAGCAGCGCACTGACTTCGTCGAGAATTTCAACGTCGGCCGATAGATTAGCCTCGACGAGGCGCTGCTCCATGTAGTCGTAAAGGTCGGACAGGTTGGCGGCGATCTCACCACCCTTCTCGCGATCGAGACTGGCGCGCAGATTATCAATAATGGCGATAGAGCGGGACAGCAGTTCGCCTTTACGCTGCACATCCCCGCGTGTCGCCGCGCCGCGGGCTGACGCAATGCGGTCCAGTGCACCGGTGAGCAGCATGCCGATCAACTGGTGGGGGCTGGCATCAGTGACACCGCCCTGAACACCTACTGCCTGGTACTGCTTCAATGCTGCCTGATTCATGGGTATTCCTTTTTCACTCGATTAGTTGGAATTATTAAGCGACCCGGCTTTGGGCAATGCAGCCAGTTGCTGGGTTAAAAAGTCGCTGGTGACCTGGAACTGGGATAACAGGGTATCCAGAGCGGTGAACTGCGAACGATATCTTGCTTCCAGTGCTTCCATGCGCCGGTCCAGCACTTCCCGCTGGTCTTCGATATCTTCTACGCGCCCCTGCAATCCATCGGTGCGGGAGTCCAGCGCTCCATCGGCGTCGAGCATGGTATCGATGAGTGCAAATAACTGGTAACCGATGCCCTGGGAGAACGCCACTGTTCCCCGCGGACCCAGGTCACCACTTTCTACCTGCAACTGCAGGCCCTCAACGGGACTGCCCACACCACCGCGCAGTATCTGGCCGGAGCCCAGGGCGGCAACACCGCCAATGGTGCCGCCGATGTCAACGCCGGGAATGCCCGCGCCAATAGACAGGCCCAGCGTCGCGGCACTGTTGGTGTCCAGCGCGGTGATGTCCACCCGCGATGCGGATCCGTAGCGGTCGGAGGTAATCTGCAGCTGGTTACCGACAACGCTGACACTCACGCTCAGGCTTTCGGCAGCCAACGCGCTATCGCCGTTGATGCGCGACTGTATTTCTGCAGCCAATGCTTCGCCGCTGTCGTAGCTACCCTGGGTAAGGGCCAGGTCACCGCTGGTGATGCCGTCGATGAGCACGGAGAAACTGTCGTTGTTGGCATCAATAGTGAGCGGAAAGCCGATAGCCGTGCCGGTAAACTGCCCACGGCTGGCCAGGCGAGCAATATCAACGGCGTAGGACCCCACTGCCGTGGCGTCGGAGGACGCCACATATTCCACGCCTGCATCAGACGGGAATCCCACTGCGGCAAACAGACCGACAAGGTCGTCGAAATTGCTGGCCAGCACTTCGTCCATGCGCTCGCCATCCAGCGCGAGACTGCCGTCGCTTTGAGTAGTGATGCCAATTTCACTCAGCGACGTAAACGGGCCGTCAAAACCAGCTACCGCATTGGTCAAAACCTGCCGTATCTGGCCGACAGCCGAGCGGGCCGAAAAGTCACCCTGCAGGGGGCCGCCCACCCCGGTGGCCGCGTTATAGCCGGTAAGGCTGTTAACGGTGCTGACAAAGCTGTTAAAGCCGGTGATAAAACCGTCAATCAACTCCTTGACGCTTTCTGTATCTCGCTCAATACCGATCTGTACCGGGCTGTTCTCATCGGTGAGGCCATTGAAGGTGAACTCAAGGCCCTCGATCACTTCGCTGGCCGTGTTAGTGGCGCTGCTGATGGCCAGACCGTTAACCGTGAACAGCGCATCCTGTGCCGCTACCGTTTGCTCAAGATTGGTGGCGCCGGCACTGAAGGCGAAGGCCGAGAGACCGGCGCCGTCCAGGTCGTTGCCATCGCCCAGGTCACTGACGCTGATTTCAATACTGTTTTCCACGCCGGTGGACTCAGCGTTGATCAGCAGGCGGTAGCCGCTGCCGTCGTTGACGATGGAGGCACTGACCCCGGCTTCATTAAGTGCATCGCGTACACCCTCCAGCGTGTTATTGGTGTTGTCGATAGTAATGCTGACCGCGCCGCGCTCGGGATTGGGGGTAAAGCTGTTGTAACTTTCCGGCCCCGGCTCCGGCGGCTGATAGTCAGTGCTGCCAAAACGCAGGGTCAGCGTGCCTGTACCCACCTCCTCGGCGGGTGAACCATAGGCCCCACTGGCCAGAGAGTGCGCTCGCGCAAGCTGGCTTACTTCCAGGTCATAGTTTGAGGCGATGGCGCTGGCGTCGGCGCTGACATCGATTGCGTCCGGGTTACTGCTGAAGGCAGTGCGACTGCCAAAAGAGGCGAGTTCACTGAGGTCTTTCACCGAGCCCTGGAAAGCCGACAGCGCGCCTTTGAACTGGCCGAAAGCAGACAACTCCTGGGTGAGACTCACTTCCTGTCGCGCAAGCCTGTTTTCCACCGGGGCCCGCTCTGCCGCCACCAACTGGGTTACCAGGCCCTCGATATCAAGGCCAGACCCTACACCCGCTGCTCTAATCATCAGCCTATATGCTCCTGCTCGCCACGCGCGCGCCGCACTGCACCCATTGCAGCGCGGACCGCATGGGCCGCATTGGCAAACTATGCAAACTAAATGCCAGATAAGCACACATCACGTTCTTACTCGTCGTTGCTGTTCAGGAGAGGTTGCGGACGCTGCTGGTCAATCTGGTCCTGCAGATACCGGGCGACTGCCAGTACTTCCTCCGAAGGGACCTGGCGCACCACAGAGTCGGTTTCCGAGTTGTAAACGGTGACCACGCTGTTGCCGGTGGCATCATCCACACGGAACTGTAATTCGTTGGAAAGGTCGGTGAGATACCTGGCCAGCACGTCGGCCGCCTGTCGGGCCTGCTGCCAGGTGTCACTGACGTGTGCATCAACCGGAGGGGTTTTTCCGCCCACCGGCATTTCTTGCCGCACTCGCTCTGCGACGGCTGTGCCGCCGGCGCGATTAGGGGCTGCTGTAGTCGTGACCACGGCGGCTACTGGAATCAGGCTATTGATCATTGCTCATTCCCCCCGGGCCCTTGCGTTGGCCCTTGTTCGTTGGTGTCAGGTAGCAATCACTGCGGCAAGGCAGAACCCGGCCGCAGTGATTCAAGCCGTAGCCCCTTACTGCAGCAGGGCCAGGACGTTCTGCGGAGCAGAGTTAGCCTGCGAGAGCATCGCTGTACCAGCCTGCTGCAGGATCTGCGCGCGGGTCAGGTTAGCGGTTTCCGCAGCGAAGTCGGTGTCGCGAATTCGCGAACGGGCAGCTGACAGGTTCTCGGAAGTGGTCTGTACGCTGGTCACCACTGACTCAAAGCGGTTCTGGATGGCACCCAGGTCGGCGCGGGCTGAGTTGACGGTAGTGAGGGAGCTGTCTACCAGATCCATCGCCAGCTGCGCCGCGGCAAAAGAGCTCACATTCAGGGTATCAATGCCCGCTGCAGTAGTGGTTGTTGCGTTTTCAGCGGCCGTAAAGCCGGTCACTGTCGCATCCAGCGCGGCGCCGGTGAAGGCAATGTCTGAGCCGCTACTTAAGACGATTTCAGCCGTGGCGCTGTTATACGTTGCACCCACACCGCTGGCGGCGGACACATTGTTTATCGCATTCACCAATTGACCTGCGCGCTCAACAGCACTGCCCGCGCTAGCAACTGCGCCAACGTCAACGCCGTTTACTATCAGGTCCCCAGCAGAAATCGCGGTAGCAAAACCGGTGAGGCCTGTCGCGACATCTGACGTTGAAGCAGAAGTAACTGAACCCAATGCTGCGGTGTTTGCATCTGTGGTAGAGGCAACAGTGATAGTCTCTCCCGAATTCGCGCCAATCTGGAATACAGCTCCAGAAAAACTACCATCCAACAATTTCACACCATTGAACGAAGTCTGGTTGGCCACACGGTCGATCTCATTCAGCAGCTGCGATACTTCCGTTTGCAGTGCATCCCGGTCACTCTGCGAGTTGGTGGCGTTGGAGGACTGCACCGCCAGCTCACGAATACGCTGCAGGTTGTTGGTGACTTCCGCCAGCGCACCTTCAGCAGTCTGCGCCAGGGAGATGCCGTCGTTGGCATTACGCGCCGCCTGGTTGAGGCCGCGAATCTGGCTGGTCATGCGCTCGGAGATCGCAAGACCGGCCGCGTCGTCCTTGGCGCTGTTGATACGCAGGCCGGAAGACAGACGCTGCAGTGAGGTGTTCAGCGAGTTCTGTGAACTGCCGAGGTTACGCTGTGCGTTCAATGACGCAATATTTGTGTTGATTACTGAAGCCATGGGTTAATCCCTCTTTTCGTTTGACCTTTTCGCGGCGGCCGCAGGGCCACACTGGTCTGTCATATTCCTTGTGGAATTACGTATCGACCGTGATTCGCACTGCCGACACCCTATAAATCGGCGTGGCGAGGAAAAACTTTAGGGATATCCATAAACAAATTAAAAAATGTGAAATGTTTGCGAAAAGTTGTGGCGAGTTCACTGACTGCGCGCGCATTGAGCATTGGTTTTCGTGAAGAAGCTGGCGAGCACATGGATGCGCAAAGCACTGCAATTAAAGCGTCATTTCCAGACGGGGGATTCGCCCGACGCCCACACTGTGTTGAATTTTAGCCTTCGCGAAATTGATCCGGCGCTGAATGATTGCGCCCGTCATCTTTAAGTTATAACCAAAAAGAATGATTAATTGAAAAAGATATCTACAGACAACTCTGTAGATTTACAGGTAGTTAAACAACGACAACCCCTGCATCTTTACATAGGCCTGCTGCGCCGCCTGCAGTGCCGTAAGCTCCAGGTTGAACCGGCTGATCGCTTCTGCGTAATCAAGATCCTCAATACCTGAAAGCGTTTCCTGCAGGCTGAGATTGAAGTTGTCGTTAAGCTGCACCTGCGTATCGACATAGTTGAGCCGCACGCCCACGTCGGTTCTCACCCGCGACACGTTGCCCAGCGCCTGGTCTATATTGTCCAGTCCGCGCGCCATCGCATTGTTCACCGCCGCGACCTCATTGGGCTGCGTACCCGAGTTCTCCAGCACGCTGACAATGTCCTGCAGGGTGCCGAACATATCCCGGCGCACGGAAGAAGCAACCGTAAACGTGTCGCCATCTCCGGGTACTCCGCTGAAATCGATGCTGGCACCGGCGAAGGTGAGCGTATCGCCGTCTTCATAATTTCCCGAGGAAACCAGTGCCGCGGAGGCGTCACGCACCTCATACGTTGTCGGCCCGCCGGGGGGGCTGGCGAAACTGATACTGTAACTACCGGCGACAAAACCCGGACCCGCCGTGGTGCTGCCGGCAACCGCGTTGCCAGTGTTGCCCGCGCCGGCTTCCACCCCGAAACGGCCATTGCCTGTGGGCACTGCCACAAACACATCATAGCCGGAGTCGCGCACCGCAACCCGGGCGCTGTTGCCAATCTGCATGAAACGCTGGCCGTCGTCGCCCTGGTACAGCACGTCGGCCCCGGAGCGCGTAAACGGCTGGTTCTGCGCCTGGTATCCGCCGAAAATATACTCGCCACTTGCATCGCGCGTGTTGGCAATAGATTCGAGTTCGTCCAGGCGAGCAGAGATCTCCGCGGCAATGCTGCGCCGCGTATCCGGGCTCTGGGTCGCGTTGTTCGCCTGCACGACTAACTCGCGCACCCGCTGCAGTGTGGTTTCGGCCTCGGTCAATACGCTTTCTTCCAGGGCCAGTTGTCCCTGGGCCAGGTTGGCGTTGCGCTGGTACTGGTCCAGCAGTTCGAGGTCTTCGGAGATATCCAGAACCTGCGCGGCAGCGACCGGATCATCAGCCGGTGTCAGCAGGCGCTTGCCGGTCGCCAACTGGTTTTCTGTATTACTCAACTTCGCCTGTTGGGCGAGAATGGAGGAAATACCCTGCTGGAACATTTGTAAACTGGAGACGCGCATAATCTCTACCTATCGTCGCGTTGCGTTGAGCAAGGTCTGGAACAACTGGTCAGCCACGGAAATCACCTGGGCAGCCGCCTGGTAAGCCTGCTGGTAACGGATCAGGTTGGCAGCCTCCTCATCAAGATTGACGCCGGCCACGGAATCCCGGTCCGCTATCGCCTGTTCCAGCAACACCGACTCCGAGGCCATGCCGGTTTCCGCCTGGCTGGTGCGCACTGCCACATCCGTTACCATCCTGCTGTAGGTATCCTGGAAGCTCGCTGTGCCACCCAATAGCGAGCGTGCCGTCTGCAGGTCAGCGAGCGCCAGGGCATTGCTGTTATCACCGCTGCCGTTGGCGTTGTTCTCAATAAACAACTGGTCGCCAGCCTGCGGCGTACCACTCACGCTGAAGCTGAAACCACCGAGCGTAAAGTCGGCACCTGCGGCGTCTGTGGTCGGGTCGTATGCCAATGGACCGCCGGCTATGCCAGCGACATTGAAGCCGGGTACGCCGGGGCCCAGTGCGTCGGGATCGAAGGCCAGCGTCACCCGACCCGCCAGCGGCAGGGTACCCGGGTCGTCGGCGCTCAGTGAGCCCAGCGCCGCGCTGCCGATGTTGGCCAGCTCTTCACCGCTGCGCAGCGGCGAGCCCGCCGCGATATCTTCCGGCCGTGCCAGCGCCAGCGCAAACAGGCCCGCGGCCTGGCGCGTCGGCTGCACCAGGAACACATCACCATCAACGGGCGCGCCGCCGGTCACGGCAATTTCGATGCCGTCTACTGTGAACGGTCCGGGCCCGGTTTGCGATGCACCGCTGTCACGGTTGGTCAGCGTCCAGTTACCCGCCTCGTAGCGCATGCTGTAATTATCACCGGTCAATGCGCTGACATCGCTGAGGCTCACGTCCAGCGTGGCCAGCCCCGCGTTATTCTGTTGCGCGGCATAGGTGGGCTGGGGGGTATTGAAAAAATCCGCACCGGGTAAACCATTGAGATCCAGGCCGGCGCTGTGCTGGGCGTTGAATGAAGATGCGAGCCCAACCGCGGTGAGTCCCAACTGGTCGCGCGCCGGATTCAACTGCTGGTCGCGAAAATCGAACATGGCACCCAGTTCACCTCCACTGAGGAAGCGCCCCAGAGAGGTGCTGGTGCCGGCGGGGCCGACCACGCCAACCTGCACGGCAGTGCCGTCGAAGGGGTCTCTGGATGTCTGCAACTGCTCAGCGGTGAAGCCCACTACCAACGCCTGACCATTGCCGATCATTACGTTAAGTGCGCCGTCGGACTGTTCGATGGTGGTAACGCTGATCTTTTCGGCAAGCTGTGCCAGTAACTGATCACGCGCGTCCAGCAGGTCGTTGGGCGCCTGCCCGGGCGTGGAGGCCGAGGCCTGCACCAATTGCTTGTTGAGGTCGGCAATGCCCTGTGACAGCGTATTGATCTCCGCGACCGTCGCTTCGATTCTGCCATTGAGTTCCTGTTCCAGGTCACGAAAACGATCGTCAAGATATCCGAAGCGATCCGCCAGCACCTGACTCTGGCCCAGTAAAGCCTGGCGCTCGGGCAGTGAGCCGGGGTTGTTGGCCACATCCTGCAGCGCACCGAAGAAGCCATTCAACGCGCCTGATAGGCCTACTGCCGGGTCCGCAAGCACACTGTCCAGTCGACTGGAAAGATCATAGTAAGTAGCGGACTCCCGCTGCGAGGAGGTTCGTGAACGTACCTCAGCAGTCAGGAACTGATCATAAGATCGCTCTATAGAGTCGACCCTGACGCCGTTGCCGAGATAGTTGCCGCCATTGAACTGCGATGGCAGCGTTTCCATGTTGACCCGCTGTCGGCTATAGCCAGGCGTATTAACGTTGGCAATGTTGTTCCCGGTGGTATTGATCGCGCGCTGCAGTGAGAGCAGCGCGGTGGTACCAAGATTCAATAGGTCTGCCACAAGTCGTTACCTGTCTATTTCCTGTATTGCCATAACGGCATTGTCATCAGTTCACCCACCCTTTAGCGACCGATCAAAAAAATTCTTTAATCAGTCGACGGACAATTTGTCCGGCAGCCCGCTAAGCACGGCCAATACCTTTTCTGCATAAGCGGGGTCTGTCGCGTAGCCCGCACTCTGCAGCTCGGCGAGAAACGCCCCGCTATCGCCGCTATTGGCCAGGGCATTTTCGTAGCGCGGATTGCGCTGGAGAAAATCCACGTAGTCATCAAAACTGCCGGCTACTGACTCGTACTTGCGAAAACTGGCCTGTT
>NZ_PKUS01000015.1 GCF_002866825.1 Pseudohalioglobus lutimaris | reverse complement strand
GAAAATCCACGTAGTCATCAAAACTGCCGGCTACTGACTCGTACTTGCGAAAACTGGCCTGTTCGAGTCTGGCGGTATTCTCGCGGTACTCCAGGGTATTGACGCTCACCGCATCTCCGCTCCAGCGTGTATCGGCCTTGATACCAAACAGGTTGTAGCTGGAGCGGCCCTGGGCGTCACGGATGACCTGCTTACCCCAGCCGGTTTCCAATGCCGATTGCGCCACCAGTACGCGAGGGTCAACGCCCAGCGCCTGGGCCGACGCCCTGGCATGATCCCAGACTTCCCGCACGAACTCCTCGGGCGATGCCGGCTGCCAGTGCGCTGCAGCGTCAATGGGCTCAACAGTTTCACCCGACCGTTGCGGCGCGACCTCACGCGAGGGCGCGGCGAACAGACGATATCGCGCAAGCGTATCCATGATACGGCTATCACTTACCGCCTGGCTGGTGGCCGGAGTTCCCGCCTCCGTAAGTTCCTGGGCGGAGGTGTCATGCAACGGCTCTGCCCTGTTGCCGCCACTGCCACCAAGCTGATCGCGCAGTGTTGCACCCAGGCCAATGCCGCCCTGCCGAGACAGGTCTAAGGAAATCTGCTGGTCGAACATATTCTGGTACATGTCCATCTGGTCGCTTTCAAACAGGCCACCCCTGGGTGTTGCGTCCCGCATCGACTTGAGCATCATCTGCACGAATAAAGACTCGAACTGGCGGGCAACCTTGTCTACACCTGCCGCAGGGTCCTTGCGCGCCTCAACGCGCAGTGACTCCAGGCCACTGAGATTGTGATAAATACTGGCGGCGGCGGTCATCGGCTCATATCGCTAGATCACGATCAGTTCAGCGCGCAGGGCACCGGCCTGCTCCAGCGCTTCAAGTATGGCGACAAGGTCTCCCGGCGCCGCGCCCACTTTGTTAACCGCGTCCACCAGTTCCCGAAGGGTGATGCCCGGATCAAGGTAGAACATGCGCACGTCTTCTTCTTCCACGGTAACCTGCGAATCCGGCGTGACCACGGTATCGCCGCGGCGGGCGAAAGGCGCCGGCTGGCTGGCCTGGTAATTCTCGGTCACACTGACACTCAGGTTGCCATGAGCCACCGCAGCCGGGCTGACACGCACCTGACTGCCGATCACCACGGTGCCACTGCGCGAGTTGACAATAACCCTGGCGGGCGCCGACGCCGGATCTACCGCCAGGTTTTCAAGCACTGAGATGAAAGCAACCTTTTCGCCGAGATCAGCCGGTGCGGCTATTTCTATGGTTGCACCATCGATCGCCGCGGCCACACCACCGCCAAAATTTTCGTTAATGCTTGCCACCATCCGCGTGGCCGTGGTGAAGTCAGGCGTGTTCAGGCTGATGACAAGGCTGTTGTCGTCGGCGAAAGGATTACCCACTTCCCTCTCCACCGTTGCACCATTTGGAATGCGACCGGAATTGGATACGTTGACCGCAATACTGGAGCCATCTGCACCTTCTGCCCCGAAACCGCTCACTGTCAGATTGCCCTGGGCCATGGCATAGACCTGACCGTCGGCACCGCGCATCTCCGTCATCAGCAGGGCGCCGCCACGCAGGCTCTTGGCGTTGCCCAGCGACGAGACGGTGATATCGATAGTTTGTCCGGGGCGGGCAAAAGGCGGCAGCTCGGCATGCACCATGACCGCTGCAACGTTTTTCAGCTGCGGATCAACGCCCTGCACCACCACGCCCAGCTTGGCCAACATATTTTTCACGCTTTGCACGGTGAAAGGGGTCTGCGTGGTCTGGTCACCGGAACCATCCAGGCCGACAACCAGGCCGTAACCGATCAGCTGATTGCTGCGCACGCCCTGGATCGTGGCCAGATCCTTGATACGGTCGGCAGTCGCCAGCTCAGCCTGCAACAGGCAGACAAGCGTAAAGCAGATCAACCCCATAGAGTTCAGCCTCATACGCATGCGCTCCACGCTAAAACGGCCATATGGGGCTGAGGAAGAATCGGGACAGCCAGCCGACCCGGTTGGCATCCGCGGTAGCCCCCGTGCCGCTGTAGGAAATGCGGGCATCGGCGACCTTGGTGGAGACAATGGTATTGTTGGTCGAAATATCCACCGGCCTGATGATGCCGCGAAGACGAATCACCTCGTCACCCTGGTTGATCTGTATCCACTTCTCTCCCTGCACGTAGAGATTGCCGCTGGGATACACCTTGGCAACCGTCACCGTGATGCTGCCCTGCAAACTATTGCGTTGGTTGCTGGCGCTTTCACCATCAAAACCCTGTTCAGACGAGAGGTCGAAGCTGAGGTTGGAGTCACTGCCGATGGTACGCAGCTGCCCGGCGAGCAACGGATTCTCAATGACAGCGGAGTTACTTTTACCCAGGGAGGTGTCACTGCTCTTGGCACCATCGGTGGCCTCTGCCAACACCACGGTCAGGATGTCTCCAACCTGATGGGCGCGCATATCGTTGAACAGCGTCAGGTTGTGGGAGGCACTCTGGTAGATGCCACCCGTAGGCGGAATTGCAGGTTCGGTGGGGAAGTTATGCTCGGAAAAAGACGGGGCAAAGTCCGGATGGGTATGCTCCGGTGTATTGGTACAACCGCCCAGCAAGGCACAGCAAAGCACAGCTGTTGATATCGAGGCTGAAAATCTCACTAGGGTCATCATGCCGGCCTATATGTTATTGGACAGATATTGCAGCATCTGGTCCGTGGTAGAGATGGCCTTCGAATTCATCTCGTAGGCGCGCTGCGTTTCAATCATGTTCACCAGTTCTTCAACCACGTTCACATTCGAGGTCTCCACGTAGCCCTGAACCACCACGCCCAGGCCATTGAGACCCGGATTTCCCGGCTGCGGCGAACCACTCGCGCTGGACTCGACAAACAGGTTGTTGCCCACCGGCTGCAAACCGGCGGGATTCACGAAGTCGGAGAGTTGGATGGTGCCAATCTGCGTGATCTGCGAGGATCCCGCGAGCCGTGCCGACACCGTCCCGTCACCAGCGATGGTCACCGATACGGCATTTTCGGGAATGGTAATCGCCGGCTGCAATGGAAATCCGGACGGGGTGACCATTTGACCCTGGGCATCCATTTGAAAGGTACCGTCGCGAGTGTAGGCCTCCGTGCCATCAGGCATAAGAATAGGGAAGAACCCGTCGCCCTGAATGGCCATATCCAATTTGTTGTCTGTCTGCTGCAAATTGCCCTGGGTGAAGAGTTTTTCTGTGGCGACAGTACGAACACCTGTGCCGACGGTGAGCCCTGACGGCAGCTGCGTATCCTGCGACGACTGCGCGCCAACCTGACGCAAGTTCTGGTACAGCAGGTCAGCAAACACGGCCCGGCCACGCTTGTAACCTGTAGTGCCCGCATTCGCCAGGTTGTTGGCAATGGTGGACATCTTGGTTTGCTGCGCATCCAGGCCGGTTTTTGCAATCCACAACGACTGGTTCATCTAACCGCTCCTTAACTCATGCTCATCAGTTCAGTCGTTGAACGATCCAGCTGTTCGGCGACTTTCATCATTTTGGTGTGGTGCTCAAACTGTCGGGCAAGCTCGATCATGCGCACCATCCCGGCGACTGAATCCACATTGCTGGACTCCAGGGAATTCCCTATCAGCGTCACATTGGCTGCAGCGCCGGCGGGCTCTTCACCGCGCGTCCTCACCATGCCCTGCTCGTCTTTCTTCAACTGATCGGGCGGTGGATTGACCAGTTTGATCCTGTCTACCACTGCCAGCGTGGTGGCGCTTTCACCCATGGGGACAATAGATATGGTGCCGTCAGTGCCTATATTTATCGACGAGAAAGGCGGCACGGCAATGGCACCTGAGTTACCGACGACTTGTCGACCAGCGCCGTCCCTCAGTTGCCCTAACGCGTCTACCCGCAGGTCACCCCTGCGGCTGTAGGCTTCAACGCCGTTCTCGTCGAGAATCGACATCCAGCCCTGGCCGTTCACTGCCACGTCAAGATCCCGGCCGGTAAAATTGACAACACCCGGGTCAACATCAATACCGGTGTTCCCGGTGCGGGCATAGGCACGGCTCTCCACCAACTGATCATTCGCCACCGCAGTCTGCGCCGCCGACAGGTCGGCGCGAAACCCGGGCGTCGCCGCGTTGGCAAGATTGTGCGTATTCAAAGCCTGGGACAACATGGCGTCACTGGCTCCGGAGGCGGCGATGTAGACGAGGCGATCCATTTCCTGAGGTACCCGTTACTAGCGCAGGTTAATCACGGTTTGCGTGATCGTGTCTTCTGTCTGAATGACCTGGGCGTTAGCCTGGAAGTTGCGCTGGGCGACAATCATGTCCACCAACTGCTTGGTAATGTCCACATTCGAGCCCTCCAGCGCTCCGGACTGCAACACACCAAGGCCGGAACTACCGGGGGCACCCAGTGTCGCCGCACCGGACGAGAAGGTTTCAGCCCAGCTTGTATCTCCCAGGGGCTGCAGGCCATTTGGATTAGAGAACCCGGCTATAGCCACCTGCCCCAGAGATCGTGCCTGGCCATTGGTGTAACGCGCGAAAACCACACCGGAATCATCGATTTCCAGACCGTAGAGCTGGCCGGTGGTAAAACCGTCCTGCGTAGAGGAACTGACCGCAAATTCAGCGCCAAACTGGGAGAGATCCGAAAGTGAAACAGTGAAGTCCTGTATATCGGCGCCAGTGGGGATACCCGCTTCGTTCAACGGAGTCCAACCGGTTACGGCGAGATCGATGGGCAGGGTAAGCGGATCGAATTGGCCGTTTGACTGGAAGTTCAGGGTATCAGGGCCAGACGTGGTCACACCGTCCACCGAGGAATGCACCTCCCACTCGTTGGGATTCGCGGTCTTGACAAAATACAGGCTCATCACGTGCGAGTTACCCAGTCCGTCGTAGATAGTCACTGAACTGGTCGCATTAAAAGAGTCGGGATCCGGCACCACCGGCGGCACGGCAAAGGCATCGTGAGGACCACCGAAAGGCACTGTGGGCGGCACTGACCGGGAATCAAGGTTTGCCGTCAGCGAGACCAGGCCGGTGGGCGCCGGGTCAATCAACGAAGTGTCCAGCTGCAGGTCGCCCACCTGGCCGTTGATTTCTCCGCCGTCGGTCACCTGGAAGGCCTGCAGGCGCTGGCTCTGGTTGGTGACGATATAGCCTTCCCTGTCCACCTGGAAGTTGCCTGCGCGGGTGTAGGCTGCGGCACCATCATCACTGAGCAGGAAGAATCCATTACCGTTGATCGCCAGGTCCAGCGCATTGTCGGTGAAACTGATATTGCCCTGGGTGAACTCCTGGGTGACGCCTGACAGCGCCACGCCTTTGCCGATGGCATTGCCACCGGCCCCCAGCAGACTGGTGGCGTAGACATCGGCAAACTCCGCTCGCGAGGTCTTGAAGCCGGTTGTCGAACTGTTGGCGATATTATTGCCAATAACCCCGAGGTCGGCAGTCGCGGCATTTATGCCTGAAACAGCAGTATCAAAAGCCATGTTTATCTCCTGGTTAAACCATTTTCACTGTTATAAGAACGCCTTCACCGACGACAGACTGACCTGTTCACCGCCGGCAAGGTTTAACTGTACGCCCTGGGTCGAGGGGTCCACATTCACCGACTCGACCAACGCATGGGTATGCACGGATAAAGCCCGTGTCTGCCCGCCGATCAGCGCCTCGGCACTGACTCGATAGGCGCCGGGCGGCAACAAGTTGCCGTCGCCGTCCGCGCCATCCCATTGCACCTTGTATTCACCTGAGGGCCGCGAACCCAGTTCTCTTGTGTGCAGCAAGCGACCCGACATGTCCTGCACGTAAAGCTGCACTCCCGCACTGTCGCCAGGAACACTGACCGTAGCCTCCAGCGCGTTCTCGCCGTCGAGCATGCCAATGTTGGTTTCCGTCAGCACCTTGCTGCCAACCAACGCCGCCGCTCCAACTACCTGGCTCGCCTGCATTCGTGTGGTCATTTCAGAAAAGCTGTCCTGAAGTCCCTGTATGCCGTTGACCGTGCCAAACTGTGCTATCTGCGACAGGAACTCGAAATTGTCCATCGGCTTGGTCGGGTCCTGGTTCTCCAGCTGCGCGACCATCAACTCCATAAAATCATCCTGCCCGAGCTCCGACGCATCGTTGGTAGCGGTTTTCGCCGCTGGTGTGGGAAACAACTCAGATAAAGCGGATGTACTTTGCATTGAAAACTCCTGCCTTTACTTGCCCAGATTCAAGGTGCGCATGATCAGTTGTTTGGTGGTATTCATCGCCTCGACGCTACTCTGGTAAGAGCGGCTCGCGGAAATCATGTTGGCCATTTCATCCACGGTATTGACGTTTGACAGATAGATGTAACCTTCTTCATCCGCCATGGGGTGCGCCGGCGAGAACTCTTTCCCGGGCTCCACTTTGCTCTCCACTATGCGATCGACGCGTACACCGCCCATGCCATTCCTTCCGAAACCCGACATGGCGCCATTGAGCAGGGTGGAGAAGACCGGGTGGCGCGCGCGATAAGCGCTCTCAGGCTTGCTCGCGACCACCTCGGCATTGGCCAGATTGCTGGCAATGGTATTGAGGCGCACACTCTGCGCTGTAAGCGCGCTCCCGGAAATCTCCATAACATTGAAAAGACTCATGTTTACTCTCCTCTCAAGGTGCGCTTGATAGAACTGATTCGCTCATCCAGAAAGTTCAGACTGGCCTGGTAGCGAATTGCATTGTCCATAAAGGCGGCGTGCTCCTGCTCGGTTTCCACCGTATTGCCGTCCAGGGACCGCTGTACCGGCACGCGGTACAGCTTGCCTGGCGAGGACTCGCCGGCCAGAGGGATATGTGCGGGATGCGCCTGCGCCTGCGGGCGAACCATCTGCTGCTGCGCCTGCGTCATCGCCGCGCGGAAATCCATATCGACTGCCTTGTAGCCGGGTGTATCGGCATTGGCCAGATTGGCACTGAGCATCTCGAAGCGCTGCGAGCGCAGCGTTAGTGCCTGCGGGGACACCCCGAATACCCTGTCAATCATCTGCATACATCATCTCCTGTTGCAGAAAGCGTTACACGGAGCGTGCCACCCTTTTAATTATTGTTTAAATACAATGAGTTATCTGTTTTCTCCATAACCATTCGGAGCCGTTTCACGGCAAGCCGCAACCCCTGCGGCAAGACTTGCCGTCACCACCGCCCGCCAAGATAAACTGGCACGAAAGGTGCATTTATTTCCATATGAGGAGAGCAATGACAGTATTTTGGCGCTGCCTGGTAATCGCCGTATGCACTGCACCAACAGCTGTTGCAGCACAATCGGGGACTGATGACGCACTGCAGCCGCTGGAAGCAATCATCGCGGTGGCCACGGAAGCTAACAGGGCAAGGGCACTGGAGCAGGGTTATGAAGGCGTACAGGTAAATGCACGGCCACTGGACAGCCGCTTACGGTTGCCGTTATGCGATCAACCCCTGAAGGCGCTGGATTCGCGCTCCAGCACGGCCCTTGGATCAATAAGCACCGGGGTGCGCTGCAGCGGCAGCAAGCCCTGGACGCTCTACGTTCGCACTGAAGTCACGGCGGTAAGGGTGGTCCCGGTACTGGCCCGCTCGCTGCCACGCCACACCAGGCTGGCGGCAGCGGACCTGCGATTTGTAGAGCGGCCACTCGCCAGCGTACCCACCGGCATTCTGTTTGATGCGGACCAAATTATTGGTATGGAGCTCAACCGATCGCTGGATGAAGGCTCTACTATCCGCACCAGCCACTTGAGACAGCCCAAAGTCGTCAAACGGGGCGACCTGGTGACAGTCACCTCCGGTTCAGGTGGGCTCACAGTGAAAAGCCAGGGGAAAGCGCTGGCGGACGCCACCCCCGGGGAGCGGGTAAGCGTTGTTAACAGCGTGACCGGCGTTAAAGTGGAGGGCATAGCCGGTACCGATGGTACGGTTACTGTGCCATAATATTTTTCGACCGGAGCGCTAAAGCTTTTGGTCAGGCGGTCGATAAACCAGAAGAGTCTAGCAAAGCTATGAAAAATGTAGACAACAACATGAATATTCGACCCAGTCGCGGAGACCTGGAGCAAAGCTCGCAGACCTCCAGCCGCGTAACAGACAACAGCGCCAGCCCCGCTGCCGGATCCAGCCCCAAAAAGGCGGAAGGTGACAAAGTCACTTTTACCGGTATCGCCACGGAAATGCGCTCTCTGGAAGCAGATCTTGCCAGAATCCCCGAGGTCGACAGCGATCGGGTCAATGCCATCAAGGCATCTATCGCCGAAGGCAACTATGAGGTCAATCCGGAAAAAATCCTGAAGAACCTTCTGGACCTGGAGCAGGCTCTGAGTCGATAACATGGATCCTGGGCAGTCGCTGCTATCCCTGATTGATCAAGAAGTCGCCTCCCTGGAGGCACTGCATAAAATACTGCTGCAGGAACACCAGGCACTGCTGGCAGCGGACGTCCCTCTCATCGAGACCCTCACAGCGAACAAAAACCAGGCGCTGGACAAACAGTCAGATATTACGCGACAGCGTCAGCTGTTCACTGAGCAACACGCGAAAACAAACTCTCCCGACGCGCTACAAACCCTGATAGCGCGTTGTGGACAAGCAGCTGAGTTGACTGAAAGACTGGGAAGCCTGACGGCGCTGACAGACCAGTGCCGGGACCTCAACCGGGAAAACGGCAGCCTGATACAGCAGAGACAGCGGCACACCCGGGGCGCCCTTCAGGTCCTGCGCCAGACCGGCGATACCGGCGACACCTATTCGGGCCGGGGTAAGGCAGAGGCGAAAAACCTCCCTCGAACACTGGGTAAGGCCTAGCAGTTTACCCCGGCAACTTTTCAGCGACTCACTTTCTGCCGAACCATTTTTTCTTTTCACCGCCGAGCACAACCTTGTTACGCCCTTGTTTCTTGGCATCGTAAAGCGCTTCGTCAGCTGTCTTTATCAGGGCCTTCTTGTCTGGAACCTTTTCGTCGACAGGCGTTACCGATGATACGCCAAAGCTCGCAGTGACACTGTGACAAACACCTCCATCCCTGAACTTGGCTGCCTCTACAGCGGCCCGCAGCTTTTCTGCCACAAAGGCGGCATCCTTGGCCCCGGTATCGGGCAGGATAATGGCAAATTCCTCCCCACCATAACGAGCGAGCACGTCATATTGCCTGAGGTTGCCGGTGAGCACCTTGCAGAATTCAGCGAGAACGAAGTCCCCTACCAGGTGGCCGTATTCATCATTAAACCCCTTGAAGTGATCGATGTCCGCAAGAATGAATGACACATCGCTCTTGTGGCGGGTCGAACGCTTGAGTTCCGTATCCAGTGCCTGCTGAAAAAAGCGGTTGTTGTAGGCCCCGGTCAACCCATCAACATTGGCGAGATCCTTGAGGATCTCGTTCTTTTCCTTCAGCTCATTGGTCAGCTTCTCCAGCGCCATCTTGGCCTGCACCAACTCTTTGTTGACCTGCTCGTAGTCCAGGTTCAGCAGACTCAGGCGGATATTGGCCTCCTGCAGAATCTCCTGCACCGATCGGCTCTTTTCCATATCCAGGCCGAACTGCTGTGCAGCGATATCCAGATTACTGTGTGCATTGTCCAGTATGATTTCGACCTGGTCCGGTGTGAACTTGAAGATACGCCGCGCCTCTGCACTGAACCGGCGATGATACTCTTGCGGTTTCTCGGAATAGAGAATGTTTACCAGCAGGTCAGACAGATACAACGCGCTGGTGTAATGCCGGATTTCCGCGTCCCCACTCTGGCATTCCTCGGGTCGATGATGGTATAGAATGGGCAGTGATAGCGCGGGCGGAAAGCTCCAGTAGTGCGACACCTCGTAGCCAACACGCGCGTGGTCCAGTTGCAGCAACTCACGCTCAATAGCGCTCTGGTCCTGCTCGCCTTTCTCAAGTTCTTCCAGCACCGCTTCGAAGCGTTCAGGCACAGTACATGCCAGTACCAGTTCCCCCAGGTTTTGCAGCAAGCCGGCAAGGAACGCCTGTTCCGCGTCGACACCGGGAAGCTGCTCCAGAATCAGCTTGGTCGAGACGGCAGACGCCAGTGACCTCTGCCAGAACTGATTGAAATCAAAACGCTCAGTCCCCTTGGGCTTGTTCAGTGAGAGAAAGGAAAAAGAAAGCACCAGGCTGCGAACCGCATTGGTACCCAGGATCGAAATCGCCTGCTGTATTGAGGTGATCTGCTGCGGAAAGTTGTAGAAAGCCGAGTTGGACACCTTGATTACCTTGGAACAAAGCGCAACATCCTTTGAAATCAGGTCAGCGACATCTGACAGCTCCGTATCCTCTCGGGACATCAGAGTAAGCAACCGGGACGCCACATCCGGTAGTGAGGGCAGGTCATTTGAACCGAGCACCATTTCAAGGAGGTGATCTCTGTCTCCATGAAAACCTGTTTCTGCGATCGCTGCTTCAGTCATGTTGTTCTCCTTAATCTAACCTTGTATCGCACTTTTTATTTTGGTGATGCCACTGACGGGAGCCAGCTCTACTGACCTCTTCCGTCCGATCTCGTCGTCTCCACGCACAAACACAGCCACGTCATTTGTATCGGCGGCGAAGCCATGTTCATTCTCCGCCGGCTTTGGTTGGGATCGCATGTCCGCGAAGCGAGCTTTTGGATTGCGACTTTTAATCAACTCATCCAGGGCCGCCGCCAATGACCAGACCTGGACGCAACTATCACTGGGCCAGGCCGCCTCGCCAGTCCTGGCGTTGTGAACAATGGGCTGACGTGCCTCGGGGATATTGTTATCGCCCACCTCGGCCTCCTGACCGCGCCGTGTCCGCAGTCCGCTTCCCACCTTGACGCCCAGGTGACTGAATCCCGTTGCTTGTGGCGTATCACGCGCGGGGGAAACCGCTCGGGAGGTAATAAACCGATATTTCAGCGCCCTGAAATACTGGATATACTTTTCCGTGTCCAGGGACTCCGGTCCCTTGCGGTTGTGGAAGAGTTTCAGTTGCGGAGGGAGCACTCCCTGCAGGTTCTGCAACAGGTCGGCGATAAAGCATAGTCGCAGCGCTGCATAGGACTCATCTCCATTGCGGATTCCACAGGGCATGTAAAAGTAGTCACCAAAATCGGAGCGCCCCTCTTCCCTCACCATAATGTCCACTAACCCGGCAAACTGTCCGGTAACCAACTGCCCGGCGACGATAAAGTCTGCTCCAGCATGCATGGCCTCGAGTGTGAGCCCCTGCCGCGCTCTTTCCGAGACATGACGGTCAATGGGCACCACTTCATTGTCGTGAATCCTTACCGCCGCTGGCAACGTGGAGCGCAACCGTGAGTCGCCGCCGGCGTGACTGTTTACATATTCTTCCAGGCCCTCCCAGTAGTGACGGTCCGGGGCCGTTGCACCGATGACATCCGCACCGCCGAAGGCAAGAGGCCTGGTTTGATCCTTGTCCTTGCGCACCACACCGCCGGAGAACTCACTGTCTCCGGGATATTCCAGGGTTAAACGTTCTTCGCCAGGAGCCAGTTCAGACTCTATGAAAAAGAGCATCTCCTCATAGGTGTAGGCAAAAGCGCCCTTTGCTTCAGGCTTGTACATTCAGCTTCTCTCACCTCTTACCGCCTGGCGGTCTGGCCGTTGTTAAACATGGAGCGAACCAGAGCTGTCTGCCTGACTGCATCGGGGGCCATCACATCGAATATGTGCGCCAATTCGTGGCTGGCATGCTGTTCACAGCGGCGATCACGGAGTATATGGATCACATTGGTGCCTTCAGCGGTGCAGGCGCCTCCTGTTGCTCCACAGAGGAAATAAAGTTCGTCCCAGGAATCCACGAAATCCACCCCCACGCGCTTTACTTCGCCGTTGTAGGTGACTGAGACTTCACCACCATCCTCAGTGCCGCAAATAGAAGCCACTGCACTGCTCTCGTACTCTGGCGGCTGGTGCACCGCACAACCGCTGGCCAAGAGACAAATCAGTATCGCAAATCTCATTGGTTCCCCTGCAAATCCCTGGTGATTCCCGTTAGGCAAGCCGTTGGGGTTCAGCTCGCGCCATTCGCACGAGACTGCCCGCTACGCAACGGAATCAGTGAACAAACACACATCGCGACCTGGCAATAAAAGCACGGCGGCGCTGCTTCCTTACCCGTTTATCGTCACGCTGAAGTGAAGCTTTAGGCTTTTTTGAACGATAACCCGACTTTGTCGCACTATGGCTCAGTGGGGCTATCTATGGGGTTTGCGGTCACTTACTTATTGAGACCGGCGCTGTGGCGGGCCGGAAGGCCTGTGACAGCGGCAGGGGAGCAGGCCGTCAGCGGAGGCTGATTGTCAGGTCCCGTCGCAGCGCTATAGCCCGGAGGCATGGGCGTGCAGGGCAAGGTAGGTTTGTTGCAACTGCGAGAGGCCCCAGGGACGCCGCAGCCGGTATACCGGGACGGAACCGGCCATACGACCCAACCAGGCGAGACGAACGGCGCGGAGATAGTCAAAGTTGAACAGGTAATTGGGAAGCAGCTCCTCGAACTTACGAAAGCCTGTGACTTCATTGATGGCGATAGGCGAGCCGGGTTCGCCCGTCTGCAGGCAGTAGATGGCCTTGATAGGGTTGGCCTGTTGCGCAAACTGCTTCACCGGCTGGCCCAGCACCTCAAACTCACGCCAGGGACGGTGGTGAGGATGCGATGGGGCAGCCCAGTACTCCCCATGCTCGCGAAAGGTGGCGACTTTGTCGTCTGAAAACAATGCATGACCGCGCTGCAGGCAGTGGTCTGCGAGGGTGGACTTACCGCCGGTGCTGGGCGCAAGGAACAGCACCGGCCCGCCGGCCATTTCCACCGCAGCGGCATGGAGAAAGTCGTAACCGCGTTCCAGGGTGAGGTGCAGGGGCAGGAAGATATGGGTGAACCAGAAAACAAGCAGTTGTCGGTTACCTCCGTCCAGTAGCTCGTAGTGAATAAGCTGTTCACCGCTTTGCCAGTGAAAACGGACCACAGCGTCCACTTCCAGGCACCAGGGTTGGCCGGGAGCGCTGGCGGCCAGCGGGCGGTCCGAGTAGAGGCTTAGCTGCCGGCCATGTGTCAGCTGGAAGCTAAGCTGTTCACCCAGTTGGCCCTGCCCCAGGTGAGAAGTAACAGTTCGCACTTCTTCGCTGGAGCGCGTATCCGCGTGATTGGGGTGCAGGCAGTCTTCCTCGGCCGCAATGGGGTGTACGCCTGCATCCGCCGCGGTATTTTCCAGCGGCTGCAGGCGGATGGCAGCATGCTCGCCGGGTGCCGCGGCAGCCGGCGTGGGCGTATCAAACAGCGGAAATGGGCTGAGAACCTCTATGCCGTAAAGCCAGGTGCTACTCACCGCTCCAGCCAACTGAAGGTGGAAACCACGGCAAACTGCTCATGCCCGTAAGCACCGTTTACGATCTGCTCACCGCAGCGCAGCCAGGCGTGGGCGCTGAGTTCACCGCTCTCCGACTTGCGGTTCACCCCCAGGTAGAAGCGCCCACCAATACCCTCTTTCGCCATCAACCGCTGCAGGGTCAGCACCTGCACCAGGCAGCGGCTTTGCCAGGGGGTAAACCGGGCAGCGCCGGCGACAAGGTAGCCGAGGTGGGCAGCACGCTGTTTTTGTTGATCGCTCGCTGGCATACGCTGCGGCTCTTCACGGTAGTGTTGCAGGGGCGAAGACAGGCGTTTGAAAGAGGTGAGCAGGATGGCGGCGCGGTAGTAGCCCAACAGGAAGTAGATCTTGAGAAGGAGGAGCTTGCTTGAGGTGTTGAGGGCCTGTAAATGTCGCAGTGCTTGGGGCATTACCTGGTGTATCAATGCAGCGTCAATGGAGCCCCTTTCAACTGGGGCAAACGAACATGTCGCTGCACATACCTCCAAAGAAGAAAAAGATGTTCTCATTAATGTTAGTAAAATTTCCGCTCTGAGTGGATGGTATGCCAAGCTGGGTCAGCACTGGGGGCGACCAGGATTTTTTCTCTGGCGCCACTACAGCGGCTGGTGTTAAACCGTTGCCTTGCTCCATCAGTATATCCCCCGCTCTTGTTCTCTACTCAACTCGACGTCGTTAGCGTATTTGCTGCCAATTACGTCATTATACGTACCTGGAGCTGCTCAAGGGGACTAAAAGTGTGGTAAATCTACACTCAAAGTAGCCAGTATTGTGGCCCGCTTCACACTTAGCAGGGCGGTCAAGGCCTCTCCGGTGAGCGCTGCACCCGGTGGCGGCAATGCTGCGGCCGCGCGCTGCAGGGCTGCCACATCAATCCAGGGGTTGGGGGCGGGCGGAAACTTCAGCAATAGTCGATTCAGCGCACTGGCCATGGTGTCGTAGGCTTCCTGCACCCGCTGCGGCTCGCGCTTGGTAACCCCCTCCCGCTGTTGCGCTGGAAAGTAACCCTGCATTGAATCGCGAAATAATCGCCGCGATTTGCCCGCACCACAATACTGACCCGGCGGCAGGCCCAGGGCAAACTCGACGATGCGCTGGTCCAGCAGTGGGTAGCGGTAGCTTACGCCCGCGCGAGCGCCGGATGCCGCCCACGCCTCCACCCGGTTATAGATCGTGCCGCTGGCGAGCTCCTGCAGCTGCCTGCCGCGCACGCGCAGACGGGGCTGAAGTCTGTCTATAGTTTCAGAAAATTGCCGGGCCCACTGCTGGAACTCAGGCGTGGCCAGCTGTAGGCCGTCATCACCCCAACCGTTAAATGAGGCGCGACTGAGTCGCCAGCGCACATAATCCAGCAGCGGGGCCGCCAGCTGGTGTCTGGCAAGGCTGGCCACAGCGCGTGCGGGGCGGCGGCTGTTCTTCGCCAGGCCGGCAAGGTCTGCGAGAGTGCCCAGGGCATTGCGTGAAAGCAGACCCTCCAGATAGGCGCTCTCCCCCGCGTTGGAAATGAACTGGTCCCCTCCCCAGCCGGACAACACAATGCCAATACCCCTGCTGCGCATCTGTTCACGCACGGGGAACTCGTACCAGAGGTCAGCGCTGTCATTGTCCAACAAGGGTTTGCGCTGCAGGATATTCAGGAAATCGCGCTCGCCAAATGGGGTGAAATGTAAGGGTATGTTCCATTTATCTGCGACCGCCCTGGCCAGACTCCACTCCGGGTCCC
Source organism: Pseudohalioglobus lutimaris (assembly GCF_002866825.1). Classification (GTDB taxonomy): domain Bacteria; phylum Pseudomonadota; class Gammaproteobacteria; order Pseudomonadales; family Halieaceae; genus Halioglobus; species Halioglobus lutimaris. Next base: position 70,263 of record NZ_PKUS01000015.1, on the reverse strand, counting down.
CTTCCTCCTCCGCAGAGGCTGGCGGGCGCATCCAGCTCCAGGCCTCCAGGCGAGCGGGATCATCCAGTTGCGATGCAGCAAGGGCGGCGATGGCGGAGGAGTCCAGGCCACCACTGAGGTGTGTGGCGATATGACCTTCAGCGGGAAGGCGCACGCGAACGGCGTCTGTTAACAGCTCACGCAGCTGTGCGCTGTATTCCGCGCTGGATTGCCCGCTGAAACGCGCGGTTTCGGCTGGATGCCAGTAACGCCGCTGCTGACTGCCGCTGCCGCTGCCGGTTACGGTCAGGCTGTGAGCAGCGGGGAGTTTAGTGACCTGCTGGTAGAGGGTGAGTTCAGGGTCGTGAAAACCGCCGGTGATGAGGTAAGTGAGTATGGCCCGGGGGGACATCTCTGCGCAGACGCCCGGATGGCCCAGTACCTCGTGGACATCCCCGCCATAAACAAACCCGGCATCGCCGTGCCCGATATACAGCGGGCAGACGCCCATGGGATCGCGGGCCAGGAACAGGCGCGTGCCGTCTTTGATGACGAAGGCGAAGTCACCCAACAAATATTTGGGGCAGTCTTCCCCCCAGCGCTGGTAGGCCTCCAGTACCAGTTCGGCGATGCCCATTCGCGCGACCTGGGCGCGGGGCATCGACAGGCGGTCTGCAAGTTCGTCACGGTTGTCGATTCGGGAGCCCGGGATCAGGTCTATCATCGGCGGACCGGGTGTTGCCGTAACCCCACCTGATGTTCCCCGGCCGGGTGACTGGTGTGACCGTTTCTCAGAGGACGGTGACTGGCGTGAGGGCTCAGCCAAACTGCTGCGCCAGAGCGCGTAAAAACTGCAGCGCTTCACGGTCGGTGGCGAATGCACCGGGGTGTTCCTGCCTCACGGCCTGGGCAAGTTCTGCGGTACTGCGGCTGCCGTTCATTTGCTCCAGAGCCCAGGCAACCGCCCTCCCCTTCTCGCTGAGAGTGGGTTTGTGGCCTTCGGCGCGCTTCATCAGGTCTCCCGGGCGCAGGGGCAGGGAGAGGAAGCTGCTCTGGCGTTGGCTTTTACCGGCGTGCCGGGTTATCCAGCTCCACTCACCATATTCCGGGCGACTGAGGGTAAAATCGAGCTGGTCGCCCTCTCGCAATTTGAGTGGCTGCAACAACGGCAGGAAGACCTCGCTCCAGTGGGTGGGCCCGGCGGCGCGGCTGGTATCGTACCACTCGTCGCCAAGGCGCATGGCGAACCAGCCCTGCCAGCCATGCTGAATTCCAGCGGCGGCGACCTGCAGGCTAATGGAAGCCTTGCCGCCGGCGCGGTCGGTAGTGGCGAGGTCCAGGTACATCAGTTCGGTGGGCTGGGCCAGGGGCTCTACGGGGTATTTGTCGCCACCCACATCGTAGAGCATGGTGTTGGCCGCGTAAGACCGGGCGGCGCTGAAATCCAGTGGTGGCAGTGCGTTTTCGGCGCAGAATTCAGGGTAGCCGACCCAGGTGTCCACGTTATCGGCGTAAGCTCTCTCTGCGGAAGCCGGCGCCAGCAGAATGCGTGCGGCGTCAGGCAGCAAGCTGCCACCGGGCTTGAGGAACCGGTCCCGGGCATAGAACAGCGAGGGCAGCAGGTCCTCGCCGAACAGCAGGTTACCGGTAAACACAGAGATGATCACGTCGGCCTGGATGTCCTCCTTCACTTCCTCTACCCGGGCGCGAATGCACTCCACGTTGGTCAGGCCGGAGTCCCGTGCCGCCTGGCGGGCCACCTCGATCACTGGCTCGGGCTCAACGAGGTAAACCTTCTTCGCACCCAGGCGAGCGGCATAGAGACCGAGCACGCCGAGACCGGCGCCGATATCCAGCACCACCGTCCGGGGAGTGATCAGTTTTTCCAGGGCACGCACGTAGGCCATATTGCGCCGGGCGTCGTAAACCATGTGCTGGTGGGAGGTGACCTGTGTGTAACTCATTGCGCGCTCGCGTCCTGGCAAGAGTCGATTATTGGCGAGGCGCGGGGGGCAATGCAACTCGCACTGTGCGCTGGCCTTAGAGCGCTGGCCTTATAGCGCCGGCATTGTGTAGGCTTGCCACTACTCAAGCAAACCCGCCCGGTAGGCAATGCGACAACTGCTCCGCTATATCACCCCACCCCCGCTCACGCTGCTGATCAGCGCACTGCTAATGCTGGCGGGGACACTGCTGACACTGCTTATCCCGTTATTTGCCGGGCAGCTGACGCGTACCATACTCGCCGAGCCCGGCACCGAGGTTTACCCGCTGGCCGTAATCGTGGGCGTGTGGGCCGGGGTAATGCTGCTGCGCACCCTGCTTAGCCTGACAGAAGAATACTATATGGGCATGGTGGGAGAAGAGGTAGCCACCAGCCTGCGCGATCGGGTCTATGCGCACCTTCAGGCACTGCCACTTACCTGGCACCAGACACGCAAGCGCGGCCAGGTGCTGAGCCTGCTCACCAGCGACGCCGATGACGTCAGCGGGTTTGTCACCGGCACACTGCTGCCGCTGCTGCCAACATTACTCACGCTGGTCGGCGCATTTGTGATGATGGCGCGACTGGATATCACCCTCGCCATGGTGGTGATCCTCGGTCTGCCTGCCTATGTGCTGGCGCTGAAAGTGATCGGCCGGGAGATCCGCCCGCTGGCCCGCGCCTGGATGGACCAGTACAGCAAACTCGTGGCGCGTGCCGAGGAAAACCTGTCGGTATTACCGGCGCTCAAGGCGTTTGGCAGGGAACAGCTGGAAGCGGAAAATTTCCGGGGCGACAACCGCCGACTGCTGAATATATGGCGGCGCCAGTTACGCAGGCAGTCCCTGCTCTCGCCAGCCGTAAACCTGATGGCCGGGCTGGGTGTGCTGGTCCTGCTATGGCTGGGCAGCCGGCACATTGCCGAGGGTACACTTGGACCCGCGGACCTGGTCAGCCTGCTGCTGTACGCGGGCCTGCTGATGTCACCGCTGAGCAATCTGGCCGGCGTGTACGGACAGGTGCAGCGTGTATTGGGATCGGCGGATCGGCTGATCACTTTTTTTGCAGAGCAACCGGAAGTGCTGGACGTCGGCGAGGCACTGGGAGCGGTCAGCGGTGCGGTACGTTTTGAGAATGTGACCTTCGCCTACCCTGAACGCGAGCCGGTATTACGCGGCCTCAACCTGCGCATTGACGCCGGGGAGACCATCGCCATCACTGGCGTGAACGGCGCCGGCAAATCCACCACCGCGCACCTGCTGCTGCGTTTCCTGGCACCTGATAGCGGTGCGATCTATATCGATAACAGGGACATCGCGCAGGCCAGCATCATCAGCGTACGCAGCCACGCCGGGCTGGTGGCGCAGCATGTGCAACTACTCAATGGCACCGTGGCGGAGAATATTGTCTATGGCCGGCCGGATGCAGACGCAGGGGATATTGAGCGAGCAGCTCGCGCCGCGCATGCTGACGAATTTATCGCCGAGCTGCCGCAGGGTTACCAGACACTGATAGGTGACGAGGGTGTGAAGCTCTCCGGTGGCCAGCGCCAGCGACTCTCGCTCGCACGCACCCTGCTGCGCGATCCGGCAATACTGATTCTCGACGAGGCCACTGCCATGTTCGACCCGGCGGGGGAGGCACGATTCATCGAAGAGTGCCACGAGGTGTTAAAGGCCAAGACGGTGATTCTGATCACCCATCGGCCAGCAAGCCTGGCGTTGGCGGACAGGGTGTTAAAAATGGAGGATGGGCAGTTGCAGGAATCAGCAGAGCACAGGCTGCCTGGCACGCAATAGACGATTGACCCGCAACAGCGCGGAGCGCGATTCAGCAGGGGCTATCAGGCCTCAGTTCATACCCATGCCCATACCCATACCCATGCTCATACCCATGGTGCCGCCCCGGGTCATCCCCAGTTGGCCATCGCCCATGGTGCCGCCGGAGCCCAGGGTCAGTCCCTGCACAGGGCCGAAGCGGGTCAGGCGAGGCGATGCATAAGCAGATTTATCACGTTCTTCTGGCCCTTTTACAGGCGGGTTTTCAGGTAGCGTCGGCATAAGTTATCAGTGCTAGCGCGGGACAGACCGCAGGCACAATCTAGCGTAAAGCTCGAACGAAGCCAAGGGCTCATCCGGCGTGTTCCAGTACTGCGGCACAGCTGAACAAAAACCACAGCGGCCAGTTGGCCTCACCTGTTTTTGCGTTCTGCGCTGATGCGAGCAGCGCGTCAAAAGCATCGGGCTGCAACCAGTCCGGGCCAACATCCGGCCTGCCACCAGCGAGAGCTACCGCCACCGCCGCCGTCAGGTCCTGAAAGCTGGCGGAAAACTCAGCCTTATCTTCCCTGGCCAGCACCGCCGCGGGCAACAGAGCGCCCAGGGCAGTACGGTGCAGGCCGCGATTCTCACCGGGGGCCGTCAGCACACGCCTGGGCAGGCTGATGGAAAACTCCACCAGTCGGCGGGACCAGTATGGCCGGCGCAGTTCCAGTCCCGACTCGGCGGCCAGGACTTCCATCGTTTCGTGCGCGAGCAAAGCATAACTCTCATGAAGTTGTTGCCAGAGCGGCTGCTGCCAGGATGCAGCCTGGGGCGGCCTGTCACATCCCTCGCGATGACCGGCCTGCAGGGCTTTCAGCTTCTGCAGGCGACCTGGTGAGAGTTGGCGCCGTTGCTCAGGGGTACTGGTTGGTTTACAACGCAGCAGATCTTTCAGTGTCGGCGACAGATTACCCGCGAGCGCCGCGCGCAACGCGCTCTCCAACGAGCGGAGCCAACCGTCGCGCCGGGCCTGGTTGCGCAGCATCTGGGTAAAGGCTGCAAACTGGCCACGGCCTGCGGCCTCGGCATAGGCAGCATAACCACAGTCCAGCCACTCATCCCCACCGGTGCCATTCACCAGCACCCGACTGCCCGCTGCTGCCGCTCGCTGCAACAGGCCCACGGACATAACACCATTTGGTGCATTGCAGAACTCTCCCCTGCGGCGGCCACGCTGGCGGTACCAGTCCAGCGGCTTATGGGTAGGCGGCACCAACACCAACGGACGATCACAATGACGAGCCACGGCCTGGGCATAGGCGACTTCATCAGCGTCACCGCAGCCGCGGAAGTCCAGGGTATAGCCAGCCAGGTCCGGGGCGGGCAGGTCGCCGCGCGACTGCAGGTCGCTGGCAACCGCGAACAAAGCCGAGGAATCCAGGCCGCCACTCACTTCAAAGGCTACCGGGTGGTCGCTGCGGCTTTGCCGGCCTACAACGTCGGCGAGCAACTCACGGTAATGATTGCGGTAGTCCTGCAGGTGGGGATATTCCAGGGTCTGCTGAAAGTCAGGCTGCCAATAGCGTTGCAGTTGGACCTGCGCACCTTGCACAACGAGTGTGTGCGCTGGCGGCAGGCGTCTGCAAGATTCCCAGAAGGTATCTTCGTTGCTGAGCCAGCACTGGGCCAGGAACTGGGTGATCATGCCCTGGTCAGGCTGCGGTGCGCCCTCTATCAGGTTCAGCAATGGAGGCAATTCCGAGGCAAAGGCGAAGAAGCCGGGACCCTGACAGTAATAAAAGGGCCGGGTACCCGTGTGGTCCCGGGCACAGAGCAGGCGCTGGCGCCGCACATCCCACAGGGCCAGGGCAAAGTCGCCATCGAGATGCAGGGGAAAGGTATCGCCCCAGTGGTGGTAAGCCGCAGCGATCAGCTCAGGCTCGGAAGCGTTTCCGGCCAACCCCAGTGCCGCGGTCAACTCACCGGGGTTATCCAGGCGGCCATCCAGCGTCAGGTAAAGTTCAGTTCCAGGCACCTGGCAGGGTAGTTGCGCGGCATCGGCTCTGTGCTTAAGCAGTGCGTGGCCCAGCACCAGCGGGCCGGTACAAAGATGGTTGAGCCCGTCGGGGCCACGATAGGCCATAGCACTGAGCATGGCGGACACCGGGCCTGGCAGGGACGGTCCATCATCCAGTTGCAAATAACCGCAGATACCACTCAAGACCGGGTCGCCGATCTAGACCACGTTACTCCACTCGTCAATACTGGCCCAGCCTCCATCGGACTTGCGACGGCCACGTGATTCCCGGCGCTCAGCGTTACCGGTAAGCGTGTACTGCTCTTCGGCAAGGCGACCCAACGCCCTGCGATCCGTGTTGGGCTCGCGACGGTCAGCATGGTGCGTGTAGTGGCACTCACAGCGGCCAGCGGTGCAGCCCGGCACAGGCAAGGTCGGTGCATTGCTGGCCAGGAAGCGCTTGCCTTTATATGACTCAAGCGCCTTACAGTTCCCCACCAGGGTGACACAGTGAAAGGGCTGCGCGGACATGGCATTCGTCTGCCTGCTCCTGGGCGCCCCGCGTTTCGCGCTGGCGGCGGGCTTGCGTGTCTTCTCTTTTTGCCAGGTGTTATACACCCGCTGGGCAACCAGCAGCAGTATCAGCACCACCGCTGCGAACATAATATTCTGGTACATCCAGAACCCCTGCAGTTTGTAACTCTATTGCGAAGTATAGACAATAATTTGAGATTCGGTGAAACGCGGATATGTCCGCTGGAGGAAAACTGCATTGCGCGAAAACGCGACAACTGGCCTCCCGGGGTCATAAGGTCGCGGTTGGTCCTGCGGCCCCGCGTGAGCATCACGGTCAGGCAGGGGTGGCCAGCCGCAGGGAGTGCACCCCGCTGCGATGAGCGGGAGTTAACACTTCACCCGTCGAAAGGGTGACGCAGCACGATTGTCTCGACCCGGTCAGGGCCGGTGGAGATAATGTCTATGGGCGCGCCCACGACCTCCTCGATCCGGGCGATATAGTCACGCGCCGCCTGGGGAAGCTCTTCCAGAGTCTTGGCACCCAGCGTTGACTCGCTCCAGCCGGGCACTGTCTCGTAGACAGGGTGCAGGCCTTCATAGTCCTCTGAGTCCACGGGGTTAGGCACCGGCTTGCCGTTGGCGCAGGCGTAACCGATGCAGATCTTGATGGACTCCAGGCCGTCGAGCACGTCCAGTTTGGTCAGGCACAGGCCGCTCACGGAATTAATATTCACCGCGTTGCGCAGGGCCACGGCATCAAACCAGCCGCAACGACGGGGGCGGCCAGTCGTGGCGCCAAACTCATGGCCTTTACTGGCAAGGTGCTCACCTGTTGCGTCGAACAGCTCCGTCGGGAATGGGCCAGAACCCACGCGGGTGGTGTAGGCCTTGGTGATACCCAGGACGTAATCCAGATACAGCGGGCCAAAGCCGGAACCCGTGGCGGTGCCGCCGGCGGTAGTGTTGGAACTGGTTACAAAGGGGTAGGTGCCGTGGTCAATGTCCAGCAGGGAGCCCTGGGCGCCCTCAAACATGATCCTGGCATTGTTCGTCCGGCACTCATGAAGCATCGCGGTCACGTCAGCAATCAGCGGCTTGAGTTGCTCGCCCATCTCAAGGGCCTCCGCCAGTACCTCACCGTAATCCAGCGGCTCAGTCCTGTAGTAATGCTCCAGCGAAAAGTTGTGATACTCCATGACCTCCTTGAGCTTGCGCGCAAAGCGCTCCTTGTGTTGCAAGTCCCCCAGGCGCAGGCCGCGACGGGCGACCTTGTCTTCGTAGGCAGGACCAATACCGCGACCGGTGGTGCCGATCTTGTCGTTGCCACGGCGAGCTTCGCGGGCCTGGTCCAGGGCCACATGGTAGGGCAGGATCAACGGGCAGGCCGGAGAAATTTTCAGCCGCTCACGAACGGGCACGCCTTTCGCTTCCAACTCCGCCATTTCCTTGAGCAGCGCTTCCGGGGACAGCACCACACCGTTGCCGATCAGGCACTGCACGTGTTCGCGCAGAATGCCCGAGGGGATAAGGTGGAGAACCGTTTTCTCCCCGTCGATCACCAGGGTATGGCCGGCATTGTGCCCGCCCTGGAAGCGCACCACGGCGCTGGCCTGGTCAGTGAGAAGATCGACAATCTTGCCCTTGCCCTCATCACCCCACTGGGTGCCAAGCACTACTACGTTTTTGCTCATGGTTTTGCTCTGTTCCATTCCGTCGTTTGACGGGTTTACTGACTATCGTCATCCCTGCCGCAGCGGAAATCCAGGGAAGGCAGGGCTTAACCCGACGACCCCCGGGACCCCCGCTGCCGCGGGAATGACGGATTGACTTACGTTGTACTCACCCGTGGCAACCTTGTCTGCGGCTGCTTCATGCGGGCCATTGAACATGCACTGCACAATCACGCAGCGTTATCGCTCATAAACTCTTTACCACCCAGTCGGCACCACTTAGCACCAGCTCCCGGTCACAGCGCGCGTGATGCTCGCCGCCCAGGGTGTTGATCACAACCTCGCCTTTCTCGCGCAACGCCTCGGCCAGGGCGAGCAGCTCAGGTGCAGCGCTGTCGGGCAGGCTTATTGCACCCTTCCCTGTCGCTGTCTCTCCGGGCAACAGGCTGACCAGGGCCTTCAGGTCCGTGGCGAAGCCGGTGGCCGGTCGGGCGCGGCCAAAGACCTCACCCACCCCGTTGTAGCGACCGCCATTGGCCAGGGCCTGGCCGTGGCCGGGCACATAGGCAGCAAACACGATACCGGTGTGATAATGGTAGCCGCGCAGCTCTGCAAGATCGAAGTAAACGGGTAAATCAGGGCGCAGACGGCGGATTTCAGTCGCCACCTCCTGCAGTGCATCCACCGCGGCCAGGGCCTGCGGGGCGCGGTCGGCAAACAGTTCACGCGCGGCCGGCAGCACGCTGTCATCACCGTGCAGGTCAACCAGCCCGATAATCAGCATGGCCACGTCTTCGGGGACGTCATCCAGAGTCTGGATCAAGTCCGGCACGGACTTGCGCTGCAGGCAGTCGAAGATTCGCGCTTCCTGCTCGTCGTTCAGCTCCGCCACGTCCAGCACCGCTTCATAGATGCCCACGTGACCCAGATCCAGGGTGTAACCGGCCGGCAGTCCGGCACGATCCAGCGTGGCCAGCATCAGCCGTATGACCTCCAGGTCGGCGGCAAGGCTGTCTTCGCCATAGAGCTCTGCGCCCAGCTGGATGGGGGAGCGTGAGGCCATCAGTGATTTGGGACGGGTGTGCAGGGTGGAACCGGCATAGCACAGGCGGGAGACGCCATCCGGGGCCAGACTGTGGGCGTCGATGCGCGCCACCTGCGGGGTGATGTCGGCGCGCACACCCATGGGGCGACCGGAGAGCTGGTCGGTGAGCCGGAAGGTAAGCAGATCCAGGTCCTGGCCCAGGCCAATCAGCAGGGAGTCAGTAAATTCCACCAGCGGCGGAATCACCAGCTCGTAGCCCCAGCTGCGAAATAAATCCAGCAGGCGGCGGCGCAGCTGTTCCACGTTGGCGGCCTGGGCAGGCAGAACTTCCTCTATGCCGTCGGGCAGTTGCCAGCGATCAACCGATGTCATGCAAGGCCTTCAATTCACCATGTAAAGCAGGATAACGCCCAGCATCATGCTGCCGAAGCCGATCCTGCGAATCACGCGATCATCCATTTGCGCCACCAATGCCAGCATATTGCGCCAGTGGTTGGGGCTGAAAAAGGGCACCAGCCCTTCGATGATCAGTACCAGTGCCAGGGCCGCGGGGAACACTTGCCAGAAGTCCAAAATAACCCCTCTTAATCAGCCAGACACAAAAAACCGCGGGTCCGTCGCTTGAGCCTCAAACGACGAATCCCACGGTTGCGGGATGCTACCACAGTCCTTAGTGGTAGTGCCTGTATTTTTTACCGCTTACTTACCGCCCCGGGGGTCTTTCAGGTAACGAAAGAACTCACTGTCCGGCTTGAGCAGCAGTATGTCGCCCTGACCAGTGAATGACTCCTGGTACGCCTTGAGGCTGCGGGTAAAGGAATAAAATTCCGGGTCCTGGTTGAAGGCCCGCGCATAGATGCCCGTCGCCTCGGCGTCGCCCTGACCCCGAATCTGCTCCGACTCCTTGTAGGCGTTGGCTGTCAGTACCGTGACCTCGCGGTCGGCGGCGGCGCGGATACCCTCGGCGAGTTCCTGGCCCTGGGAGCGCAGTTCGCGTGCTTCTTTCTCACGCTCTGCGTTCATGCGTCGATACACTGACTCGGACACGTCCGGTGGCAGGTCGATCTTCTTCACCCGCACGTCCACGACACGCACGCCCAGTTCACTCAGGGCCACCTTGTTCAGCTCCAGGGTGATGTCTTCCATCAGCTGGTCCCGCTCACCGGACACTACTTCCTGCACGGTGCGCACGGCCACCTGGTTACGCAGGCCGTCGTTGATGCGCTGGGCCAGCAGACCCGCGGCGCGCGCTTCCTCACCGTTGGTTGCGGTATAGAACTTGGCGGTGTCTGAAACCTGGAACTTGGCGTAGGAATCCACTATCAGCGCTTTCTTTTCCTGGGTAAAGAAACGCTCCGCCTGTGAATCCACGGTCAGCACCCTGCCATCGAATTTGCGCACGTTGTTGACGAAGGGAATCTTCCAGTGCAGCCCGGGCTGAATGTCCGGGTTCACCACTTCACCGAAACGGAGCAGGACACCTCGTTCTTTCTCGTTGATGACATAGAGTGCGTTACTGGCTAAAAACACCAGAAAAGCCATTCCAATCAACACTGTCATATTACGGCTGGACATGATTAGCGACCTCCCCGGCGAGTGGAGCCGGCTGCGGCGGCATCGCGGCGCAGCTGCTCAGTTACGGCATTGGTAATTTCACGCAAGGCGTTGCTGTCCAGACCCAGGCCCGGGGAACGCATTACCCGGCTCTGGCTCTGCTCGGCCAGCTTGTCCAGGGGCAGGTACATCATGTTATTGCCTCCCTCCACGTCTACCATCACCTTGCTGGTGTTGCCGTACACTGCCTGCACGGCATCCAGGTACAGCCGCTCACGGGTGACCTCGGGTGCCTTGTTATACTCTGCCAACAACTTACTGAAGCGGTCTGCCTCACCCTGTGCGCTGGCAATGACCTGCTCCTTGTAGGCGTTGGCCTCCTCAATCTGGCGCTGGGCCGCACCGCGGGCCTCGGGCACGATGCCGTTGGCGTAAGCCTGGGCCTCGTTCTTCACCCGCTCCTCGTCCTCGCGCGCCTTGATCACGTCATCAAAAGCTGCCTGCACCTGATTCGGCGGCTTGGCATCGTCGACGTTGATTGTGGTCACCAGGATGCCGGTCTCATAAATATCCAGGTACTCCTGCAGACGCTGCTTCACGTCCCCGGCGATTCTCACCCGGCCTTCCGTCAGCACCAGGTCCATACCGGTATCGCCGACCACATGGCGCAGGGCGCTCTGGGTGGCATGTTGCAGTGAGCGCTCGGGGTCCCGGACCTTGAGTACAAACTTGTCGGGGTCATTGATCACATACTGCACCGACATGTTTACCTCAACGATGTTCTCGTCCTGGGTGAGCATGGTCTCGCGGAAACTGGCCGCGCGCACCTTGGTGGTGTTCACCTTGATCACTTCGTCGATCAGCGGCGGGTTCCATTGCAAGCCCGGCTGCACCGTCTCGTTATACTTGCCGAAGCGCAGCACCACGGCCCGCTCCTGTTCATCGATCTGATAGAAGCCCATCAGGCCCCACACCACAGCCGCTACGATGGCCAGCACACCAAAAAGGGAACCTGACACGGCGGGCCCAGCGGACCCTCCGCTGCCACCGCCTGAACCGGACTTGCCGCCGAACAGGCCGCTCATCTTTTCCTGCAGTTTTTTCAGCGCCTCGTCGAGATCAGGGGGTCCCTGATCGCCGCCGCCCCAGGGGTCTTTGGGCCCCTTGTTATTGCCGCCACCCGGTTCATTCCAGGCCATAATTAACTCCTGTTTTCAAAGTCGGAAGAGTCTAGCATTCTTGGTGCGTAATGCGCACCTTGCGTTGTTCTTTCGGCGCACTGGTAAACAGTGCGCATCCTGCATTTCCATGATTATTGCCTGGCGCAGCCGCCACCATAGCGAAGCCCGGTGCCTGGTCTGGCTTTACCACAGAGGCTCGGGACCTTTCTTCATCAACCGGTTCCAGTCTGCCCTGGGCAGACGCACTTGCAGGTGCGCCACCCCATCGTCCGTGTACTTTTCGGTCTCCACGGCGCCCAACCGGTAAAGCGCCGCGCGAAGACTGCCCTGTTCAGGCGTAATCTCAATCTTCTCGTTGACCATATCCTGGCCAACCAGTTCAGCGATGGCCTGCAGCAGCAGGTTCACGCCTTCCCCGGTAACGGCGCTCAGCCATACCCGCTGGGGTTTACCCTCATCATCACGGTCTATACGCGGCGCGTGCTCCAGCAGATCCAACTTGTTGTACACCTCCAGGCGGGGAATCTCCTCGGCGCCGATCTCGCTCAGCACATCCTCCACCTGGTAGATATTGTCATCGCGCTCGGCGCTGGAGGCGTCGATCACGTGCAGCAGCAGATCGGCATTGAGTGTTTCCTCCAGCGTCGCCTTGAAGGCCTCCACCAGCTTGTGCGGCAGGTGAGCAATAAAACCCACCGTGTCGGCGAGTACAACCGGACCGACATTATCCAGCTCCAGGCGGCGCAAGGTCGGGTCCAGCGTGGCGAAGAGCTGGTCCGCCGCATAGACGCCGGACTCCGTGATGTAATTGAACAGCGTGGACTTGCCGGCGTTGGTATAGCCCACCAACGACACAGTGGGTATCTCCTGACGCCGGCGCGAGCGACGCCCCTGGTCGCGCTGCTTGCGAACTTTTTCCAGGCGGGCCGTGATCGACTTGATGCGCACCCGCAGCAGGCGACGGTCTGTCTCCAGCTGGGTTTCACCGGGGCCACGCAGGCCAATACCGCCCTTCTGCCGTTCGAGGTGGGTCCAGCCACGGACCAGGCGGGTGCTCACATGTTGCAGCTGGGCCAGCTCTACCTGCAGCTTACCCTCATGGGTGCGCGCTCGCTGGGCGAAGATATCCAGAATGAGGCCGGTGCGGTCAATCACTCGGCAGCACAGCTCCTGCTCCAGGTTGCGCTCCTGACTGGGACTGAGGTTATGGTTGAACATCACCACCTCTGCCTCGTGCAGCGCCACGTTGTCGCGAATCTCTTCCAGCTTCCCGGAACCGACAAAGGTGCGCGGGTGGGGCGCGCTGCGGTGCCCTAATATAAAGGCGGCCGGATCTCCTCCTGCAGATAGCACGAGTTCTTCAAATTCGCGGGGGTCTTCCCGCTCAGATTCGCTGTCGAGATTCAGGTGCACGAGTACGGCTCGCTCCCCGGAATCGGGTCGATCAAAAAACAAGACTACCTCGGATGTGGGAACTGTTGCGGCCGCGTGGGCAGCCGCCCAGTGCTCTCCTAGCTGTCACCTTCCTCTTCCGGTGGGTGCTGCATAGGCAAGCGCACCACTCGGCTGGGGACGACAGTGGAAATCGCATGCTTGTACACCATTTGGCTGACGGTGTTTTTCAGCAACACGACGAACTGGTCAAAGGACTCAATCTGTCCCTGTAGCTTGATACCATTGACCAGATAAATAGAAACGGGAACGCGTTCCTTCCGCAAAATATTCAGATAAGGGTCTTGTAGCGTGTGCCCTTTCGACATAGCTCTCTCTCCTGACAGGCCCAACACGAGCCGAAAAAAATTAAACTGGCCTTCTACCTGCGCCGGGTCCGGATGATCACACCACCGGTATCGACGCGGATTACGGGCCCTCGTTACCACTGACGCACAGTATAGTGCATTTCTATCCTTCTACATTGGGGCCATTCGCAAATACTTCAAGGCCGCCTCAGCCAGTGAATGCGTTTCTCCCTGTCTATACGCGGCGGGCTCATCAATGGATGACTGCTCCGGTTGCGCCGCGTGTGCAACATCGCCTTGCGCCAGGCCCGGGGCAGCCCCGGACGGAGTCACCAATTTCTCGAACTTACCCTCACTATCAGTGTAAATCCATGCAAGATCATGCCATTTTCGCAACCAGGTCAACTGACGCTTGGCCAGCTGGCGGGTCGCCGCCACCGCTTTTTCCTCCGCTTCTTCCAGCGTAAGAAAACCTTCCAGGTGCTGCCAGAGCTGACGATACCCCACCGCTCGAATGGCCGGTAAATCGGCGCTAAGGTCGCCGCGGCTGTGCAGGGCACGCACCTCATCCAGGAAACCGGCTGCCATCATCAGCTGAAAACGCAGGGCAATGCGCTGGTGCAATACAGCGCGGTCGAGGGGACAAATGGCCAACTGGTGAATATCCCAGCGCTCAAAGGGGTCATACAGCGCCGATTGTTCACTATGCCAGGCACTGAGGCTGCGCCCGCTGGATCGATAAACCTCCAGCGCCCGGGCCAGCCGTTGCGAATGATTGGGATGTATTCGCGCAGCCGAGACAGGGTCTACCTCGGCCAGCAGTTGATGCATGTGCGGCCAGCCGAACTGACTGGCCTGCGCCTCGATGGCCTGCCGGATGTCCGGGTCTGCTGCAGGCATCGCCGCCAGGCCTTGCAGGAACGCCTTGAAATAGAGCATGGTGCCGCCAACCAGGATAGGTGTTTTGCCCCGGGCGCTGATATCCGTGGCCACGCGAGTCGCATCGGCGACAAACTCAGCCGCGGAATAAGGCTCACCCGGATCGCGAATATCCACCAGGTGATGTGGATAATCGGGTTTGGCGCTGCCTATATCCAGGCCGCGATAGACCAGCGCGGAATCAACACTGACCAGCTCACCGTCCAGGTGTTCGGCAAGCTCGATGGCCAGGTCGGTTTTACCTGACGCAGTGGGGCCCATCAGGCAGATTAGTTGCGACCTGTTATTGCTCATGGCGCAACGGTCGTCACTAACGTCCGCGCAGGAACAGCTTGTCCAGCTCGTCCAGCCCCAGTTGCGTCCAGGTGGGTCGACCATGGTTGCACTGCCCTGAGCGCTCGGTCTCTTCCATATCCCTGAGTAGCGCATTCATCTCGGGCACGGTCAGGCGCCGGTTGGCACGCACGCTGCCGTGGCAGGCCATGGTAGAGAGGATTTCATCCATATGCGCCTCTATACGCTCGGAGCTGCCGAATTCAATCAGGTCGGCCAGCACATCACGCAGTAATTGCTCCACATTGGAGTCGCGTAACAGTACCGGAATCTCACGAATCACCAGAGACTCCTCCCCGGTGGCATCCACGGTCATGCCCAGACGCTGGAACAGCGCCGCATGCTCGCCCGCCACCTGCACCTCACGCTGGCTCACCGCCACCGGCTGGGGCACCAGCAAAGGCTGGCTGCGGATACCCTGGTCGTCGCGAGCGGCCTTGAGCCCCTCATAGGTAATGCGCTCATGAGCGGCATGCATGTCCACCAACACCAGGCCGGCGGCATTCTCGGCGAGAATATAAACGCCCTTGAGCTGCGCCAGGGCGTAGCCCAGGGGCGGTACGTCCTCGTCCGCGCCCTGCGCTGGCAGCGCGGGATGCAACTGCCCGTATGCCGCCATTTGCGCGGCACCGGAGACAACGGATGGCGACGAACCGGTGTAATGACCTGACGGACGCAGCTGGGCGCCGCCGGATCTGGCCGCCTCTGCCTGCTGCGCCCCCCAGGACAGGCCACCCTGCTCGCGAATCTCACCAGTTTCGGTATTGATCACCGAGCCATCGCCCAGCGCCACCATATTGTCCGCCAACGGCTCGGGTTGCGGCGTGCCGGGGCGTACTTCGGCCAGGGCCCGGTGCAGCGTAGAAAAAATAAAGTTGTGCACGCTGCGACCATCGCGAAAGCGCACCTCATGCTTGGTGGGGTGCACGTTCACATCTACCTGCGCCGGGTCCACTTCCAGGTAAAGCACAAAGGCAGGGTGGCGGCCGTGGTAGAGCACGTCGCGGTAGGCCTGCTTGACCGCGTGGGCGATGAGCTTGTCGCGGATGACCCGGCCATTGACGAAAAAATACTGCAGGTCTGCCTGGCTGCGGGAGAAGGTGGGCAGCCCCACCCAGCCCCACAGCTTCAGGTGGTGGGCCGCCTCGCCGCCGCGGTCGCTCTCGATATAAATGGCCTGCTCCATGAATGCCGGGCCGCAGACTGTGGCCACCCGCCGCTGCTGTTCCAGCTGACCGGTGGCGGCCTTCAACTGGTGGATGGTGCGGTTGTTATGACGCAGACTGAAGGCCACATCAAAACGCGACAGCGCCAGCCGCTTGACCACTTCTTCCAGGTGATTGAATTCGGTCTTCTCGGTACGCAGGAACTTGCGCCGCGCCGGTGTATTGAAGAACAGGTCGCGCACTTCCACGGTGGTGCCCCTGGGATGCGGAGCGGGCTTGATTACCACGTCCATATCCCGGCCCTCGCAGGCTGCGGAGCTACCTGCGCTGCCCTGCTCCAGCGCATTGCTGGTCAGTGTCAGCCGCGACACCGAGCCGATACTGGCCAGGGCCTCACCACGAAACCCCAGGCTGCCCACCGCCTCCAGGTCTTCCAGGGAACTGATCTTGCTGGTGGCATGGCGCGCCATGGCCAGGGACAGGTCGTCAGGCGCTATGCCGTAGCCATTGTCGCGCACGCGTATCATCTTGACGCCTCCGGACTCCACCTCGACGTCCACACGCGTGGCGCCGGCGTCCAGGCTATTTTCCAGCACCTCCTTGACCACAGAGGCAGGGCGCTCCACCACCTCCCCGGCGGCAATCTGGTTGGCCAACCTCGTGGAGAGGCGGTGAATTTTTGACATGAGTTATCGCTTATCGTTTCGCTGTTGAGTTGTTGTCACTGCCTTGCGGGCTAACAGGGCGCTGACGCTCCGGCGTAGGTTGGCAGGACCTTTTCATTAACGCAACGACTGCCTTGTTCCTGTCATCCGCGGAAATGACAGTGCACGCCCCACAACGCCCTGTACGGATTACCTTCTCCAGGGCTTACTGAACCACAATAAAGGTAGATCGGCCTAGGTCGCCGGGATCGTCAGCTTCTGCCCCACGCGAATACTGGAACTGCTCAGGCCATTGGTGCTCTTGAGCACCGACATGGAGACATTGAAGCGCTGGGCGATCCCGGAGAGCGTGTCACCGCGGGCGATGGTGTATTCGGAACCACCCTGGGCCTTCTTCCAGGCAACCAGCGTGCCCGAGGGCGGATGCGCCACCAGGTAATTCTTGATTCCGGCGTGAATCGCCCGGGCCATCTTCTTCTGGTAGCTGCTGGTGCCAAGTTTCTTCGCTTCGCCAGGGTTGGAGATAAACCCGGTCTCCACCAGGATGGAGGGGATGTCCGGAGACTTGAGTACAGCGAAGCCCGCCTGCTCCACATTGCGCTTGTGCAGGCGGGTGACGTTGTCGACGTTACGCAACACCTCGGCGCCCACCTGCAGGCTGGCGTCCAGGGTGGAGGTCATGGACAGGTCAGCGAGCACGCCCGCGAGCATATCGTCCTTGTCTGACAGGCGCACACCCCCTACCAGGTCAGCCGCGTTCTCGCGCTGGGCGAGATAACGCGCAGCGGTACTGGTGGCGCCGCTGGTGGACAGCGCGTATACCGAAGCGCCATTGGCCTCCCTGCGCTTGAAGGCGTCGGCATGAATCGACACGAACAGGTCCGCCTGGTGTTTGCGGGCGAGGTCGCGGCGCCCCTTCAGGCTTATGTAATAGTCACCGGTGCGGATTAATGTAGGAGCAAAGCCGGCTTCAGCCTTGAACAGCGCGTAAATCTCGCGGGAGATAGCCATTACCACGTCTTTCTCCCGACGCTTGCCGGGACCCAGCGCGCCGGGGTCCTCGCCGCCGTGACCGGCATCGATAGCGATGATGATATCGCGCTTGTTGTTCTGGGTAACCGACTTCTTCACCTCCGGCTGGACACTGGTCGCCCGCTGGTCGTAAAGGTCCAGCACCAGGCGGTCGCCGGCTTTCTCGTTGGACTTCAGCGAAAAGCTGCGCGGGTCCACGCCGGCGCTGACATCCAGCACAATGCGCAGGTCATTGCCCTCGCGCACCGCCGACCGCACCTGGCGAATCGGCGTGTCGGTCAAGGGAAGACTGGAGAGGCTGGATTTGAGTCGGGTATTTTCCACATCCAGGACGATACGGTCAGGGTTGCTGAGCATGAACAGCTTATGCTCAACAGGGCCGGTGAGGTCAAACACCACACGTGTGTGATCCGGCGCACGCCACAGGCGCACGTCGTGCACGTCTGCCGCCTGTACGGTGACAGACACCAGCAACCCAAGGATCGCCCCGATCCACGCCCTGCTCATGTTACT
The DNA here is from genome assembly GCF_002866825.1 of Pseudohalioglobus lutimaris. GTDB lineage: Bacteria > Pseudomonadota > Gammaproteobacteria > Pseudomonadales > Halieaceae > Halioglobus > Halioglobus lutimaris. The sequence goes on along the minus strand of NZ_PKUS01000015.1, from coordinate 52,167 downwards.
CCTGCGCTTAACGCTTGTTCCCGCCCCTGGTTCAGGCTGCCGCCCGCAGGCGCCCGAGTACCGCGAGCCCCTCCGCGGTACAGGCGCTCAGTTGCAACTGCCGCCCCGAATCCTTGCGCTCTATGTTAATCACTAAATCCGCCGGGGGCAAAATACCTTCGCCCCTGGCGGGCCATTCCACCAGGCAAATGGCATGGGATGAGAAATAATCACGAATTCCCATGAATTCCAGCTCCTCCGGATCACCCAGCCGATATAGATCGAAGTGGTACACGGTTAGTTCCCCAAACTCGTAGGGTTCCACCAGTGTATAAGTCGGGCTTTTCACCGCACCACGGTGGCCAAAGGCACGCATCACCCCCCGGCTCAAGGTGGTTTTACCCATACCCAGATCACCCTGCAGGTGGACAACCACACCCGGCTGCAGCGCCCTGCCCAGCCGCACCCCGCAGGCTACCATGGCGTCCTCACCATGGGCCTCGAGTAAAAGCTGCGCATCACTCATCCCAGCAACTCACGCAGCCAGGGCATCAGGTCGGTGGCGACGAGGCCGCGCATGCCCTCTTCTGCGGCGATATCCGCTGCAGCGCCGTGCAGGCAGACACCCAATGCTGCCGCCGCAAGCGGCTCCTGACCCTGGGCCAGCAGCGCGCCGATCACACCGCTGAGTACATCACCCATGCCGCCACTGGCCATACCCGGGTTGCCGTAATCACTGAGCAACATCTCTTTCTCACTGGCGATCAGCGAGCCATTTCCCTTGAGCACAACGACCCCGCCCAACTTCTGCTGCAGGGCGCTGGTCGCGGCAAAGCGATCTGCCTGCACTTCTGCAGTTGACACGCCCAACAGGCGCGCCGCTTCGCCGGGGTGTGGCGTCACTATCATCCGCGGGCGCGGCTGCACTTTACCCGCGGCCAGCAGGTTAAGCCCGTCCGCATCCAGCACCATGGGCTTGCCACTGGCCAGGGCGGCCTGCAACAGGTACTCAGACCAGGGCGACTGACCCAGCCCGGGACCCACCACCAGCGTATCGGCGCTATCCAGCAGTGGCTGCAGATCGGCGCCTGACTCCACGCCCACAGGCATGATTTCCGGCGTACGCGCCACCAGCGCGGCCACGTGTTGCGGACGGGTGGCAACACGCACCAGGCCCGCGCCGCAGCGCAGCGCAGCCTCAGCGGCCAGCGCCGCAGCGCCGGCCATGCCATAGTCACCGCCGATCACCAGCACCGTGCCGTACAGCCCCTTGTGGGCCGTGGCAGGGCGCGGCGGCATTGCATCGAGCAGGGGCTCCAGTTGCAGGCGAAAGCAGTCCGCCGGCACCTGCCGGTATACCTGCGCGGGAACACCCAGGCCGGCGAACTGCAGCTCCCCGGTGTAGTCCGGCGCCTGCAGCGCAAACAGACCGCGCTTGAGGCCAATAAACGTTACCGTGAGATCGGCGCGCACCGCGGTACCCAGCACTCTGCCGGTATCGGCGCAAAGCCCGGAGGGAATATCCACGGCCAGCACCGGCGTGCCAGCGGCGTTGATCTCCGCAATCGCCTCGGCGTAATCACCGCGCACATCCCCACCCAGCCCGGTGCCCAACAGGGCGTCGACGACCACACCGATAGGCAGTACCGCAGCATCGTCAAAAGGGATCACCTCAACGCCGTTGGCCAGCGCCTGCTCACGGGCGAGCAGTGCGTCGCCACCAATTTTATCCGCGTCACCCAATTGCAGCACCGTGGTTTTGATGCCGCGCTTGTGGGCCAGGTCAGCGACAAGATAACCGTCGCCGCCGTTGTTGCCGGTTCCGCAGAGCACCTGCACACACTCCGGTTGCGCCCAGGTGCCAATCAGGCAATCGAAGGCAGCCTCAGCCGCCCGCGACATCAGGGTAATGCCCGGTATCTGGTGGTCATTGATAGCGCAGCTATCGAGGGCGCGGGTTTGTGCTGCGGTGTACAATGCTTCGAAATCATCAAGGTCCATTCACTCTCACTCCGCCATCACCGGTATAACGGGGATGCTGTAAGTTACGCAACCCTCCTGCAGGACACCTGATTCCCGCAGGCGCAGGATTGTCGATAGGGGAATTATACGCAGATGCCAGCACAAGACGCTCCACAAATCACCATGCCTGACGCAGATGCCTTGCTGCAACAGGTACAGCAATGGGCCGAGGAGCTGGGCTTCCAACAGCTGGGCATCAGCGACGTGGACCTGGGCGAGCACGAGGCCTATTTACAAAAATGGCTGGACGCCGGGTACCACGGCAGCATGGACTACATGGCCCGCCACGGCAGCAAGCGGTCGCGCCCTGCTGAGCTGGTGCCGGACACTTGCAGGGTGCTGTCGCTGCGCATGGATTACCTGGTAGATGAACAGGCGGAGCGCGTGCTGGCCTCGCCCGAAAAGGCCTATATCTCCCGCTATACCCTGGGCCGGGACTATCACAAGTTGATGCGCAAGCGCCTGTCGCAGCTGGCGCAACGTATTGCGAACCGGGCCGGGGGCGGCCAGTTTCGTGCCTTCGTGGACAGCGCGCCGGTGCTGGAGCGCGCCATCGCCGAGCAGGCGGGGCTGGGCTGGATTGCCAAGAACACCATGCTGATCAACTCCGGTGCCGGGTCCTGGTTTTTTCTTGGCGAGATCTATACTGACCTGCCGCTACCTCCTACCCAGGCCCAGGCGAGCAAGCACTGTGGCAGCTGCACCGCCTGTCTGGATATCTGCCCCACCGACGCTTTCGTCGGCCCCTTCCAGCTGGACGCCAGGCGCTGTATTTCCTATCTCACCATTGAACACCAGGGCAGTATCGACCCAACCCTGCGCCCGTTGCTGGGCAACCGCGTGTTTGGTTGCGACGACTGCCAGCTAGTGTGCCCCTGGAACAAGTTCGCACAGCTGACAGATGAGACCGACTTTCGTCCACGCCACGGCCTGGATGACGCAAGCCTGGTGGCGCTGTTTCTCTGGGACGAATCGACCTACCTTGCACGCACCGAGGGCTCGGCGATTCGGCGAATAGGTTTCGAGCGCTGGCTGCGCAATCTCGCGGTGGGGCTGGGCAATGGGCCAGCGTCGGCGGAAGCGATCGCCGCCTTGCGCAGCCGTCTGGACTACCCCTCGGAGCTGGTGCGCGAGCATGTGGCCTGGGCTCTGGCGCGACTGCAGGCGAACTGAACGTTGCGAATAATGCCGCTCCAGCGCGGCTTGCATCACGCCTGCATGCGCAGAAAGTGCTCCCGGTAATAGCGCATTTCGTCGATTGACTCGCGTATGTCATCCAGCGCCAGGTGGGTGCCGGACTTGTTGAAGCCAGCCTCCAGCTCCGGCCGCCAGCGCTGCATAAGAATCTTCAGCGTACTCACATCGAGGTTGCGATAGTGAAAGTACGCTTCCAGCTCAGACATATGCCGCGCCATAAAGCGGCGGTCCTGGCAGATGGTGTTGCCGCACATGGGTGAGGCACCTGCGGGCACCCACTGTTCAAGAAAGGCTACAGTCTCGGCAGCGGCACGGCGCTCGTCGTAGTCACTGGCGCGGACCCGGTCCACCAGCCCCGAACGGGTATGATGACTGGTATTCCACTCGTCCATGGCCTCAAGACGGGCATCCTCCTGGTGAATGGCGATCACCGGACCCTCCGCGAGGGTTTGCAGGTCGCTGTCGGTGACGATAGTGGCGATTTCAATAACCACATCCGTGTCCGGATTTAACCCGGTCATTTCCATATCAACCCAGACCAGGTTGCTGGCACTGTGCATAGTGAACTGCCTTTGGTGTTTGCGTGGACGGCAGTGTAACAAATTGCCTCGACAGGCCCGAGGCCTACCCCAATAATGGCTCCATGTCGAAACGCAAGCTCAGCCGCCAGCAAGCCTGGCGCGTGGAAAAAATCCAGGAAGAACGCGCCAGGCGGGCTGCCCGCCGCGACGCTGTCGCCGAGGACGTGCTCGGCGGGGGTGAGCTGGGCCCGGAACAGGAGGGCCTGGTCATCGCTCACTACGGCACACAAGTGGCGGTGGAGTCTGCTCCCGGCCAGAGTCAGCGCTGTCATATGCGCGCCAATATCGACGGACTGGTCACCGGGGACCGGGTGGTGTGGTGCGAGGGAGATCCCACCGGCGTGGTGGTCGCACAACTGGAGCGCAACAGCGTGCTGTGCCGGCCGGACCCCTACGGCAAGCTGAAGGCCGTCGCGGCCAACATAGACCAGATCCTGGTGGTGATCGCGCCCTACCCCGAGCCCCATGCCAACCTGGTCAACCGCTACCTGGTGGCGTCCGAAGTGGTGGGCATTGAGCCGGTGATTGTTGTGAACAAGACTGACCTGCTGGATGCCGACCCGGACTTGCGCGAGAAGATGGACGCACTGATGTCTATTTACCCCGAGCTGGGCTACCGAATTCTGTATACCTGCATTAATGAAGAAGGCATGGAGGGGCTGCACGCTGCCCTGCGCGAGCGCACCAGCGTATTTGTCGGCCAGTCCGGCGTGGGCAAGTCATCACTGGTTAACGCACTGTTGCCAGAAGCGGCATTACGGGTGGGTGAGCTCTCTGAAAATACCAACAAGGGCACCCACACCACCACCACCGCACAACTGTTCCACCTGGATTGTGGCGGCAGCCTGATCGACTCACCGGGCATTCGCGAATTCGGCCTGTGGCATATGCAGCGCGAGGAAGTGGAGCAGGGTTTTCGTGAATTCCGCCCGCATCTGGGCCGCTGCAAGTTTCGTGACTGCTGCCACGAACACGAGCCGGGCTGCGCAATACTGGCCGCGGTGGAGGCTGGCGAAATCACCGAATCCCGGCTGGCCAGTTACCGGCATATCGTCGCCTCGCTGGAATCCTAGACGGGGTAGAACCGCAAGGCGCCTAAACAGGTCGACCGGGGTCTTATTCTGCGGCGTTGTTGAACCTGGCCAGTGCCTCGCCCAGCCGCGTGGGCGTGGTCGCCGCGTAACCTGAATCCCACTCTATCGCACCTTCAGGAAACAGCAGAATCACTGTGGAGCCCAACTTGAATCGCCCCATCTCCTCGCCTGCCGCGAGAGCCACCGGTTCAGGCTGAGCGCGATAGTCCAGGCTCAGCGGAGTACTGGGCGGTGGGGCCACCTGCCCGCCCCACACTGTTTCAATACCTGCCACTACCATGGCACCCACCAGAATCATCGCCATGGGTCCCGCCTCGGTGTCAAAATAACTGACCAGGCGCTCGTTGCGCGCGAACAGGCGCTCGACGTTCTCCGCGGTGACGGTGTTGACAGAAAACAGGTCGCCGGGGATGTAGGTGGTACCCAGCAGTTTGCCTGCAATGGGCATATGCACCCGATGGTAATCGCGGGGCGACAAATAGATAGTGGCGAACTTGCCGCCCGCGAAGCGTGCTGCCCACTCCGGGTCGCCACCCAATAATTCCACGCAGCTGTAGTCCTGCCCCTTGGCCTGGAAAATACGCCCGCCGACAATATCGCCCAGTTGACTGATAGCGCCATCGGCTGGGCAGACAACGTCCGCATCGGCAACAGCGCGTGCGCCGGCCCGCAATGGCCGGGTGAAAAACGCGTTGAAGTTGGCGTACTGACGATAGTCCGGTTCCAGCGCCTCGCTCATATCCACATTGAAGTGGCGCACGAAGCGACCGATGACCCAGTTCTTGAGGGCCGCGGGGTGCTCGAGCTCGGCCAGCCAGGCTGTGCAGCGAGACAGCAGGTGCTGGGGTACGAGGTGTTGAAAAATAATGAAAAGTTTATCCATGGCCGTTAGTGTAGCGACAAATATCCAAAAGGTAATCACCCCATGTACGTGAAGATTTGGCTTGTACTTCTGCTGTTGGTGGCGGGACCCGCTCTCGCGGAATCAGCCCCCGATGCGGTCGCCGCGGCCGACAGCAACGCGCACATCGACACCGAAGACGAGGTGCTGGGCTGGGAACCGATATTACCCGAGGAAGAAGGTGAAGCCATTGAAGAGGCCGAGGCGGAGCTGATCCAAGTGCCATGGGCCGAGGATCCCAACGACGTCCCGGTTAACTGGGTTGACGAAAGCCACGCTTATGCCACCAACAAGGCCCAGGCCCTGACCGAATGGATGGATGCCTTTTTTGGTGACCCCGAGTACGACGCAGAGCAGGCAGAGTCGCTACTGCGCCTGGAGATTGCGAATGAATGGGACGAGGAAGACGGCAATGACTTCAGTGCGCGACTGCGCGGTAAGGTGCAGCTGCCAAGTGTCTCACGTCGACTGAACCTGGTGTTTGCAGGCGAGGACGGTGAACCCGAGACCGAGGAGGAGCGTCGGGAAGAAGAACGCATTGGCCTGAAGTACAAAGTCCGCGAGGGGTCCCGGTCGCGCTTCGACGTGACGCTGAACTACTCTTCAGGCAACGTGCGCCCGGGTGTGCGCTACCGCAGTGAAGGACGCTATACCGAACTGACCAGCTTTCGCTATGTACAACGGCTGCAATGGGATAACGACGAGTCCTTTTTTACCACCGCCAACTACGACATTAACCAGGGCCTGGACGAAGACAGCATATTGCGCTGGGCCAACCGCGTACGCTGGGGCGAGGAAACTGACGGCGTTGAGTGGCGCACCCGACTGGCGCTACGCGAGCGCAAGAAGCCGGAAAGCTCGCGCCCCATTGCGGTGTCCTATTTTGCCAGCATCAACGGCGAAACACAGCCGGAAGTGCTGACCAAGAATTATCGACTGGGCGTGCTGTGGCGTCGCCAGGTCTACCGCGACTTTCTCTTTGCTGAAATAGAGCCGGCGTTCAATTATCGCCGCCGTAACCTGGATGTAGAGCGAGAGGGTGTGTGGAGCATCGTGCTGCGTCTGGAGATTGCACTGCAGCGGGATTTAAGGAGAGTGCGGTAGCTACGGGCGCTCCAGGGGTTTGGCAATATTGAGAAACGGCTCGGGAGGAACCCCGAGCCGCTTGGTGACAGGTATGCCCTACAGGTTTTCTTCCGCAAAGGCCGCCAGACGCGAGCGCACAATACCGTTGACGTGCATGATACCCGCGTGCGGATACTGCTTGCTCTTCTCAACAAGGTAGGTCAGGCCCGATGTCAGCGGACTGATGTACTTGTTGTCGATCTGCGCGAGGTTACCCAACACCACAATCTTGGAGTCGGCGCCCACCCGGCTGATCACGCTCTTTAGCTGGAACTGGGTAAGCCCCTGGCTCTCGTCAATGATGATGTAAGCGTTATTGAATGAACGTCCGCGCATGAAGTTCAGCGACTTGAACTGGATGTTCGCCCGTTCTTTCACGTAGTCGATACTGCCGTGGCAGGACTCGTCAGTGCCGTGGAGTATTTCCAGATTGTCGTCAAATGCCGCCAGCCACGGCGCCATTTTTTCTTCCTCTGTGCCCGGCAAAAAACCGATCTCCTCGGCGATAGGCGGTGTGGAACGGGCCACGATGAGCTTGGAGTATTTTTTCAGCTCAAGAATCGCGTGCAGGCCATAGGCCAGGGCCATCAGCGTTTTACCAGAGCCTGCCGGGCCGGTGAGCACCGTCATATCGACGTTATCGTCATCCAGCATGGACATCGCCATGGCCTGCTCGAGATTGCGCGGGGCCAGCCCCCAGAAACGCCTGTGCATCAGGTTGTCACGGCTGTCGCAGCGCAGGTAGACATACTCGCTGTCCACCCGTTTGACGAAGGCCATGAAGTCATTGTCGTCATACAGGAACTGGTTGGGATAGGCGCTGGGCAGGGATTTACGCGGCAACCGGTGCAGGGTGCAATCCCCCTCGCGCAGGGTATCAACCTCGCTGATGCCGGACCAGAAATCCCCCTTGATATGCTCATACCCGGTGGCGAGCAGGTTGATGTCATCCAGCACCCGGTCACGCCGGTAGTCTTCCACATGCACCAGGCCCGAGCCCTTGGCCTTGATGCGCATGTTGATATCCTTGGTCACCAGGCAGATGAACTCCTCCGGGTTCTCAGCCTGCAGGCGCAGCGCGACATTGATGATCCGGTTGTCATTAGCCTGGTCAGGCGTGCCATCCAGGTAGGGCACGTCAGTGTTCTCGCCCAGTAACTGGTCCGGGAAGATGGCCAGAGTGCCCGGCGCCATACCCTCCAGTCCGGAGCCCGGCACTTCCACGCCCTCCTGTATTTCCTGGGGCGATGCGGCATCCACGACCTTGTCGATCATCTGGATGGCAATGCGCGCCTCACGACTGACGGTCTTGTCGCGACGATCCTTGATATGGTCCAGCTCTTCGAGAACGGTCATGGGAATGACCACGCGGTGATGCTTGAACGCCGAAACGGCGGTGGGGTCGTGCAGCAGGACGTTAGTGTCCAAAACATACGTTTTCTTGATAACGGGTTTCAGGGTGGTCGTTTTTTTTACGCGCAGGGCGGAGCCTGAATCCATAAAGATATCCTCACAGGTAATTCAAAAGTGGTGGCTTGCTGGAATTGAAACAGGAGGGACCGGGCACGACGCGTACGCCGAAGCTGGCCGGATACAGCTGGTTGTGGGTTGTCCTTGGTTGCGACCGACTTCTGTGTTCGGTCCGGGTTTTGCGAAGCTGGAGAAATGTGCGAGGCGCGGTATCTGCCTGTCACGGTGTGAGGAGTTGTGGCCGAAAGTGAGCGCGTAAGGGGCCTGAGCGATTGAAGCTCAAAGGTTGCGCAGCGTTGCTGCATGATGTGTGACGCACGGTGGCCAGTCGTCACTGACTGGCCTGCGTCGGGCACTGTTTCAAATTCAGCTTCCTGACGGATTGCGATCAGCAGTGTTAAGCCATTATCAGCACCCCGTGCGCGAGCTGTCAATGCTTGTCGGCATAATGTGGCAGGCAAAGGCGTAAAGGGTGACAACGCACTGACAGCAGGAGCGTTTTCCGCTAGGATAACGCGCTTGAATCGATAATCGTAAGAACCCCTCTCAATGCTCAATCAGGACTCCCTCTCCCAGCTCAAAGGCCTCAAATCCCAGATGGAGGCAGAAAAGGAGCGCGCCGAGGCAGTGGTCAAGGGAACCCAGGCTCGTTACGGCTTTGCCGTGCTGGACGACGGCCGGGAAGTGTTTATCCCACCGGACGAAATGCTCAAGGTCTTTCCCGAGGACCGGGTGCAGGTCTGCATCCGCCCAGCGAAAGACAACAAGACCATCGCCGACATCGAAAAGCTCATCGATTGCCCGCTGGGAGACTTCACCGGGCGCTGCGTGCGCAAGGGCAAGGCTCTGTTTGTAGAGCCGGACCTGCGGCAGCTGAGCCGCTGGTTGTTTATCCCCCCGCACGCCCGCAATGGCGTACAGGAAGGCGACTACGTTCGCTGTGCGATACTGCGTCACCCCATCCGTGACGGCAAGCCACAGGCAAAGATACTCAGCGTAATCGGTGGCGAAGATACCCCTGGCATCGAGAATCTCTACTCGATGGCAAAGTACCGGCTGTCTGCCGACTGGGGCGCATCCAGCCGCAAAGAGCTGGAGAAGCAGCTGGCCGAATGCCGCCCACTGGAAGCAGAGTACCGCCAGGACCTTACGGACCTGGAGTTTATCTCCATCGATGCGGCCAAGACCCAGGACATCGACGACGCACTTTATGCGCAGATTTCCGACGATGGCTGGACACTGTTCGTGGCCATTGCCGACCCGACATCCTATATACCGCCTGACTCCGACCTGCAGCGAGACGTGGCCGCCCGCGGCACCTCCGTGTATTTTCACGGAGACATATTGCCGATGCTGCCGGAGGAATTGTCCCAGGAAACCTGCGCCCTTTCCGAGGGTGCCGACCGCCCGGCACTGGTCTGCAAAATTGCGATCAACGACGACGGCAGGGTGGGCGAGTACGAATTCATAGAAGCTACCATCCGCTCCCGCGCCAAGCTGTCCTACTACGCGGTGGACAAGTACCTCAGCGGCCAGAATGAAGAGTTGATGATGCACGCCTCGCCACTGGAGGCGCTGTATCAGGTATATCGCGCACTGCGCGGAAATCGCGAGACCAACCACCTGGTGATGGAAGATCGCCAGGAATACCGCTGGATCATGGACGACAACAAACAGATCGACCATATCGAACCCTTCGAGAAGCTGCTTTCGCAGAAGCTGGTGGAGGAATGCATGATCGCCGCCAACCGCTGCGCTGCACGCTTCCTCACCGAAAACAACGCCGGCGGGCCTTTCGTCACTCACCCCGGGTTCCGCAGTGATCGCCTTGACGAGATGCGCAAGTTTCTCACCATGCACGCTCCCGAGGTCGCCGAGGCAGACGTAACAACCGTGGCGGGTTACCAGCAAATCATGCGTGCGCTGTCCAGGCCCGGACAGGCTCTGCCGCTGCGGACCATGGTCAACCGCCTGCTCACTCGCGCGGAGATTACCGCCAGCCCGGCCCCGCATATGGGTATGGCATTGGAACACTACACTAACTGCACCTCGCCACTGCGCAAGTACCTGGACTTCCTGGTGCACCTGCAGATCAAGGCCATACTGCGCGAACAGCCCGCTGCGCGGTTAGAGCAATCCGTGCTGGAAGCACTCGCCGAGCGCATCAGCACTGCCCGCGCTGCCACCCTGGAGGCTGAGCGCTGGCTGGCAGGGAAACACCTGGCGCGTGTAGTCGAGCGCCAGGAGGGCAAAACCTTCAAGGCTCGCGTGGCTCACGTGAACAGCAGCGGCTTCAATGTCCGCCTGGATGACAATGGCCTGGATGGTTTTGTCGACCTGCGCAAGGACCCGGAAAAGTTCAGCTACGACAAATGGACAGCCAGCCTCACCAGCACCACGCGGCGCTTTCAGCTGAATGATGAAGTGGAATTGCGCTTTATTGGCGTGGATCGCGAGAATCGGTATCAGGCAGGATTTGAACTGGTTGAAGGCTGCGGCCTTAAGCCACCGAAGGAAGAAAAGAAAGCCGCTCAGTAGATCCCGGGCGTCTAGTGCACCCGGCGATTAAGGATGCTTTCGCGAGCGCTATCTGGCTCAATACGGCCGGCACCTGCCTGCAGGTCCACCATGAGCTGGGCCTGTACTTGCGATACCAGCTTGATCATCTCACCAACACCCAGGGCACGCAGGTAGGTCCCCATATCCCGATGTGAGTCAAATAACACCCGTTTGTCCACTGTGCGGAAGGCCTGAATGATCATTAGCTCGCGGTTACTGTACTGGTAGTCCTCACCAAATATCAGCTTGGTAAAGGTATCCACTATGGCCATTTCGCTCACGGGGCCAGCGTCCATGTTTACTTGCGGGCGTTTCATTCCATTCCTGCCTCTGTTGCGGCCGGTCCCGCATTACGCCGGGACAAAACTTGTTTCGCGTCATTGCGAAACGACTTTGATTCCGCTTCTCAATGGCTACGCTCTACCTTATCGAAGCACCTGACTAAATATTAGGCAATATTTCACAAAGCGTGCTCGTTTTTTACACAATTTACCTATTTGGGGCAGGATTCGTGCGGTACGGGTGCTTCATCTGGCCCCTGGTCAGCACGATAGCCGCGGGATTTCCTACTAGTTGTATGCAACATGCAGGACCGGCGCGTGCGCCCCGGTATCCCCGCACAAAAACCGCAAAAGCGTGCCGTCCGTGGCTGCTTGGCCTCCGCCATCCGTGGCTACGGACATTTTTGTGCGGGGATACCGGGGCGCACGTGCCTCTGATACAGCTACAACTGCAGGCTTTACACAGAGACGAACGAAAAGTAGAGGTGCGGAGGGTGAACCGGGTCCCCGGGGGACGTCTGAGGCCATGGATGGCCGAAGCCGAGCTGCCATGGATGGCGCTTTTGCGGTCCCCCGGGGACCCGGTTCACCCTCCGCGCCGCGCCGTATCGTATCGTGTCGTGTCGTGTCGTGTTGTGTACGGTGCGGCGCAATGCAATGCAATGCAATGCAATGCAATCGAGAATCATACCGCTCGCAGATACATCAAACCTGGCAAAAAGAAAACAGGATCAGACTGATTACCGGCCGGCCAACTCAGAAGTGCGCACTACCCGGCGTTCGCGGGAAGGGAATGGCGTCACGTACGTTTTCCATACCCGTGACATAGTTCAGCAGCCGCTCGAACCCGAGCCCGAAACCCGCGTGGGGAACCGTGCCATAGCGACGCAGGTCACGATACCACCACAGTTCCTCGCGCAGGTGCGCATCCATGCGCGAGTCAAGCACATCCAAACGCTCCTCGCGCTGACTGCCTCCGATGATTTCGCCGATGCCCGGAGCCAGCACATCCATCGCCGCCACCGTTTTTTCATCGTCATTAAGACGCATATAGAAGGCCTTGATCTCCCTGGGGTAGTTCATGAGTACTACCGGGCGACCGACGTGCTCTTCAGCGAGAAAGCGCTCATGTTCGGAGGCCAGGTCCACGCCCCATTCCACCGGGAACTCGAATTTATTCTCGTGCTTCTTGAGAATATGGATGGCGTCAGTGTAATCCATACGCTCGAAGCTGTTGTCGATAACCGTGCGCAAACGGTCGATGACGGTCTTGTCGATACGTTGCTGGAAGAATGCCATGTCGTCCTCGCATTCCTCCAGCACACGCTCGAACACGTGCTTGAGCAGGTCTTCGGCTAAATCGGCATCGTCATTGAGGTCGGCGAAGGCGATCTCCGGTTCCACCATCCAGAATTCTGCCAGGTGACGGCTGGTATGCGAGTTCTCGGCACGGAAGGTGGGACCAAATGTATAGACCTTGCTCATGGCCAGACAATAGGACTCCACTTCCAGTTGCCCGGAGACGGTAAGGAAGGCTTCACCGTGAAAGAAGTCCTGGCTGTAATCCACAGCACCCTTGTCGTCTAGCGGCAGGTTGGTCATGTCCAGAGTGCTCACCCTGAACAGTTCACCTGCTCCCTCACAGTCACTACCAGTGATAATGGGGGTATTGATCCAATTGAAACCCTGCTGGTGGAAGTAATTGTGTATGGCGTTGGCCAGAGTCGTGCGCACGCGGGTAATGGCGCCGAAGGTGTTGGTGCGCGGTCGCAAGTGCGCCTGGGTACGCAGGTACTCGAAGGTGTGGCGCTTCTTGGCGATAGGGTAACTTTCAGCGTCATCGACCCAGCCGACGACAGTCACTTCGCTGGCCTGAATCTCCACGCTCTGCCCTTTGCCCTGAGATGCCACCAACTCGCCGCTGACTTCCACGGCGCAACCGGTGGAGAGTTTTAGTATCTCTGATTCGTAGTTCGCCAGACTGTTGGGCACCACGGCCTGAATTGCATCGAATGCAGTGCCGTCGTGCACGGCGAGGAAGGAAATACCGGCCTTGGAGTCACGCTTGGAGCGCAGCCAACCCTTGACGGTGACCTGCGATCCGGTATCGACCTGGCCTTTGAGTGCGGCGATGACGGTGGTGAACTCTGACATGGTGAACCTCCTGGTGTGCAAGCGGCGCAGGATACCGGAATAGCGATTTGGCGTCATGTTTCCAGGGTTGATTAGGTGCCGATGTCAGGCGTTATGGCTATGCCCGGTGGGCGGCACGAGAGAGGCGCGGTGGGCGGGTCTGGCCCTACGGGGACGTCCGAGCACATGGATGTGCGAGGCCGAGCTGCCACGGACGGCGCTTTTGCGGTCCCGGGAGGGCCAGACCTGCACACCGCACCGTGCAGCAGAGAAAGGAACCACTCAAGCGTCAGGCGTCGAGCGTCGAGCGTCGAGCGTCGAGCGTCGAGCGTCGAAATGAAACCCGGATCAGCGCGCCAGTCGAGTAATCTTTGCCCCATCCAGCGTCAAACCGGGAAGCATCGCCTCGCGGGTAAAAATGAACGACACCATCGGTTCTGCAATTTCACGCGCCTTGTAAACAGCATCGCGGGCCCCGGTAAACGTGGCTACCTTAGCGTGCGCACCCACCTTCCAGCCGCGAGTATTACGAAAACTTGCCAGCGCTTCCTCGCTGCGAAACACAATCACCTCTGACTTGATCTGCTGACCGAGCTTCATACCAAAGGGTGCCCCGGACGTCGCGTAATAGGCCTTTGGCTCGCCGTCTACCAGCAGTACGCCCTCGCCGAACTCGCCTCCCACGCCAAAGCCCAGTTTGACGACATCGGGAAAGACCAGCACGCCGGCGGCCTTCTTGAGCAGCCCGTCAGTGCCCTGGACATGACCGCGCAGCGCAGCCAGGGCCTCGCGGCTACCCGCGTTGATCTGCTCAACTGAATCAGCTCGCAGCGGCTGTGCCAGCAATGCTGCTGCCAGGCAAAGGAGGATTGCGCTGTGCCTCAATATGAGGGCCCTTTTTTGTCTTGGCTTAGAAATCAAATTTTTCTCCTACCAGGTCTTCGGAAGTCTGCCAGAGTTGATCTGCCAGAACGGGGTCGACCGCGTAGGCCTCCACGCCACCGTCGCCGTCAGGCGTTGCCGGTTCGGCCACATGACAGTCCTCAAGATAGAGGCCACCAAGGCCTTCAAGTTCCAGAGCGGTGGCCGCCCATACGCTGGTGGCAGACCCCTGCTCCACGGTCTTGAAGGGAAGTTCCTCCGGTTTGCGACCGCGTGCTATCTGCGCGAAGTCCTCCGGCACCATGTGCCGGCTGAGTTCGGTCATGATCATGCCGGGGTGCACGGCAAAGGCGCGTACACCGCGACCCTGCAGGCGCTGGTCCAGACCGACGGAAAACAGGGCATTGGCCGTTTTGGACTGGCCATAGGACTGCCACTTCTCATAGTGGCGGTTGTGGTAATTGGGATCTTCCATGTCCACCGGGGCGAAGCGGTGACCGGCGGAGCTCAGGTTAATCACGCGCGACGGTGCGCCGGCTATCAGCGCGGGAGCGAGCAGGCCTGTCAGCAGAAAGTGGCCAAGGTGGTTAGTACCAAACTGCATTTCAAAGCCCTGGGCGGTGCGTTGCAACGGGCAGGCCATGACGCCCGCGTTGTTGATCAGCAGGTCTATGGTCGGGCATTTGCTGAGGATGTCGGCAGCGCCAGAGCGCACGCTGTCGAGGTCGGCCAGGTCGATTATGGCGGTGTCTATGCTGGCGCCCGGCACGGACTGACTGACCTGCGCCACTGCGGCATCCAGTTTTTGCGCATCACGTGCGACCATCAGCACTGCGGCGCCGCAGTTTGCCAACGCCCTGGCAGTTTCCACCCCCAGGCCGGAGGAGGCCCCGGTGATGACCACCTGCCTGGCAGACAGATCGACGCCTGCACTCACTTCGTCGGTGGTGGCGTGAAACCCTGGTGCGCTCATGGCTGTTCTCCTTTGCGCTATCGCCTGTTATTGTTCTCCGGCGGCACCCTTTCCAGGATGGCAGGTGGCGCTGGCCACTAACCGGGAGAATAGCTTCAACCATGAATGCGCAACAAATCAAGCAATTTGAGGCGGAAGAGTACATGAGCTTGTCCACGCTGAAGAAATCCGGGGATTTTGTCGCCACACCGGTATGGTTTGCCCCGTTGGATGGTGCCTATTACGTATTTTCTGCTGGCGAGGCGGGCAAGGTCAAACGCCTGCGCAACTTCAGTGACGCGCGTATCGCCCCCTGTACGGTCACGGGAAAGGTAACCGGGGAAGCGTTCGAGGCGGATGCCTATCTGCTGAACACAGCGCAGGATGAGGCCACCGCGCTGCGCGCCCTGCACCGTAAATACGGCCTGAAAATGAAGCTCGCCGACCTGTTCTCCGGCCTGACTGGAAAGAAACGCAAACGTGCCTACATCCGCGTGGTGCCGCGCTGAATCCGGGCCTCAATGCGCTGCCAGACGGCGCTGGCTGAGTTGCTCGTATTCAAGCTCATAACGTTTGCGCCGCGACATCAGCGAAGCATGGTCCCGGGCCTCACCCACATAACGCAAAGCCGCTTTCAGTTCACCTAGTTCGCGGTAGATCACCCCCAGGCCGAATAACAGCTCAGGATCCTCCGGGGACAGCGCCAGCGCATCCCGGTAGTGGACCAGGGCACCGCGCCAGTCACCCTCCTCGGCAGCCTGGTCACCCAGCCAGGCATGGTAATAGGGGTTGGTGTCCCGATAGCGCTCCACGCGGGCTTCCCAATAGGCCCGCTCTTTTTCTCGGCCCTGCAGGCCATACAGCACCATCAGGTTATTCATCGCGGAGCGTTCGTGGTCGTCAATGGCTAGCGCCTGGGAGTATGCGGTCTCCGCTGCGTCATATTGCCCCGACCAGCGATAGACCACCCCCATATTGACCCATAAATGAGACATTTGCGGGCTCAATTGCAGCGCCCGCATTGCGTGCAGCCATGCCTCTTCAAGGCGCTCGTCAGCCAATGCGTCCATGGCGATGTTACTGTGATAGAGGGCTCTGGCGTCGGTGTCGCTTATCTCCATTGAACCGGTGATATCACGCGCCGGCAACGGATCCAGGTCAACCATAAACCGGTCCCGGCGGTTCAGGTGTACCACGGCGTTGACGTGCAGGCGCACTGCCACCCGCTCGCCCATGCGTGTCCAGGTGGGGCGCACATCCACCCACTGATAGCGCGCATCCAGGCCTGCCTCCCGGGCCAGCGCGATAAACAGGTTAGCGTAGGAAAGGCAGTTGGCTTGTTGGGAGCGAAATGCCTGGCTGGCGCTGCCTTCCGCCGCGGGGTCATACTCTATGCCAAGCGTGGCTGTACCGCTGATCGCACGGTGCAGACTGAGCAGGCGTTGACGGCTGGAGGAAGCGTCACCTGCATAGCGCTGTACAAATGCCTGCATGGCCTCATCGACATCCAGCAACCGGGGGGTGGGCGCACGGGCAGCCAATTCGTCCACGCCCGTTTCCCGGCCCTGATATTGCAGCGATGGCAACTGCCACAGGGGAAGCGCTGCAGGCCCCCCGGTGGCGCAACCACAGAGCAGGAATAGTGCGCCCGCAATAACCATACACCCCGAAACACCCGGGGCGCAGCGCGTCACCATCCGAACTCCAGCCGTGCGCGTCACAGACCACCTCCTTCATCAGTATAACGCAGCTTGATCCAGGTCAATGCACACGGGGAGCGGCAGGCGCAGTCTGTCAGAACTGGGAAGTGTATCCGTTTAATCCAGGGTTTTGATTTCTGGACCTTATTCTAAAAAGGAGCATGAACGTGACTCAACACATCCTCGAAGAGGACACAGAGGAAGATGCGCGCATTATGAAGCGCCTTGCCAAGGTAATTGGTGGGTTTTTTCTGGCGACAGTATTACTCGCACTGAGTGTCGGGCTGATTATGGGCTAGCTCGAGGGGTTTCCCCAGGGGGGTCTAAACGATTTCCCGGCCGACTAGGCCGCAGTGTGCAGGCCGCACTCGCGACCGTCCAATACCTTGGTGGGATCGAAGTAATGCCGACATGTGGGTAGTTCGTACTGTTCCATGTAGGCCTCTACGTCGTCGTCTGACCAGTTGAAGATCGGGGCCACCTTGATGATACCCCGGTCATCCAGCGAGACGATGTCCAGCGTCTTGCGGTGTTCCGTTTCCTCACGCCGAATGCCCGTCAACCAGACATCCGGCTGGAACGTATCCAGGGCCCTGGCAAAAGGCTCCAGCTTCACCTGACGGGTGAACTCCTGATGGCGCTCCTCCTCATCAATAGTCGGCACGCCCCCCATAATGGCGTTGCGCCGTTCGGAAGTCATCAGCGGCGAATACACATGCATATTCAGTTCGAGGTCGCGAATAAGGCGCTCGGCCACGATATAGGTATCGCGCAGGTTGTACCCCGTATCCACCCAGATCGTGGGTACGCTCTTGTCTACCTCGCTCACCAGGTGCAGCATCACTGCAGCATTTTTGCCCATGCTGGTGGTGGCGATGGTTTTCGCCTGCAGGGACAGCGCCCAACGCACTATGTCGCCGGGGCCGGCATCGCGCAGTGAGGCGTTAACACTGTCCAGGTCCAGGTTCAGCAAAGGAAACATTTCCAGCAATATATGAGGGTCGAGAACTTTAAAGAATCAATAACGTGTTTTCAAATAACTGAAATTCATATGGATATGCCCCGGCCCTGCAGCGCTCACTGACCTTGCCAGGGGGCAGGCGCGCAGTGCGCCGCCCTTGCGAGGTCCGCCGTATCAGGCGGCAGCGCGCGAAAGCGACTTTTCCAGCTCGGCATGCAGCGCCAGGAATTGACCGGTTAGCTTGTGGCTGGGAGCCATATCGATCAAGGGACGATGGTCGCGGTGGGACTCTTTCATCTTCACTGAGGTGTTGAGGTAGGTGCCGAAGACCGGATAACCCTCCTCTTCCAGCTCACTGACCAGTTCACCCGGGAGGCGCGCCTGGGAATTGAACTGATTGATGACAATACCTTCCACTTCCAGGTCCGGGTTGTGGTCCTCCTGCAGCTCAGTGAGGTTATCCATCAAAGAGTACAGGCTCTGGCGGGCAAAACTGTCACAGTCGAAGGGGACCAATACAGAGTCAGCGGCGATCAGCGCGGACTTGGAGTAGAAGTTGAAGTTGGGCGGCGTATCGATATAGATGCGATCGTATTCGCCGTCCAGCTTCTGCAGGGCATCGCGGAGCTTGTAGATTTTGTAGCGTGACTCCAGTTCTTTCTCCATGTCGGCCAGCACCGG
The DNA here is from genome assembly GCF_002866825.1 of Pseudohalioglobus lutimaris. GTDB lineage: Bacteria > Pseudomonadota > Gammaproteobacteria > Pseudomonadales > Halieaceae > Halioglobus > Halioglobus lutimaris. Next base: position 33,649 of record NZ_PKUS01000015.1, on the reverse strand, counting down.
GCTGGAGGGCATGAGGTACAGGTTCTCGTAGGGCGTCTCCCAGACAAAGGAGTCCGGGTTCTTCTGCATCTTTCTTGAGCCCACGGTCTGCTTGAACAGACCCGCCACTCCCTGGGCCTCGGCAGGGAACGCCTCGGCGTCGATTTCACCCACCAGGTAGTGCGTGGTATTGCCCTGCACGTCCAGGTCTATGACCAGGGTACGATAGCCCATGCTGGCGCCGATGGCTGCCAGATTACAGGTGATGCTGGTCTTGCCGACCCCGCCCTTCTGATTGAATACGACACGTTTCATGGTGGTGTTACCGCGCTGGATTGTGGCTGAAATGGACTCGTTGCCAGTGTAATCAATCGCGGTTTTCAATGTAAGCGGGCAGCGGCATTTTCTGCTCTGGATAAGCAATTTGAACGCTGCGGGCCAGCCAGACTCCGGGAACTGATCAGGCCCGGGCAGGGCCGGCCCAGACTCGCTGGTACAGCGCTACAATTTCAGCCGCCTCCGGTATACGCGGATTATTGGCCGGTGAGCCTGATGCCAGGGCCTGGTCCGCCATCAGCGCCAGTGACGCAGTCCAGCTGGCTTCGTCGATTCCGTACTCGCCAGGGGTAGGCACGGACAGGTCGGCATTGAGCTGGCGCAGGCCGGCGGTGAGCTTGTCCAGCGCCAGGCTGTCGGCATCACCATCGCCTGCCAGCCCCATAGCACGTGCCGCCGTGGCATAACGGGCGCTCGCATGACCTACCGACCACGCGGTCACCTCGGGCAACAACATGGCATTACTGAGTCCGTGGGGCACATGGTAGAGGCCACCAATAGGCCGACTCATTCCATGAATCAGGGTGACTGAGGCGTTGGAGAAGGCCATGCCGCCCTGTGTCGCGGCGAGCATCATGGCCTCGCGAGCGACACGGTTGTCGGGTTCAGCACAGGCGGTGCGTATGTGCCGGCTGATAGTGGCCATAGCGGTGAGGGCGATGCCGTCGGTAAACGGGTTGGACTTGCGGCTGACGTAGGCCTCCAGCGCGTGGCAGAGGCTGTCGATACCGGTGTCAGCGGTGAGTCGATAGGGCATGGTGAGCGTCAGCTCGTAGTCCACCAGCGCCGCCACCGGCATCAGGCCCAGGCCCATGCACAACATTTTCTCACTGCTTTGCGAATCAGAGATGACAGCGGCTCGCGTTGCCTCCGAGCCCGTGCCTGCAGTCGTGGGAATGGCGAGCACCGGCAGGCCACTATCAATCTGCACCGGCACCTTGTAATCACGCATGGGGCCCTGACGCTCGGCCATCACTGCCAGGGCCTTGGCGGTATCGATCGAACTGCCACCCCCCAGGGCGACCAGGCAGTCATAGTTACCGGCCCGCAATACCACCAGCCCGGCATCGATGCTGTCTGTTGTGGGATCAGGCACCGAATCAGCGAACAGCCCACAGGGCATACCTGCTGTGGTCAGCACTGCGGTAATACGCTCGGCATAACCGCACTGCACCATAAACGGGTCGGTGACCAGTAGCGGGCGGGACAGGCCCAGTTGGGCCAGGGCCGTCGCCACCTCGTTACTGGCTCCGGCACCCACCCGCAGAATACGGGGCAGATTGATGTTCGCTGTCATCCTTCCCCCGGCTGTGGCTAGTCCTTGATCTCGATGAGGTGGATTTCAAACACCAGGGCGGTGTTGGGCGGGATACTGTCGCCCGCGCCCTGCTCGCCGTAAGCCAGCGTGGGCGGGCAGGCAATGCGCCACTTGTCACCCACCGACATCATCAACAGGGCCTCGGTCCAGCCGGGAATAACCTGGGTCACGCCGAACTCCGCTGGCTGACCGCGCTCTATGGAACTATCGAAGACGGTGCCATCGACAAACGTGCCGTGATAGTGCGTCACCACCGTGGACTGGGCACTGGGGCTCGCGCCATCACCGGACTCCAGCACCTCGTACTGCAGTCCGCTCTCTGTCACATTGACACCCTCGCGCTCTGCATTCGACTGCATAAACTGCTCTGCCAGGGCCTTGCGCTTGCTGTCCAGCTCTGCGGCCTTGGCCTGCTGGCGGTCCTGAATGATCTTGTAGCTGGGGTTGATTTCTTCGTCTGTCAGTTGCGACTGACGGTTGTTATACCAGTGCTGAACGCCAGCCAGTACCGCTTCAAGTTCCATCCCATCGAAACTGTTGCGCAGTAGCTGGTCGCCGAACTGCAGGCCGAATCCGTAGCTGACTTTCTGTTCATCGGTGGCCAGTTCCACCTCGGGAAGTAATGACATGAGAGTTTTCCACTATGCTGATTAAAAGAATCGCGCACCTTAGCATATCGCGCAGAAATAGGGAGGCCGGGCATGGCCGGAGACATTGATGAGGTACACGCCTTCTGGTTCGGCGAGCTGGACGCGCAGGGCATGAGCCCGCAGGCGCGTCAAGCACTGTGGTTCCGGTCTAGCGCCGAGACCGACGAGCTGTGTCGCAGCCGCTTTGGTCACCTGGTGGACAGCGCGGTCAGCGGGGGCCTGGGCGACTGGGAGGTGTCGGACCGGGGACTGGTCGCACTGGTGCTGCTTCTGGACCAGCTCACCCGCAATATTTACCGCGGTACACCCGCTGCTTACGCCGGAGACCCCCGGGCACTGGCACTGTCGCAACAATGCATTGCGTCCACGCGCTTCCAACGCCTGCCACCCATACACCAGGTCTTCATACTGATGCCGCTGGAGCACAGCGAAACGCTTGCCGTGCAGGAACAGTGCGTGACGCTGTTCAACACCCTGGCCAACAGCACCGGCCTCGCCCAGATAGCCGAGTTCCACCGTTACGCGATAGCCCATCGGGACGTGATTGCGCGCTTCGGACGATTTCCGCATCGCAACGCCATTCTCCAGCGGACATCCACCGCGGAGGAAGTTGAGCACCTGAACACCCACGGAGGATTCTGATGCGACTGCTCATACTGTGTTTGCTGGCGCTGCCATGGGCAGCGCACCCCCAGCAGGAAGCCTTCGACTGCGCCGCATCGACCCCTCATCGCGCCTTCGACTTCTGGCTGGGGAAATGGACGGTTCACGACGTAAACGGTACGCTGCAGGGCCACAACGAGGTTCGTGCCATCGAGAAAGGCTGCGCCGTGCGCGAGCAATGGCGCAGTGTGCGCGGCGGCACGGGCCAGAGCCTGAACGTCTATCAACCTGCAACCGGCCAATGGCGTCAGCTTTGGGTCGACGCCGGGGCCAGTATCATCGATATCCATGGCGCTATGATGGATGGCAGTATGAAACTGGAGGGGGAGATCTATTACCTGCAACGCAAGGCCACCCGTCCGCTTAGAGGGCAATGGACGCCGCTGCCGGACGGCCGGGTTCGGCAGTTTTTTCAGGAACAGGACGAAAGCGGGGAGTGGCAAACCTGGTTTGAGGGCTTCTATACCCGTACGGGCAACTAGGCAAGCTCAGCGCTGGGCAACGGACCAGAAGTCGTAACGGCCCTCCGTCATCTCTGCCTGCCATACGTCGAAGCGGCCGGTCTCAAGGTCTGCGTATGCCTGCACCACAGAGTCGTTGACTTCAGGGTAGGCAACCTGCTCCCAGGGGCAGTCCCGGCGGGAAAAAAAGCCACAGTCCAGCGACTCGGGTCCGGGTGCGCAGTAGTCTGTATCCACGCGGGCCCGAAAGCCTATATAAACCTGATTGATAAAAGTGATGGTACCGGTCATGTAGAGCTGCAGCTGATCTGCTGGCAACAGAATCCCGGCCTCTTCATGCAGCTCGCGGGCAGCGGCCCCTGCCAGGGTCTCACCCTGTTCCATAAAACCGCCGGGAATGGCCCATGACCCGCGCTTGGGCTCGATACCCCTTTGTACCCACAGCAGACGGTCTTCGTAGGCGACAAAGCAGGTCACGACCAGCATGGGGTAGGCGTAATCCAGTGCGCCACAGCCTGAGCAGCGCCAGTGATTGCGCGTTTCACCGCCGACCACGTGCCGCTCCAGCGGCGCGCCACAGTCGGGACAATACTTGTGTTCCTTCAACAATTCGTCTCCCTGCCGATTAGAAAAACCATAGCACTTTGCCCCAATGAAAGCATTGGCGCTATGCTTGCATTCTCCGATCAAGGCGCGAGACACCAGAATGACGAACCACACACCGCGAGTGCAACTGCTGCTCACCGGCAACGAAATCATGAGCGGCGATACGGTGGACTCCAATTCTGCGATGATTGCCAGGCGCCTGGATGAACTGGCCATCACCGTATACCGCAAGGTAACCGTTGGCGATGACCCCGCGTTACTTGCCGCTGAGCTGACGGCCATGACTGCCGATGCAGACCTGGTAATCGTCAACGGCGGTCTGGGTCCGACTGTGGATGATCTCACCGCAGAAATCCTTGCCGGCGTGGCTGGCGTAGAGCTTGTCGAGCACGCAGAGGCCATCGCCCACCTTAAGGGCTGGTGTGCGGGACGCAACCTGGCGCTGAACGCCGCCAACCTGAAGCAGGCCATGCTGCCGGCGGGCTGTCGCATCGTCGACAATCCCATAGGCAGCGCCGTGGGGTTCGAGCTGACCGTCGCCGGCTGCCGCATTATTTGTACACCCGGCGTCCCCAGCGAGCTGCGCGCCATGCTCGACCTGATCGTCGCCGACCTGGCAAACCAGCTGCAGCACCCGGTGGAGCGCAATATCCTGCGCCTGCAGACCTTCGGCCTCGGTGAGTCCTCCGCCCAGCAGATCATCAACGACCACGTCCCCGACTGGCCCCCGGAGGTGGAACTGGGCTTTCGCGCCGGCGCACCGCAAATGGAAATTAAACTGAGCGTTAACCGGGCCGCAGACCTCCCCGCACGCCAGCAATGCCGGGCACAGCTGGAGACGCTGTTTGGCGACCATATCATCGGCGAGGGTGACACCCTGCTGGCTGAACAGGTGCTGGCGCTGTTGCGTGAGCGCGGGGAGACCCTGACGACGGCCGAGTCCTGCACCGGCGGCCTGATTGCCTCCATGCTCACCCGGATTCCCGGCTCCTCTGACGCCTTTCACGCCGGCTTTGTCACCTATGCCAACAACATCAAACACAGGGTTCTGGGGGTGCCAGAGGCCACTCTGCACAAGCATGGAGCGGTCAGCGAAGAGGTTGTTCTGGCCATGGCCCGGGGCGCCCTGGAGCGGGCGGGGGCAGACTACGCCATCGCGGTTTCCGGCATAGCCGGACCCGGTGGCGGCAGTGAGGAGAAGCCGGTGGGCACCGTCTGGCTGGCCTGGGGGGAGCGCGATAACCTGCGTACGCGCTGCCTGTGCTGGCCCGTTGAGCGCAGCCTTTTCCAGACCATGATCGCGGCAGCGGGGCTGGATATGATCCGCCGCCTGTTACTGGGGATAGACGAGGAGCCCCGCTACTTTCGCCAGCGCAGGGCGCGCTGACGGACACGGCTCAGGCACCCGCTTCCAGCGGCGGCTCAACATCGCTGGGCGACGACCGGTGCCAGACTAGCGAGTGGAAGCGTTCGACACCGCCCACCCTGTCCTTGCCACTGAGTACCAGTGTCTGGCCGTCCAGTTCGGCGTGGCGCAGCTGTTCTGTACCGGGAAAGTTCGGATTGAGGCTCATGCTGACGTAGTGGATCACGTCGCCTTCCTGTATCCGATAGCGCCCTGCGTAATGGAAGTAGGAACTGAACGCCTCGCCCTTGGTCTGATCGGGGACCTTACGGTAGCTCACATCATCCGGAAAACGTGCGCGCTCACCGCGAGCGATTGCGGCGCTCATCCAACCGTCATCCGTATACACCAGCAGGCCTCGTGGCTCCTCGCCGTAGGGGTAACTGAAGTCATCCCGGTCTGAATAGCCTATAGCCCAGGACTCCAGTTCCCAGGCCCCTACCAGGTCTGTCTTACTGATCATGCAGTGCTCCTCGTTGTAGCGATTATCAAGGTTGTAGCTGTTCGATGTGCCAGCTGTCATCGGACTGACGACGGTACAGGAAACGATCGTGCAAACGATGCTCCCCTCCCTGCCAGAACTCAATGCGCTGCGGGATAACGCGGAAGCCACCCCAAAAGTCAGGCAGCGGAATCTCGCCGTTGCCAAAGCGCTCCTTGAGCACCGACACCTGCTTTAACAACAATGCACGGGCGGAGACAGGTCGGCTCTGGCGGGAAGCCCAAGCGGCAATCTGGCTTTCACGTGGGCGGGTCACGAAATAGGCGGCGGACTCGGCCACCGTCATCTTTTCCACCCGTCCGCCGATAATCACCTGACGATCCAGCTCGTTCCAGGGAAAGTGCAGAGAAACTGCCGGGTTGGCCGCCATGGCCAATGCCTTGTTGCTGGAATAATTGGTGTAGAACACAAAGCCGCCGTGGGAAAGGCCCTTGAGCAGAACGATACGCTGCCAGGGCTCACCAGCTTCATCGACGGTTGCCAGCACCATGGCCGTGGGATCGCCCAGACCCGCGCGCACGGCCTGTTCCAGCCAGCCCTCGAACTGGCGCAGAGGGCAGCTACCCAGCATCTCGCGAGTCAGCCCGCCGGCTGTGTACTCACGCCTGAATTCCTCGTAATGCACTGTATATTCCTGCTAAGGTTCCGGACTGCATCCGGGGAACGTTTATAGTGTAGCGACCGCCGACCGGGCAAGCAAAGGAGCATGTATGCAAGGGGCAAAAGAAATTATCGATGCCGATGCAGCACAGCATCAAGCGCTAGCGGACATCCTCGCCGATGCCTTTGCTGGCGACCCTGTGCTCAACTGGGTCATCCCCGAGCCCGGTCTGTATAACGATTTCTTCCAGCTACTCATTCGCGACGTCTTCAAGCCTCGCGGAATCATGCACCTGGATACCCGGCAGTGCGGCGCCGCTCTGTGGTTACCGCCCGGAAACAGCTTTACAGTGCCTCCCAGCCTGGCAGCAATAAGCCTGTTCACTCGCCTGCTGCTGCGCCGCGGGCCGGGACCGCTGTTACGCATACCGCAACAGGGCAGGATTTTTGAACGCCATCACCCCCGCGAACCGCATTATCACCTTGTCTTTGTAGGTGCCAGGCAGGCCGCGCAAGGCCAGGGGCTTGGGTCAGCGCTGATCAAACAGGGCACGCGCATCTGCGACCGGGAGCACGTTCCCGCTTACCTGGAAAGCTCAAACGAGGTCAATGTGCCGCTGTACCAGCGTCACGGGTTTGAGGTGATTGCCGAAGAGGCCATGCCCGGCGGCGGACCCCGGGCCTGGTTTATGTGGCGGGAGGCCCGCTAAGCGGGCGGGAACTGCGCGAATATGGCCGCCGCTGCTTCCTCGCGACGCGCGCCGGCTTTCTCAGGGTCGGGCTCAGGTCGCAGCCGTGATTCAATTATCGAGCGCCACACCGACTGGTTACGCATGGGGTCGATCATATCAACAATGAAGGTACCCTGCGTGTACTGGCGCACGCTCACATCCGATACTGCTGGGCCACAGCCCCAACAGTTGTAGTAGCTCATACTGTTATAGGTGCGCACGTCGGTGCGCTCTTCTGTGACCAGGTGCCAGGTGAGGAAGACATCTGCCTCGCTGTTATCACTGACAATCTCGAAGCCCTTGCGCTGCAACTCCTGCGCCAGTGCCTCGTCTATGCGCTGAACCTGCATATCGCTGATGCTGACGATTGAAAGACCGGTACGGTCCACCGGCTGGATAGCTATCTTGCGGACTTTGGAGAAGTCGAACTGCTGGTCGTAATCCATGTTCGCTTCCAGCGTGGATGCACAGGCAGTAACGAGGGCAAGCACAGCCAGGCCGCCCAGGGCGCGCAATACAATCGGCATCATAACGGTGATCTTCCTGAGGATGTGCAGCGCATTATAATCAATCTTTGGTACTGGGATAAACCGGGGCGCGCCGGGCCACCGCGGGAATCTCTGGAAAGGGGTAAAACAGCCGCCAGTCTTCACCAAACGCTGCCGCCAGGCTTTGTCCAAAAGCCGCGCTGAAGGAGGCATTCATGGCGCTGGTCAGTTCATCCTCGGTAACACCGCCCGCGAGCACTACAGCTTCCATCATCCCCTCTGCGCGTAACCGCTGCCCGGGGGGCAGGTCATCTCCCCCCGCAAGCGCCACAAACATCGCCAGCCAGCGCCGCTCCAACTCATCCAGGATAACCTGCATTGCGTACCCCCCTCGACTATGTCATGACATGAGTATGCGACCAAACACGGCATTTTTCAGCACCGTGGCCAAGGTATATAATTTCAACTATGCGCAGAAGAATGCAAACGGATGCAGGAACGACGTCGGCATGAGAGAGTAAATGAGCAGAACGTTACTTCAAGGCCGCCTGCGCGGTGTCCTCCTGTCGATCGTTCTGGCAGCCGCACAGGGCTTCGCGGCCACCGGCCAGGACGACTCGCCAGGGCAGTCGGCCCGGGCCGAGACGCCCGCGCACGACGAAACCGTTGCGGCTATTGGCGGCAGCCGCTACCGGGAGGCGATCACCGAGCTGGAGTCTTCGCAGGGCGCCTATGCTGCTCCTATGTCGGAAACCCTGCTCGGCCTGGGCATTGCCCTGCAGAGCGAGGACAATCACCGGGAGGCGATCAGGGCATTCAAACGCGGCATACACCTTTCGCGCATCAACGACGGTCTCTACACTCCAGGACAAATCCCCATGTTACAACGGGAGATCGCCAGCCACCTTGCGCTGGGCCAATATGCGGAAGCTGACGAACGCCAGGCTTACCTTTACCGGGTACAGATGCGCAGCCAGCCGGCGGGGATCACCCGGGCACAGGCCTTTATACAACAGGCCCAGTGGCAGTATACGGCCTACCGGCTGGCCCTGGACGGGCAGGCCTATGCCCGGGTGATGAGCATGTGGGACCTCTATCGCCTGGCGCTGACGGATATTATGGGCCGAGAGGGCAATAGCTCGTCACTGCTACTGGAACCCCTGGAGGGCATGCTGCTGGCCCAATACCTGATCGCCGACTATGACGCGCAGTCTCTTAACAGCAGTGCCAGCAACGCAGACGGGTTCCCGATGCAAAACCAACAGAACCGCTTCAACGCCTATCGTGCCCAGAGTTACAAGCGGGGACAGGCCGTCATCCAGGCCATTTACGACATCCAGAAGGCGCAGCACGGGGATCACAGCCCGGAGACAGCCACCTCGCGAGCAATGCTTGGGGACTGGATGCTGTGGCACGGTGAGCGCGAATCCGCGATGAAGGCTTACCGGGAAGCGGTTGCGGAACTTACACCAAGGGAGGATGCCGAAGTATCATTAGCGGCCCTTTTTGGAGAGCCGGTCGAATTGCCGGATATCGAGGGGGCAAGACAGCTCCCTGCGCCGGCGAAGCCAGAAGAGGCCAATCTGCAGCTGCAGTTCCGCGTGGACAAACGCGGTAAAGTGGTCGATCTGGAGCGAGTGGATGAGAACGAATTGAACGAGGCGGCGGCAAATCGCATTATGCGCAAGCTGCGCAAGACACAATTCAGGCCCAGGCTCGCAATGGGGGAACCGCAGGACACGGAGGCAGTGACCAGGGCTTATGAGATCCAGTAGTGATAATTGTGTACCGACCCATCGCCTGCTACTGCCGGCGGCGCTGGCCAGCGTCTGCCTGTTGTTAACCGGCTGCCCCAGCGCCAGTAACCCAACCACGCCACAGCCACCAACACCGGCTTCCACCAGTTCCAGTTCCTCCTCGAGCAGCAGTTCGTCCAGTAGCAGTTCGTCCTCCAGCAGTTCGTCCTCCAGCAACTCCTCTTCCAGTGCCAGTTCGCCAAGTACCAGCTCCTCTGCGAGCAACCCATCCTCCGGCGACAGTAACAGCTCTGCGTCCAGCAGCGCGTCGTCGCAGGGTAATGATTCATCTTCCAGCACCGGCTCATCCGGTAGCGGCTCGCCACCCGGCGCAAGCGGGCAGGGCGCAGACACTATCCCCGGTGAATTTCCCAGTGGTGAGTTTCCAAACAACCCGGGGCAGGCTGGTGACGAGGCCCAGGGTGACATCGCCGGCGCGGCCGGCAACCCTGCTGAACCTGGCTTTGAAGACAGTGCTGGCGGCGAACCCGGCTTCGAACCGGCTAGCGCTGGTGGCCTGCCTGACATGAGTGATTCCCCCGGGTTTGAGGATGTGCTGGCCGGGATGGAAGAGGCAATGGGCGATGGCGACGCTACTGGCGGCGAGTCGGGCGAGCGCTCCGGCCAGGGATCTGCAGGGGATGGGACAGGTAGCGGCGAAGCGCCTGGCCAGTATGGACAAGGTGGGCATGGCAATGGGCAAGGTACGTACGGCAGCGGCCGGGGTCCACTGACACCTGCGGAACAGGTAGCGGTTCTGGATGCGCAACTGGAGCGGGGCACAGGCGAATTTGACGCCATGATTCTGGAAGAGCAGCAGCAACAACGACAGGCTGCCCGCGAAGCCGCTGCACAAACCGCCAGCAATACTGCCACACAAAGCAGCGACGGTGGAAATGGGCGCGAATATGGCAGTGGCTCCGGAGGCGGCGGCGCCGGCAGCGGCAGCGGCAGCGGCAGCTACGGTGGAGGCATTGGTGGCGTAACTGGCGGCGGTGGCCAGATACCGAAAGACACTGCCAAGTACCCTCCCCCCAAAGACATCCCCTCCGGCGATGACGATGACGTGGTAGCACGGCAACTGCGCGAAGCGGCAATGCGTGAACCCGACCCGGCGGTGCGTGACAAGCTCTGGGATGAGTATCGCAAATACAAGGGCATCGACCAGTGAGACGGCGGCCAGTTCGATTCGGCGCCGCACTGGGCCGAATACTGGGCACCATGGCGGCGGTGATGCTGGCGACCGGGTGTGTCAGCCAGACCATCAAAAGCACCTCGGTTCCGCAGATCAAGGTTCCCGATAAGGTCGTCGCCGAAGAACTTCTGCTGGACGTGGGCATCGCCATCTTTGATCCCGGTCTGGAGGAATATGACGGAGAGGGGCAGGTCTATCCCGAGGTGCGCAAGGCCGAAGCACGGTTCATGCCCAACCTGTTGTCCCAGGCCATGGAGCAAAGTGGTGCCTGGGGCGCGGTCCGCGTAGTACCCGACCCTGAACGCATCTCCGACCTGTCCGTGCGCGGCACTATTCTGCACTCCGATGGCGAGTCTCTGGAACTCGCTATCCGGGCCGTGGATTCGCGGGGCTATGAGTGGCTGGACAAAACCTACAGGGGCCGTGCCAGTGCCTATGCCTACAGATCCGCGACGCGGGAACGCTACGATCCCTTTCAGGCGGTCTATCACACCATTGCCAATGATTTGCTCGATGCGCTGGGCGAACTGCGTCCACAGGACCGGAATAACGTGCGCCTGACCACCGAACTGCTATTTGCCCAGCGCTTCTCCCCTGAAGCCTTCAACGGCTACCTGGAGCGAAACCGCAAGAACATATACCTGGTCATGCGGCTGCCTGCGGAAAACGACCCCATGCTCGACCGCGTGCGCACGATCCGTGAGCGCGACCATACCTATATCGACACCATGCAGGAGTATTACGACAACTTCGGCGTGGAAATGACCGAACCCTACGAGGAGTGGCGCAAGCTGTCCTACAAGGAGGCTGTAGCCATGCAGGAGCTGGAGGCAGAAAGCAGACGCAGACTGATCGCCGGCGCGGTCGCCGTGGCCGCTGGCATCGCCGGTATGACCAGCAGCGATAACAATAGTCGTGCCGCAGGCAACGTGGCAGTGATAGGCGGCGGCTACCTGTTGAAGAGCGGCCTGGAAAAACGTGCCGAGGCGCAGATTCACGTCCAGGCGCTGGAAGAACTGGGCATGTCCCTGGAAGCCGAGATCACCCCTCAGGTGATTGACCTGGAAGACCGGTCGATCATCCTCAGCGGCAACGTGGAAGAGCAGTACGCCCAGTGGCGACAGCTACTGGCAGATATCTATGCGGCGGAAATCGGCGCCCTGGACCGTCCGCAGGATTACACCACCACGCCTGATACACTCTAGCCTGCACAAGGCTATTCCAGGTCACAGAAGGGTTCGCGCAGTAGATGTCTGAAAAAAACGAGCAACTGGAGCCCACTCCCTTTGAGCTCGCCCCGCCTCCCGAGCCCGCCGGGGCACGCAGCCAAACAGACGGCCGCAGGTGGGTACTACCCGCACTTGCCGGTCTTGTTGTGCTGGTACTCCTGGTCGTTTTCTGGCTTCCCGCAAAAATTTCCGATACTGGCGCCGAAGTCGGGGATGAGGCAGCACGCGGGCGCGCGACGGAAGCACCTGCATCCACGGCATCACCCCCCGCATCCCTTCCGGCCACCGCGGACGCGTCACCCTGGTCCGATGCCCAGGCAGCAAAATTGAGAAAAGAGGCGCAGGATGTGCTGCAGGCTCTACTGGATCTGCAGTTTTCCCTGGATGAGCGAGGGGCGGAACAATGGGCAGCTGAGGCCTGGGCATCCGCCACCGCCACCGCTCTCGCCGGAGACGCTCTCTATAGACAGCGCGAGTACATTGCCGCCAAGGAAGAGTATGCGCGGGGCCTGGAGCAGTTGCAGATCATTGATGAGGCCATTCCCGCAACGGTGGATACGCAACTGGAGCTGGCGCGCAGCGGACTGGAAGAGGGGCTTACCGGTCAGGTTACCCGTGCACTGGAACGGGTGGTGATGATAGAGCCGGAGAACGCGCTGCTGCCCGGGCTGCAACAACGCGCCAGCGTACTCGCACCCCTGCTGGAGCAACTGGACGCAGCGGCATCTGCAGAGCGCGGCGGGGACCTCGCTGGCGCCGAAAACCACCTGCGCGAGGCGACCGGCCTGGACCCCCTGCACCAGCGCGCCGCGGCTGAATTGCAACGGGTGAGCGCCCTGCACCTGGACCAACGTTTCAATGACGCCATGAGCGATGGCTACACTGCCCTGGACGATGCCGCTTACAGTCAAGCGCGAGAACACTTCCGCCGCGCTGCCTCACTGAAAGCGGGGTCGGCGGAAGCTGGCAGTGCGCTGCAGGAAGTGGATGTTGCGCAGCAGGCCAGCCGGCTCGCCACGCTGAAGCGCCGCGGCACGGAACGGGAAGGCAACGAGCAATGGCAAGCTGCCGTGGATGCATACCAACAGGCACTGGAGCTCGACTCCAGCCTGCTGTTCGCCCGCGAGGGGCTCAAGCGCAGCCAGGCCAGGGCCCGGCTGGACAAACAGTTCAGCAAGGCCATTGAGGAACCCGGACGGCTTTCTGATGTTGCCGTGGCCGAGGCAACAGAGAAATTACTGCAGCAGGCCAGGACCATTGAGCCCAGTGGCCCCGCCCTGAAGCGACAAATCAGTACCCTCGAGCGCCTGCTGCAACAGTACAACACTCTGGTGCCCGTGCGCTTGCGCTCCGACGGAGAAACCGAGGTCATCGTTTACAAGGTGGCGCGCCTGGGCCGCTTTGAGGAAACCGAACTGACCCTGCGTCCCGGTACCTACCAGGTTCGCGGCAGCCGGCGCGGGTATCGCGACATTCTGCAGACGTTCAGTGTCAGCCATGAAGGCGCCGGGCCGCCCCTAACGGTCAGCTGCACGGAGCGCATACTGTGAGCGAACGTCAGCAAGCGCCCTCTTCCGAGCCGATTGAGCCCAGCGCCTTCCAGCCGCTGGACGCCACTGCTACAACGAAAAAACAGCAAGGCCACCCCCTGCGCTGGGCAACAGGCGCTGCGGCCCTGGTATTCATTCTGGTGATGGGGTTCCTGTTCAGCGCACGATCCCTACAGATTATCGTCACCGCGGAGTCACCCGCGAATGTCGATATCGCCGGACTTGCACTGCCGTTTGGCGAACGCTTCCTGTTGCGCCCAGGCGACTACAACGTAGGCGTCGTTGCCGAGGGTTATCATCCCCTGGACACCGTGGTCACCGTTACCGACGCCGACAGCCAGACCGCCCACCTGGTGCTGGCGCCGTTACCCGGACGCATCAGCATTGACTCGCAACCCCCCGGTGCCAGGGTGTTTGTCGATGACCAGCACGTCGGCGACACGCCGCTTGCGGAGCTGGCACTGGAAGCCGGAGCGCACGACCTTCGCGTGCAGGCCGAGCGCCACGTCGAACACGGCCAGGTGCTGGAGGTAACCGGGCGGGAAGTCCGGCAGCAGCTGTCGGTGGCGTTGCAACCGGGCTGGGCCGAGGTGACCCTGGACAGCACTCCCTCCGGCGCGCAGATTCTCGTCGATGGCGAGACTGCAGGGACCACTCCCGCAGTTGTCGAAATCATGGGGGGCGAACGCCAATTACTGCTGCAACACGCAACCTATGCCAACTGGCAACAGGACCTGAGCATCACGGCAGGACAGCACCAGGACCTGGGCATTATCGTGTTACAACCCGCAGCCGGCCTGCTGCAGCTGGATAGCCGACCCAGCGGCGCCAACGTCACCCTGAACGGTGAGTTTCAGGGGCAAACGCCGCTGGAACTGGAAATAACCCCCGGGCGCGCGCACCGACTCGCTGTTTTCAAGCCAGGGTATAGGCGCCACAGCGAAACCGTGGAAATGCAGGCAGCGGCCAGCGACAATCGCACTGTCGCGCTCAAGGCCCAACTCGGCCAGGTAGAGTTTCGGATCTCGCCGGCAACGGCTGTGCTGAGCGTGAATGGAACACCCCGGGGCAAGGGCAGCCAGCTGCTGTCGCTGCCGTCTGTGGAACAGCGGATAGAGGTCGCACTGGACGGCTACGCCACAGTCAAGCAACGCATCACCCCACGCCCCGGATTACAGCAACGGGTCGATGTGACCCTGCAGACCGAGGCCCAGGCCAGGGCCGCGCGCATCAAGCCGGAAGTGACCACCGCGCTGGGCCAGACCATGCTGCTGTTCAATCCCGAAGACTCACCCACCGCCGACTTCAGCATGGGTGCATCAAGGCGAGAACCCGGGCGTCGAGCCAATGAGGTCCTGCACCCCGTGGCCCTGCGCCGCAGTTTTTACCTGCAGACTACCGAAGTCACCAATGCCCAGTTCCGCCTGTTCAGCTCAGCCCATGACTCAGGTCAGATTGAGGGCAACAGTCTCAACCGCGACCACCAGCCCGCTGTGCAGGTAAGCTGGCAGCAGGCCGCCGCATTCTGTAACTGGCTCAGCAAGCGTGAGGGGCTACCGCCTTTTTACCGCGAAACCAACGGCATCATCACCGGCTACAACCCCTCTGCTACCGGCTACCGCCTGCCCAGCGAGGCGGAGTGGGCATGGGCGGCACGCAGCAGCGGTGCAGCCCTGTTGAAGTTCCCCTGGGGGGATAATTTTCCACCCACCCAGGCCGTAGAAAATTATGCCGACAACACATCAGCATATGTCACCGGCCGTATACTCAGCGGCTATGAAGACGGCTATGTGGTCAGCGCGCCGGTGGCCTCGTTTACTGCCAGCAGCCGCGGACTCTATGACCTGGGCGGCAACGTGGCGGAGTGGGTACATGACGTTTACACCATTCCCTCAGCCAACGGCTCCATTGCTACCGACCCACTGGGTGCGCAGTCCGGCGACAACTACGTAATCCGCGGCGCGAGCTGGGCACACAGCCGCATCGCCGAGCTGCGCCTGTCCTACCGGGATTATGGGCAAGCCGGGCGCGATGACGTAGGATTCAGGATTGCACGATATGCGGAGTAAGGCATGACCACCAGATTGATTGTGGCAATCACATGCCTGGCCCTGTCGCTGGGTGGCGCTCGCCTGTATGCCCAGGATGCGGTCAATAGTACGGCTGAGTCGGCGGGAAATGCTGACGACAATGGCGCGGACAACCAGGCTGCTGTCCCGGCAACAGAACAGGCGAACCAAGCCCCTGCCACCAACGAGCCCGCTGGGGGCGCGAGTGTGGCCGCCTCGCGCGACCCTTTCGACTACGAGTCCTCGGAACAGATTTCCGAGGATCTCTCCGTCTCTTTCCCGGTGGATATTTAGGACCAGACTATGAAGCAACGGATGTCATCCGAGTTCATTTACCAACTGTTCGCACTGCTTATCGCAGTGATCGTGGTACATGCGGTGTACGTCGGTGCCATCCGTCCCGCCGCCGATGAACAAATCCGTAAGGAGATGGCGCTGCAGCAATCAGGTGAGGACTATGTGCCGGAGCGCAGCTTCGCCGTGGTGATTCGCGACCTTGAGCAGGAGGCCTGCTTCATACTGCTGATATGGGCGCTGGCTATCATGGGCTACAAGGGCAGGCGCACGATCAATGAGCAGTCCCTGTTGAACCGGCGCCTGCTGGACATCCCCGAGGGCACCAGTGTGCTGCCCGAGGATGCGCGGGAATACAGTCGCTCCCTGGAGGCCCTGCCGGAAAACGAACAGGACTACCTGCTGCCACGCACCCTGCTCTCCGCACTGCAGCGCTTCGCCACCACCGGCAGCATTCAGGCTGTTTCCGACACCATCAAGGAGAGCTGTGAAATCGAAGCCGACCGACTCGATTCAGAGCTGTCCATGGTGCGCTATATCGCCTGGGCCATCCCCTCTATCGGTTTTATCGGCACAGTGCGCGGTATCGGTGAAGCACTGGGCCAGGCCTACAAGGCTGTTGAGGGTGACATCAGCGGCGTTACCGTCAGCCTGGGTGTCGCCTTTAACAGCACTTTCGTCGCCCTGGTGTTGTCGATCATCATCATGTTCTGTCTGCACCAGTTGCAGCTGTCGCAAGAGCGCCTGGTACTGGACTGCCAACGCTATGCCGACAAGCGCCTGCTGCGTCACCTGGTTTCATCATGAGCGTTGCCCTGCTTGACATCAACGACTGCAACCTGCAGCTCTGGGGGGCAGACAGCGCCGTACAGAGTCCGGGGTATGCCCTGCTTGATGGCAGCGACTACCGCTTCGGCAATGCGGCACGCAGCAGCGCCAGACTTCGACCACGGGATATCAACAACCGCTACTGGTGGCAGCTGAGCACCGAGCCACTACAACCTGCGCTGGGCCCTGCCCGTCACAGTGCTGACCTGGTTCATGCTCACCTGCAACAGGTCCACCGGGAAGCCGGTCAACCCAACGAACTGGTACTGGCCTGCTCCGGCAGTATGCAACGCGAGCAATTGAGCCTGCTGCTGGGCATAGCACAGCACTGTCCATTCAATGCGGTTGGACTGGTCAATCGCAGCATCCTGCTCAGCAGCCTCTATGGGAGTCCCGGCAGGCTGTTCCATCTCGAGCTGCAACTGCACCAGGCGCTGCTCACCATCGTCACGAACAGCGGCAGCGAGGTGAGCATTGAACGCGTTGTGCCGCTGCCCGGTTGTGGCATGTTGCAACTGCAGGAACGTTTGGTGGAGGTCGCCGCCAGCGCATTTATTCGCCAGACACGCTTTGACCCGAGACGCAAGGCAGGTACTGAACAACACCTTTATGATGCGCTGCCGACAGCGCTGCAGTCACTGGCTGCACAACCGGAAACAAACATCGAGATCAATGGCTATCGCGCCAGGGTTTCCGCCACGGATATGACTGCGGCGGGACAGCGCCTGATCACCGCCATAGCAGAGGCGATGGGCGACAGGCAACCAACAGACCACATCATTGCCGACCCGCTGGTGGCACTGCTGCCCGGCCTGCAAGACAGCTTCGCCCAACTGCAGGTCGCTGCTGCCGATGAACTATGGCGGGCGGCGCTGCGACACGGGGACCACCTGGTGCAGCGCGACGGCCCTGTCAGCTTTGTCACCCGCCTGCCCTGCCTGGCTGGCGATGAGCAGCAGACAGTGGCGCCCATTGAGCCGACATTAATGAAACCTGTGCCGGTGGCAAGGCCCAGTCACTTGCTCTCCGGGGCCATAGCCCGCCCTCTGGTCGATGGCCTGCGTATCGCCACGGGAGTGAACGTCGTTGACGGCGCTTCCGGTTGGGAATTGAGCGACTCGATCGCGGTAAATGGACAGAGCGCCGCCGGCGGTACCCTGCTGGCCGTGGGAGACCGCATTACGTTGCCTGAAGGCGAAGCACTGTTGATCGAGGTCAAGTCGTGATCAGGTGCCAGGTCGACAGGCCATCCGGTTACGGGTAGCAAGGTCATGCCCAGGAAACAGAAACGCGAGTTCACCACCTTCAACCTCAGCTTCCTGGACGTTATGTCCTGCGGCTTTGGCGCGGTGGTGCTGGTATTCCTGATCATCGATCACTCCATGGCGGTACACACTGAAGACCTCAACCGCGACCTGCTCTCCGAGGTTGACCTCCTGGAAGAGGAAGTGACCCACGGTCGGGAGGGACTGGTAAAACTGCGTAATACCTTGTCTGACGTGGACCTGCAGATGGTTGAAGCACAGGGCAGGGCAACCCGTATTACCGAAGACATCAGCGAATATGAGGCGCTGATCCAGTCACTGCGTGCAGAGGGGTATACCGAGGACGCTGACATCGAGCAGCTAAAAGCGGAGATACGCTCCCTGGAAGACGAGGTAAAGAAGCTGCGTGAATCGGCGCCGGAAGACGGCGGCAACAGCGCCCGCACTTTCGTCGGTGAGGGCAACCGACAGTACCTCACCGGCCTGAACCTGGGTGGCCGCCGTATCGCTATTCTGCTGGATGTTTCCTCCAGCATGCTGGCCGATCGCCTGGTGAACATTATCCGCCTGCGCAATATGGGCGAAGATGTGCAGCGCGCGGCGGATAAATGGACCCGCGCCCTCAACACCGTGGATTGGCTCACTGCGCAGCTGCCAGTCAGTTCAGACTACCAGGTGATCACCTTCAACACGCAGGCCGCGCCGGCACTCGCCGGTACCGAGGGCAAGTGGCTGGAAGTGGCAGACCAGTCGCAACTGGAGGGAGTTTCCGCTGCCTTGCGCAAAATAGTACCCAGTGGTGGCACCAGTCTGGAAAACGCTTTCATCGCACTGCAGCAACTTTCACCCTCGCCAGACAACATTTTCCTGATTACCGACGGTCTGCCCACCCAGGGCACCAATCCCCCCCGGGGCACAAAGGTTAGCGGCCGGGAGCGACAGAAGTTTTATCGCGACGCGGTGCGCCAGCTACCGGGCGGCGTACCCGTTAACGTGATTCTCGCTCCTATGGAGGGCGATCCCATGGCCGCGTCAGAATTCTGGCAGCTGGCCCAGGTCAGCCAGGGCTCTTTCCTGAGCCCCTCCAAGGACTGGCCCTGATGCCCCGCCGTCGCGCTACAGAGCAGTTTTCCCTGTCGTTCCTCGACGTAATCTGCTGTGGCTTCGGTGCCGTGATCCTGCTGTTAATGATCACTAAAACCGTGCAACCGCAGATCATTGAGGCATCTACGATCAACCTTGAGGGCAAGCTGGCGAATCTACAGGAGCAAATCCATGAAATGCGCGGTGAGTCTGTGGTGCTTAACCGCGACCTCAACGCCAGGCAGGAGCAGCTTTCAGAGCACCTTGAGCGAATCGCCATACTTCGTGGACAGCTGGCCAATGCGCGCTCGCGCTACGACAGCATTCAGGTCGAGACTAACAGCAACGACATAATCAACGAGCAACTGGCCATCGCCCGCCAACAGTTGAGCGCGGAGATGAAGCGCTTGCTAGGCAGCCAGTACCAGTCCAAAAACAACCTCATCGGCGGTATACCGGTAGACAGCGAGTACATCATCTTCATCATTGACACGTCCGGTTCCATGTTCTCCTACGCATGGGAACGGATGATCCAGGAGGTTGAGGCCACCCTGAGCATCTATCCGGAAGTAAAGGGCATACAGGTGATGAATGACATGGGCCAGTACATGTTCAGCCGTTATCGCGGGCAGTGGATTCCCGATACACCGGGCCGGCGCAATGTAATCATGCAGAACCTGCGCAGCTGGAATGTGTTCAGCAACTCAAGTCCAGTGGAGGGCATCACCGCCGCCATTCGCACCTTTTACGACCCGGGCAAGAAAATCAGCCTGTATGTATTTGGCGATGAATTCACCGGCGAGTCCATCGCCTCGGTAGTCGCGACGGTGGATCGTATAAATCGTGAGGACGCCAACGGCGACCGCCTGGTACGCATACACGGCGTCGGTTTCCCCGTACAGTTTATTCGCGCACCACATTTGCAGACGACAGGCATTCGCTTCGCTACACTAATGCGAGAGCTAGCCTATCGCAATGGAGGAACCTTTGTTGCCCTCAGTGATTACCGCCCCTGACCTGCGCCTGCTGGTTGCACTACTGGTCGTAGCACTGCTTACCGGCTGCGGCCCCACCCGCGTAAAGGTAGAGGGCAGTTTTCCCGCGCCACTGATGGAGCCTGTGCCATTGAAGCTGGGCATCTGGTATCCCGAGGAATTCGCCACGCATGAGTTTTTCGATGAAGCCAAGAGCCGCTCAGAGTCCAGTTGGGTGGTAAACACCGGTGAAGCCCAGGTGTCCATGTGGGATACCCTGCTCAAGGGCATGTTCACAGAGCTGGTACCCATGAAGGGTGAACCCTCGCCGCAACAGATGAATCCGGTTGTCGATGCGGTGTTGATTCCTTTTGTCGATGAGCTGCAGTACGCCATTCCCCAGCACACCAATGTCAAGGTCTACGAAATCTGGATGCGTTACCGGTTCCAGCTGGTCACTACCAGCGGCAAGCCCATTGCTGAGTGGACCATGCCCTCCTATGGCAAAACGCCTACCGCTTTCCTGCGCAGTGACCAGGCGGCGGTCAACCTGGCGGCAGTGATGGCCCTGCGCGATGCAGGCGCAAACTTTGCCACCAGTTTCACTCGCGTCCCCGACGTCGCAGCATGGATGGAGGGCCGTCGCAGGGCGCCGGCGAAGCGAGCTACCAGGGCGCCCACCGCTGAAACCGTAATGGAGGCCGCGACACCATGATCAGCTTGCATAAGTCCAAAGTGAAAGCACCATGGCCATATCGACTGATTGCCGCCCTTGGCGTATTCACCGCGGCCCTGCTTACCTCGGGCTGCGTCACCTCTACCGTGGATGAAATGGTATTCAACGAACCGACAGAAGGTATCGGCGACTCCACTGTGGTCATTCTTGGTCGTCGCCACGCCAGCGACTACGAGACCGAGCCGGACTTTATAGAGTGCGTCGGTGATCATATTTCGAGCCGGGATAAGTCCATTACCGTAATCAACGAAATTGATTTCGTTAACGCGCTATATCCCTGGTTCGAACCCCGCACCGCGCCGCTGCATCCGGCCGATATAGAACGCCTGCTGGAACAGGATCCCGTGGCGCAACGCATGCTTGAGTTGAAGACCGAATACATGATCTGGGTAGACGGGGTGACAGTCCGTTCCGACTCCGCCGGTTCCATGACCTGCGGTATCGGGCCGGGAGGCGCCGGCTGCTTTGGCTTTGGCACATGGAGCAATGACTCAGACTACGAGGCGGTGATCTGGGACTTTACCGACAGGGCCGAGGTGGGCCGGGTCAACACTACCGCTACCGGCCAGTCCTACATGCCAGCTGTGATAGTACCTATTCCTATCATTGCACCCGTGCAGGGCACGGCCTGCGACGGTATTGGCGATCAGTTGCTACAGTTTCTTTCCAGCGAGTACTGACCGAGATAGCCTGACATGCGCCTGGCCTGCCTTTTTTTCAGCTCCCTACTGGTTCTGCAAGCCAGCCTTGCCACTGCGGCCAACAAAGGAGAAGAAGCCCACCAGAAAATCGTAGAGGCCGGGCAGGTTTACGATGACCCTGAACTGCAGGCTTACGTCAATCGTGTAGGCCAGGCACTGGCAGCCAATGCCGACGATCCCGGCCAGAAATTCACCTTCACCGTGCTGGACTCGGAAGTAATTAACGCCTTCGCCGCACCGGGTGGCTATATCTACATAAGCCGCGGATTACTGCCCTTCCTCGACTCAGAGGAAGAGTTGGCTGGTGTGTTGGGCCACGAGATTGGCCACGTTACCGCCAGCCATCACAGTCGTCGTGGCAGAGCCGACATTACCAACAAGGTGGTCGCCGTCACTGCCTATATTCTTACCGGCAGCGCCGACGTGGCGGACGCCTCAACCATGTATGGCACCGAATTGATCAGCGGATATGGCCGGGACATGGAACTGGAAGCAGACCGGCTGGGCGCGGAGTACATGCACCGGACCGGCTATGATCCACAGGCGTTGCTGCAGGTCATCGGTGTGCTGAAGGATCAAGAACAGTTCCAGCGTGCGCAGGCCAAGGCTACCGGCAAACCCGCCGGCACGTATCATGGGCTCTACGCCAGCCATCCGCGCAACGACAAACGCCTGCAAACCGTTATTGGCGCGGCAGGCGAACTGGAACTGGACGAGTATGTCGAGAGCCCGGAGCAACCTGGCGAGTTTCGCAGCCATATTAACGGACTGGTGTGGGGTAAAAGCGTACAGGGCCAGCGGGAAGAAAATCGCTATTACCACAGCAAGCTGGCATTCACCTTCGAGCACCCGGAAGGCTGGACTGTAGAGTCCGGGAGCCGTGCGGTGGTTGCCACGGCGCCCGATGGTAGCGCGTCATTGACCATCACCTTGCGCAGGCGGGACAACAACGCCTCCCCGGAGTCAGTCCTGCGCGCTAGCGCCAGGGGCGACCTGGAAAGCGGGCAGGAACTGGATCAGGCGGGGCTCAAGGGCTACACGGCGATCGCCCGCAGTGCCGGTGCAAGCAAACGCCTGGCCGTAATCGACTATAACTATACTTATCTGCTGGAAGGCCAGGCAACGAATTCCGCAACCGATGATGCGGTGCTGCTACAGATAATCCAGAGTTTCCGCCCTACCCACCCCAAGGAGCGGCAGGCCGGGACGCCACGTTACGTGCAATATCTGCAGGTACCCAGGGGAGCAACCTTTGCCAGCATTGCCGCCAGCATTCGCATTCCCAACGCGGAGTCGCAACTGCGCCTGCTTAACGGGATGTACCCACGGGGTGAGCCACGAACCGGCGATTGGATCAAAGTTATCAGGTAGCAACACCGAGGCCTGGCAGACTGCCCCTGGGCTAGTCCCGCTGCTGCACCAGTACCCAGGGGGGAGCGACCACAGCCCACAGCGATTGCCTGGTTTCATACCAGTCCAGCGCCTGCTCATCCTGCACCGGCGACACCTGCTGCGCGGCGATCCACTGCTGGAACTGTTGTGTATTATCCAGTCCCAGTTGCACCGCCACCTCCACCAGATCCAGTTCTGCGCTGACTGCCACTACGCTGCCATGGGCATAGTAAGTCTGCAGGTCATGCCAATTGATACGCGCGGTCTGACTGACATATTCACGTCGCAGGAGAGTCTCGCGGTCCTCGGGTAGCTCAGCCATAGCGGGCATCTGCCACAAATGGATTGCTACGGCGTTCCTGACCGAAAGTGGAAGTGGGGCCATGGCCGGGAATAAAGGTAATATCATCGCCAAGGGGGAACAGCTTTTCGCGGATGCTGGCGACCAGGTCATCGTGATTGCCCTTGGGGAAATCAGTGCGCCCGATGGAACCCTGAAAAATCACATCACCCACCCAGGCAACATTCTGGGGTTGGTAGTAAAACACGACATGACCCGGTGTGTGGCCAGGGCAATGCACGACCTGAAGTGTTTGCGCACCAACGCTTACCGTTTCGTTGTCGTCCAGCCAACGGTCCGGGACAAATGCATCGGCATGTGGAAAGCCGGACATCTGGCACCACTCGGGTAACTTCTCCAGCCAGAACTCATCGGCCTTGTGGGGGCCCTCTATGGGCACCTTCAGCTGCTGCCGGATTACGTCTGCCGCGGCGCAATGGTCCATATGTGCATGCGTGAGAATAATCTTCTCTACCGTGGCCTCCATCTTCGCTACCGCCTCCAGAATGCGCTCCACATCGCCACCCGGGTCGACGATGGCGGCCTTGCCGGTCGCCTGGCATTTGATAACGGAACAGTTCTGCTGGTAGGGCGTCACCGGCACGATGGTGCACTGAATAGACATGTCAGGAGCTCTGGTTGCTGGTCAAGGGGCCGAGAGGATACCACAGGCTGGAAACCAGCTGTGGCACCTTTGACTACAAGGTTTTAAGTAAGGCAGGGGAGTCCGCATCGTCGTGTTGGTCCGCGAGCGGGTCGTCGAACACCTCCTGATTGAACTGCTTTTCACTCTTACCCACAATCACCGCCACAGTTGCATCACCGGTCACGTTGACAGCGGTTCGCACCATATCCAACAGGCGATCCACGCCAATAATCAACGCTATGCCCTCGACAGGCAAACCGGCCTGCTCCAG
Source organism: Pseudohalioglobus lutimaris (assembly GCF_002866825.1). Taxonomy (GTDB): domain Bacteria; phylum Pseudomonadota; class Gammaproteobacteria; order Pseudomonadales; family Halieaceae; genus Halioglobus; species Halioglobus lutimaris. The sequence continues at coordinate 9,541 of NZ_PKUS01000015.1, read as the reverse complement.
CACCAGCGCCAGTGTTATCAACCCCACGCCGGGCACGGCCGCAGTACCAATCGAAGCCAGGGTTGCGGTAAGAATCACGGTAATATAATTACCCATGGTCAGGTCAACACCATAGACCTGGGCAATGAAGACTGTGGCCACCCCCTGCATAATCGCAGTGCCATCCATGTTGATGGTGGCACCCAGAGGCACAGTAAAGCCGGCCACGGAGTTGTGCACACCCATGCGTTTTTCGACTGTGCGCAGGGTGATGGGCAAGGTGGCACCTGAGGATGCGGTGCTGAAAGCAAACGCCCAAATCGGTCTCATCTTGCGGATCATCATCGCCGGCGACACTCGCGCCAGGCCCTTCAGCAACAGGCTGTACACGCCCAACGCATGCAGCAGAAGCACGCCAATTACGGTAAACACATAGGCAGCGAGATCGAGAATCGCGCTAATACCCAGGTTGGCAAACAGTTTGGAGAGCAATGTATAGACGCCATAGGGTGCCAGCGCCATGAGGATCTCCACCATCTTCATGATCACCGCGTCCATATCACGGAAGAAACTGGCCAGGCGCCGCCCGGGTTCACCCGCGTGGGAAATCGCATAGCCGAACAACAGGGCGAATACGATGATCTGCAGCATCTTTCCCTCGGCCATCGCCTGCACCGGGTTAGAGGGAAAGATGTCTACCAGAACGTCCGCGAGCGGAGGCGCTTCCCTGGCCTGAAAGCTCGCGCTCCCCGCCATTTCGACACCCGAGCCTGGACTGACCAGTACGGCAAAAAATAATGCCAGACTGATAGCGATAGCCGTCGTTACCAGGTAGAAGCCCAGTGTTTTCAACGCGATGGGGCCCATGCGTGCGCTGTCGCCCAGAGAAGAGGCACCACAGATCAAGGACACCAAGACCAGCGGCACAACCAGGAGTTTGAGAGAGGCAACGAAGATGCGTCCCACGACGTCGAAAATCCCGTTTACCAGATAGGCATCCGCGAAAGTTTTGACCGCCTCGCCTACACCGGGTGCATGAAGCAACAGATTAAGTACCGAGCCGGTGGCGATACCCGCCACCATGGCGAGAAGTATGCGATTGGTGAGGGTCACTCGGGACACTCCCCCTGCAGATAGCCGCCTACCGCATCGTCGGCACAGGCATTACAGCCGGAAGAATAGTGTGCCTTGCCACCTGCCACCAGGTCCGCGCACACCGGAGAGTACTCCATTGTGCATACCTGAGGACGTGGTTCTTCGCATTGGGTCACCAGGCTGGGCGCGGGTCGCGTCTGGCAACCCGCAAGCATGAGTAATAGAAGCGCGGCCAGGGCAATGCGCATAGTCAGACTCCGTTTTTGAATAGTGAATCCGCGAAGCCTATCATCCTTTCCGCAGTGACGCATCGCGGGGACTTGCAGGAACGCAGAGGCGCTGACCCCGGCATTACCTGGACCCGTTGCGTATAAACTCCTCGGCGATACGTATCGTGTTGGTGAAGCTCTCTACCCCGATCTGTTCATCGGTGCCATGGATGCCGCCCACAAGCTGCAACGGCATACGCATGCCGTGAAAGCGATAATGGTCATCGGCGAGGTTCCTGTAGTGGCGGGTATCAGTCGTCGCCACCAGTAAAGCAGGGACCGATACTGCATCGGGGTAAACAGCGGAAACCGCCTCGGCCAGAACCTTGAAGCCCTCCCCTTCGTGATCCGCCACGCCGGGCCGGTTGTTCCAGGGCTCATGGCGGATGGTGACCTGCGGATCATCAATAAGCTCGGTGACACGATCAATAACCATCTCGGCAGTCGTTCCCGGCAGCAGGCGGAAATTAATCCTCGCCTCCGCCCGTTGCGGCACGACATTCTCTTTTACACCGGCATTGAACATGGTCAGCGCGGTGGTCGTGCGCACCATGGCACTGCTGGCCGGATCATCTGCCAACTGGCTTGCAACCAGGGGGCTGGTTAACCAGAGGTTCTCCATTATCCATTTCCTGGGCTGCTCCGAATAAGGGGCCAAGGCCTCCAGCATGGCATCGACTGGAGCAACAATTTGCGCGGGGAAGGGGTTATCCTCGACCTTCACCAGGGCCCGGGAAAGCCGTCCGATTGTGCTCTCCACCGGCGGCTGAGAAGAGTGCCCACCCTCTCCCGTCGCCTCCAGAATGAGTGTGAGGTAGTCTTTTTCGGCCACGTTGATCATAGCCAGCGGTCGCTCTGGAAGTACTGGACTACCGGTAACCACAAGCCCGCCTTCGTCTACCATCCAGTCAAAGTACATCCCCCGCTCGCGCATCAGCTCGGCGAGCTTTGCCGCGCCCTGGTTACCGCTGACCTCCTCGTCATGACCAAATGCCATGACGACGGTTCTTCGTGGCTGAAAACCGTCTGCCAGCAGGGCAGAAACCGCTTCCAGCAAACTGATCACACCGACCTTGTCGTCAAGCGTTCCGCGACCATAAATGACACCGTCTTCAATTACCCCGGCGAATGCTGGATGGGTCCAGTCATTTTCGGTACCGGGCTCAACCGGGACCACATCGGTATGCGCGGTAAACAGGATTGCCCCGGCATCGGCATCGCTACCCGGCCATGTAAACATCAGGCTGTAATCGTTTACCGTGTCTACCTGCAGACTTGAAAAGACCTCTGGGTAGCTTGTGCGAAGAAAGGCGTTGAATTCACCAAACACCGCATAATCGACTGCGGCAGGATCCTGCGAACTTACCGTGCGAAAGGTTACTGCCTCGGCCAGCCGCTCGGCCGGGCCAGCCTGCAAAGACAAAGGGCTGGCAGACGCCAGCAGCATCAGCAGGCCGATGAGCCGGCCAGCGTTCATTGACATCATATTCCCTCCAGGGTGCGCGGAAGCAGGACCTCGATGAGTCGTCCGCAGCCTGCTCGCAGGTCGCCCCAACAATCGATGTCCAGAGTCAGCTGCGCGTAGCCCGCGGTGGGCAGGTTATCGAGCACAGGTTCACCCACAAGATCGTTGATGAGCACGGTCAGTGCAGGATTATGACCAATTATAAACAGCGAGGTAAGGCCATCATCCTGTGCGCTGATCCAGTACGCAAGCTCATCGCCTGAGAAGGTGTAGAGATCCTCATCCGTTTGATGTGGTAGCTCACTGATTGCAGGCCAGGCATCGCACAGCCCCGCAAGGGTTAGCTGGGCCCGCCGTGCCGTACTGACCGAGATCACCGCAGCCGGCAGCCTTGCCGCCAGTGCACGGCCCATGCGCGGTGCGTCCCTCCTGCCCCGCTTGTTCAGCCCGCGTTCACGATCGGCGAGCCCGGGTTGGTCCCATGACGATTTGGCGTGACGCAACAGGTTGAGCGTTTTCATCCGGGGAGCCTCAGGAAATTATCATTCTTACTTGGAATTCCGCACAGGGAAGAGTCTATACTCTGTAATAGCAGCACAAGAGGTCGACCCAATGCCCAAATCCGTCAAACTCCGCGATTATATGCTTATTAACCCGGCGAAAGTACGGCCCAACGACGGCATCCTCGAAGCCATGCAGGTGATTATTGATAACAAAGTCTCCGGTGTCTGCGTGGTGGACGAGCGTGAGAACCTGGTCGGTATCCTGTCTGAACTGGACTGTCTACGGGCCACAGTGGGTTCGTTTTATAACGACACCGAACTGGGCATGGTCGCTGACCATATGGCCTCTGACAACCTCGTTGTCGCCCATCCCGAAGAAGACATCATTGATGTCGCCCAGGATATGCTGGCCAAGAACAAACGCCGGCGACCCGTGGTAGAAAATGGCGTATTGATCGGCCAGGTGACCTGCCGCCAATTACTCAAGGCAATTCGCCAGTTCCACACCTAGCATCGCGCATACACACTTTACCGCGAATTGCCATATCGTAATGCCGCCAGGCCTGTCGCATAATGGGCCCCCACCCAGTCATCACATGATTCTCCCCCTAAAGATATAAGACCCATTATGAAGACTATCTCCCAGCGCATCGCGGAAGAACTGACCGTGCGCGAAGCACAGGTGAATGCAGCAATAAAGCTATTGGACGAGGGAGCCACCGTTCCTTTTATCGCCCGCTATCGCAAGGAGGTCACCGGTGCGCTGGATGACAGCCAGATGCGACACCTGGAAGAGCGCCTGCAGTACCTGCGGGAGATGGAGGAGCGCCGTCGCACAATTCTTGCGAGCATCGACGAACAGGGAAAACTCAGCGACGGCCTGAAGAAGTCCATCGAGGAGGCGGATACCAAAAACCGCCTGGAGGACTTGTATCTCCCCTACAAACCACGGCGCCGCACCAAAGCGCAAATAGCCCGGGAGGCCGGCCTGGAACCCCTGGCAGACAGCCTGCTGGACAACCCTGAGCAACATCCCGAGGATATCGCCGGGCAGTATATCAATGCTGATGAAGGTTTCGCTGATACCAAGGCGGTGCTGGATGGGGCCCGACAGATTGTCATGGAGCGCTTTTCCGAAGATGCGGATCTGCTTGCACGTCTGCGTACTTTTCTCATGGAGAATGTACAGCTCTCCTCGGCCCTGGTCGCCGGCAAGGAACGGGAAGGGGCCAAGTTCAGTGATTACTTCGAGCATATAGAGCCACTGGCGAAAACGCCTTCACATCGCGCCCTCGCCATGTTCCGCGGCCGCAATGAGGGCATTCTCAACCTCTCTCTGGTCATGCATGCGGATGAGAAGCCCACTGATGCGCACCCCTGTGAAGCGATGGTCGCAGAGCACTGGCGCATCGAGGACAAGGGGCGCGCCGCAGACAAGTGGCTGCGCGAAGCGGTGCGCTGGACCTGGCGGGTCAAGTTACTGACCCACCTGCAGACCGACCTGCTTGGCCAACTGCGAGAGCGCGCCGAGCAAGAGGCCATTGAAGTGTTTGCCACCAATCTCAAGGATCTTTTGTTGGCAGCGCCGGCTGGACAGAAAGCTACCGTTGGTCTTGATCCCGGCCTGCGCACAGGCGTGAAACTGGCCGTGATAGACGCTAATGGAAAGGTACTGGACCACGGCGCGATCTTCCCCAATCCACCACAGAAGCGTTTGCAGGCGGCGGAAGAGGCTCTGCTGAAAATGATCAGGCAATACAATATCGAGTTGATCGCCATCGGTAATGGCACCGCCAGCAGGGAAACCGACAAATTCGTCGGCGACCTGCTCAAGGCCAACCCGGAGCTGAACTGTCGCAAGGTCATGGTGAACGAAGCGGGTGCTTCAATTTACTCTGCGTCAGAGTTTGCTTCCCGGGAATTCCCCGACCTGGACGTGACCATTCGCGGCGCTATTTCCATCGCCCGCCGACTTCAGGATCCACTCGCGGAACTGGTGAAGATCGAACCCAAGTCCATTGGTGTGGGGCAGTACCAGCACGATGTCAGCCAGGTACAACTGGCGAGGCAGTTGGACGCGGTAGTGGAAGATTGCGTGAACGCCGTCGGGGTCGATGTGAACACTGCCTCGGTGCCGCTGCTGGCCAGAGTATCCGGGTTGAACCAGAGCATTGCCAACAATATCGTGCACTTACGCGACGAGCAGGGCAGCTTCGCCGACCGCAGAGGCCTACTCAAAGTCAGCCGTTTCGGTGACAAAACCTTTGAGCAGGCCGCGGGCTTCCTTCGCGTCAATGGCGGCAGAAACCCGCTCGACGCTTCCGCAGTACATCCGGAATCCTATGGTGTAGTCGAGCAGATCGCGGCACGTGAATCCCGGGACATCAGCGCTGTTATCGGTGACAGCGCGTTTCTACGCGGTCTCAATGCTGCTGACTACACCAGCGATGAGGTTGGCCTGCCGACAGTGCGCGACATTATCGCCGAACTGGACAAGCCGGGGCGCGACCCCCGCCCCGAGTTCAAGATGGCGGAATTCCAGGAAGGTGTAGAAAAAATATCCGACCTGCAGCCGGACATGGTCCTGGAAGGAACCGTTACCAACGTTACCAACTTCGGCGCATTTGTGGATATCGGCGTGCACCAGGACGGGCTGGTGCACATCTCTGCCCTGGCGGAGAAGTTCATCAAGGATCCGCGGGACGTGGTCAAGGCAGGAGACATTGTGCGCGTGAAGGTGATGGAGGTCGACGAGGCCCGCAAGCGAATAGGACTGTCCATGCGCCTCAATGACAAGGCCGGAGACCATGCCGGCAAGCGTGAGAACCAGGGACGCGGTCCCCGGCCCGATCGCAACCGGCAGCCGCCGCGAGAAAACAAGCAGCCCTCGAACACGGCGCTCGCGGCGGCGTTTGCCAACGCCAGGCAAAAATAGTCTCTTACACTTGCCTCTGAATGCCCGGGGCATTCACCCTGTTAACCAGGATGCAAGGGCTGGCGCTACCTGTACGCCGCACTATTGCCCAGCGTCCACTTGCACAGCAGACCCGATAGGTGCAAAGTCGAGCTGACTGGCGACAATAGGGAGAACGGTTATGGAACAGCTGACCGAGGTAGACAACACATTTGTGCAAATGGAGAGCAATCGCACTCCCATGCACATCACGCCAGTTATATTCTATGATCAGTCGATGGCTCCAGGGGGTAATGTCCGCTTCAAGGACATCCTGGAGGTCTTTCGCTGTAATCTGCATAAATCAAAGATTTTTCGACGCAAGCTGACTGGCGGCACGCTGGGTTTTGATACCCCTTACTGGATTGAAGACGCGGACTTCGATCTGGAATTCCACGTACGCCACATTGCCCTGCCTCATCCGGGTGACTGGCGGCAGCTGTGCATACTCATGGCCAGGTTGCATGCCCGCGGCCTGGACATGCGCCGCCCTCTCTGGGAAGCATACGTCATTGAAGGCCTCAACGAGGTGGAGGGCCTACCCGCAAACAGCTTCGCGATTATGCTAAAAATTCACCACGCGGCAATAGACGGTGTCTCCGGCGCAGAGATTATCTCGGCGATACATAGCCCTGAACCGGATACGCCGCTGCCAACCCCCGACGATGACTGGCAGGGGGAGGCCCCCCCTCCCCTGCGCGAAGTCTGGACCAATGCCTATATCAACAACCTTAAACGCCCGGTACGCCTCATCACTACCGTTAGCGAGTTGATTCCAAACGTGCGCAAAGCAAATCGCCTCAGCGAGGAGCGCGGTAGCGAGGAGCACGAAGTTTCCAGGCAGAAGACCCGCTTCAATGCCCGCGTCAGTTCACACCGGGTTACCGACACTCTGGTTATGGAGCTGCCGCGCATCAAGAAGATACGCCAATGCGTTCCCGGAACGACCATCAACGATGTGATCGTTACCGTGGTCAGTGGAGCTATGCGCAAATATCTGGACGCCAGGGGCGAGCTGCCGGAGCACAGTCTCAGCTGCGCTGCACCCATTAATGTACGCCAGGAACGCAATAGCGAGTCTAAAGGAAACCAGGTCGGCGTCATGACCATCGACATGGCGACCGATATAGAAGATCCCGTCCAGCGCCTACAAGCGGTCTATCACAACTCCTTGAATTCCAAGGAGACATCACAGGTTGTCGGCACCGGAGTAATGATGGATGTCACCCGCAGCCTGTGGCCGCAGTTTGCCAACATCACCATACGCGCAGCAACATTAGCCGCCGACCGGGACTCCCTGCCGATGCCGATCCATACGGTAATCTCCAATGTGCCGGGACCACAGGCGCCCCTCTATCTGGCAGGTGCAAGGGTGCATATGCTCATGGGCCTGGGGCCGCTGGTGGACATGAGCGGCCTGTTCCACGCGGTGATAAGCGGGATGGGACTGATTTCTATCAACTTCCTCTCATGCCGGGAGATGATGCCTGACCCGGACTTTTACAAGCAGTGCCTGGTCGAGTCCTATGATGAATTGGAGCAAGCTACTTTTTTAAAGGAAAAGCCGCGGGCACGGCGGAAAAAGAAAGCCTGATCACTCCCAGCCCAGATCTGCTGCATCCAGTTCCAGGGTAACTTGGCCGTCTGGCAAGAATCGGTTTTGTAACCAGGGTGTGACTTGCCTCAGTAGGTCCGGTGCGCTGTGCATAAGCGGCAAGGAAAGCAACAAGGAGTCTCCGGCGTCGTTGATAGTGACCAGGTGTGCCGTCTTGCCCGGTGTAGACTTGATAAGCATGCCGTCCCAGTTGATGGCAACGCTATGACGCTGCTGCCAGGCGATTTCGGTAGCGAGCATTTCCGCCTCCTCCATCAACTGCGTACACAGAGCCTTCTGCGCGGCCATTTGCCCTCCCGGACGGAAACTGATCTGCAGGCCACGATAGTCGCAGCGAAGCCCCGCCTTGCTGAACACCCAGTCAGGAGCGACCGTGTTCTGGGATACAGGAATCGGCTTTTGCTCGTCCTGCGCGATCAACTCACGGCAAATGCTATGAGTGCAGAACTCTGCCAGCACCCCTTGCTCATAAGCTGCCTGTTGATCGCGTCGCGGATGAGCAAGCATAATCGTGCGATTATCAACGGCGATGGAAGGAACCTCCTTATCGTTAAGTCGAAGGCTCACCGTAGCGCCCTGTTCTATCTCTTCCAGCAACAAGAAAAGGCCATCTGCATATCGGCTGACCGCCTGCGACCAGGCAATGAGTCTGCGGCTCTTTGCCGAGGCTTCGGCTTCCGCTCGCGCCAGGTCGGCCTCGGCGAGGTAGATGCCCGCTAATTCAAACAATGCAATTCGCGCGAAGCGCTTACGCACCGTGGGCTCTGCCGTCTGCAGTGCGACAACAGTGCGCTCGTAGCGAGATTCGGGGACTTCCGCCCAGATAGGAGACACAACAAGCAGGAGCAGCCAGAGGCAGGTCCTGCTCTGTAACTCACAGGCCATGGTCACAGTCGCCTATTCACAAAAAAGGGCCTGCCGGCCCTTTTTCAAAACTAACGTGATGCAAGCTTAGCCAAAGACGTAAAAGGCTACTTTGTTGCCGTCCGGGTCCCGAAAGTAAGCCCCGTAGAACATATCCGGGATTCGTTGGCCCGGCTCACCCTCACAGCTACCGCCCAGAGAAATGGCCTTGTGATACAACTCATCCACCTTCTCTTTACTGGGAGCAGTGATTGCAATCATGTTGCCATTGCCCGGCTGCGGATCACCTTCATTGTGGGGCACGCAAACAGCCAACATAGGAGCGTCCATGCCGGTGCCGAGGAAAGCTATGCGATCCATATCGAGAATAACTGAGGCCCCAAGGTCAGCGAGAAGCTCGGAATAAAAAGCCTTGGCTTTTTCCATATCATTCACGCCGATAGTTACATATCCAATCATCTCTCTTACCTCACACTGTGAATTGAGCCACAAGGCTACATCAACTCGAATGCATTGAATAGATACAGGAGGGTATTGAGAAAGCTGTCAACACCAAAACCCCACAGCGGAGGTTGCGGGGGGCTTTTCAGAACCAGATGACGACCTGCTCGTACCCCGGCCGACCCGGTACGCTGGAATACCAAACAGACTGGCCGGGCCAGCCCAGGTGTGAGTGCCTAAAGCGCACAAAGTAAAACACCCTGACCGGGATCCGATCAGGGTGTTTTGGTTTTCAAGCCTGGCGATGACCTACTCTCACATGGAGAAACTCCACACTACCATCGGCGATGCATCGTT
>NZ_PKUS01000014.1 GCF_002866825.1 Pseudohalioglobus lutimaris | reverse complement strand
ATACGAGTACATGGACTACCTCCAAGTAGTCCAAGATTTTGTCCGCACCCTCCCTGGGTCAGTTTTAACTGCAAATCAACAAACTGTGGTCTGTCCCCTATATCACTACTGGCTTAGCGGCACGCCCACACCGTTGGAGAACAACGTGGCCTGCCTGGATTACAGCGTAGCCAAGCGGGGAGGTAAATCGGCCGCCTACCGCTGGAATGGCGAGCGAGCGTTAAACGCAGTTTCGTTTGTCTGGGTCGACAGGATTGAGGACTAGCCTTAATCCACCACTGGGTAGCAGGCGTCACCCCACAAGGTATCGGGGTTGTCCATCATCAGCTGGATGATAAAGGGCACCAGTTTGCCGAGAAAGGCAGAGCAATCCCGCAACTGGTCGCGGTTTACGCTGCTGTTCCAGGTGGCGCCGCCGTGAACCAGCTGATTGCGCAGGGTGTACATGCGCGACAGGATGATGGCGAGCACCGTGGTTGTGCTGTGGCCCGCCAGGGCCTTATTCGCAGCAACTTTGGCCTGCTCAAATTCCCGCTTCCAGGTCTGCTCCTCGATAAGGCGGTTGTGATAGTCCCAAAAGGGCTGAAAGACGAATTGGTTGTCCAGTAACAGGCGAATAGAACTGGGAAACTCTGTCCAGATGAGCTCATACAGGGCATCGCTCTTGTCCAGTTCAGTCAGCTTCCTCAGGAACCTGCCAAAAACCTTCTGTTCCGGGTCACGATCCCTGTCACCGATCTCATTGGCATAGGCGGCGTTGAACGCTATCCACAGAAAAATAAAGCGGCCATCATCGTCATCGCAGCGTTCAGCCCGATCCAACCAGCTAAGCGCCCGGTGCACCCTTAGACTCAGGTTTACAGGGTAAGCGTCGCGTTCTTCCCGCTGTCTTTTCTTCAGGCTGGCGTAATCCAGTGCCATTGTTCTACTCCAATCCAGGCTGCCATCAGGATAACAATAAATCGATTGACCGGCTCGACACCACGACTATAATCCCCACCAGCATCAAGAGAGGGCGTGCGCCCCGCCAACCTGCCTACCTGGGCAAGGTGGTTGACTCCTCGGAGTGATGTGGCCTTACAGGCAACCAATCAGGTTTTCCTTTACGGCTTTCTCTTGCTGCATTTCATTCAAGGAGAAAGCTCATGTACCCCGAAACGATTCTGCCCATCGCGGCACACATACCCCACGCCGGCACCGAGGTTCCGAATTCTGTGCGAGATCAATTCCTGTCCCGGCCGGATGAACTTTGGCGAGAGATCATCAGGGTGACCGACTGGTATACCGACGAACTCTTCGGCATACCCGGCACCGCTATTTGCCAGACGCCCATCAGCCGGGTTGTCGTCGACCTTGAGCGCTACATTGATGATGGCCTTGAGGAGAACGCTGCCTTCGGGCAGGGGGTTATCTACGCTCACAATACCCTAGGAGGAAAAATTCGGAGGCAGATTTCAGATCAGGAGCGGTCGCTGTTGCTGGACAACTACTACCGGCCCTGGCATCTCACTCTGGAATTGAATATCGAGCAGCAACTTGCCCAGTGGGGGCATTGTTTGTTGCTGGACTGCCATAGTTTTCCAGATGAGCCTTTTGGGCATGAGGGCGAAGACGTCGTGCCTAGGCCGGATATCTGCCTGGGGCTGAATGCGGAAAACACACACCCCTGGTTGCTGGAGCGTTGTGTGAGTCTGTTCGAACACCACGGCTACTCGGTGCGTACCGATGGTCCCTACTCCGGCTGCCTCGTTCCGCCCAAGCACCTCGGCGATGAACGGGTCCCGGCAATCATGCTGGAAATCAATCGACGGCTTTATTTACAAACGGCTGAGCAGGAGACTTATGGTCCCGGCGATAAACCAATCAAGTCGGGTGCGTTTGACGCTGTGCGCAATGACATCTGGTCGATTGTGTTGCTGTTGGCCAAAGAAGCTACATGCAGAGCACCTGCCTAAAAAAGCGATATGTACAAACCCCCATACTTGCTCGCTAGCCCGGCAGCTCTATACTTAAGCCATGCATCAAGAGTGAGCTGACGCTCCGCCAACCTGCCTCCCGGGCAAGGTGGTAACCCATCAGGGGATGTGGCCGACCCGGCAAACAAGCGGGACCCCACTCAGTGTCATGCTCCGGTGCGATTTATCTACCAACGCGTTGGAGAAGAAAAATGTCTATTACACGCCGACAATTTCTACTGGGCACAACGGCAGGCCTGATACTGCCTTCGTTCTATGAACGGGCATACAGTTTCTTTGAGAATCATGGCGAGCCGCTACTCATTTTGCCTAAACAGCCTGAAGAGACGCTGTACGCTTGTGCCGAGTTTGCTGAGCCACCCAGGTTCCAGTTGCACCTGGGCGACCCGGAGTCAGGACCGCCTGATATGACTATTCGAGAATTCTGCCTCAAGTATGGCGAAGGGGACCCGGAGACCTGGTGGCGGGAGCAGTGGCTGTGTGCAGATGCATCCGGACCTGTCGACCTTGATCTGAAAATGGACGAGTGGGCGGTGTTTGACAGGTGGCTACGACAGGAGAGCTCCACTGCGCGAGCGTATCACTACCTTGAAAGCCTTGATCTGGGATCAGATTTTAATGGCCCCAACGCAGTAGGAGGTCTTGATTTCATTGATGGGGCCTGCCCGGGGAATGACTATCTCGGCGTTGAAGCGCTCGACCCTGTTTCGGTCAGTTTGCTGCAGCATAGACTCACTGATCTGGGGACTGGCGTCAGGGTTGAATTGTACTAACTGGGCTTAGCGTTGATGAGCAGGCTTTCACTTCTATCGTCGTGTGATCGATCAAATCGCCCAGGTAACTTACTATTTCTAGATGTATGTATGCGATCAGTACACTCGTGGGCCCCCAAAAACCACCCTGATAGACTGTTACACCCAACTTCGATATCTAGTGTTCCAGTAGTAGACAGCAGGTTTCAGAGAACTGTGGTCTGTCCCCTATATCTACAAACTGTGGTCTGTCCCCTATATCCACTAGCTGCTCAGAAGTACCTTGGCGTGCCTATTTGGTGTTTTGAATTCGCTTTTTGGTACTTTCGTCAGCATGCTAACTGAAGTATCGAAAATGGCGTGACGTCGCTTATCTCCAAACTTTGCGGGATGCCTCGGGAGCCCACCCCCATGCTTTTCCCAGTAGAGTGTATGAACTATTGGCGGCGTCGAGGGTATTTTTTCCTTAGGGTTAAAGGTAAGTAGTACGTTGGTTCTCTCGTTTTTATCACGCACTCTAACTACATAGTGCATATGGTAGCCCTTACCGTCGTGATTTTCCCTCTTCAATCCCTCAGACGAAAACTTACGCGGCAAAGCAATAAGGCAGTATAGAACGTTGGGAAAACGCTCTTCAGTGACAATGGTTTCGCTACTAACGAGCTCAAGGCTGTAGTCGAGACCAAGGCCTTCTCCCACGATTTGGTTTACAGTGATGCTTTCGAGCGCGGTGGTGATATGTCTGTCGACAGAGTCAAAATGTTCTTCTCCCTCTATGTCGAGTTTTGACTTCAGGGTGCTGTCGAGATCAGACAGAAAAGTAAATACCTCTTCTGGGGATACGCCATCTAGATTTGGGAGTCGGATATCATTTTCACGACTAAGCTGCTCAAGCGCTGCTCGCTTAATATTGCCCAGATTTAACCAAGGCGCCCGATACTCTTCATTTTCCATCTTGAGCCTATTCTTCTGGAGTTGAGGCAGGGCCATATAGCCAACGCTGAGGTTCGGCTTCAATTTCAGCCCTTTGACCAGCCTTTCATATGATAGAGCGTTAGGCAATATCTTAGATTGCTATGCTCTGCACCTGAGCCAATGGCCAGTGAAGAAAAGAGCAATTCATTAATTGTCTACAATTGAACCGAAGCGCTACCGAAAATCGGGGGTACAAAAGGGGGCATATAAGAAATTAAAATTATATTTTTCCTAATTAATACAATATTTTAATGGAACTATTCAACTCCCGCCGCCTCCACCACATTCTAAAAGGGTCACCCAGCGGTGACCCTTTCTTGTATGTACTCCGGACGGAATTGAACCGGCAGCCCACCGGGCGCGGGTGGCCGAGCGCAGCGAGGTCTGTCGAAGACGTCCCGAAGGGGCGGCATAGACGCGAGACCCGCCGCCTCCACCAAATAAGAAGGGTCACTCGAGAGAGTGGCCCTTTTTTTTGTATTTGAGGGTACCCCCATTAATGATTAAGAGCCAAAGAAACTGTATTCTGAAGCTAATCTGGTACTAATTTCAGCAATTGAGATTTAGGAATGTTCTTCAGAAGACGAGAGAAAATGAAGGCCAATCAACACCTGCCGGAGCTGAAGCTTACTGAAGAGTCGACTGAGGCCTGTCACACCAGGTTCGCAAACCTTGACCTGCGCAGGGCAATACTGGATTGGCGAGATAAGCATATTGAAAAAGTGGAGCTACATTTAGGTAGAGAGCTAACAACACTTTTCAACTCCATTGATGCGCAACTCGAGCAACTTTCAGCTCGGGAACTAATTCTTGATGGAAAAAATATTGGAAAGAAACACATCGAGCCTATTTATCTCGAGTGGGTAGAACGAGAGGTTCAAGAGCTCATAAACGATGCCGGGAAAGACCTTTCCAGTATTTTCACTCACGCGCTTAGTTTCCAGAAGTTGGCGACAAGCTTCGACCATAATGAGAATAGCAAGCCATACTTGGATGCGACCTTGGCTGCTGGCGCCACCGGCGCAGGGCTAGCAGCCATCCCCGTCTTTGCAAGCTTGTCTTCTGTGTCCGCCGGCGGCCTGCTCGGAATGATCGGAGCAACCGCAGTCAGCTGGCCCGTTATGCTAGCGGGAGTCGCTACGGCTGGGGCGCTGGTTTCATTTGGAGGCTATAAGGCCGCCAATCTAAAATCCAAAGCGGTTTCGAGGTATCGCGATACCTCCCGAAAGTTCATTACCCAACAGATACTGGGAGACAGGGCAGCGACAAACTCCATCAGAAAAAACCTACAGGCACATATCAGCGAAGCAGCCACCACGATCCTGAAGGAAATAGACACGTGATAGGCGGGATACCTTTTGAAGTACCAGCACAGTATGCAGCGGCGCTAAGTAATGGCGACATAGTCCGCGCCGGCGCGCTGTTAAAGGACACTGGAAGTGGACGGATTGTTGCCCACTTGCAGGAGACTGGCCTCGCCCAACAACTATTGAGCAGCGCCACAAACTCGCCGTTTTCACCGTTGCAGGCGCTCTACACCCCATCTTCGGTCCTGAGCAACGTTCAGCTCGTACAGATAAAATCAATGGTGGAGGGACTTCAAGTCCTCCAGTTTGCGAACATCGGAGCAACGCTGGCGGGAATAGGCGTCAGTGCAATCGGATTCGCTTTGATGAACCAGAAACTAAAAACCATAGAATCCCAGCTTTCGACATTCGAGCTACGGGTGGAAGACCTATTTAAAGAGATAAAGGAGCGCGATCTAAGATCTCACTATGCACGAATATACGGCCTGTTTCAGCAGGCGGATCAGGCGCACACCCTGACCCACTGCGCCGCTGAATGGCAACGTATTGCCGGCGCCTTGGCTGAGGAAAGCTCCTTTTTTCATTACGAAATCACTTTTCTGTTACAACAAGAAGAGTTCGACTATGACTTGTTCAGTGCACTCACGCGCTCATACGCCATGTGCAACGCCGGAAGGATAGAATGCCTGATACTAGCCAGGGAACTACCCGCCGCCCGCAGGGTTTCCAGGGACGCGGCCCATGACTACAACACCCTGTTTGACAACGTAACGCCCATTGAGCTGGCGCGCCGTTCAGCTGAGCTATTGGAACGAAGGGATAGACCATATGATCATCTGCTGCGCAATGAACTTCCGAAAATGCGCACGCTCGTTAGCGGAGTGCGAGACGCGCAGGACGCCGCACACAGCAAACCCTATCTCCTCGATACGCTGATAGAAAACAAAATAGACGGTTACGAGTACATGTTAGCTATACGTGAAGAAAGGGAGCGCCCCATCTTACTGTTGAAAGCGAGCTAATTTTTTTATGAGTCCAACCTATTAGTTCTAATGCTGACTGCATGTGAATTAAGAGAAGGAGACATGTTCATGGCCCTGACTCATACTCGGGGTGTGAAAACAGGGTCACGCTAACAACGCCATTGTTTGACTTATCGTTGGCTACCAGAATACAAGTTTTGCACGCTTCTTACCTATGCTCGAACAATGACTGTAGATTTTGCATACTGATTGGCCGTTTTTTAGTCAGGTCACCTGAATTCGCAACCCTGGAGAAACGGTTCTGGGGCGGTCAGCCGTCTCTGGCACCTTTTTCCTTATTCAAAACTGCGTCATTCCCCTACTTCCTTATGCCGTTAAGTTTCATCGCGATTCAATCGCCTTGCCTATACTGAGTACTCACAGCATGTTCCAAAGCCGTGCGCTGGGTGAATTGTTGAGCCTTGAGGAAATCACGGCAGGGAGTTATTTATGAAAACCCATTACCTGGCAGTCGCCCTGCTTTCACTGTCCGTTACTTATGCGGGTGACCTGAAAGCCGCGACGGCTGCTGCCTGCTTTAATGCAAGGCTGGTGCAGCAGGGGGTTGTTGTAGAGCAACGCTATCGCACCGTCGACAAATTCGGCGGCGGCAAGACCATCTCGAACTCCACCCAGACGCTGGTCGGCCGCGAGAAATTCAAGGGGAAGAATGCCCTGCTCGCCCGGGCAGAAATCAAAGTGACCCAGGGCGGGGTAACCACCGTGGTGCATTCAGACAGCTACATTCTCGTGCAGAAGTCCAAGAAGCGCGTTAGAAGCCTGGGCGGAGTCGGCCAGTCCTTCCAGAACGGGATAGATCAGGGAACAGCAGAGATAACCTTCAATCCTCCGCAGCTGTTCCGCTACGATGTCAGCCCGGGGCAGCGCCATACCCAAAAGTTTACCATTACCACGAAGGCGCGCGGCTCTCTGGGAGGCGGCACCAGTTCAATGAAACAAACGGTCACCCGCAAATATCTTGGCAGGCAAACCATCAAGGTTCCTGTAGGCAGGCGCACAACGTGCAAATTCAAGGTCGTCACCACCGTGAGACAATTCCTGGTATCAAGCAAAATTGTCAGCACCGAATGGTATGACGTGAAGTCCGGGATGCTGATAAAAGAGAGCGGCGGCGGCAGTACTACTGTGCTGCTCAAGGGCAGCATCGACGGCGTAAAGATTTAAGCTAGAATCAAAGCTGCGGTTTAGCTGTTTGCTGGTGCGCAGAATTCGCCGGTTAAAATACCCACAAACAGGTGACCGCTAATTTCATACCCGCTATGCATTGAGCAAAAAGCGCGACTGCTGTATATTCCCCCGCATCCAATCTCCGATTAAGCCCTAACAGCGCTACGCAGCGTTGCAGGGATTCCTACGACTTTTAATCGGAGATAACCCCATGAACGACAAGCGAAAATTCCGGGCGTATTGCCTGAAATGCGACACCCTGCTGCGCAGTCAGCAACGTCTACAGCACCACAAAGCCTCGCGCTGCAATTATCGAATCTGGCCGCGCAAGCGCCGCCGGGGCAGAGCAGGGGCACAGGCCGGCTGACGGCCTACTCATCCAGTCGCGAACGTAACGCGTCCCACAGCGCGCCGGCGCCCAACCCGGAATCCAAGGTCACCGCCAGTTCGCGCTCTGCATCGGTCAGCGGCTGCTGATGCGCCATCTGCCCCGCCACCACATCGATGTCGGCCTCAGAGGCATCACCCCCGGTGGACTCCCTCAGTAACAGGCGCTCACGGATGGTGTCGGGGTCGGCTACACAGTCGATGATGGCAAAGGTAACGCCCAGGCGCTGCGCGAGGTGTAGAAAGTCGTCGCGCACGCGACGGTGCAAAAAAGTGCCGTCCACGATAACCGGGAAGCCGGCGTCGAGTATGATCTCGGCCAGTTCGACCAGGCGCTGGAAGGTCCTGCGCGACATATCTTTGGAGTAAAGCGTCGCCTCATCACCCGGCTGGCTGCGCTGTTCGGGTGCCAGGCCAAACAGGCGCTTGCGCTCCACGTCGGAGCGGATTCTTACCGCACCCGAAGCCTCCACCAGCTTGCCGGCGACCGTGGACTTGCCGCTGCCGGACAGGCCATGGGTAATGGCCAGGAAGCGCCGGCGCGGCTGGCCATACTGATGCGCCAGTGCCAGGTACCTGCGCAACTCACCGTAGGCATCGGTATCTACCAGTCCGGGGTGGTCTGCAGGGTGGCGCAGCAGGTTCACCTTGGCTCGCACCAGCGCAAAGTAAACCCGGTACAGGTCGAGCAACATCAGGCCGGCATAGTCACCACGGTATTCCAGGTAGTCGCTGAGCAGGCGGTTTGATTCGGCTGGGTGTCCGCGCGCGTTGATATCCATGTCCAGCAACGCGACCTCGGCCATACTGTCGAGAATGCGAAAATTCGCGTTGAATTCGATGCAGTCAAACAGGCGCACGGCGCCGTCGATAATGGCCATGTTGCCGAGGTGGTCGTCCCCGTGGCCGTCTATCACCCAGCCGTCGCGCACGCGCTGCTGCATCGTCGTCAGCAACGCGTCGTAGCGCGCCAGGGCCCAGCGCTCAACCGCATCCAGTTGCTGCTGCTCGGCGTCCTGCAAGGGGTACTGGCGCATCTGCGAGAAGTTCTGCTGCAGGGCAGCGTGCAGTGCTGCGGGCGAACCGGCGTCTGCACCGGAAGGGTCCGGAGAACAACTGGGCAGTTGCGCATGCAGCCTCGCCAGCTCCCGCGCAATGGAGCGCACCAGCGGCTCGTCCAGGCCGTCGCGGGCGGCGATGTTATCAAGCAATTGCGACTCGTCGAAGCGGCGCATTTTCACCGCGTAATCGATGATCTCGCCCTCACCGCCCATCAGCGGCCCTTGCGGACTCTGTGTAACCGCGATCACCGCCAGGTAGATTTCGGGTGAGAAACGCCGGTTAAGGCGCTGCTCTTCTTCACAGTAATGCTTGCGCAGCTCAAGGCTGGAGAAATCCAGAAAGCCGAAGTCCACCGGCTTTTTCAACTTGTACGCGTAGTCCCCGCAGAGGATGACCCAGGAGATATGGGTCTCGCGCAGGGTGAACTCACCGGTGGGATGGTCGAAAGCACCCGGGCGGCAAAGTTGCTCGATGCTGTGGCTATCCATAGTGTCTCAACCCGTGCTCCTCATCATTGCTGGTGCAGTGCCATCCACTTGGCGGTGTCTGCCGCCGACAGCAGGCCCAGTACTCGCCCCCCTTCCACCACGGCCAGTGGCAGGCCACTGACGCCCAGGCGCTCCAACACCAGCCTGGCCTCTGTCCCGGGTGCCAGGGTCAGTGCCGCCAGGTCTTTACGCATCACCGCGCCCAGGGTTGTCACCTCGCGGTCACCGGCGGGGATGTGGCGCACTTCCTCCAGGGTGACCAGGCCAATCAGCTGCTCATCCTCCAGCACCGGCCAGAGCAATTGCGAACTCTGCATGAGGTGGTTTTCCACAAAGTCCGCCACCCGCATCTGTGCCGGCACGCGTTCAAAGTGGGTGCGCATCATGTCCCGTGCAGTGACGCCCTCGAGCAGGTCACGCAGTATCAGCATACGGTAACTGGTGGATGCGGCATTGGACAGGAACCAGCCAATCATCACCAGCCACAGTCCCTGGAACAGCATGCCCGATATGACCTGCATCACCCCCAGGAAGATCATCAACCAGCCGAACAGGCGACCGGCGTCAGAGGCCAGGCGAGTCGCCCGGTGCAGGTCGCCGGTAAACCACCAGATCGCGGCGCGCAGCACCCGCCCACCGTCCAGCGGAAACCCGGGGACCAGGTTGAAAATACCCAGGATGGTGTTGACCGGCCCCAACCACAACAGCAGGCTCGCCAGCGGCGACAGGCTTGCCAGGGCAGCATCGCTGTCCTCGGCCAGCAGGTCGGCAAAGCCCGGCCCGGCCATGTACAGGCCGATGGAGGAGAACACCAGGCCCAGAAAGAGGCTCATCGCCGGGCCGACAATGGCTATCAGGAATTCCGCGCGGGGCTCATGCGGTTCATCCTCCATTTCCGCCACGCCACCGAACAGGAACAGGGTGATACGCCTGACCCCGATGCCGAACCGGCGGGACATCAACGCATGTGCCAGTTCATGGGCCAGCAGCGAGGCAAAAAACAGCACCGCCGCGGAAATGGCCACCAGCCAGCGCGTACTGTTATCCCAGTTCGGATGCCAGCCCGGGAAGACCATGGTGCCCAGCATATAGACGATGAGCACAAAGATGATCAGTAAGCTGGGGTCCAGGCAGATATCAATGCCAAACGGCGAACCGATGCGCCACCCCCGCGAACCCAGAGCGTTTCTTTGCGTTGATTGCTCGCGCTGTTCACTGTTCATGCTGTGCCTTCACTACTTTTCCCTTTTCGTCGGTCTCGTACACCGTTCTCCAGCGGGCGCCGCTCACTCATTCGCCGCTACCATCTTGCAATCCGCCCTGAACGGCAGCCCCTCTTCCTGCCCGGGCAGCAGCGGTAATTGTTGCCGCTGCCAGAGCGGCTCCCAGCAGCCATGCTTTTGCAACAGGGCCCGGGTCGCTGCCTGGTACTGCTCTGGCAGTGCCTGGTAATGGGCGCGCAACGCCTGCAGGCACCACACGCGATAGCGTGAGTAGCGGGCGCCCTGGTACAGCACGCCGCCCGCTTCCACATCAAAACGTTTTTGTCCTGCAGACACGGCATCCACATTGGCGCACAGGTACGGCAGGTAGGTGCTGCCGATATCGTCCAGCAGCGGTCCCAGGTCGTCGGGAATGCCCTGCACCCAGTCTGCGTTACAGTCAGCCAGCCGGGTGTTCCACAAGCGCGCGACCCACTCCAATACGGCGGGGGCTTGCTTGCGGATAATCTCCAGCGGCACCGGGTCCAGGGCGAAGTGACGAAAGAAGGGGCCGGAAAGGCCGATATCCGCCAACGATGGTCGCTCGCCCAATAGAAATGGGCGAGCGCTGAAGATTGCCTGCAGCTGTGCCAGCAGGCGCAGGAACATGGCTTCAACACCCGCCACGTTGGCGGCGGTCATGCCGTCGCCTGTCGTGTAGCCGCCGCGCTGCCGGCGGCGGATCATGTTGCGCTTGAGATAACCGGGCAGGCGCATGTCGCCCATCAGCTCGTCGGCGAGGTGGCGCGACTGCAGATGCGCACCTTCAGGGTAATACCAGCGATAGTGCATGGCCGGGCGCCACCACCACTCGTCGGCCCAGTCTTCAATCAACAGGCAAACGAAAGCCTGCACCGGGTCATGGGGAATCACGCCATGTTGCGGGTACTGGGTTTCGAACCACTGAATGATTTTGGTGCTGTCCGTCATCCAGCGTCCGTCCCCCAGCTGCAGCGCGGGCATCTGGAACAGGCCGACTTCTTGCTTCAACTTTTTTGCATCGGCGGGCAGCTGCATAGCGCGCAGTTCATAAGGAATGCCGCGCACGCGGAAGTAGTTCTCCAGCTTGCCGGTAAAGTAGGAAATGTCGCAGCCGTAAAGGGTGATCGGCTCAATGGACAGGGTATCGGGCATGGCCTCCCTCGCTAGCCCGCGTAGGACGCAGACAGTTCATTCATCGCGTCGTAAAACACGTGCATGGTTTCCTGCACGATATCCTCCGCACTCTTCACGCTGTCGATGCGCCCGACGGCCTGACCGGACAAGGGTATCGCCGCTTCCATGTCACCCCCGAAGTATAGATCCTGCACGCCGGCAAAGTGCTCCATGGCATTGAACGCCCCCAGCGGCAGTAATTCTTCCGTGCGCCGGGTGCGCAGCGCGCGCAGGGCCGGGCGCGAGGCCTGGTTGAGAAAAACCGTATCGGTTTCTTTCGCGTCCACTATCGCCTGCTTCCAGTTGTCGTGTACCGGGGAGTCGCTGCTGCTGAGCATGCGTGTTCCCATCTGTACACCCTCTGCGCCCATGGCAAAGGCGCCGGCCATGGACAGGCCATCGCAAATGCCGCCGGCAGCGATGATCGGTACATCCACCTTTGAACGGATCAACGGCAACAGCACCATACTGGATACCGGGCTGGGGTTCTTGAAACCGCCACCCTCCCCGCCTTCCACCACCAGGCCGTCCACACCGCAGTCGATTGCTTTCATCGCCATGTCGAAGGTCGGCACCACGTGGAAGACTTTGATCCCCGCTTGCTGAAACACCTGCGTACAGACGCTGGGGCTGCCCGAGGAGGTGGTCACAAACTTGATGCCCTGCTCAATCACAAAATCAATAACGTTGGTGCCCTTCACATAGGACAACGCCACGTTCATACCAAAGGGCTTGTCTGTTAACTCACGCATCTTGGCAACTTCCGCGCGAATGTTGTCGAACTCACCGGATGCGGTCTCGATCACCCCCAGACCGCCGGCGTTGCTCACGGCGGCGGCCAGTCTGGCGCGGGCAATCCAGCCCATGGGAGCCTGGATGATAGGGTAGTCGGTGCCGGTCATGGCGGTAACGCGGTTGTGAATGGGCTTGGCTTTCAACTGTTAACTCCTTTTTTTCCGGGTGCGAGTAGCCGCTGTAATCCTACGCGACCGGGCGCTTCAGGCCTGGCCCGATACTGTCACAGTGCGCGCGACTATGTAAGGCGTCGCCGCTGACGTATAGTTTACGTTCAAACGCTGTTAGTGATTTACAGGCTTACCTGATGAAGAAAACACTGCTCGCACTCGCCCTGGTGATCGCCGTGGCGCTTCTCGCCCACAACCAGCGTGCCGGCATTGCGGCGCTGTTGATGGAGAAAGGGCTGGCCTCGCGCATGGCCGAAAACCGTGCATCTGAACTGGCAGACGGGCTGCACCTGGCACTGTGCGGGGCTGGCGGTCCGCTGCCGGCGCCGAATGCATCCGGACCCTGTGTGGCGGTGGTTGCGGGCAAACAGCTGTTCATTGTCGATGCCGGCACCGACGGGGTGCGCAACCTGACTCGCATGGGCTATCAGCCGGGCAGCATACAGGGCGTATTCCTCACCCATTTCCATTCCGACCATATCGACGGCCTTGGCGAAATGGCAACCCTGCGTTGGGCCAGCGGCGACCACCGCGAACCGCTGCCTGTGTATGGCCCGGAACGCGTTGAGCAGGTAGTGGAGGGATTGAACATGGCGTACGCGCAGGACGCGACCTATCGCCAGAAACACCACGGCGACAGCGTGGCGCCGCTCAGTGCAGCGGGCATGGTGGCACGGCCCTTTGCGCTACCCGTCATGGGTGCGCTGACTACAGTCTATGCCGACCAGGGGCTGACGGTGGAGGCCCTGACCGTTGATCACTCGCCGGTGGAACCGGCAGTGGGTTATCGCTTCCACTACAAAGACCGGTCATTGCTGATCACCGGCGACACCGTCAAGCTGGCAAACATCGAGAAGTTCGCCCGCGGCGTGGACCTGCTGGTCCATGAGGCACTGGCACCCAACCTGGTGGCGATGATGCACGATGCTGCTGTCGCCTCCGGCAACGACATCATGGCGAAGATCACCGAAGACATACCGGACTATCACGCCAGCCCGGTGGATGCCGCCGAAACGGCCCGCGACGCTGCGGTGGGACACCTGCTCTACTACCATATTGTGCCGCCGCTGGTGATACCGGGGCAGAAGGCCCTGTTCCTCAACGGCGCGGAAGAAATTTTTGCTGATTACACCATCGGCGAGGACGGCGTGTCCTTCTCGCTGCCGGCAAACACCGGGGAAATCATCAAGACCAGCAGCGGGCTCTAGCGCAGGAAACGGTCTCCCGGCGCTTAACTGGCCGGGCGCAAGCGCTGTATTTCACGCGCCACGCGCCAGAGGCGGTCCTGCCCCCAGAGGCTGAGGACTTCAGCGCCGTTTTCATCCAGCAGGCGAAAACTGGGCACGCCCCACAGACCGGCGGTGTACATGGCGAGCCGGTTCTCCTCCAGCAGCGGTTCCCAGCCGGGCTTCCCCAGGTGCTGCTGTGCTTCGGCCCAGTTCAGGCCCGCGGCCTCTACCACTTTGCGCAGGCCCGCATCGCTGTTGGTATTGACGCCCTCGGCAAAGGCATGGCGCAGGAAACTGGACATCAACTCCACACCGCGCCCCTGCTCCACCGCCCACGGGTACAAGGAATAGCAGCGTCTTACCGGTTCGCCGATGGGGTCATAGAACTTGCCAAAACGTACACCCGCGGCCCTGGCTTCGCGGGCAGTATCCAGGAAGATATACATGCCTTTCTCGCGCGTCATGGGCGCGCCGCGCATCACCATGGGCAGCACCGGTCGCAGTGACAGGGTCACGCCGCTGTCGCGAGCAAGCGCAATGGCGTTATCGAAAGCAATCGCGGTGTAGGGGCTGCGCAAGGACGCATATACCTCCAGCGTCAGTGAACCGTTATCACGGGCGTCGGCGGCTTCAAAGACCGGACGCGGCGCAAGCAACGGCTGGCCCGGCTGACGATCTGCCCCCAGTTCCG